>CAVPXP010000001.1:0-13608 GCA_963709645.1 uncultured Gammaproteobacteria bacterium
TGTTGTGTCATCTACTTGGTTCAGTTACATACTCAAGCCGCAGGGACTCCACGCCCACACTAGCCCTAGGCCCAGGGCCTGCCAGGGGCTACTGACAGGGCAGCAGGCGACGACCCAGGGGCTCCAGCCAGCCACCAAAGCGGCCCACCGACGCGCTCCAACCAGACCAGCCCCCACCACCAGCCACAGATAGAGACCCATGGCCAGCATGAACAGCGCAGCAACCCCATACAGGATGCGCTGGGCCTGTTGCAGGGGCCGCGCTCTGAGGCGGGGACCCGAGCCCCCATGAATGCGCCGGCCAGGGTATAACCGGCCACCCGTCCCGCGTTGTAGGCCAACTGGAAAGGCAACTGGGCAACGAGGTTGCCTCGGACTGCGCGCGGCAGCCCCATCGTCAGTGTGCCCACAATGTCGCCGCACATCCCGACGCAATGCACGCCGAGCAATCCGACAAGAAAGGCGGTCGTCAGCAAGCCACCGGCATCCACATGAAACCCCTACTTGGAAGTCAGAAACGGGCTCACCTTGCCACCGCTGCGGCCGATGACCACAGCACCGGCACCTACCAGGGACCCCAGGACACACGCCAACGATGGGGATTGCCCAGACGGGCAACGGCCGCAAAGGTTCGTGTATGATATCAGCATCAACATAGCCGCTGGTTAGCCCCCATGCTCGATTACCAACGCGCCTTCCTTCGCTTCGCCCTCGACACCGGGGTATTGCGTTTGGGGAGTTCAAACTCAAGTCCGGCCGCATGAGCCCATATTTCTTCAACGCCGGGCTCTTCAACACCGGGGCCAGCCTCGGTCGGCTGGGGCGGTATTACGCCGAGGCGATCGTTGCACACGATATCGGGTTCGATATGCTTTATGGCCCGGCCTACAAGGGCATCCCGCTGGCAGCAGCGGTCGGCATCAGCCTTGCCGAACAACACCAACTAGACATCCCCTACGCCTTCAATCGCAAAGAGGCCAAGGACCACGGCGAGGGCGGCCAAACCGTCGGCAGCCCTTTGGCGGGGCGGGTCCTCATCCTAGACGACGTGATCACCGCAGGGACCTCCGTTCGCGAGTCCGTGGAGATCATTGAGGCCCACGGGGCCAAGGCGGCCGGGGTAGTCATCGCCCTGGATCGCCGGGAGCGCGGTAACGGCGAGCGCTCCGCGGTGGACGAAGTCCGCGACCAATTCGGTATCCCGGTGCTGGCGATCGTAACGCTCGATGATCTGGTCGAGTATCTCGGCGAGGGGAGCGAACCAAACCCCTACCTTGAATCCGTGAGCGGGTACCGCGCACGCTACGGAGTCTGATTGTTCGACGTCACACGCCCCAGGCGTCAAAACCACATCGACCCGAGCTCCTGCATGGCCGCAATGAGCCAGCATCGGCGGCTCCGTTGGACCTGGCTGCTGGTCGAGACATGGTCACAACGAGATCACCGGCACGCCTCTACCGGTGGGTGGATGAAGCCGGCATGGTGCACTACACCGACACCCTACCGCCGGCTCAGGTCGACCGGGGCCACGTCGAGATGAGTGACAAGGGCATCCGTCGTTGGCAAGACCGCTCAGCGAAGGCGCAGGAAGAATTGCGGCGAGGAAGGAAGAACTCAAGCGTCTGCGCGGCGAGGGCGGCGGCGCCGCCAACAGCGGCGGGGCGGCGGACCAGGTGCTGCTGAGCACCTTCAGGTCCATGGACGACATGATCATGACCCGCGACGGGAAACTGCCGCGTTCGACGTCATGGCGCTGATCACCCGCAGCAACATTCGCCGTCAGCGCGATTCGCTGCGGGGGCTGCGGGCCGATGCCGCGGATCTTCGAGCGCACCGGCGACCCGGTCCCGGCGCAGTTGAGCGGCCGCATCCTCGATGCGGAGGATGCCATACCGCCAGTCCTACGCAGCCATTGTCGACGGAACCAACGAAAGCAGGAAATCCCGCGCCAGCTTTGCCAACGACCTGGAGCGCTTCCGCAGCTAAAGGCTTGCCGGAGATCGACAGAGGCCCATCCGGATGATGCATGCGGAATGCTGTTGAGGAAATCTCGTGCCCCTGCGCCGATGCAGACGCCTGCGACCGCCTATGGGCACGCGCCACGCCTACGTGCGCCAACACGCGACACCCCCATCCAGGCCGCTCGCCCTAACGTCTGGTCGCGGCCCCCAACCCCAAGACCCGAGGACATCAGTCTCACCCTGTCGCGCGTCCAGGACCCACGGGGCCGGGTCCTTACTGTTCCTCGACGTGCGATCCGTACCGGAGTCAGGCACCGACACCACCTGCACCAGTGCGCAGGCGCGAGCGTCCTGGACAGGTTCCACGATACGACGCTGGGGATCGGTCCGGATGGCTCGTTAGCCAGGAGTTCCCGCCCCCCATCCACCTGGCGCCATTCGGCGCCGCCGGATCATGGTCCCCACGCCCTCGTCGGTGACGTATCCAGCGTTACCGCGTGCTCCACGCGCCCGTCGATGATATGCGCGGTGCGCACGCCGGCCTGGACGGCCTCGACTGCCAGCGGATCTTCGGCAGCATCCCGCCGGGTCACCCCCTGACGGACTCGTTCATCCACGCGACCGACGTGTAGATCCGGAGATCGACTGGCCTTCGGCGTCCAACGAGACCCGCGGTGCTTGGTCGGCGGAGAAGCTTTCCGGGCTTGCAGGGACCACCGCCAACTTGCGGCGTGCAGTCGGCATTGATGTGTAGCAGCGACCGTCCTCACCGACGCCGATGGGCGCGATGACCGGAAGTGAGTCCCCCTGTACCACGAGTGGACCACCCTAACGTCGAGTCTGGACCTCGCCGCGTGACCCGGTCGATGATCTCGGGCTCCGGACAGCTCAGGGGCACTCCCGCGCAGGCCAGCTTGCGGGCGCGCATCGCTCCCCATCCTTGCCGGTAAGACCCACTCCGCCCCGCCATGCTGATTCAGGAGATCTCACGATCGTCCTTGCTGACCGACCCCCAGGACCATCTCCACCACGTCCATGGTGTCGCTGTCGGTCACGCGCATCCCCTGGACGAAGACGCTGTCCTTGCCCAGGCGGCCGAGTAGACTGCCGATCTGGGGCCCGCCACCGTGGACGATGACCGGGTTGACGCCAACCAGCTTCATGAGCACCACGTCACGTGCAAATCCATGCTTGAGGGCATCGTCCACCATGGCGTTGCCGCCGTACTTGATGACCATGGTCTTGCCGCGAAAACGCCGGATATACGGCAGCGCCTCGATGAGGACGTCGGCGATCTTGTGGGCGCGTGCTTTCTGCAGGGACGTCGCAGCTCCTAAACTACCGTGGAAGTCGTTCGTCGCGCACCAGAGGGCAATGCTGAATGCGGCGTCCCGGGGCGGGGCGGGGCGCTCTGCCATTGTCAACGGCGCATGGCCCAAAGAAAAGGAGGCCAGGTTGGTGTCGTGCCTGGCGCCACGGGCCGAGCCGATGCCGAGGCAGGGACCGCTTGATCCTGGAAACCGCGGGATGAAGCGCGGGAATGTCCCCGCAGACAAACCACCTAGAATCCACAGGGCTCATGCAACACCCCGGTCACCCGCCTGGCGGGGCGGATATTGAGGGCGACACCCTGAAACGTGTGCGTTATCTGGGAGTCTACGGAGTTTGAACTCGTGCTTTCCAGGTTAATCGGCACCTCCCTAGAGTCAGAGGGAAGGTCCAGGAGGTTCCCGGCGCCACTCGCGCCATCAAGCGCCGGAACAGTCCCTGAATCGTGTCCAGAGCCCCTGGTCTTTACCCTGGAAGCGGAAGGACAGGGCGGGCTGGGTGTTGGACGCACGCACCAACCCCCAACCGCCGTCGAACTCGGCGCGCAGACCCATCGACCGTATTGACAGTCACCCCATCCAGGCGCTCAGCGATTTGCAGGACGCGCTCCATGATCTGCTGCGCCTCCCCCTCCTGCAAGGATAAGATCATTTCCGCGGTGCCCAGGGCCTCGGGCAGGGTGGCAAAGATCTCTGCGGTGGTGCGGGGGTCCAGGGCAAGCAATTCGAGCAGACGCGCGCCGGCATAGACGGCATCGTCGAAGCCGAACCACCGGTCCTGGAAAATGACATGGCCACTCAGTTCGCCGGCCAACAGGGCGCCGCTCTCACGCAGCTTGGCCTTGAGGCGGGAATGACCGGACTGCCACATCACCGGACGCCCGCCGCTGTGCAGGATCTCCGCGGCAAGCAGGTGGGTGCACTTGACGTCGAAGATGACGTCGGTGCCCGGGTGACGCGAGAGCACGTCCGCCGCGAACAGCATCAGGACGCGATCCATGGCGACAAAGCGGCCAGCGGAGTCCACGACCCCGAGGCGATCCCCATCGCCATCGAAACCCAACCCCAGGTCAGCCCCTAGGGCGGTCACGGCGTCGATCAGATCGCCGACATTCTCCAGCCGAGACGGGTCCGGGACACGCCCACCCGGAAAACCGCCGTCGAGGTCGCAGTGCAGTTCGATCACTTCGCAACCCAGGGCCCGGTAGAGCGCAGGGGCCAGCAGGGCCGCGGCGCCGTTGCCGCAATCGACCACCACTTTCAGGTTCCGGGAGACCGTAACGTCGCGCTCGACATGGTCGACGTAGGCCGCGTTGAGGTCCTGCAGCCGATAGCCACCCTGGGGCAGATCGACCAGATCGTGACGCAACACACGCCACTCGATGGCCGCCATCTGCTCGCCTGCAATACTTTGCCCCGCGAGGACGATCTTGCAGCCGTTGTACTCCGGCGGATTGTGGCTGGCAGTGACCATCACCCCAGAGGTGTCCCCCTGGTAGCGCGTCGCGAAGTACAACAGCGGCGTCGGAGCGATGCCTAGGTCCACGACATCGCAACCACCCGTCCGAAGACCCTCAACCAGGGCCTCGGTGAGGGCCTCGCTCGAACCTCGTGTATCCCGCGCGACGAACACGGAGCGACCTCCCAACTCCGCAACTTCATTGGCCACCGCCTGCCCGATGGCACCCATGACGCCATCGTCGATGCCCGCCCCGACCACCCCTCGCACATCGTAGGCACGGAAAATGGCCAGTTGCCCTGGGCTCGGAACCTCGCTCGCCGCGTTGGCCTTGACCGGGTCCCTCTGATCGGGGGGTGATTGGTCGCCCTCGGGAGTCGGCCGGGGTTGCTCACCCTGCTCCTCTTCAACCAGGATGCGCCCATCGGATGGCGGCAGGTCGGCCTCGTCGACATCGAGGGTGAAAACCGGGTCCTGGGCCTCCAGATCGAACAGGGGCGCCTGTTCTCCAAGGCCCGCCACAGATCCTTGCGCCGACCCGATGCGACCAAGCAGAGGGGCGAGGCCCTCCTGCACCAGATCCATTTCCACGACACGGCACTTGAGGGGACTCAGGGGCCGGCGGGTGACACCCTCGTCCACCAAGGCGACGATACCCGCGCAATCCTCTGCCAGGGCCCGCTTGAGCCAGCGAAAGGGAACCCAAAGGGACAACCCTGCCAGGAGCAGGGACAGGGAGCAACCGAGCGCCACCCAGACCACGACGGGATTGTCGGACAGGCCCACCTGCGCCGGCCAGACAGCGATCCGCAGGGAGGTCCCGGGAATCTCGACAAAGGTCGTCGGCGGCGTAGCCGCCACGACGCTTGCCTGGCCCGGGGACAGGCTGACCACCTCGTTGCCGACACGCTGCTGGTAAAGAATGCGCCCGGGCGAACCATCCAGATCCTCCGCGCCGGTCAGCAAAGACAGGGGCAAGGCAATGTACACGACGCCCAAGGGCGCGCCGGCGCCGTCGAACACGGGCCCAGCGATACCCAGGTGGACGTCCGGCTGGGCGACCCGGTGCGCCTGGAGGGCAGACACCTTGCGCTCCTCCAGGGCGCGCGACATCAGATCCAGCGAGGCATAGCTCAGATAGGACCCGCTGCCATCCATGATGCCCGCCGCGTTGGGCGCGACCAGGCGAATACCCAGGGCATCGGGGACCTGATGGAGCATGGATAGTTCTTTGGCACGCACGGCGTCCGGGTCCATGTCGCGGAACATCTGCCGCAACCCCGGATCGCTGGCCAACTCGCCCAACTGCGCCTGCACCGTGGCGACGCGACTGGCCACAGAGCGGGCCCTCACCTCAGCCCATGAGGTCGCCTCCTGGTCCGCGGCAGCCTGCTCACCGGCCAGCCAGGCCAGCACGCCGACCAGACTGGCGAGCACAAGGACCAGGGCCACGCCAAGAAAGCCTGCAAGCCAGAAGCTGGCCAAAGTCGAACCGGACTGTGACCTGAATGTCGCGACGAGACTCTTGAGGCGCTTGCCGTACGGCAATTGCATTGCATTTCCTGAATGACTGTGTGATCTGGGTCCCAAACCCCGGCCCAGTGGTCAAGCCCTACCGCTATGGCCGAAACCGCCAGCTCCGCGGTCGCTCTCGTCGAACGTATCCACCAACTCGAAACGCGCTCGCACCACAGGCACCAGTATCAGTTGCGCAATACGCTCGCCGATTTCGATTCTGAAAGTGCGCGAGCCGCGATTCCAGCACGAAACCATCAATTGTCCCTGGTAGTCCGAGTCGATCAACCCCACCAGGTTGCCCAGGACGATGCCGTGGCGGTGCCCCAGACCCGAGCGCGGCAGGATCAGGGCGGCCAAGCCAGGGTCCCCGATGTGCACCGCCATGCCGGTGGGGATCAGCTCCGTCGCACCTGGCCTGAGGTCCAGAGGACCACCAAGCATGGCCCGCAGATCCAGACCGGCGGAGCCGTCGGTGGCGTAATCCGGCAGGGGAAACTCCCCTCCCAACCGGGGATCGAGGATCTTAAGCTGAAGTGGATGCAAGATAACGCTCACACAGGATATCGGCCAATTCGCCGGCAAGCCGACCCTTGGACATGTTCGGAAGGGACTTGGAGCCACCCGGCCAGAGCACCAGCAAGGCATTGTCCTCGGTGTCGAAACCGCGCTGGTGCCCGTCCGCCGCGGGTCCAACCTGGTTGGCCGCGATCATGTCGATCCCCTTGGCGGCAAGCTTGGCGCGCGCATAGTCCTCCAGCCGATCAGTCTCCGCGGCGAAGCCGACGGTAAAGGGCCCCTGGGGCAAAGCGGCAACCTCGGACAGGATGTCTGGATTCTTCACCAACTGCAGTGTCATGGCGTCATCGGTCTTCTTGATTTTGGCCTGCTGGGCCGCGACCGGCCGGTAATCCGCCACTGCGGCGACACCGACGAAGAGGTCGCACTGCGCCGCCCTGGGCATCACGGCCGCGTGCATCTCCAGCGCCGTCTCCACCCTTACCAACTCCACCGCCGCAGGTACATCCAGGCCACAGGGGCCGCTGACCAATGTGACCTCGGCGCCTCGCTCGACCAGGGCCTGGGCGACAGCATACCCCATGCGCCCCGAGCTACGGTTGCCCAGGAACCGCACCGGGTCCAGCGGCTCGCGGGTGGGCCCCGCGGTCACCAGGGCCCGACACCCCTCCAGCGGCCGGTGCTGCGGCCAGAGGGCGGCGACGATCTCGGCCGGCTCCAACATCCGGCCTGGTCCAATATCGCCACAGGCCTGACCGCCCTCCCCCGGGCCCAAGACGCGTACACCGCGCCCGCGCAGGATGCGCAGGTTGTCCTGCGTGGCCGGGTGTCGCCACATCGCCTGGTTCATGGCCGGGGCCACGACCAGGGGGGCGGTGCTGGCCAGGGCCAGCGTCGTCAGCAGGTCGTCCGCCAGCCCATGAGCCAGGCGCGCCAGGATATCCGCCGTCGCCGGGGCGATGAGCACCAGATCCGCCCAGCGGGCCAGCTCGATGTGCCCCATGCCCGCCTCTCCCCGGGGGTCAAGCAGGTCGCAGCGCACCTCTTCGCCGGACAGGGCCTGAAAGGTCAGTGGGCTGACGAAGGCCTGAGCCGCCGCCGTCATCGCCACGCGTACCTCGGCCCCCGCCTCGCGCAGGCGGCGCACCAGATCCGCCGCCTTGTAGGCGGCAATCCCACCGCTGACCCCGAGCAGGACTTTGCTTGACGGCACCATGCGCACCTCGGCAACGCCGGAGTGACCCCGGCAAAATTGTTGGAAAGTCTACCCGATTTGGCTAGGCTCCGAGCATGGCCCATCGGGGAGGACACAAGGTTCATGACCATCAAGGATTGGCCCGAAGACGAGAGGCCCAGGGAAAAGCTGCTCGACCGCGGCCCCAAGGCCCTGACCAATGCCGAACTGCTCGCCATCTTTCTGCGCACCGGCATCGCCGGCAAGAGCGCGGTGGACCTGGCCCGCGACCTGCTCACCGACCTCGACGGCCTGCACGGACTCTTCTGCGCAAACGAGCAGCGCTTCTGCCAGGTCAAGGGTCTGGGGCGAGCGAAGTACGCCCAGCTCCAGGCCGTGTTGGAGATGAGCCGGCGCTACCTCTACGACGAAATACAGGGCCGAGACGTCATCTCCAGCCCAGAGGCGACGCGGGATTACCTCAAGCTGCGCCTGCACGGCTATCCGTATGAGGTCTTCGCCGGCCTCTTCCTGGACAATCGCCACCGGGTCATTGCCTACCAAGAGCTCTTCCGAGGGACCATCGACGGGGCCAGCGTCCACCCCCGCGAGGTCGTGCGTGCGGCACTCGAACTCAATGCCGCGGCCATGATCTTCGCCCACAACCACCCCTCCGGGGTCGCCGAGCCCAGCCAGTCGGACCTGCGCATCACCCAGCGCCTCAAGGACGCCTTGGCGCTGATCGATGTGCGGGTGCTGGATCACCTGATCATCGGTGAGGGCGAGGGCACATCCCTTGCTGAACGAGGCTTGATCTAGGAATCGACCCCTTGCCAGCCCACTGGACCGGTGCTAGCATTGCCGCCCTTTAGTCGGGCCGTTTTTGTACGGTGGCGACCTAGCCTTCAGGAAATTCAGTCATGTCCAGAGTCTGTCAGGTTACCGGCAAGCGCCCCGCTACCGGCAACAACGTCTCCCACGCCAAGAACAGGACGCGTCGGCGCTTCCTCCCCAACCTGCATTCTCACCGCTTCTGGGTAGAGAGCGAGGGGCGCTGGGTGAAGCTGCGCCTGACCACCAAGGGCATGCGTATCATCGACAAGCGCGGCATCGACGCCGTTTTGGCCGACATGCGTAGTCGCGGCGACAAGGTCTAAGACAGGTTTAACGGGGACGTACCATGGCAAAGGCAGCACGCGAGAAGATCCGGTTGATTTCCAGCGCAGGAACCGGGCACTTCTACACCACCACCAAGAACAAGCGCAATCAGCCGGCCAAGATGGAGATCAAGAAGTTTGATCCCGTGGTGCGCCAGCACGTGATGTACAAGGAAGGCAAGATCAAGTAGGACCGCACCCACCGCCGAACCCTCGGCCCATGCGGGATGCGCTTGCATCGATACCCAAAACCCGCCTCGGCGGGTTTTTGCGTTGACGGCATCTGGATAGGGAACCGCTGATCCAGGCCAGAGCAGCCTTGGATCAGCTTCTGCTTAGGTGCTGAGCCCGGCAGAACACCACCAGTGGAAGCGGCCGCGCGGTCCCTTAATACACGCGGAAGTTGTAGCAGACAGCCCCTTTCGATGGCGGTGTGACGCGAATTTTGTTACGGTTCCGTAACATTCTGAAAGCCCACCACCCTCGGTGTCGGCTAGACAACCATCTACGGAGATTCGAACCGCCTTGGACTACACGTTCTGGATCGAATTGGTGTTGTTCGTCGTGCTCCTTGGGTTCTCAGCCTTCTTCTCGAGCTCCGAGACGTCGCTGTTTTCCCTCAACCACGTCCAACTGGAGAAGATGCAGGCGGCGGGCAATCCTCGCGTGGGCCTAATCCAGCGGCTGCTGAGCGAGCCTCGGCGACTGATCGTCACCATCCTCATCGGCAACGAGTTCGTCAATGTTGCCGCCTCGGTGCTCTCCGCGGCCATGGTCATCCAGGTGCTAGGTGCCGAGAACAAGTTCTTCAATCTGTTCATCATGGTGCCCATCCTCCTGATCTTCGGGGAGATCACGCCCAAGACCCTGGCCATCCGCAACAATGTGGCCTTCGCCACGTTCGAGAGCGGGCCCCTCAACACCTTTGCCCGACTCATCACGCCCCTGCGCTGGGGAATCCGGATCATCGCCGATTGGTTCACGACCTTGATCGTCGGTCGCGAGCGCTCGCCCGGAAACCTCGTAACCGAGGACATGGTCCGCACCCTCGCACACGAAGCGGTCGGCGAAGGTACCCTCGACCATATCGAGGCACAATTCATCGATCACATCTTCGATTTTGGCAGCAAGACGGTCGAAGACGTCATGACCTCCCGGGCGGACGTCACCTTCGTGTCGGTAGACGCATCCGCCGCGGAAGTGCTGGAGACCTTCAAGCAGGATCGGCAGTCCCGCATGCCGGTATACAAGGAGCATCGGGACAACATCGTCGGGATTCTCCATGCGCGTGATCTCCTCGGAATCGATCTCTCCGGCCCTGACCAGGAGCACCACCCCTTACCGAGCATTCTGAGGAAGCCCTACTTTGTCCCGGAATCCAAGTCCGCATCGGAGCTGTTCGACACCTTTCGCGCAACCAACAGGTCGCTGGCGCTGGTGGTCGACGAGTACGGCGGCGTCACCGGGCTGATCACCATGGCAGATCTGCTGGAATGCATCTTCGGTGAAATCCCAAGCCCGTCCGACGAGGCCGATGAGTCCTGGATACGCCAGCTCTCGGAGCACCGCTTCGCGCTGCCGGGATCGACCCCCATTGAGGATTTCAACGCCAAGTTCGAGGCCAGCCTGGCCATCGAGGAGATTCGCACCTTGGGAGGCATGGTCTTTCACCACTTCGGGGAGCTCCCGGCGGAAGGACAAGCGATCGACGTCGAACCGTTCCGCTTCATTGCCTCCCGCGTCGAGAACAACCGTATCACTGAGGTCATCGTCGAAACGCCTTCCACGGATTCGGATGACCCGGCCAGCACGGAAGACGTCGACAAGGCCGATAGACTCGACACAGACGCAGACCCCATCCCGCCGTCCGACGGCAATGACGACCGGACGAACGCCTGATGGATATCGCCGTCACCCTACTGATTGTCGTGGTCTGCCTGTTGTTGGAGGCCTTCTTCTCCGGCTCTGAGATCGGAGTCGTCAGCGCCGATCAGATCAAGCTCCGCCATGCCGCCGCCAAGGGGTCGAAGGGCGCCAAGCTGGCCATCAAGATGCTCCAAAAACCGGAGTGGCTGCTATCGACGACGCTGGTCGGCACCAATATCGCGGTGGTCACCAATACCACCATGGTGACGGCGTTGATGATCCACCTCTTCGGTGAGCAGGGGAGTTGGGTCGCCGTATTCGTCGCCGCGCCCCTCATCTGGGTGTTCGGAGAGATCGTCCCCAAGAGCGTCTTCCAACAACGGGCAAACACGATCACGCCCTACGCGATCTTCGGGCTCCGCTTCTTTTCGTACCTGTTCTATCCCATCCTGCTGGTGTTTAGCGCAATCACGGGGCTGCTCGCAAAGATCCTCGGCAACGTGGATCGAAACCCCTTCACGCTGCGCGAAGAGATCATGACCATGCTGCAGATGCCGGCGTCCAGGACTGGCGACATAGAGCCGGGCGAGCAACGGATGATCCAACGCATATTCAATTTCACGGAGACCCGCGTCCAGGACGCGATGCGGCCCCTGATCGACGTCACTGCCATCGAGCAACATTCAACGTGCGGCGAGGCCAGGCGCCTGGCCGCTGCGAGTTCGCATGTGCGCTTTCCCGTCTACGCCGGGCGGGTCGATCGCGTCATTGGCATGCTGCATGTGCTGGACTTGCTCGGGGAGGACGAGAATCTACCCATCGACGGGTTTATCCGGGATGCGTCCTATGTACCCGCGACGAAGAGCATCAGCGACCTGCTCTACCAGATGCGCCACGGCGGCGAGGTGGTGGCCATCGTGGTCGATGAGTTCGGCGGCGCCGAGGGCATCGTGACGGTGGAGGACATCGTCGAAGAGGTCGTCGAGGACCTGCAGGACGAATACGACATGGAGGAGGAGGACGAAGCCCTATTCGACAAGCTCGACGAGCGCGATTACATCACCAGCGGTCGGACGGGGCTCAGCCAGATTGCCGACGGATTAGGTATCACGCTCCCCGCCGGTCACTATACGACCATCGCCGGGTTCATGCTACACAAGGCCGGAAACATCCCGCCTCAGGGTACAACGATCACGGAAGGCAAGGTCACACTGACCGTCCATCGCCGCACCGCCCAGATGATCCACGAAGTTCGGATACGCTGGTCGTAACAGAAACTCCCTTCTGATTTCAAGGGGATTTCGCCACGAACCTCTAAGATTCGCCCACCTCGCCGCCAGCTAACTTCCCCACACCGCGACACCGCGAATGAGGCCGAGGTAAGGCCCGTAATCGGCCTGCAACCGACACTCAGCTTGCTGCTAAGATTCGCTCACCTCGCCGCCAGCTAACTTCCCCAGCCGGGTGAAGGCGACGAAGCGCCAGACCTCGGCCCCTACCCCCTGCACCAGGCGTTTGCCGATCCCGCCGGACCAGGTCTGCACCCAGTCGGCCGCAAGATAACGGGCGATCATGAAGGCGAGCGCCGCCCCGAGGGTGGCCGCGGTGCGGTTGTAGAGGGGTCCCCCAGGCCGGTCCGAACAGGGCCCCGCCGGCCAGGGTCAGGAGCGAGCCCGGCAGGAAGAGCAACGTGGCGAGGGCATAGACGGCCATATACACCAGGGACCCCGCCGCCCCGGCGGAGGCAACCCAGCCCGTTAATGCCTCGACGGATGCTCCCGGATACCGATGGTCATCCCCTTGTCCCCAGCGCGAGATGCCTCGCGGTAGGCCCCCAAGAGCCGGTCCCACCAGGAGAGGTTAAAGCCGAAGTTGGAGTTGGTCTCGTCCGCCTCCACCGAGTGGTGGACCCGGTGCATGTCCGGGGTGACGAAGATTCAGCGCATCCAGCGGTCCAGCTTTGCCGGCGGTCCGACGTTGCCGTGGTTAAACATGGCCATGCCGTTCAGGATGACTTCGAACAGTATCACCGCGACCACCGGCGATCCGAGGACTAGGATGACCGCGAACTTGATCAGCATGGACATAACGATTTCGAGGGGGTGGAAGCGCGCCCCGTCGTCAGGCCGTAGTCCAGGTCTGCGTGATGGACCCGATGCAGGCACCACAAGGCCGGCACGGCATGGGCCAGGACGTGCTGCAACCAGTGGCTAGATCCATGGCAATGACCGCCAGCGGTGCTGCAATCCAGAGGTGGACCTGATAGTGGTTGAGCAGCCCCCACCCCACGGCCGCGGCCGCGGCCGGGAATAGCAGGCGAGGCAGGATGGTGTTGAGCACCACCAGCCCCAGGTTGCTGCCCCAGCGCAGGGTCTTGGAGGCCGTCAGGGCCCGCCGCGGGGCACGCAGCTCCAACAGGGCCATGAGGGCGAAGATGCCGAAAAAAGCGCCGAGGCGGATGCCAGCCTCGTGGGATTGGATAAAGGTGTCCAGGCTGGGTCTGCCTGCGGACTGCGGTCCGGCGGTTGGGCCGAGATGACCGGACACTGGCAGACCCGCCGCGATCACTCAACCTATCTGTTGAATGTATTTCGGCCACCGCCGTGCCTCACCCCTACCGCCTGCACTG
>CAVPXP010000002.1:0-115126 GCA_963709645.1 uncultured Gammaproteobacteria bacterium
TGGCGCGGAAAGATTTCATTGATTACTTCGTGGGTGTTAGAGCTGTCGCGCGCGCTCATCTTCTCAATGGTGGCGGTGAAGAGATCGTCACCGTTGAAGATGTCGGTGTCTTCGGCGAAGAAGCAGAAAATCAGCCGCGCCATGAAATGGTTCATATCCGGGCGGCGCTCGGAAGTTCCCCAGTCAGAATTAGTGCGCAGCAACTCCACATAGAGCTTGTTGAGGCGGCCTGTTGCCTTGATATCGAAGGCGCTTTCGCGTATTTGCTGGACGGTACTTATACCCGCCAATGGCAGGAAGAAACCGAAATGGTCTGGGAAATCTGGATAAGCGCAAGCGATGGTCTCACCGGAATTGAGGTCCTCGGCCTCTAGCCACTCACCATCGGTGGCAAGCGTGAATTTAGCGCGCGCCTTAGCCGTGGCCGGACTATCCTTAAGAGCGGTCAGCGTTTCGGTGACCGTACCCGGTTCGCAGACTTTCATGTGAATGTTGGTTGTTTGCAGGACGCCACCAAGATCGGACTTGTTTGTCGTTCCGCTTTTAAGGCGCTGGATTGTCGTCGTCTTGTTGCCGAAAGCTTCCAGGAAGGCGAACGGAAATGCCTGAGCATCAAACGGCGACTCAGCGAGACTGGATACGGCTTCTTCAATCTCAACGGCATTCAATTTTTAACACTCCCGCTCTGCTCTTTGATCCATTTATCAATATCCTTAGAGCTAAACCGCCAGCTTCCACCAACTTTGAAACCCGGTATTTTGCCTTTGGCGGCCAGGTCGTAGGCGGTTTTCTCTTTGATCTTGAGAAAGGTGGCGATTTCTTGGATCGTCAGAATCTCATCGTCCATCAAGCGCTCCGCAGTATAGGCCTGTGTGGAAAAATACGGGATAAAGTGGAAATAACCAAGAAGTTTCCGATTTTTTCAGAATTATTCGGATTGGATTGGCCAGCATGACCACCAACCAGCCACAAAGCACTACGCTTCTAGATACCAATTTTCTCGATTTCATCCAGATAGATTTCACCTATTTGGCGGTCATGATGCTTCGTTGTTTTTGGGTCGGCATAGCCGGCCATTTGCTGCACTGGCAGCAGTCTGTCGGACTTTGGGCTGATAAGCGATAATGACCATCAATGAGGGCGATATCGAGTAGAGAGGCTGATTTGATGGGTCGTTTTGTATGTGTATTCCAGTGATTTCTGCCACTGGACCAGAGCAAAGCTGCCATCCATCAGGATCTAGGCGTGGCGATCGATTGCCGGCCCCAAGCGGGTATTCAATGGGTAATTTCGTCAATCCCATCCAGGTCAGGATTCGATTCCAAAGTGCGGTCTTTCACAACCCCTCTATTGGAGAACTCACGTAGCCATCTTGGCGTGTATACGACTCGCCCGTTCTCGTCTTTTCGGTAGATCGGCCGCGCCCTTGTGCGCGCCACCGTTTTAGGGTTATTGGGGCCTTCCGCAACCACTGCGCCGCTTCAACGGTGTTAAGCGGCCGTTCATCTTCCAGCAGTAGGTCAAGCAACATCTCACGAACTTGCGATTCTGGGAGTCTTTGCGCTTCAGCTCCGGCCAGTGCAGTTCGAAGTAGAAGTGTTATATTGGACATGACGTAGTTCCATACTGGTTCGGTTGTTACCAATATAGAATCAAATGGAGACTGTCAGCAGGAGCCAAAAAATGGGGGGGATTAATTGTCCTGACCAAAAAATTCAGGTGTATTTATTAGCCCGAGAATTCTCTCGTTCGGCTTTTATGGATGCACTTAAATGTTGCATCAATTCCTCTAGAAGTTCTAAGTAGTCCTCACCATCGATAGGCTTTGCCAGAGCGGCCCGCCAAAATGGTGGATATTTGGCTCTGAGTTTTCTGAACGTTGAGTCACTGATTGAGCTCATTTTTACGGCTTCATCATTCGTCAAGCCATACTTGTTCTTGTAGTAGCCGACCTCCGTAATCCTTAAGAAGTCCTTGAATTGCCGTTCCTTTGGGCTCATCGGTGGTCTTCCGGCCTTCTTCTTCGTTTGTAGTTCGGGAACATACTTCAAGGCAACTGCTTCAGCCGTCTTCTTCCAATCCTCGACTGACTGCCCAAAGATTTCGCACTCCTTTCTTACTTCCAGAATGATCGCCTCCAAGGCTTTATGGCGATTAGTCATGTGTTTAACACCTCCAATGCAGCTTTCATGTGACCTGGAGATAGATGGCTGTATTTTTGGGTCATCTCGATATTCTGGTGACCCAACAGCTCCTTGATGGTGAAAAGATCGACACCACCCATTGCCAATTTTGAGGCGAAAGAGTGCCGCAAGTCATGAAACCGGAAGCCCTCAATGCCGGCCCTACGCATCAACCCGACGAAGCAGTCTTGATGGAATTGATGCGCTTACCTTGGAATGTAAACACAAGCCCAGTTCCCCCGGATTGCCGTTCCCATAAACGAATTACCCGAGTCGCTTCCTTCGAAAGTGGCACGTGATAACCTTTCTTGGCTTTGTCCAGTGAAACACGGACGAAGATTTGCCCGTTGTTAATATCCGACCATTTCAGCCCCAGCAATCCACCGCGTCGGATACCCGTATTCAGGGCCAGCAGGACGAGTGGTGTGATGTGGTCCGCATATGCACCCGTAATAGCCGGAGGGGCGTCCTGGTGGCGTGCCTCGCGGTGGGTGATGGTGCGCGCCCTTGCGGCTTTCATTTCACGGTCACGCTGTACGCTCGTAGTTGTTCCGCAGTCGCTGCTCCTCGTCGGCGCTGAGGAAACGCGGTGGTTTGTTTATGGCTTTCACGATATTAAACCGCGTGGCAGACTTTCTTCGCTGCTGCGCATTGAGAGGGTGGTTCGGATATGGCCTTCGGATACCGCATGCGACAAGATGCCCGACAAGGCTCCCAGTAGTCGCTGGATCGTGGCAGGTTTGCGGGTTCTGAGTGCCTCGGTCTGCCACTTACGCAGGGTCAAGTGGGTGATAGTGTCCATGCGCAAGTCGAGAAGATCTGCGAAAGCACTCTTCATCCACTTGATGGTTTCTTCCGGCCTTGCCCGTCCTTCGTTGCGGTAGAAGTCGAGATATACGTGATCAATGTATCCTCCCAGTGTGGCTACTTTCTCGTTTTTGATCGCGGCCAGTGTGCAGCACGTTTTGCCACACGCAAATCCACGGTACGCGCTTTGGCCTTGATACCTTCCGCCACATCGC
Source organism: uncultured Gammaproteobacteria bacterium (assembly GCA_963709645.1). Classification (GTDB taxonomy): domain Bacteria; phylum Pseudomonadota; class Gammaproteobacteria; order Chromatiales; family Chromatiaceae; genus DYRB01. The sequence continues at coordinate 3,206 of CAVPXP010000002.1, forward strand.
GGATGGATCGCTGCCGGTCGGCCTTCGTGCCTGGCGTCTTGCGGTACAGCTTGTAGGTGAACGCATCGCCGACTTTCCAGCGGTAGCGTTGCCGCCGCGGCGAGTCTTCAGGTGTCCATAGGACCAAGTACCAGTTTCTCGTGCCGGACTTCTGACACGTACCATCAATCCCTTGCATTGCGCGTCATGCACCTCATATGGCTTGTCGCGAGATCTAAGATTCCTGACCTGCCTGTTGGTCAGTTCGGGATTATCACTGATTGCAGCCATGCCGGTCATCTCAATTGATTGGCGTGGTCAGGGTCCTTCGGCATCGGTTTGTGCACTAACGGACGTGCTCCTTTGGGCGGATACAGTGAATATGAAAGCCACCAAAGTCACTAGAAAGTCAGATACCCCTTAAATATTCGCTTTTACCCTGAGTGTGTGTAAAATGATACCTGAAAGGTATGTATGTAACAAATATCAATCACTTATGTATAGTATCACTTGAATATTGTCGTGGTGATTTGGAGTATCCACAAACCCAGAATTTTCACAATGGGGTTGTGGGGGTCGGGAGTTCGAATTTCCCCGCCCCGACCAATTGAGCGGGTTAGGGCCGCTGTCCCGGAAGTAACCATCCGGAACAGCGTCTTGACGATCAAGGGGCGCTTTACTTGATCCAAGGTTTTGCTTGCAGAATCGAATGACCGCCCCAAAATTGGCCTCTTCGGGTCTTTTGACGGATAATCCATATTGGCTGCGATCAAATGGTTGATTTGCAGGTTTGTCTGGACCCATAGCTGGTCGCAAGGCGGAGAATTTGATGAGCACGATTGAAAGCATTTTGCGCGACATGCCTGATATTGCCAATGAGGCCAAGGCGGAAGTTGCCGGTGAATTGGCCTGGGTGGGCATGAATGAAATCGAAATGCCCGTGCGCATCGAAGACGATGCCGGCGGCGTGATCCAGTCCTCCGCACTGGTTACAGCCTATGTCAACTTGATGGATCCGGACGTGCGCGGGATTCACATGTCCCGGCTTTACCTGGAATTGGACCAGGTGTTTACCCAGCGCCCGCTCAATCCGTGCACGCTGCGTCAGCTGCTGCGTTCATTTCTCGATTCCCACGAGGGTCTGAGCGATCGCGCCCTGATTCGCGTTGATTTTGATTACGTCACCCGCAGGCCCGCACTTGCCAGTGACAACGAAGGCTGGCGTCGTTATCCCGTATCCATGATCGCGATTCTCGAAGGCGGTGAGTTCAGCCTGGAAATGGGTCTGGAAATTCTGTATTCCAGTACCTGTCCGTGTTCCGCGGCGCTGGCCCGGCAGTTGATTCAGGATCAGTTCAAAAAGGACTTTTCCGACCAGCAGCAGATCGAAGTCTCGAGCAGGTAACGAATGGCTGGGCAGTGAACAAGGCATTCTGGCAACACCGCACAGCCAGCGCAGTGCTGCGGAAATTCGAGTACGTCTGACACCGAGTTTCGAAATGTTCCCGATTATTGAACTGATCAATGAAATTGAGAACGCACTCAAGACCCCGGTTCAGGCCACCGTAAAGCGGGAAGATGAACAGGCCTTTGCGCTGCTGAACGGCCGCAACCTGATGTTCTGTGAAGACGCCGGACGCAGGGTTCAAACCGCGCTGAACCGGGATGAGCGCATTCTGGATTTCTGGGCACGCTGCACCCATTACGAAAGCCTGCACCCGCACAATGCCGTGTCTGTGGTGACCAAAGGTGTCGATGGCGGCTACGTTGCCGGCGCCGGCGCGCCGGTGCGTCTGGGCAATTCAAGGAAATAAACCGGTTCCAGACCGCAAACTACAGACTGGCTCAGTAGCTCTCAACTCGAGTCCGGCTGCGGTGTGTCCTGCAGCAATAGTTGTGGATCCACTCTGCGGTCCCGCCAGTTCATGCGCCAGTCAAGATGCGGCCCGGAGGCGCGCCCGCTAGCGCCCACCCGGGCGATCAGATCGCCTTTACGCACGGCCGTGCCTGAATTCACCAGGATCTTGCTTAAATGCAGAAAGCTCGATGACAGGCCCTGCCCGTGATCGAGGATGATCGTCCCCCCAGAAAAGTACATGCCCGGATGAGCCAGCGTAATGATTCCATCAGCAGGCGCGTATACCGGGCTGCCCTCTTTTGCGGCTATGTCCAGGCCATAATGTGGGCGCCCAGGTTCGCCATTGAGAATGCGTTGACTTCCGTAAACGCCGCTGATCCGGCCGCTGGCCGGCCAGTCAAAGCCGGCGATGTAATCCGTGCGATCATCGTTCCGCGAACGCGCCGCTGCGACCATGGCAGCTTCATCACGAATACGCCGGGCGGCTGTGGGATCGGGTTTGACGGTTGATGGCGGCAGTCCGTCGACGCGTTCGATTGCATACTGCCGCACGGCCACTTTCAGGGCGAAGGTTTCTTCATTTCCGGCCGCAGCGGTGATTTTCAGCGTGCGCACGCCGCTTTCATCGCGATCGAAACCGATCACAAAATCGCCCTGGGCGGAAACAGCAATTTCTTTTCCGTCGAGAAAAGCGCGGCTGCCTGCCTCTGCGCGTCCAAACAGCAGGCCGCCCTGCACAGGTTTGCCCTGCAAGACCGATGCCGCTGAGGCCTGAACGGCTAATAACCCGGGCAGAATCAGCAGCACCCCAAGCACAAACAAAATGAATTTCAGATCACTTCGAATCCAAGGCATCACGGTGTTTCTCGTTTCCCCGCTCCCGTCTGCCTGTGGCGCGTTAGAGTTGAATACGAATGGACTGGCCCGGTTGAATGGTGGTGCCCGTTCCGAGATCATTCCAGACTTTGATGTCGTTTACCCGCACTTTGTACTTGCGCGCGATCTTCCACAGGGAATCGCCCTGTTGCACGGTATATTGGAGCGCACTGTTGCTAGCCGTGGTTTCCGTCGGGGTATGAAACACGATGAGGGAAGCACCGGCACGCAAAGTGCGCGGGTCGCGGATGTTGTTCCAGCGTTGCAAATCTTGCACTGACACTTGATAGCGGCGCGCAATGACCGAGAGGCTTTCACCCGACTTTACACGGTGGGAAATCCGGTCGGCGGCGATCAGGCCGGATTGCAATTTTTGCAGCTGTTCAGCGGCGGCAGCGTAAAACGGGTCAACCAGCAATTGAACGTCGCGTGGCAATCTCAATTTCTGCCCTGGCCGTAGCATGTCCCCTTTCAACTCGTTGGTGCTACGCAAAACGGTCAGGGGCACTTGATGACGCTGCGCCAGACGGGACAGGGTGTCGCCTCGTTCAACCACGACCTGGTCCCACTTCATCAGCTCCGCTACATCAATCGCCTCCAGGCTGCTTTCCAGCAACGCTGCATTTTCCAGCGGCAGCACCACGCGGTAGGGCCCATCGGGAGAGGTGGCCCAGCGGTTGTATCCCGGATTCAGGGTAAACAACACGTCTATGGGCACAGAGCTCAATTGAGCGACCAAGACGAGATCCGTCTGCTGTCCCAGATCAACCGCGGCAATAACCGGCTTGTCGGGGGTCTCGGCTATCTTGAAATCGTATTGTTCAGGGTTCTGGAACAGGCAGGCCAGCCCCAACAACTTGGGGACGTAGCCACGGGTTTCGCGGGGCAATTTCAGGCTCCAGAAATCCGCCGCCTTACCGTTGGATCTATTACGATCAACAAGACGTGTGACCAGCCCTTCGCCTGCATTGTAACCCGCCAGCGCCAACAGCCAGTCACCCTCGAACATGTCGTGCATGTAAGCAAGATAGTCCAGCGCCGCCCCGGTTGAAGCCCAAACGTCGCGCCGCCCGTCATACCACCAGTTCTGTTTCAGTCCATAGCGCCGTCCGGTCTCACTGATGAATTGCCAGGCGCCCATTGCCCGTCCGCTGGAGTAGGCGAAAGGATCGTAGGCTGATTCGACTATGGGTAACAACGCCAGTTCGCCCGGCATACCGCGCCGTTCCAGTTCTTCGGCGATATGGTGGATCCAGGGCTGGGCGCGGTTGAAGATTCGCTCCATGTAATCCGGCCTTTCGGCATACCAGCGAGCCCATTGCAGATTGACTTCCTGCAAGGAACAATCCGGCAGCGCAAACCGGTCTACCAGCCTTTGCCAAACATGTGCATATTGCTGCTCCATCTTCAGCTTGCAGCGGAATGTACAGGTGCTCATCGACCGCTGTTGCTACCGGCGGCGCGGTGAGAGATGATGCGCGCCGGGAATCGCGTCAGAAGCCTCTGGTACGTCGGGTTCAGCTGCCGGTTGTCGCACAACTGGCAAGCAAAACCAAGATCGACGCGGCCAGCAGGCGTAAAGGCACGGAATCTCCTCAAATTCCCAGGTTCGGACCGTTATTATGCGGTTTGAGGTGCTTCGGTCAACTTTTTTGTGCTCACCACGAAATCTTTCCATTGACGAATAATACCCAGTGTGCTAGCCCCTGGAGAGGCCGAAGCGTCGCGATTTCGAGCTGCTACTGACGACGGATTCCGTGCGGCTGCGCAGAAACGGGTTGACCTTCAGTTCTTCACCAGCCGGCCCGGCAACGTGATCTCTCCGGCCGTCCGCTGGGCTTCCACGCGCCTGGTTTTCTTTTGCAGATCTTCATTGTCCGGTTCCACTTCCAGTGCGAAAATACAATTGGAAAGGGTGTACTCGTGGCCGCAATAGACTCGGGTATCCGCGGGCAGGGCGGCCAGTTTGTCCAGCGAGTTCCTGCATTTGCTCCGGCGGTGCCTTCAAACAGCCGCCCGCAACCGACGCTGAACAAGCGTGTCGCCGCAAAACAGGCAGCCATGACCGGTAAATACGATATGCGTGGCAGTGTGTCCGGGGACTTCGAGCACGTTCGAATTCCAGTCCCAGACTCCGGCAATTGCGCCACGTCACCCTCCCGCATGATATGGTCGGTACCCTTGATGCGCGGATCATCCGGCCCAAATACCTTCGCACCGGTTTGATTTTTCAATTCAGGCATCCCACCCACGTGATCCGGATGGTGATGAGTGAGCAGAGCAATACGGTTGAAACGAGTAAATGACAAAAAAAAAAAAAACGACGAATTGCTACCCGCGAAACCCGCCAGCATGAGCCGTGACCAAAATGAACAGTGAATGGCAGCGCTTTATCGAGGCCCGCTCGGGCGTGATCAACGTCGGGGACCATATCCAATTCCCCGCTGCCCCGACCGAGGCCGACTGCGCCCTGATGGATCTCTCCCACCTGGGGCTCATCCGCGTGGCCGGGGCAGACGCCGAGTCTTTCCTTCAGGGTCAACTCACAAACGACGTGCGAGAAGTCTCATCGAGTCACACCCAGCTCGCCGGACACTGCAGTCCAAAAGGGCGGATGCTTGCCAACTTCCGCGTCCTGCGCCTGGATGAGACCTTCTATCTGCAACTGCCGCGCATTGCACTGCCGGCCGCGCTCCAGCGCCTGCGCATGTTCGTGCTGCGGGCCAAGGTCACCGTGGACGACGCGAGCGATGCACTCGTCTGCATCGGGTTGGCCGGGACCTGCGCGCCCGGAGCGCTGGCCCAGCAGGTCCCCGACCTCCCGGACACCGACCACGGCATGGCACGGGCGGACGGCCTCACCGTCGTCCGAGTCCCCGGGCCCAGCCCGCGCTTCGAGATTCTGGGCGCTGTGGACATCGTCGAGCCCCTTTGGGAGAGACTGGAAGCCCAGGCCACCCCCATGGGTGGCACATACTGGGCCCTACTGGACATCCGCGCGGGCGTGCCGACGGTGTATCCGGAAACCGCCGACGCCTTTGTGCCGCAGATGACCAATATGCAGCTCATTGACGGCGTGAGCTTCACCAAAGGCTGCTACACGGGGCAGGAGGTGGTGGCCCGCATGCAATACCTCGGCAAACTCAAACGCCGCATGTACCAGGCCGAGGTGCAGACCGACACGGCCCCCAGGCCCGGGGATGCGCTGCATGCCCCCGGCAGCACCTCGGAACAGGCCACCGGGCGGGTTGTGGACGCCCGTCCGAGTGGTGACGGTCGCTACGAGCTGCTTGCCGTCGTGGAGGTCGACGCCGCGGAGGCCGGCGAGGTCCGCCTGGGCGCAAACGGACCCGTACTCACCATCAAGGCGCCGCCCTATGGACTCCCGTCAGGGGATGCAGCCCCATGAAGTTCCCCCTGCTCCCGGTTGGCCAGCACTTCCAGTACCAGGGAGAGACGCTGGTCAAGATCGGAGCCATGACAGCCTGCAACGAGCGCGGCGGCAACACCAGACTGATCCCGCGCTCGGCCGTGGTGGTTCCGATCACTGACCAGATAGCTCTGGCAGGGGCCTCCGCGCCCCTCGCCGCCGAGCGGGTGGATGCGGCACTTAGGGGCTTCGAGACGAAGTGGAGAGGCGTGCTGAATGACCTTGACGAGACAGTCCGCAGCCGCCTCGATCAGGCCCTGACCAGCGCCCATACCGAGTTGCGTGATGCCCTCGGGCTCGGCAGGCCGCCGAGACTCTGAGCCACGCCACCCGCACCGATGTCCCACGGCAAAAATCAGTAGACCCAAGGGATTAGCTTAGGCACGCCCCGGGCATAGTCGACATAGTCCGGGTGGCGCTCGGTCAACCAACCCTCCTCCTTGCTCGCCTTGAAGTCGAAGAAGACGAACCCGACCACAAGCAGGGCCAGGTGGGACAGGCTTAGGCTAAAGGCGACCCAGCCGAGGGCGGCGAAGAGCTGACTGCTGTAGAGGGGGTGGCGGACGATCCTGTAGACCCCGTGGCGCACCAGCCGACTGTGGTCCACAGGGTATGGCAGCGGCGTCAGATAGTCCCGGATGTTCAGTACCCCAAGCCCGCTCAGAAGGAGAGCCACTCCGGCGCCTCCCAGGCCCAGAACCCAGCGCACCGGGGCCAGGCTGGCCGCGGTGTCCGGCGTAATCCAAGGGTTCCAGGCCGGGGCCAGGATGAAAGCGAACATCAGTACGAACTGGATGACGACCAGATATTCTCCGCGCCTGCCGGGGCGGGCCTTGCCGCCTTGGTTGGCCGTATTGCTCATGGCGTCTCCGCAAGGCAGGGATGACCCAGCATGCTATTTTCGGCGGCGCCCGCCAGCCAGCCGACCGACTCGACGGTACGCCAGCCGACGCGGGGCCCGGACCAGGGGAAAAGCAGAACATGCCCGAATTTCAGATCCACCCACGGCTCCTGGCCGATTGCCACCGGTTGGGCCGATTCCCGGAATCCCACCTATTGCTCCACCGCAATGCAGCCCTGCCCTGGTTGATCCTCGTACCAGAGACGCCGGTGCTCGACCTGCTCGACCTCGAAGCCGGGCACCGTGAGCGTATCCTGGCGGAATGCGCCCAGGTCTCGGCCTTTATCAAGGCAGACTGGGGCCTGCCCAAGGTCAACTTCGCCGCCATCGGCAACCTGGTCCCGCAACTGCACCTACACGTCATCGGGCGGGCGCCCGGCGACGCCTGCTGGCCGGAGCCGGTCTGGGGGCACCTCCCGCCGGGTCCAGGCTACGGGCAGACGCGGCTACGGGAGATCCTGGCCGGGTTGGTCCGGCGCTGCGCCATCGAGCCGGCGGATCCGGCCCCTTCGGCCGCTTGAGGGCCAACTGCCCCCGGGCCCAGGCCCCAGCGGTCCGAGATCGAAATGGGGGCATTGGGTATACTGCCGGCTTCCCGTTACGCTGGCGCCCAACGCAGCCCCGACCGCCCCCGGAGACGCGCCCGATATGACTCGTAAAGGCTTAGTAACCCTGTTGATCCTGACCCTTGTGGTGGGCGTTGCCGCCTGGTCCAAGCTGCGCTTCGTCGGGCGGGAAGGTTACCACGACCCGCAACGCTGGCGCGTTGAGGACTACCCGGGAACCCAAGACACTCAGACCGCCAGCGCAAGCGGCCAGGGGCGGCGCGCAGCCGGCGGCTGAGCCCCCCCGAGGGTCCGCAAGGGCCCGGCACCATCCAGTGGAGATCACCCCCATGTCCTGGGTCCTTCTAGCCGCCGGCATCGGCAGCGTCCTGTACCTGATTTCGCTCTACAACACCTTAGTGACGCGGCGCAACCGCTATCGCAACGGATTCGCCCAGATCGACGTCCAGCTCACCCGCCGTCACGACCTGATCCCGAACCTGGTGGAAGTGGCCAAGACCTACCTCAAGCACGAGCGCGAGACTCTTGAGGCGGTCACAGCGGCCCGCAGCACCGCGGTGAGCGAGCTGCGGACTGCAGCCCGCGATCCGGGATCGGCCACGGCCATGCGCCAGCTCGGCGCGGCGGAGCAGGGCCTCACGGGGGCATTGGGCCGGCTGCTGGCCCTGAGTGAGGCCTACCCGGACCTCAAGGCAGACGCGACCATGATGCAGCTCTCGGAGGAATTGACCAGCACGGAGAATAAGGTTGCCTTCGCCCGTCAGGCATTCAACGATGCCATCATGGATTACAACACCCTGCGCGAGTCCTTCCCGGCCAATCTGATCGCTGGGCGCTACGGCTTTCAGGAAGCGGAGTTGCTCGAGATCGGCGATACGGCCATGCGTCAGGCTCCCAAAGTTAGCCTCGGCTGACGCACCCCGCTAAACGCCCCTCAGTCGCCGTCTCCGGCCATGCGATTCTTCGAGCACCAGGAGCGCGCGCGGCTCCGTACCCGCGGCCTGGTGGTGGTCTTCGCTCTGGCGGTGGCGGCCGTCGTTGCCGCCGTGGACGCCCTCGTCCTTGCCCTGGCGGCCCTTGACCAGGGTCCATTTAATCTCCTGCTATCGGCACAGAAGGTTGGGACACTGCCGGGCAACCTCCAGGTCCTGGCCTGGACCAGCGCCCTGACCCTCGCCTTCATCGGCGTGGCGGCCCTGATGCGGACCGCAAGGCTTAGCGCCGGCGGGAGCCAAGTGGCTCGCGAGCTCGGCGGGGTGGAAGTTGACGCGGACCCGGCCGACCCCCTGCGCCGGCGCCTGCGCAATCTAGTAGAGGAGATGGCCCTGGCCGCGGGCGTGCCAGTTCCGGAGATCTTTGTGCTGGAGCGAGAGGCCGGGATCAATGCCCTAGCCGCAGGGTACACGCCGGCGGACGCGGCGGTGGCGGTCACCCGAGGGGCGTTGGAAAAGCTCGACCGCGACCAACTCCAGGGCGTAGTCGCTCACGAGCTGAGCCACATCGTCAACGGCGACACCCGCATCGACATCCGGCTGATGGGCGCCCTGTTCGGCATCCTGGCGATCTCCCTCATCGGTCGGCGCCTGTCGGGGGCGGGGGCCCGCACCGGACGCCCCGGCGCTGCGGTCCTCATTGGCTGGGCCCTGCGTCTCATCGGCGCGCTCGGCCTCCTGGCCGGGCGTCTGGTCAAAGCCGCCCTGGCCCGCCAACGCGAATACCTGGCAGACGCCTCGGCGGTCCAGTTCACCCGCAACCCTGAGGGCATCGCCGGAGCACTACGGCGCATCGCCGTGGAGCCCTCCGGCTCGCTGCTCTCCGTCGATACCGAGGAGGTGAGCCATATGACCTTCGGGGAGGGGACACGCACCCGGCTGCTTTCCTCTCACCCACCCCTGGAGGAGCGCCTCCGGCGCATCGACCCGCGCTTCCACCCCGCGCAGCTCAAGGCCCTGGCAAAGCGGCTCCAGTCGGTCCAGGCGAACTCGGCTCCAAAGGCCGACATCACAGCCCCCACGACCCCGACACCCGCACCGACCAGGGCAGCGCCCCCAGGCGATACCGAAACGCTGGACGCCGCAGACCTGCTGGCCACCATCGGGGACCCGGGGCAGGCGGCGCTTGTCTCCGCTGCCCTGGTGGTCGAGTCCCTGCCCGGCGGGTTGCTCGCGGCGGCCCGGTCGCCCGAGTGGGCACCGTCGCTCTTGTGCCTACTGCTCCTCGCCCCAGATACAGAGATGCGGGAACGCCAGGCACTGATTGTCGCCCGCGGCCTGGGTGCGGAGGCGGAGCGGCGCCTCGGCCACCTGGCCGCCGAGCACCCGCACCCCGCACCGCGTCAGCGCCTCCCGCTGGCCGAGATCGCCTTCCCCGCGCTAAAGCGCCGGCCCCGCGAGGATCTGATACGCCTCGACCGCACCATCGAGATCCTGGTCCAGGCCGACGGCCAAGTGGATGTCTTCGAATATGCGCTGGCCCGGATGCTGCGCGTCCAGATCGCGGACGCCCTAGCGCCGGAGCGGGTGCGGCTGGCGGGCCGCCTGAACCTGTCCAAACTCGAAACTGATGCACGCGCCCTGATCCTGGCCCTGGCGGAGGTCGGCCATGCAGACGACGCATCCGCACGAGCGGCCGAGGCCGCGGGGTTGGCCCAGGCGGGTTGGGCGTCGTCCTCGGGCCCGCGCCTGCGCGAGACCTGGCGCGAGGCATTCGACCGAGTCCTGACACCGCTCGACAGCCTGCGGCCCAGGGCCAAGGGGTCTCTGGTCGCTGCGCTGCTGGCCACCGTGACTTGGGACCACCGCGTGACCGTCGCCGAGGCCGAAGCCCTGCGCGCCATTTGCGCTGTACTGCACGTCCCGCTGCCCATGCCCGCGCTCCCCGCGAGGCCCACTGGCGATCCCGGACTCCACCACTGACACGGCCGTAGGCAAGGGCTTTCCAGTCACGCGCCGCCTTCTGGTACATTGTCGCCCCTGAAGCCGCTCCCTCCCGACAACCTCGTCCCGAACCACCATGACAGACCACGAAGACTTCGAAGCCCTCCTCGGCCAGTTCGAGCGCGCTCATGCGACCAAGACCAAGCGCCCGCCCCAGGTGGGCGATCTGGTCCACGGCACCGTGGCCTCCATCGAGCGCGAGCACGTCTATGTCAACCTCGGCATCAAGTCCGACGCCATCATCGACATCCAGGACGTCACGGATGCGGACGGCAACATCAGTCTGAAGGTGGGCGACCCGGTGGACATGGCGATCAGCGCGATCGACGCCGACAGCGGCACCCTGCTCCTGGGCAGCAAGCACGGGCGGCGCATGCACGGGGCGGCCGGGCTGGAGCAGGCCTACGACCAACACCTCCCCGTGGAAGGGCACGTCACCGGGGTCACCAAGGGCGGCGTGGAAGTGGAGATTGCCGGGGTGCGGGCCTTCTGCCCCGCGTCCCAGGTCTCGCTGCAGTTTGTCGAGGACCTGTCGACCTACATCGGCCAACGCCTGGCCTTCCGCATCACCAAGTTCGAGGGGGGCAAGCACCCCAACCTGGTAGTCTCCCGCCGCGAGCTGCTGGAAGAGGAGCGCAAGGCGAAGGCGGCGGAGCTGCGCGCCCAGGTGGTTCCGGGTGCCGTCCTGCCCGGGACTGTGACCTCGCTCCAGCCCTACGGTGCCTTCGTTGATCTGGGCGGGGTGGAGGGCATGGTCCACATCAGCGAGCTGGCCTTCGAGCGGGTCCGCCACCCCAGCGACCTGCTGAGCGTCGGCCAGCAGGTAGAGGTGGCCGTGCTGCGGGTGGACCAGACGGACAACCCCAAGCACCCGGAGAAGATCGCCCTGTCGCTCCGCGCCCTGGCCAAGAACCCCTGGACGGATGCGGACCAGCAGTTTCCGGTGGGGACGACAGTCAAGGGCCGGGTGACCCGGGTGCAGCCCTTCGGGGCCTTCGTCGAGCTGGTCCCCGGGCTGGAGGGCATGGTCCACATCAGCGAGCTCGGCGCCGGGCGGCGGGTCACCCACCCCAACGAGGTCCTCAACGCCGGCGACGAGGTAGAGGCGACGGTGCTGAGCGTCGATCTGGAAAAGCGCCGCATCGGGCTATCCCTGGACCCGGCGCGCCAGGGCGCGGCCGAGCCCGGCCCGCAGGCCGCGGACTACGCCAAGCCCAGCCAGGGGATGGGGACCCTGGGCGACCTGCTGCGGCAGAGTCTCGACCAGGCCGGCGGGCAGGGTCAGTCGCAAGGGAAGGGCAAGAGGCGCTAGCGGTCGCAGCCGGCATAATACAAGGCCACCGGTAGGGTGAAGCCAACCTGCCCGCTTTCGCGCTAACCTATGAGGCCGAACAACAACCCCGAAGGAGGGGAGCACCATGGGAAGAGTGGCACTGGTTACCGGGGGCACCCGGGGCATCGGCGAGGCGATCTGCCTCGCACTCAAGGGCGCGGGTTACACCGTCGTCGCCAACTACGCCGGCAACGACCAGGCGGCGCAAGCCTTTTCCGCGCGCGCGGACATTGCCGTCAAGAAATTTGATGTGGGTGATTTCGCCGCGGTCGCCGCCGGAATCGCGGAGATCGATCAGGAGCACGGCCCGGTGGAGGTGCTGGTGAACAACGCGGGCATCACCCGCGACGGAACCCTGCACAAGATGACCTTCGAGCAGTGGAACCAGGTCATCCAGACCAACCTGTCCTCCTGCTTCAACACCTGCCGGGCAGTGATCGACGGGATGCGCTCACGTGGCTTCGGGCGCGTCGTCAACATCGGGTCCATCAACGGCCAAGCCGGGCAGTACGGCCAGGTCAACTATGCGGCGGCCAAGTCCGGTATCCACGGCTTCACCAAGGCCCTGGCTCAGGAGGGCGCCGGCCGGGGAATCACCGTGAATGCCGTCGCCCCGGGCTATGTGGACACCGACATGGTGCGCGCCGTGCCACCCGACGTTCTCGCCAAGATTGTCGCCAGGATCCCCGTGGGGCGTCTAGGCAAACCCGAGGATATCGCCCGGGCCGTACTCTTTCTGGTCGCCGAGGAGGCGGGATTCATCACCGGTGCGACCCTCTCGGTAAACGGCGGTCAGCACATGTACTGAGACCTAAGCGGCGCGCGGCCGGGACCGATGAACCGTCCCGGCCCGCCTGCCCTGACCTCGGGCCATCGCCATGGCCCGAAGGTCCCATCCGGGACCTTGTCGCTGCGCCTCACGACAAGCCCCGCCGCCCCGAAAGGTACCGCGCCCCACCGCCGTTCGAAGCGGTCGCCCAGCCCGGCAGCCGAGACCCGGCACGCACCCACGCCAGGCCCCGAGCAATACTCAATATTGTCAACATACGTGGCTTGACATAGCCACCTATTCGGCTATTGTTGGCATCTATGCCAAAAAGTGTTGACACAATGGCCGCGACGGCGGAGCTTCCCTCCACCATCGCCGACCGCGTATTTGACCAGGTCCGCCAGTCCATCGTAGCTGGCGAAATCCCCCCGGGGAGCAAGATCAGCGAGCCCGCCCTGGCCGCGCGCCTGGGGATCAGCCGTGGCCCCCTGCGGGAGGCACTGCGGCGCCTGGAAGCGTCGAACCTGGTGGATCGTCGGGCCAACCAGGGCGCCCGAGTCATCACCCTCTCAGGCGCCCAGTTGCTGGAGATCTACGAGGTCCGCGAGGCCCTGGAGGGCATGGCGGCCCGCCTGGCCGCTGCGAACATGAGGCCGGAGGAGGTCGGCGACCTACGTGCCCTCTTGGAACGCCACCGGGCCCAGGTGGCCACGGACGGCGGCCTCGCCTACTACCAGGGTGAAGGCGATCTGGACTTCCACTACCGTGTCGTCCTGGGCAGCCGCAACCGCCGCCTCATCGGCCTCCTGTGCAACGACCTTTACCACCTGGTGCGGATGTACCGCTTCCAGTTCGGCATGTCCGGAATCCGGGCGGTAGCGGCCCTGCGCGAGCACGACCTGACGGTGGATGCCATCGCCGACGGCGACGGCGAGATGGCCGAGTGCCTCATGCGCCGCCACATCCGCGCCTCTCGGCTCCATGTCGAGCGGCGTCTGGCCCAGGGGCCCCTTCAACCCCGAACCGAGAGACCGACATGACCCCATCCCAGACCCCGGGCCAGCGCCTGCGCCAGGCGGTGCAGGACGAGCGCCCCCTGCAACTGGTCGGCGCCATCAATGCCTACCACGCCATGATGGCGGAGAAGACCGGCTACCGCGCCCTTTACCTCTCCGGCGGCGGGGCGGCGGCGGCCTCCTACGGCCTGCCAGATCTGGGGCTCACCAGCCTGGACGACGTGTTGGAGGACGTGCGCCGCATTACCTATGCGACCGAGCGGCCCCTGCTGGTGGATGCGGACACGGGCTGGGGGGGCGCCTTCAACATTGCGCGCACCGTACGCCAGATGCAGAGGGCGGGGGCCGCGGGTGTCCACATCGAGGACCAAGTTGCCGCAAAGCGCTGCGGCCACAGGCCAAACAAGGCCATCGTGCCCAAGGCTGAAATGGTGGATCGAATCAAAGCCGCGGTGGACGCCCGGACCGACGACTTCGTCATCATGGCCCGCACCGACGCGCTCGCGGTGGAGGGGATGGACCCGGCCATCGAGCGGGCCATCGCCTGTGTCGAGGCCGGTGCCGACATGATCTTCCCGGAGGCCATGACCGAGCTCGACCAGTATCGCCGCTTCGTCGAGACCGTCGGGGTCCCCGTGCTGGCCAACATCACCGAATTCGGAGCCACACCGCTCTTCACGACGGCAGAGCTCGGGTCTGTCGGTGTCGGGCTGGTCCTCTACCCCCTGTCGGCCTTCCGCGCCATGAACAAGGCCGCGCTGAATGTCTACCAGGAGATCCGCCGCAGCGGAACCCAAGCCGGCGTTGTACAGACCATGCAGACCCGCATGGAACTCTACGACTACCTGGACTACCACGGCTACGAGCAGCGTCTGGATGCCCTCTTCACCGAAGGCAAAGAATAAGATCTCTTGGCACCACAACAGATAGAGGAGAAGCGCAATGGCCGAACAAGAGAGCCAACTGCCCAAACCCAAGAAGTCCGTAGCCCTGTCCGGGGTAGCCGCGGGCAACACCGCCGTCTGCACCGTGGGGCGCACCGGCAACGACCTGCACTATCGCGGTTACGACATCCTGGACTTTGCCGACACGGCAGAGTTCGAAGAGATCGCCCACCTGCTGATTCATGAGAAGCTCCCCACCGCCGCCCAACTCGCCGCCTACAAGCGCCGCCTCAAGGCCCTGCGCGGCCTGCCGGCGGCCCTCAAGACAGCCCTGGAGCAGCTCCCGCCCTCGGCGCACCCCATGGACGTGATGCGCACCGGCTGCTCTGTCCTCGGCACCTTGGAGCCGGAGAAGGAGACCATGCCCGCGGCGGCAGCGCGGGAGATCGGCGACCGCCTGCTGGCGAGCTTCGGCTCCATGCTGCTCTATTGGTACCACTTCGCCCACAACGGGCAACGCATCGACGTGCAAACGGACGACGACTCCATCGGCGGCCACTTCCTGCACCTGCTCCACGGCAAGCCCCCGTCCGCGGCCTGGGAGCGCGCCATGCACACATCCCTCACCCTCTACGCCGAGCACGAATTCAATGCATCCACCTTCGCGGCGCGGGTCGTGGCCGGTACCAACTCGGACATCTACTCCGCCATCGTGGGGGCCATCGGTGCCCTGCGCGGTCCGAAGCACGGCGGGGCCAACGAGGCCGCCTGCGACATCCAATGCCGGTACGCCACTGCCGATGCCGCCGAGACCGACATCCGCGAGCGGGTTGGGCGGAAGGAGATCATCATCGGCTTCGGCCACCCCGTCTACACGGTGGGTGACCCGCGCAACGAGGTCATCAAGTCCGTGGCCCGACGGCTGTCTGATGCCTCGGGGGACATGACCATGTTCCGGGTCGCCGATCGGCTGGAGACCCTCATGTGGGACCTGAAACGGATGTTCCCCAACCTGGATTGGTACTCGGCGGTGAGCTATCGGCAGATGGGAGTCCCAATCCCCCTGTTCACGCCCATCTTCGTCGTCGCGCGGACCACGGGCTGGGTCGCCCACGTCATCGAGCAGCGCCAGGACGGCAAGATCATCCGCCCGAGCGCAAATTATGTCGGCCCGGAGAATCTGGGCTGGATTCCGCTGGACCAGCGCTAGGCCCGCCGTTTAGGCATTTATTCGCGTTTTCTCGCGACCAATCCCCATCGCCTAGCCCTGGAGCGACCCCATGAGCTCACACAACGTCGATGCCAACCTGCGCCCGGACCCCGATCCCGAACTGGTGACCATCGCCGACTATGTCTGCAACTACCACATCGAAAGCGCGGAGGCCCTGGACACCGCCCGCAACTGCCTGATGGACAGTCTGGGCTGCGCCCTGCTGGCACTGCAGTACCCGGAATGCACCAAGCACCTGGGGCCTGTCGTCCAGGGGACGGTCGTTCCCAACGGTGCCAAGGTTCCAGGGACCCAATTCCAGCTCGACCCGATCAAGGCTGCCTGGGACATCGGCGCCATGGTCCGCTGGCTGGACTTCAACGATACCTGGCTGGCGGCGGAATGGGGGCATCCCTCTGACAACTTGGGAGCCATCCTGGGTCTATCGGACTACCTCTCGCGCAAGGCCGCGACCGAGGGCAGGGCGCCACTGACCATGGGCGATGTCCTGCTCTACATGATCAAGGCCCATGAGGTCCAGGGGGTCCTGGCCCTAGAAAACAGCTTCAATCGGGCCGGGCTGGACCACGTCGTCCTGGTCAAGGTCGCCTCGGCGGCGGTGGCGGCCCACATGCTCGGGGCAACCAGGGACCAGATCATCGACGCCCTTTCCCAGGCTTGGGTGGATGGCCAGTCGCTGCGCACCTACCGCCATGCACCCAATACGGGGTCGCGCAAGTCCTGGGCCGCGGGCGATGCCAGCTCCCGGGCGGTGCGCCTGGCGATGATGGTCATGAAGGGCGAGATGGGGCTGCCTTCGGTCCTGAGTGCACCGCGCTGGGGCTTCTACGACGTCCTGTTCAAGGGCAACAGGTTCACCTTCCAGCGCCCCTACGGCAGCTACGTAATGGAGCAGATCCTGTTCAAGATCAGCTTCCCGGCGGAGTTCCACGCCCAGACCGCGGTGGAGTGCGCCATGACCCTGCACCCTCAGGTCAGGAACCGCCTGGATGCGATCGAGCGTATCGAGCTGACCACCCAGGACTCGGCCATCCGCATCATCAGCAAGGAGGGGCCGCTCCACAACCCGGCGGACCGCGACCATTGTTTGCAATACATGGTCGCGGTGCCCCTGATATTTGGTGCCCTGACCGCGGACCACTACGAGGATGCGGCAGCCTCCGACCCGCGTATCGATGCTCTGCGCGACAAGATGAGGGTGCGAGAGGACCCGCGCTACACGACCGATTACCTGGACCCGGACAAGCGCTCCATCGCCAACGCCGTGCAGATCTTCTTCAAGGACGGAAGCGCCACGGACAAGGTGGAGGTGCAGTACCCCATCGGACACCGCCGTCGCCGCGCCGAGGGGATCCCGGTTCTGGAGCGCAAGTTTCTGGGCGCCCTGCGCACCCGCTTCCCCAAGGGACAGGCGCAACGCATCTACGACCTCTGTCTGGACCCGGAACGCCTGTCCGCGACCCCGGTCAATGCCGTCATGGATCTGTTTGTGATCTAGCCAGGAGCGAGCGGCGGCCTTTGGTCTCCACACGGGGGCTGGAGGGCGAGCGGCGCAGACAGCGGGCACGCACAGCGGCGACGCCGCGGGAAGCCCGAACGCGCGAGTCCATGCCCAGATGCCTTGTCTCGGAGGGGTGTTCAGAACGTGCGCTGGCTAGGAACGACTGCCGAGTCAGGGCAATCGGGCTAATGCTGGCACTGGTCCAGGCGGGTCAGGCGCGCGGGGAGCAGGCCGACCAGGAAAGCGACCAGCATGACCACCGGGCTGGCGATCACGGCAACGATGGCCAAGACGTTTGCGGTGACCGTAAAGGGCGTCGTCTGGGCCAGGATCTCCATCAAAACGCCTCCGACCAACAGGCTCGCCGAGGCCAAGACGGCCGAACGCATTAACTTGCAGGTGAACACAGCACTGACCCTACATTTGAATACATAAGCGTATTCTAATGTACTTTGGCTTCATTGCAAGTCAACAGGTGCAGACGGACCTGTGCTTCCCCGGATCTATGCCGAACCGCGCCGCCAGACCCGCGGGCCTTTACCCTGGGCCTGGGAAGCGCGGGACGCGCTGCCCCGGTGCTGCTTACTTCTTCTCGGGCTCAGCGGCGGCCGGGGCCTCCGCGGGCGCATCCTTGAGCTTGACCACAGACTCGTTGAGGTCGATCTTGGCCCCTTGACGCAGCGCGCCGAGTTTCTCGCCCAGCTTGACCCGCTGGTAGGCAGCAATGAGTTGGGGCTTGGCATCATCGAAGGTCGGTGGCTCGGGGGAGCGCGTATCCTCCAGCAGGATGACGTGCCACCCAAACTTGGTGTTGACTGGAGCCTTGGTATAGGTCCCCTTCTTCAGCGCGACGACCGCGTCGGCAAAGGGCTGATTGTCGATCTGGCTGCTCGTGAACCAGCCAAGCTCGCCTCCGGCCTTGGCGTTGGGCCCTGTCGAATGTTTCTTGGCAAGTTCTGCGAAGTCGCCGCCCTTGTCCAACTCGGCAATGACCTGCTTCGCCTCCGCTTCCTCTTTGACCAGGATGTGCCGGGCTTGGTACTGCGTCTCTTTGGCCTGCTTGACCAACTCGTCGTAACCCTTGTTGAGCTCGTCCTCGGTGGGTTGAATCTCCTGGGCCATAGTCTGCAACGCGATGTTGGAGAGCAGCCGCAGCCGCTGCGCTTCCAGCCCGACCTGAACGTCGTGCCGCTCGGTGAGCTTGAGGGCATCGGCCTGCTGAGCGGTCACCACCAGGTTCATGAATTCGTTGAACGCCTGCTGCTGGACCTCTGGAGTGTCTTGTGCCTGGGTCTGCTGCAGCCGTTCGAAGTAGAACATGCGGAATAGGTCCAGCGAGTAGGTGACCCCATTGACGGTGACCAAGGGGACATCGGCGGCGGGTACCGCGTCAGCTAAACCCGCGGCTGGGACCGGGGCGTCCGCCGGCTTGGGGGCATCAGCCGCCTGCAGGGTGCCAGCGGCGAGGGCCGCGCAAAGGACGACGGGTAGATAAACGATCTTCATGTGGCGAGATTCCTTGGGATGGTTGGTGGTGGAAAAATTGGCCTGGCGGGTGGTGCCGCTAGGCAGGGAATACTTTGACGAAGGGTTTGACAGTCACCTCCTCATAGACTCCAGCGGCGACGTAAGGGTCTCCGCCAGCCCAGGCTTGGGCGGCGTCCAGGTCTGAAAACTCGGCCACCACCAGAGAGCCCGTGAAACCGGCAGGCCCGGGGGCCTCACTGTCAATCGCCGGATGGGGTCCTGCGACGAGCAGCCGGCCCTGCCCCTGCAGGGCCCGCAACCGCTCCAGGTGGGCAGGACGCGCGGCCAGGCGGGCAGCGAGGCTGTCCGGCCGGTCCTTGGCGATGATGGCGTAGTACAAATCAGTTCTCCGCAGCAGGCTCGGTATCCTTAACGTGGCGAGCCAGGTAGAAGGCTTGAGCCACAACGAAGAGAATGGTCAGCCCCATCATACCGAAGAGCTTGAAGTTGACCCAGGTCTCTTCCCGCGCCTGGGCGTCCTGGCATTGAGTAAGTAGGTCGCCGGTGAAAGTCTCCGCGCATTTGGCCAGATCGACCGCGGTTAGCCCGCTAGCCGCGATCAGGGCCTGCTGCGCCTCGAAGAAGCCGCTGTAGACATACACCACATAGAGGTTGGCGAGTCCGGAGGCGACGAAGAACAGCACCCAGAGCAGATTGAGCCGGGACCACACGGGCGGCGGCACGTCGATCGCGTGGCCCATCATCCGCTCGATCAGCGGCTTGCCGGAGACCAAGGCACTGCCGAGGAAGGCCGCCGCGAAGAGCCAGTTCACGATGGTCGGCTTCCACATGACGAAGATCGGGTCGTGCAGGGCGATGGTCATACCGCCGAAGACCACCAGCAGCCCGAGGGTGACCAGATGCATGGTCTCGGCACGCCCACGCCGCAGCCAAGCCCAGCCGACTTGGACCAGGGAGGCGGCGATCGCCACTCCCGTGGCCACGTAGATGCCCCAGACCTTGTAGGCACCGAAAAAGAGCAGGACGGGGAAAAAATCAGCCAGAAATTTCATGCAAGGGTCTCCGGAAGCGACTGCGCCGCATCCGTATCGTCGGTCGATGGCGGGATAAAGGGTGGCCGGTCGGACTCCGGCCTGGGTTGGAGTACGAGCAGGACGCGAACAAGGCGCCCATTGACCCCGAAGCGCGGTTCTCTGTCAACCCGGGTGGACCCGGACCGCTTCTGCCCGGGAATCAGTGCAGGGTGCGGCGCAGGCACCAGGCATCCGCGTAGCGCTGCACCACCGCTCGCACCAGGGGCGGGTAGTTTAGCGCCTCCATCTGGCCCATGGCCTCGCGGAAAAACTCGGGTGCGTCGTCCGGCAGTGCATCGACCACCGCCCTAAAGGCGCTTTCCATCAAGTCTGGGCGGTGGCTGCGAGTCGCGACAATGGCCCGATTGAGCAACAGGACGCGCCAGGGGCGGGTGGAATCGGCGGGCTCGCGCTCCTGGGTAACCCGCGGGCTGAGGGCATCGACGACCTCGCTCATGAGCCCATAGAGGATGGCCAACTCGTCCGGCGCCTTGATGCTGTTGGCCAGGGTCCCCGCCGCGTTTACCACCGGGCCAGGGTGGGCCAGTTCGCCGCCGCAGCGGGCAATCCAGCAGGCCAGCGGCAGGGCGAGGGCCTCGACCTGGCGGGCGTGCTGGGGCAGGCGGAGACGTCCCGCCAGCGCCGCGAGCCGCCCCAGCAGGTCGATGCATTGGTCGCCCAAGGCACCCAGGTCGGGGGCGCCAGCTGGGTGCGGACCCTCGGCAACATCGGCGCGTGGCAGCTGCCGAGGCATGGACAAGGGCCACTGGCGGCAGGAGCCGAGCGCATCGACAGCGGCTAGGGACCCCTGTAGGGCGTCACAGAGCGCGACTGGGTCCAAGCCAGGCTCGGCGTCCGCATCGGCATGGCATTGTGCCAGGTCCGCGCAGAGGCGGCGGGCCTCTATAGCAACGTGGGCGATGTCGATGGGCGGGAGCATAGACCGTGGATTCTAGGCGAATTTCGTCGCGCCCCGCCACTCGACGAGCCGCGCAGGGCATTCTTGGAGGGTTCCCGATAGAATAGGCGCCCATGTCTCCTGACCTGCACACACATTCCACCGCCTCCGACGGCACCCTGACCCCGACCCAGCTCCTAGCGCGGGCGGCAGCGGCTGGCGTCGAGGTCTTGGCCCTCACAGACCACGACACGCTTGACGGCTTGGCGGAGGCTGCCGCCGCGGCGGCGTCGCTGGGCGTCACCCTGATCCCCGGGGCGGAGCTCTCGGTGACCTGGAACGGGCGCACGATCCACATCGTGGGCCTCGGTCTCGACCAGGACAGCGCGCCCTTGAACGCAGGACTCGCGCGGCTGCTGGCGTACCACGACTGGCGCGCCGAGGAGATCGGCCGCCGGCTCGACAAGCACGGCATCCCCGACGCCTTCGCCGATGCTCGGGGCCTGGCTGGCGGAACCCTGGTGGGGCGCATGCACTTCGCCCGACTCCTGGTCCAGCGGGGGCTGGCGCGGAGCGTGCGGGATGTCTTCAAACACTTCCTCGTTCAGGGCAAGCCGGGGCATGTTCCGGGGGATTGGGCGACGCTGGAGGAGGCGCTGGGCTGGATTCAGGCCGCCGGGGGCCAGGCGGTGATCGCCCACCCAGCCCGTTACGGGCTGAATGGAGCCAAGATGCGGGCCCTACTCGGCGAGTTCCAAGAATTGGGAGGCAGCGGGGTGGAGGTCGTCACCGGGAGTCACAGCAAGGACGAGGCCTTCGTCTTTGCCCGCCACGCCCGCGAGCGCCAGCTCCTTGCCTCCGCCGGATCCGACTTCCACGGGCCGGAAATTTCCTGGCTGGACCTGGGGCGCCTGCCCTCGCTGCCGCCGGGGTGCACCCCGATCTGGGCGGACTGGCCAGACGAGCGCCGCCCTGGGGCGGTCCAGGCAACCGCTCCCAGCGGCGCGCTACCTCAGGCCCCCCTGCCCTCGTCGGCAATCGAGGAAAGTACCGCACCTCAGCCACCCCTTCCCACCACACCCTGAGGAGCCGCGGCGAGCATGGCCCAGTTCTTCCAGATCCACCCGGCCAACCCCCAGCCGCGCCTGGTGCGGGGGGTGGTGGATATCCTGCGTGACGGCGGGGTGATCGTGTACCCCACGGACTCGTCCTACGCCTTCGGCTGCCAGCTTGGGGCCAAGGAGGCCATGGAGCGTATACGCCGCATCCGCGGCCTGGACGACAAACACAACTTCACGCTCGTCTGTCGGGACCTGTCGGAGATTACGACCTACGCCAAGATCGACAACCAGGCCTTCCGTATCCTCAAGAACCTGACCCCGGGGCCCTACACCTTCATCCACGAAGCGACCAAGCAGGTCCCGCGGCGCATGCTCCACCCCAAGCGCAAGGGGATCGGCATTCGTGTACCGGACAACGCCATCTGCCGCGCCCTGCTGGCAGAGTTGGACGAGCCGATACTCAGCGCCAGTCTGCTGCTGCCCGGGGACCAGCACCCCATGACCGACCCCCAGGTTATGCGCGACACCCTGGACCGTCAGGTGGACCTGATCATCGACGGCGGTGCCGGAGACATGGAGCCCAGCACCGTCATCGACATGACCCAGGAGCCCTATAGTGTGGTGCGTGTCGGCAAGGGCGACCCGTCGCTGTTTGAAGGCTAGCCGACCCCTACCGACCTGAGGAAGACCACCCGTGACCACCGTACCCGCCCAGCACGCCCGTGTCCTCTCAGGCATGCGCCCAACCGGACGCCTGCACCTGGGGCATTACCACGGGGTGCTCAAGAACTGGCTGGAACTGCAGCACGAGTACGAGTGCTTCTTCTTCGTCGCGGACTGGCACGCCCTGACCACCCATTACGAGGACCCGAGCCTGATCCCGGAGGCCACACGGGAAATGGTGGTGGACTGGCTGGCAGCGGGCATCAACCCGGGGTCAGCGACGCTCTTTATCCAGTCCCGTGTCCCCGAGCATGCGGAGCTGCACCTGCTGCTGTCCATGATCACTCCCCTGGGCTGGCTGGAGCGGGTCCCAAGCTACAAGGACCAGCAGGAGAAGCTCAAAGAGAAGGACCTGGCCACCTATGGCTTCCTCGGCTACCCCCTACTCCAGAGCGCGGACATCCTGATCTACAAGGCAGGCCTGGTCCCTGTGGGCGAGGATCAAGTGGCCCATGTAGAGATGACCCGTGAAATCGCGCGGCGCTTCAACCACGTCTATGGCAAAGAACCCGACTTCGAGGCCCAGGCCGAACAGGCCGCCCGCAAGATGGGCAAGAAGAATTACAAGCTTTTCGACAAACTCCGCCGTGCCTATCAGGAGCAGGGGGACCACGAGGCCCTCGATGTAGCCCGCGCCCTCATCGAGAGCCAGGGCAATATCACCATCGGCGACCGCGAGCGCCTCTTTGGCTACATCGAGGGCGGCGGGCGCATCATCTTGCCCGAGCCCCAGGCCCTGCTGACCAAGGCATCCAAGATGCCCGGACTCGACGGCCAAAAAATGTCAAAGTCCTACAACAACACCATTGCCCTGCGCGACCACCCAGCCAAGGTCGAGAAGGCCCTGCGTACCATGCCCACCGACCCCCAGCGGGTGCGCCGCAGCGACCCCGGCGACCCGAGCAAGTGCCCAGTCTGGCAGTTCCACCAGGTCTACTCGGACGATCAGGTGCGCGACTGGGTGCAGCAGGGATGCCGCAGCGCGGGGATTGGCTGCCTCGACTGCAAGCAACCCATCGTCGAGGCCGTTCTGGCGGAGCTCGCCCCGATCCAGGAGCGGGCCCGGGAATATGAAGCCCAGCCGGATCTGCTGCGCAATGTTATCAACGACGGATGTGAGACGGCCCGCGAGTTTGCCCGCGAGACCATGGACGAGGTCCGCCGCGCCATGTCCCTGGTCTGGGCCTGAACCACCCGATGGAGGCACGGGCCGAGCAGACCGCCGCCACAGGGGCGATGCCTGGCGAACGCCCCCCCCGACAGGGTGAGATGCCCTTTGCCATCGTGCAGGGGGCGCCGCTCCTCACCCTACCGCTGGACCTCTACATACCGCCGGATGCCCTGGAGGTCTTCCTTGATGCCTTCGAGGGCCCGCTCGACCTGCTCCTGTACCTGATCAAGCGCCAGAACCTGGACATCCTCGAGATCCCGGTGGCCGCCATCACCGACCAGTACATGGCCTACGTGGACCTGATGACGGAACTGCGCCTGGAACTGGCGGCGGAGTACCTGGTGATGGCCGCCATGCTGGCAGAGATCAAATCGCGCATGCTGCTGCCCCGCCCGGCTGCGGTGGATGCGGAAGAAGAGGACCCGCGCGCCGAGCTCATCCGGCGCCTCCAGGAGTACGAGCGCTTCAAGAATGCCGCCCGAGACCTGGACACCCTGCCCCGCCTGGAGCGCGACCACTTCCCCACCCAAGCCGCGGTCCCCCCCGGTCACAGCCGGCGCCTCCCCCCGGCAGTGGATCTGCGAGAAGTTCTGCTGGCCCTGCGCGATGTCCTGGGCCGCGCCGACCTCTATACCAGCCACAGGATCGAGAAGGAGTCCCTTTCGCTGCGCGAGCGCATGTCCCTGGTGTTGGAGCGCCTCTCTGGTGGAGAATTCATGCCTTTCACGGACCTTTTCCCTTTCCATGAGGGGCGGCTCGGGGTCGTGGTCACCTTCCTCGCCATCCTGGAGCTGGTCCGCGGGGCCTCGCTGGAGCTGGTCCAACCCGAGCCCTTTGCCCCCATCCATGTGCGGCTGCGCGAGACCATTCCGCCGCGCAATGCCCTGCGCATCCTCGACCCGCAGGCCGCGACCGGAGAACCGACGTGAGCGCCCCTGCCCCCATCCTCAAGCACGTCTGCGAGGGGGCCCTGCTTGCCGCCGGCGGGCCTTTGACCCTGGACCAGATCCTTGCCCTCTTCCCCGACGAGGAGCGCCCGCTCAGGGAGGAGGTCCTGGCCACCATCGCCGCCCTGGGCGCCGACTACGAGGACCACGCCTGCGAACTGGTGGAGGTCGCCGGCGGCTGGCGCGTCCAGATCCGGCGCGAGGTTGCACCCTGGGTCGGACGCCTGTGGGACGAGCGCCCGCAGCGCTATTCCCGCGCCCTTCTGGAGACCCTCGCCCTGATCGCGTACCGCCAGCCCATCACCCGCGGCGAAATCGAGGACATCCGCGGGGTAGCCGTCAATACCCAGATCGTCAAGACGCTCATCGAACGCGAGTGGGTCCGGGTGGTCGGCCATCGCGACGTCCCCGGCCGCCCTGAACTCCTGGCGACCACCCGCAGGTTCCTCGACTACTTCGGGCTCCGCTCCCTCAACGACCTGCCGCCGCTGGCCGAGATCCGCGACCCCGCCTTCCTGGGCGACGAGCTGGACCTGGGCGAGCCCAAAGCTCCCCTGGGCGACCTCGTTGTCGCCCTGGCACCAGCCCCTGCACAGGATCCCGACGCCGCTTCGGAGACCGACGATGACTGACCCGCTGCCCCCTAAACGCCACGGCGGAGCCCATCGCCCGCGCGGTGTCTCCAAACCCCGGAGCCGGACCGCGCCTGAACTCGGCGCGGCCCCGGCCGAGACCGGGGATCAGGTTCGCCTGCAGAAGGCCCTCGCCGAAGCCGGCATGGGCTCGCGCCGCGAGATGGAGGGCTGGATCAGCGCAGGACGTGTGCAGGTCAACGGCCAGGTCGCAACCCTGGGCCAGCGGGTCGGCCCAGCGGATCGCATCCGCGTGGGCGGCCGGGACCTACGCCGGCACAGCGCCAAGGCGCCGCGCCTCCAGGTCATCGCCTATAACAAGCCAGAGGGAGAGATCGTCACCCGCAAGGATCCCGAAGAGCGCCCCACTATCTTCCGCCGCCTCCCGCGACCCAAGAGCGGACGCTGGATCAGCGTGGGGCGCCTCGACATCAACACCTCCGGGCTCATTCTGGTCACCAACGACGGTGAGCTGGCGAACCGCCTCATGCACCCGTCCGGGGAGGTCGAGCGCGAATACGCCGTGCGCATCCTGGGCGCCGTGCCGGACACGACCCTGGAGCGCCTGATCGATGGGGTCGAGCTGGACGACGGACCAGCGCATTTCGACAGCATCGTCCCGGCCGGCGGCGAGGGGGCCAACCACTGGTATAGGGTCACTCTACGGGAGGGGCGCAACCGCGAGGTTCGACGCCTATGGGAGGCCGTCGATTGCCGCATCAGTCGTCTGATCCGAACCCGTTACGGCAATGTCAGCCTGGGTCCCCGCCTCTTCACTGGAAGCTGGAGGCCGCTGACCGACGAAGAGCTCACCGGCTTGCTCGCCTTGGCAGGGATGCCACGGCCTGAGGAACCGGGGCCCCGCAGGTCGCGGGGCCCGGGACCGAGGTAGGTCCCGAAGTCACCCATCAGACCCGTCCCCAACCGACGCGTCAGGAGCCAAGCGGTCGACGCATGGAGACGGCCGGAATTCCCGCTTCCCTCTCCGGAGGCCAATGCACCCCGAAGCGGCTCGACGGGAATTCAACCACGGGCACCCGCATCCGTCGGCTCCGGGCCCCAGGGTGACGCCTGCCCCTATTCGGAGTAGCTCCCGCGCCCATCGGCCTTGGTCGCCCGGGCGAAATAGCTCACCCGCCCGCCCGGGATGACGGTGATACCGCCCTCGGTGACCGTGAACCGTTTGGCGTCCGCCTCCGGGTCATAGCCGATGACGTCTCCGGGCTCGATCACATTGTGGCGGTCCACGATGACACGGCGCAGGCGCGCCCCGCGTCCGATGCGTACATAGTCCATGATGATGCACTCATCCAGTTCCACGTCCTCCTCGATGACCGCCTCGCGACGGATGATCGAGTTGTGGATGCGCGCCCCCTCATGGACCACAGTGGCCGCCCCGAGCAGGCTGTTGCGCAGCGCCCCGCCCAGGACCTTGGCCACCGGCCCCTGGTAGCCGCTGGAGTAGATGGGCCACTCCGGGTTGAACATGTCGAAAGCGGGCTCGGCACCGAGCACGTCCTTGTGGGCGTCGAAATAGGCGTCGATGTTGCCCACGTCACGCCAATAGACGCGCTGCTCATAGTCGTTGATGCCGGGAACCCGGTTGGTAGAGAAGTCATAGGCGAATAGCCGATGTGTCCGCAGCAAGCGCGGCAGGACATGACCGCCGAAGTCGGTCTCTCCGAGCTTCTGAGCCTCCTCCAGGGCATCCATCAAGACCTTCGTATCGAAGATGTAGTTGCCCATGGAGGCGAAGGCGCTCGCCGGATCCCCCGGCATGGCGGTCGGGTTGGCGGGCTTCTCCTCGAAGGCCTCGATGCGCCCGTCGGCCCCGGCGGCGATCACGCCGAACCCGCGCGCATCCTTGAGCGGCACCGGGAGGGCGGCGATGGTCACATCTGCGTGACGCTCCGAGTGGAAGTCGACCATCTGGCTGATGTCCATCCGGTAGATGTGATCGGCCCCGAAGACCACGACCAGGTCGGGGCGATGCTCCTCGATCAGGGCGATGTTCTGGTGGACTGCATCGGCGGTCCCTTGGAACCAGCGGTCGGCGATCATCTGCGGGGGCACCACGGTGACGAATTGCTGCTGCAGCAGGGGCGAGATGGTCCAGGCCTTGCGCACGTGCTCGATGAGAGACTGGGACTTGTACTGGACCAAGAGGTAGATGGTTTGGATCTGGGAATTGACCAGGTTGCTCAGCACAAAGTCCACGATGCGATAGCGCGAGCCGAAGGGCACCGAAGGCTTGGAGCGCGCCGAGGTCAACGGCTGCAACCGCGACCCCTGCCCACCGGCCATGACGAACGCGATGATTCTCTTGTTTGGCATGATTCCTCCTCAGTCGCCCGGGGGACCGGGCCCTCTCGTGTTGACCTGGACGCAAACCACGCTGCGTCCGACCGCGCGCTCGTCACCGGGTTTCCGACCCGCTCGGTACCCCGCGGACAGCTCCATCTTCGTCGAACAGTGGCGCACGCCCCTGGACCGCAGTCAGCGGCAGAAAGGCGGACAGGCGGGCTCGACCCAATGCTCGGCGATGTAGCCGTACTTCTGGCGCTCGTCCAACATCATGGGGACCATGCCCGCGGCGGTCAGGTAGCCGTCTTCACCCCAGGCGCCGTCGCTGGTGACCTCCGCCACATAGCGCTGGACGGCAGGCAGGGACTCCAGGTTGGCCTTCTTGAAGTAGACGTAGATTGGGCGCGTAAGGGCGTAGACACCAGTGGTGATGGCCAGTGGGCTGGGGGGCACGCCCTCCACGGCCAGCGTCTTGAGCCCAGCGCGGTTGCCAGTCAGGGCGTGCCAGCCGGTCACGGCTATCGACCCGGGATCGGCGCGCAAGGCCGCAGCCAGGTCCGTATCCGTGCCGGGCAACTCGCGCCATGCCCCATCCTCGCGCAGCGGTCGACACAGCTCCGCCATGCGGTGGCGGTTGCGTCCGGTGATCCGGCGCACCGGCTCGACCTGGGCGCAGCCGGCCTCCAGACCGAGCTCCTCGAGCGTGTCGCGAGTCCCGGTGGCGGTAGCGGAGCCGATGACCCGAATCGGCGTGTCAGGCAGTTCCGGATTGACATCATGCCAGGTGCGATAGGGGTTGGAGACCATCCGGTCGCTGCCATCCGGGTCCGGCACCCAGCGCGCCAGGGCCAGGTAAAGGTCGCGTACCCCGAGGGCCATCGGAGCGGCTGGGGCCGCGCCACCAGCGAGTCCTTCACCCTTGGATGCGGGACCCGGCGCAGCAATGGCCAGGGCCACCCCGTCGTAGGCGATCTTCACCTCGACGATGCCCTCGACCCCGGAGTCCTTGCAGCCGGCAATCTCAGCCTCGCGCATGCGCCGCGTGGCGTTGACGATCTCGGGGAAGCCCGCGCCCTCGCCACGGCAGAAGGCTGCAATCCCCGCCAGCGTCCCCGTTGGGCTCAAGTGGTAATCGCCGCCGTCTGGGCTGGCTGAGGCGCGCCGTGCGACCTCCTGCGCCAAGGGATGGAAGGTCGCGGAGCCCGCCACCTCGATCGGGGTGTCAGCGACGGCGAAGGGGGCCGCCACCATAGTCAGGATCGGAAGGAGGTGTCGCGTCGCTCGGTTCTGGCTCATGGATACTGCTCGCCGTGAAGGGTTTATCGGGTCGGAAATCTCCGCACATCATAAACCGGTAACATTAACATTCGTTGATGATCGGCAAGTGCGGCGCGATTTCTTCCGCCAGGCGCCCCCGCCCTCATGCCAGGGCGACGCAACGGGACGCGGCATGGCCTGGCTCAGGTATCGGTGATCCCGTCGGGCTACACTAGGCAGCTTCGCGTCCCGATACTACCCCTCTTTGGAGCCCCGCCATGGCCGACATGTCAAAAGCACCCCGGCGACCGGTGATCCTGATCATCCTCGACGGCTTCGGTGCCAACCCGAGCAAGGCCAACAACGCCGTCGCCATCGCCGACACCCCAAGGCTAGACCACTATTTCTCTATGCACCCCCATACCCTGTTGCAGGCGTCCGGGCGGGCGGTGGGCCTTCCTGACGGGCAGATGGGTAACTCCGAGGTCGGACACATGACCCTCGGCTCCGGCTGCACCATACGCCAGGACCTCGTCCTGATCGACGACGCCATCGCCGACGGCAGCTTCGATACGAACCCCACTTTGATCGCAGCCGCCGAGGCCGCCGCGGCGGCTGGGCGCCCGATTCACCTGATGGGTCTGGTCTCCGATGGCGGCGTCCACAGTCACATCAGCCACCTGGTGGCTCTGATCGCTCTGTGCGGGCGCCATGGGGCCCGCCCCCAAGTGCATGTCCTAACCGACGGTCGCGACACGCCGCCGCGTTCGATCGACGGCTACCTGCCCCCCATCGAAGAGGCCCTCGCGGCGGTGGGGGGCCGTTTCACGACCCTGTCGGGCCGCTACTACGCGATGGACCGTGACCACCGCTGGGAGCGCACCGAGATGGCCTGGCGGGCCATGGTGGACCGTGAGGGGCGGCCGGCGGCTTCCCTGCGCGAGGGCATCCAGGCGGCCTATGCAGCAGACGAGGACGACGAGTTCATCCGCCCCACGATCATCGCCGGCGGCGAGGCCATCCGACCCGGCGATCAGGTGATCTTCTTCAACTTCCGCAAGGACCGCCCCCGCCAGATCGTCACGGCCCTGTCGGCCAACAACTTCCCGCACTTCGACCGGCGTGGATTCCCGCCGGCGCCCGTGACCTGCATGATGGAGTACAACGCCAGTTTCGGCCTGCCCTACGCCTTCGATCACGAAATGCCGGCGATCACCGTCGCCCGGGTGGTAAGCGAAGCCGGCCTGGCCCAGTTCCACTGTGCCGAGACCGAGAAATACGCCCATGTGACCTTTTTCTACAACGGCGGCCATGG
Source organism: uncultured Gammaproteobacteria bacterium (assembly GCA_963709645.1). GTDB lineage: Bacteria > Pseudomonadota > Gammaproteobacteria > Chromatiales > Chromatiaceae > DYRB01. The sequence continues at coordinate 33,355 of CAVPXP010000002.1, forward strand.
TGACCCGATGCCCGGAGAGGAGCGGGCCCTCATACCTTCCCCCAAGGTGGCCACCTACGACATCCAGCCGGCCATGAGCGCCCCGCAAGTCGCAGATCAAGTGGTCGAAGCCCTGCGCAGCGGGCGCTTCGCCTTCATCGTGGTGAACTTCGCCAACGGCGACATGGTCGGCCACACAGCCGTGCGCGAGGCGGTGATCGAGGCGGTGGAGGTGCTGGACCGCGAAGTCGGCCGGGTCCTGGATGCGGCCCGCGAGACCGGCTATTCCATTATCCTGACCTCCGACCACGGCAACTGCGACGAAATGGTGGACCCCGTGACCGGTGAGCCCCACACCCAGCACACGCTCTACCCGGTCCCCTGTTTGATTGCCGACGCGGTCCCCTGGCGCCTCTCCATTGGCGCGGGGATCGGCAGCGTTGCCCCAACCGTTTTGGAGCTCATGGGGCTCCCGCTCCCCAAAGAGATGCATGCCCGCACCCTGCTGCTGGGCCCGGCGACGCCCTGACCTGACCCGTTGCATTAGTAGCAGCTGGGCGCCCAGCCGCCGAAGCCGCTAAACTCCCGCCCGCGCAACCCTCGGCGCACCCCTTAACCCCCCGGAGGGAGGAAGCGATGCAGACCTACCTGGACCTGCTGCGCGATGTCATCGACAACGGAGCCGACAAGCCCGATCGAACCGGCGTGGGGACGCGGTCGGTGTTCGGGCGCCAAATCCGCTTCGATCTGCGCCAGGGCTTCCCGCTGCTGACCACCAAGCGCATTCACACCAAGAGCGTGGTCTTGGAGCTCTTGTGGTTTCTCTCCGGGTCCACGGACAACGCCTGGCTCAAGGCCCGCGGAGTCTCCATTTGGGACGAATGGGCTGGGCCAGACGGCGACCTGGGCCCCATCTATGGGCGCCAATGGCGCAGTTGGCTCTGCCCGGACGGGCGGATCCTGGATCAGATGGCGGAATTGGTCGAGACCATCCGCACCCGCCCGGACTCCCGCCGCCTGGTCGTCTCCGCCTGGAACCCGGCGGACCTTCCGGACGAAACCCAGAGCCCCCAGGACAACGTCCGCTTCGGACGTATGGCGCTCGCCCCCTGTCACTGCCTGTTTCAGTTCTATGTGCGCGAGGGGCGGCTGTCCTGTCAGCTCTATCAGCGCAGCGCCGACCTCTTCCTGGGCGTGCCGTTCAACATCGCGAGCTACGCCCTCCTGACCCAACTGGTGGCTCAGCAGTGCGGCCTGGAGGTCGGGGACTTCGTCCACACCTTCGGCGATATCCACCTGTACCGAAACCACCTCACCCAAGACATCGTGCTTGCCCAGCTCGCCCGCACCCCCAGGCCCCTGCCCCGCCTGGAGCTGCGCCGCCGACCGGCGAGCCTGTTCGACTATGTGCCGGAAGACATCCACTTCGCCGACTACGACCCACAACCCCCCATTCGCGCGCCAATTGCGGTCTGAACCAGGCGCCGCAACGCACCACCCCCGGAGGCCTGAGCCCGTGACCGATGCACTGATCGCCTACGCCCTGTTCCTCGCCAAGGCCGTGACCATCGCCGCCCTGGTCGGCGCCGTGCTGGTTGCCGTGGTCCGTGCCCGCCGGGGATTGCAGGCGGCGGACGAGCATCTGGAGATTACCGACCTGAACGACAAGTACCGCGAGACCAGCCGTGCCCTCCAGCGCGCCACCCTCTCCGGCAGAGCCTTCCGCAAGGCCGTCCGTGCGGAGCGCAAGGAGGACAAGGCCCGAGAGAAGTCTGGCGGACGCCAGCGGCGGCGGGTCTTTGTGCTGGACTTCCGCGGTGACATCAAGGCGAGTGAGGTCTCAGCGCTCCGCGAATGCATCACCGCCGTCCTGCTGGTGGCTGGAGGCGACGGCAAGGCCAAGGACAACCCAGACCACGCAGCCCACGGAGCAGTTGCCGACGAGGGCAAGGAGGCCCAGGGGCGAGCAACGCCAGGACCCGTTGCCGAGGTCGTCCTCCGCCTGGACAACGCCGGTGGCCTTGTGGCCGAGCACGGCCTGGCCGCCTCCCAACTCGCCCGGTTGCGAGCCCGCAAGATCCCGCTGACGGTTACGGTGGACAAGGTCGCGGCCAGCGGCGGCTACCTCATGGCCTGTGTGGCGGACCGCATCCTGGCGGCCCCCTTCGCCGTGGTCGGCTCCATCGGGGTCGTGGCCCAGCTCCCCAACTTCCATCGGGTACTGGAGCGCCACGGGGTGGACTTCGAGCTGCACACCGCCGGGGAGTACAAGCGCACGCTGACCCTCTTCGGTGAGAACACCGAGGCCGGCCGCGAGAAACTGCGCGAGCAGATCGAGGAGACCCACGGCCTGTTCAAGGACTACATCGCCGAGTACCGACCGGGGCTGGATCTGACCCGGGCCGCCACCGGCGAGTACTGGCATGGGCGCCAAGCCCTAGACCTGGGCCTAGTCGATGCCATCCAGACCAGCGACGACTACCTCCTGGAGCTCCATGCCCAGGCCGACCTGCTGCACCTCAAGTACGCGGGGCGCAAGCGGCCCATCGAGCGCCTGCTCGCGAGCATCGGCGGGGCCGTGCAGCGCGCCCTGGGCTAACAAGGCCGAGGCACCAGCCGGGACCCGGCGAAGGCCGCCGACTTCCTTGTCACCCCCACCTACCCGAGTCCAAAATGACACGCGCCCCTGCCGCTTCCACCGAGACAGCTGCTGAAATGCTTGATACCCAGGCCAGTGCCCCATCGCCCCCCCCATGTGCGGCATAGCCGGCTTCATCCTGCGCGGAGGCGCGCGTCCGGACCGGGATGAGCTGAGCCGGATGGCGGATCGCCTGGCCCACAGGGGCCCGGACGATCGAGGCATCCACTGCAACGGCCCGGTGGGATTGGCCCAGACCCGACTTTCCATCATCGGGCTCGCTACCGGGCACCAGCCCATGGTCTCCAGGGATGACCGCCTAGCCCTGGCCGCAAATGGCGAGGTCTACAACTATCTGGAGCTGAACGCGGCCCTGCGCGAGCTGGGATGCGAGCCTCAAACCGACTCCGACTCCGAGACCATCCTGCATGCCTACGCCGTTCACGGGCTCAGATTTCTGAATGAGTTGCGGGGCATGTACGCCTTCGCCCTGTACGATGCCCAGGAAGGGCGGCTGATCCTGGGACGGGACCGTTTGGGCATCAAGCCCTTGTTCTATGTCCGGCTCCCGGACCGCGTCGCTTTCGCTTCGGAGATCAAGGCCCTCTTGCCTATTCTCCCGGGCCGCCCCGAGGTCGAGCCCGGGGCCCTCCGTCAGTTCCTGCAGAACCAGTTCGCCGGGGGCGAGGAGACAGTCATCGCCGGGGTCCGGCGCGTTCTGCCCGGAGAGGCCCTGGTGATCGACGCGGACCTGCGCGTCGAACGCCTCCGCTACTGGTCGGCACTGGAGGTGACGCCCCGCAGGCTGACCCTGGAAGAGGCCAGGGAGGAGCTGGACGGTCTCATGGATGCGTCCATGGTCGAGCACATGCGCTCGGACGTCCCCTTCGGACTCTTCCTCTCGGGGGGCGTGGACTCCGCCGTGCTGGCCGCCCTGCTTCACGCCCACGGCGCCGGACGCATCCGCAGCTGGTCCGTCGGCTACCTGGGGACGGACATGGCCGACGAGCTGGACGAAGCGGCGCGGGTGGCGGCACACTTCGGCCTCGACCACACCCCGCTGCGCCTGACCTTATCGCAGGTCTTCGGGCGCATCCCCTACAGCGTCTGGTGCGCCGACGAGCTGATGCGCGACTACGCCAGCCTGCCCACCTCCATCCTGGCACAGGCCGCGGGGGCCGAGGTCAAGGTGGTCTTCTCGGGAGAGGGCGGGGACGAGGCCTTTGCCGGTTATCGGCGCTACCACCCCCGCCCGGCGGAGCGTTGGCTCAAAGCAATGCTGCACCCTGGCAGCGGCGGTTTCCGCACCCGCGGACAGTGGCGGCGGCGCTGGGCGCGCCGCCTCTTCGGACCCGCCCTGCGCGGGGCCCCCGGGAGCGACAGCGCCCCCTTTCTGGCCGCCTGGCGGGCCACGCCCAAGGGCTGGCCGGATATGCAGCGGCGCCAATACACCGACGTCGCCACGGCCCTCCCGGACAACCTGCTGGTCAAGACCGACCGAATGCTCATGGGGTTCGGGGTGGAGGGACGGGTCCCTTTCCTCGACCACCGCATTGTCGAGTTTGGACTGTCTCTCCCGGATGATCTCAAGGTCCGTCGCCACCAAGGCAAGTGGCTCCTCAAGCGCTGGGCCGAGCCGCTTCTGCCGCCGCGCCATCTGGAACGCCCCAAGCGCGGTTTCCACGTCCCCGCGGGGGACTGGCTCAAGGGCGAGGTGGCCGGGACACTGGGGCAGCGCCTGATGGCGAACCCAGGCATCCGGGACTGGTTCGATGTCGGCGCCATCCCGTCCCTGGTCGCCGCCCGCCAAGCCGGCAGGGGGGGCAGCCGGGAGCTCTTCGGGCTCATGCAGTTCGCCATTTGGCACCGGCTCTTCGTCGATGGGAGCGGGGCTACGCCAAGCCCAGATGAGAACCCGTTGGAATGGGTCTGAGCCGCAAGTCAATCCGCACGCAGCTTCGACTCTGGATAGTTGCCGCTTGTCCATCGCGCACACTGACCACTGATCATTGGCCCGCGTGACGCACACCAACCGCATCGCCTGCCTATTCTCCACCTCCGGCCACAGCGGGGTGGACCGGGCCGCCAAGCACCTGATCCCGGCACTGGCACGGCGGGGCTATCGGGTGGACCTCCTCAAGGTCCGCCGCCACGGACCCCATCTGGACGCGGATCTCGGGGAGACGCCGCCCGGGGTGCGGATCATCGACCTGGGGTCCCGGCACACCTACGCCTGCCTGCCAACCATCGTCGCCTACCTGCGCCGGGAACTGCCGGCGGTGATGCTGTCGGACAAGGACCGGGTCAACCGAACGGCGCTCCTTGCGCGCGCCCTGGCGCGAGTTCCGACGCGGCTGGTCCTGTCCTCCGGGACGACCATCTCCGTGGATCTTGCCACCCGCGGCCCGCTGGAGCGCTGGATCCAGCGCAACTCCATGGGCCGGCTCTATCCCTTGGCAGATCGCGTCATCGTCACCAGTGCCGGGGTAGCCGACGATATGGCCGCCTACACCGGGCTGCCGCGGGGCCTGATCCGGGTGGTCCCCTCGCCGGTGGTCCCGGACTCGCTGTTCGATGCCGACCTTCCCCGGCCAGACCACCCCTGGCTCGGCGACCCGGACCGGCCCCTGATCCTCAGTGCCGGGGAGTTGTGCGCGCGCAAGGGCTTCGACACCCTGCTGCGCGCCTTCGCCCTGGTGCGGGCCCAGCGCCCCTGTCGCCTGCTGATCCTGGGCCGGGGTGGGGCACGGGAGGCCCTGCTGGCCCTGGCCAGGGAGCTTGGGGTGGCGGAGGACTTCGCCCTCCCGGGTTTCGTCCCCCAACCCTATGCCTGGATGGCCCACGCGGACCTATTCGGGTTCAGCTCGCACTGGGAGGGGCTCGGCTTCGTCCTCATCGAGGCGCTGGCGGTGGGCACCCCCGTGGTCGCCACGGACTGCCCCAGCGGCCCGAGCGAGATCCTGGACAGGGGACGCTTCGGCCGCTTGGTCCCGATGGGTGACCACCAGGCCATGGCAGAGGCCCTGACCGCGACCCTGGACGACCCGCTGCCGGCGGAGACCCTGCGCCAGGCGGCCCGACCCTACGGGATTGAGACCAGTACAGACGCCTATCTGGATGCATTCGGGCTCCCGCGGTGCGCCGGAGCCAGTTCGGGGTCGGGCGGGAAATGACGCAGGGAACCGGCGAGCCATTGTCCACGGGACGAGGAGACTCACCGCATCCGGCCGCCGGCGAGCGGGTGGCGAGATCACTCTGGCCCCATGTTTACCATCTTCATCCCGACCTACAACCGGGCCTACTGCCTGCCCCGCGCACTGCAGAGCGTCGCAGACTCCGGCTGCCAGGACCTGGAGGTGGTCGTCATCGACGACGGATCCACCGACGATACCCGTACGATCGTCGCGGAGTGGCAAGGGCGCGCGCCCTTCCCGATTCACTATTGCTTTCAGGAGAACGCAGGCAAGGCCAACGCCCACAATCGGGCGGTCGCCGAAGCCCAAGGGTATTTCTTTCTCAACCTGGACTCCGACGACTCCCTGCTCCCGGGCGCGCTAAGCGCAGTGCTGGCGGAGTGGACCGCTATTCCGGAAGAGACGCGAGAGACCCTGTCCGGGATCGCCGGCCTGCTTCTGGAGGAAGACGGTTCGGTCTCCGGGACGCCCTACCCCGTGGACCGCGTGGATTCGGACTATCTGGCGATCCATTCGCTGGGCTATGTCCACGGCGACAAGCGTGAGGCGACCCGCACCAGCGTCCTTCGCGAGTTCCCCTATCCCATCATTCCGGGCGAACGGCACGTCCGAGACAACCTGATCTTCCGCCGCATCGCACATCGCTATAAGACCCGCTTCGTCAACCTGCCGCTCGTTGTGGGGCGCCGCGAGGCCGACGGCATCACGGCCAATATCCGCCGCTACCGGGCACAAAACCCCCAGGGGATGCGCCAGGCCTTTCTCGAAGAGGTCACCCTCCACGACGCCTACGCGAGCCCTGCGCAACTGCACCGCAACCACGTCCGCTACGTGCGCTTCTCGCTGCACAGCGGGGTCGGTTTGGTGCGCCAGGCCCGCGAGGTCAAGCATCGATGGAAATGGCTCGCCGCCTTGCCGGAGGGTTTAGGATCTTGGCTGGCGGACGGGGTTCGGCGCCTCGTCCGCCGCGAGGACTGACCGTCCCCGCGGGACCGCATGCGATGTCACCCGACTTGAAGCATCATCTAGTGCCGCGCTGACCCATCGGCTGGAATATGCCGAGAAACCGATCGACCTTTGTCCACACACTTTGATTGCACCAGTGTTGAACAGCCTCTACCGCCCGGCATTTCTGCTGCATCCCAACTGGCTCGCGGCGGCCCTCTCCACCGTGGTATTCCTGCAGTTCGCCATGAACCGCGGCGGCAGCGACCAGGCGATTTGGGTCGCCGGCTTCTTTCTCGCCGTTCAGGCGATTGGCGGCACCCACCATCCGCCCTCACCGCCTCACCGGGCCCTATTTCTCCTAGGCGTCGCCGCATTCCTGCTGCTCCTGAGCTGGTCCTTCTGTCCTATCGACACGGATACGCATAGCAGCCTGCGCATTGTCAGATTTGCGATTCTGGTGTTGGCCGTGCATCATCTCGGCCACCGCGGCCCCGACAGGGGCTGGCTTTGGGTTGCCCTGCTCGCGTCAGGCATCGTCTTCTGGCAGCTGGCTGCACGCCATATTGCTGGGCATCCCTTCGGCACCTTCGACAATCCCCACTACCTGGCCTTTTTTTCATCGTTGCTATTGCCCGTTCTAGCCTTACTGACTGTCAGGCTCAGCCGACCGTATCGCTGGTTCATGGCTGCCATCCTATTGCTCAACTTCGATCCGATCATCAATATCCTCTGGGCCCCGACGATCCCGCTGTTGGCCAACGGGGCCGCACTGGCCGTAGTCATCTGGAGTATCGCCAGCCGCCGGGTCAGGTGGGGCCTTGCGATCAGTGTCACCGCGCTCGTCGCCGTACTGCTGTTCTTCATCTTGGAAAGACACCTTGTCCCTGTAGGCCCCGTCGTCCCCGGAGGGGACGAGCGTGTCCAGATCTGGACCGATACCCTGCGCATGATCTCGGACAACGACTGGCAGGCATGGCTGGTTGGGCACGGCATCGGCAGCTTCCGCGAGCATTTCGCCAGCTATTCCGCGCCTGCCTATCGCAATTTCACCCTGCCGCATAATCACTTCCTGGAACTGCTGTATGAGAGCGGTTCGATCGGGCTGGGCCTGGTCATGGGCTTGCTCGGTTGCCTGGTCGTGCATTCTCTGCGCCTCGCGCGGACGTTGGAGCCCCTGGACCTGCGGCGGGTCGCCCAATGCAATCTGGCGGCCTTCTCAATCTGGTTCACGTTCAGCTTTCTGACATTCAGCGTCTATTCGCGTTACACCCTATATCCCTTGGGAATTCTGGTCGGCGTACACCTCTTCCTTTCCGACAAGCTGGATGCACAACGGCTGGCTCAACCCCATAGCGGCTCGCTTGCCTCCAACCTTGACGCAGTCCCAGAGTGATGGCATACGCGTCCGTCAGTATCGTGATACCGAATTTCAACGGCGAGCCCATTATCAGCCGCACGTTGGAAGCGGTTCGCGCCGCCAGCGGCGCCTATCCCGGCGAATGCGAGGTGGTGGTGGTGGATGACGCCTCCACCGACCGCAGCGTTGACCTGATACAGGAGCGCCATCCGGAGGTCACCCTGGTGCGGCATCCGGTAAACGCCGGCTTTGCTGATGCCGTGCACGGCGGGGTGGCTCATGCATCGGGCGAGGTACTGATTCTGCTCAACTCAGACGTCATGCCGGCCGCCGATTTCATCGCACCCCTCGTAGCGCCGTTGACGGACGAAAGAGTCTTCGCCACATCGCCGTTGGTCGTCGACCCGACGGGTAGACCCGCATTCGTTTCCTGGACGCGGTACAAGTTGGCCAGGGGCAAGCTCGAATCCTGTGAGTGGACCCTCGATAAGGTGCGCCGGTACAAAGCCGAGGGCCGACCACTGAATGGACTCTATGCCTCCGGGGGCTCGATGGCCGTCCGGCGGGACCGCTTTCTGAAACTCGGCGGCTTCCTGGCAATCTACAAGCCCTTCTACAGCGAGGACACCGACTTAGGTACCCGGGCCTGGATGTGCGGTTGGGCCACGCGATTCGTGCCTGAGAGCAGAGTCGTTCATGCCAGTGGCGCCACCATAAAGCGCCTTTTCCAAGCCCGCCACGTACGCACGACGAGAATCCGCAACCAATTGATCTATATGGCGTTGTATACAGCCCCATCGGACTTCCTTGTGACTCATCTGCCATGGATCCTGCTGCGCACCCTGACACGCCTGGCACGCCTGGACACCACGATGCTCCTGGGACTGGTCAAGGCGCTCGGCCTGCTGCGGGAGATCCAGGCCACTCGGTCGAAGATCCAGGCATCCCAGCCGTTCAAGACCCTCGATCAGGTACTGCAGGACGTGGCGGGGTGCCGATGACATCGGCACAGCCGAGGATCCTGATCGTCCGGCTGTCGGCCATCGGCGACATCGTTTTTGCCTCGCCCCTGATCACCGCCCTGCGCCGCGCCAAGCCTGGTGCCCACATCGCCTGGCTGGTGCAGCCCGAGTGCGCGCCCCTGCTGCGCCACCATCCGGACCTGGACGAGATCATCATCTGGCCCCACAAGGAATGGCGGGACCTGTGGCGGGAGCGACGCTTGGGGGAATTGGCCAGCGCCGTCCGAACCTTTCGCAGGGATTTGACGAAACGAGGGTTCGACCTGGCCCTGGACGTGCAGGGGCTCCTCAAGAGCGGGGCTCTGACCTGGCTCTCCGGGGCCCGCGAGCGCGTCGGGCTTGGCTCCCGCGAAGGCAGCCAGTGGCTCATGACCCGCACGCTCCGCCGCGGCGGGGACCGGGATCGCATCGGCTCAGAGTACCTCTACCTGGCCGAACAGCTGGAGTTACCCGTAGAACCCTTCGAAATGACCATCCACTGCGGCGCCGCGGAGGCGGGCCGCGCGCAAGACCTGATCCAGGCGCACGGCCTGGGAGCGGGCTACGCCGTGATCTGCCCCTTCACCACGCGCCCCCAAAAGCACTGGTTCGCGCCACGCTGGGCCGACCTGGCGCAGCGCCTTAAGTCGGAGCTTGGCCTGCAGGCGGTCATGCTCGGAGGCCCGGCGGATCGTGCGGCTGCAGCGGAGATCGGCGCGGCTGCCGATGGCGGGGCAAACGCTGGCCTGGTGGATCTGGTCGGTGAGACCAGCCTGCTCGAGGCGGCTGCCCTCATCCTCCGCGCCGCCCTCGTGGTAGCGGTGGACACGGGCCTCGGGCATATGGGCATCGCCTTCGCCCGGCCCAGCCTCCTCCTATTCGGCTCGACCTGCCCCTACCGCAACACCACCCGCGGCAACGCCCGGGTCCTGTACCACCAACTGCCTTGCTCCCCCTGCAAACGCCGCCCGACCTGCAACGGGGTCTTCACCTGTATGCGCCTGATCGAGGTGGACGAGGTCCTGACCGCGGCGCGTGCCGTCTTAGCGGCAGACAGGGAAATCCGACGTGCCGGAAGTACGCGTCCGGACTTGCTCCTGGATTCCGGACAGGTCCCGAATACCTATAGGCCAGGCGCAGTTTCCGACGAGGCCGCACCTTGAGGGTCCTGCACGTCGAGGGCGGCAGCCGCCTCTATGGCGGGGCGCAGCAGGTCCTGTACCTGCTGGAGGGGTTGGCAGCGCGGGGGCACGCCAACCTCCTCGCCTGCCCGGCCGGGTGTGACCTGGCCCGTGCAGCGGCCCCCTTCGCGCAAGTGCACGGGCTGACCATGCGTGGGGACGCCGACGTCGGGATGGCTTGGCGCCTGGGCCGCTTGATCCGAGCCGCCCAGCCCGACCTGATTCACCTGCACAGCCGCATCGGGGCGGACGTGATGGGCGGTATTGCCGCCCGCCTGACCGGGACTCGGGTCGTGCACACCCGGCGGGTGGACAATCCGGAGCCGCGCTGGCTGGTGAAACTCAAGTACCGACTCCACGAGCGGGTCATTGCCATCTCAGAGGGGATCGGCCGAGTTCTGCTCGCCGAGGGACTGCCCGCGGCCAAGCTCCGCGTGGTACGCAGCGCCGTGGACTGGGAGCGATTCCAGCGGCCCTGCGACCGCCGCGCGCCAGCAGCCTTCGGGGTGCCCGGGCACGCCCTCTTGGTGGGCGTCGTAGCCCAGCTGATCCCGCGCAAGGGGCACCGCTTTCTGCTCCAGGCCCTGCCGCCCCTGGCTGCGTCGAACCCGGCGCTGCACGTCCTGTTCTTCGGACAGGGCCCCACGGAGGCCGAGCTGCGCGCCCAGATCGCAGCCCTGGGGCTGGCCGGGCGGGTCCATCTCGCCGGCTTTCGGGACGACCTCGACAGCCTGCTCCCCTGCCTGGACCTGCTGGTGCACCCGGCCACCAGGGAGGGCCTGGGGGTCTCCTTGTTGCAGGCATCCAGTGCCGGGGTGCCGATCCTCGCGAGTGCGGCCGGCGGCATACCCGAGGCCGTGCGCGACGGGGTCAATGGCCTGCTGGTCCCGCCCGGGGACGTGGTCGCCCTGGGGACTGTCCTGACCCAACTGCTGGGGGATACTGCCCTTCGCCGCCGCCTGGGCGAGGGCGGGCGGGAGCTGATGCGTCGCGAGTTTTCCATCGACGCCATGGTGGAGGGAAACCTGTCGGTCTACCGCGAGCTATTGGGGACGCCGCTGTGACGGAGCCCCTGAGCCTGCAACTGGTGGGCAGCAAGACCCTAGGCGGGGCGGAACGCTGGTTCGTGCGCTTCGCCGCAGCCCTGGCCGCGCACGGGGCCAAAGCGGAGCTGGGCATCCGCAGCGGCAGCGACCTGGAGCATCTGGCCGGCGACTTGTCCCCTTTACCGCTGCACCGCCTGCCCTTCTTGAGCGTCTGGGACCCCTGGTCACGACTCGCCGTATCCCGGCTGATCCGACGGGTCCGCCCGGATCTCGTCCAGACCTACATGGGGCGGGCGACGCGGCTCACCCACTTGAGCCCGGACCCGAAACCGGGCCGCGGCCCGGTCCATGTGGCTCGGCTGGGCGGCTACTACAAGCTCGACCCCTACCTTCACGCCCACGCCTGGATCGGCAACACCCGGGGTCTGTGCGATTGGATGGTGCGCCAGGGCCTGCCGGCCGCGCGGGTATTCCACATCTACAACTTCGCCGAGCCCGCGCGCCCGGTCGCGGAGCCGGAGGTCAAGGCCCTCCGCGCCAAGCTGGCCCTGCCAGACGACGCCTGGGTCTTGTTGGCGCCGGGCCGCTTCGTCCGGGTCAAGGGGCATGCGGACTTGCTTGAAGCCATGGCGATGCTGCCCCGCGAGGTCGCTGGACGTCCCCTGCGCTTGATCCTGCTTGGAGAGGGTGTCCTGCGCCCCCGATCTGGAGCGACAGGCCGCCAGGCTCGGCATCGCGGACAGGCTGGTCTGGCCAGGCTGGCAGACGGACCCAGGCGCCTTCTTCCGCCTGTCCGACCTGGTGGCGTTCCCATCCCTGGAGGAAGAGACCCTGGGGAATGTCATCCTCGAAGCCTGGGCCTGGCAGCGCCCGCTGGTCACCAGTCTGTTCCGCGGGGCCCGTGAGATCGCCCATCACGGGGAGGACGCCTGGTGCGTCCCCTGCGGCGACCCCTGGGCCCTGGCCGCCGGTATCCGCACACTCATCGAGGACCAGAGCCTGGCTGCGGCCCTGGTGGAGTGCGGAAGGCGCCGGGTTCAGGCCGAGTTCGGGCGCGACGCCATCGTCTCGCAGTACCTCGACCTGTACCGGGGCCTGACCGGGTCCTGAGCCGCCCATGAGCATCTCCATCCTCATGTATCACCAGGTTGGGCACTTCCCATCCATGCGGACCCATCGCGCCAACTATTGCGACGCCGGGCGCTTCGCCGCCCAGATGGCCCTGCTGCACCACCTGGGCTGGCGGGTGCTGGACCTGGACCAGGCCCTGACCTGTCTCAGGGGCGAGTCGCCGATCCCGCCCCGGGCCGTGGTCCTGACCTTCGACGATGCCTACGAAAACTTCGCGGACCATGCCTTGCCAGTCCTGCAACGCTGGGGCTACCCAGCCACGGTCTATGCCATCAGCGGCTGGCTGGGACGGCCCATCGCTTGGGCATCCCAGGAGCCTGGCCGGCCGGTTCCTGGCCTGATGTCCGGGTCGCGCCTGCGCGAGGTCCGCGCCGCCGGCATCGCCGTCGGATCTCACTCCGCGAGCCACGCCAAGCTCGGCGAGCTGGGCCCCGAACGGCAGCGTGAGGAGTTGGCAGACAGCAAGGCGGCCCTGGAGGACTTGCTGGGTGAGCCCGTCCGGCACCTCTGCTACCCCTTCGGGAGTTTCGACCTAGGGGCGGTTAGGGCCGCCGCGGCGGCGGGCTACGTCAGCGCCACCACCTGCCTGCGCGGGGCTGCCACTCCCCAGGACCACCCACTGGCACTGCCGCGCAAGGCCATCTCCTTCGGCGACAACCTGCTCGGCTACTGGTGGAAGCTGGCCATCAAGGACGCGCCCAAACCCGCCCTCATGGAGTGGCGCCAGCGGCTGGCGGAGGAGCCTCTGTGATGCATCGCGTTTACGACCTCCTGCTCTACCTGGTCCTACCCTTCGCCCTGCTCCGCCTGCTCTGGCGCAGCCGGCGCCTGCCGGCCTACCGGGAGCGCTGGCAGGAGCGCCTCGGCCACTACGATGGGGCCGACCTGAGGGCGGGGGTCTGGATCCACGCCGTTTCCGTGGGGGAGGTCCAGGCGGCCCAGCCGGTGATCCGCCACCTGCTGGAGCACGGCTCCCGCCCAGGGCCAGGCCTGGCGTCCGATCAGCAGTCAGGCGAAGGGGTCATGGTGACCACCACCACGCCGACCGGCTCGGCACGGCTACGGGCCCTGTTCGAGGACCGCGTCCGCCACGTTTATGCCCCCTACGACCTCCAGCCGGCGGTGGGGCGTTTCCTGGACACCGTTGCCCCGCGCCTGGTGCTGGTGATGGAGACGGAGGTCTGGCCCAACATTCTGCGGGCCTGCGAGCGGCGCGGGATACCGGTGGTCCTCGCCAATGCACGTCTCTCGCAGCGCTCCGCCGGGGGCTATGCCCGGCTCGGTGGCTTCGCCCGGGAGACCTTCGCCCGCTTCACCCTCATCGCCGCTCAGGCCCAGGCGGACGCCGCGCGCTTTATCGAGCTCGGCGCCCCGCCCGAGCGGGTACAGGTCACCGGCAGCATCAAGTTTGACCTGCATCTGCCCGCCAGCCTGCGGGAGCAGGCCGAGGTCATGCGCCGCCTGTGGGGCACCGAGCGTCCGGTATGGGTGGCCGCCAGCACCCACGAAGGGGAGGAGGAGCAGCTTCTGGCGGTCCATCGCCGGGTCTGCACCGAGGTGCCTGGGGCCCTCCTGGTACTCGTTCCCAGACACCCGGACCGTTTCGATCGGGTCGCGGCCCTGATCGCCCGGGAGGGCCTGACCCTGGCCCGGCGCAGCACCCATGACCCCTGCACAGCGCAGACGTCGGTCTTCCTGGGAGACACCATGGGAGAGCTGCAGGTCTTCCTCGCGGCGGCGGACATCGCCTTTGTCGGCGGCAGCCTGGTCAAGGTCGGCGGGCACAACCTCCTGGAGGCCGCCGCCGTCGGCGTGCCGGCGATCATCGGGCCCCACAGCTTCAACTTCGCAACCATTACCCGCCTCATGGTCGAGGAAGAGGCCGCGGCCCAGGTGGCCGACGCAGCAGGACTCAGCCGGCAGCTCTGCGCCTGGCTGACCGACGCCGCCGAGCGCGCCCGAATCGGCGAGAACGCCCTGCGGGTCATTACGGAAAACCGCGGCGCCCTGCCCCGGCTCCTGGGCCTGCTGGACGGCCTCCTGGGGCCATGACGCAGCCCTGCTAGCGCCAAGCGCTGCCATCGCCCCCTGCCACGCTGGGCGGTCCGGGGCCGCAGGGTAAGCTCCGCCAAGGGCCGCGGCAGCTAGTCCTTGAACAGCGACCAGACCTCGCGGAAGCGTTCGTGGGTCGAGTCCCCCAGCCATTCGAAGGCGACGGACTCGGCGTTGGTGATCTGGATCCCGCAATGACGCATCCGCTCCACAGCGTTGGCCCGATGGGCCGGGTGACGCGAACAGATCGCGTCCTCCACGACGAAGACCTGATAGCCCCATCGACGCAGGCCAGAGGCGGTCTGGACGATGCAAATGTGGGCCTCCATGCCCACCATCACCACCTGCTTGCGCCCGGGCTCGCGGTCCAGATTTCGCTCGAAGCCTGCCGCCGTGCAGCAGGAGAAGCACGTCTTCTCGGTGGGCTCCACTTCCGCCGGCAGGTCCTCGCGGATGGCGGGGACAATGTGGCCAAGCCCCTTCGAGTTGTGTTCGGTGGCGATGATCGGGAGCTGCAGGATCTTGGCCGCGGCCACAAGGCGCTTGATGTTGGCCAGGGCGCTGGCGAGGTCGTCCGGCGGCATGGCCGCGGCCAGGCGCTCCTGGGCGTCGATGATCAGCAGTTGGGAGTAGCGCCCTTGGGACAGGGGCATCTCGGCCTGGTGGATGGTCATGGCGGTCCTCCTCGATACTTTGTTGGGATAGGGATGTGGCGCGCGGCTGATGAGGCCCCCGGACAAACCCGCCGCACCAACCAAAGGTCGGCCGAAACCCCGGCTTTGGCAAGCCTCCTGGTCAAGATGGCCCACCGCTGGTGAAACCCGCTTCCACCGGGACCCTCAGGTAGAAGAGGTTCAGCCCCTGGCCGCGGATATGCTCGATGAAGGCATCCGCCTCCGCCTGCGTGACCACGAAGCCCACCTCCACAGGCAGGTCGCCGGCCAGCTCGATGAAGCGGTCCTCGTGCAGCCGCCCCTTGCGGCCAAACCCCGCCAGGGCCCGGAAGGCCGAACCGCCATGAATGCCCAGGCGTTGCGCCTCCTCCAACAGCCACTCGTAGGCCAGCCTGCGATGGTGGCGCCGGTTCTCGGCGACGTAGAACTTGAGGAAACAGCCCTGCATACACGGCTCCTCGTCAGATGGGGTGGTGCCGCAGAGCGGGCGCCTGCGGGATGTCGGGGCTAACCCCGTGCCAGGAGCCAGTGGACCAAGCCGATCCCGGCGACCGTCATGGTCAGCGACCCCGCCAGGTGGGCGGCAGCCGCCCCCAGACCCCACAGGTACTGGCCCCGCAACAGCAGGTCAGCGACCTCGGCCGAGAAGGTCGAAAAGGTGGTCAGGCCGCCGAGGAACCCGGTAATCACCAGGAGGCGCACCTCCGGCGCCAGGCCGGGGTGCCGGTGGAACCAGGCGATGGCCAAGCCGACCAACAGGCCGCCCAGCAGATTCGCAGCCAGCGTGCCCAGGGGCAGGGTCGGGAAGAACGGGTTGAGCCGCAGACCGAGGAACCAGCGCAGCAGGGCCCCAAGCCCCGCCCCGGCGAACACAGAGATCACGGCAAGCGCGCTCATGGCTCCGCACCCAATGCACCCGCCCGCGGCCGGGCAAGGGCGGGACAGACCACTGAGCGGGTGGTACCGGGCGTATGTCGAGCGACCCTGGGGTGCAGCGCAGCGGACTCGGGTCTCGCCATCGCGCCCCGCCTGCGTCAGTAGGTCGGCATGGCGGGATCCACGTCCCGCGCCCAGGCCGCCACCCCGCCCTGTAGATTGATGACGTTGCGGAACCCCTGGTAGTCCAGGTACCCGGCGACCTGCTGGCTGCGGATACCGTGGTGACAGATCACGACCAGCTCGCTATCGCGGTCCAGCTCGTCCAGGGCCGAGGGGATCTGCCGCATGGGCAGGGAGCGCGCCCCTTCGATCCGGCAAATGCCGAATTCCCAGGGCTCGCGGACGTCCAGCAACTGGGGCGGCTCGCCGCCGTCCCGCAGGCGGGCGGCGAGGTCTCTAGGCAGCATCTGCTTCATTTCGAGGCGCCTGGTCAGAAGACGAACCGTTCCGGTTCGACGGCGTTGGCCATTGCATCAATGCAGGTCTCAAACAGCGACTCGCGGCGGTATTCCGCCGCGCCAACCCGCGTGATGAGCAGGGCGGCCATGGCCGGGGCCTCGCCGACCACAGCAAACAGACGGCCACCAAGTCGCAGCTGTTGCTGCAGGGCCGCCAGGGACTCGTCGCTGGGCAGAGAGCCGGTCACGACAATGACCTCGAAGGGACCGCCTTCGACAGGCCCTGCAAGACCGTCGGCGGCACGCACCTCCACGCCGTCGAATCCGATGCCTGACAGACGCTCGCGGGCCTCCGCGGCCAGCCCGGGCGCGAGCTCAAGGCTCAGCACCCGACCCCCGAGGCACGCCAGGCAGGCGCTCACGTAACCGGTGCCTGTGCCAATCTCCAGGACGCGATCTCCAGGCTTGACCGCCACCGCCTGGAGGAGGCGGCCCACCAGTTTGGGCGGGAGCATGTGCTGACCATCACCGATGGGGATGTCGACGTCGGCGTAGGCCAGGCTGAGGTAAGCGTCTGGTGCGAACCCTTCCCGTGCGACCTGGGCCAGCGCATCGAGTACACGATCATCCAGCACCCCCCAGGGCCGTACCTGCTGATGGATCATGTTGAAACGGGCTTGCTCTAGGGGCTGGTCCATTGCAGGTCTACCTCGAAAGAACGGCTGACTGGAGGGGCAGCAGGCTTGCGGACGGCTTGGGGTAAGGTCACCGACCGAAGGCACGGACGGCGGCAAAGACTAAGGTGTTTGCCGCAGACTGGCAAGCCAAGTCCGTCCGGCCGCAGTCCGGCAGGCACCCGCCAGCCGCCTCTCGCGGTCTCGGGCCACCCGGGGCGACAACCCCCAGCAGCGGGTCCTTTGCCGCGCGTGCCACCCCCCGGCGGGGTCTGCCGATTCCGACTGTGGCAATGGAGCAGGTGGAGCGCGCGGGCGTGACCCTGGGCCTGATCGAAGGCACTGGCGACGGGAGTCGCAGGTAAGCGGTTCACCAGGACGCTGAAGAAAATTGGTACACTCGCGCCCGCTTCGACGCTGGCAAGCAATGGATTCCCCCATGGATTACGGCGACGGGGCGCACAAGGCGAGACGAGACCCTGGGTTGACCCAGGGATCCGAGCCTCGACAATGCCCAAGCACTCACTCTGCGCAGCACAATAAGGAGACCGCTATGCCCCTGCTCCAACGTTCCCTGGCCGAGCTGATCGGCACCTTCTGGCTGGTCCTCGGGGGGTGCGGCAGCGCCGTCCTCGCCGCCGTGTTCATGCACACCACCGACGCCACCACCTTTAGCCTGGGTATCGGCTTCCTGGGCGTAGCCCTGGCCTTCGGCCTGACCGTGGTCACCATGGCGTACGCCATCGGCCACATCTCCGGCTGCCACCTCAACCCGGCGGTTTCCGTCGGTCTGGCCGTCGGCGGCCGCTTCAGCTTCGCCGAGCTGCCCGTCTACATCATCGCCCAGGTCCTGGGCGGCATCGCCGCCGCGTACGTGCTGCTGATCATCGCCAGTGGCCACGAAGGCTTCACGCTGGCGGCCAACAGCCTGGCGGTCAACGGCTTCGGCGACCTGTCCCCCGGCAAGTACAGCATGATGGCCGCCCTGGTCACCGAGGTGGTCATGACCGCCATGTTCCTGATCATCATCCTGGGCGCCACCGATAAGCACGGGATCACGAGCCACGGTGGCTTGGCCATCGGCCTGGGGCTAACCCTGATCCACCTCATCTCCATCCCGGTGACCAACACCTCGGTCAATCCCGCCCGCAGCACGGGCCCGGCCCTGGTCCTGTTCCTCAACGGTCACCCGGAGGCACTGGGTCAAGTCTGGCTCTTCTGGGTCGCCCCCATCGTCGGGGCCATCATCGGCGCCATCCTCTACGCCCTGATCTCCTCTGGCCGCAAGGCCTGATCGGCTCCGCCCCAGCCCCGGGGCACACGCCCGCCGGACTTTCGGCGAAGCGTGGCCCCGGCGGCCCCAGCACACCTACTTGACCCACGGAGGGACGAGGTTTCCACCCCGCCCCGCCAGTCCCGCTCCTGGACAACGAGGGCGGGCACGATTGGCTCCTATGCCCCCGGTACCCGACCTGAAGTGGCCATAAGGGCGCGGAACCCGCGTGGGTTAAGGCCATCGGCTTGAGGCTACAATGGGGCGATCGCCCCTTGCTCGGCCTGCTCCCATGGACGCCGTCCCCAACCTCTTCTCTTACCGCAAGTTCTGGGCCCACCGTCTGGGTCCGGCGCCGGAGCTGCCGACCACCCGGGCAGAGATGGAGCGCCTCGGCTGGGACAGCTGCGACGTGGTCATCGTCACCGGCGACGCCTATGTGGATCACCCGAGCTTTGGTATGGCCATCATCGGGCGCCTGCTGGAGGCGCAGGGGTTTCGGGTCGGGATCATTGCCCAGCCGGAATGGACTTCGAAGGCGGACTTCGCCCGCCTGGGCCGACCCAATCTCTTCTTCGGGGTTACGGCGGGGAACATGGACTCCATGGTCAACCGCTATACCTCCGACCGGCGCCTGCGCAGCGACGACGCCTACACCCCGGATGGCCAGCCCGGACGGCGCCCCGACCGCTCCGTGGTCGTCTATGCCCAGCGGGCGCGCGAGGCCTTCGGGGATGTGCCCATCGTTATCGGCGGGATCGAGGCGAGCCTGAGGCGCATCGCCCACTACGACTACTGGTCCGACAAGGTGCGTCGCTCGGCCCTGGTCGACGCCAAGGCGGACCTGCTGATCTTCGGGAACGCGGAGCGCGCGTTGGTGGAGGTGGCCCACCGCCTGGCGCGGGGGGAGCCCATCGGGGAAATCCGCGACCTGCGCGGAACGGCTTTCGTCCGCCGCGAGGTCCCGGAGGACTGGGCGGTGATCGACTCGACCCAGATCGAGAGACCGGGCCGACTGGATCCACACCCGGACCCCTATGCCGCTGAGCCGGCGGGATGCGCACCCGGTGTGACCGCGGCACCCGCCCCTCTCCCCAGCCCCTCCCCCCTCCGACGCGAGGGGCTTTTGCGACAGCCTCCCGTGGGACAAGGGACTGCTGCGGTCCAGCCCATCACCTTCCACCGCCGCCCGCGGCACCTGGACCGGGGCCACACGGTCGTCCGCCTACCCGCTTACGAGCAGGTGCGTGACGACCCGGTCCTCTACGCCCACGCCTCCCGAGTCTTCCACCTGGAGACCAACCCCGGGAACGCGCGCGCCCTGGTCCAGGCCCACGGGGACCGCGACGTCTGGCTCAACCCCCCGCCCATCCCCTTGACCACGGCGGAATTGGACCGGATCTATGAGCTGCCCTACAGCCGCAGGCCGCACTCGGGCTACGGGGAGTCCCGCGTTCCCGCCTGGGAGATGATCCGGTTCTCGGTCAACATCCTGCGCGGCTGCTTCGGCGGCTGCACCTTCTGCTCCATTACCGAGCACGAGGGGCGCATCATCCAGAGCCGCTCGGAGGCGTCCATCCTGCGCGAAGTCGAGGACATCCGCGACCGCACCCCCGGCTACACCGGGACCATCTCGGACTTGGGCGGGCCCACGGCGAACATGTGGCGCCTCGCTTGCAAAGACCCGAAGATCGAGGCGTCTTGCCGGCGGCTATCCTGCGTCTACCCGGACATCTGTCCCAACATGGGCACGGACCACGGGCCCCTGATCCGGCTCTACCGCAAGGCCCGCGCCCTGCCCGGGGTCAAGCGGGTCCTGATCGCCTCCGGGCTGCGCTACGACCTGGCCGTGCGTTCACCGGACTACATCCGGGAGCTGGCCACCCACCACGTCGGTGGATACCTCAAGATCGCCCCCGAGCACACCCAGTCAGGTCCCCTCTCCAAGATGATGAAGCCGGGGATCGGGGCCTACGACCGCTTCAAGAACCTGTTCGACCGATTCTCCCGTGAGGCGGGCAAGGAGCAGTACCTGATACCCTACTTCATCGCCGCCCACCCGGGCACCAGCGACGAGGACATGATCGAGCTCGCCGTCTGGCTCAAGGCCAATGGCTTCCGGCCGGATCAGGTGCAGGCCTTCCTGCCCACCCCCATGGCCATCGCCTCGGCCATGTATCACACGGGCAGGAACCCCCTGAAGCGGGTCGGGCGGGACTCCGAGGCGGTCTCGGTGGTACGGGGACTGAAGCAGCGGCGCCTGCACAAAGCCTTCCTGCGCTACCACGACCCGGAGAACTGGCCGCTCCTGCGCGATACCCTCAAGGCCATGGGTCGCGCCGACCTGATCGGCAACGGCAAGCGCCACCTGGTTCCGGCCTTCCAGCCGGCGGGGACGGGGAGGGTTCCGGAGGGACAACGTCGGCCCGGCAGCGGTGCGCCGGGCGGGACCACGTCCATGCGCCCTGCGCGCCGACCGAAGCGGCGGGGCTGAGTTCAGCTGGCAGGCCCTCCGAGGCCGGCTACTCGATCCCTGCCGCAGGGGCTTCTGAGGTCTTGGGCGTCGTTGGAGCCGGACAGGCTCCTGACGCAAAAATCTGCGCGCGCTGCTTGGCACGCTTCGCGGGGGAGAGGCGCCACATGCCCTTCACGTCCATCTTGCCGACGAGCTTGCCGACGGCACAGGTACAGGATTCGGCGACGCGGTCAATGAGGGCAGACTGCTGCCCGAGGACGACGGCGACACTTGCCTCCGGGTCAGCGCGCCCGGCGCGCTGTCGGCGGACCTCCGGGGTTAGGGTGTCGACCATGCACTCAAGCTCCGCCACCTGACGCAGCACGCGGATGTCCTCGTCGGCGAAGAGGTCGCGGTCGATCTCCTGCCCCTTGGCTCGCCACTTCTTGCCGAGCGGGCTCGCATAGAAGCGGTTCACCTCCTTCAACTCGGTAACCGTGAAGGTCGCCTTGAAGCGGGCCGCCAGCTGCTTGCCCATACGGTTGCGGATATCGGCCGGGCGCCCCCGCTCCGCCAAGGTCCCATAGAAGACGCTGCTGTAGGTCGCCTGCACCTTGCGCCCCAATGGGCTGTCAAGAAATGCGACCAGCTCCCCCAGCTCCGGCTCGGTGAAGGCATCGGCGTAGCGCCCAGCCAGCATCTGCTCCACGCGCCGCATCTTCTCGCTCTCGCGTCCCACCAAATAGCGGGCGGTGTCGCGCGGGTCCCCGGCGGCAAAGAGCCGCTCCAGCATGGCCGTGACATAGACGTCGGACATGACCCCAGCCAGGCGCATGGCCGGCCCCCGGGGCCCGCCCGGAAATGTCTCGCAGCCCGACAGGGCGCTGCCGACGCTAACCGATAGGGCCAGACAGATGACGGCGATGGATCTCGACACTCGGCACTGCCTCCTGGACGGGATTCGGGGCCTAGGAGCCTGTCGGACTTTGGATGAACCTACTGCGGAAGTGAGTGAACGGCCCATTTCGCCCCGGCATTTCCTTACATAGAGCCCACTATGCGCCTCAAAACCGGAACAAAATGGTCTCATCCTCCCACTCCCTCGCTACGATCCCCCTAAGTCCGACAGGCTCCTAGCGATCGCCCTAGCTCGGGCGCAAGGCCGCAACCGAGATCAGGACGTTGAAGTGCGTGCTCCAGACCACGACCGAGGGATAGTGGGTCAAGTCGATCCCGGCCGGAACGCCGTAACCCTGGGCCCCCGCAAACGCCTGCAGCGGTCCAAGGTCGACGAACATGGTTTCATCCACGCGGGTGTCGGACCCAATCTCGGCCAATGGGACCAGGTAGAGGCGATAACCCGGCCCTGGGCCAACCTCGAAGTCCGCCCCCAATTGCATCAGGCCCGGGGCAAGGGTCACGGAGCCGGCGCCATAGTGGACCGGGTCCCGCGGATCGACTTGGGCGAAGGTCCCCGCCGCGACCGCGGGCCCGCCAGCGACCGGAGCGGCCGAACCGCCCGCGTACGCGGGGAACAGTGCCGGGTAGGTGCCCAGTCCCAGGCCGAAGCCAAGCACAGAGCCCAGGATAGTGCCGACCAGCAGGCCGACCGTGCGTTGTCTCATACGAGCCCTCTGGTACATCGTCCGACCGGATGGCGGCAGGGGTACCCCCCGCACCGGGTGGCGCAGTGTACCAGACGTGGGCAGGGGCCGGACCGGGACGGCTGTTGGCCCCGGGTGGTCCGAAACACCCAGTTCAGCTCAGCTCAGCTCAGCTCAGCTCAGGTCCAGGCACAGGTATTTGAGGTCCAGGTACTCGTCGATCCCGTAGCGCGATCCCTCCCGCCCGAACCCGGACTGCTTGACCCCGCCAAAGGGGGCGACAGCGGTGGAGATGATCCCGGTGTTGATCCCCACCATCCCATACTCCAGGGCCTCGGCCACCCGCCAGACCCGGCCCAGGTCGCGGCTGTAGAAGTAGGCCGCCAGGCCATACTCGGTCGCGTTCGCCAGGGCGATGCCCTGCCCCTCGGTGCCAAAGCGGAACAGGGGGGCGACCGGGCCGAAGGTCTCCTCCCGAGCGATTCGCATCCCCGGGGTCACGTCGGCCAGGACCGTCGGCTGGTAGAAGGTCCCGCCAAGGGCATGGCGGCCGCCCCCGGCGAGGACCCGGGCCCCCTGGCCCAGGGCATCTGCGACCTGGGCCTCGACCTTGGCCAAGGCGTCCCCGTCGATCAGCGGCCCCTGGGTCACGCCGGCCTCGGTCCCCGGGCCGACCCGCAGATCCCCCACGCGGACCGCCAACCGCTGGGCAAAGGCGTCGTAGATCCCAACCTGGACCAGGATACGGTTGGCGCACACGCAGGTCTGACCGGAGTTACGGTACT
The DNA here is from genome assembly GCA_963709645.1 of uncultured Gammaproteobacteria bacterium. Lineage (GTDB taxonomy): Bacteria > Pseudomonadota > Gammaproteobacteria > Chromatiales > Chromatiaceae > DYRB01. The sequence goes on from CAVPXP010000002.1 coordinate 56,684, forward strand.
TGGACTGGATGGCCCCCTCCACCGCAGCATCCAGGTCCGCATCGTCGAAGACGATGAACGGGGCGTTACCACCCAACTCCAGGGACAGGCGCTTGAGGGTGTCGGCGCACTGGCGCATGAGCAGCCGCCCAACCTCTGTGGACCCGGTGAAGCTCAGCTTGCGCACCGTCGGGTTCGCCGTCAGCTCCGCACCGATGGGGCCAGGTGCACCGGTGACCACGTTGAAGACCCCGGGGGGTATCCCGGCCCGCTCGGCCAGAACCGCCAAGGCGAGGGCCGACAGCGGGGTCTGCTCCGCCGGCTTGACGACCAAGGTACAGCCCGCCGCCAGGGCCGCCCCCGCCTTACGGGTGATCATGGCCGCAGGGAAGTTCCAGGGTGTAATGGCGGCACAGACACCCACCGGCTGCTTCATGATGAGGATGCGCTTGCCGGTCTGATGCTCTGGGATCAGGTCCCCGTAGACCCGCCGCCCCTCCTCGGCAAACCAGTCGATGAAAGACGCGGCATAGACGATTTCGCCACGTGCCTCTACCAGCGGCTTGCCCTGCTCCGCGGTCATGATGCCGGCCAGGTCCTCGACATGGGTGACCATCAGATCGTGCCAACGTCGCAGCAGGGCGCAGCGCTCGCCGGCGGTGAGCACGCGCCAGGCGGGCCAGGCCGCCTCCGCCGCGGCGATGGCCCGGCGGGTCTCCGCCGCCCCCAGGTCTGGCACCCGGGCGATGGCCTCCCCAGTGGCTGGGTCGGTGACCGCGAGCCAGCCCCCCGTATCGGCTTCGATCCAGGCGCCGCCGAGGTAGCACTGCTCGCGCAGTAGGGCTTGATCTCGAATCTGCATCGGCTACCTCATCGATGGGTCGAGGTCAGGGACCTATTCGCGGTAGAGCAGGGTCACCGCGGTGCCCTCGGCAACCACCGTGCCGCTCACCTCACGCCCCTTGCCGGCGACGGGGGCTGATCGCTCCATCGCGACCCTCCAGGTGCCCGGCGGCAACTGGGCCCGATACTCGGCACCGCTGTTCATGATGACGATGATCTCGGACCAGGGGTCACCGTTTGCTCCGGCCTGGATGCGATGCATCACGACCCCCTGGCGCGGCGTGGTGGTGGTGACGTTGCGGTCGATCTCCTCCCAGGTGTTCATGCGCAGACCCGGGTGGGCCCGTCGCAGGGCAATGGCGGCCTGGTAATAGTCAAAGATGTCGGCGTTCGCGGTCTTCCATTCCCAACGGATCTTGTTGACCTCGTCGCCGGACTGGTAGCTGTTGTGATCCCCCTGCTTGTCCCGCAACAGCTCCACGCCGCTGTGCAGGAATGGGATGCCCTGACTGGTCAGCACCACACCGTTGGCAAACTCCTGGACCCGGCGCAGATAGGGGTCGCTGCGGCTGCGACCATGGCCGTCCGCCCACAGCAGTATCTTGTCCCTCAGGGTCAGATTGTCGTGGGCCGAGACATAGTTGATGCTCTGCTCCGGGTCGGCCGCGAACATGGGGTCCCAGGTGTCGATGGCGACCGTCGGGTCGTTCGCGAAGCGGATGCCGCCACGGCTCCCCACGGCGATGCGCCAGGTATCCGGGTTGGAATTAAGGGCATAGCAGTCCCCCGGGTTGCAGCCCCCCGAGTCATTGACGCCTTTGATGGCCTCCCGGTACTTGGGATTGAAGACGCCCACGTGGGCGTCCTGGATGCGCGCAACAGTGCCGAGCCGAACCCGATGCGCCTCGCGCGGATCGCTGGCGAAGCCGTTCCAGGGCTCACCGTAGATCAGCAGATTGCGGTTTGGGAAGGTGTCGTTCAGGTGGCGCCCCCAGGCGCCCACATCGTCGTAGTCGAAGACGCCGATGAGATCGAAGCGGAATCCGTCGACGTTGTACTCCCTGACCCAGTACTCGAGCGAGTCGCGGATCATGCGCCCCACCATCGGCACGCCGGCGTCGATGGAATTGCCGGTGCCCGAGAGGTCGGTGGCCGTGTAGTAGCGCGGGGTGATGGGCTCGAACATCTCCTTATCGGCGCTATGGTTGTAAACCACGTCGATGATCACTCGCAGCCCCGCCTTGTGCAGCGCGTCGACCATTCGCTTGAGCTCCACCACCCGGTTCTCGTAATCAAAGGGCGTCAGGGAGTAGCGCTCCTCCGGCACGTTGTAGTTGCGCGGATCGTAGCCCCAGTTGTAGCACTGGGTGTCGGCCACATTCGCGCAAGAGGCGAAGTCGTAGACCGGCATGAGCTGGACGTGGGTCACCCCCAGCTCGACGAGATGATCGAGCCCCGTGGCCCTTCCATTGTTGCTGGTGCCGCGCTCCACCAACCCCAGGAACTTGCCGCGCCGATCGGCGGGAACCCCAGAGCTCGGATCGATGGTGAAGTCGCGCACATGGAGCTCATAGATCACCGCGTCCTCTCGCTCTGCGAGCGGCGGGCGGGCCGACCAGCCGCCGGGCAGCTCGGTGCGGGCGGGGTCCAGGACGATGCTGTCCCCGGCGCCGGGCTCCGCCATCCGCCCGTAGGGATCGCGCACACTGGCCCCGTCGATCTCGAAATGATAGCGCTTGAGCCGATGGTCCCCCTCGACGGTCACCTGATAGACGTCGCTGTACCCGTTGAAATCCGGCACGGGGTGCATCTCATGGGTCTCGCCCGCGAGCCACAGCCGGACATGGGTGCGGTCCGGCGACCAAATGGAGAAGGCGGTGCGCTCGGGCCCATAGACGGCGCCCAGGGTCTGGACTGCGGAGCCGCCGGGACCAGGGGCCCCACGCAGAATCAGCTCGTACTCGAGGGTCTGGTCATTGACCCTGATCCGATAGGTCCCGGACACGGGCACCGCGATGTCTCGACCGGTGTGGTCGAGCCGGCGGTCCCCCTCGTTGTCCCCATAGTTGTGTGTCCAGTCCCCCTTGACGTCGAGCTTGAAACGCTGGCCATCCCCGCCGTCGAAGACCACCTCCGTCTCCCAGATGTGATCGGCAACCAGCTCCATGGCCCTGTTGCCCCACGCATTGGGGGTGCCTCGGAAGAACAGGCCCTCGAAGCTCTGGGCAAAGCCGCCACCGCCGTCCACGGGCCTCAGCTCGTAGCGCAGGGTCTGGTCACTGACCTGGAGCCGGTAGTCACCAAGCACATCCGTGTAGATGTCAGGGCCCGTGGGATCGAGGATACGGTCTCCCTGGTTGTCGCCGTAGCTCTGGGACCAATCCCCCTTCACATCCAACTTGAAGCGCTGGCCGTCGCGCCCATCGAAGTGCACCTGTGACTCCCAGGTGTAATCCGCGACGAGGACCATGGGGGTGGCACTCCAGTTGTTCGGCGTGCCACGCAAGAACAAGCTGTCGAAGGTGTGGGCAAACCCACCGCCGCCCGGCGGCGGAACCCCGGGGTGGGCCCCGCCGTAGATCGCGGCGGCCTGCATGGCACCCAGATTGAAGCTCGCGACGCCCTGGGCATCGACCTCGATGATCTCGCCTCCGCAGGGGGCCTCCGCGCTCAGGATATTGCAGTAGCGCCCAGCCGGCAGCCCGGTCTTGAGCCTTTGGCTCATGGCGTCCGTCTGGTTGTTGATGACCACGAAGCCCTTGTCGGCGCAGCCGAAGGCGATCTGGTTCGACCCGTTGGTCCACCAATGATCGACCCGGGACTCGCCCCCGGGGGGACAGGCGCCCACGGCAAAGCGCCGGTAGGCGACCATGTTGGCAATATTGCCCCAGCGGTGCTGGCACACCCAGGACGAGTTGGAGCAGCCGCCGCCCGCGGGTGGCCCGGCGTCCGTGTCGGTGAACCGATAGCCCGACATGATCTTGGGATAACCCTGGGGGTGCGCCAGCATGAAGATGTTGGCGAGGCTGTAGCGTGCACCGTCCTTGTAGGTCAGGTTCCCGCCGCCGCCGTGCCCCCGCTCGCGGTCATGGTTGTCGATGAACACCACGGCCCGGTCCGATGGAACCAGGCCCCAAGAATCCCCAAAGGTCCGCAGCTGGCTCAAATTCCCACTGGAGTCCCCGCGGAACTTGCCGGCGATGTCGGTCCCGTACTTGAAGTCGGTCGCCAGGGCCAAGTCCGTGTACTGGTCCGGCCGGACCACCTGACCCGGGGTCCCGATCACCTCCAGGAAGGCCCAGGGATTGCCGGCCTTGTCCAGAATGGCCCGCAGATCCCCCGGCGCGATGTGCTTGGCGGCGTCCACACGCAAGCCGTCGACCCCGAATCCCGTGGCCAGATCCCGCAGATAGGCCGCGATGCGGTCCTGGACGGCCGCCAGACCCGTGTTCAGGTCCGGCAGCTTGCCGATCTGGCAGCCGAAGACATCGGCCGCGTTGTTGTAGTAATCGGAGTCGTCGATCTGGCAGTCCCCGTGGTAGTCCTCAGGGCCATAGGGGATCGCCGGATGGTGCTTGCGGCTATACAGGCTCCCTGCCACCCCCGGACCGGGAACCTGATCGGCGGTGTGGTTGATCACCGCGTCCGCATAGATCTCGACCCCCGCCGCGTGGCAGGTGTCGACCATGTGCCGGAAGGCCTCCGCGTCGCCGCTGCGGCTGAAAATCTTGTAGGAGACGGGCTGATAGCGTGTCCACCAGGGATCGCCCTGGATATGCTCGTTGGGCGGAGAGACCTGCACCGCTGCAAAGCCTTTGGGCCCCAGGAAGGTCTGACACTCCGCAGCGATGTCGGGCCAGGACCACTCGAAGAGGTGGACGAAGGTGTCCGGATTTGCGGCTGAGGCGCTGGCCCCCGCCGCGGAGATACCGATGGCCAGCGCAAGCTGGCAGACCGTGTGTCGCGTGCTCGGAACCAGTGGGCTCATGGCCTTCCTCCTTCAAGGCGATCCGTATGCGCCTCAGTGTTTCGATGCCGGTACCTGCCAGTCCCGACCGGGATTTCCGTCGATCGCTGTATGGCCAACCCCGCCGCAGACCGAGTGGCGAAACGAAAGGGCCTCATGCGGTCGAGCGAGGAACTGACGTGGCGCTTCCGTAGCGATCAAGCCGAGACGGACGCCTGGCCGCATGAGCGTCCAGGGCCCGAATGCCCGCAGCTCGGGCATTGCGCCCTGTTTGAGCCGCCCTTACAGCGCCTCATCCAACGCCTTGCAGATCGTCCGCAGGACCTTGACCCGAGCGAACCACTTGTCGTTGGCCTCAACCAGCGTCCAGGGAGCGAGTGAGGTCGAGGTGCGATCGACCATGTCTGCTACCGCCCCCTCGTAGTCCTCCCATCGGTCGCGGTTGCGCCAGTCTTCATCAGTGATCTTGAAGCGCTTGAAGCCGGTTTGCTCGCGCTCCTGGAAACGCCGCAGCTGCTCGTCCTTGCTGATCTGCAGCCAGAACTTACAGAGGATGGTCCCATTCCCGACGAGCTGCTCCTCGAACTCGTTGATCTCGTCGTAGGCCCGCATCCAGTCTGCCTCGCTGCAAAAGCCCTCCACACGCTCGACCAGGACCCGCCCATACCAGGTGCGGTCGAAGATCAGGATGCCGCGCCTTCCCGGCACGTGCCGCCAGAAGCGCCACAGGTAGGGTTGCGCGCGCTCTTCCTCGGTCGGCGCCGCGACCGGGACGATCCCATAGAACCGCGCATCGAGCGCCCCCGTCACCCGCCGGATCGCCCCGCCCTTGCCCGCCGCGTCGGAGCCTTCGAAGGCGAGTACCAGGGAGCGCTTGCGAAACCCCTTGCTGCGGACCCGACGGGCGAAGTGGATCTGGTACTTCTCGAGGGAGTTCTTGTAGTCGTCACGCTCCAGCCGCTGCGACAGGTCCAGACTCCGGATCAGCGCGACATTCTCGCCCCGCGCCGCCACGGGTGCCGCGGTGACCAGACGGGCCGCCTCCGGCACGTCGAGCCGGCGCCGCATCGCGTCGAGCAGGGCCTTTCCGACGGCCAGGGTACGGTGGCGGTGGTCGTAGCCATCGATGACCGTCCAGGGGGCTTCGCCGGTGCTGGTCTCGCGCAGCACCTTCTCGGCCGTTTCGCGCAGATCGTCGTACCGGTCAACCAGTTTTTCGACGGTCTTGGTGACGCGCCAGCGCGTATCGGGATTCTCCGCCAGGGCGCGCGAACGCTTGCACTGCACACGCTCCGAGATGTGCAACCAGAACTTCAGGATCAGCACGCCTTCGTTGTGCAACATCCGCTCGAGGTGCCGAATCTCGTTGATGGAGCGCTCCAGATCCGCATCGCTCACCTTGCCGAGGGCGTGCGCAAGAATCGGCAGCGTGTACCAGGACCCGAAAAAGATGCCTGTCTCGCCCTTCGGCGGCAAAGCCCGCCAGAAGCGGTACATGGGCGGGCGCTGGGCTTCCTCGTCGGTCGGCATCAGGAAGCCGTGGGTGTGGACGTGGCGCGGATCCATCCACTCGTTGAGGGTCTGGATCGTCTCGCTCTTGCCCGCGCCCTCCACGCCGCCGACGATCACGAGGACGGGAAAGCGCTTCGCCGCAAGCAAGTCGTACTGTGCATCGAGCAAGGCCTCACGCAATGCCGGTACCGCGGCGTTGTAGTCGGCCTTGCCGACCTCCTGGCGCAGTTCTGCTGATTCAAACATGGTTCCTCCTGCTGCGGCGGCGCCTTGGACCTGCGCGGCCATCATTGCCGGTCAGGGCCGCGTGACCGTCTGGACGAGCTGGCCTACCGCCCTTGGGCGCCGTGCTGGCAGGACCTGACCCTACGGGAGGTTGGAGGGCACACCAGTCGGCGTCACCGGCTTTGCCGCTATACCGACCGCTATCGCGATCGACGTCTACACCGGACGGGAGATCAGATGACCTGTGCCCGGCTCAACCAGCAGTCTAGGCCCGATCCGCGCGGTGTCCATGCGTCTGCGGCGATTTCGCCGACACCCGGCCAACCCGCCGCATCGACCCGCGTAGCGGTGCCTGGGGTCACGACGCGTATCGGACACCCCGAATTCTGGCCCCCGGCGTCAGCGCCCGGCGATGCCCTCGGTACCCGTATAGACCCGCATGATCCGGAAGGGGAGCTCTGCGCCTTCGACGCCACCGTTGAGCGCGGGGGCGCGGTGTAACTGGTTGACTGCAATGTAGAGCCAACCCGGCTCGCCAAAGCTCAACGCATCCGGCCACAGGAGACGGTTGTCCTGGACCAGGGTCTCCAGCCGGCCGTCCCGACCCAGGACGGTGATGGCATTGCTTCCAAGGTCCGTGAAATAGTGATTGTCCTCGGCGTCCGTCGATGCACCGTCTGAGACGGGTTTGGGGCCGGCCTTGGCGATCGCCGCGGCGATAACCTCGTCGGTCGCCCCGTTGCGTAGCAGGCGCGCGGGGACCCGGTACCATGTCTGCCCGTTCATGGCCCCGAAATAGAGGGTCTCGCCGTCCGCTGACAGGGTGATTGGGTTCACTGCGATGCGGGCCGGTTTCACCTTTCCGTTCTCGTCGCGCCGCCCGATCACCCGACCCTCCACGACCAGATCGACGTCTTCCGCCTGCAGGGCCGCGGAGGCGCTGAAGCGCCTGGAGGTCTTGTTGTTCAGATCGATGGTGACCAGCGCCGGCGGGTGCGCGCCCCCGACGTCGGCGATGTAGACGAAGCCGCGCGCGTCGTCCACCGCCAGGTCGTTCAGGAAGCTCCCCAGGGGCCCGGTCTCGGGCGGAAAGTCGTACCGAAAGACTGGCGTGCCATCGGCGAGCGAGAAGGCCACGAGCTTTGGCTGCTGGGGCGGATCCCCCAGGCCGTTGTCGATCACCCAAAGGCGTCCCTTCCGGTCGATGGCGATTCCCAGCACGCTGTTGAGCACGTCCGGCCCCGAGCCGAAGGGCCCGTTCCAGGCGGTATCCGGCCAGGGCTGGTAGCTCGCAGGCCCCGTCACCTCGATGAGTTGGGCGTCCGCACGGCGGAACTGGTGCACCGTGGCGAAGACCCGCCCGTCGGCAGTCACCGCCAGGTTCCCAGGGTTGATGGGCAGCTCGGCCACCACCTCCAGGGCACCGGAGAGGAGCTGCTCCCCGGCCGCGCATGGAAGCGCCTGGACCCAGGGGATAACAAGCAACAAGACGGCAATTGGTCGGCGCATTGAGTTTTCCGCTGTCGCGGGGTCGAGGATGTGTCGGATACTCCGGTCATGCCCAAGAACGCCAGCTCAGTTGGCGTCTCGACCTGGCCGGGTCCCCTGCTGCCTCTATAATCGAGCAGACCCCGTTCCCAGGTCTACTGGGGGTGAGCTGCCGCAGGGATTGGCTGGCCCCGCTGCTCAAGGACCTGAGCGACGCTGGCCGCGTCACCAAGGTCCCCGCAGCCCTCGTTCATCCTGGGCCGTCGCAGAGCGTCAAACCCAAGGAGTCGACATCATGACCGAGCAAGACAATAGCATCTCCGCGAGCCGCCGCGGCTTCCTAAAGGCATCCGCAAGCGCCGCCTTCCTATTTTCCATGGGAGGCTTCAGCGCCGTCGCACGGGCATCCGAGCCCCATACCTTGCCGCCCCTACCTTGGGCGGAAAATGCCCTGGAGCCCGTCATCTCCGCTAGGACCATCGGCTTCCATTACGGCAAGCATCACCAGGGATATGTCGGCAACCTCAACAAGTTGGCCGCGGGAACCGAGTACGCGGACCTTCCCTTGGAGCAGATCATCACCCGCACGGCGGGCCAGGCCGACAAGGCGGCACTCTTCAACAACGCGGCCCAGGTCTGGAACCATAGTTTCTACTGGCAGAGCCTGCGCCCGGACGGAGGCGGCGAGCCGCCAGCCGCCCTCAAGGCGAAGATGGAGGCCGCCTTCGGCGGACTGGACGGCTGCAAAAAAGAGCTCGCAGCGGCCGCAACCTCACAGTTCGGCAGCGGCTGGGCCTGGCTGGTGCTCGATGGCGACCAGCTGAAGGTCGTGAAGACGCCGAACGCCGAGACGCCCCTGACGCAAGGGGTGAAACCCCTCCTGACCATCGACGTCTGGGAACACGCCTACTACCTCGACTACCAGAACCGGCGCGCCGACTACGTCAATGCCGTATTGGACAAGCTCGTCAACTGGGGCTTCGCGGAGGACAACCTCGGCGCCTGAGCGTCGGCCAAGTCCCTAAGGAGCCCCGGCGCTCGCTCGGGCGGACCCTAGGTGAGCGTCAGCGAGATCCAACAGCTGGCCAGCTCGACAAGTCCGCGGCTCGCGCACAACGGCAGAAGAGGTTGGCCCCGAAATCTGCGCGCATAGGGGCGGGCAACACCCCCAGCTGACGTCAGCGGGGGGGCCGCCCTGGCGCGCCCTGCGATGGGGGCGGCCCAGCGGGTTTCTTAGGCTTCTTCGACCTCTTCGGCTTTTTCGGCTTTTTCGGTTGACTACCGCCACCCGGGGGCTTCAGTCCAGGCCCCGCAGGCCGATTGCCGGGCGACGGCAGAGCTTGTGGCGGCGCGCCACCTGGACCTGGGCCGGCGAGGGGTGGTTGCGGAAGCGGTGGACGCTGGCCCGGGACCTGGGCAATTGCGGCTGGGGGTAACGCGGAAGCCCAGAGGACTAGGGATGCCGTGACGGCAGCGGCAATGGAGATTCTCATGGGATGATTCCTGTCACTCGTCCGCGACAACCTTAGCATGCTTGGCGCTATCTTGGTCGAGGTCTACAGACCATCGGGAGCCAGCCTCCGGCTCGCTAGCGAAGCCGTGGACAGACCCAAGCCGCCCAACAAAGGTGGTGCTGCCCACCCATTTTTTCGGAAACTCATGTAGTTGGACACAGAAACGGTCCGGAAAATATTGTCCTGGGTAGCACCCGATTCGAAAGGCAGACTGCGAGCATGGTCGGCCACCGCACGTGGCGCGGCCAGTCGGGGAGACCGAAAAGACAGAGTCCCGATTCGGATCAATTGGATCTGCCCATCTAAACCGGAAACCGTGGCCTGTCCCCGGTATCGCTCCTCAGCCACCGTCGCGCCGCGCTCGGTTGCCCTCGCTTAGCATGACCTTGCCTCTGGTCCTGTTCGCTCCCACCGGCCGGACCCCGCTCCGGCGGACCTGGACTGCTCCTAACGCGGCGCCCGCACCGCCCGCCCCGCAAGGAGTAGTGAGCCCTACCAGGTTCCTGGGCGACCCTTGCGACCATGCCCTGCTCTTCGACCCCGGCGGAGCGCCTGCACCCGACCTACTCGGTGCCGGCCACTATTGCCTTCCGCTCTTTTGAACACGTCGGCTCCGCAAGGCGTCTTCTTTCGAGGCTCAATCACACGGCCTAGCCGCCCCCTGTGTACGCTTCGCAGATGGGATCACTCCCAGTCCACGCGACACTCGGTTCGGGTGGATGGCCAATTCTTTCCGGTTCGGGACTTGCATCCGGCGGGTCGCAGGAAGCGGTTTCTGATCGCTAATGGTCCATCTTGCTCTCTCTTCCTTTTCCAGGCTTTGTCTGGCGCAACAATAGGAAAGACCCCGCTTTGCTCTAAATGACGTCCGCGAAGATGGCGAGAAAGGCGCTACGGTCCTCGTCGTCCTCGTAGATCGCGTCGCGCCTGTCCCCGCACGCCGTCAGATGATAGGAGGCGCCTTAGACCTCGATACTTAAGGGTCTGACCAAGGGAGCAACTCTCCGCCACACGTTGTGATGCTCTGATTGTAGACCCCGGCAGTCCCCCGACCCCGTACCTACCCCCAGCCCTGTCTGAGCCCCAATTGAATCGGCAAGCTTGAGGGGGCCAACCGCCCCCTTGCGCGAAGGATCAACCTTGCTGCAGCAGGATGCGCAGGTCCAGGACGGCCGTGTTGGCGCGGGCGATGTAGGAGGCCAGAATCAGGGAATGATTGACGACGAAACCGAATCCGTGTCCGTTGAGGACCATGGGACTCCACATTCGCGAGGTCGCACCCTCCAGGTCGCGAATGACCTGCTGCATGAGACACCTCGGCGTTCTTGTCACGCAGCACGGGCTCGAACTCGATGGACAGGGCATTGAACATGTGCAGGAGCGCCCAGGAGTAGCCGCGTGCCTCGTAGAAGATGTCGTCGATCTCCAGCCAGGGAGTCTCGATCCGGACCTCCGTTGTGCCAGCAGCGGCCGAGGGCGCCTGCGGAGCCCGCTACCAGGGCGGCGGTGAGCTCCGAGTCGCCTACGCTGGCGCTCAGCCGCTGTGCATAGCTGCCCAGGCGCTTCTCGACCACGACAAGGTAGGCGGCCAGGTTGTCGGCGCGGGTGAAGAATCGGGCGGACCGGTCCTCGCCAGCGATCAGGGCACTCAGATACCGATCCAGCGCCAGAATGCCCTCGCGAAACTCCGACTCGGTCGATGGGAGGATCCAGGAGTCCGCGTCGTAGTTCAGGAACTCCTCTGCCTTGCGGAGATCGAGGCTCTCGATGGACTGGGTCTGGGATCGGCTGAAGTCGTTCCTCACGGCACGCAGTGAGTCGCGTACCTCCTTCAACACGCCGTCCTCCCAGTTCGGCATGTTGTCCAGATAGATCCCGGGTATCGACAGGTCGTTGTGCAGGAAACCACCGGGCTTTTCGAGCAGGGTGCGCGCGACCTGACCGACCGTGGATACCGCAACCACACCCGGAGTCAGCAGCGACTCGTCGCCGCCAGCGCGCTCGAGTGCGACAGCACGGACGTCGAAGGTTGCGGGCTGCAGGGACCAGTAGATGCCGGTCGCAACCACTGCCGCGGCATAGATTCCAAAACCCGCGCCAATCAGACGCTTCCAGCGACCAGCAGTCCGGGGGGCAACGTCCGTCAGGGCAGGGGCATCTGGCGGTTCGACGGTGTCGGAGGGACTATGAGTACGGGCATTCATCGTTGATTCCTCTTGGTCATCTGTGGCCGCATGAGCAGCGGGGTTCGCGGTGCCATCTCTGGAGCAAGCTCCCCGACGCTGTGGCAGCCGGGCCGTCAGGAAGATCAGATTTGGACCTCCGTGTTTCGCACCGCCTGACTCGGTGCCGCGAAGCCACCTTCGCGCGCCTCCGGCGCCGTTGCTGCCGGCTCCAACCGCGATGCGAACTCAGGTAGGCACCCACCTCGCCGGCTGAAGCGGATACGCTCGGGCGCCGTGGTCCCGCCGGACAGCACAAAGGTCATGGCCTCGTCCACCGACCAGTCCAGCAACACCAGTTCGTCCACCGGAACGATCTCCAGATAGCCGCCGGTGGGATTTGGAGCGGTCGGAACGTACACGGCAGCCAGCTTCTCGCCAGTGTCCTCGTCGGTGAAGTTGCGTGTGACAAGGCCGACGGCTTTCATCCGGGCGTGGGGGAACTCGATCAGCACCACCTTCTGGGCCCGACCGCCCTCGCTCTGAAATGCCTCGATCAGCTTCTTAGTGGACCCGTAGATGGTCGTCACGCCGGGGATGTGCTTGAGCCGATCCTCGACCGCCAGAAGTATCTGTCGACCCACCACACGTGACATGGCCCAGCCCAACAGGTAAAGCATCCCCAGGGTCAGACCGATGGCTAAGGTGGAGGACCAGCCAGGAGGTGTCGAGCAGCCAGCGCGCTAGATCCGGCGACAAAGGCCGCACCGCATTGGCAATGATCATGACCTTCGGCCGGCCAATATCGGACAGCAGGTCCAGGAAGAAGCTGAGCACGAAGATCGTCACCAGGATGGGTACCAGGGTGAAGATCCCGGTCAATAGATTGCGCCTGACGTTTGTTGCCATGAGTTCTCGGCCGTCCATTCAGTCCCCCTGGGAGTTGGTGCCGCAGCGGTAGGATGCCAAGGAGGCGCTCGCCCGCTGCGGGGATGGCCACTGGAAAGAAGTCGGCGAAGACCTGGACTGCCACCAAGAGACGCGAGACTTGCTGCCCGCCCCCGGCCTACTTGTGGAGATCTTTTTCGCGTCTTTACAGATAATTGGAAGCAGCAACGCGGCAAGCGCAATCCCTCTCTCGAAGGACTGACCGGGCACATCGGAATTTGGCTGCCAACCCTTCGTTTTTTTCGAGGGTCTCTGCGATACCCGCTGCCACCCTGTTGGTTTGCGGCCCTCCGCACCCACCTGCCGATATCAAGAAGCAAGAGACTACGCGAACGATGTCACCGGCTCTGCGCGTCAACATGGACCCCGGGGGGCGGAGCCTCACGCCGAAGCCATCCCAGCCAACGGCGCGGATGGTCGTCCCGGCTCCGGCGATCTGGCACCTCGGCACCCATCGCAGCGGTTTGGAAGCCCAATGAGCGGCCTACTCATCCTGACCTGGCTGGTGCCCCTTGCGGGGGCGGCGCTCGCCGTGTCAGCGCGGCTCTGGTGGATTCCGGCGATTGCGGCGCTGCCTGCTTTGGCGGCCGCCGCCCTGGCGCCGCTGGAACAATCCGTCGAGATCCCCTGGCTTCTCTTGGGCACGGTACTCGGGCTGGACGAGACTGCGCGCATCTTTCTCGCCTTTACCTCGGTCCTTTGGGTCGCCGCAGGTATCTATGCGGCCGAGAGCATGCGCGAGGGCCCCCATGCCGCACGCTTTCGGGTCTTCTTCTTGCTCGCCATGGCGGGCAACCTGTGGCTCATCGTTGCCCAGGACCTGGCAAGCTTTTATCTGGGGTTCAGCCTCATGGGGCTCGCGTCCTATGGATTGGTGGTTCATCAAGGAGACAGATTCGCCCTCCGGGCGGGTAAGGTCTATCTGGTGATGACGATCCTGGGCGAGCTGGCGCTCTTCGCTGCGCTGGTCATGATCGCCCACCACACGGGGAGTCTCGCCCCCGACCGCGCTGCGCTCGTGGGGCTCGACGACCTCACCATCGGGCTATTGATCCTCGGGCTAGCGATCAAGGCCGGGGTGGTCCCGGTCCATGTCTGGTTGCCGCTGGCCCATCCGGCCGCGCCGGTGCCGGCGAGTGCCGTCCTAAGTGGCGCCATGATCAAGGTGGCGTTGCTCGGCTGGCTGCGCTTCCTGCCGGTGGGGCAGGAGACGCTGACCGACTGGGGCTCGCTACTGGTCTTTGTCGGGCTAACGAGTCTCTTCTTCGCCATCCCCATCGGACTGGTTCAGTCCAATCCCAAGGTGATCCTGGCGTACTCCAGCGTAGGCAAGATGGGGCTGATGGTTCTGACGCTCGGTCTCATCCTTCAGGAGCCGACGCTCGCACCCGTCGGTATCCTGGCCCTTTCGCTTTACGCAGCTCATCACGCGCTGGTCAAGGGCGGGTTGTTCCTCGGCGTAGGGCTGCGTCATCACGCGGCGACTCAGTGGCTGGTGCTGGGCGGGATCGTCGTGCTCGCCCTCTCACTGGCCGGTGTCCCCCCGAGCAGCGGCGCTGTGGCCAAGTATGGAATCAAACCGGCCCTTGTGAGCCACGATTGGGCCTGGCTGATGACAGCGGTGACCCTGAGTACCACCGGCACGGCGCTGCTGATGGCACGCTTCCTATGGGTGATCTGGCGAACCGAGCCTCACCCGGCTCCCGGTTACGTCAGCGGCGGTGTTGCCTGGGGCGCCCTGGTGTTGCTCACCCTGCTCTTTCCGGCGGTCCTGGGGACCCCTTCCGCCTGGCTGTCCAACGGGTGGCCCATTGGGGCCGCCGTGGCACTGACCCTCCCAGTGGCCCTGGTGGCTTGGCACAAGCCCAACCTGCTGCGCCCCGTGGTGGACCTGGTGCGCCCAGGCGACCTGCTCGCTCTGATCCGACCGCTCCTCGCTGCCATGGGGTTCGCCCTTCGGGCGCTCGGCCGCTCCTGGGACCGCTTGCTCAAGGGCGGTGCGGCACGATTAGATGCCGCGTTCCTGGGGATCAGACCCGCCCCCATGGACCCCGAGCGAGCCCTGCGGGCATGGCCGGGCGCCGGCGCGGCCTGGCTTGGGGTCACCGCCCTGCTGCTCGCATTGGGCCTTTGGACCCTACCGGACGGAGGGCCGCGGGAGCGGCTCCAGCTCGCCGCATCCGGCCCTGCCGCAGAAGACTCACCGGCTACGCGGATCGAGCCGACACCGAAGGCCGACGCGCTGCCGCAGTCGAGATCCGATATTTCCGCGCCAGTGCCTGTTTCCCCGACGCCCGGTCAGTCGGCCGCGGACTCCGGGTCGGCTTGGGAGCTTGCGCCGGACGATCTGGCAACAGGTGAGCTCGCCCCGAATGAGTCAGCGAACGCTCCCGGATATCCGCCCGCTGATAGGCCAGGACCGCTTGCACCACCCGCCGCTTCCGTGGTGACAGGGGCACCGGAGCTCGAGGTGACAGCCGGCCCGGAACCCGCGCGAGGTCCGCAGCCACCGGCCGTAGCCAGCCCGCCGGGGCCGCCCGAGGACTCGGCAGTTGCCGACTCCGCCGATCTGGCGTCCTCAGACCCCTCCGTCCTCGGACGCGAGGGCGTCGGATGTAATCCTCGGCAGACCTTTCTGTTCGGGCATCCGGCAGTCGAGGAGCCGCTTCGCCTGACGATCTGCGTCCAGGGCGAGGATGGGCCTCAGGTCTTGGACGCACCTGTCCTAACCACGTCGCTAGTAGCTCTCGTCCAGCGTCACATGAACGATCTGGGCTACAACGCTGGCACCGTGGACGGGCTGCTCGGCCCTCGGACCCGCGGCGCCATCCGCCGCTTCCAGGATGGACTTGGGGTCAGCAGTACCGGCCTTATCAGCTTCGAACTGCTCCGGCGGATTCGCTCCGCGGCCACAGGCGATTCGATCGCGGATCCGTCCGGCGGGGAGAACCAGTGATAAACGCCGGGCCGCGTAGGCCAGAGTCGCCGACGGGGGACCCCTGGCAGTTCGAGGAACGCCAGCCGTGGGAACTGGGCTTCGCCGACCATTTTCGAGACTGGGTCGCCCCGGAGCTGGCCCGAATCGGCAGCGCAGGGAGCGCCGGGGAGCGTCGCTACCGCCGGCGCATCGAACTGCTCCTCGGGGGCGGCATCGTGCTGATCGTCTTGATCGCGGAGGCATCGGGGTCGCTTCCCATCACCCTGATCTGGGCGGCACTGCTCGTGATCATTGGCGGCGCGCTCGCCCATGCCCCGGTCGCCGCATCCCGCGCGCAGGCGCTGAATGCGGTACGGGACCGGGTGATTGGCTTTTACGGGCTGAGCCCTTTGCCGATGCGCAGGCAACTCCAACGGGAGCTACGGGCATCCGGACTCTGGACCAATCGAGCACCCGTGGCCTGGGCCGAGCAGTACTGGGGGATCTATCGGGGGACACCGGTTCGCTTGGCACAGCTCCGACGAGAGTTGGGCGGGTCTGCGGTGCCGGAACCGGCGATCTCCAAGCCAACCCCAATGCGCCACGGACTCCTCGCCGATAGGGACCGGCGACCAGATCATGCCCCCAACGCTTTGGTGCTACTCCTGGAAACTGGAAACGCCCGCTCCACACCCTGCGTCACGCACAACAGGGGTCGAGCCAGCAAGTGGCCCGGCGAAGGAGAACGGAGATCCCAAGATGAATGGACTGACGCGCGGGCCGACCTTGATTCGAGCGAGACAGCGGGGGTCGACGTCCTCGCGAACGCGCTCGGCGGAGCGCCCTTCGATCTCGTCTGCTATGAGGATCGCCTCCTCATTCTGGCGCATGCGGATCTACCCGCTCTCGATTGGGCCCGGCTCGCGGAGGGCCTGGAACGGCCTGGCGCGGCATCACTCGAGCGTCCCATGCGTGCCCTGCTCGAATCCCTGTACCGGCTGCTGTCCGCAGCCCATGCGCTCGCCAACGCGGGTCTGCCATGCGAAACGTGCCAGGAAGCGGCCGATAAACCGAGCATTGAGCAGCGGTAGAGCACCAGGAGAATTGGCTGCCCGATTCAGAGTCGACGGGTTGTACCGCGTGACGACCCCTTCCTGATAACCGTAGAGCAGCTTGACCCTGACATCCGTATCCAGAATCCAAGGCTCGCTCAGTCAGGGCCTCACACAATAGCCGAGGTCATCCTGTAGCCACTGGCCCCGTCCGCCCCATCGATCTTTCCGAGGTTGTGCCACACGGAATCCTCGCCGACCACCCCGCTCATCCCCAGCAACGGGGGATGAATGGTGTCTGTCGCCCGTGCAAGGCGCCGATATGGGCATAGCGCTGTGGCCGGAAAGAATCAACAAGGCCCCGTGGCCAAGACATCGCGTTTGCTCGGCGCATTCGGGCTAGGGTGGGCAACCAGCGTTGCGCCGGGACGCCAGGCCAGTGGCGCGGCCAGCAGCGGCACCAGCCAGGTCGGGGGCATCAGGGCGCCGGTCATAGCCCATACTCCCGCCGCGCGATCAGCTCCGCCCACTCCAGGGGGCTATAGGGCGCGGCGGCAAAGAGCCCCGCCATCAGGGCGAGGATCGCGGTCGCCACCGGCGGCCAGAGCAGTGCTCCGGCGATCTCCAGGCGCCCCGCCGGACCGTGCTCGGCGGGCCAGTCCCCCGTGCGATCGCGGAACCAGACGCGGTAGAGGATGGGCAGAAAGTAGGCGGCATTGAGCAGGCTGCTGCCGATCAGCACCGGCAGCGACCCAGGCAGCCTCCCCGGCTGCCACCGCCCCGCAGGCCCAGATACCACTTGCTGACGAAGCCGGCGATCGGCGGCACGCCGATCATGCCCAGGGCCCCGACGGTGAAGGCCAGGGTGGTCACCGGCATGCGCCGGCCGACGCCGTCCATCTCGCTGACCCGATGGACGCCCAAGCGTTTCCGCATAGTTGCCGGCGCCGAAGAACAGGGTGATCTTCATCAGCCCCTGATGGACCAGGTGAACGACGCCGCCGATGGTCGCTAGTGGACCGAGGATGGCGGCGCCCAGAGCGATGTAGGAGACCTGGCTCACGGTCGAGTAGGCCAGGCGCTTCTTGAGGTTATCCTGCATGAGCGCGCGGACCGAGCCATACAGGATGGTCAGGGCCGCGACGGCCCCCAGCCCGGCCAGCAGCCCGAGCTGGTGGGCGAACTCGACGCCATAGACGTCATAGACGACCCGCACGATGCCGAAGGCGCCGGCCTTGACCACGGCCACGGCGTGCAGCAGGGCACTCACCGGGGCCGGCGCCACCATGGCCTGGGGCAGCCAGCCGTGGAGCGGGACCAGGGCCGCCTTCACCCCGAGCCCGGCCACCAGCAGCACAAAAATCCACCGCAGTTGGTCATGCAGTTCCACCGGCAGGGTGCCCAGGATGCCCCCCTCGGCAAACTCCAGGGAGCCGGCCAGGGTGCCCAGCCAGATGGCCCCGAGCAGCACCAGAACCCCGCCGCTCAGGGTGTAGCTCAGGTAGATGCGCGCCCCGCGGATGGCCTCCGGCGTGCCGCGGTGTGCCACCAAGGGATAGGTTGCCAGGGTCAGGGCCTCGTAAAAGACCACGAAGGTCAGGAGGTTGCCTGCCAGGGCCAGACCCACGGTGGCCGTGACGCACAGGCTGAAGAACCCGAAGAAGCGGCTGCGGTGGGGAGCGTGCTCCAGATAGCCGATGGCGTAGATCGTAGTCACCAGCCAGAGCACGGTGGACAGGGTCACAAAGAGCACCGACAGGGCGTCCGCGCGCAGCACCAGGTCCATCCCGGGCGCCAGGGTCCAGCGGGTCTCGTAGACATGCTCGTGGAAGACCCCCCAGATCATCGATGCCACCAGGACCAGCTTGGCAATGGCCCCAGTCAGGTTGAGCACCGTGCGCAGGGCGTGGCTGTCCTCCCGCAACAGGAAGATGAACAGCCCCGGGACCAGGGACGACAGGACGATTAGACCGGGAAGCCAGGCATCCAGATTCAAGGTGCACCCCCGGGGAGGCTGCTGCCGGCCCTCAGCAGGGTCCAGAGCGGCGCGGCAAAGAGCCCGAGCCCGACGGTGGCCAGGGTGGCCAGGACAAGGGCCGGGGCCTCTTCCCGAGCCACGACGATGCCCCGGCGCGGGCCCTCCAGGTGCCCGAAGGCGTGCCCGATAACCCTGAACACATAGGCCGAAGCCATCAGCGATCCCGCCAGCACCACCGGCACCCACACCCATTGGCCGGTGGCGATGGCCCCAGCAATGAGCTGCCACTTGCCGAGGAAGGCGCCGCTCGGCGGCAGGCCGATCAGAGCGATGCCCGCGAGCGCAATGGCGAAGGTGGTGGCAGGCAGGCCCTGGGCGGTGCCATTGAGCCCCCGGATGCGGTCATGCCCGGCCCGTTGTTGCACCACCCCGGCGGCAAGGAAGAGCGCCCCCTTGGCGAGGCCGTGGGTCAGGGCGAGCAGCACGGCCCCGCCCAGGGCCGCGTCCCGCGCTGGGCCGGCCGGCAATGCGGTCAGCAGGGGAAAGAACAGGAACAGGTAACCGATCTGCGCCACCGTGGAGTAAGCCGCCATGAGCTTGAGGCGCTCGGCCCGCAGGGCCTGCCAGGAACCCCAGAGCACGGCCCCAGCCCCGAGCAGCCCGATCAGGTCCGCGGCCGCCGCGGTGGCGACCGGCGCGAACAGGTCCAACCAAAGTCGCAGGACCAGGTAGAAGGCCGCCTTTACCACCAGGGCCGAGAGGGCTGCGCTGACTGGGGCCGGGGCATTGGCGTGGGCCGGCGGCAACCAGAAGTGCAGGGGAAAGAGCGCGGTCTTGAGCAGCAGCCCCGCGGTCATCAGGGCCAGGGCGGTCCAGGCCGCGGGCTCAGGCCGGATGGCAGCGGCGACCGTAACCAGATCCAGGCTGCCGTAGGCCGTGTAGAGCAGGGCGACGCCGGCCAGGTAGGCCATGGAGCCCAGCAGCCCGACCATCAGGTAGCGCAGGGCCGCCTCCAGGGCGGCCCGCTTGCCGCCCAGGGCTGCCAGGGCCGCCGCCGCAAGCCCCATCAGCTCCAGGGCCACATAGAGGTTGAAGAGGTCCCCAGCCAGGAACAGGGCGTTGAGCGCCGTCCACAGCAGCAGCCAGAGCGGCCAGAAGCGCTCCCGGTCGGCGGGGCGGGAAAAGTAGGCGGTGGCATAGACACTTGCCGCCAGGGCCACCAGGGCCGTCATGAGCAGCAGGACTGCCGCAAGCCCATCCGCGTGCAGAGCGATGCCAAGCCCCGGCGCCCAGCCGCCGAGGGCATAGCGGATCGGTCCAGCGGTGGCGACCTGGGCCAGCAGGGCGAGCGCCATCGCCGCGGTGGCGACACCTGTGGTCACACCGACCAGGTTCCCGCGCCCCGGGACAAGGGCGGCGACCAGTGCCCCCGTCAGGGGCAGTGCGACGAGCCAGACCGCGGCCTCAGTCATCGCGTGCCTCCCGCAGCCGCCGGCCCAGGGCCAGTGCCAGGGCGGTGGCGCTCACCGCCACGACGATGCCGGTGAGCACCAGGGCATGCGGGACCGGGTCCGGCGCCACGCCTGGACCTCGGTAGGCGATGGCGATCAGGGTCATGGCGACGCCGGAGCCCATCAGATTCAGGGCCAGGATGCGGCGCAGGAGGGGGGCCTCCAGCAGGGCGCCGCGCAGACCGATGGCCAGCAGCACGACCCCGGCAAGTGCATAGAGCATCTGGGTGGTCATCATCGCTCCCTTGAATGCCCGGTCATCTCGTTCGCACCCTCTGCCGGCGCCCAGGAGGCCGGCCGGCCGCCAATGAAGGCGAGCACCAGAGTCGCGGCGATGGCACCCGTCGCCGCCGCCTCGATGGCCAAGATCAGGACCCCAGCCCAGTCCGGCGGGTAGCCGAGAAAGGGACGGCCGGCGAGCAGGAGGGCGAGCCCGACGCCGAGGAAGACCGCGACCCCCGCTAGGCTCAGGGCGCGCAGCGCCGCGCCGCGGGGCAGGCCGGCGGTCGGGTCTCCGGCGAGGCGCAGTAGCAGGCCAGTGGCGGCAAGCACGGCCCCCGCCTGGAAGGCACCGCCGGGGGCATGGGCGCCGACCCAAAGAAGGTAGCCGCCGGTCACGATCAGCATCGGGATAAGCCAGCGCACCAGGCTGGCCAGCACGGGCCCGGCGACCTGGTAACCTGCCCGTTCCGGGCCCAGGGACAGGATGCCCATCAGGGCGGCGAGCAGGACCGCCAGCTCCAGCAAGGTGTCGTAGGCGCGGAAGTTGAGCAGCACCGCGGTGACCGGGTTGCTCACCCCGCTCTCGCCGAGCCGGTCCATCACAGCCGCGGCGAGACGCACCGGATCGGCCGCGCTGAGGGCATCCCAAAAGGCCCACGCGACCACCAGACCCAGCCCGAGGCAGAGCAGGCCCACCAGCGGGGTTGCCACATCGGGCCAGCGCCCGGCGACGCACTCCCCCCCCTGCGGCTGCGGCGATAGGTCGCGCAGGGCGGCGACCAGGAGCGCCCCGGACAGCCCGGCGCCGATGGCGGCCTCGGCAATGGCGACATCCGGTGCAGCGAGCCGCGCCCAAATCAGGGCGAGTAACAGGCCGAAGGCCATGAACAGCACCACCGCACGGCGCGGGTCCCGGCTCTCCACGGTCGCCCAGGCAAGCCCGATCAGGGCCGTAACGAGCAGGCCGTCGAGCAGGGCCAGCGCCACCGACGTCATCGGGGCCGCTCCCCGCGACGCGCCTGCCCGGCGATGAGGTGAGCCCCGGCCGCACCGGCGGCCATGACCAGCAGCCAGATCAGGCCGAGCTTGAGCGCCGAGGTAAGGTCGTCCGACAGCAATATCAGGCCGGCGACAAGCAGGCCGAGCCCGACGTTGTCGGCCTTGGTCATCGCGTGGAGCCGGCAATAGAGGTCGGGCAGGCGCAGCAGCCCGATGCTGCCGGCCTGGTAGAACAGGCAGCCCGCGGCGATCAGGACCAGGGCGATCACCTCAATCATGGTTTGTCTCCGCGGGCAGTGCCCTGCCCGTCAGGGCCGCCACCGCGACCACCGCGAGCAGGGCCAGGACCAGCGCAACGTCCGTGAGGGCCGGCATGTCGAGGACCGGCGCGAGGAGCAGGAGCAGGCCGACACCGGTGGTGCCGAGCAGCTGGACGGCCATGAGGCGATCCGCAGCCGAGGGTCCGCGCAGGACGCGGACCAGCCCCAGCAGCAGACTGAGCGTCAGCGCCACGGCCGCCCAGGCGAGCACCCCCGTCACGCCAATGCCCCGTCTGTCTGCCGGAACAACCGCGCCACCGCTGACTCCAGACGCGCCAGCTCGGGCACCTGATCCGTCTCGCTGTCCAGGGCATGGATGGTCAACCAGTCGCCTTCGATCTCCGCCGACAGGGTTCCCGGAAGCAGGCTGACGCAGTTGGCCAGCAGGACCCGTGCCGCCGGATCCCGCAGGCGGGTGCGGTAGCGGACGAAACCCGGCTTCACGCGCAGGCGCAGACCCAGGGTGCGGCTCGCCACGTCCACGCCGCCGCGCAGGGACTCCCAAAGGAAAAAGGGCACGAAGCGCAGCAGGCCACCGATCGATAGCCGCATGCCCGCCCCTGTGCCCAGGCGCCGGGCTGCCCAGGTCGCCACGAGGACCGTTGGGATGCCGACTGTCCAGGACGCGGGGTCGCCATCCGCCACGATCCACCAGAGGGCGGCAAGGAAGACCAGAGAAACCGAGGATGACATTAAAAGAGCCATGAATGTGCGATGCTGATCAGGCTGAAGCTGCGATGCGGCGACACCGCGGCATACTGTGGCGGACCGCCGGAACGGAATTGGTGCCGACCGGGACAAATACAAACTGGGAGGATTGCGCCGACTCATCCAGGGTGCGGACCATCCTGTGCCCACCCCAGGCGACGCCAATGGGGTGGACACCAATGATGAGCTTGCCCATCGATCCCTTCGGGACAGGGTAACAATCGCACGCTCTTGCCGCCTCTCCTCCCGGTCGATGGGCTAACCGAACAGCGTGCTGCGCGCCGCCTCGGTGATGGCGGATACCGCCGGATGCTTGATCCGTCGCTCGGCGGAGATGGCGTAAAAGCGCTCCCTCACCTCCTCGGTGCGACCGAGGATGGCGACGCCGTACTTGGCAACTACGTCCGCCTCGACCACCGTCGGTGCGGTGAAGACGCCGACGCCCGCCTCGCCGAAGGTCTTCATCAGGGCGCGGTCCTCGAACTCCGCCACCACCCGCGGGTTGACGCCGATGCGCTGGAACCAGAACTCGATGGCGCGGCGAAGGGCGCTGCTGCCGGAGGGCATGAGCATGGGGGCGCCGTCCAGCAACTGGGGAAACGGGCTCTGGAGGCGTCCGGCCAGCGCCTTGGCGGCGAAAAAGCTGATGCCCGATTCGCCCAAGGTGTGGTTGTAGGCACGGATGTTGAGCGCCGGGCTGACCGGGCTGTCTGCGAGCACCAGGTCAAGCTTGTGGACCGACAGATCCGCGAGCAGGTCGACCAGGGTCGCCTCGTGGCAGATGAGCCGGACCGGCTGCGCGCCCCGCAGGGCCGGGGCGAGCAGCCGGTAGGCAACCAGCTTCGGCACCACCATCGCGATCCCGACCTTCAGAACCAGGGTGGACCCGGCCGGGCGCCCGCCGAGAACGTCGCGAAGCTCTCCCTCCAGGCGGAACATCTCGTCGGCGTAGGAGAAGACCAGGCGCCCTGTCTCGGTCAGGGCCAGGTTGCGGCCCGCCTTGTCGAACAGCTTGGCGCCGACCTGCCGCTCCAACTCGGCCAGTTGGCCGCTGATGGTCTGTGGGGTGATGTGCAGGGTCTGTGCGGCGGCGGCGATGGATCCGTGACTCGCGACCGCCCAGAAATACCGCAGGTGCTTGAGGTTCAGGTGCGCCATGGGCGCAGATTAAGGCAAGGTCACCGGACAGACAAAGTCGGCGGGTTTCACGGCGAGAACGGAGGTAGGAGTCGCGCGCAGCACATCTTCGGCCGTCCGGCCAATGAACAGCCCAGGCGTGCGGAGTCCGCCGACCGTGCCCATCACGATCAGGTCTGCCCCGCTTGCCTCGGCGGTTGCACCAATGGCGGTGGCCGGCTCGCCTGCCACCAGGTGGACGCTCGGGTCGGTCGCTGACCTGCCGTAGGGGGCCAGTATGCGGTCGAGTGCATTGCGATGTCCTCGCTCGGTCCCGGCCAGCAAGGCCTCCAACTCAGCCGCGCCGACGACCGCCGCGTCGCTGCGCAGGATATCCTCGCCGGGCAGGCGCCATGCATGGACCACGTCCAGGGCGGCCCCTTCGCGTTCCGCCAGCGAGGTGGCGAGGTCCAAGATCAGCCGGTTGAGGTCGCCGGCCTGCGTATCCGTCGGGTCCACCGCCGCAAGGACCGCGCGATAGGGGTAGGCGCGGGACGGGTGATCGATCCAGACCGGGCAGGGGCACTTGCGCAAGAGGTGCATATCGGTGCTGCCGAGCGCCGGGACGCCGGCGCCCCCGCCCGTGCCGGCCGTCTTCATCAGCAGGTCGTAACCCTGTCGCTGCACCGCGCGGATGACCTCGATAAACGGGGTCCCGGTCAGCACGTCCGTGTACAGCATGATGCCGGCATCCGCGTAGGGTTCGGTCAAGACCTCCAACTCGTCGAGACGACGCTCGGCAAGGGCATCGGTCAGTTTGATCCCGGACTGTTGCCCCAGGTCCCAGCCGATGGCCACCCGCTCGGTCACGTCGATAACCGTGAGGCGCGCCCGGTTGGCCTGGGCCAATGCCACCGCTCGGTCCAGCCCCTGCCGCTGGGAGACCCGACCGTCCGCGAGATAAAGGATGTTCGTGAAACGTTTCATGCCAGGTCCGCCAGTCGGCCGCGCAAAGCCGAAGGCGGTGAGGCCCTGAAGTCAGGGCCGCGCCGCCCTCGGCATCCTGTGGCCGGCCATCGCCGGCCACTGAGATGTCACTCAGCTGACCAGGGCCTTGTAGCTGTGCCAGGTGGCGTAGCCGAGGACCGGGAACAGGACCGCCAGCCCGATGAAGAAGGTCGCAACGCTGATACCGGTCAGCGCCACGATCAGGGCCGCCCAGATCAGCATCGTGGGCCAGTTCTTCGCGAAGGCCCTGGCGCTGGTCTGCACCGCGGCGAAGGGGCCGCAGTCCCGGTCGATGATCATCGGGATGGCGACGGCGCTGGTGATGAACACCGTGAACGCGAGGGCCAGGCCGATCAGGACGAAATACGCCGCAGCCAGGGGGTCGCCGTTCCCGGACAGGAGACCCAGATAGCCATCGACCGAGATGTTGAAGGTATTGAACTTGAGGGCGAACAGCAGCGCCGAGAGTCTTACCCAGGCGGCCATGATCAGCGCCAGGAAGATCGCAAAGAGGCCCAGGTTGGCCGAACGTGTGCGGAACAGGCGCAACGCGGCGCCGATGCTGACGGGTTCACCTCCCTGCTGCTGCCGCGCGGCGATGTAGAGACCGGACGCGAGGATCGGCCCGATGAGCAAGAGCCCGGTGATGAAGGCGACCGTGAAGCCCGGGAAGCTCCAGGCGAGGTAGACGGTGCCGGCAGCGGCAAGCGCGAACAAGGCGCCGTAGAGCAGGCTGGCACCGGGCGCCTGTGCGAAGCTGCGCACCCCAGCGGCAAGCCACTCCAGGGGCGCCGTCGCGTGGACCCTGCGGATCTCGGCCGCGGGGCTGGTGGAGGTGGTCGTTGGATGCATGGTTTCGGTCGTCATGGCGTA
The DNA here is from genome assembly GCA_963709645.1 of uncultured Gammaproteobacteria bacterium. Classification (GTDB taxonomy): domain Bacteria; phylum Pseudomonadota; class Gammaproteobacteria; order Chromatiales; family Chromatiaceae; genus DYRB01. The sequence continues at coordinate 82,026 of CAVPXP010000002.1, forward strand.
ATCTCCGGATGTATTGGTGGATTTCGTACTTCATCAGCCGGCGAAGGCTAGGGAAGACCCCCGCCGGCTTCGCGCAGGGACGAGGGATACGGGTGTCAGCGATGGCCAAGCGTCGGGGTATCGCCGCTCCCTATCCCGGGTCGGGCCGCCTCACGCCGCGGCCTTCAGACCGCAAGCGCGGTTCGCCGGAACCGCAACATCCATCAGCCGCGGGTTGTCGAGCTTCAGCCCCTTCATCAGGTCGACATACTCCTGCTTGCCCTTGACCTGGAGGCGCGGGTTCCAGCGCCGTTCCTCCCCGATGGTGCTGAGGGTCATGCCGTTGTAGTCGTGCGCCGGATAGACCAGGGTCTCCTCCGGGAGCTTGAGGAGCTTGCCGAACAGGCTGTCGTATTGGGCTCCGGGGTCGCCGTTCTGAAAGTCGGTACGCCCGGTGCCGCGTATCAGCAGGGTGTCGCCCGTAAACACCCGATCCGGCAGCCTCAAGCTATAGCTGTCGTCTGTGTGTCCCGGGGTGTAGAGAACGTCCAGCACGAGGCTGCCGGCACGCACCGGATCGCCCTCGCGCAGGCGCAGGCTCACGCACTCGGCACGGCTCATGTCGCCCATGGCGGTGGCGCAATGCGTCTGTTCCCTCAACGCTCCCAAGGCGGTGACATGATCGGCGTGGATGTGGGTGTCCACCGCTAGCACCAGTCGCAGCTCGAGCTCCTCGATGAGCCTGACGTAGCGGCCTGTGTTCTCCAGCACCGGGTCGATGATCAGGGCCTCGCCGCCGGCACGGTCAGCGAGCAGGTAGCTGTAGGTAGACGAGTTGGTGTCGAACAGTTGTCGGAAGATCATGGGGCTACTCCAGGTGTGAAAGCGCATCTGCGGGGGATATCAGGCGGCGGCCTCGTCGGGGCAGCGCCCTCCGCGGTTCCAGGGCATGGCCGCCAGCAGTCTGGCCATGCCGCACCAGCGGGTTACGCCCGCCATGATCAGCCCCGCTCCGATGAAAGCGGCCGCGACGAAGAACAGTTCGTCGACGGCAAAACCGAAGATCACCTTCAGCACCAGCAAGGTACCCACGGCGATCTGCACCTGGCGCTCCAGCGCGATGGCCCGGGTGCAGCGCACCATGGGCAGACCGGCCTGTTCCCAGGCGCGGGTGCCGCCCTCGATGACGGCCAGGTTGCAATAGCCGGCCTCCTGCAGCCGCTCCGCCGCCTGTTGGGCGCGCGCACCGCTGTGACAGGTGAGATAGAGGGTCTCGTCACGGCCCGCGCCGGATTTGCCGATCAGCTCCGGCAACCGCAGCGGGTCCATCTGGTCCAGCGGCATCGACCGCGCGCCTGCGGCGTGGCCCTGCCGATACTCGGCGGGGGTTCGCACGTCGAGAATGACCGGCTCTTGCCCCAGGTTCCGCAGGGCGGCGAACCGCTCGGGGGGCGTTGAAAGGAAGCGTACGCTCATGGCAACTTCTCCGGGTGATTAGCATCTGGGAGGGAGATGGGGCTGCCACAGCGCTGCAAAAGGATCGGTTGCTACGAAATCATGCCGTTCACACCTCGGTTTTTCCGAATCGGTGGCTTGTTCCTCCAATCAATTGCAGCTCCATGTAGAGCGCCGCGCTGGTAGTGCGCCCTGCATGACTCCACATGCTTGCGGAACGATCCGATCTGCCGATGACCGTCGCGACCCGGAGCCCCCGCCATGACCCTGCTGCGACCCCTAACGCTCGCCGCCCTGTGCCTCCCAGCAATTCCGCTCGCTGCAAAGGATGCACCGACGCCGCCGCCCACACCGGTGATCGCAGCCGAGGTGCGCGTGGAGCCCTTCGCCGACCGGGTGGAGGCGCTCGGCACCCTGAAGGCCAACGAGTCGGTCAACCTGACCGCCAACGTCACGGAGACGGTCTCGGCCATCCATTTCGACGACGGCCAGCGGGTAAAGCGGGGCGACGTCCTGGTGGAGATGACCAGCGCAGAGGAGCACGCCCTGCTGGAAGAGGGACGGGTGCGGGTGGCGGAGGCGGAGCGCCAGTTCGATCGGGTGAAGTCGCTGGCCACCCAGCGGTCGGCGTCCGAGTCCCTGCTCGATGAGCGACGGCGCGACCTGGACACGGGCCGGGCGCTCCTGGTGGCCATCGAGTCGCGGCTCGCGGATCGCCTGGTAAAGGCCCCCTTCGACGGCGTCCTGGGGCTGCGCAACATCAGCCCCGGGACCCTCGTGGAGCCCGGGGACCTGATCACCACCTTGGACGACGACACCGTCATGAAGCTGGATTTCACCGTGCCCAGCGTCTTCGTGACGGACCTCCAGCCTGGACTTGCCATCGAGGCCCGGGCGTCCGCCTACGGGGACCAGGTCTTCGAGGGGGTGATCCGCAGCATCGATAGCCGGGTGGACCCGGTGACCCGCTCCGATCCAGGTGCGGGCCATGATCCCCAACCCGGACCGCACCCTGAGGCCGGGTGTCCTGATGCAGGTGGAGCTGCTGCGCAACCCCCGCGACACCCTGGTGGTGCCGGAGTCCGCCCTGCTCCAGCAGGGCAAGGATCACTTCGTGATGCGGGTCGGGAAGGACGACAAGACCGAGCGGGTCCAGGTGCGCATCGGCGCCCGCCGTCCCGGCCAGGCGGAGGTGATAGAAGGTCTTGCGGCGGGGCAGCGCGTCGTCACCCACGGCAACGACAAGGTGCGTCCTGGCCAGTCGGTGCGGATCCAGGCCCTGGATGACGGCACTCGGCCCCTGAGCGAGCTGCTGGGGGCCGCCCCATGATGCTCTCGGACCTGTCCGTCACCCGGCCGGTCCTCGCGGCCGTCCTGTCCCTGCTCCTGATCGCCTTCGGCCTGGTGGCCTTCGACCGCCTGCCGCTGCGCGAGTACCCGGACATCGACCCCCCCGTCGTCTCGGTGGAGACCCGCTACCCCGGGGCCTCCGCCAACGTGGTAGAGACCCGCATCACCCAGCTCATCGAGGACCGCATCTCCGGCGTCGAGGGCATCCGCACCGTGGAGTCGGTGAGCGAGGACGGGCGCTCCGCCATCACCATCGAGTTCGCCATCGGGCGCGACATCGACGGCGCCGCCAACGACGTGCGCGACCGGGTCTCCGGCATCCTCGACCAGCTCCCGGTGGAAGCGGACCCGCCGGACATCCAGAAGGTGGACAGCAACGAGGACGTGATCATGTGGCTCAACCTGGTGAGCGACCGCATGACCGTCCCAGAGCTGACGGACTATGCGCGCCGCTACCTAGTGGACCGCTTCTCGGTGCTCGACGGCGTGGCGCGGGTGCGGGTGGGCGGCGACCAGACCTTCGCCATGCGCATCTGGCTGGACCGAGACGCCCTGGCCGCCCGGGGGCTCACGGTAGCGGACGTGGAGACCGCCCTGCGAGCGGAGAATCTGGAGCTGCCCGCGGGCAGCGTGGAGTCCAAGAGCCGCCAGTTCAGCGTGCGGGTGGACCGCGCCTTCGGGACACCGGAGCAGTTCGCCCGCCTGGTGCTGGGACAGGGGACTGACGGCTATCTGGTTCGCCTGGGCGACGTGGCGCGGGTGGAGCGCGGGACGCGGGAGGACCGCACCTTCTTCCGGGGCAACGGGGTGCCCATGGTGGGGCTGGGGATCATCAAGCAGTCCACCGCCAACACCATTGCGGTGGCAGACGCGGCCAAGGCCGAGATGGCGCGCATCAATCCCACCCTGCCCGAAGGCATGGAGATCAAGCAGAGCTACGACACCTCGGTGTTCGTCAAGGGGGCCATCCACGAGGTCTACAAGACCTTGGGCATCGCCATCGGCCTGGTGATCCTGGTGATCTTCCTGTTCCTGGGCTCGGTGCGGGCCATGCTGGTGCCGGCGGTGACGGTGCCCGTCTCCCTCATCGCCACCTTCACGGTGCTGCTGGCGCTGGGGTTCTCCATCAACATCCTGACCCTGCTGGCCCTGGTGCTCGCCATCGGGCTGGTGGTGGACGACGCCATCGTGGTGCTGGAGAACGTGCACCGGCGCATGGAGCAGTACGGCGAGACCCGCCTGGTGGCGGCCTTCCGGGGTACCCGGCAGGTGGGCTTCGCGGTGGTCGCGACCTCGGTGGTGCTGGTGGCGGTGTTCGTGCCCATCGCCTTCCTGCAGGGCGATGTGGGGCGGCTGTTCGCGGAGTTCGCATTGACCATGGCTGCGGCGGTGGGCTTCTCCACCTTCGTGGCGCTGACGCTTTCGCCCATGCTCGCCTCCAAGATCCTGCCCCAGGACCACGGCCAGGCGACCCTGAGCCGCGCCGTGGACCGAGCCTTCGGAGGGGTGCGACGGGGCTACCTGGCCTTGCTGCGGTTCCTGCTGCGCACCCGCTGGCTGTTGTTGACTCCTGTTCGCCGGCACCCTGGCCGGCGCCTGGTGGCTGTTCGAGCAGATCCCCCGCGAGTACGCCCCCAAGGAGGATCGGGGGGCCTTCTTCCTCCTGGTAGACGGGCCCGAGGGCGCCTCCTACGCGTACATGAAGGAGTACATGGACGAGATCGAGCGCCGCCTCATGCCTTACGCGGAGAGCGGTGAGGCCATCCGCATCCTGGTGCGGGCGCCGCGCATCTTCGGCAGCGCCCAGATCTTCAACTCCGGCATCGTGATCGTGGTACTGAATGACTTCCACCAGCGCCGCTCCGCCTGGGCGATCATGGACGAGATCAAGTCCAAGCTCGCCGACCTCTCGGGCGTCAAGGCCTTCCCGGTGATGCGCCAGGGGTTTGGCGCGCGCATCCAGAAGCCCGTGCAGTTCGTCCTCGGGGGCGGCACCTACGAGGAGCTGGCCCAGTGGCGCGACACCCTGCTCGCCGAGATCGAGAAGGACAACCCGGGCCTGACCAGCATCGACTGGGACTACAAGGAGACCAAGCCCCAGCTGCGGGTGGAGATCGACTACGACCGGGCGGCGGACCTGGGCGTCAAGGTAGGCACCATCGGGCGCACCCTGGAGACCATGCTGGGGTCGCGGCAGGTGACCACCTATCTCGACGCTGGCGAGGAGTACGACGTGATCCTGGAGGGCGAGCGGGACGCCCAGCGGACCCCGGCGAGCCTCACCAACCTCTATGTGCGCTCCGACCGCAGCGGCCAGCTGATCCCCCTCTCGAACCTCGTCAGCGTCTCCGAGATCGCCGACTCCAAGAGCCTCAACCGCTACAACCGGGTGCGGGCCATCACCATCCAGGCCAACCTGGCGGACGGTCTGGCCCTGGGCGCAGCCCTGGACTACCTGGAGGCGAAGGTCCGCGAGCACCTGCCGGAGCAGGCACAGGTGGACTTCAAGGGCCAATCGGCGGACTTGCGCGAATCGAGCGCGGGCATCCTGTTCGTCTTCGCCCTGGGGCTGGTGGTGGTCTTCCTGGTGCTGGCCGCCCAGTTCGAGAGCTGGATTCACCCCCTGGTGATCATGCTCACGGTGCCGCTCGCCATGGCCGGGGCCCTGCTCGGACTCTGGTGGGCCGGGGAGACCCTGAACATCTACAGCCAGATCGGGCTCATCATGCTCGTGGGCCTGGCGGCCAAGAACGGCATCCTGATCGTGGAGTTCGCCAACCAGCTCCGGGACCAGGGACTGGCCTTCCGGGATGCTCTGTTGGAGGCGTCAGAGGTGCGCCTGCGCCCCATCGTCATGACCGGCATCACCACCGCCGCGGGCTCGGTGCCCCTGCTACTGTCATCCGGCGCCGGGGCCGAGACCCGCGCGGTGATCGGCACCGTGATCCTGTTCGGCGTGCTCGCCGCGACCTTCTTCACGCTGTTCGTGGTGCCGGTGGCCTATGACTTGCTGGCGCGGCGCACCGGCTCGCCTGGAGAGGTCAAGCGCAAGCTCGATGCGGAGGCTGCGGCCGTGCCTGAAACCGTTGGTTGAACGGCCTGCCTACAGCACCAATCGCAAGTCTCTTGCACCCTGAGCCGCGACCTCAGGTCGCGGAGTCCTCGTAGGTCAGCCCAAACACCGTGTCGGTCAGCCAGCGCCGGAACGATGCGTTGTCCATGAACTGCTTGAACAGCTCGGTGTCGTCCTTCAGCACGGCGGTCATCACGCGGGCCAGGGCCTTGTCGTGCTCGATGCGGGCGTTCTGCTTGTCCGAGTTCTTCTTGGCGTTCTGGTAGGCCGTGTCGGCGGCGACGCGGCTGGGGATCTCCTCGGTGATGAGCTTGTGCACCCGGTCGGCGTCCGTCCAGGGGATGTTGCCGAACTGGTCGTTGAAGGTCTTGAGGATGTTCGAGAGCCGGTCCAGCTCCGGCTCGGGCTTGCGCCCGCCGCCGGTGGTCGGCACCGGCTCGATCTCAGCGTCCTCGTCGGGGAGCTGGATCTTCACCGCCGCCTGCTTCTCGACCCGGTAGCTGTCCATGTCGATGGCTTCGAGGATGCCCTTGGACAGGTCCTCCTCGACCGGGGCCGGCAGCTTGGGCACCAGGAAGTTCAGGAAGATCGAGAGCTTCTCCCAGTCCGCGTTGGTGTAGGGCAGGATCGACGCGAGGAAGCCGTAGGTGCGCAGGAACGCCTTGGCCTTGCCCTTGAAGTCGACCTGACCGTCCTCGTCGAGCTGCGTCCTTGTAGACGGCCACGCAGGCGTCGAGGATCGGGTCGAGCGTGTCGCGCTCGGCGCCGCCGAGGTACAGCTCCACCAGGTCCTCGACCTGCGCGGCCATGTAGACCTGGTAGCCGTCGAGCGCGGCCTTCAGGTCGTGCAGCTTGTTCGGGTCGGTCTCCTCGGCCAGGATCGTGGTGCGGTAGTAGTCGCTGAACGCCTGCTGGATCGTGTCCGAGTCGTTCATGAAGTCGAGCACGAAGACGTCGTGCTTCTGCGGGTGCGCGCGGTTGAGGCGCGAGAGGGTCTGCACCGCCTTGATGCCGGAGAGCGGCTTGTCCACGTACATGGTGTGCAGCAGCGGCTCGTCGTAGCCGGTCTGGAACTTGTCGGCGCAGACGAGGAAGCGGTACGGGTCCTCCTGGATCTTGTCGGCGATCTGCCCGGAGGGGAAGCCGTTGAGCGACGCCTCGGTGACCTTGGCCCCGCCCCGTCGTACAAGTCGTGCTCGCCCGAGAAGGCGACGATGGCCCGGTACGGGCTCTTGCGCTCGGCCAGGTAGTCGCCGATGGCGTGGTAGTACTGGATGGCCCGCTCGATGCCGCTGGTCACCACCATGGCCCGCGCCTGCCCGCCGATCTTCTTGAGCGCCAGGACCTGCTCGTGGAAGTGGTCGACCATGATCTCGGCCTTGAGCCGGATGGCGTGGTCGTGGCTCTCGACGTAGCGGCGCAGCTTCTTCTTCGCCCGCTTGGTGTCGAACTCCGGGTCGCCCTCCACCTTCTTGATGAGCTTGTAGTAGCTCTCGACCGGCGTGTAGTGACTGCAGCACGTCCAGGATGAAGCCCTCCTGGATCGCCTGCTTCATGGTGTAGCTGTGGAAGGGGCGGTGCTTGACCGTGCCGTCCGGCTGCGGGTCGGGCTCGCCGAAGATCTCCAGCGTCTTGTTCTTCGGCGTGGCGGTGAAGGCGAAGTAGCTGGCGTTGGGCAGCATCTTCTTCGCCTGCATCCGCTGCTCCGGTTGATCTGTCCTCGACGGTCGTCCTCGGCGTCCTCGGCGCCGATCTCGCCAAGGGCCATCGCTGATCGCGGCGGAGGTCTTGCCGCCCTGGCTGGAGTGCGCCTCGTCGATGATGATGGCGAAGCGCCGCCCGCGGTGCTCGCCGCCGATCTCGTCCAGGATGAACGGGAACTTCTGCACCGTGGAGATGATGATCTTCTTGCCGCCCTCGATGAACTTGCGCAGGTCGCCCGAGTGCTCGGCGTGGCCCACGGTCGCGCCGACCTGGGCGAACTGCTTGATGGTGTCCCGGATCTGCTGGTCGAGGATGCGCCGGTCGGTGACGACGATGATGGAGTCGAAGACCGGCGCGCCGTCCTTCTCCAGGCCGATCAGCTGGTGGGCCAGCCAGGCGATGGAGTTGGACTTGCCGCTGCCGGCCGAGTGCTGGATCAGGTAGCGCCGGCCGGCGCCGTTCTGGCCGCGCATCGGCCAGGAGCTTGCGCACCACGTCGAGCTGGTGGTAGCGCGGCCAGATCTGCACGCGCCTTCTTGCGGCCGGTCTTCTCGTCCTTGACCTCGACGACCTGGGCGTAGTTCTCCAGGATGTCGGTCAGGCCCTCGCGGGTGAGGATGCGCTTCCACAGGTAGTCGGTCTTGAGGCCCGTCCGGGTTCGGCGGATTGCCCGCCCCGTCGTTCCAGCCCAGGTTGAAGGGCAGGAACCAGGACGCCTTGCCCTTGAGCTGGGTGCAGAAGCGCACCTCGTGGTCGTCGACGGCGAAGTGCACCACGCAGCGGCCGAACTCGAAGAGCCTCTCGCGCGGATCGCGGTCGCGCTTGTACTGCTGGACGGCATCCTCGACGGTCTGCTTGGTCAGGCTGTTCTTCAGCTCGAAGGTGGCGACCGGCAGGCCGTTGATGAAGAGGCCCAGGTCGAGGGCGAGCTGGGTCTCGTCGCGGCTGTAGCGCAGCTGCCGGGTGACGCTGAAGCGGTTGGCCCCGTACCGCTCCTCGGCCTTGGGGTTGCCCGGGGACGGCGTGCCGTAGAACAGGTCGAAGTCGTGCGGGCCGTGCTTGATGCCGTGGCGCAGCACGTCGATGGTGCCGCGCTTGGTGATCTCGCCCTGGAGGCGGGCCAGGAACTTGCGGCGGGTCGGGCCGTCCTCGTCGAGGTCGAGGGCCTCGGCCACCTCGGGCTGCGTCTCGTGCAGGAAGGCCGAGAGCTGGGCCAGGTCGACGCAGTACTCGCGGTCGTAGTCCTGGGGGTCGCCGCAGATCCAGCCCGGCCACCGTATGCCGTCGGCCGCTCGCCCACGGCCCAGTCCGGCTGGCCGGGCTCGCACGGCGTGAGCCGGTCAGGGCCGTGCAGATCAGCCGTTCGAGGCCGCGTTCGGTGGTGTCGGTCACCGTCACGGTGGAGCCTCTCGGTCGAAGGGCCGCTCCAGCGAACGGATCAGCGGGATGAAGGGGACGCCGTTCACCGACCAGCGTTGGTTCCAGACCGGGTCCGGGAAAAGCGGCCGGCTGTGCGACTTCGCGAGCCTGTCCCAGGAATCATGGTCGGCGAAGGGCTCCCCCTGGTCGGCCATCTCGTCGGCGGCGAGAAATCCGAGGTAGACCAGCACGACGGGGATGCCGAGGTCCGCGAGCTTCCACGACCAGGCGAAGCGATTGGACATCTGGTAGTGCGAGTCGCGGGAGATCTGCCAATCGAGCCCAGTGGCGGCACTCAGGCCCGACCTGGCCTCCATAATGGCCCTATCGATGGTGACGTGGCTCGCCTTGCACTCCTCCGATGCGTCTTCGCCAAGGCGGCGGCCAACGGCCTCGCGGTTGAGTTCTTCGCTGTGGGCCTTGGCCTCCAGGAGCAACAGGCCCTTTGCGCCTTCAATTGTGCAGGTGCCGGCGATGTCGAAGTTGGGGGTCCGAGCACCCAAGCGATCTGGCGGTAGCCACCAATTGGCAAGACGACGGCCAATGTCGGGGTCGAGCAGTCGGGGCGCCTGGGGCAGTTGGGCTTCCGCCGTTGCATCGAACCCCTCTGGCATCCACCGATCATGGGTAGAGACCGTTGCCCAGGGGGCAGTCAAGGCGGTAAGGCGCCCCGAGACCACATCGACTGCTCCATGCGTCAGCCAATGGCAGCGCGGCTTGCTGCCCCTTTGCTCTTTCAGACCGAGGCGATGCAGCAAACGGCTCATGACTTGACCCCCGCAAGCAAAGGGACGGACACGTCGGCCGCATGTTCCGCGGCGTCGGCGACAGCTCCCAGCAGCAGACCTCCGGTTAAGCTGCCTCCGCGAGCACCTCAGCAAACGCGTCCGGCTGGGACCAGCGCGTGACAGTGGAAAGCGACTCCACCAGGCGGAAATCCTCGTCAGCCCACACATCGGCGGTGTCATCGAAGAGGCTGACAAACCCGAGCGCCTCCGGCCCGGCGGCGAGGTGGCTCAGGTCGTACCAGGCTGCTACGACATGTTCGGCCACGGATCGAGCGGCGGAGCGGCTGCCAGTACTCAACACGTACACGAGGGAGCTGCGCTTGGGCGCACGCACATGGAAGTCGACCGTCCAGGCTCGCCCGGACCGCCCGGGATACTTGGGCCCGTGGTCGAAGTTGAATTGCCGTTCGGACAGGAAATCTGCCACCTCATCAGTGACAGACTCCACGGAGCGGGTTCGGAAGGTGAACCATAGGTCAGAGACCCGCAGGCAGGCCTGCGCTACCCGCGTCGTGACCTCCGCCAAGGAGTTATCCGGCCGGCAGCGTGCCAGCACCATGCCCTTGTAGAGTTCCACCCCATGGGTCAGGCAAGCATCCGCGATCAGGGCGTTCTGCTTGGGCGAGCGGCGCGGCGAGAGGGTCTGGGAGCGCAGCCAGCGCAGGGTCTCGCCGAGGTCGGACACGGTGGTCACGTCGCCTGCAGTCTTCAGGAAGAGGTCGATGTTATCGCCGTCCGGGTAGAGATACGGCGTGCGGACACGCTGAAAATCACCTTGCGGGCCACAGGAGAACAGCTCCCCCATAGCGCGCTGCAAATCGGCACACAGACTGGCCGCGTTCATAGGAACAAGTCTCCCGTGTGTGGGGGCGGGGCGAGCATCCGTCCCTGATGGTCAATCCCTGCCTCGGTACAGAACTGGTGCCAGGCGTCCACCGGCTGCGCGGGCGAGGCGGTGATGTCGACGGGCATGTAGGCCTCCTTGTCGCGGAATCGTTCCGTCCACCGGTGCTTGTGACACTCGCCCACCTGGTGGCATTGGGGATTGTGGTGATCCTTGCCCAGGTCGAGCCCGTAGACCCGACCTTCGGTCTTCAGGATGAGGTTGTAGGATAGGGCCGGGATGAGCGGGTTGTAACTGCCCCGCACGAACAGCGGCCAGCCGCTCTCGGAGCGCACCTCGGCGCGGAAGTCCAGGCAAGGGGAGTGGTCCTCATCCGCCTGCCAGGCGACATCGCCCTCGATGCGTTTAGTCGGGTCGGACAGCAGCGCCTCAAACTCGGTCTGCGTCAGGGCCATGATGTCTACCTCCTCACGCGGATTGTTATCCAGAAGCGTCCCTATCGCCACCCCGGAGGGGCATGGATCATACGTCGGCCGCGTCGGGGACAGTGTCGAGGTCTTCGGTAGGCTCTTCCTCACCTTCGGCGACGACTTCCGGCTCATCGAGCGGCTCCAACTCCATGATTTCCTGTGGCAGTCGAGCCGCCGCCTCGCGCACGTCGAGCTTGCCGGTGACCACGTCGGCGATCAGGCGGGTGCGGTATTCGCGGAGCAGCGTCGACCTCTCGCAGAGTCCTCGCGACAGCCGACTGAATGCTGGCGATATGGGTTTCAATAAATGACGCTATCGCTTTCTGCTCATATAGGGGCGGACAGAGCAGCACCCCATCACGAATCCGCTCCTGGCTGATGTTTGGGTCAACTCGTGCCCCTGTCGCAACTTGCATCCAATGCGGGCGGGACGCCTGCAGCGAATCGCAAGATAAACCTTGGATCGTGGCCGGGGCTCGGCAAGACGGCGCAGACTGCTTGATTGGTGGTCGCATCCATAGCAAGAAGCCCGTTCTTGCCGATTGTCCCAGCGCCGCCATACATGGCGATTAGCACGGTTCCTGCGGGGACGATCTTGCACGCTGTGTCGCGAATCGCGCGCTCGGTGATGCCAATCTCGTATCGACTTACGACGTCATCCGTCAAATCCATCGATCGAATCCACGGGATCGGACCGCCGTAGTAGTCGGCCCGCGCGGATGATCCCGGCGTCGCCCCACTTGTAGTGCGGCACTTACGTTTGAACTTTGAGACTTCCCAATGTTCCGGCACATCCCCCAGCCACTCCACGCCGGAGGGCTTGAGGCGGACGTTGGGGTCGAGGCCGCGGGTGACGGCGCGGTGGATGATGGCCTGCTTCTGCTCGTCCAGCAGCTTGATCAGCTTCTGCTTGGCGCGGATGTAGCACCGAATACGCCGGTCCGCGTAATCGAGGAAGCGAACGATGGCGGCTTGTTCGGCGAGGGGCGGGAGACACCCGTAGATCATTTTGAAGTGTTCGGGTCGAAGGCTCCACATGTCGGAGGTGATCCCGTAGGACCATCGTTCGGCCTCTTTCGCAAATGCTGGTGTCCTCAACAGGTAGTGGACGTAGCGGGATTCGACGCCCCCGCGCGGGCGCTGCACCACGTAGGCGGGACTGATGATGCCCCTATAGTCGGATACGCCGAGCGCACCCTGCCATGCCCGCATCTTGTTGTAGGCGATGTCCCCAGGGCGAACCAGCTTGTATGCGGATTTATCCTGATTCGAGCTGTCTTTCTTCGAACTACCGGATAGCAGCGCCTTCTGCGGGATTACGCCCTTCGTGATGGTTACGGAGAGCATCTGCTCGTCGGGATGGTCGCGTTCCTTTACTTCGACGAACATCGCTCGATTGGGCAACACTTTCCAGTGCCGCGGCACCTCCCCCAGCCAAGCCACGCCGGAGTCCTTGTAGTCAGGATAGGGCTGGAGGCCGTCGATCATCTCTCGGCTTCCGGGAGCTCGTCGCTGAACAATCGGACATAGGGCTCGTAGCGAAGGCGACGGTTGCGCGTGTAGCCCGTCACCTCTTTCAGGACCCCCAGCCCGTAGGATGGGCAAAGCGCAGCGTGCCCATCATTGGCGAGCGTTGATGGGCACGGCCTATCGGCCTTTGCCCATCCTACGGTCCTGAGCCCGTTCACTGAACCGGCTCGGTCAGGACGCTCGGCGGTCCCGCGATGCTGATGCCACAGGCCTCACCGTCGCGTGGATCGTCGGAGAACAGGGCACCGATGAAGAGCCCGGCATCGAGGAAGACCCGCTCAGCGGGGTTCATAGAGGGCATCCTTCCAGCCCGGCGGTACCCGGCCGCTGAGCACCGGGAGCGGCGGCGGCTCGACCGTTGGTGACTCTTGGGTGGCCTTGGCGCGCTGCCGGAGGAAGGCGGCAAAGTCCAGCACCTCAGCCTGCTGCTCCGGGGCCAGGTCCTGCAAGGTTTCGAGTATCTGCTCGGCCATGGTCATGCTTGGATCTCCAGGGATCACGGGCCAGTGCGTTCAGCAAGAGGCTAAAGTGCCGCCGGGAGGGCCCGGAGCTGTGTCACCCATAGTGTCGTCTCTGTTGCGCATGGATCAACATCCGGTCCTTGTTAAAGGCTGCGTTTAGCATGCGCCCTAAGATTTGCCATGTTGAACACTGCCAACACCATGAAACACGTCACGGGGCGACATCTGTCGGATGACCCAAGTCGCGACATTCGCGGCGTCTGTCGCCTCAGGCTCGCCGCCGGCCGCGGAGCCGGGACAGCCGTTTCCGAGGTCCAGGCTCACTGCAGATCGCCCCCGATGATCTCGCCCAAAAGCCCGTCGGTCTCCCGCTCCAGCGCCAGGATGTCGGCGCGGATCTCCTCCAGGGTGCGCAGGGGCTTGCGGCTTGTAGAAGTAGCGGGTGAAGCTGACCTCGTAGCCGGTCTTGACGCTGTCCGGCACGTACCAGGCGTCGTTGGCGTGGGGCAGCACCTCGCGGCGCAGGAAGGCGACGATGCCGCCCTCTTCCAGCAGGGGCACCTGCTCGGTGTCGCGGAGGTCCGGGTCGGGCTCGTACTCGACCACGACGGGCTTGCCGCCGATGGTGGCGGCGAACAGGCCACGCAGGGGGTCGGCGACGGCGCCCCGCTTGTGGATCTTCCTGATGACCGGCGGTGCATCCTCCGCCCGCTCGGCGGTCTCCTTCAGGGCCTTGATCTCCTTCGGGGTGTAGGCCCGCTCCGGGTCGATGCCCTGTGATGCGCAACGGGCGCTCGACCGTGACCTTCCAGTAGCCGAAGGCAGCGTTGGGGAAGATCTTGGACTGCTCGGTCTCCTGGAAGGCGAGGAAGGTGTCGCAGATGCGCTGGATGTCCTCGTCCGACAGCTCGCAGTTCTTCTTGCCGAGGTTCTTGCGCAGCGGCTTGTACCACTGGGTGGCGTCGATGAGCTGGACGCGGCCCTTGCGGTGCTCGGGCTTGCGGTTGCTCAGCACCCAGATGTAGGTCGCGATGCCGGTGTTGTAGAACATGTTGAGCGGCAGGGCGACGATGGCCTCCAGCCAGTCGTTCTCGATGATCCAGCGGCGGATGTTGCTCTCGCCCTGGCCGGCGTCGCCGGTGAAGAGCGAGCTGCCGTTGTGCACCTCGGCGATGCGGCTGCCGAGCCCCCGCCCATGACCGGTGCCCTGCTTCATCTTCGAGAGCATGTTGGCCAGGAAGAGCATCTGGCCGTCGCTGGAGCGGGTGAGGAGCGAATACTCCGGGTCGCCCGCGTGCTCGATGATGAAGCGCGGGTCCTTGATGCCCTCCTTGCCACCCATGCGCTCCAGGTCGCTCTTCCAGCTCTTGCCGTAGGGCGGGTTGGAGAGCATGAAATCGAACTCGCGCGACGGGAAGGCGTCGTTGGCCAGGGTCGAGTGCTCGGGGCCGCCGACCAGGTTGTCCGCCGCCTCGCCCTCACCCATGAGCAGCAGGTCCGCCTTGGCGATGGCGTAGGTCTCGGCGTTGATCTCCTGGCCGTAGAGGTGGGTGGCCACCTGCTTGCCGCGCTCCGTGGCAATCTGCTGCAAGGTCTCCTCGGCGACGGTCAACATGCCGCCCGTGCCGCAGGCCCCGTCGTAGAGCAGGTAGGTGCCGTCGGTGATCTGGTCGGCGACGGGCAGGAAGATCAGATTCGCCATGAGCTTCACGGCGTCGCGCGGCGTCCAGTGCTCACCCGCCTCTTCGTTGTTCTCCTCGTTGAAGCGCCGGACCAGCTCCTCGAACACGGTGCCCATGCCGTGGTTGTCCAGGCCCGGGTGCTTCACCGACCCGTCACCGTTGAGGACCGGATTAGGGCTCAGGTTGACGTCCGGGGAGAGCAGCTTCTCGATCAGCGTGCCCAGGGCGTCGGCCTTGGATAGCCGCGGGATCTGATGGCGGAACTCGAAGTTGTCGAGGATCTCCTGGACGTTGGGCGAGAAGCCGTCCAGGTAGGCCTCGAAGTCGGCCTTGAGCTGCTGCTGGCTGGCGCGGGACTTGAGGTCGCGCAGGGTGAATCGAGAGGTGTTGTAGAAGGCCTGGCCTGCGGCCTGGCGCAGGGCCTGGTCCTGGTGGACGATGCCGGCCCGGTCGAGCGCGGACTTCATATCGAGCACGGCCTGCTTGGTCGGCTCCAGCACCGCGTCCAGGCGGCGCAGCACGTCATGGGCAGGATCACGTCTCGGTACTTGCCGCGGACGTAGAGGTCCCGCAGCACGTCGTCGGCGATGCCCCAGATGAAGTTGGCGATCCAGTTGAGTTGTGCTTGTTCCATTGGGTCTCCACCAACGCCATTGGCCGCCTTGCGACACGACCAAAGGGGCTGTCTGCGGCAGGGGGCAAGTAAAGAGCGGAGCAAGGCGCAGGGTCAAGAATGTCCGGAAATCGGCAGCGACCCAGTCCTAACGAGCATGGGTGGGAACCCTCTGCCCGCCGACATCTTCCGTGCGCCCCAGGCTCAAGCCATGAGCCTGCGGGCCCTTACCCCGTCCGGTATGGGTCCCCATGATAACAGCGTCACCGACTTCCCCCCGGAGACCTTCACCGTTCTGACCTTCGGCGGTGCCTGCGGCCGTCAGGCTGCCATTGACCGTGCCCGCGTGCCGCCCAGCATGACGGTCCGAGGACTCCGCCACCGCCTGCGCTGCTCGGTCCGCGGCTCGCACGAGACCCAGGTCCGAGCTCGGCTAGATGGATCTCAGTGCTTGGCCTTGCACTCGAGCGGTTCGACGACGGCGCTGCAGGAGTGAGAGCAAGCAATGACCCCGCCCCATGCTGACCCCGGTCCCATGGTGCGCCTGCGCCCCATCGTCATGACCGGCATCACCACCGCCGCGGGCTCGGTACCCCTGCTCCTGTCATCCGGCGCCGGGGCCGAGACCCGGACCGTGATCGGGACCGTGATCCTGTTCGGGGTCCTCGCCGCGACCTTCTTTACGCTGTTCGTGGTGCCGGTGGCCTATGACCTGTTGGCGCGGCGCACCGGCTCTCCCGGAGACGTGAAGCGCAAGCTCGAGGCGGAGGCCGAGGCTGCACCTGATGCCGTCGGTTGAGCATGCAGCAGTACCTCAGACAGTGGCGGGTCATTGAGACGGTACATCCCACGGCCGTTAGGAAGGCAGCTGATGGACGAGGTCGGCGATGCCGTCGGTGTCGTACTGCGACAGCAGACCTTCCAGCTCGGCCGCCAAGTTCTGAGCGTCGGGACCGAGGCGTTTCAGCTCGCCGATCAGGGCCTCGATCTCGGTCAGGGCGTTGATCTGCGCAGCGGCCAGCAGGCGCTCGCGCAGGGCTTCGGGCAGACGCACCGCTTTGACGTCGGCGGTCTGGGTGGCGGCACCTGAGGGGGCATCTTCCACCGGGGCATGCTCGAGGTCGATGTGCAGGTGCCTCACCATACAGTCCCAAACCGTCTCAATGAGGAAGGGCTTGCCGATGAAGTCGTCAAATCCCGCGTCCCGATACACAGACCGCTGGCGCAGCAGGCCAGACGCGGTGATGGCGACACACACGATGGGCTCCTTGGGCCAGCGCTCGCGCAGGTGGCGCACGGCGGTCAGCCCGTCCATGACGGGCATGCGCACGTCCATGAAGACGATGTCCGGACGCTGTTCGGCGATCCGATCGAGCGCCTGCGCCCCGTCGTTCGCCATGACCACCTCGACACCGACCTGATCGAGGAGGCCGCTCAAGACCTCCCGGTTATCCTCTACATCGTCCACCACCAAGGCCAGGACCCGCTGGTGAGGGGCCAGATGCAGGGGCCGACGTGCCCTGTCCCCGGTCGAGGTCAGGGCGCCCTCGGCCGGCGCCAGGTCCAGCGCAAAGCAAAAGCGGCTCCCCTCGCCGGGGGTCGAGTCGAGGGTCAGGGTGCCGCCCATGAGTTCGATATGGCGTTTGGTAATGGCCAGTCCCAGGCCGGTCCCGCCCTTGATGCCGCCCTCTTCCGCCTGTTGGAAGGGCTCGAAGATGCGCTCGCGCGCCGCGGCGCTGATGCCGGGGCCGGTATCGACGACGCTGAAGGCGTAACGCCCTCCGTCCTGCTCCACCTCAAGGCAGATCTGTCCCTGGTCGGTGAACTTCACGGCGTTGCCCAGCAGGTTGATCAGCACCTGACGCAACTTGCGGTCGTCGCCGCGCACCGCACGCTGACCGATACGGGCCTCGGCCTTCCAGACGAGCCCCTTCTGCCCGCAGCGCATCCGGAACATCTCGGAGATATCCTCCGTCAGGTCCCCAAGATCAAAGTCGCGCAGGTTCAGCTCCATGGCCCCGGCCTCGATCTTCGAGAGGTCGAGGACGTCGTCGATGAGCCCGAGCAGGTGGTTGCCGGCCACGCGGATCGCCTTGAGCGAGCGACGGTACTTCTGTGGCAGCTCCGCGTCGCCTTCGATGAGCTGGGTGTAGCCGAGCACCGCGTTCATGGGGGTGCGGATCTCATGGGACATGTTGGCGAGGAACAGGGACTTCGCTCGGCTTGCGCCCTCGGCTTGCTCCTTGGCGAGGCGCAGCGACTGCTCGGCAGACTTGCGCGCGGTGATGTCGCGGACGATGCCGACGAAGACCCGTTGCCCGCCCGGACGGGCCTCGCCGACGGACAACTCCATCGGGAAGGTCGTGCCGTCCTTGCGCCTTCCCTCGACCTCGCGGCCGACGCCGATGATGCGCTTGACCCCCGTGGCGCGGTAGCGCATCAGATACTGGTCGTGCTCATCCCGGTAGGGCGGCGGCATCAGCATCTTGACGTTGTTGCCGACAACCTCGTCCGCCCCATACCCGAACAGACGCTCGCAGGCCGGGTTGTATTCCTGCACCGTCCCGGCCGCATCGATGATCATGACCCCATCGACCGCGGTCTCCACCAGCGCCCGCAGGCGCTGCTCGCGGTCTTCCAGGCAGCGCGACGAGGCCCGGTAGCGCAGGACCAGGAAGGCGGTAACCCACAGTACCGCCGCTTTGAGACCGACATTGAGCAGCATTGTCGCCGTATCGACTTCGGCGGCCGAGTAGACGTAGCCCACGGCGGTGAGCAGGGTCCCGATCGCGGCCAGCACCACCGATGCATACCGCCAGGGCAGCCAGTAGCTGGCAGAGATGAGCAGCACATAGGGGGTGCCGTGGATGGCCCCCTGCGGCAGATTGAGATCCCACAGGAGCCCCAGCAATAGGACCGCCGTCAGCAGGACCACGAGTACCGTGCGCGTCTTATCCATCTGCATCCCCCGAGATCGTTTGGCCACCTAGGCGGGACCCGCCGGTCATGCCGGTCGGTCCGCAAGAGCCTATCGCCGCCATCCTACGCGACGCGCGGCGCCGCGACAGGGCCCTCGGCGGGGAAACTTCGCCAGCAGGTTTTGCTGCTTCACGCGGCGGCCTCGGTTGGGTATGTTGTGGACCCCCCTTTCCAACCCGCCGTGGCCTCCCGCCCGCCGCCCGCCGTTATCACCGATGCCCGCCCCAGAAGAGAGGACCAACGCCATGCCCAAGCCCGCCGAAGTAACCGCGGCGAAGCTCTTGATCGTCGATGACAAGACCGCCAATCTGGACCTGCTGCGGGAGATGCTGGAACCGCTTGGCCATCAGATCTTCTTCGCCACCAGCGGCGCCAAGGCCCTCGGCATCGCCGCATCCGTCCTGCCGGATCTGGTGCTGCTGGACGTGATGATGCCCGAGATGGACGGCTTCGAGACCTGCCGCCGGTTCAAGCAGGACGAGGCGCTGAGCGAGATCCCCGTCATCTTCGTCACGGCCAAGACCGACATCGAGGACCTGGCCCAGGGGTTTGCCGCCGGCGCAGTGGACTATGTCACCAAGCCGGTCAAGCAGCCCGAGGTGCACGCCCGGGTGGCGACGCACCTGCGCATTCAGAGGCTCATCTGCCAGCAACGACAACACCTGGCCGCGCTGGAGAAGGCGCGCGGGGAGCTCCAGGAGCTCAATGACACCAAGGACAAGTTCCTCTCCAATCTGGGTCGGGAGGTCAGCGCATCCCTGGCGCAGATCGCCGACACCAGCGCCGCGATCCGGGGGTCCGCCGGCATGCCGGACGCGCCCGGAACCGACATCGCCGAGGGGTTGGCGGACGTGAACCGGTCCGCCCAGGACGTGCTCCGCCTGTTGGGTACCATCCTCGAATGGCCGCGCCTGCAGAGCGGTCAGAAGCTGGACCTGCTCTCCACCCAGATCAGCGACCGGGAGCTCGGCAACCTGTTGGCGAGCCTGCATGATCTGCGTTTTCTCTCCCTGGCGGAGACCAGGGTCGGCGACGCGGGGCTCGCCCACCTGCAGTCCCTGACCAACCTGCAGGAGCTGCATCTAGACCACACGGACATCACCGACGAGGGACTGAAGCTGCTGGCCTCCCTGCCCAACCTGGAGATCCTCGACCTCAAGGGCACGCGCATCACCGACGACGGGCTCGCAGAGGTCGGGCGCCTGACCCGGCTCAAGGGACTCTATCTCACCCGCACCGGAATCACCGATGCGGGCCTTGCTCACCTTCGCGGCCTGATCAACCTGGAGACCCTCATCCTCTGGGAAACCGGCATCGGCGACGCCGGGCTGGAGCACCTCAAGCCCTTGCAGCGCCTGCAGGAGCTCATCCTCTGGAGCACCCGCGTCACGCGGCAGGGGGCCGAGGCGCTACAGGTCGCCCTACCCGACTGCGATGTGAGCACGACGATGTTCTAGTCGGTTTCGCTCCAGAGGTCCGGCTGAAACGGCCGAGGGGGCGGCCCCTGGGCACCAGCCGATCGCTCGGTATTCCGGCCGGCAGCCATACCCGCTCACTCAAAAGGCGCTTGCCTCGACCTCCAGATAAGCCAGCGAGATGTGCTTGCCAAGCTCCTCCTCGAACCCTGGCCAGTCCTTGAACCGGGCCAGGCGCTCGGCGATAAGCGGCTTCATGTCAAAGTCGCTCACCCCCTCCTCGTAGAGCTGGGCGACGCCGTCGTAGACGCCGCTCAGATAGGCACGGTAGGCGTCCACGATCTCCCAGCCGCCGGTGCGGCCGTGCCCCGGGACCAGGACCTGGGCCGGGACGGCGCCCTTGACCCCGTCCAGGGCCTGGACGCTGCCAGCGAAGGAGCCGTCGTCCATGCGCACGATGCGGCCGTTGCAGGCGTTGTCCCCCAGGAACAGGACTCCCAGTTCCGGCACCTGGAACATCAGGTCCGTAGTGGTATGTACGTGCGGGTAGTAGTGCGTCTTGAAGGTCAGGCCGCCGATCGACAACGTCTCGCCGCCGTCCAGCGCACGGGTCGGGCCCCGCGGGGCTGTCCCCTCAGTAGCCCCATCGGTGGCGCTCATCATCCGCTGCACCCACTCCTCGCCCGCCCCCTGGGCGACCTGCTCCAGCATCTTGGGGTGGGCGTAGATCGGCACCTCCGGGGCGACCGCCAGCATGGCCTGGTTGCCGAGCCAGTGATCCCCGTGGACATGGGTATTGAGGACCGCCAGCAGAGGCTTGTCCGTCACCTTGCGGATCTGGCGCAACACCATCTCGCCGGTCTGGACGCTCGACCCGGGGTCGACAACGATTACGCCGGCATCGGTGACCAGAAACGCCGGATTGTTCATGAAGCCCTGGTTCTCCGGGGTCGGGTAGGCCACGGGACCGTGGATGACGTAGAGCCCCGGGGCGACCAGATCCGCCGGATAGTCCGGCAGGTCTGG
Source organism: uncultured Gammaproteobacteria bacterium (assembly GCA_963709645.1). Lineage (GTDB taxonomy): Bacteria > Pseudomonadota > Gammaproteobacteria > Chromatiales > Chromatiaceae > DYRB01. Next base: position 102,814 of record CAVPXP010000002.1, read on the forward strand.
GCCGCGGGCCGCCAGGGCCGGCAGGGCCAGGACGAGCAGGACGCAGGCGGCCCCAGCCAAAGAGAGGGCCGTGGGCCTGCTGTGGATTCGGTTAAGGTGCATGGTCGTGGCTCCGGTGGACATGGGCATGAAACGGCTTTATACAGCAGGGCCCGGCAGCGAAGAACCCCCGGCCGTCGATCGCCTCGGGAATACCCGCCCCGCTGTCAGGATCCCGGCGACAATTTCACGCAACGCAGGGCTCGGTGTGGGAACATGTCGGCTCGACAGCCGCCCCACCGCGCGTCCCCCCGGGGTTGCTGCAACGACCCGGCGGGGAACGCGCCTTCCAACCCTCCGACCTCGAGTAGCACGACATGACCGACAATGTTACGACGACCACGCGCGCCCGCCGCGGCCCCGCCCTCGCCCTGACCCTTGGATGCACTCTGCTCGCCCTGGGCTGCGCCTCCACCGATTCGAGCGTCATGGGCAGCGGGACCGGCGTCACCGCGAGCGATCCGACCCGATTCACCAAGAGCGGCTTTCTGTCGGACTACGGGCGTCTCAAGCCCGTCGCGTGGGCCGAGGGCATCCAGTGCTGGCGCGCCGCCGACGCGGACATGAAGCGCTACGACAAGGTCCTCATCACGCGCATGGAGGTCACCCTCAAGCCGGGTCAGGCACAAGGCATCGACCCAACCGATCTCAAAACGCTGACGGACTACTTCCACGCCTCCCTGGTGCGGGAGCTGAAGCCGCAGATGGCGGTGGTGGACAAGCCGGGGCACGGGGTAATCGTGATCCGCATCGCCCTGACCAATCTGGTACCCACTTCGGTCACCCGCAGCGTGTCTGGGACCCTGATCCCCTACGGATTCGTCGCCGAGGCCGGCTCTGGCGTAGCTACCGGCCGGCCGGCGGGGTCCACCCCCTACCTCGGCGAGACCGGCATGGAGATGCAGTTCCTGGACGGCGGCTCCAAGGCCATCGTGGCGGAATGCCGCGATACCGAGATTGGCCGCAAGTACGCGGCAGACATGGACGCCGGGGCCGTGGGCGCCGCGCAGACCTGGGCGAGCGGTTACGTGAACTCCTTCCAGAGCTGGTCCTACGCCAAGAACGCCTTCGACAAATGGTCGGCACTGACGGCACAGCGGTTCGCGGCCCTGCGCGGCGCGAAGGCCGGTAGCTAGAGCAGAGGAGAACGGGCGTGATACCGATTCCGGATTGGATGAGTCGCTACCCGCGGGACTAGCTGCGCCCGGACATCATTGCTGGCCTGACTACCGCCGCCGTCGTCATCCCCAAGGCGATGGCCTATGCCACGGTCGCCGGGCTTCCTGTCGAGGTAGGCCTCTACACGGCGCTGGTGCCCATGGTGGTGTACGCGGTCCTGGGGACCTCGCGGCCGCTCAGCGTGAGCACCACGACGACCATTGCGATCCTCACCGGGACCCAGCTCGCCCTGGCCGTACCGGGAGCGGACCCGGCGGCGCTGCTGGTCGCCGCGACGACGCTCGCCTTCCTGGTGGGGGTCATGCTGGTGCTGGCCTCGCTCCTGCGGCTGGGTGTCGTCGCCAGCTTTATCTCCGAGCCGGTCCTGACCGGCTTCAAGGCGGGCGTGGGGCTCATCATCGTCCTCGACCAGGTGCCGAAGCTGCTCGGCATCCATTTCGACAAGGGTTCCTTCCTCCAGAACCTGATCGCGCTGATCCACCACCTGCCGCAGACCTCGCTCGCGACGCTGGCCGTCGGCGCCGCCATGCTGCTGATCCTCGTCGCGCTGGAGCGCTATGTCCCCCGCGCCCCTGCACCGCTGGTCGCCGTGGCGGTCGGTATCGCCGCGTCTGGCCTGCTCGCCCTGCAGACCTTCGGCGTGGAAACCGTCGGGCACATCCCCCAGGGCCTTCCGTCGTTCACGGCACCGAACCTCGCCCTGATCGAGCAGCTCTGGCCCGGCGCACTGGGCATCGCCCTGATGAGTTTCACCGAGACTATCGCCGCCGCGCGGGCCTTCGCCGGCCGTGGCGAGCCGCTGCCCGATCCGAACCGGGAACTGCTGGCGACAGGCATCGGCAATGCCGCCGGCGGCTTGTTCGGCGCCATGCCGGCCGGGGGAGGCAAATCGCAGACCGCGGTGAACCGCCTCGCCGGCGCCCACACCCAGGTGGCCGGACTGACGACCGCGGCTGCCGCCCTGGCCACGATGCTGCTGCTCGCGCCCCTCATGGCGCTGATGCCCCAGGCCACCCTGGCGGCCGTCGTGATCGTGTACTCCATCGGCCTGATCCAGCCGGCAGAGTTCGCCGCCATCCTGCGCATTCGCCGCATGGAGTTTGTCTGGGCCCTGGTGGCGTGCGCCGGGGTGGTGGTGCTCGGAACCCTGAAGGGCATCGTCGTTGCGATCATCGTCTCGCTGGTGGGGCTCTCCTACCAGGCCGCCCATCCGCGGGTCTACGCCCTCGGGCGCAAGCCGGGCACGGACGTCTTCCGGCCGCGGTCGGAAGAGCATCCGGAGGACGAGACCTTCCCCGGACTCCTGATGGTGCGCCCGGAGGGACGGATCTTCTTCGCCAATGCCCAGCGCATGGGCGATCAGCTGCTGCCCCTCATCGAGGCCGCCCAGCCGAGGGTGGTGGCGCTGGACTTCAGCGCCGTGTTCGACATCGAGTACTCGGCGCTCAAGATGCTCGTCGATGCCGAGGAGCGGCTCCGCGAACGGGGCATTCTCCTGTGGCTCGTGGCCCTGAGTCCCGAGGTGCTGGCCATGGTGCAGCGCTCATCGCTCGGGGAGACCCTGGGCCGCGAGCGACTGATCTTTAACCTGCAGACGGCCGTCGAGCGCTACCTGTCACAGACAGGCGCGCCCGGACAGACCTGAGAGTGGTCGCACGGCATTGAGGCTAAGGCATCGCCCTAAGCCCTGCCACCGGCTCGTGCGGCTCCGGTGAGCATGCGGACCGCACCGACAGCTTGGCCGTTGCGTTGTGGACGGACTCCGCAACCCAACGCCGCTAACCTTGGGGCCGCTGGGCCTCCGCCCCGCGTCTCGAGCAGTCGCACCACCACCGCGAAGGCCAGCGCACTCGATCAGCCCGGAATGAGCACGCCGGTCGGGCCCTCGATCACAGCCTGGGCCAGTCAGGGACCCTCCGACACGCCGCATCTTGGCGTCGGCCACGCAGCGCAGCGGGCGCCGACCCTTTTCTAAGCGATGTCGGCTTGGTTCAAGGTCATGCCAGGCCGGTGATGCCCTCCTCGATCCGCCGGGCCAGGCGGGCAATTTGCGGCCAGTCGTGCGTGACGATGTCCTGGGCGTGAGCCAGATTATTGCGCAGGGACTCCATGTCCTTGATCACCCGATTCGCGGCACCCTTGGTCGGGAAGCCGAACTCGGCTCGCTGGCGCTGATCTTCCATCAGGATCTTGGCCTTGTCGGAGAGCTGCAGACAGTCCACCAGATCCACGTGCTGGCCTCGCCGGCGGCGTTCCTCCAGGAGCGCCTGGGCCTTATCCAGACGCCCGGTGGAGAGGAGGCTGGTCCAACTCCCGTCTGGCCAGACGGCGCCGATCCGGTTGACCAGATCCATCTCGATCAGCGTGACGATCCCGAACAGCCACATGCGTACGACTGGCTTCTGGATATCGCCTCGGGCGATGACCCCGGCGACGTCGCCCATGGCCGTCACGAAGCAGAAGTCGTAGCGGGTGAGGATGCCGATGACCTCGGAGAGAGGTGCGTCTCCGGGCACCACTTGGCCCTTGGCGAAGGGGCGCAGGTATTCGCCGGTGGGCGGCGCGCCCTGAGTCCCCCTGCGAAAGTAACCGACGGTGAGGCCCTCGCGGCGAAGGCTGGCGACCTCAAGGTCGTGTCTGGCCAGGATTTCCTCAATCTCGACGGCGGGAGGCACGAGGTCGAATGAGCGCAGGGGCTCGGCGACGTCCCGGGCGGTGAATGCCTCGGTGAAGAGCCGCGCCGCGCGGCGCTGGGACAGGGTCAGATCCCCTCGGGGGGCGTCATGCTCCACGGCCGTGACCGTCTGGGGTGGTCTTGGCAGGCCGAGCCGCCGCGCGCACTCAGCAACGGCCTTTTGGGCCCGGCGATATAGGGCCTCGTCGCCCTCGTGGAGGACGTCGAGCAAGGCGGCGGCCTCGGCGAGGTACACCCGGGCGAAGCTCGGATCGTGGCGGCAGATGTCGCGGCAGTTGTCGGTCAGATCGGCCAGCTTGATGGTCTTGGCCCGGGGGCTGGCCTGGGCTGTATGCCCGCGGTCGATCGCCTTGCGGACCACGCGGTTGCCGTCGCTCGGCTTGCTCAGGTCGGTGAGATCGGCGACGAGCGCCGCGACCCCGGAGCCAAACTCCCGCTCCAGATCCCCGAAGGTGGCAGGGGTGTCTTCGACCGTGTCGTGCAGCCAGGCAGCGGCGATCATCTCCGGGTCGTCGGTGACTTCCACCACCATGGCCGCGACGGCCTTGAGGTGCACCTGGTAGGGCTGTTGGGTGTACTTGCGTCGCTGGTCGATGCGCTCGTGGGCTTCAGTCGCAAAGCGGCGGGCGCGGTCAATGAGGTCGCTCATCGGTAGTACGGGCGTCGGCCGGGGAAGACGCCGCGGTCGCGGGCCCGTGGGGAACCCACTGAGGCTCCCCAGTCCTGGTTACGCAATCTAGGGAACGCACGCCTCGGGTGGTCGGAAGGCAACCGAGCCGCGGCTGGGAATGAGTCCGGTGCGGCGATGCCGTACCGGACTCGCTCGATCACTCGGCCGGCTTATGCTCCAGGGTCAGGAAGGAAACGCCGGCGGCGACGCCTAGGCCCTTGCTGCCCTCGAGCGCCAGGGGTTGCAGGGTCAGATTCTTGTCGCTTCCGCCGACCAGAACGCCCGCACCGGCGCCGTACCCCAGGGTCACGGAACCCTTGCCGCCCACGAACTTGCCCGCGAGCCCACCGGCCCCCGGCGTCGCGTCTTGGGAGGCGGATAGCACCGCGTACTTGAGCACATCGGTACGCTTCCAGTTGAGGTCCACGCCAGCGGCGACCCCGGACTTGCCCGTGTAGCGGTCGACCTTACCGTTGTTGTATTTCAGCTCACAGTCGACCTGGACGCTGGAGCTGACGATCAGGTTCTTCTGGGTGCCGGGGTCCGATTTACACGTCAGCACGCCGATCTTGAAGCCGCCCTTGGCGGGCTCTTCTTGCGCGACGACCGCGTTGGCGACGGCCATGGACAAGGCCGCGGTGACGATCAGCAGTTTAATTTGCATGGAAAGCTCCTTACGTGGTGGTGGAGGTGGGTGGGCTCGTTGCCGGGGTGGTTCGTACTGCTCGGCGATGGGAAGCGGTAGAAGACCGCGTACAGGGTCGGCACCGGCGCAATGGTGATCAGGGTGCCAAAGGTGAGCCGGGTCACGATGCTAACGGCCATGGAGACCCGGAACAAGTCCTGCATCCAGGGCAACGAAATAACCTGCACCCAGGGCAACCAAATAATCTGCCAAATAATCTGAGCCTGGCCGGGGAGGAACAACCACCTGCTGTTCAGCGGAAGTGGTCCTGAGCAACCGGCGGTCATCACGGCCTGTGCCGCCCGCCGGCACTTCGGTGGCGGCACCAAGTCACCATAGCCGATGGTCAAGTAGGTGACCGTCGAGAAGTACAGCGCCGTGTTGAAGTCCCAGCCGATCAGCTACCAGTAGGGCAACCCCCCGCAGGCTCACACGGATCAGGTCCAGTATCTCGAAGCCAATCCTCCCGAAAGACGAGGGCATCGCAGACCCATGACAGCCCGTTTTCGTGTGGACCCACGGGAGCGTCTACCGTTGGACCTCGCCATGCGCCGCAACCTCCGGCACCGGGGTGCGGCTCTCCGGGTTGCCATGCACCTTCTCCCGAATCCACTGCATGACAACATAGAGCATGGGAATCAGGAAGATGCCGACCATGGACGCGCGCCAGCATACCGCCGAAGACGGCGGTACCCACCCCCCGCTGGCTCGCCTCGCCGGCGCCGCTGGCGATGACCAGAGGGATCAGGCCAAGGATGAAGGCGAAGCTGGTCATGAGCACGGCGCGGATACGCAGGTGGGCGGCATTGGCGGCGGCCTCCTGGATGGAGCGGCCCTGACGGCGCTCCGTCCATGGCGAACTCGACGATCAGGATGGCGTTCTTGCTCGCCAGACCGATCAGTACCACGAGGCCGACCTGGGCATAGAGGTCGTTGGGCAGCCCGGTGATCCAGAGGGCCAGCATGGCCCCGACCACGCCGACGGTGACCGACAGCAGCACGGCGATGGGCATGGTCCAGGACTCGTAGAGCGCCACCAGGAATAGGTAGGCGAAGAGCACGGCGAGCCCCAGCACGATGGGGGTCTTGCCGCCCGCCTCCTTCTCCTGCAGGGCCGTGCCGGTCCACTCGTAGCCGTAGCCGGTGGGCAGGGTCTTGGCGCTGATGTCCTCCATGGCCGCCAGGGCCTCGCCGGAGCACTTGCCTGGGGCCGGGCTGCCCTGGACGGTGGTGCTGCGGTAGTTGTTGTAGCGCTGGATGAGCTGGGGCCCGAGGATCAGCTTGGGCTCCATGAAGGCACGGATAGGGACCATGTCGCCCTTGGAGTTGCGCACATGGATGCGGTAGACGTCATCGAAGCGCGCCCGGTCGAGCTCTCCTGGCCCTGCACCTGAACCTGCCAGACGCGCCCGAACTTGTTGAAGTCGTTGACGTAGTAGCCGCCCAAGGTGGCCTGTAGGGCGGTGAAGATGTCGCTGACCTGGACGCCGAGCGTCTGCGCCTTTTCGCGGTCGATGTTGAGGAAGACCTGGGGGTTGTCGGTCGCCCAGGTCGAGAAGACCCGCTGCAGGTCCGGGTCCTGGTTGGCGGCCAGGACAAGGCCGCGCATGACGGCCGCCAGTTCCTCCGGCGGTACGCCCCTGGAGGTCCTCGAACTGGTACTCGAAAGCCGCTCCCGGTACCCAGGCCCATGATCGGCGGCAGATTGAAGGGCATGACCCGGGCGGCGGGGATGGCGGCGGTCTGGGCGGCAACCCGGCCGATGACCGCTTGGACCTTGAGCTTGGGGTCGTCCCGCTCCTCAAAGGGCTTGAGGCGGCCAATCAGAAGTGCCGCGTTGGACTCCACGGCTCCGTCGAGCAAGCTGTAGCCAGGCACCGTCATGACGTGCCGAACGGCCGGGTCAGCCATGACGATCCGCTCGACCTCCTCCGCCACTGCCAGAGTCCGGCTTACCGAGGCACCTTGGGGGAGGCTGATCTCGGCCATGAATGCCCCCTGGTCCTCGTCGGGGAGGAAGCCGGTGGGGGTGACCTTGAACAGCCAACCGGTCTAGGAGCCCGAACCCAGCCACCAGGACCAGGACGAGCGACGGAAAACCGCACCAGCCGCCTGACGACGCCCGCATAGCCGTCGAGCACCCCGTCGATGCCGCGCAGGATGAGCCCCATGAGCCCCCGCCTGTGGCCCCCCAGGCTTGAGCAGGATGGCGCACAGGGCCGGCGACAGGGTCAACGCATTGATGGCCGAGATCAACATAGAGAAGGCGACCACCGCGGCGAACTGCTGAAAGAGCTGGCCCGTGATACCGGGGATGAAGGCGACCGGTAGGAACACCGAAAGCAGCACCAGGGTGATGGCGAGTATCGGCCCGGTGATCTGGGTCATGGCCTTCTTGGCTGCCTCACGAGGAGCCAGGCCCTCGGTCTCCATGAGGTGCTCGACTGCCTCCACGACCACGATGGCGTCGTCCACCACGATGCCGATGGCCAGCACCACCGCGAGCAGCGAGATGGTGTTGGCCGAGAAGCCAATCATGAGCAGAAAGGCGAAAGTCCCCACCAGGGCCACGGGGACGGCGATCAATGGAATCAGGGTCGCACGCCAGCTCCCGAGGAAGATAAAGACCACCAAAATGACCAGAGCAAAGGCCTCAAACAGGGTATGGATGACCTTCTCGATACTGGAGTTGACGAAGTCCGTGGTGTCGTACATGACGATGTAGTCGAGGTCGTCCGGAAAGCGCCCCTTGAGCCCATCCATCGCCTCCTTGACACCCTCGGCGACCGCGACCGCATTGGCGCCGGGGGCCAGATAGATACCGATCCCGGCGGCGGGACCACCATTCATCCGTGTGCTGGAGTCGGACGACTTGGCGCCTAGCTCCACCGTCCCGAGGTCCTTGACTCGCACCGTGGATCCGTCCGGGTTGGCACGAACCACGATATTCTCGAACTCCCTGACGTCGGTCAGCCGGCCTTGGGTCTGGAGGGTGATCTGGAACTGTTGGTCGTCCGACATCGGCTGAGCCCCGATGCGCCCCACCGCGGCCTGAACATTCTGGCCCTGGATGGCGGAGATCACATCGGAGGCGTTAAGCCCCAGGGCGGTCAGCCGGTCGGAGTCCAGCCAGATCCGCATGCTGTAGTCCAGCGGCCCGAAGAGGGATGCTTTGCCGACCCCATTGACCCTCGAGAGGGTATCAATGACGTTGATGGTGGCGTAGTTGCTCAGGAATAGGTTGTCGTAGGACCCCTTGGGCGAGACCAGGGTGATGACCTGCAACAGGGCGCTGGACTGCTTCTGCACCGTCACCCCGGTGCGTTTGACCTCCTCCGGGAGCTGTGGCAGTGGCCTGGTTGACCCGGGTTTGGACATTGACGGTATTCAGATCCGGGTCCGTCCCCAAAGCGAAGGAGACGGTCAGCGTAGTAGCTCCCGTCGTTGGCGCTGCTCGACTTCATGTAGAGCATGTTGTCCACGCCGTTGACCTTGGACTCGATGGGCTGGGCCACGGTCGACTCCACCACGGCGGCAGAGGCGCCGGGATAGGCTGTGGTCACCGAGACCTGGGGCGGGACGATGTCCGGGAACTGGGCGACTGGGATCTGGGTGATGGCGATGAGACCCGCCAGGGTCAGCACCACCGAGATGACGATGGACAGCCGAGGGCGGTCGATGAAGACGTCCGAGATCATGGCTTCTGGGCCTCCGTCTGCCCCTCAGCAGCTGAGGCAGCGGGGCCCGCGGCAGCCTGGGCCGGCGCCTCGATGACCTGGGGCGGGGTGGCCACCACCGGCTGGCCCGGTCGGACCTTCTGGACGCCCTCGGAGATGACCAGTTCGCCTTCCTTCAGCCCGGACTCGACCGACGACCGGCGGTCCCTGGGGGTCCCGGTCTTGAGCCGGCGGATCTGAGCCTTACTCTCGGTGTCGATGACCAGGACGAAGGCCCCCTGCTGATCTACCTGAAGGGCGGACTGGGGGATCACGATGGCCGACTCCGGTTCCCCCGCCTGGACCACCACCCCGACGTATTGCCCATCCACCAGGAAGCGGTTGGGGTTGGGCAGCTCAGCCCGCAGGGTGACGGTGTCGGTCCCGGCATCCGTTGTCACGTCGACGAAGTTGAGCTTGCCCGAGTGGTCGTAGAGGGTGCCATCCGGGAGCCGCACGCGGATGACGACGTTTGTCGGGTCGCCGCCGTTGGCCTCGTAATCGCGCTTCGCCTCTAGCAAGGCGCGTTGGGTCAGGGGGAACTGGACATAGATGGGATCCGTGGCTGATGAGGGTCGCCAGAGGCCCCGACTCGGGCCCCACCAGGTTGCCGACGGTGTATTTGGCCAGGCCGATACGCCCTGCTACCGGGGCCGTCACTCGCGTATAGCCCAGATCCAGCTTGGCCGAGTCCAGGGCCGCCTTGGCCTGCTCGATGGACGCCAGGCCGATGGAGTCCGCCGCCTGGAGCTCGTCCACCTTGGCCTGGGCGATGTTCTTGTCCTTGATCAGCTCCTTGCCGCGGTTGAGCTGGGCGGTGGTGTTGTGCTGATCCGCCTTGGCCTTGGCCAGGTCCGCCTCGCGCTGCTGGACGATGGCCTATACTGATCCGGCTCGATCGAACAGGACCTCGCCCGCCCGCGACCTCCTGCCCCTCGGTGAAGCGCCGCTCCTTGAGGAAGCCCTGCACCCGGGCACGTAGCTCCACCTTGTCCACCGCCACCACGCGACCGACGAACTCGGACTGCTCATCGACGGCGCTCGGACTTGGCCGCCACCGCGACGACCGACGGCGGCGGCGCGGCAGCTGGCGCCTGTGCCGTCTCGGGCCCGCAGCCCGCGAGCACGGCCAGGGAGGCCGCGAGGGCCAGGCCAAGCCCCGAAGCGCCCAGCGTTGGCCCCTCCGGGCCTTGGCTCGGAAGCGGAGAGGATGCCGCGAGCGAGAGGGGGTAACGTCATGGAAATGCTCCTTGGGTCGGGAATGGGTAGGGTCAGGGTCGTGTTGGACTGGGAGGTGGACCAAGGCGGGCGACCAAAGGCGCCGAGGCCGCCAGGGCACGCATCAATGACGTCGAGCCCTTGCCAACGGCCATTCGCGTCCCGCTGAAAGAGGCCAGCGATCCCCTCGCCCACCCCGCAGCGAAGCACGCCCCAGGCCTTCACGGCATTCAAGACATCCCCGGACCAGCAGGCAGCGAGGTCGGCCAGCATACCCGACAGGAGCAGGACAAACCCGGTTAGTCGGCAGCTTGGCATCACAGCTCCTCTAGTCTCGGCGAGGCCGAGATTGCCACGTTGGCGCCCCGCGGGGACAGAGTTGGCCAGGGCTACGGAATGGTTGGGAGTGTCGGACCCCGCTCAAGCCGCGGTTAGTTTAGCGGAAAGACAGGCTGCAGCGACGGCCACACACGCAATCGAGTGCCGCCAGGAATCGCTACCCCTCTGGGTTCCGCTGCGCCGTCTCGGAGTTGGAAAACTGGTTGGTCTTGGATTGCCCCGGGACTCCCCTCCGGAACATACTCGCAGCCGACGGGGAACCGCTTTCCCGACGAGTCACGGCTCAGGGAGCGTGACTCGATTGAGCCAGGGCGGCATTCAACCGGGATAACCGATGGGTCTGGGGGGCCTCGAGCCCGGAATCCGCTCCAGGAGGCAGTTCCGCTGCCCACGCCGTACCCGCCAGCCACATCAGGGCGCCGCGACGCCTCCGGACACCGATCCTGCATTTCGGTCCCAGACTAGCCACTGGCGTCTGAACTCGAAGCTGAGCCGGTGCGGCTAGGGTGAGGTCATTAGAACGGAGCAATCATGAGACACGCAAACCCTACCGCTGGCGTTGCTGGCTCCGGTGATTGGCATTGTGTCTGGCCCTTGGGGCGACCGGCGCCCTCGGACAGGGCGGCTTCAACTATCCGAACGTGCCCCACAGCCATCGACACATGCGGCTCCTGCTGGATAACGCATTCCAGTATGTGAACCCGGCTCACGGGATCGTCGACCCCGTCTCCGGGTATCCGGCGGAAGGCTGGAACCAGGAGCCCCAACAGGGGCTCTTTCTCCGGTCGTTGACTCAGCTCACGGCCATCGGGACCTGGATCGAGCTGCTGGCCAACGTCGCCGCGGGCTATGCGGACAACCCCTATCTCTCCAGAGAGTCCGCACTGAACGGACTCTCGCTCGCGGTGGCGACCCTGCTCGAGGATCAGCGGGACCCGGCCCTCGCGGCCAAGGGTCTGCTCGCGAATTTCCTGAGCATCGAAGGCGGAAAAAGGGCGGGCCCCCTTCTGGAATCCGTCGAAAGACGCCAGTTCATCGAGACCTTCGGCGACCGCGACGGCCACGCCATCTGGCTGGCCTTGGTGGAAAAGGGCTGGCTCCAGGAGGAAGACAACGGCCGCAAGGGGAGAATCCGCCGGAGTGACCGATATGGGGCCGCCCACTTCGACGGGCCGCTGGCACCCTATGCCGAGGAGCCGCTGAGATCCCGGATCATGGGACTCCTCGATCAGAGGGCGGTCACCATCATTTTCGGCGACAACGCCAATCTCACCGCGTCGCTTGCCAAGTCGGTGGGCGCCTTGCTGCGGCCCGAGATCCGGGATGATCCCAGGGCCGCCGCAGTGAGGGAGCAGATCGAGCGTTTCATCGAGGGGCAGCGAGCGGGCTATTCCCATCTCTTCGACCCCGGTACCGGTACCTTTGTCTTCGGCTGGGACGCCACCGCGAACCGCTTCGTGGGCTGGGAGGACGGCCAAGGGAACTGGGTGACCGGTCAGATGAATTACTTCATCAACGAGTTTCGCGGCCCCTGGACCTTCGCCGTGCTGCGCTATGGGCTGCCTGTCGCATCGATCCGAAATGCAGGGTTCAAGGTCAAGCCTTACCGGCACAGCGACGGGAGCGACAGCTATGCCCTTGCCGCCTGGGAAGGATCGGCCTTCCAGTTGCTCGGCCTTTCGCTCTTCATGCAGGAGACCGACAACCCGGGCTGGCGAAGGAGCCTCGAAGCCCTCGTGGACATCGAGCTCGATTTCTCGAGCAATGCGTGG
>CAVPXP010000003.1:0-370148 GCA_963709645.1 uncultured Gammaproteobacteria bacterium
GCCTGGCCGTTCGCATCCAAGGGGGCAAGGCCAGTCTCGCCACCGGTCGCCGTTGCGTCGCGCATGATCCAGAACCCCGCCGGGCCCGCGTAGACGTTGCTGCGGGTCATGCCGAGGGCGTGGTCGTGATACCAGACGGTCGACGAGGGCTGGCTGTTGGGGTAGCTGTAGCTGCCGACGCCCGGCGCATTGTTGGTCGGCGTGGCGAACTGGTTGACCATGGTGCCCGTGGTCGCGTAGCCAGGCGGAATGTTGTTGGCGTTGGGGAGCCACCAGGCCTCGGGATAGCCGTCGCTTTCAGGACCCGCGTGGGCGCCGTGCACATGCACCACCATCGGCACCGGGCCGTCGTAGGGCTGCTGCAGAATGGCGCCATTCTTCGGGTCCGGGGCGCAGTCCTTGGTCTTGCCGATCTCGATGCAGGGTAACTGCTCGGGGTTGGCCCAGTGCAGGGAGCGGTCGACCGGGAGGAGGTGGGGCAGGTAGTTGCACGCGGGGTCCGTGGCGGGGGTCGCGCTCGCCTTACAGGCCACGGGGTCCTTCACCAGCTGGTTGATCCAGTCCACGGTGGTCGATTGATAGGAGAAGTTCTCAATCGTGTAGGCGGGATAGTTGAACTGGGAGTTGGGGGCGGGGGCGATGCCCGCTCCGCCCCCGAGCGCCGTCGAGTCGGGCATGACGTCCGCGTCCGGCCCGTAGCTCCACACCGTGGTGGCCGGAAGGGTGTCGGTGCGGCCGTTGAGCGTGTTCCATATCCCGCCCGGCAGGATCTGCTGTTTGAACTGCCGTACCGCGATGTTGTAGTCGTTCGCCGTGCCGCTATTGTTCATCACCGGTGGTATGACCAGCGGGGTCACGTACTTCGGGATGGACACCGGGTCCAGCGTGCCGCCCGGTAACGCGGCCTGGGCGCCGGACATCGCCAGCGCCAGCGGCGCAAGGAGGAACGCCGCTGGCCCACAGGCCCGACGCTCGGCTTTGGTCGTCTACTCGCTTTTTCATCAGTTTCAGTCCCCTCGAAATGTTATCGATATTGTCGTCTTGGTTTCTTCGGTGGCCAGGTTCCACCGGCCCGGAGCGGCGGCGATCGGCTGGACCAGCCGCGCGACTTCCTCCGGGAAGGGCACGGAAGCGACTGCGCCGGAATTGCGATGCCTGTCAAAGAAAGCGTGCAAGCAATGTGCATGCCAGTCGATCTTGGTGCGGTCAGGTGGCGGCTTCGGGTCAGGGCAGGCCGGTGCCGCAGGCGCCTTGACCGCCCGCTGAGCGGGGCGGATTCAGAACCAGTGAAGGTAGAAATGGCCCTCTCGCGATGCCGGCGGCGGGTCCCTCCGGACGGGATGGCTGGGGGGTTCCGGATCCGCTGCGGAGCGGCATTTCAGACACTTAGGGGCACCTCCGGGCCGGCGCCTGGGACCTGGCCTGACATTTGGGACAATTGCCCCATGTCACCTGACAATTTGACAGTGTCAGTATGACATTCAGCATGTAAGCTATGATCTGCGTCCCAAAACGACAATAAAGTTCCATCAGAGTCCCTGGAGCGCCAGATCTTGAATTTGCCGGTTGATCTTCAGTCGCTCGTTGATATCCACGATCAACCCTTTGCCATCCTGGACGAAGGCCGTCGGGCCGTCGTCGTGAATCGGGCCTTCGAGGAGACGTATCGGGTTGACCGCGCGGGGATAGCGGGCACGCCCTGCCATGAACTGATGATGAATGGGGACGGCACTCGTCCGTGTGGGCCCGATTGTGACAGTTGTGCATTCGCAGAGACCTTTTCCAGGCAGGTCGCGCGTACCACCTCCTGCAGCTACCGCGATGCCGAGGGTCGGACACACCTGTTGCGGGCTCGAGCCTACCCAATCGGCGGGAAGAGTGGCCGGAGCTATGTTGGCTTGCTCATCGAGCGGGATGCGGCGCGCCATCACCCCGACGCGAACGACAAGGCATGCCCGGAAGCGCGGATGTTGGGAAGCTCCGCCGCCTACCGGGCGGCGTTGGATCGTCTGCTGGCGGCGGCTAACACCGATGCTCCAGTTCTGCTGCTCGGCGAAACGGGGACGGGGAAGGAACTGGCGGCGGCCTTCATCCACCGGCACTCCGCGCGTCGGACTGGGTCGTTCCAAACGCTCGACTGCAGCGTACTGACGGAGGAGCTGTTCGAGAGCGAGGTGTTCGGCCATGCACGCGGGGCCTTTACTGGCAGCGTCGGAGAGAAGAAGGGCCTATTCGAGCTGGCCAACAAAGGGACCTTGTTCCTGGACGAGATCGGTGAGCTGCAACTGCCCCTGCAGGCAAAGCTGCTTCGCGTGCTGGAGAGTGGGGAGTACAGGCGGGTGGGCGGCGTGCGGACCCGGCGTGCCGATGTCCGCATCGTCTGCGCGACCAACCGCGAGCTCCTGGGCGCGTCTTGGTTTCGCAGCGATCTCTACTATCGCGTGGCCTGCATCGGGATTCGGCTCCCGAGCTTGTCGGAGCGCCGCTCCGATATACCGTTGCTCACCACCGAGCTCCTGGAGCGTATCGGGCAAGCGTCGGCGTGCCGCTTCACCATCGACGCCGCGGCCCTGGGCCTGCTCGAGGGCTACGACTTTCCAGGAAACATTCGCGAGCTTCGCAACATCCTCTGGGCCGCTTCGGTGAATTCTACTGATGGACATATCACCCTGGGCCAGGTTGCGGCGGCTTTGCCAAGGCCGCTAGCGTCGGCGCATCGCACCCGCGAGTCGGGACCACCGCACGCCGGCATCCCGCATCGGGATGAGACGCTGCGGCGGCCGTCGCAGCGGCATGCGTGGGGTATGGATGGTCTTGCCACACTATTGCAGCGCCACAACGGAAACCGCCGGGCCGTGGCGCGGGAGCTCGGCGTCAGTGAGCGCACCGTGTATCGGAAGCTCAAGGAGTTCGGGTTGCATTGATGGCCGGGAAGGGCCTGCGGCTCCTCGACGGGGGTTGCAGATCTATCTGACCGGTTGGTTCTGCGCGCCCTGACAGGGCCGACGCTCGGTCTTCCGCTGCTTCGACTCTGCGCTGGCGATAAACAAGCGAGCCCCAATGCCCGGGCAGACGGGCCCCCGGCGGTGCTGCAGCCAGCGGGGCCCTACAAGATCGGTACAGAGCCATGCCAAGCCGCGTCGGTCCCCGCATCCTGGTCTCCGCGTTGCTCCTGCTCGCCGCCGGCGTTTCTGCGCTTGCCCGCGACTTCGACGATGCGCAGGTCAAGCACATCGACTATCCGGCATGGTTCAACGACAGCTTTCTGGACTTGCAGCAGGACCTCGCGGATGCCCGCGCCGCCGGCAAGCTGGGGCTGATGGTCCTGTTTACCACTGAAGGCTGTTCCTACTGCGCCCAGTTCATCCGTACCAGCCTTGCCGATCCGGAACTCGCCGCGCTGGTTCAGGACCACTTCGGCGCCGTCGGTCTGGAAATCTTCAGCGATGCGGAGATGGTCGATCCCCGTGGGGTGGCGATGCCGGTGAAACAGTTCGCCGAGCGCGAGGGGGCTGGGTTCGCTCCCACGCTGCTCTTCTATGGGGAGGGCGGCAAGCTGCTGTACCGTGGGGTCGGCTACCTGGCACCCGACCGCTTCCGGCTGGTACTCGACTATTTGGTCGGCGGCCACTACCTCCACATCTCCTTGCGCGACTTTGCTGCCACGGGGCGTGCCGGCCCCGCGAAGCCCCCGTCGGATTATCGCCTGCGCCCTGATCCCTTTTTCGCACCGCCGCCCTTTGCCCTCGACCGCAGCCGCATGCCCGCCCAGCGCCCGCTGCTGGTTATCTTCGAGGCCGACGGCTGTGGGGATTGCGCCGTATTTCACGACCAGGTGATGGCCCTGCCTGAGGTCCGTGACCTGCTCCGGCGCTTCGAGGTCGTCCGTTTGGATGCGGGCGACGACAAGACGCCGATCGTCAAACCCGACGGCGTCCGAGCAACGCCCGCCCTCTGGTATGGCGACACCGGCTTCTCGCGGCTGCCGGCTATGCTGTTCTTCGCCGAAGACGGCAAGGAGGTACTCGGCACCGACGCCCTGGTCTTGCGCCAGCGGATGATGAAGTCGCTCATGTATACCCTGGAGCGGGCCTACGAGAAACAGTGGACCTACCAGCGGTTCGCCAGATCGAAGTCGCTCGAACGCATGCAGCAGTGAGGCCTCGGGTTGCGCTTTTTTTTTGCCCCAGGTGATGCGCAACTTCCTATCGGTCGGATCAAGTGGGAGCCTCCTAGGGTTCCGTTTCGCGGACATGCCGATCATCGCGGGTGTCTTCCGGGACTTGTGCGCTGGCGCCGGCGCCAGCGCATTGGAGCGTGTGGTGAACGCCATGCGGAGCCCTGGTATAGTCCGCGACTCCCAAGCACCCCATGAGACCGCGCGGCACATTGCCGAAAACTGCATTGGAAACCATCGCCGTCATCGACTTCGAGACGACCGGCCTGTCGCCCGATTATGGAGATCGTGCCACCGAAATCGCCGCGGTCCTGGTGCGCGACGGATGCATCGTCGACCACTATCAGAGCCTCATGAATGCAGGGCGGTCCATACCCGCATTCATCACCCATCTGACCGGCATCACGACGGCGATGGTTCGTGCGGCGCCGCCGGCTGCGCAGGTCATGGCCGAGGTTTCGGACTTCGTCGGGGATTATCCGCTGGTAGCCCACAACGCGTCCTTCGACCGCAAGTTTTGGGACGCGGAGCTGGCGCGCATCGGGGCAAACCGCCGGCAGGCATTCGCCTGTTCGATGTTGGTGGCACGCCGCGTCTTGCGCGAAGCGCCGAACCATAAACTGGGTACGCTGGTTGAGTTCGCCGGCCTTCCGGTGACCGGGCGCTACCACCGTGCCCAAGCCGATGCCGAGATGGCGGCCTACCTGACCCTGTACCTGGAGCAAGAACTCGCACGCCGTTTCGGGCTGCGCAGCGTCCCGTTCGAATTGTTTGCCCGGATTCAAAAGACGTCGGCGCGGGATCTCCCCCGTTGCGTGGCGCGCTTCGATCACGGCGCAGAGCACTCCACTCCATGAGCCACAGCCACCCCTGGACCTCCTTCGTCTCGATCGCTTGCTGCTTGTCCCGCACGACCCCGACCAGGAAGTCGACCAGCCGTGCCGAGTCGCTCCAGCGCTCCTGCAGTTGCCGCAGCCGCTCCTCGATAGCGGGGTGCTCCAGGCGAGCGTCGTCGATGCTGTATTCCACAAAGACGCCGTGGGCCAAGACGACAAACAGGGTCAATGCCCTGGAGGCCTCGCCCGAGTGCCCGTAGATGCGTTCGCCGTTGACGTTGAAGCGCAGCTCATCGAAGTAGAACCGCACCCCGGGAGCGGCCCCATCCACGCAGTCGCCAAGCCGATAGGTGCCGAGACAGCAGGCGAAGCGCTTGGTCTGGATCTCCGTCTCCTTGCCATCGAGGACGACGTGGAGCGAATCGAACATGCCCATGGCAGGTCTCCCCCAAAGGTCGATCATTGGCGGGCATTGAACGCCAAGCGGAGCCTGCCCGGAACACCCTCGCAACGGAGAGGAAGGGAAGACGATGCCATCCAGGCCGACGACGTGGCCGACCGTCCCCCATGATCGCTCACTCCCCGACGCGTCGCAGCACCGTCTCGATGACCTGGGCCGAGATGCGGAAGTCCAAGCGATGCAGGCGCGCGAAGGCCTCCCGCGCCGATCCGATGAGGCCCCGCGTCTTGGCCATCCCGATGACCGCCGCAGTGCCGGCCACCTGCAGGCCCCGCTCGGTGGCGATCGCCCGCCCGGCCCGTTCGTCCATCAACAGCAGACTGGGCTCTGGGTTGGCGAGGGCGATGCGGATGCAAGCGGTCTCGCCCTCGTCCAGGTCGGGAAGTTCGGGACCCATGGGCGGCGGGTCGCTCTCCCGTAGCCAGCCTGTCGCCTCGGCCGCCAGAATCGCCGCCTCGTCCGGAATGCCTCGGCTGGACAGCACCTCACGGCGCACCTGAGGCGGCATCCAGACGACGCCGAACAGCGCACCCAGCCATGGTAGCCCGCCAACCCTGGCGAGCCCGATCAAGGGGCTCGAATCGATCAGGACGAGGCGAGCCATGACTCCAGGGTGTCCAAGTCCCGAGTGGCCTCGCCGCCGTCCAGGGCCACCACGGCGATGCCTAAACGGGAGACGTGGGCCACGAACTCGCCCAGGGTCATCTCGGCCAACCGGGCGGCCCGCGCCAAAGACAGGTTGCCATCGCGGAACAGCGCGGTAGCCAGCGCTGGCTTGACGCCCTTCGCCTCCAAACCGCCTGCCAGTTCGACCCCGACCATCAATGCATCGGGCCGGTCGCGGTTCAGTACCACAACGACGTCCCGGTGCGACTTGCGCAAGGCATCGCTGGGATTGTTCTTCAGTCCGCTGACGTTGACGGTTTCCATGCCTAGATCCTATGGGAATGTTCGGTGGGCATGTTGGTAACAGAGGGCGCGCCTTAGCCTACGCGGGATAGAGCGGATGGGTATGGTGGGTGTTGACGGTTATCGGCACGCAGGAACAGATCCGCCGTTGCGGGTTGAGCGACGCTTCGAGGTCGGCCTGGCCGAGGGTGTCGAGCGATTAACTGCCGTGGGGCAATGCGCGTGGTGGAATCGCCTGCGGACGCGTGACTTCCGAGCACGCCCGCTGCAACTTGCTGGGTAGTCAAAGCGTCGGTCGATGACCCGGAGCGGATCAGGCCATTCAGCAGCACGGCGCAGCTGAGCCAGGCCAATTGACCAGCTGCCTGGCGCCCAGCATGGTCTGTCCGCGGAATGCCCGGTCTTGGTCCTTGCTACCTGGTGCATGGTCGGTGTGACCGGCGTCGCCCACTGTTTGGATCATCTCGGCGCGGCGCCTGATGGACAAACGCGGGGGGCCCATTCAGCGGGCTACACTGAACGCCGTTGCCCTTCTCAGGCTATGCTTCGGAGCATGTGGACCTGGTCGCTCAACTGGGGCGAGATCACGCCACGACTCGTGATCGGAACCTGCCCGATGACGCCTGCGGACCTGCAGCGGATCGGCGGCGAGGCGGGCGTGTCCGCGTTGCTCTCTCAGCACGACGCCTGTCTGGTCTACTGGGGTATCAATTATCGAGCGATGCGTGCCCACGGTACGAACCTTGGTCTACGAATGGCGCGCAGCCCAATGCGGGATTTCGACATCCGCGATCAGCGGCGCAATCTCCCGGGGGCCGTCGTGGCGTTGGCGACTCTGCAGGCATTGGGGCACCGCACCTACGTCCACTGCACGGCAGGGCTCGGGCGAGCGACCTTGACGGTCCTGTCTTACCTCGTCTGGGTCGAGGGCTTGTCGCCTGAGGAGGCGATCCGGTTGATCCACCGGGGACGCCCGAGCGCCGTACCGGCCTGGGAGGCGCACCGTGGCTGTCGGGAGGACCTGGTCGAACGCCATCGATCCGGTGTCGAGCAGCGCGCGTACGCGTTATCTCAAGCGCGGCCTGCAGGTCGGCCAGACCCGGACGCGGACTGGCTGCAAGCGCAGACTGAAGTCATCCGCTCTGTCCTGACGGCAATCGACTCGCCAGCCGACGCGACTGTCGGATAAAGCAGGATGATTCCAGCGAGGGTAAAACAGTTACGCAGGACGCTGATCCGCGTCGGCGCGGTGCTGCTGTTGGCGGGAGCGAATGCGGTGGCCATCGAAGAACCCAAGTACCAGGTCGTGAAGGCCTACCCCGACTTCGAGCTGCGTCGCTACGCCCCCTACCTCGTCGCCGAGACCGAGGTCACCGGCGACTTCGACGAGGTCGGAAGCCAAGCCTTCCGCATCCTCGCCCTCTACATCTTCGGCAACAACAGGGCACAGGAAGATATGGAGATGGCCGCCCCCGTCAACCAGCGGCGGTCAGCCAGGAACGGCCAGAAGATGGAGATGACCGCGCCGGTCACCCAGCGGCCAAAGGGCGACGCAGGTACGGGCACCTTCGTTCTGAGCTTCGTCATGCCGTCCCGCTACACCCTGGACACCCTGCCCGAGCCTCTGGACCCGCGGGTGCGCCTCGGCGAGGAGCCGGCGAAGCTCATGGCCGTTCACCGCTACAGGGGCCGCTGGACCCAGTCCAACTACCGCGAACACGAGCGCCTGCTCCAGGCCGCAGTCCGGAAGGCCGGCCTGACGTCCGTCGGAGCGCCGATCTACGCGCGCTACAATTCCCCCTTCTCGCTCTGGTTCCTGCGCAGGAACGAGGTAATGGTCGAGGTCGAGGCATCGCCATAGCGGGCGTTCTGGCCGGAGGCGACCAAAGGACAGTAGGGCTCCCCCGAGCGCTAGTGCTATCCGCCGGTGCCAATCCTGCCCAGGGCGGACCGGGCGCCGTCGGCCTGGACGGCGGTCCCGCGCGATCGGCGATGCGACGGGTAGGCGGATACGCATACAAATGCGACCGTCCCAGGCCGAGACAGATGGAGGGGATAGTCTCGGGGCGGGCGGCGGGCCGCCTGCGCCCCTGCGTCGAGGCCAAGCGGCGAGGCGCTCATTGCTGGGGGCATAGCGCGTTGGTGTCGAAGCGGTCGCGGAAGCCGCCCGCGCACTGCCAGCGCACCCCGGTGGAGGTCGGCTGCGGGGTCACCGAGAGCTCGCTCGCGTCACCCAGCTCGAATCCGTAGAAGTTGGCGGAGAGGCTGCCGGTGTCCGGCTCCAGTTGGATGGCGACGCCGGTCAGCTCGGGAAGGGAGCCGAACTGGGCCTCGATCTCCTCGGCGGTCGGGAAGCGGCCGTTGGCGGTGTAGAACTCGGCCAGCTCGGTTTGGAGCCCCTGCAACAGCTCCAGCCCCGGCTGTAGCTGGGCGCGGATCTGGTAGTCGTGGTAGGCCGGGATGGCGATGGCCGCGACCACGCCGGCGGCCACGGCGCTCTGCACGCCGCCGAGGGCCAGGAACAGCTCAACCGGGTTGGTCTCGTAGGCGAGCTCGATGCCGAGCTGGGTGGCGGACGAAGTGATCTGGAGGCTGTAGGCACCCGAGGCCGGCAGGGCCAGCTCCTTGGCCGAGGGCAGGGCGAACAGGTCCAGGGGCCGGCCGGCGAGGTCGCTTAGGGCCGAGAGCACCAAGAGGTCGATCTCGTACATCAGTCGCGGAATGCCCTCGCCCCGGGTGGTGGCCAGCAGCAGGGCCCCCGACGGGTCGAGGCCCTGGGCCTGGCGCAGCCAATCGCCCACGGGGACCCGGTCGGCCGTATAGAGGTAGTCCATCAGGGGCTGCGGCAGGCCCGACAAGAGCAGGTAGCCGTCCGCTTCGATCCAGAACAGGTGGGTCGAGGTGCTGCTCAGGCGGACCAGCAGGGGGGTAGCTCGGCCTGGTCCCCCGCGCTCGGCAAGGCGGGGATCACCAGGTGGTGGAAGCGGGTGCCGAGCAGGTCCCGGGTCTCGTAACGCAGATCGAAGCGCTTCACCAACTGGTCCAGGACACGCCGGTAGGCCACGGGGTCGCGCAGGCGCAGGGCCTCGTAGGTGCCGGCCTGGTCACTGATCAGCAACAGCTCGTCGCCGAAGGCCCCGAGCAGGTCCTCCAGGGTCAGGCCCAGGGCCTCGAGTACGGCCGCCTTGAACTGCTGGTAGGTGGCCAGGGCGTCGGTTGGCAGGACCCCGTCGAGGCTCGCCTCCAGCTTGGCCAGGTCTTCGGGCCCTGGCAGGCCGAGCATCGCCAGGGCGTTCGGGGTCCCCGCCGTGTGCAACCCGAGCTGGGCGTCGATCGCCGGGAGGAAGGCACGGAAGCCGACCTGGGGCATGTCCAGCAGGACCTTGATGCGTTGTTTGCCGTTGCTCGCCCCGGCCCCCAGGGCCAGGTAGCGGGCCTCGGAGATCCCTAGGGCGCGTAGGCCGGCCACCTCGGCCACCTTGCCCGCGGCCTCTAGGATGCGCAGGAGGGGGGCTGGGTCGAGCCACAGGAAGAGGCCCTGGGCGCTGGTGTCCAGGGCCTGTTCCGCTGCCGCCATGGGGTTGGCGGCGGCCGGGGTCAGGGCGGCGATGCGTCGGGCCAGGGTCGCGCCTGGGGCGGTCGGGTCGGCAGGGGCGAGGTACAGGCGGCGGGTCGCCGCCTCGAAGTAGACCTCGATGGGGATGGCCCCGACGGCTAGCAGGAGGCCGGCGCCGTCCGTCCCAATGGGGGTCTGCACCTGAAGCTGCGGTACCTGGGAGGCGACCCGCCCGAGCAGGGCGTTGACGGCACCGACGTCCGCCAGGTCCAGGGTAGCGGCCAGGATTGCCTGCGGCCCTGCGCTCCCGTCGGCCCCCATCACCGCCAGTTCCAGGGGCGAGACCAGGTGGCCCAGGAGCAGCTCCGCCAGGGCTCGGGACTCCGCGGGGAGATCCGGGATCAGCGTGTCGAGCGCCCCGCCACGGATGGCCAGGAGGGCCTCGGCGTACGGGGCCGAGCCGACCGCCCGGTCGTAGAGGGTCCCCTTGGGCGCCCCGAGCAGCCCCCACAGGGACGGGATGCGCAGATAGGCGACGGTGGAGGCGGGCAGGGCCGAGCGCAGGAAGGCCGGCTCGGCCACCGCCTGCTGCGCCGTGGGTGGCAGGACGCGGTAGGGGGTGGCCGGGGCCGCGGCGGGAGCCGCGGGGTCGGCGACCGCGCCCGGGCCGCACAGGCTGAAGGCCAGGGTCAGGGCGAGGGTAGGGTGCAGCGGCGACGGGGGGCGGTGGCGCATGTTCGGGGCTCCTAGATTCTGTGGCGGTGGGGCCGGCAGCGATTCGGACGGGTTAGAGAAATTTTTATGTATAGGCATTTCCCGCGCGGGGCAGGATGCCCCGCCCGCCTCTCCAGCGTCTCTGCCCACCGCCGCAAGGCACCCGTTTGGACGAATGCGTCGCTGGCGTCCGGGAACCAAAACGCGGGCACAATCCGCATCAGGCTCAATCGGTTCGATCAGGGGACGGCGACAACCTCGGTGGATCACCCCATCGGCCTCGCTCCGGTGCGCGCGATTCCTCGCAGTGTATCTGCTCCCGGGCCCCGGCCTCCAGATGCCAACCACCATGAGGGCCGCGATTCCTATACTCCCGTGCGGCAGGGGGTATATCACCCCGTCCCGAACGTTTGTTCGATGGCGTCGGACCACGTAGGCCAAACCTTGCGAACGGGGCAAATGCCCCATCCGGCATCAGCGTCCGGCGAACCGATCGGAGGAGCCAAACATACCGAACGGGGGCGGAAGCGCCTCATCCGGCCCCCTCGCCGGACGCGGTACGTCATCTTTGGCGGGACGTCGTTTATTACCTCGTCTTGAGCGTTGGATCTATCCGCAATTGGGACGCCTCTGCCAGCGACCACGGCAAGTCCGTGTTCTCCAACGCACTGGAAGCATCGGTCGCGCAAATTCGGTCGGTTGCTTTAGGTGTGGCGAAAACCAAACACCTCTGCTGGCAGATGGGTTGCGTCCGTTCGGGGTCGTTTTCGCCCGCTCGCGAGCAGCAAGCCGAGCGTCCGGTTTCAGCGGCGTTGCAGTCATAGCCCGAGCTGGCTGGGGTTCATTGGCGATTTCGCCTAAGCTCGTACAGGCATCGACCGTGGACGGATGGCAGTTGTAGCCGTGTGATCAAAGAGTTGCCGCTTGGGCGGGGCCGGGACGCTGCCGACCGTTCTCGTTTCACTGCCCAGGCATCGCGCGATCGAGTACCGGAGGAATGGACAGAACGACAGCGCTACTGGTGGCGTTGCATCAGGGCCTGCACCGCCTTGGACCGGGAAGTGAAGCATGCACCCTGAAGGCCCTGGCTCTGTGCGCGGACCTGCCGCGGGCGCCGGACGTGCTCGATGTCGGCTGCGGGACCGGCGCCCAGTCCCTTGTATTGGCCTCGTCCACCGACGGTCGCATTGTCGCGACGGACCTGATCGGCGCCTTTCTGGGCCAGGTGCGAGAACGTGCCGCGGCGATCGGCGGCCTGAAAGAGCGGATCCGGATGGTTGTCGCGGATATGCGCTGCCTGCCGTTTCAGGACGACAGCTTCGATTTGATCTGGAGCGAGGGTGCCGCCTACATCATGGGTTTCGAGAGGGCGCTGACGACCTGGCGATCCTTGGCAAAACCGGGTGGTTACCTGGTCGTCTCCGAGCTGTCATGGTTCCGGCCCGACCCGCCGGCCGAGATCGGCGACTTTTGGCTGCGCCACTATCCGGCCATACGCGGTGTCGAAGCGAACCTTGCGGCCGCACGAAACGCCGGCTGGGCAGGCGTGGGACACTTTGCCCTGCCGGCGGAGGCCTGGGGCCGCTACCATGCGCCGCTGAAGGGTCGCCTTGCGGTCTTCCGTCGGTCTTATCTCCGCGACCCGGATGCCGAGGCGGTGGCCGACATGACCGAACAGGAGATCTCGCTCATGGATCGGTACAGAGACTTCTGCGGCTATGAGCTATTCGTCCTGCGCCGCGATTCGAACAATCCGTGATAAGGGAGCGCTATCTGTTAGCGCGACGCCTCCGAGCTGTCCAATGACCCACGCAGATCCAGTTCAAAGACCTCCTACCCGCACGTAGATTAGGCACCCCTTCTCGGAGAAGGGAGTGTGCTGGCTCCCATGCGGGCTGCGGATCCAGGTCCCTTCAGGATACCGGCCGTGCTCATCGCCGAACTCGCCCTCGAGGACGATGATCTCCTCGCCGCCCCAATGCGTGTGGCGCTGAAACCGGGTGCCGGGAGCCCAGCGCACCAGCGCCACGTTCTCCGGGTATCCGCCCTGGGCATAGAGCGAACGGACCTTCAGCCCGTTGACAAGCCCCGGTTGCCACCCGTCCGAGGCCTTGGTGTCCTCGACCAGCCGCGGTCGATCCTCTCCGGGGTACTGGCGCAGACGCACGAATAGCGTGCAGCCGCTCTTCGAGCGCGGTGAATGCCGGCTGCCGTGGGGATTCATCAGGAAGGTACCGGCGGGGTAGTCTCCGTGCTCATCGGAAAACACACCTTCCAGCACCAGGATTTCCTCGCCCTGCGGGTGCGCATGCTCGGGGAAGGCGCCGCCCGGGGCATAGCGAACCAGACTGGTCACCGGTCCAAACTCTCCCCCGCGGCGGTACAGTGGCTTGCGCCAGACGGTGCCGCTTGGGCTCGACTCCCAGGCCATCCGCTGCGTGTCGACGACCACTCGGCGGGTGACGTCCGCATTGACGTCCGCAAGGGACTCGGGGATTTGTTCCGGCCTGTCCGCAGGCCGATTCTGGGATTCAGTCATGATCGCTCGGGTCGTAGAGAATGACGTGGTCCTGCTCGTTCGGATCGTTGCGCACCGCGATGGCGCGGGCCTTCTCCGTCTCGCTCAGGTTGATGGGTTGGTGCGGAACGTCGGGTGGGATGAACAAGAATTGGCCCGCCTCGGCGATCACCGATTCCTCGAGCCGCGGTTCGTAACGCGTCTCCACCGGGCCCTCCAGCACGGTTGCTTCCTCGTCATGATCCTGCGATTTGCCGGTCAACCATAGTCTTCGCATATCCGGAAGAGCGCCTCGACCGCGACGCGGTCCGCGCCGAAACGGCAGGACACCTCGTGCTGATGTTCGAAGTACTTGCCCGTTTCTTGTGCTCCGATGGCCTCGGTCGCGAGCCACGCGGGGGTGCCAGCAGCTTGATCCCGGGTCTCGTGACCACCGAAACCCAGGTTGCGGCTCAGGGTCGACACGACGTCGCCAGGGTGACAGGCGTTCACCGTGACGCGCGATCCTCTAAGGCGCTCGGCGAAGGCAACCGTCAGCATCCGGTCGGCCTGCTTCGACTGCCGGTAGGCCGCGTTGTTATCGTAGCGACGGCGTTCGAATTCCAGATCCTCCAGGTCCAGCCCTCCGGCCCAGTAGCTCGCCACGTTGACGACCCGTGCCGGCGCCGAGCGGGCAAGATGATCCCGGAATGCGGTGATCATCCAGAAGTAGCCCAGCACATTGGTGGCGAACTGAAGCTCGATGCCCTCTGGTGTTTCCTCGCGCCGCCGAGGTGTGATTGCCGCATTGTTGACCAGTGCGTGGGCGGGGCCGCGCCAACGCTCGGCGAGCGCGCTGATGGACGCGCGCCGGGAAAGGTCGACAAGCTCATAGCGAACGAGGGGGTTGCCGGTTTGATGCCGAATCGCCTCGACTGTCGTCTGAGCCCTCGCAGCATCGCGGCAAACCAGGACGACTTCATAATCGGGGCGGGCTGCGATGCGCTCGGCGATAGCCCTGCCGATCGCACCCGTCGCACCGGTGACCAGCGCGACGGATCGCGACTCGGGGCGGCTGACCTGGTCGACCATGCTCACCATTGCCGATACCGCCTAACAGCCGCCGACGCAGATCCCGTCGCTGCCGAACTCCATCGTGTGGCTACTCAGCGGCAGATGGACGGGCACCGTTGACGCCTTGATAAAGGTATCTGTTTTGGTGCCTGCGATGACCTTCCCGCCCTTAGTCGCGGCCTCGTTGGCGTGGGAGGCGATGACCGCTGCCGGCTTGATCAGGTCGTTGACGACATAGGCCGCTTCCTTCGGACCCGTGGTGAAGGTATCGCCGATATTGACGACGGCAAGCTTCGCCCCGTAGTGCCGGCGCACCACCGAGTCCTGCTCTGCGGTGATGCCGGTATCGCCTGACAGGTAGACGACCAGCCCGTTGGAGAAGGTCAGCACGTAGCCGGTCGGAGGCCCCGCGTAGGCGGTCAGTCCCGCGGCGTCGAGCATATCGCCGAGCTCGCCGCCAATCAGCGCCCCCGCAATGCCGTTGGAGTGCACCGCAGGAACCGTGGCAATCGACACTCCGCCGACCTTGCGCGACCCGCCGAAACGCACCAGTTGGGCAGCGTCCGGGTCGCCGCCGAGCGCCCGCATCTTGCCGGCAAAGAAGCTCGGCATCTCACTGCCGGTGACGATCTTGGCGCCCTTGGCGAGCGCGATATCGACGCTGTTTGTGTTCGGCGCCGACACGACCGAGGCGTCCGGCTTGCCGCACTCGCCAGCGTTGACACCCCCAATATGGCGGTCTCCGACATGATCGCCGTGCATATGGCTCACCAGCACCACGTCGATCTTGCCGAGACGGGGGTCATCCGGCCCGGCGACGGTGCGGCCCGCGTCATACAGAAGCCGGGTGCCGTCGGGGTCTTCCAGGATCAGCGCCCGGTCGAACCGGCAGAACTCGCCGTCGTGGCTCCCGAGCGGGGTAATCTTCACGTTTTCCGCTACGGCGGGAAGCGCTGCCGCACCAAGCATGCTAATCGCGAGTAAGGCCCGTCCCAAGGAACGAGGTTGCGTCAGACTCATGATCGTTCGTCGCTCCAGTTTAGGGGTCTACATTCGTTCCCAGAGTCCGCGCAGCCGCCCGAAGTCCTGCTCGGTGCGGACGCGCTCGGGAACCACGGGTCTGGGGTGCGGATTGCTGATCTCGGCCACGCGGAAGGCGAACACGTAATCCGGGTCAACACCCATGCGCAGATCGCTGATAATGACACCATCGCCGTCCGGCAACACGCGGTACAGACCCTTGGTGAACCACTGCAGGCGCTGCACCGCGGGCGTCTCCTCGATTTCCGCCAGCAGCTCGGGTCGATGCCCATGGCGCGTCACGGTCAAACCCTTCTCCGGGCTGACCAGGGACCAGAGACCCTCGAAGTAGCCGCCACCGTTCACGCCGACCACGCGCCAGAGCAGGGTGTTGAAGGGCGTGGGTTGGGTCTGCAGGTGCTCGTACTGCACCCCCTCCCGGGCCAGGATCCCTCGCACCGCGTGGTCGGCGTAGAGTTTGGCACCGGCACTCCATGCGAGATAGAGGCTGCTCAAGGCCAGGCCGGCCAGATTCCAGCGCCAGGCCCGCTGCGGGTCACGGCGAAGGAGCAGGGCGGCGAGCACTCCGGCGGCCAGCGGCAGGGTGTAAAGCGGGTCGATGATGAAGATGGTCGCCCAGCCCACCGGCGGCATCGGCAGCGGCCACAGGGCCTGCGTACCGTAGACGGTGAAGCAGTCGAGCAGAACGTGGGTGCCGAACACCAAGAGCACCAATCGATACCAGCCGCGGCGCTGCTCCGCCGTGCCCGGGTGCAGCTTCAGGATCAGCCACACGACCAGTGGCGTGAGGGCGGCGAGGACGAAGATGGAGTGACTCGGCCCCCGGTGCCAGGTGAAGGCGCTCACCGGGTCGGCGAAGGGGTAGAGCACGTCGAGGTCGGGCAGGGTGCCCAGAAAGGCTCCCCACAGGGGCGCCTTGTGACCGACGCGGCGGCCGAGGGTGGCCTCGCCGACTGCGGCACCGAGAACGGCTTGCGTGACTGAATCCATTGGGCTGTTGTTGGTGCTCGGCGCGCTGGATTCAACGGCGGGGCTTCATCGATGCTCTATTCCCGCGCGATCCCGGTCCCGGCCGCGCGCGCAGCCGGCACCGGTTCTCCGGTGCCTGCAATGGACGTCCTGATTCGCCTGTTGCCTGTCAGGCGCGACGCTCGATCCAGCGGTCCCCCCGCTGGTAGCAGGCCAGTCCCGCGAGGATGACCGCCGTCCCGGCCAGTTCCCGCGGGCCGATGGTCTCGCCGTTCACCTCCTGGCCGAGGAAGCGTGCGAGTACCGGTGTCATGGGGGTGATCAGCGCGACGCGACTGGCCTCGACATGACCAAGCACGTGGTAATAGAGGATGAACCCCAGCGCCGAGCCGAACACCGCGAGATGGACGATGGACAGGGTGGTCCGCGGTTCCAGCTCCGTGGGCAGCTCGCCTTCGAGCAGCGCCCAGTTGAGCAGCGCCCAGTTGAGCAGGAACAGGGGCGCAGCGATCAGAAGCGCACCAGTCGTCGTCTCCAGGGCTGGGACGCTAGCACCGATACGTTTGACCCACACGGCGCTCGCGGCGTGGATGTGCACCGATAGCAGGACCCCGGCAATGCCGAGCGTGGCGCCGGCGCCCGTCGCCACGCCGTGGGCAAAGACAACCGACAGTCCGACGAGACCGAGAGCAGGGGCGTCAGGGCCATGGCGAGACGGAACATTTGCGGCAGGTCTCGATGACGCTGGCCAGGTTGGCGAAGGCGCGGGTGCCTTGGGGGGAACGGGCAACACGGCTCCGGCAGGGGGCGGTGCGGGCAGACCGTTGCATCGCGGGCGCGCCTGGTCAGGTGCTGCAGTAAACAAAAAACCCATCGGCTATATCTGGCCGGAGGATGGCAGCGCAGACGACTGACCACGGCGGCCGCCTAACGCCCACAGCAGACGGTGACGCAGCCGCAAACCATCGCCCATGATGCCGGCTACGGAAACGGCCGCTAAACCGGCCAAATAGACAGTCATAAAAAAGCTTGAAAGCATAATAACACAATGTTAATTATGTAGATATGAGCGATAAAAACGCGGACAAAGAAGCGGCCATATTGAAGGCCGCAAACCCAAACGCTGAAGACCGGGGCGAGTCCGTCGGCCTGATGGAGCCACTGCTGGTGGGCGAAAGTTCAAGACACCGCGCCGGGCTTGCCGATCTGGCTGCGCCGCGCGGCGGGATTCCGGCGCAGCCTGCCTGAGGGGGTGCTGGCGGCGCTGGCGGACCTGGTCCGGGCGATGAACTGCTACTACAGCAACCTGATCGAGGGCCACAACACGCACCCGGTCGATATCGAGCGCGCCCTCAAGAATGACTACAGCGCCGAGCCGGAGAAGCGGAACCTCCAGCGCGAAGCGCGGGCGCATATCGCGGTCCAGCAATGGATCGATGGCGGCGGGCTCAGGGGCCGGGCCGCCACCACCGGTGGCCTGATCGAGGTTCACCGCTGCTTCGGTGAATTGCTGCCCGAAGAACTGTTATGGGCCGAGAACCCCGAGAGCGGCAAACGCGTCAGGGTGACGCCTGGTGCGCTCCGGGATCGCGATGTGAAGGTGGGCCTGTTGAGTTGCGTCCAATCTTGACCCACTAACTCAAGAAATTTGCGTCGAATTTTGACCCACGTTTGACACTGCCCTGCTTGGTAACGAGCAGGAGAAGAAGGAGTGATCGACGTGGCGTTTTTGAGTGTAATCAGGCGTTGGCACCTGAGGGATGGGCTGAGCATCCGTAACATTGCCCGGCGGACCGGGCTGTCCAGAAACACGATCCGCAAGTACCTGCGCTCGGGGGTGGTGGAACCGCAGTATCCCGAGCGGCTGAGTCCCAGTCAGTTGGATGCGTTCGCCCCCAAGCTGGCGCTCTGGCTCCAGGCTGAGGGGAGCAAGAACCGCAAGCAGCGGCGCAACCTGAGGCAGATGCATGCGGACCTGGTGGCGTTGGGCTACGCAGGTTCGTACGATCGGGTGGCCGCCTTTGCCCGCCAGTGGCGGCAATCCCAACAGCAAGCGGCCCGCACCGCCGGGCGTGGCACCTTCATCCCCCTGACGTTTGCGCCGGGTGATGCCTTCCAGTTCGACTGGAGCGAAGACTGGGCGGTCTTGGGCGGGGTGCGCACCAAGTTGCAGGTGGCGCAACTGAAACTCGCCTACAGCCGGGCCTTCATCTTGCGGGCCTATCCCCTGCAAACCCACGAGATGCTGTTTGATGCCCACCTGCATGCCTTTCGGCTCCTGGGAGGGATACCCCGCCGCGGCATCTACGACAACATGAAGACCGCCGTCGACCGTGTCGGCAAAGGCAAGGTCCGGGACATCAACCAGCGCTTCCAGGCGATGGCCAGCCACTACCTGTTCGAGCCCGAGTTCTGTAACCCGGCGGCCGGTTGGGAGAAAGGCCAGATCGAGAAGACCGTGCAGGACTCACGGCGTCGCATCTGGCAGCAGGCACCGGCCTTCCAGGGTTTGGCGGACCTCAATGCTTGGCTGGACCAGCGCATCCAGACCCTTGTCGCCGACATGAACGACCTCCCGTTTCCAGACGACCGCTTCGACCTGATCTGGAGCGAGGGTGCCGTCTACATCATGGGGTTCGACAACGAACTGGCGAAGTGGCGGCCTCTAGCCAAGCCAGGGGGTTACCTTGTCGTGTCCGAGCTGTCCTGGTTCCGGCCGGACCCGTTCGCGGAGATCAGGGACTTCTGGGGCCACCATTACCCCGCCATGCGCACCGTCGACGAGCATCTTGCCGCTGCGCGCTCTGCCGGCTGGAGACCTGTGGGGAACTACCACCTGCCGGCGGAGGCATGGACGGGGTACTACGAACCGCTGAAGCAACGCCTCCCGGCCTTCCGCCGGTCCTATGGCTACGACCGGGATGCCCAGGCCAGCGCTGATATGACCGAGCAGGAGATGTCGCTCATGGGCCGCTATTCGGATGTGTGCGGCTATGAAGTCTTCGTTCTGCGCCGCGGTGCGTAGGATCCGCGACCAGGCATCGCGACCGGCTGACGCTGGGATTGGTGTGGAGCCATCAGGGTGGGACCGGGTCGGCGATCGACGCGTCGATTCGATCTCAAAGTCCCCCGACTTGCACATAGATGAGACACTCCGTGTCGGAGAAGGGCGTGTGCTGACGCATGTGCAGGCTGCGGATCCAGGTCCGGAAACATATGCACTCTTGTACGGCAGAACCGTGCATCGCGGTTGAAAGGGATTTTTGTCCTGCGCGGCCGCAGTTCAGGGAGCCGGCCGGGTGGCATTCTACGGAACCGCTACGGGTCCAGAGCTTCCTTTGAGCGACCCTGCTCCCGCTCAGGGTTGCGCATCGGCTAATGAGACCTGCCGGAAATCGGCACATGGCAACAGAGGAGACAATGATGAGAGGTATAAGAGTATTCGTACTGGTCGGTTTTACATGCTGCGCCCCTGTCTCTTACGCGCGGGGATGTGATTACAGCGACCGGTACAGTGAAGGCGCTATCGCATGCGAGGAAGCCACAGAGACGGAGGAATCCTTTGACAAGGACTACGCGATAGGTGTTGCCGAAAGCAGAATGTGGAAGAGTGCGTTTGCTCACTGTCGAAAAGTGGGGGAGCTACACGAGGAAGACTTGATCCCGATTCCGATCGCCGCGTCGCAGAAGAACTCTTCTAATAAACTGGGTGGGACCAGGGTGCGCTATTCCGTTTCGCGGGCGTTTTACTGTGGAGGACTGTGAAAAGACAGGTGAATTCGCGGGAAGGGCGTTAAAGATTAAGTCGCGCTCGGGGCGCCAAGTTCCTTCCATTGGGTTGGAAATTTGCGGATTGTGAAATTGGCGTCGAATGGTGGCGGTTTGTATCTCGAATCCGGCGGTTCGGCGAGCCTGCAGGCCCGGTTTCCCGGGCTCCGGGCGCACCTTGGGTGCGTCAGGCGAGCAAGGCCCTCTTGGCGATGACCAGATTGGCCAGGGCAAACAGGGTATGCATCTGCGCGGTGTTCTTCGCCAGCCCCTTGTAGCGCACCTTGCGGTGGCGGAAGAGGTCCTTGACGATGTGGAAGGGGTGCTCCACGCGGGCGCGGATCTTGGCCTTGAGGTGTTCGGCCTGCTCCGTGAGTGCCTTGAGCCGCCCCTCGGCCATGGCTTTGAGCTTGCCGCGCTTCATGGCGATGTACCAGGTGACGTGCAGGTCCTGAAGCTCGGCGCGCTTCTCGGCTCCGATGTAGCCCGCGTCGGCATAGACCTCGCGCTCCGTGCCGTGGAGCAGGTTGGGCGTTTCGGTCACGTCGGCGGCGTTGGCCGCAGTGCAGACCACGCGTGTGGACCAGCCCGGAGTCGGCGTCGGCGCCGATGTGGGCCTTCATGCCGAAGTGCCACTGGTTGCCCTTCTTGGTCTGGTGCATCTCGGGGTCGCGGGCGTGGTCCTTGTTCTTGGTCGAGGCGGGGGCGGCGATGATGGTGGCGTCCACCAGGGTGCCGCGCTCCAACAGCAGCCCACGCTCGCGCAGCAGTTCCTTGACGGTCTCGAAGATGCGCTCGGTCAGCCCATGCTCCTCCAGCAGGTGACGGAAGTTGAGCAGCGTCGTGGCGTCGGGCACCGACTCGCGTCCCAGGTCCAGCCCCAGGAAGGTGCGAAATGCCTGGCTGTCGTAGATGGCATCCTCCAGCGCCTCGTCGGCCAGCCCGAACCACTGCTGCAGGAAGTACATGCGCAGCATCCGCTCCAGGCCGATCGGCGGCCGCCCGCGCCCCTGTCCCGCCGTGGGGTAGTAGTAGGGCGAGAGCATCGCCAACAGCGCCGCCCAGGGCACCACTCGCTCCATCTCCCCGAGGAAGCGGTCGCGCCGCGTGGTCTTGCGCTTGGCCTCGTACTCGGCCTGGGCGAAGGAGATCTGCTGGGGCATGAGGGGCTCCACGGCACGGGGTTGGCTCGGCCGATATTTTACCACTCTGGCCCCGTCGATATGGCCGAATTCTTCTTAACTTCCGCCCCGTACATCGGGAACAAACCTGATGTACCCCAGGTTGCTTCGATTGCGACAGGATTCTTATCGACCGGGTCTATTACGTCCTTGTCTTCCCAGGGGCAGCATGCTGCCGCGTATTAGATCCGGGGGCAGTATACGTATTGCGCCAGGCAAAGCCTGGGGGAGGGGGATGATGTGACTTAGCACCGGAAGCGAGTCGATCGGAAACCTCCCTGAGCGACCCGGCAGGTGAAAGTCCTGACCCGGAAAGGATTGGCCATCCACCGGAACCGAGTGTTGCGTGGTGCGGGGGCGACCCCGCCTGCGAAGCGTACACAGGGGGCGTGCAGGCCGCGTGATAGAGCCTCGATAGCTGAGTTGCGGTGCCGACGTCGTTATGTAGGCGGAAGGCAGTAGACCCCGAACTGTACAGGCCTGGTTTGGGGACGCCGCCGGGGTCTGAGAGCGGGGCATGTACGCAAGGGTCGTCCAGGAACCTGGGAGGGCTCATGTGTTCCTTGCGCGAGACGCGGTGCGGGCGCCGCGATAGAAGCAGTCCAGGCCCACCGCAGCGGTGTCCAGGCGGTGGGAGCGAACAGGGCACAACGCAGGGTACCGCCAAGCGAAGGCAACGAAGCGCGGCGGGATGGCGGATGAGCAATCGGAGTCGGCTGATAGTACCGTCGAGCGCGGGGAACTCGCCCCAGAGGACCCGCGGGAGGGAAGCGGCCGACCGGTCTAAGCTGCCTCTGGCGGGACAGATGTCGCGGACTTTGGGCCGCGCAAGCATCTTCACACAACGACAGGGGCTCGCGGATTGGGCGGGGTGGGCACCAGGGAGGGAGCGTCTTCTTCGGACCCAGGGTGCGCACTTTTTTTCGGTGCGCAGCGAGCGCTTAGATCGAGGAGCCGGATGCCCGAATTGGGCACGTCCGGATCTGTGGGAGCCGCGGGTGAGCAATCACCCGCGGCCACCCGGCACTCGACTGGACGTGGCGAGTGTCGGCTGTCCACGCGACTGCGGACCCTGGCTGGCGAAGCGCCAGTGTCCCGAGTTGGCCGGCTGCCGTCGGTCAGCCGCGTCTTCAGAGGGCGAGGCTGGCCGCCGCGCGGACCGCTGGCGGCACACGACCCAGGGCGTGTGAAAACGTTCCTCGCCGTTGACTAGGTGGGTGCCAAAGTCGCTATTGACCCGCTATCGACACCGGGAGTGGAAAGATTTCCGTCTGAGGGGCGGATTCTGAGACAGAAGTGGTAGCCGGACCCTATTTTTTTATTCCAGTCCGGGGTTTTGACACGGCCTGGACCCACAGCCGACACCCGTCCCGCAACGATCGGTGGCAGCCGTCTGGTGGCAAGCGGACGTTCGCCACAGGACCATGTCGCATTAGCCCTCGGGAAACCCAACGGGTACGTCCTGTGCCGCCAGAGACTCGGGCATTGTCGGGTTGCGCCTCGGAGTCCCAGTTCGGGAGCGGTTTGAGCGGGGCATCCAAGACCGGTGGACCGCAGCGGGTGCAGACGAGCGGCAGGGTGTGAGGAACGGACGGGCGATGAGCAGGGCCCACGGGTAGTGCGCTTAGGAGCGGGCCTGGATGCCTGCGGCGGCGGGGGAGGCAGGGGCTTTGGCCGCTGCCGGCGCGCCGCTGAGGTTCGCATCGCGCCCGCAAGCGGTGGTGGCTAGGCGGCTAGGCGTAGCGGCGCATTGGGTGCCAGCACGCCCTGGTAGCGATGGCGGCGCAGGCGCGGGGGTGGGATCAGGGCGGCGAGGTGGTCGATGAGCTCCAGCGGGGTGATGGACAGCGCGGTGCGTCCGTTGCGCTGTGGCTCCGGCAGACGAAAAACGATCCGATCTTCGTTAGACCTGTTCGATCCGCTCAAGGGCGAACGGCGGGCGTGCGCAGTAGCGTAGAATCCGTTCCAGTCCGGCCCGGTCGGGTCCGGCGATGCACACGGAGGCGTCGAGTGAGAAACCGCTATTGGCACAGGCGAGCATGTCACGGGCGTCATCGGGATCGAGCAGCCCGTGGCGGGAGAACCAGCGCAGCACGCGACGGCGCACCTGCTGTTCGATCGCGGCAACCTCTTCTGGCGTCGGTGCCGATGCCTGTCGGAACTGGACCCCGCCGGCTTGCAGTGGATCGAACACCCCGTCGAGGATGCAGCAGTGGTAGTGGAGGTGGCGATTGAGCGATGCACCAAAGCGGTGGACGAAGCTCACCGCCCCGAAGCGGGCCTGCACGGAGGTCCCCGGACAGCTTCTCCGCAGATGGGCCTCGACCACGCGCAGGAGGATGTGCAGCACGGCGTGACCGCCGTTGGCTCCCGCTCCAGGTACCAGCGCAGCCGCTTGGGCACCGACAGCACCCACTGGCGCACCGGCAGGGGTGGGAAGACGTGATCGACCAGGTGTGCGGCGGTCTCGGCCATACGCCGGGCGTTGCACGACGGGCAGACGGCGCGCCCCTTGCAGGAGAAGGCCACCAGGAAATCGTGGCCGCAGCGGCAACCCATCACCGCCCTGGTCGGGCGCCTGCGCAACACCAACCGCAAGCTGTTCTCCATCCTCGCCTGGGGCCTCAAGGCACGCGGGCTGGATCAGCACCTCTAGCTGTCCTGGTACAGCCAGCCGCGCCGCACCAGCCACTTCTCGATCTCCACCGCGACCAGCACCAGCGAGGACAGCACCAGGCACACCGCCAGGTCGGACAGCGGCAGCGGCTGGGTCTGGAAGATGGCGTTGAGCGCCGGCACGTAGATCACCGCCAGCTGCAGCGCCAGCGGTGAGCAGCACCGCACCCAGCATCGGCAGATTGCTGATCAGGCCGATGCGTGAACAGCGAGTCGCGTCTCGCTGCGCACCGCCAGCGAGTGGAACAGCTGCGAGACGGTCAGCACGGTGAACACCACGGTCTGCCAGTATTCCACGCCGCGGCGAGATGGCCCAGGCCTGGGAGGCGATCGAGATGCCGCCGACGAACAGGCCGACCCAGACGATGTGCTGCCACATGCCGTGGGCGAAGATGCTCTCGCCGCGGCGGCCGCGGCGGGCGCTGCATGATGCCGGGCTCGGCCGGCTCGGCGGTGAAGGCCAGGCCCGGCAGGCCGTCGGTGACCAGGTTGATCCACAGGATGTGGATCGGCAGCAGCGGAATCGGCAGGCCGAGGAAGGGCGCGAGGAACAGCGTCCAGATCTCCCCGGAGTTGGAGCTCATGGTGTCCTTGATGAACTTGCGGATGTTGTCGAAGATGCGCCGCCCCTCGCGCACCGCGCGCGACGATGGTGGCGAAGTTGTCGTCCAGCAGCACCATGTCGGCCGCCTCGCGCGCCACGTCGGTGCCCTTCTGGCCCATGGCGACGCCGATGTCGGCGCGCTTCAGCGCCGGGGCGTCGTTGACGCCGTCGCCGGTCATGGCGACGAACTCGCCGCGCTCCTGCAGCGCCTTGACGATGCGGATCTTCTGCTCCGGGCTGACCCGGGCATAGACGCCGCACCGACTCGGCCACGCTGCGGCGAACTCGGCATCGGACAGCTGCGCCAGCTCGCTGCCGGTGAGCACGCGTCGCGTCGTCGGCGACGATGCCCAGGCGCGCGGCGATGGCGCGCGCGGTGCCCGGATGATCGCCGGTGATCATCACCGGCGTGATGCCGGCGGCGCGGACAGTCGGCGACCGCCTGCGGCACCTCCGGCGCGCGGCGGATCGATCAGCGCCACCAGGCCGAGGAAGTGCAGATCTGCTCCACGTCGGCCGCCTCGAGCTGGCTCGGGCAGCTCGGCAAGATCGCGCTCGGCCAGGGCCAGCACGCGGTAGCCCTCGTCCGCCAGCGCCTCCGCCTGCGGCCAGCAGCGCCGGCGCGTCGAACGGCTCCGTCGCCATCGCGTCGCGCCGTCGGCATGGGTCAGCACGCCCTCCGGCGCACCCTTGACGTAGGCCACCACGCCGTCGCCGCGTCGGTGCAGGGTGGTCATCATGCTTGCGTTTGCTGTCGAAGGGCAGCTCGGCCACGCGCGGCAGCGGTCTGCTCCAGCGCCGCCTTGTCGAAGCCGGCCTGCCGGCGCCGCCTCGATACAGCGCCAGCTCGGTCGGCTCGCCCGCCGCCGCGCCGTCCTGCACTCGTCGACGTCGTTGTTCAGGGCCAGCGCCTGCCCCAGCTCTCGCCAGCGGCGCCCGCACCGCTGCCTGCGGCAGCGGCATCGTGCTGGTCGCCGCCGGCGCACGAAGCGCTCCGCCGTCATGCGGTTCTCGGTCAGGGTGCCGGTCTTGTCGGAGCAGATGTAGGTGACCGAGCCGAGCGTCTCGACCGCCGGCAGGTTGCGCACCAGGGCGTTGTGACGCGACCAGCTTGCGCGCGCCGAGGGCCAGCGAGATGGTGACCACCGCCGGCAGCGCCTCGGGGATGGCCGCGACCGCCAGGCTCACCGCGGTGAGGAACATCAGCAGCAGCGGCTGGCCCTGCAACAGGCCGGCGACGAAGACGATCGCGCAGATCGCCAGCACCGCCAGCGCCAGATAGCGGCCGAAGCGGGTCAGCCGCTGCTGCAGCGGCGTCTTGACCGCCCGCCTCGCCATGCAGCAGCTCGGCGATGCGGCCGATCTCGGTGTCCATGCCGGTCGCCACCGACCACGCCGCGGCCGCGGCCACGGCGTCACCGTGCGTGCCCTTGAAGGCCAGGTTGCGCCGGTCGCCCAGCGGCAGCTCGTCGTCGTCCAGCGCCTCGACGCAGCTTGTCCACCGGCGTGCGACTCGCCGGTCAGCGCCGACTCGTCCGCCTGCAGTTCCGCCGACCTCCAGCAGGCGCAGGTCGGCCGGCACCACGTTGCCCGCCTCCAGCAGCACGACGTCGCCGGGCACCAGCTCTGCCGGCCGGCACGGTGACCAGCTGCACCGTCGCGCACCACCTGCGCCTCGGGCGCCGCCATCTGCCGCAACGCCGCCACCGCCCGCTCGGCGCGGTATTCCTGCACGGCACCGATCACCGCGTTGAGCAGCACGATCACCAGGATGGCGATGGTGTCCGGCGGCTCGCCGACGACGCCGGAGATGACCGCCGCGGCGAGCAGCACCAGGATCATGAAGTCGGCGAACTGGCCGAGCAGCATGACCAGCAGGGAGCGGCGGCGGCCCCTGATGAGCATGTTGGGGCCGTACTGGACCCGCCGTGCCGCGGCCTCGGCCGCGCTCAGACCCTGCGCAGCATCGCTGGCCAGTTGCGCCAGCACCGCCTCTGCCGGCAGCGTGTGCCAGGCGGCTGCCGCTTCGCGCCCTGTCGGCTGCCCGTCCATGTCAGCCGAGCAGCAGGACCAGCCCGGCGGTGAGTAGGGCGATGAACAGGGTCTGCAGGCCGCTGCGCAACCAGTGCAGGCCGGAGATGCTGCCGAGAAACACCCCGAGCAGGAAGATGATCAGAAAGGCACAGCCCAGGGCCGCCAGCAGCGGCGATAGCGGCAGGGCCACGCCGGCCCGCGCCAGCCACAGGGGAGACAGGATGAACAGCGAGATCAGCAGGGGCGCCGCGCCGTTGACCAGGGCGATCAGCAGCGGCACCCAGCGCGCGGCGTGGCCATGGGCACTGGCCCCGAGATCCTTGGCCATGGCCTCCTCCAGCTCGGTGAGCGCCTTGCGCCGCTCGGCCGCCTCACTGACGTAGGCGCTGCTGACGCCGCTTACGCCCAGGGCAATGGCGGCGCCCAGGCAGGCACTCAACACCACGGAGAGATCGGTCACGGTGCTGACCTGGAAACCGGTGATCAGGCCCAGCATGGTCAGCGCGCCGTCGAAACCGTTGACCACGAAATAACGCCGGGCAATGCCATGCGAGCGGGTGATACTCAGCCACAGGCGTGCCTGGCCCAGAGGTTCCATATCGCTCACCGCCTTACTCCCCGCTCGCCGTCTCCACCTCGTCGATGCTGTGCAGTGAACCGCCGAGCTCGCCGATGGCCTCGCGCAGGCGCTCGAAATCAATGGCGCTCCCCGTCACCTCCACCCGCAGCGATTCGGTTTTTTCGTCCACCTCCAGCACCGTCACATGGACCCGGTAATCGGGGCCGGTCCCGGCGAGGGCGCGGGCGAACTCCAGGGCATTGGGGTGGTGCGGCTTGAGTACATCCAGCACCAGGTGTTTGACATTGATCATGGCGGGCTCCGTTGCGATTCTGACAGCATGTTAAGAGGGTGTAGACAAAATCCAGCATCGGTGGTCAGGCGCCGCAGCAGCAAGCGCGCCTCGGTCAGCCAGACCCAGGCTTCGGAGACATCTGGCAGCACATCGTGGTGCATGATCAGGTGTCGAGCCCGCTCGTTCCAACCGTGAGTGCGCTCCACAACCCAGCGTTTAGGCAGCGGCACGAAGCCGTCGGGGTTTTCTTCAATTTCGAACAGGTCGCCGTGCACCGCATCTAGCCAACGCGCGACGGTGCGGTTGGCCGGGTGGCGGACCACCTCCACGCGGATGCAGTGGTCGGGGTGTTCGACTAAACCGGCGCGTTGGCGCATCCGCTCGGGTCCCTCGACGGTCATGCGCTGGCGGTGGGCCTCGACGACGGCGGCATGCTCGGAGCGGTAGAGCTGCCGCCGCGGGGTCTTCTTGGGCAAGCACACGCACTTCAGCGGGCAGCCTTGGCAAGCCGTGGGCGCACGGGTGTAGCGCTGGCGCAGGATGCCGTCGATGGGCGCCGGTTTGCCCTGCGGGCGCAGGACCTCCCCACCGGGACAGACGTAGGCGTCAGCCCCTGGGACATACTGGAACTGCGCCCCGCTGAAGCGCCCTGCAGCGAGAATTGGTTGGTACTTGTCGGGAATCGGGACGTAGACGGCGATGTTGGCCTGGGCGCAGGCGGCCAATTGCTCCTCGCTATAGTAGCCAGCATCGGCCACAACGGTGAGCGCCGCGACCCCCAGCACCTCCTTGGCGGCGATGGCCTGCGCGGCCAACTGCCCACTGTCGTTGCCGGCGTTGGTTACCTCGTGGTGGGCGATGAGGCGGTGCTTGCGGTCCACCACGCTCTGGACGTTGTAGCCCACCGTCTGCTGGCCGCGCTTGTGCAGCGCCCGCGCGTCGGGATCAGTACGTGAGCGTTGGGTCTCGCCGCGCTCTTGCAGATCCTTGATCTTCGCCCGCTGGCGCGCCTGGCGCTCTTTGAGCCGTTGGATCTTCTCGGGCAGGGCGGGCCCGCTGCCAAGCTCACCCGGGGCGGCGCGCTCCTGTTCGTCCTGGGCATCGAGCCCCCGATAGTAGGCGTCGATGTCCAACTCGATCTGCTTGAGCTCGCTCTCCAGGCGGGTCTTGATCACCACGCTGGCGTCGCTGGCCGAGGCGTTGACGAAGGTCCCGTCGATGCCCACCACCTCCCCGCCAAGCAGATCCAACTCCTTGCAGACGCAGACAAACTCCTTGCACGTCGCCTTCAGTGCCGGGCCGTTGACCCGGCGGAACTCGGCGATCGTGCGGTACCCAGGAGCAAGCCCCTCCAGCAGCCAGATGACCTCCAGGTTGCGCCGACACTCCCGCGCCAGGCGTCGGGAACTGTGGACGCGGTTGAGGTAGCCGACGAGGTAGAGCTTGAGCAAGGCCGCCGGGGCGAACGCCGGCTGGCCCCGTGCCAGATCGCCGCTGGCGTTGACGAACCCCAGGGCGGCCAGGTCCAGGGTCTCGACGTAGGCATCAATGGCCCTCACCGGGTTGTCGGCGTCAACGTAGTCCTCGATGCGCGGCGGCAGCAGCGCCTCCTGGGAGCGCGCGGTGCCTTGTTTGTAGCGTCTGCCCATGGAGCCCCTGATCTACCGATTCCGACTCGGTTGATATTCTACCGCACCGGCGCGGTCACCCCCGGGCAGGGACGCAGGCCGATCGCCGAATTCTTGCCCAATCTCGCTGCTACATAATGCCGGAACTTAGGGTCGTAGCTGGCCTATCCGGAGCGTGAACGCCAACGTCCGCAAAGCGCGTAAATCTGCCGCCCGCGCTGACCAGGCGAGTGTCCGCACCTGGCCGGTCAGCGACCGTCGCCTACCCGGACGGTCCACCGTGTTTGCTATCAATCCGCAACCCGCCTAGCAAACAGGCTGGGCAGCCGGTTTCGCTTTCGTGCGCAGGCTCCCGACGAACGCACCGGTGCACCACCCGGCCTCGGCCACCAGCGGCGAGGTCACCGGGAACTGGCGGCGCTCGGTGCGCTTGGTCGCCCTTGCGGCGACCGGACCTGGGATCGGGTTGCTCCAGGGTCGTTAGCGGTCACAGTCGAGTGAGGCTCACCGTCTGCCGGAAGCGAGCGAGAGCGGCGACGAAGGCCAGGATCCCGAGCCCGAGGGTCGCGGCCAGGTGGGGCCAGACCAGGTCGAGCCCGGCGCCGCGGAAGACCACTGACTGGACGAAGGCGACGAAGTGGGTGGTGGGTGAGACCAGCATCACCCGCTGCAGCAGCTCCGGCATGGCGTCGAGCGGGGTGTTGGCGCCCGAGAGCATGTACATGACCAGGAACACGGGGATGGAGAGCAGCCCGAATTGGGGCATGGTGCGGGCCAGGGTGGCGAGCAGGATGCCGAGTGCCGTGAGGGAGAAGAGATAGACCGCAAGACCGAGCACGAAGAGCCCGAGCGAGCCCGCACTGGGCACCCCGAGCAGCCACTGCACGATCACCACCAAGGCGAAGGTGGCACCCAGCAGGATCACCAAGCGCGTTGGCCCAGACCTTGGCGAGCATGATCTCGGCGGAGGTGAGCGGCATCACCAGCAGGTGCTCGATGGTGCCGTGCTCGCGCTCGCGGATCAGCGCCGCCCCGGTGAGGACGATGCCGAGCAGGGTGACCATGTTGACGATCTGCATCACCGCCAGGAACCAGATCGATTCGCCGTTGGGGTTGAAGGCGAGGCGGATGACCGCCGACACCGCTGGTGACGGCTCGGCCCGGTGGCCCTGCAGGTAGAAGAGCGGCTCCTCGGCGAGCACCTGCTCCAGATAGCGAGCCCCTGCGCCCGCCATGGCCATGGCGGTGGCGTCCACGTTCACCTGCACCGCGGGCCGGCGCCCCTCTGCCGCATCGGCCTGCAGGCGGGGCGGGATGTCGATGACGAAGGTATAGGTCCCGGCGTCCATGGCCGCATCGATATCGCCCACGCCGATCTGCACCGGCGGCTGGAAGTAGGGCGATCGCAGGGTCTCTGCCATCCGTGCCGAGAGCTGGGAGCGGTCCTCGTCCACCACCGCCACCGAGGCGTTCTCGAGCTCCAGCTTCACCCCGCGGGCGGGGGCGATGATGGCGAAGGTGAACGAGTAGACGATCAGGAACACCAGCACCGGGTCGTAACGGAGACTAATCAGCTCTTTGAGTCCCAGGCGGTAGACGTTGGTGAGCCGCACCTCAGCGCTCCTGCGTGCGCAGCAGGGCGAGCCCGAGCAGGAAGAACCCCAGCCCGAAGGCCCCCAGCACCAGATAGTCGAGCCACAGGTCAGCCAGTGTCAGGCCTTTGGTGAAGCTCCCCACGCTCACGTGGTTGAACCAGGCGCTGGGAAAGCCGTACCCCATGACCCTAGCCGGTCCGGTGAGGGCGGAGACCGGAACCAGCATGCCGGAAAAGAGGATGGTCGGGATGGTGCTGACGATGGCCGTGCCGAAGACCGCCGCGATCTGGGTGCGCATGAAGGTGGACATGAGAAGCCCGAGCCCGGTGCTCGCGAAGACGAAGAGCACCGCCCCCAGGGTGATGCCGCCGAGCCCGCCGGTGAGCGGCACCCGGAACAGGAAAAGCGCCATCAGGAGCAGTGTCAGGTAGCTCAGGAGCGCCAGCCCGACGTAGGGGAGCTGCTTGCCGAGCAGGAACTCCCCGCCCTTGGTCGGTGTGGCGTACAGGTTGGTGATGGAGCCCAGCTCCTTTTCCCGCACCACCCCCACCGCGGTCATGGTCGCCGGGATCATGATCAGCAACAGCATCAGGATCCCCGGTACCATGGCGTAGACGCTCTTGAAGTCCTGGTTGTAGCGAAAGCGCATCTCGACCGTCACCGGGCCCGAGAATGGCTCGGCCCCGCGACCCTCCAGATAGTGGCGATGCACCCCCTCCACGTAGCCGCGGATGGTGTCGCCGCGAAAGGGGATGGCCCCGTCGACGAGGAAGCCGACCTCAGGCTGGGCGCCGCGCTTCAGGTCGCGGCCGAAGCCGGGCGGGATCTCGATCGCCAAGGTCAGCCGGCCGCTCGCGAGCCGCCGCTGCCTGTCCGCATCATCGACCAGCGGGGCCTGCCCGGAAAACCAGGGGGAGCCCGCGAACTGCTCCAGATACTCCCGGCTCGCCGGGGTACGGTCGTAGTCGAGTACCGCGTAGGCGATGTTTTCCACATCGAAGGAGATCCCGTAGCCCATGGCGATCATCAGGAGCACAGGCCCGAGCAGCGCAAAGGCGAGGCGGATGGGGTCGCGCCGGAGCTCGGTGGCCTCGCGCCGGGCGTAAGCCCAGAGCCGGCGCAGGGAGAAGCGACTTGCACGGCTCGGTTGACGCAGGGGCCTCAGGAGCGCGGCATCCTGCTCGTCCCCCAGTCGGCGGGCGCATTCTCGCCTGCCTCCGCGGCCCCCTGCTCCATGTAGGCGATGAAGGCGTCCTCTAGGGTCGCCGCGCCTTGCTCGGCCTTGAGGGCCGCGGGGGTGCCCTGGGCGAGCACCCGGCCGGCGTGCATCAGCGAGATGCGGTCGCAGCGCTCGGCCTCGTTCATGAAGTGGGTGGAGATGAAGATGGTCACCCCCTGCTCGCGCGAGAGTGCGAGGAGTTGCTCCCAGAAGCGGTCCCGGGCGATCGGATCGACCCCGGAGGTGGGCTCGTCGAGGATCAGGAGCTCGGGCTCGTGGATCACCGCCACCGCGAGCGACAGGCGCTGGCGCACCCCGAGCGGCAGCTCCTCGGCGCGGGCATCGAGGTACGGACGCGAGATCGAAGCGCTCGGCGAGTGCCCGC
This sequence comes from uncultured Gammaproteobacteria bacterium, assembly GCA_963709645.1. Lineage (GTDB taxonomy): Bacteria > Pseudomonadota > Gammaproteobacteria > Chromatiales > Chromatiaceae > DYRB01. The sequence goes on from CAVPXP010000003.1 coordinate 32,178, forward strand.
GATGCGCGCGGGGATGCGCTCGAGGCGCAGGTGGTAGAGCCGCGCGTGCAAGTCCAGGTTCTGCCGCACGGTGAGCTCCCCGTAGAGCGAGAAGGACTGGGACATGAAGCCCAGGCGCCGGCGCAGGGCGGCGTCCTCCGCCTCCACCGGCTGGTCGAAGACCCACGCCTCGCCTTCGGTGACCGGCAGCAGTCCGGTCAGCATGCGCATGGTGGTGGTCTTGCCGCTGCCGTTGGAGCCGAGAAAGCCGAAGATCTCGCCCTTGGGGATCGACAGGCTGACCCGATCCACCGCGGTGAAGACACCGAAGCGCCGGGTGAGACCCTCGGCGCGGATGGCGGGCGGTCCGTCTCGGTCCGGTGCCCCGGGGCGGAACCTCCAGGCGCCGATGGCCGCCGCGGCGCTCCTCTGGCAGCAGGGCGACGAACACCGCCTCCATGTCCCGCTCGCCGGTGCGTGCGCGCAGTTCACCCACGGTGCCGCGTGGCCAGCACCCGGCCGGCGTCCATCGCCACCAGGGTATCGAAGCGCTCGGCCTCCTCCATGTAGGCGGTGGACACCAGGATGCTCAAGTCCGGGCGACGCCGGCGCAGACGCTCCATCAGCTCCCAGAAGCGGCGCCGAGAGAGGGGGTCCACGCCCGTGGTCGGCTCGTCCAGAATGAGCAGATCGGGGTCGTGGATCAGGGCGCAGCAGAGCCCGAGTTTCTGCTTCATCCCGCCGGAGAGGTTCATCACCGGACGCTCGGTGAAGGGGGCTAGCCCGGTGGCTGCAGTCAGCTCCGCGATGCGCTCGGCACGCGTGGCGGCGTCCTGACCGAAGAGGCGGCCGAAGAAGTCCAGGTTCTCCCGCACCGAGAGGCTGGGGTAGAGGTTGCGCCCGAGCCCCTGGGGCATGTAGGCGATGCGCTCGACCACCGCGTCGCGCGCGCGGCGCTGCCGCAGGTCCCGCCCCAGCACCTCGACGCGACCCGACTGGATTTGGCGCACCCCCGCGATGATCCCGAGCAGGGTCGACTTGCCCACCCCGTCCGGCCCGATCAGCCCGCTCATGCGCCCGGCGGGAAGCGTCGAGGCCCACCCCATCGAGGGCGGTGACGCGGCGGTAGGCGTGGCGTACCCCGCTCAGTCGGACGACGGGGCCGTCGGCGTGCTCGGCCATGTGGGCAGCCTCGGGGCGAGATGCTCGGGCCAGGGCGCCTCGGGCTCGACCCGCACGTAGGCGACGCCGGGGACGCCGGTCTTCACCAGGTCCTCGTAGCGGGCGAGCAGCCCGGGGTCAATGCGCACCTTGACCCGGAAGGCGAGGGTCTCGCGTACGCTCTGGGTCTCCACCTGCTTGGGGGTGAATTGGGCGCGCGGGGCGACGAACGAGACCGCCGCGGGGACCACGTACTCCGGGCGCGGCATCGAGCACGATCCGTGCCTGCGCCCCCAGAGGGACCCGCCCGGCCACGGTAGCGGGCAGGAAGATGACCATGTAGACGTCGGTGAGGTCGAGCAGGGTCAGGACCTTGCCGCCCGCCCCCAGCACCTCGCCGGGCTCGGCCAGCCGGTAGAGCACCCGCCCGCCGCGGGGCGCCTTCAGGGTGCTGTCGGCGATGTCGACTTCGACGCGCTCGATGCTCGCCTGCGCAGCCTCGATCGCCGCCTCGGTGGCGACCACCTGGATCTGGGTGGCCCGCAGGGCAGCCTCGGCGGTGCGTAGCCGGGTGCGTGCCTGATCGAGCTGCTCCTCGGAGACGAACTGATCCGAGCGCGAGAGCCGCTGCAGCCGGGCGAGGTCGCGGCGGGCGAAGTCGAGCTCGCTCTCGTGCTGCTCTACCACCGCGAGTGCGTGCTCGCGTTCCTGGCGGGCACGCCGCAGCTCCGCCTGGGCCTGGCGCTGCTGGGCCTCCAAGGCATCGGTGTCGAGCACCGCGACCACCTGGCCGGGCTCCACCCGATCGCCCTCGCGCACCCGCACCTCCTTAAGCCGTCCCGGGAGCTTGGTCGCCACATCCACCTCGGTGGCCTCGATCCTGCCGTTACCCAGGGCAAAGTCCTCAGGCAGGGCGGCATTGCCGAGCAGGCTGCGCAACGTTCCGGGCAAGGCCCGCAAGTCCCCACCGGCGACCAGTACCCAGCCCGCCGCAGCGATGGCTAGCACGGTGATCAGGATGGCCGCCGCGCCCAGCCAGCGTCGTCTGAGGCTCATAGGACGGGGGCCTGGATGATCCGGGCAATAGCGCCCGCTAAGATGTTACCGCCCCGCCGACGCCGGGTCATGCCCAACGAGCGGGAACTCGCGGCGGGAAAGGCCCGACTGCGTGGGCCTGGGTGATCGCTGCAGGCCAGGCCGCTAAGAACCGGGCGCTATGGCGCCTGCCTGCACCGGCAGGAAGAGAGGCGACAAGCCGAGGTCTGGCGCGATGACCGAACCGCGCGGCTTCATTGAGCCTGGTGGGGTGGCGACTTGGCTCAAAGCGAGAGAACAGCGTCAGGTCGTATGTTCAAACAGTTCCGTTGGTTTCGACGCACATCTGTGCGGCACTGCTGCCAATCGGGGCCGCAGCGCCTACGGCTGGAATCGGCCGGCCAGCGACCGCCGCCGCAAACCTCCGCGACCGGCAGGGGCCGCCGGGTGGTCTCGACCCGGAACGGACGCTGGCCCTGCGAACGAGAACGGCGGCAATCCAACCGATAGCGGATACGGTGCGCATCGTCGCCTTCATCACGGGATGTGGGACCAGGGTCAATTACTTCCTGGCTGGGACGATCCGCCCGTCGAGGCCGTACCCGACTGGGACGCCCTGGCGCAACGGTCACCCGACTACGTCTTCGACCAGGAAGGGCAGTGGTAGCCCACTTCCGTTGCCGGCGCCCCCCGCTGCACCCATCCCCCGGTAAACGGCGCCGCAGGCCCCCTCCGCCCCTCCCAGCCGGCGACCTCATCCCCGCCGGCACCCGCGCCGCGCTTGCCACCCGTTTCCCAGCGCTTGTACCTTACGCCCGACGCCAGCCGCCCGTGCGGTGGGATTACCTATCCCTCCTCAAGCAGATTCCTGTCGTCGCCGAAGTGGTGGTGGCCGAACGGGTGCCGGCAGTGGTGGAGTGGAATCCCGAGCACCTCGGCCGACTGGCGAGCCAGCCGATCGAGGATGCACGCACGCGGGTTCGAGTCGCCGATGTGCGACTCGTCCTCAAGCGGGTGCGAACCGGGTTTGACGCTATCCTGCTCGACGTGGACAACCGCCCGAAGGGGCTGACTCGGCGCGAGAATGACTGGCTCTACTCCTTCCCCGGCTTGAATGCGGCCTTTGACGCGCTGCGGCCGAGAGGGGTGTTGGCGATTTGGTCGGCGGGGCCGGACGGAGGATTCGCCAACCGCCTGCGGCAGGTCGGCTTCGACGCCGAGGAAACCGGGGCGCGGGCCCACGGTCCGAACAACGGCAGCCGTCACACCATCTGGCTGGCCACACGCCCTGTTTGAGATCCTCATAGACTTCACTGATGCCGACGCTGCTATTCAGACTCAACGGTGTCCCGGACGACGAGGCGGACGAGGTGCGCGCCCTGCTACGGGACAGCAAGATCGATTTCTACGAGACCCACGCCGGGCGCTGGGGAATCTCCCTCGGCGGCATCTGGTTGCGCGATGAGGATGGCGACCGCGCCGAGCGTGCGCGCAGCTTGATCGAGGGTTACGAGCAGGAACGCACTGGCCGCGCCCGTGAGGCCTACGACGAACAGCGCCGCTCGGGCCGGCACGAAACGCTGGTCCAGCGGCTGCTGAGCGACCCACTCAAGGTGATCGCAGTCTTTGCGATCGTCCTCGGCGTGCTGTACCTCTCCCTCATGCCCTTCATCGGCTTGCGCTGATCCTTTTGCCGTGAAAGGTTAGTCCGCCTGGAAGGCGATCAGGAACATCCCCGCCAGCATGAGCCCGCCCGCCAGGGTGTGACCGGCGAGACCCACCTCGCGGAACAACAGCGCCCCCTAGCCCGACTTCCGGCTATTCGCCCCTCCCTCGACCGTTTTTTCCGCGGTTTACGACGGCGAAATGCATGCAAGTGCACTGATCGTGCGTGGCCGCGTACCGCGAAAGCGGCTGTAGTGCCGACCTAGGCCATTGAACCGGCGGCGTTCCTGCCGACACTGTCGGCATGTTCCTGCGCTGCAAACGACGCAAGAAGGACGGCAAGGACCACCGCTACTGGAGCGTCGTGGAGAACCGCCGGGTCGCGACGGACGCGTGGTGCAGCGCCAGGTGCTGTACCTCGGCGAGATCAACGACAGCCAGCGCGAGGCCTGGCGCAAGACCATCGAGGTGTGCGAGGACCAGGGCCGAGCGGCGCCAGGTCGCCTTGTTCCCCGCCGGACCGTGCCATGCGCCGGCGTTGACGCTGTGCGGTGGTGCAGGTCCAGTGAGCGAGCTGCGCCTGCGCCGGCCGCGCCAATGGGGCGCCTGCTGGCTGGCGCTGCAGCTGTGGAGACCTGCTCGAACTCGACAGCTTCTGGCGCCCGCGGCTGCCGCCCAGTCGCGCGAAGGGCACCCGCTGGCTGAAGGTGCTCAAGACGCTGGTGGCCTACCGCCTGATCGATCCGGGCAGCGAATGGCGGCTGCACCGGCAGTGGTTCGACGCACAGCGCCATGGCCGATCTGCTGGGCGCGGACTTCGCGCTGGCCGAGAAGAACACGCTCTACCGCTGCCTGGACAAGCTGGTGGAGCACAAGGAGGCGCTCTTCACGTACCTCACGCAGCGCTGGGGCGACCTGCTTCGGCGCCAAGTTCGACGTGCTGCTCTACGACCTGACCAGCACCTACTTCGAGAGCGATCCGCCCGCGGACCGCGGACAAGCGCCAGTTCGGCTACAGCCGCGACAAGCGACCCGACTGCGTGCAGGTGGTCATCGCGCTGATCGTCACGCCCGAGGGCTTCCCGCTGGCCTACGAAGTGATGGCCGGCAACACCGCCGACAAGCACGACCCTGCGCGGACTTCCTGACGCAAGATCGAAGCGCACTACGGCAAGGCCAAGCGCATCTGGGTGATGGACCGCGGCATCCCCACCGAGGACATCCTGGCCGAAGATGCGCGCCAGTCGACCCGCCCGTGCACTACCTCGTGGGCACGCCCAAGGGCGGCTGACCAAGCTGGAGCAGGCCTTCCTCGACCAAGCCCTGGGCGCAGGTGCGCGAGCGGTGCAGGTCAAGCGGCTGGCCACCGACGGAGAGACGTGTACGTGCTGGCGCGAAGCGACGCGCGCATCGACAAGGAGCGCGGCATGCGCCAACGCGGCTCAAGCCGCTATGTCGATCGGCTGCAGGCGCTGCCAAGGCCAAGCATGCACGCGCGACCAGTTGCTGATGAAGCTCGGCGCGGCCAGGCACGAGGCCGGGCGGCGGCCACGGCTGGTCAAGGTCACGTGCCCGAAGGATCAGCCGGTCACGCCCGACACCTTCGAGCTTCGAGCTGGACCGCGAGAAGCTGCGCCAGGTGCGACGCCGCGAGGGCCGCTACCTGCTGCGCACCAACCTCACGGCGGCGACCCGGCGCAGCTGTGGACGTTCTACATCCAGCTCACCGAGGTCGAGCAGGCCTTCAAGGAACTCAAGCACGATCTGGCATCCGGCCGATCTTCCACCAACCGGAACGCGCATCGAGGCCCACATCTTCGTGGCCTTCCTGGCCTACTGCCTGCAGGTCACGCTGAAGGCCCGGCTGCGGCCTCTGGCACCGGGCCTGACCCCGCGCGAGGTGCTGGAGAAGTTCGCCGCCATCCAGATGGTCGACGTGCATCTGCCCACCACCGACGGCCGAACCCTGATCTTGACCCGCTACACCCAGCCGGAGGCCGAGCAGCAGCTGCTGCTGGATCGACTGCGTCTGGTACTGCCCGCGCAACCACCGCCGAGGATCACCGCGACCCTTCAAGCCCGCATCGCCTAAGCGCCTTGTAGTGCCGACCGAGGATCCCGAACAGCAGGCTGCTGCGCCTCCCTGCAGGCAACGGTGAGCAGCAGGTCGTCTATCGTCTTCCCAAGCCCCAGCGCGACGGACGCACCGCGCTGTCCCTCACCCCAGTGGAGTTCATCGACCACCTCGCCGCCCTGATCCCGCCGCCGCGTCTGCACCGCCACCGCTACCATGGTCTACTGGCACCCAACGCCCGCTGCGTCTGGCCACCACCGCCCGAGGTTTCACCACCCGCTGCCGCGGCGCCAAGCGTCCGCTCCCCCGCGCACTACCTGTGGGCCATGCTGCTCGCACGCCTGCTCGAGCCTCTGCCTCTGGTTTGCTCGTGCTGCGGCGCCGACATGCGCATCGTCGCCTTCATCACCGAGACCGTGCGGCGGATTCTCACCCACATCGGCGAGCCGGCCGAGCCGCCATGCATCAGCCCGGCCCGCGGGCCGCCGGCCTGGGACGGCCCACCGGTCGAGGCCGTACCCGACTGGGACGCCCTAGCGCAACCGTCACCGGAGTATGTCTTCAACCAGGAAGTGCAGTGGTAGCCTCCTTCCGTCGTCGCCACCCGCCAGCGACGCACCCCCCGCACCCTGGCCCCCGGCAAACCACCCCTCACGCCCACTCGGCGCCCTCCGAGATGGCTACCTCGCCCCCGTCCATCCCCGTCGGCGCCCTCGCGGGGCTTGCCACGGCCCTCCCGGCGATGCTACGTTCGCCCCGGTTCGGCCGCCCCCGGTTCAGCCGCGCGTGCGGTTGAACTTCCTATCCCTTCCCTTCTATCCCTATCCCTTCGCCCCCGGTTCAGCCGCGCGTGCGGTTGAACTTCCTATCCCTGACTCGATCACTCTGGGAATCCCCAAAAGCCCCCTCACCACCTAGTGGCAGACGCCAGAGAGGAGTGACAACGCGATGTCCAATTTCCGCACCGAGTCCGACAGTCTGGGGGAAGTTCGCGTCCCGGCTGACCGCCTATGGGGGGCGCAGACCCAGCGTTCCCTGGAGCACTTCAGCATCGGTGATGATCTGATCCCGCGTGAGATGATCACTGCTTACGCGGTGCTCAAGAAGGCTGCCGCCAACGTCAATCATGGCGGCGGACGCCTGGGAGACCATCAGCACGATCTGATCGTCCGGGCATGCGACGAGATTCTCGGCGGTGAACACCACGATCAGTTCCCGCTACATGTCTGGATGACCGGGAGCGGCACCCAGTTCAACATGAATGTCAACGAGGTCATTTCCAATCGCTGCTGCCAACTGGCCGGAACCCCACTGGGCACGAAGGACCCGGTACACCCGAACGACCATGTCAACATGGCCCAGTCGTCGAACGACTCCTTCCCCTCGGCCATGTGCATCGCCGCGGCCCAAGGCACCCTCGAACGCCTGCTGCCATCGGTCAAGGCACTGCGCGACGCACTGGACCTCAAGGCCAAGGACTGGGATGCGATCGTCAAGATCGGCCGCACCCACATGCAGGACGCCACGCCCCTGACCCTCGGCCAGGAAGTCTCCGGCTATGTCGGCATGCTGGACGACAACCTGGAGCGGATCGAACAGGCACTTGCCGGAGTCTACCGCCTAGCGTTGGGTGGTACCGCCGTGGGCACCGGCATCAACACGGCGCCGGGTTTCGACACCGAGGTAGCCGCTGAAATCGGCTCCTTGACCGCACTGCCCTTCATCACCGCACCCAATAAATTCACGGTCCAGGGCTCCCATGACGCACTGGTGTATCTCTCTGGGGCGCTCAAGACCCTGGCTACCTCACTGTTCAAGATCGCCAACGACATCCGGCTACTCTCGTGCGGACCGCGCTGTGGACTGGCGGAACTCACTATTCCTGCCAATGAGCCTGGCTCCTCGATCATGCCTGGCAAGGTCAACCCGACACAGTGCGAGGCCCTGGCGATGCTCACCGCCCAGGTGATGGCTAACGACGTGGCTGTGGGCATCGGCGGTGGCTCCGGGTATCTTGAGATGAACGTCTACAAGCCGCTGATCATCTTCAATATCACCAAGTCGATCCGACTGCTGACGGACGGTTGCCACAATTTCCGCGTCTTCCTGGTGGAGGGCACGGAGCCGAACCGGAAGCAGATCGGCACTTTCTTGGAACACTCCCTGATGTTGGTCACGGCCCTTAGCCCGGTGATCGGCTACGACAAGGCGTCCAAGGTGGCGCACCACGCACTCGATCACGACATGACCCTCAAGCAGGCGGCCCTCGCACTGGGCTATGTGGACGAGGCCGAGTTCGACCAGGTTGTGGACCCAACTAAGATGGTTCGCCCCTACGTGGCGAAGGACTGATCCCAATGGCGACTCGGGGTCGGCTCGATTCCAGGTGCCTGCCCAACGATTCACCAATAGCGAGAAGAGGAGCACCCCCATGTACCACAAGCCCTTCAAGGTCGAGCACACCGATTCAGGCGACATCTTCTTTATCAGCGGACGGGGCCTCCAGATCCTCCATGCCCCACTGGCGAACCGGGATGCGGCCTTTACCAAGGAACAACGGGACCTCCTCGGCCTGACCGGCCTGCTTCCGGACCGCGTCGAGACCATCGAGGAACAGGCCGACCGTGCCTGGGCCCAGTTCAAGGCCCAACCGACCGACATCGAGAAGCACATCTTCATCACCGCGCTGCACGATCGTAACGAGACCCTGTTCTACCGGATCGTCTGTGATCACATGCACGAGACCTTCCCGATTATCTACGACCCGGTGATCGGCGAGGCCATCCGCAAGCACAGCCATATCTTTCGGCGTCCGCGGGGCCTGTATCTCTCCATCGACAAGCCGGAGGCTATCGAGGACGCATTCGACAACACGGGTCTCGGTGCGGACGATGTGGACATCATTGCCTGCTCCGATGCCGAGGAGATCCTCGGCATCGGCGACTGGGGGGTGGCTGGTGTGGACATCGCCATCGGCAAGCTGGCGGTCTACACCGCAGCCGCCGGGATCAATCCGGCGCGGGTGATCGCCGTGGGTCTGGATGTCGGCACCGACCGCCCACAACTGCTCGACGACCCAATGTACATGGGGCTCAAGCACAAGCGGGTGCGCAGCGAGAGCTACGATGCCTTCATCGACCGCTTTGTGCAGTTGGTGAAGCGGCGCTTCCCGAACACTTTCCTCCACTGGGAGGACTTCGGCCCGAGCAACGCCCGTCGGCTCATCGAACGCTACCGTGGCGAATTCTGCACCTTCAACGACGACATGCAGGGGACGGGGGCGATCACTCTGGCCGGGGTGCTCTCGGGTGTGCGTGCCACCAGCGTGCCCCTGAAGGAACACCGGGTGGTCATCTACGGGGCGGGGACCGCTGGTGTCGGGATCGCAGATCAGATCCGCGATGCGATGATGCTTGAGGGGATGAGCAAGGAGGAGGCGAGGAGCCGCATCTACTGCCTGGCAAGCCACGGCCTGCTCGTGGAGGGGATGCCGGACGGCATGCGCGACTTCCAGGAGGACTATGCCCGTAAGCCGGGCGAGGTCGCAGGCTGGCAACGCGATGGCGCCGGCCATATTCCCCTCGACGAGACCGTGCGCCAGGTCAGGCCAACAATCCTGATCGGCACCTCGACCCGGCCCAGTTCGTTCACAGAAGCCATCGTCAAGGAAATGGCGAGCCATTGCGACCGGCCAATGATCTTCCCTCTCTCCAACCCCACGGAACTGCACGAGGCTCAGCCAGTGGACCTGATCCACTGGACCAACGGTCGGGCCTTGGTTGCCACAGGCGCACCCTTCGCACCTGTGACTTATAAGGGGATCAGCTATGTCATCCCCCAGGCCAACAATGCCATGCTATATCCGGGGCTCGGGCTCGGTATCACGGTCTCCCGAGCCCAGCTGGTCACCGATGGAATGATCGCCGCCGCAGCCCGTGCGGTCTCTGACATGAGCAATGTTTCAACCCCTGGCGCGCCGCTGTTGCCACTGGTGAACAACCTGCGACAGGTATCCGCCTCCGTGGCGGAGCGGGTCGTGGAGCGGGCCATCGCCGATGGGGTGAACAGGGTCGACGTCGTCGATGTGCCGGCCGCCGTGCAGGCAGCGATGTGGCAGCCAGTCTATCCGGCCCTCAAGGCAGTATGAACCCCTGCCGACCGGCGCCGTTTTGGCTTCCGGTCGGAGCTCAGGAACAGGTTTAGGTCAGAACCGAGGTTCAAGTCTCGCATTGGTGCACCTCCACAACGTTGCTAGACTTCGGGCATGGCGAGACCCGTGCGCATCGGATTTGCTGGTGCCCTCTCCCACGTGGCCTCGCGGGGTGACAGGCGGGGAAGCGATCTACGAGGAGAGGACGATCGCCAGCGTCTCCTGGATGTTCTGGCGGAAGTGGTCGACCGTTACAACTGGATCTGTCATGCCTACTGCCTGATGACGAATCACTACCACCTGGTCGCGGAGACGGTGGAAGGAAATCTTTCCCAGGGGATGCGCCACTTGAACGGCGTATACACTCAAGTGTCGAACCGCCGTCATGGCCGCACCGGCCATCTATTCCAGGGGCGGTTCAAAGGCATTCTGGTCGACCGGGACGCCTATCTGCTTGAGCTGACGCCCTACGTGGTCCTGAACCCGGTGCGCGCGCGGATGGTCCGGGCCCCCGAACAATGGCAGCCATCGGGCAATGATCGGAGACGCCCCGGTGCCAGATTGGTTGGCCGTGGACGCCCTGCTAAGCCAGTTTGGCGCTTCGCGCCCAGAGGCCTTCGCTCGACGCCTCGGTGCGCATCGCCGGCCACGACCGCGCGGCGCGAGGGTCCGCGCGGCGCGAGGGTCAGGTCTTGACTCGTGCCTTCGAGGTAGGTCGTAGCAGATTGAAAAAGGGAAGGGGCCAGGTCTTTCTTTGTGCATCGGCGGGCACTTTACTCGCCAATCTGTCGTAGATGTGCTGTACCAAGGCATCTGAGACATACAACCCAGTCTCGCGTAGGAGGGGATACCGGGGACGGGGATACCGGAGACGGACTACGGTATTCAGATAAATGAAATGGCCAGGTCTTGCCTTTTGCCTCGCGCACGAGGCAAGCGGTAGGAGGCAAGACCCGGCCCCGCTTTCGCCCTCTCCGACTGGGACTCCTGTCGGGTGGTCCGCGACCGCCCACGGCCCCCCCCCATCATGTGCCGGGTGCCGCCCGACGACTCCGGCATCGACACCCAGGCCCCGCGTCCTGTCCGTTCCCAACGCCGGTCGCGGCATTGGCGGGCCCTGTTCACCCCGAGGGCAGCCGATGGGTCAGGGTCACTCCCCGGCCAGGGCCAGTACGCGCTCGACGACGTCGTCGGCGAGCCAACCCCCATGCCGGCGGATACGCTCGACGGCCTGGGCCACCGAGTCCAGCTTCCCGCGCCGTTTGGCGTGGAGAAGCACGCCAAGGGAGCCCGTCATCGGGATGGAGCTGCGGCGGGCGACGCGCCTCGCCTTGAGGTCGTCCAGCACCACGGTGGCGCCCGGAAGGTCCAGTGCGAGTTGGATCACCGCCGCCTCGCCGAGATCCAGCTCGCCAGCCAGGAGCGGCGAAACCCCGGTCGCCAGGGCATACACCTCGATACCCGGGACGGTTCGCAGCCTCCGGGCGGTGTCGTCCAGTTGGGCGCCGGCCTCCAGCTCCCTGAGCACAGGCTCCGGCACCAACACCCGGCCATACAGCGCCGGTAGGGCGTCGAGCCCACCCAAGGCGACGGTCAGGTGAATGACCGGGCTGCTATTGAGGATGATCACCGGCGGCCTCGGCGGCAGCGAGGTCCCCGTCCAACTCCCCAGCGCCCACCTGGATGGTGGATACCCCCAGGCGGCCAAGCTCGGCGAGAAAGGCCACCCGCCCCATCCCGATCAGGCCGGCAGCCTGCCCGGAGCTGAGCCTGCCGGTCTCGAACAATTTGGCGGCCATGGCCAGACGCGCCTCGCGCTCAAACTCCGCACGGGACATGTGCAGGGCATCGGGGAAGGTCTCGGGGTAATCGACGGACAGGGTGTTGCTCATGACCAAGTGTTCGGGGGTGCGCTGGGTTGTCGGCAATGTTCGCCCAATCGACCGGGCGAAGCCAGGGCGGCGAGGACTTCCGGGGACAATATGTGTGACATGCCTATCCGGTTGCCTCAGGTAGCAACTATGGATTGTGTCGAGTGGTGCCGTGCGCGGCCTCAAGTAACTGATAAATACTCCGCGTCATGTGTAGCGGCGCCGCTGCCCTACCACCTGTAGGGCGGACCTGAGTCAACCGGATAGGCATGATGTGTGATTCGTGGACCTGGCGAGTGTCTGCTGTCCACGCGACTGCGGACGCCAGGCGGCAAAGCACCAGTGTCCGGACCTGGCCGTCAGCGACCGATCTCGGCAGCGTTGGTTTGGGGTTGTCACGTCAACTACGCGTCCGATCGGACGCATCCACGGCGTCGTCCATCGTGATACCAAGGTCGCGGGCCGTGGGCTCGGTCCGCGGCGTCAGGGACGACTGCACAGACCCACCACCCACGTCGACGATTGCCAGCTTCCTGGCGGCAGATCCGGACAGGGACGAGACTGTGGTGTCGGCGCGGTGGCGACACACCGTTGGACCGCCCGCCGTCGGGCCCGGTGCTGGGACGATCAGGGCCTTGACGCCAGCAGCGCACGCGCTTGCGCGACGACGTCATTGGGCCGGTCAGCGGGTCCGTTCAAATACAGGGTGGATGCGGCGAGGTAGCGCTCGCGCCAGGGCGAACCCAGCGCTGCCGTATTCTCGAACGCTGCCTCGGTGAACTTGTAGTCGTGGTAGCCGAGGGCGCGGTCGACGGTGAAGCTGCGCGCCAGTGCGATGAACGGCTGCTCGGCCCCCCCGGCGCTCAGGTATCCGAGCGTCTTCCGCGCCGCCTCGACGCGGTCGACGCCGACGCTCGCGAAGATGTCTTCCGGGTCGCTGTCCGCAGCCCCGCCCCGCTCGGGTGCTGTCAGCGTGTCGATCCCCAGGTCCCGACGCTCCCTGCCGAGCAGGTCGCGGAACAGAGGCATGAAGGCAGCCCCCTGGAGGAGCAGGAGGCGGCGGGTCATCGGGTCGCCCACATGGCGGTAGGCGTAATGCAGGGCATTGGCCGTGGTATTGGCATGGACCGAGATGATCCCAGACTGTTTGAGCATCAGGTCGCCAGCGGCCAGAAAGACGGCCGTCCACAGATCCGCCTCGGGGACGCCGCGATCGAGGCTTGCGCGCATGGCCCGGCTGGCGTCCTCGTCGGAGCCATCCCGCAGGACCTGGAGCATGCCGACGACCGAATCGTCGGCCCGTCCCATTCTCGCCGGTGCGGCCTTGGGCGCCGGTTCCGCCAAGACCAGGTTGCGTCGCCAGGGACGGTCCGGCGCCAGATCGCTGGCCGCTGGATTGGACTCGCCCTCATGGTTCTGCAGGGCCAGGACCAGCGAGCGCAGCATCGGCTCGGCATGATGGGGATCGACAACGCCCAGCAAGCGATGGCAGTTGGCCACGGTGATCGCCTTGTGTCCGATGGCGCGGAAATCGCGCGCGCCGTAGCGGAACAGGGACTCGAACAGCCGTTCTCGGGGTGCCGCCCGAAACAGGTCGACGACGGCAGCGTCGGCGCTTGGCGCGTCCCACTGCTCCAGGGCTAGCGGGAAGGCCCGTTCGGCCTCCGCGGCCTGACGGAACCGGGCGCTCGGGCAGCGGGCTCAGCGACCAGATGCCGTGTCGCTTCTCTGTCGCCTGGGATGCCTTGAAGACATCCGCGGACCACAGGTACCGGCAGCCAGCGGTCCTCCGCCCGCCCAAGGAGCGTGGAGCGGTGCACCGCATGCAGGACCATGAAGGCGTGGTACTTGTAACCCACCTGCGGGTAGGGGCGCACCTCGCGTGCCGACGCTTCCGCGAGCGCGCCCAAGAGGGTCGGGTATCGGAGACCCGCGCGAATCGCCGTCACCAACTGCTCGATCAGGCGATCCCGATCGGACTCGATCAACAACCGTACCAGGCCACTGTGGGTAGGCTCTGCCGCCGCGGCACTGGCCACGGAGAACAGCTGCGTCGCACCGAATGCGGCGGTTGCCGACGCCGCGGCTGTTAGGAACGCCCGCCTGTCCAAGGACATGGCCCGTTTCCTCCAATGCGTCGGCCGTGGATGGCTTCGGCCGACACTCACCTGGGCCGTCCGACCCGCAAGGCCGTGGGATGCACGACGAGACGGCTTGGTCTCGATGCGATCAGACACGGACTTTCGCGATTTGTTGTGGCGACGCCCGGCGCGACCCGACGAAGGCCGAGCAATCACCGGGAGGTCTTCCACATCGGCGCCCCAGCCGCACATGGCTCCGCGTGTCAAGAGCCGCCCGCTGTGGCACCCTCATCCCCTCAGGCATGAAACCGGGAGGGGCAAACATGCGCGCTCTGTCGCTCGCCTTGTTGACCTGCTTGTGGTGCGTCTCGCAAGCACCGGCAGTGCTAGCCGGTACGAGAGCCACAGTGGAGGATTCAGCACGGGTCGAAGACGAGCTGTGCAGAGGGTGGGACGGCAATTGGTATCTGCCGGGGGCAAAAGAATGCCAGCCACTGGAGGCGGCGGAGCAGCCACCAGCCCCCACGGAGACGGCGGATACGCAGGAAGAGACAGACGCCGCCCGGGCTTCAGAGGGTCCCGGGAGCCAGAGCCAATTCCTGTTCCTGGTGGCTGCCATCGCGGCGATCGCACTCGCGGCAGCAGTCATCGCGGCGGCCGTGCGCACCTCGCGGCGAGCGTCCACGTCAGACGCAGAGCCGGGAGCGCAGCCGCCGGATACGGCGGCCCAGAGTCAGCCTGACCAGCCGGAGATGGAACGCCCGGCACCGCCCGTGGCGAGCGAGGACCTCTCTGCAGCCCCAGCCCCGGGGGAATCTGAGGATGTCCATGACCAGCCCGCGCTTGTCAGCGGGGAGGCGCGTCTGGTCACGGTCTGGACCGGTGCACCATGCACGGTCGAGTTCACCTGCGAGGACCAGGATGGCGACCGGCACCGCAACACGGTCGACATCACCAGGATCATGCGGGACCCGCGAGACGGCGCCTGGCATCTGCACGGCTTCTGTCATCTGTGGCGGGAAGAACGCGACTACGACGGGGCCAGCATCGTCACCAAGATCCTGTACAAGAGCCGCCGCTGGAATCTCGAAGACTGGATCACGGCGGTTGCCGGCAAGGAGGCTCGGGGTTCCTGAGCAGGGCTTCTTGTCGCCCCCCTACATCCGAAACCGCTCCGCAGTCGACACCGCGGCCGGGCCGGAGGTCGCACGACCGGCGGGAGGCGCACCTGGGTGTCCAGCTCCACCCCGGACCGCTCCGCCAACAGGGCGATGATGCGGCGGGCCGGATGCGGGACCGGGTTCCTGCCGCCCCAGGTGTAGAATGCTCGCGCGGCTCCAGCCGGTGAGGTCGGCGACCTCGTCGCGGCTCAGGCGCAGGACCGCAAGGGCAGCGCAGAACTGGGCTTTGTCCATCAGACGATTCGGAAGGCCTCGACGGCGCTGCGCCGCTTGGGCGCCGCCATGGGGGGTGTGCGAACAGCATCCAAGGACAGTGCCCCCGATCATTTAAAGTCGGTGATCGACCCGAAGACCGGTGTCCTCTCCGATCCGGGCACCAACTCCGGGGGCATTCGGATCAGGACTGGGCGGGGTTTCGGCGCCGCGGGTACATAGCGCTGACCGACCGTAGTTGGCCGGTCAGCGACCGTCGCGGCCGAGGTGCGCCGCCGCTTGTGCCCGAGGGGCGATCATCGACCCACTGCTGCCGCTCGGGGCTCGCATCTTAACCGACCGCAAAGGGTCGTGACCCGCCGGCCGCCTGGTGGAGGTCGATGAACGCAAAGTGGATCTTGCGGCCGCCCAACACCGGCGGCTGAGCCCCCGCTTTCGGCCGAATTGCTCCGGTTAGCCCTCCTGGCAAGGGTCCTTCGACTATTCAGCGACGCCATCCCTGCCGGCCTCTTCGGGCGTCATTTACCTGAGGGAGACGCCATGTCCACACCTTCTTCCTGCTGGAGGCCAACTCCCGAGGCCACATCGACCACTTCCTGGTCCGCGCCCCGAACGGCCGTAATGCGCAGTTCCAGGCGGAGATTGCGGACCTTGCAGTGATCTGCTCGCGAGAGGGGCCGCGTGGCGGGTCTCGCAGGAGGGATTGGGAAAGCCAAATGGCTTCAAAGCACACAACACCATGCTGCGCCACGCTACCTGCTGGGAATCGGTGACCCCCTATTTGCATCCATGGCGCCACAATCGGGGGTTTGAGGTTCCGAATCAAGTCGTGCGGGAATGTGCGCTGCGCGGCCTGCCTGAACCCAGCCTGATCGAACCGCTCCCGGACCGGCGGCCCCGAGCCTCGGATCTCCAGCGCTTTCGCACCAAGCCTGGCTTCGGACAGCCGGATCGGCATGGGCACATGTTGCGCCTGGCGTTTCTCAAACCCACTCCCGGACCGCTACCGCTTAGGTTCGGTCGTCACTTCGGGTTGGGCTTATTCCGAGCCAGCATTGACCAGAGGTAACCAAAGTAAGGGGCCGCCGCCAGCCGCCGCTATGCCCAGCCCTCGCCAACCGGCAGCACATCACCCCCATGAACGGGCCGGAAAGACCTGTCGCGTCCGCTGTACGGATCTTCTGCGAAATTTGCGCGGGGCTCGGGTCGGCCCGCCCCGCCCGATCCCAACGAAAAGCCGACTCGCGCAGGTCACCCTACGGACTATGGAACCGCAGGCCCGGCCGCGGCGCCCTCGGGCTGCACGGGGTCCAGCAGTCCGAACACCTCCCAGAGCGGCACCTCGACATTGGCCAGGGTGGCAAAGGTCAGCATCTCGTCCCAGGCAATGACCGTACCCGGATCATAGACATCGGCGACAAGCACGAAGCGGATGGCGTAATGCTCCAGCGGATCGACGACCAGGTATTCCCGCACCCCGCTATGCTCGTACAGGGCCTTCTTCTGGCGCAGATCCTTGGCCGATGTGCTGGGGGACAGCACCTCTACCACCAGGTCGGGGGCGCCCTCGATGTGGCTAACCGTGACCTTGGCCGGGTCGCAGACCACCAGGATGTCAGGCTGGACGACATCGGTATCCGACAACTTCACGTCCGTTGGCGCAATAAATGGCCGACAGGACTTGCCCCTGAGCTGCCGTTCGATGTCTCCGCCGAGCCGAAGCACGACATCCTGATGACCCGTCGGCGGAGCCGGCGACAGGGCGTAGGCCACCCCGTCGATCAGTTCCCAACGCTCCTCGTTCGGCCAGGAGCAGTAGTCCGCCCAGGTGTAACGGGCATCGCGCGTCAGGGCGGTCGAAGGGGACATAGCAGCCTCCGCGAACAAGGACAGGTCTTGATGGGTCCATAGCAACCGCGGCAATAGGGGCCGGCCAACGGCGGCAGACCCTTCACCCCCGGCCAGCCGGATCGACTGGGGCAATCGATCAGGAGAGAACCATGCAACCCGAACCCGTCCCCCAACAAGGGGACCTGGAACTGCCCTTCCCGGAGGTGACCGAGGATGTACCCCTGCTTCCGGCACGCATGATCAGCGAATAGGCCTACTGCCCAGTTGGCCCTTTTCGGCAATGTCTTCCTGACCAGCCCCACTCTGACCGAGCTCATGTCCCGCAACATCCCCGTAAGCTGGCACAGCTGCGGCGGCTGGTTCATGGGCCACACCATCGGCACCGGACACAAGAATGTCGAGCTGCGCCGCGCCCATTTCCGCGCCGCGGACGACCACGCCGCCTGTCTGCGCCTGGCGAAGGGCCTCGTCGAGGCCAAAATCCGCAACTCCCGCACCCTGCTGCGGCGCAACTGGAAGGCCGACGACGCCCCCGACGCCTTGCTCGAAGACCTCAACAGCGACATCCGCCGCCTGGCCCGGGTCGCCGACCAAAAGGGCCTGCTTGGGATCGAAGGCACCGCCGCCGCCCGTTACTTTGGCGCCTTCTCCAACCTCATAAAGCCCAGCGGGCCCGAGACCAATTTCGCCTTCGATTTCACCACCCGCAATCGCCGTCCGCCCACCGACCCGGTCAACGCCATGCTTTCCTACGCCTATTCCCTGCTGGTGCGAACCTGGACAGTCACCCTCTCCGGCGTCGGCTTCGACCCCTACCTCGGGTTCTACCACCAACCCCGCTACGGTCGCCCCGCCCTATCCCTCGACCTCATGGAGCCCTTCCGGCCCCTCATCGCCGACTCCACCGTCATCCAGGCCATCAACAACGGCGAGGTCAAGCCCACTGACTTCGTCCAGGCCGCCGGCAGCGTCAACATGACCAACGACGGACGCAAGCGCTTCATCGGGACCTTCGAACGGCGCATGAGCCTGGAGGTCACCCACCCCCAATTCGGCTACCGGGTCAGCTACCGCCGGCTCCTCGAGCTACAGGCCAGACTGCTCGCCCGTCACCTGCTGGGCGAAATCCCCGATTACCCCAACTTCGCGCCCCGCTGAGCCTGGAGCCGTCATGGACCAACGCCTCTACATCGTCGCCTACGACATCGCAGACCCGAAGCGCTGGCGCCGTATCTGCAAACTCATGAAAGGCTATGGCATGAAAGCGCCGGCCCGTTGCGGTCCTGCGAACCGGACTGCGCGCAAAACCACCCTAAACCCGCGCCACGCGGGGGCTCACAGAAAGCGGCTTTCCCCGGCGAATTCGCCGGGGCCTCACCGAAGCACCTTGACGATGTCGCCAACATCAAATCAGCCCGGCGCCTTCTCTGCGCCCAGGACGCTGGGCATCCTGGGCGGCAAGACTAGCCGTGTTTCGCCGCGCCATAATGGCGCCTGGTTTAGCCGCTTCGCGCTGGCGTTGTCCGAACCGAACTACTTCAGTTTCCTGAGAGTAAAGCCATTGAGAAAGGATCAGGCCCAAATCCTGCACCGCCCAGACGGTGCAGTGCTTTCCTACCGGATCACGGGACCCACCCAACCTGGGGAAGGACCCGCCCTGATCCTGCTGCACGGATTGGCGAGCAACCAGACACGCTGGAGTGAGTTCGTCGAAAACACGACCCTGACGCAGACGCATCCGGTGGTTCGGGTCGATCTGCGCGGGCATGGCGGCTCGGTGACCCGCCGCCGGATCGGTCTGGATCTCTGGTGCGACGACCTCTTGGCACTCCTGGATGAGACGGGCTGCGAGGCTGCACTCGTGATCGGCCACAGCCTGGGGGCCCAGGTCGCCTTGCACTTCGCCGCGCGGTTCCCGCGGCGCGTCCTGGGCATCTGTCTGATCGACCCCCTCTTCCCCACGGCCCTGCATAGCCGTTGGCGGTTGCTCCGCCTGGGGCGCCCCTTGCTCGCCGCAGGGGCCGCCGCCGTGCGGGGCCTCAATGCCCTGGGTCTGCACCGGCACCACCTGCCGACCCGCGACCTCCGCGCGCTGGACCGACTGGCTCGGGCGGCGTTGCGGTCCAAAGCGGACGAGGAGGCGTTCGTGCGCCACTACAGCTCCGCGCGCGCCGACCTGCGCCATGTGCCGCTGGCTGTCTACCTGCAGGACCTGGCAGAGATGTTCCAATCACCGCCGCTTCCGCAAACCCTGGGCGTACCGGTGCTGGTCCTGCTGTCCACCGCCGGGACCTTCGCCGACCCCAGGCAAACGAACGCCCTGCTGCGCGACAGTCCGAACGTTCAGGTCCACATGATCGACTGCCACCACTGGCCCCTCACCGAAAGACCGGATGAGATCCGCCGGACCATCGAGGCTTGGTGCCTGGAGATCTAGCCGAGGCCCACGACCCTCGGCGCCCCGGAGAGCCGGCCGGGCCCCCAGCGGACCGGCGAGTTGCGGCCTGACCCCGCGCACCGCAACGGGACCCGTTGGACCAGACCGATGGGGCGGGATAGACTCACCACCCTGACGCGGGCCCCTTTGGGGCTTGGGGTAGCTGGGGGCCATAAACCAAGTGATGCAGGAAGGCGAACTGAAGCGCTGGGACGATGCCAGGGGGTTCGGGTTCATCCGGGTGGGACGCGGCCGACCCGATGTCTTTGTCCACATCAGCGCCTTTCCATCGGGGGTTCGCCCCCAAGCAGGGGACCGGATCACCTTCGGCGGCGTGCTCCAAGAGGGCGACAAAGGCCCGCGGGCGTGGAGGGCTGCAGTCAAGAACGACAGCGCCGGTGGGCCGCCGAACGCAGCCCTAGCACGCAGCGGCCCGGACATCGTGCCACGGCCGCAGGTACGGCGAACAATGTCGCCCGGCGGGCGGCGTGACCCCGAGATCCGGACCCTGCGCTGGTCGCCGGGCGCGATCCTGGTGCTGGTTCTGACAGGTTTTTGCCTGGCCGGGGCGGCGAGCTTCCTGCCGCACAGCCCGATCCCGCTGCTGCTCTACCCGACGGCCAGCGCGGCGGCCTTCGTCCTCTACGGCAAGGACAAGTACCGAGCGATACAAGGCGCCTGGCGCATCAGCGAGGGGACCCTACACTTGGTCGAGATCCTGGGCGGCTGGCCAGGAGCCTACTTGGCCCAGCAGACCATGCGCCACAAAACCGTGAAGTTCGGCTACCAAGCGGAGTTCTGGCTGATCGTGGCGGCCCACCTAGCGTTCTGGTCCCTGTGGTTCCTGGCACCGATGAGTCTGACGGCGGTGCTGGCCTGAGCCTCATGGCCCCTGGCAGCGTGACCGCTTGCCTGACTTGGGCTGCCTGGCGCCCGGCCCTTTGGTCGGAAAAGCATCGACCCCAATGGCCTGCCGGGGCCTCGCCCCGGCGGCCCTGTTAAAGTAACCGCTTTTCCTGAGCGCCCCGCCATGTCCGAGCCACGATTCTTCGCCACCGCCGCGCGCCACCTGGAGACCCTGCTGGCAGAGGAGCTTGCGGGGCTGGGTGTGGCGCCGGTGGAAGAGACCCGTGCCGGGGTCCGCTTCGGGGCAACCCTGCGGGATGCCTACCGGGTGTGTCTGTGGTCGCGGGTGGCCAATCGGGTGCTGATGCCCCTGGCGCGGTTCCCTGCCGGTAGCCCGGAGGACCTGTATGCCGGCGTGCGTGCCCTCCCCTGGGAACAGCATCTGCCTCCGACCGCGACCTTCGCGGTACACCTGGATACGGCCCGGTCGGCCATCACCCACAGCCACTACGGAGCCTTGACGGTCAAGGACGCCATCGCCGACCGCTTCCGGGACACCTTCGGAATCCGTCCGGATGTCCGTATCGAGCACCCGGATCTTCAGGTCCAGGTCTACCTGTTCCGCGACGAGGCCACGGTGAGCATCGACCTGTCCGGAGAGTCGCTGCACCGGCGCGGCTACCGCGAGGAGGGCTCCGCCGCTCCCCTCAAGGAGAACCTGGCCGCGGCCGTCCTGATGCGCGCGGGCTGGTCTGACCTTGCCGCCGCGGGCGCGGCGCTGGTGGACCCCATGTGCGGCTCAGGCACCCTGCCGATCGAAGCGGCCCTAATGGCCGCGGACAGCGCCCCTGGACTCGGGCGAACCTACTGGGGATTCTCCGGCTGGCTGGGGCACGACGCGGCGGGCTGGGAGTCTCTGCTGGCGGAGGCGCGGGCGCGCCGCGAGGCGGGGCTGGAGCTTTTGGGCTCCGCCGCACTGGGAGGTGCCAGGGTCCCGGGCGGCAGGAGCCGGGGAGTACGAATCCGCGGCTACGACCAGGACCCAGCGGCCATCCGAGTGGCACTGAACAACCTGGAACGAGCGGGGCTTGCCGGGCGAGTCCACTTCGAGCGCCGCGACATCGCAGACCCGCGGGGGTGGGGAAATCCCGACGGGAAGCAAGAACCGGGTCGGGCTGGGGCCGGTCCAGTACAGAAAGGGGCCCAGGGGCTCGTGGTGATCAACCCCCCCTATGGCGAGCGACTGGGGGCAGACTCCGACCTGCCGGCCCTCTATGCCCGCATCGGCGCCCTGCTGCGCGAGCGCTACCTGGGGTGGAGGGCGGCGCTGTTGACGGGTAACCCAGACCTTGGCAAGCACATGGGGCTGCGGGCCAGGCGCACCCACAGGCTGTTCAACGGACCCATCGAGTGCCGGCTGCTCCACTTTGACGTCAGCCCGGAATGGTTCGTCTCCAACCGCCCCCGCGCCCTGCCGGTGGCGGAGCGCGGCCCAGGGGCGGCCATGCTCGCCAACCGGCTGAGGAAAAATCTCAAGCACCTGGCCAAGTGGCGCAAGCGCGAGGGGGTGACCTGCTACCGCCTTTACGATGCGGACCTGCCGGAGTACGCACTGGCGGTGGACGTCTACGAGGCCGACCGGCGCTTCGTCCACGCCCAGGAGTACGATGCCCCCGGTAGCATCGACGGACGCCTGGCGCGGCTGCGCCTGCGCGAGGGTCTGGGGGTCATCCAGGAGATCCTGGAGGTTCCGGACGGGCAAATGTTCTTCAAGGTCCGCCGTCAGCAGAAGGGCAAGGCGCAGTACGAGCGGCTGGCGGACTCGGGGCACTTCCACGAGGTCCGCGAAGCCGGCTGCCGGCTGCTGGTCAACTTCGAGGACTACCTGGACACCGGGCTCTTCCTGGACCACAGAACGACCCGCCTGATGCTCGGCGAGCTCGCCCGGCGGCGGCGCTTCCTGAACCTGTTTGCCTACACCGGGGCGGCCAGCGTCCACGCAGCCCGGGGCGGGGCCCTATCGACGACCAGCGTGGACCTGTCGCGGACCTATCTGGACTGGGCCGGGCGGAACCTGGCCCTCAACGGCTTCGCCCCGCCATGGACAGAACTGATCCAGGCCGACTGCCTGCAATGGGTGCGCGACAATGCCGGGCAGCGGCGTTTCGGGTTGATCTTTCTGGACCCGCCGACCTTCTCCACCTCCAAGCGCATGAACGGGACCTTCGACGTGCAGCGCGACCATGTCGGCCTGATCCGCGACACTTTGGACCTGCTGGAGCCGGACGGCATCCTGATCTTTTCCAACAACCTGCGGCGCTTCCGCATGGAGGCCGACGCCATCCCCGGCGTGCGTATCACCGATATCAGCCGCCCGACCCTGCCGCCTGATTTCGAGCGTAACCCGCGAATCCATAATTGCTGGCGGATCGAGAAGTACACCGCGCCCAGCTAGGCAGGGGCCGATCAAGAAGTAAGGACCAACGCCATCCCTCTCGCTGAACAAGCCACCCTAACGGGCGCGGGAGTCATGCAAGGCCCCACTTTCCAGCAAGCATTTCCACTCAGGAGTCACCGATGAAAATCGCCATTCTTTCGAGAAATCCGAAGCTCTATTCGACCCGCCGTCTGGTGGAATCGGCAAAAGCGCGCGGTCATGAGGTGAGTGTGCTCGACGTACTGCGCTGCTATATGAACATCACCTCCATGCGGCCGGAAATTCATTACAAAGGCGAGAAGCTGGGACCATTCGATGCGGTCATCCCCCGCATCGGCGCCTCGGTCACCTTCTACGGCGCCGCGGTCCTGCGGCAGTTCGAGATGATGGGCGTGTTTCCGCTCAATGAGTCCGTCGCCATCACCCGCGCCCGCGACAAGCTGCGCTCGCTGCAGTTGCTGTCACGCAAAGGCATCGGGTTGCCCGTGACGGGGTACGCGAATAAACCGGACGATGTGCAGGACTTGATCAAAATGGTGGGCGGTGCGCCCGTGGTCGTCAAACTCCTGGAAGGCACCCAAGGGATCGGCGTCGTGCTCGCCGAGACGCAGCAGGCCGCGGAGAGCGTCATCGAGGCCTTCATGGGGCTGCATGCCAACATCCTGGTCCAGGAGTTCATCAAGGAGGCCGGCGGTGCGGACCTGCGCTGCTTTGTCATCGGCGACAAGGTGGTGGCGACGATGAAGCGCCAGGCCAAGGAGGGCGAGTTTCGCTCCAACTTGCACCGCGGGGGCTCGGCAGCGGTCGTCCGCATTACGCCGGAGGAACGCTCGACGGCTGTGCGCGCCGCCCAAACCATGGGCCTGAACGTGGCCGGCGTGGACCTGCTGCGCTCCAACCATGGCCCGGTGGTCATGGAGGTCAACTCCTCTCCAGGCTTGGAAGGCATCGAGGGCGCGACCGGCAAGGACGTGGCCGGCATGATTATCGAGTTCGCCGAAAAGCTCGCAGCCCGTGGCAGCACACGCACCAGGGGCAAGGGATAGGCCATGCGTGCGCCGTTCGAGATCCAGGGTCAGACCGTCGCGCCGGGTGAGCGCGCGGTCGTCGACTTGGCCCTGCCCAAGCTCAATTCCCATACCCGCCTTGCGATGCCGGTGCACGTGGTGCATGGAAAAAAGGACGGGCCGCGGCTGTTCGTCTCCGCCGCCGTGCACGGCGATGAGCTCAACGGCGTGGAGATCATCCGCCGCCTGCTCGAGCTCAAGGCCTTGCGCAGACTCGTGGGCACGCTGTTGGCGGTCCCGGTGGTCAACGTCTACGGCGTGATTCACCAGTCCCGCTACCTGCCCGACCGGCGGGATCTCAATCGCAGCTTCCCTGGCTCCGCTGCTGGGTCGCTGGCGGCTCGCGTCGCCCACTTGTTCATCGAAGAGATCGTGCGCCGCTGCACCCACGGGATCGACCTGCACACGGGGGCCGTCCACCGCACCAATCTGCCCCAGATCCGCGCGAATCTGGACGACCCGCAGACCGAGCGCCTGGCCCGGGCCTTTGGCGTGCCTGTCCTGCTCAACTCCACCCTGCGCGACGGCTCCTTGCGGGAGGCCGCCGCGGAGCAGGGGATCCCCATGCTGCTCTACGAGGCGGGCGAGGGCCTGCGCTACGACGAGGTGTCCATCCGCGCCGGCCTGCTCGGGATCGAGAACGTGATGGGCGCGCTCGGCATGATCCGTGCGCCCAGCCGGCCCAAACGCCAGGCCAGCCCCTTCATCGCGCGCTCCAGCAGCTGGATCCGCGCACCCGAGAGCGGCCTGCTGCGCACCCAGGTCCCCCTGGGCGCCAGGGTCAAGGACGGCGACGTCCTCGGCTACATCGGCGATCCCTACAGCGGGACCCAGCATCCCGTATCAGCCCGTACCACGGGCATCGTTATCGGCCGCGTCCAGATCCCGCTGGTCCATGAGGGCGAGGCCCTCTTCCACATCGCACGCTTCAGCGGCCATTCCAATGACGTTGCCGACGAGGTGGAGGCCTTTAATCTGGCCCATCAGGATGACGAGGACGCTGACGACGCGCCGATCATGTGAGCGTACGCCCACGGCTTCGGCGGCTTGGGTCGGGCTTTCCCAGGCCCGCAGCGCCTCCAGCAATGCCGTGCGCCTGCTGCGCTCCGACGGGGCGCATCCGTTTGCCTAGGGGCCTGTCGGACTCAGGATGAATCTACTGCGGAAGCGGGAGAGCGGCCCATTTTACCCCCGCTTTTCGTTTCATAGAGCCCACTATGCGCCTCAAAGCCGGGACAAAATGGTCTCGCTCTCCCACTCCCTCGCTACGATCCCCCTAAGTCCGACAGGCTCCTAGGTCAGGCGAGCGCCGCGCTGAGAATGACGACAACTCCCACCAATACGAGCAGCAGCACCCCACCAGAAATCGACAACCTGGTTCGCTCGGCGATACCCGCGAGGAGACCAGCGGCCGCTGAACCTGCGATGGCGTCGACGATGCCCATCGGCTGGCACCCTAAGGCTCCGGGGCCGTGATCCGTTCCAACTCGGCGAGCAAACGCAGGGCCTCCTCTCGGTCAGCACCGCACATCTCCCGTCCAGGTTTCAGGGAGGCGCACACCGCTGGGCGCTGGGGCATGCCGAACAGGCGGCAGGAAAGATCTTGGGCAAGTTGCGCGCAAGGCACTCCAGCGGGTTTGCCTCGCGGCATCCCTGGGATTGGGCTGCTGATGGATGGGGCAATGCAGCAGGCGGCACAGCCCGGGCGGCAAGCGGCAAACGCCCTTTCGCTGCCTGGACTACAGTGTGTCGATGAGATGGGGTCGGCGGTCATGGGCGGCGGTTGCTGGCCTTGGACGAGGGGGACCCGGGCTGGTCAATCACACCCGCGGGTCCGGGACTCGGAGGAACTATGCCACAGTCCAGCAATGAGGCGCCTTTGTTTGGGGCCTGGCCCGGCGGATTCCTGGTCGCCCTCTTGCTCGGGCTCGGGGCCATCGGCTGGGTCCAAGCACCGTTCAAGCCAGAGCGCCCGACAGAGCCTGAGCAGGGCTTACGTTCCGTCGGGGTTCAAGACGTCGACGCACGCCTTTGGCAGGACCCGTTCGGGGCCATTACGGAGGCCCGCAGAGATCGAAAGGACGCTAAGACCGCAGAGCCCGAGTGCCGTGCGGTGGAGATCGGTCCAGACGGCCGCTCCCTGCTGGTGCGCAGCGCCTGTCCTGAGGCTGGTGGCAACGCCTCGGGACCGCCAGGCGCGGTCGGCAGCCACGACCTGGATCGCCTGCAGGGGCAAATCCTGGCCAGGGCCGAGGCCCTGAGCAAGGAGCAGGGGGGCGTCCCGGACCATCCTCCCGTGACCGTGCTGGGGATCATGGTCTCTGCCGGCCCGTCGCCCGGGGCCGCGGAGACCCGTCGGCGCTACCGTTACGCGGCCCTGTCCGCCCTCATGCTGGAGGGCTTCCTTCCGGACGACGCAGAGCACATCGGCTATGCCGAGCTGGGAAAGGCTGGCCCGCCGGAATTTGTTCCCTACGAATGGTTTAGCCGCAGCACCGACGCGCCCCGCCATCAGGCCCTGGTCCTGCTCTGGCTGGACGACGACAGTCTGGCAGCCCCCGAGCAGCCCACCACCACACCTGGACAGGTCGCGACGCCGGGGGCCCCGCGCCCTTTGGCGCGCCTGTCTCGGCTCCTGACCAAGCTCACAAAGCCAGGGGCCACTGGGACCAGCATCGGCTTCCAACTCGTCGGCCCGGCAGGGTCCGGGACGCTGGAGGCCATGGCGGCGGAATACCGAGACTACCTTGCCGCTATGCAGGGCGCACCATTCGCCCCGGACCCTGGTCCCAGGTCCGCACGCCTCTGGTCACCCTTCGCCACCATCCCCGGCACCTTCGCCGACGCCACCGGAACGCTGCGCCCCCTCTGCCCCTGCAACGACGAGGGCCCGGCTTGCGTTGCGGTGCGCCCGCCCACCCCCGGGGAGCGGACCATCGCCTCCGACGACGCCCTAGCTGGGCTCTTGGTGGAGGAACTGGGCCGCCACCAGGTTGCCGGCAACGCGGGCATCGCCCTGGTCGGACAATGGGACACCGCCTACTCGCGCACCCTGGCGGACCTGGTGGAGAAGGCCTGGCGCGACGCCCAGGCCGAACACCGCGCCGCGGGCGGCGATATCTGGGTCAAGCGATTCACCTACATGCGCGGCATCGACGGCCAGATCCCTGGCGCCAAGCCCCACGGCAAGGGGGAGGGTGAGACCCAGGTCATCGAGCGCCCAGGCGGTGACGCGCAGACCGACTACCTCCGGCGCACGCGTGACGCCCTGCTCGCGGAGGACGCCAGCCTCCGCCAGACCTGCAGCCTAGCGAACCGCCTGCGCCAGCGCTGCGGCATTCGCGCCATTGGGGTCCTCGGCAACGACTACTTCGACAAGCTCCTGGTTCTCCAGGCCCTCAAGCCGGTCTTTCCCAATGCGGTCTTTTTCACCACAGACCTGTATGCGGACATGCTCCACCCGGAGGACAACCCCTTCACCCGCAATCTCGTGGTCGCCTCAGGCTACGGCCTGAGACTGGACCAGAACTGGCAACGCGAGGTCCCTCCCCTGCGCGACAGCTACCAGACCGCCCTGCTGCTGACCGTGAGGCTGGCGGTCCAGGATACCCTAGGCATTCGGCCCCTGACCCAGACGCCGGCACCACCCCGCCTGTTTGAGATCGGCCGCACCCAGGCGGTTGAGCTGGTCACCTCGCCAGAACGGGACAAGCAGGGCCACTTCCGGCGCGCCGGTGTGGCCCCCTGGCGGGACCCGCACCCCGCGGCGGAGCTGGGCGCCTTCTTCCGGCTGCGCCCGCCGGGAGACCCCGGGGTCCAGGCCGTCGCCCTGCCCCTGGCGCTGCTGATCACCCTGGGTCTCGGACTGGGGGCCCTGGGGCGCGAGCGGATTCTGGCGGCGGGACGACGCTGGTGGGGCGGCTTGCACCACGGCTGGCTGCCGTCTGCCATTGTGGCGTTCTCCCTGGCCACCACGGCCCTAGTCCTTGGCCTGCTGGCCCGGGACTTGGCCGCTGGGGGCGAACCCTTTTCCCTGTTGGAGGGTGTCAGCGTCTGGCCGAGCGAGATCCTGCGGCTGGCGGCCGGGCTCATCGCCGTCTACTTCTTCATCCATGGCCACCGCCGCCAACGCGAGGCGCGCGACAGGATCGAGCAGGACTTTCCCGGGTTGACCCCGGAGCAGGGCTCAGCCGCACCTGAGGCCGCGCGAGACACCGATGAGGGGGGCGGCGAAGCGCAGCGCGATAGCAAGCCCTGTGCCCCCCTGGCGGTCAAGGCGCGGGGTGCTCATACCCCGGCGTCCGAAATCTGGGCCCGCTACGCCGCGCACTGCGGCCTGCGCCAGTCCCTGAGCCGTATCTGGCCGGAGATCATAGCCTTCCTCCTGCTGTCCCAAACGCTCATGCTGGCCATGGGATTCCCAAACAGACCAACCCGCAGCGATCTGTCGTGGGGCCTGGACCTCGGCATCATTTTCCTTGTCCTGGCGCCGTTTCTTGCACTGCTCTTCTTCATGGTGGATGCGACCCGACAGACCCTGGCCCTGGCCCGGGACCTGCAAGGCGCCGTCACCTGGCCCCCTGACACCCTGATCTCGCTCGGCCTCGGGGGATGGGTCCGGCAGAGCAAGGATCAGGCCCCCGGCGGCGATGTCGCTTGGCTGGACGTACGGCTCGTCGCCGCGGTCACCCGCCCAGTGGGCAACCTGGTGTGGTACCCGGTGGTGGTCCTGATCCTGATCGTCTTGGCGCTCCACCCCCTCTTCGACGCCTGGTCGCTGCCGCCGGCCCTGATCCTGGTCCTGACCCTGGCCGTCGCCTATGCGGTCGGCTGCGCCTGGGCCCTGCGGCGGGCGGCGGAGCGCGTGCGCGAGCAGGCCGTTCAACAGCTCTCCGCCGCCATTCTGCGTGGCCAGGGCCGCGCCGACGCCAGGGAATGCATCGAACCCATCCAGACCATGCTTGCGGCCGTGATCGCGACCCGCGATGGCGCTTTCCGCCCCTTTAGCCAGCAGCCTGTGGTCCAGGCCCTGCTGACCCTGGCGAGCAGCATCTCCGGGCTCGCCCTGTTGCAGTATTCCTCCATTGCCAACCTCTGAGGCGGGCGAAACTGTCAGGAGTCAGCCGAGTTGGCGCATAACCCCGGCAAAGCAGGTACCGCCGAGGCCCTCGCAACATCCGCGGGGCTGCCGTCGGAGTGAAGCCCTGCCTACTTCGGGGCTGCCCCCTTGGCCTGGCGGTCCAAGTCCACCAGATGCTCAAGCTTGTCGCGGATCTTCAGCTCCAAGCCACGGGGGACCGGCCGGTAGTAGCGGCGGCCCTCCAACCCCTCAGGAAAGTAGCTCTCCCCGGCGGCGTAGCCCTCCGGCTCGTCGTGGGCGTAGCGGTAGGCCCGGCCGTACCCCAGCTCGCGCATGAGCCGCGTAGGGGCGTTGCGCAAGTGGACCGGAACCTCCAGGGAGCCGCCCTGGCGGGCATCGGCCAAAGCGGCATCCCAGGCGGTGTAGACCGCGTTGCTTTTGGCAGCGCAGGCAAGAAAGATCACGGCCTGAGCCAGGGCCAGTTCGCCCTCGGGGCTGCCAAGGCGTTCCAGCACATCCCAGGCGGCCAGGGCCAGATCCAGGGCGCGAGGATCGGCGTTGCCGATGTCCTCGCTGGCCATGCGAACCACACGCCGGGCGATGTAGAGGGGGTCGCAGCCGCCGTCGATCATGCGCGCCAGCCAGTAGAGGGCAGCATCGGGGGCCGATCCGCGCACCGACTTGTGCAACGCGGAGATCTGATCGTAGAAGACATCGCCGCCCTTATCGAAACGCCGCACCTGGCCGACGACCACCTCGGCCACCACCGCTGGGCCGATCTCCCCGCCCTCAGCCAGGTCCGCCGCCAGCTCCAGGAGCCCCAGGGCACGGCGGGCGTCCCCGTCGGCGGCTTCGGCCAGCTGGGCGCGCGATGCCTCTTGCAGAAGCAGGCCGCGCCCGCCCAGGCCCCGTTCTGCGTTTTCCAGTGCCTGGTCGATCACGTCGCACAGATCGGGGACGCTGAGGGGTTTGAGGACGTAGACCCGAGCCCGGGAGAGCAGGGCATTGTTCAGTTCGAAGGAGGGGTTCTCGGTCGTAGCCCCGATGAGGATGACGGTTCCGTCTTCCACATGGGGCAGGAGGGCGTCCTGCTGACCCTTGTTGAAACGGTGGACCTCGTCGATGAAGAGGATGGCGCCCCTGCCCTCCTCCGCCCGGGTTCGGCGAGCCTCGACGACGGCCTCGCGGATGTCCTTGACCCCGGCAAGCACCGCCGACAGGCGCAGAAAGCGGGCCCCGGAGTGAGCCGCCACCAGACGGGCCAGGGTCGTCTTGCCAGTCCCCGGGGGACCCCAGAACACCATGGAATGGGGTCGGTCCGCAGCGATGGCCTGACGCAGGGGTTTGCCCGAGGCCAGCAGATGGGTCTGCCCCTTGAGCTCGTCGAGGCTGCGCGGACGCATGCGCTCGGCCAAGGGCGCGGATGCCGGTGCAGGCGGCTGCGCTGGGGCGGTGGGGTCGCTTGGGGTCTTCAAGAAGGTATCCAGTCGCGCTTACTGCGCATCCAAGGGCACGAAAGGGTTCGGTTCCGGGCAGAGGTCACGAAGGCACAAAGACCTCCCTGGGCGGATTGTATCCCCGATGCCCGAAAAATCGGGCGACGTGCGTACTACCCTGGGCCTTGGTCCCGCTGCCGCAAGGCGACGCCGGGTTCGGGGATGGAAAGCTTGGATAGGCCCAATAAGGCACCATCCGACCAAGGCCCTGACTGACTCCCTCGGGCCCCAAAAAAAAGAAGGCGCCTTGGGGAACTTTCCTTTGTCCGGACGTACGGCATTGCGCTTAACCCGCCGGCCGACTTGAGAAAAGGCGTCACCACCAACAACTTCTGTGGATAACTCTGTGCACAAACTCTGGGCAGGCACTCTAAGCCCCCGCCGGTGCTCGCTGGCCCTCGAAATGACCTGTTTTTGACCAGGCATTTTTTCGCTCGTCTTATCAATGAGATGCCATTTTCATATAGGCGCAGTCCAAGGGGGTGTGTTACTCCAGGGGACCCTCACCAGCCGAGCCCGCGACATGTGCACAACGCGCGGCAGACGAAGCTGAATTCCTGCGCGATGCCTGCACCCGAACCCCGCGCCGCCCCGTCCCGACGCCAGGCGGGCGCCGCGCGGCCGAGCATCCAGAAGATCCGCGACCGATTCTCGCGTTCATAAAGTAAACATCCGAATATACTGATAATTTAAGGTAGGCTGGGATTGCCGCCGGGGTTGCGCTCAACCCCTAAAACCGTCAGCATTGGAAGGTAGGCACCCCTCCCAAACGACCTCCCGGCCGCCCCATAGGCCGACCCGTCCCAGGGCCCGGCATTGCCCCCCATAACAAACCTAACCAGGCACCCGAGCACCATCGCCGTATGACCCCAGCAGACCTCAAGTCCGTTCGCGACCACATCGCCTCCCGCATCATCGGCCAACAGAAGTTCATCGACAGCATGCTGATCTGCCTGCTGAGCGACGGGCACCTGCTGGTGGAGGGCATGCCCGGCTTGGCCAAGACGACCGCCGTCAAGGCCCTGGCCGAATCCCTGGAGGGCGATTTCCACCGCATCCAGTTCACCCCCGACTTGCTGCCCTCTGACCTCATCGGGACCGACATCTACCGCCACGAGCGGGGGGAGTTTGAGTTCCGCCCCGGGCCCCTGTTCCACAACATCCTCCTCGCCGACGAGGTCAACCGCGCCCCAGCCAAGGTCCAGTCGGCGCTCCTGGAGTCCATGGGGGAGCACCAGATCACGGTCGGCCAGCGGACCTACCCGCTGCCCAAGCTCTTCATGGTCCTGGCGACCCAGAACCCGGTGGAGCAGGAAGGGACCTACTCCCTCCCCGAGGCCCAACTGGACCGCTTCCTGATGCAGGCCGTGGTGACCTACCCGACGCGGGACGAGGAGCTCAAGATCCTAGAGCTGGACAGCCAGCACCAGAAGACCAGCTACACGCCCCCGGCCAAGCGTCTGTCCCAGGCAGAGCTGTTCGCCATGCGCCGGGACGTCGCCAACCTCTACCTCGACCCCAAGCTCCACAGCTACATCGTCGACCTGGTCCAGGCGACCCGCAACCCCAAGGTCTACGACCCGGACCTAGCCCGCTGGTGCCGCTTCGGCGCCTCGCCCCGCGCCAGTATCGCGCTCGCGCGCTGTGCCAGGGCCCGGGCCTGGATGAGCGGAGACCAGTTCGTCGCCCCCCACCACATCCAGTCGGTGGCCCCGGAGATCCTGCGTCATCGTCTCCTGTTGACCTTCGAGGCCGAGGCCGAGGGCGTCACCACCGACGCCTTCGTCAACCGCCTCCTCAACCTGGTGGCCATCCCCTGATCGCGGGATTCAGGCCAGGCAGGTTCGGCCGATGAGCCTCTATCCGCGTCTCGACGACCTGCTGGAACTGCGGCACCAGGCCCATGCCCTGGGCCTGCCCTCGCATCACCTGGTCAATTCCAGCTTCTCCGGGCTTTACGCCTCGGTATTTCGCGGGGCAGGGGTCAATTTCGAGGAGGTGCGGGAGTACCGCGAGGGTGACGACATCCGCAACATGGACTGGAAGGTCACGGCCCGCACCAACGAGCCTCACCTCAAGGTCTTTCGGGAGGAGCGCGAGCGCAGCGTCGTGTTGTGCGTCGACAAGGGCCCGCATATGGCCTTCGGCACCCGAGGGACCTTCAAGTCGGTCCAGGCGGCACGCACCGCCGCCCTCATCGGCTGGGCGGCTTCCCGCCTGCACGATCGGGTTGGCGGCATGGTCTTCGGGGACCCCATCGCCGGGCTCCAGCACTTCCGCCCCGCCCGCGGGCGGCGGGCACTCTGGCAGCTCTTGCGCACCCTGACGGTGCCGAGTGAGAGGCACGACAAGTCCGTGGACTGCCTGGGCGGGGCACTGAAGCGCGCCACGAGCGGGCTGACCACCGGGTCCCTGGTCTTCGTCATCGCCGACCTCAACCGCGAGCCCATCAGCCTGGAGCGCATCCTCGGGGACCTTTCCCAGCGGAACTCCGTAGCCCTGATCCCTGTCGATGACCCGGCGGACTGGGAGATTCCGGCCATGGGTGTCGCCACCTTCACCGCCACCGACGGGACTTTGATCGAGGTGGACACCGATGACCCCAAAGCCAGGCAGTATTACCGAGAAGCCTGGCAGGAGCGGCGCGAGATGCTCCAGGCCATCGCGCGGAGATTACACGTCATCCTGTTGCCGGTGAGCACCGACCACGAGATCCACCTGACCCTGATCCACCACTTGCGGCAGCAGGCAAGGGTGAAGACGCTGTGATGCGATGAGGCACTACAGGCCGCCAGAACTCTCCTGTTTCCTCTGCTTGGGCTCGCCGACGAGGCTCGGGGGAAAAGGGGGCGCGCTAGGGATGCCGATCCAATAAGCGGGACATGCTCGGCGGGCATCGCTAACGCCCTGCCCAAGCTACAAAGTCCGCCATGCCCGTCCTGCAATCGATGAACCTCTATGCCCGACCAAGGTCCCGGATATGAATGAGGCAGTCCAACAGATCCGCGACATCCACGGCTTTGCCGGCGTGCCCTGGTGGCCGCCCGGACCTGGCTGGTGGGTCATGGCGGGTGGCCTGATCCTTTTTGCGATGCTCGCCTGGCGCTTCCGCTCGACCCTGCGCCTGCGCATCCCCATTCCGGTGATTACCCTCGGCGATTGGCGCTGGGACGCCGCGCGCCAACTGCGCGGCCTGCGCCGCCAGGTCCAACGCGACGAGCTCAGGCTCAAGGAGGCCGCCGGGGCCGTCTCGGAGCTGCTGCGGCGCATCGCCATGGCGCGCCTTGGGCGTGCGGCCTGCGCCGGACTCACCGGGACTGACTGGCTCGCCTGGCTCCACGCCAACGACCCCAACCAGTTCGAATGGGGAACCCGCGGGGGCCTGCTGCTCGACGCTCCCTATGCACCCCCGAGGGACGCAGGCGCCGGGTCCCGGCGGGCAGACCTGCTCGCGCTCATCGACGCGGCCCACGACTGGGTGGCGAGCGAGATGCCCAAGACGAAGGCCGAGGCGAGTCATGTTTGAGTTCCACTGGCCCTGGATGGCAGTCCTGCTGCCCCTTCCCTTCCTCCTCCCCTTGCTCTGGCAGGCCCGGGGCGAGCGCCGCGAGCAGGACCTGGAGGGGCAGCGCGTCACCCTGCTCCACCCCCGTCTGGATGAGCTCCAGGCGGCCTACGAGACGCGCCGGCCGCGCCTCCAGTTGGCGGGCTGGGTCCACAAGGCCTTGCTCTTTCTGCTCTGGGCCGGTCTGGTCGTCGCCCTGATGCGGCCCCAGTGGCTCACCCCCCACACCGAGGTCAGCACCCCGGGCTACGACCTCCTGCTGGGCGTGGACGCCTCCCACTCCATGGATGCGCTGGACTTTACGGTGGAAGGGCGCCAGGTCACCCGCATGGCGGTCGTCAAGGGGGTCATGGGGCGCTTCGTGGACTCGCGGGAGGGTGACCGCACCGGGCTCGTCATCTTCGGCAGCCAGGCATACATCCTGGCGCCCCTGACGGTGGACCGCCTCGCGGTGCGTCAGCTCCTCGACGGTGTGGTCCCGGGTATCGCCGGTCAGGGGACGGCCCTGGGTGACGCCATCGCGCTCGCCGGCAAGAAGCTGCGCGAGCGCCCACCGGGATCGAGGGTCATGATCCTGATCGCCGACGGCGACAACACCTCAGGCGGCTTCGCCCCCGTGGAGGCGGCGCACCTGGCCCGAGCCATGGGGGTACGCATCTATGTGATTGGAGTAGGGAGCAAACAGGAGAGCATCCCCATCTACGAGGAGGGCGTGATCAAGTACCGCGAGGACCTGGGGATGGACGAGAGCACCCTCCAGGAGATCGCCAAGGTCACCGGCGGGGCCTACTTCCGCGCAACCGACACCAATGCCCTGGAGGAGATCTCCAAACGCATCGGGCAGTTGGAGAAGACCCAGGCAGAGGCGCGCACGGCCTTCCTGCCCGAGCCGCTGTATCGCTGGCCCCTCGGAGTCGCCGTGGCGGCCCTGTTCGGCCTGGGGCTCTTTCCCGAGGGCCGCAAACGCTTCGTATCGAGGACTGCAAGTGCCTGAGGCCGGTCTCCACTTCGAACAGCCCCTGTGGTTCCTGGGTCTGCTGGCCCTGATCCCGGTGGCCATCTGGCTGTGGCGCAGCGCTGCCCGCGCCGCCCGCGGCCCCATCCACCGTTACGCTGACGCCCACCTGCTGCCCCACCTCACAGGCACCCGGGAGCTCAAGGCGCAGGAGCGCTGGGGGCGCTTCCTGAGGTGGGCCCTGCTGTGGGGCCTCTTGCTGCTTGCCATGGCCGGGCCAAGGTGGGACTACACGGACGTCCGGCTCTTCCATCCCGGCAACAACCTGCTGATACTCCTTGACATCTCCCGCTCTATGCAGGTCGCGGATGTGGCCCCGAGCCGGATCGGCCGCGCCCGGCAGGAGATCCAGGATCTGATCATGCTGGACCGGGAGGTCCGCCTGGGCCTGATTGCCTTCGCCTCCGTGCCCCATGTCATCTCCCCGGTCACCGAGGACACCTTCACGGTCCTCAATGCGCTCCCCGCCCTGTCGACGGACCTGACCGACCTCCAGGGGAGCCGTGTGAGCTCGGCCCTGGACCGGGCCGAAACCCTGCTCAAGAGCCTGCCCAACGAGAGCGCCAGGGCGATCCTCTTGATCACGGACGGGGACTTCGACGAACCGGACCTGACCGACCAGGTCCGCAAACTGGCGGAGCAGGGTATCCATCTGCACGTCCTGGGTATCGGCACCGAGAAGGGGGCGCGGGTCCCTGCACCGCCGCCCGCCCAGGCGGGGAGCTGGATCACCGACCGCAGCGGCAAGCCCGTGGTCTCCGCCCTGAATCCCAGTCTGCTGGAGGGCTTGGCCCAGGCTGGCCAGGGCATCTTCGAGGTCGCCGACTACCGCGACGGAGACACCAAGGCCATCCTCAAGGCTGCCGCGGTCTCCAAGGTACCGGGCAAGGCCGGCGACGAACGCACCCGCATCTGGAACGAGCGCTACTACCTGCCCGTGCTGGCAATCATGGCCCTGCTGGTACCCCAATTTCGCGGACAGCGGCGGGGTCAACCCCGCCCCCAATCTGGGCACACCACGACTGGGGGGGCCAGATCATGACCCAGATCATCCAGCCGCGAGGGGCCGCTTCGCCGGGACTTGGTGCTGCTGGCCCATCCATGGGCAGCCCCGGGGCACGTCGCATGAAGTCCGTGACCTTGCCCAGGCTGGCGGTCGCGCTTCTCGGCCTCACAGTCACCGCCGGGGCATCAGCGACCTGGTTCGAGAACGGCGAGCAGCGGGCCATGCGCCTGTTCCAGAACGCCGATTACGGCGAAGCGGCCGCAGAGTTTTCGGACCCCTACCGAAAGGGCGTTGCGCTCTACCGCGCTGGGCGCTATTCGGACGCCGCCCGAGCCTTCGAGGCAGTAGAACTCCCGGAGGATCAAGCGGAAGCCCGCTATAACCTAGGCAATACCCGCTTCCAGTTGGCGGACTATGCCGGGGCCGTTGTGGCCTACGAGCAGGTCCTTAGTGCGAACCCCGCCCACGACGACGCTCACCACAACCTGGCCATTGCCCGCGGCATGCTAGCCCAGGTGGAGCAGGAGCAGTTCGAGGAAAAGGAGAAGCAGAAAAAGGAGGAAGAGCAGAAAAGCCAGGAGGCGAAGGACAAATCCGAGGATCAGCAGAAGCAGGATCAGCAGAAGCAGGATCAGCAGAAGCAGGACCAGCAGAAGCAGGACCAGCAGAAGCAGGACCAGCAGAAGCAGGACCAGCAGAAGCAGGACCAGCAGAAGCAAGGAACGAGCAGAAGAAGGAATCCGAGGAACAGAAGTCCGGCGACCAGCAGAAAGAATCCGAGGAAAAGAAGTCCGGCGAGCAGCAGAAAGAGTCCGAGGAACAGAAGTCCGGCGACCAGCAGAAAGAGTCCGAGGAGCAGAAGTCCGGCGACCAGCAGAAAGAGTCCGAGGAGCAGAAGTCCGGCGACCAGCAGAAAGAGTCCGAGGAGCAGAAGTCCGGCGACCAGCAGAAAGAGTCCGAGCAGCAGAAGTCCGGCGAGCAGGAGCAGGAGCAGAAGGACGGCAAGGGCGGATCATCCAAGGAGTCCAAGCCCGAGGAGGGCAAGGACCAGCAGGATCAGGAGGGCAAGTCCGGCGACCAGTCGAAGGAAGACCAGCAGGCCGAGGGCAGTCAGGACCAGAAGGAGGAGTCTGACCAAGGCGGCAAAGAGGACAAGGAGAGCGACGCCAAGACAGGCTCGGACAAGGAGCAGGAGAAGCGCGAGGGCGAGAAGGGCGACAGGAAGCAGGAGCAGGAACAGAAGGGCGGCGAGGAGCGAAAGGACGAGGACCAGGGCGAGGGTGGGAAGGACGAGACCAAACCCGAGGCCGACAAGGGCACCAAGCCCAAGGAGGACGAGACCAAAAGCGACGAGGGCGCCAAAGAACCGAAGGAAGAGCAGGACAAGGGGGCCGGTGGCGACAAGGACAAGCCAGAGGAGAAAGGCAAGTCACCCAGGGATGAGGAGCGGGATCAGAAAGGCGGCGAGAAGCCCAAGCCTGAAGCCGACGAGCCAGGGGCCAAGCAGGAGCAGCCTGAGGATCGCGAAAAGAAGGAGGGCGGGGATGAGGACCGCCCCGGCAAGGGCAAGCGCCCGGACGAAACCCAGAAGGAGGCCACCACCGGCGATAAGGCCGAGAAGCCCGAAGAGGACGAGGGCAAGCAAGGAGAAAAGCCCCGGGATCGGCCGAAGACGGCCGGCGGCGGGAGCGACCGCGCCCAGGACGAAAAGCCACCGGAGGCGCCGCCCGAGCCCAGTATGGGTGCGGCGGTAGACCAGTTCGACCAAATGGGCGGTCAGCCCATGACGGACGTCCCGCCAGGCGAGGAACAGGCGGCCGCAGCGGCCCTGGGCGGTCGGCCCATGCTTGGACCCGGCTTCGCCATCATGGAGCAACGCCTGCGCCAGGCCGAGGGTGACCCGGCGCTCTTGTTGCGCAACCAGTTCAAGATGGGGGAGATGGAGATGATGCGTAACGCCGGTGGTCGCCTGCGGGAGAGCCGGCCGTGGTGAGCAAGAACCCTATGGGAGTCACCTCGGGCCGTTCCCGGAATACCTCCCTGGGCCTTCATGCCCCTTGGCGAGCCGTGCTCGGGACCCTGTTGGGCGCCGCTCTCGCGGTGCCGGCGGCATCGGCCTTCACCCTGGGCGCGCCCAGCTTTGGCAGCCCCGGCCAGCGTAACGACCGGCAACAACCGGGGGCCTGGGACTTTCGCGCAGATGCCGCCGAGCAATGCCCGAGGCATGCCGCCCTCCCCGGTCCCGACTCCGATTCGACCGGGCGCGGACGCTGAGACGCCAAACCGTCCGCCGCCAGATCCGCCCACTCAGGGTCAGCTCACCCAGGCGCAGTGGCCCCAAGGCCAGGCACCCGGCTATGGACCCCAGACCCAATGGCCCCGAAATCAGGGATCTGGCTATCTACCCCAGTCCCAATGGCCCCAGGGTCAGATGCCCGGCCAGCCCGCCTACGGTCAGGCCCCTGGCTACCAGAATCCCTGGCAGTACGGCTACCAGGGCGGCTACTCCCAGCCTGGCGGCACACAGGCGGCCAGTCGCCCCCCCGCGTCGAAACGGCGATCACCAACGATCAGCCCTACGTCCAGGAGAACGTCCTCCTGCGCCTGCGCCTGATCAGCGACCAGAACCTGGAGCGCGCCGACCCGGAACTACCCAATACCAACGACTTCCTGCTGCAGAAGATCGAGGGTCCGACGACCAGTTCCCGCACCGGTGACAAGGGGAAGCGCGAGATCGTCACCGATTTCACCCTGACGCTGACCCCGTTGCGCTCGGGTGACCTGGAACTGCCGCCCATCAAGGTCAGCGGGAACCCAGACCGGCGCAAGCCAGCGGGGCTATCCGGCCCCATCGAGCCGCTATGAGGTCAGCAGCGACCCCTCGCGCATCCAGGTCCGCCCCGATCATGACTTCGGTCAGCCCCTGGCTGCCCTTGCACGACCTCAACCTGCACCGTCAACCTGGACGCAGCGAAGGATGTGGAGGAGGGTCAGCCGGTCACCATCGCCCTGGAACTCAAAGCGGTCGGCGCGACCGGCTCCCAACTGCCGAGCCTGGAGGGGACGCTCGATTCCCCGGACTTCCGCGTCTACCGCGAGCAGACCCTGACCGAGGGCGGCCTGTCCGCGGACAAGCGCGGCCTCGTGGGCAAGCGCACCGAATACTACACCCTGGTCCCACACTCCGGAGGGCGCCTGCGCATGCCCCAGATCCAGGTCGCCTGGTGGAACGTGGACAAGGGGACGCGCGAGGTCGCTGGCCTACCCATCCGCACCCTGCAGGTGGAGGGGGAGTCCGGGCCCTTCGGGCTCTCCCGTTTCGCCAACGAGGGGCGCGGGGAGGGCTGGGGGCTCTTCTGGTTGCCCATCGTCGGGCTGGTCCTGCTCCTGCTTGGCTACTGGGGCGGGGTCTGGTACCAGAGGCGCGCCGCCGCCGGCAAGGGGCCTCTGGGCGCACAGGTCGGTGCCAGCATCGGTACGGCGGCGCGCTCGGCCCTTGCCAAGGTCATCGCCGGGACCCTTGCGGGCGCTTCACGCATCGGTCGGCGCCTCAACCCGGCCCCGGCCCTGGCCGGGGTCCGGAAGGGCTTGACCCAGGCCCTGCCTGCCCCTACCCGCCTGTGGTTGTGCGTCGGCGCGGCCGACCGTCAGACCGGGCCCGCCGCCTGGTGTCAGGAGTTCCAGGAGCAGACCTGCCGGAACCTCGCCTTCGACCCGCAGGAACCGCTGTCGGGTCTGGCCGACAAGCTCGCCCGGGTCCGGCCCGGGGCAGACCGAACCCAGATCGAACGCCTGATGCAGCAGCTCGACGGGGCCCTATACGGCCGTCAGGAAATCGACTTCCCACGCTGGAAGCGCGAACTCAGGCGCAGCCTGCGCCCGAGAGCGGGGGCCGCACGCAGCCTGCTCGCGACCCTTACCCCCAGGCGCGTCTACCTGCCGGAGCTGAACCCGCACTGACGTCGAACCGCACCGTCAGGCGGCGACGCCTCGGCGGTCCCCATTGCAGAATCTACCCAATCCGCAGAGGGCCTCTGCCGGACTACCAGGGCCGGTAATCAAGCCCGGGGATTGCTTCTCGGTCAAACACCTGCGGCAGGGTGCCGATCAAGGACGACAGCTCGGCGAAGTTGACATAGCGACCGTAGGAGGCGCGTGCCGCATCGATGGGCAGCTCCAGCCAATAGCGATCGGGGGTAGGCTCGCAAAAGACCTGGAGGGTGTTATCGGCGGCGTCGATGAGGCCGATGAAATCATCTTCCGTGTGGAGCCTGGGTAGGAGCTGTTCGCAGATGCCCTTGGCGGTCATTTCCACCGCGCTTGTGGAGGACACGGACTCACCGGTGCGGGCGAAGAGATAGAAGACTCGATAATGCATACGGATCGCGCTCTGGTGTTGCCAGCGGGCCTCGGATGGAGCAGCGTACGCGGACGCCCCGCTCTGAGCCGGCCCAAGGGCTGGGAACTCCTGCAACAGTATCACTAGACGACGCAACCGAATAGAGACGACCGACCCATGGCCTATTGGCTGATGAAATCCGAGCCCGACGCCTTCGGCATCGACGACCTCGCCGCCCGGGAGCACCCCGAGCCCTGGGACGGGGTGCGCAACTATCAGGCCCGGAACATGATGCGCGATCAGATGCGGGTGGGCGATCAGGTCTTCTTCTACCACTCCAACTGCGACGAGCCCGGAATCGTCGGCCTGGCCGAGGTCGCTGGCGAGGCCTATCCGGACCAGACCGCCTTCGACCCCGAGGCCAAGTACTACGACCCCAAGAGCAACCCCGCCAACCCCCGCTGGTACCTGGTAGACCTGCGCTACGTCCGTCACCTCCGGCGCAACGTCCCACTCGCGGAGCTGCGCCAGTACGCAAACGGGCCCCTGGAGGACCTGGCTCTGGTCCGGCGCGGCAACCGCCTCTCGGTGATGCCTGTGACCCCGGAGCAGTGGCGGTTCATTCTGGCCCTGGAATGACCAGCCGTCTGAGCTGAAGACCCGTTTCCGCGTTGAGCCAGGATCCAAGCACCCATCTGGCCGGCTCGGTGGAACGGGTCACCTTCCACAGCGAGGAATCCGGCTTCTGCGTCCTGCGGCTCAAGGTCCGTGGGGAGCGCGACTTGGTGACGGTGATCGGCAGCGCCGCCAGCGTCGCCCCGGGGGAGTACTGCGAGTGCGACGGGGTCTGGGTCAACGACCGCCAGCACGGACTCCAGTTCAAGGCCCTGACCCTGCGCGTCATCCCGCCGGCGACCCTTGACGGCATTGAGCGGTACCTGGGCTCGGGGATGGTCAAGGGCATCGGCCCCCATTTCGCCCGCACCCTGGTCCGGGCCTTCGGCGAGCGCGTCTTCGACGTCATCGAGGACAACCCCGACCGCCTGCTAGACCTCCCAGGCATAGGCCCAAAGCGCAAAGACCGAGTGACCCGGGCCTGGGCGGAGCAGAAGGTCATCCGGGAGATCATGGTCTTCCTCCAGTCCCATGGGGTCGGCACGGCGCGTGCCGTGCGCATCTACAAGACCTACGGGGACGAGGCGGTCGAGAAGGTCCGCGAGAACCCCTACCGGCTCGCCCTGGACATCCACGGCATCGGCTTCAAGACCGCCGACGCCATCGCCCAGCGCCTGGGGTTCGCCGCCGACTCCCCCCAGCGGGCCCAGGCCGGGGTCCGTCACACCCTTCAGGAGATCGCAGGCCAGGGTCACTGCGCCGCCTTCCACGAGGACCTGGCGGAGACTGCCAGCAAGCTGCTGGAGATCCCCTCCCCCGTTATCGAGGACGCGATCGCAGCGGAGCTGGCCGAGGGAAATCTCGTGGCCGAGCCCATCGCGGACCGCCCTGCCCTTTTCCTCGCACCCCTGTTCCGCGCCGAGCAAGGAATCGCCATGGGCCTGGCGAGGCTCCAGCGAGGGCCCCCGCCCTGGGGGCGGATCGACCCGACGGTGGCCATCCCCTGGATCGAGGGACAC
Organism: uncultured Gammaproteobacteria bacterium; assembly: GCA_963709645.1. Taxonomy (GTDB): domain Bacteria; phylum Pseudomonadota; class Gammaproteobacteria; order Chromatiales; family Chromatiaceae; genus DYRB01. The sequence goes on from CAVPXP010000003.1 coordinate 74,361, forward strand.
ACCGGACTCGCCCTGTCCGACTCCCAGCGCAGCGCCGTGGCCATGGCGATCAGCGGGAAGGTCGGGGTCATAACGGGGGGCCCTGGTGTGGGCAAGACGACGGTGGTCAACAGCATCCTGCGCATCCTACGGGCTAAGGGGGTGGCCGCCCTGCTGTGTGCCCCCACGGGTCGAGCTGCCAAGCGCCTGACCGAGTCCACCGGGGCAGAGGCCAAGACCATCCATCGCCTGCTGGAGTTCGACCCCAAGGTCATGGGCTTCCGCCGCGACCAGTATTCGCCGCTGGACACCGACCTGGTGGTGGTGGACGAGGTCTCCATGGTCGACGTCGCCCTCATGAACCAGTTGCTGCGCGCCGTCCCCAACCATGCCGGGTTGCTCCTGGTGGGGGACGTGGACCAGCTCCCCTCGGTCGGCCCCGGGGCCGTGCTGGCAGACCTCATCGCCTCGGGGGCCATCCCCACCGCCCGGCTGACCGAGATCTTCCGCCAGGCGGCGGCCTCGCGGATCATCGTCAATGCCCACCGGATCAATCAGGGGCTGATGCCAGAGCGGCCAACGGACACAGACAGCGACTTCTACGTCGTTGCGGCCGAGACCCCTGAACAGATCCACGAACTCCTGCTCCAAGTGGTGCTGGAGCGCATCCCCCGGCGCTTCGGCCTGCACCCAGTAGACGACGTCCAGGTGCTCACCCCCATGAACCGCGGCGGGCTCGGGGCGCGTTCCCTCAACGTGGACCTCCAGAATCGCCTCAACCCGGACGCCACCCCCCGCATCGCCCGTTTCGGCTGGATCTATGCCCCGGGCGACAAGGTGATCCAGACGCAGAACAACTACGACAAGGAGGTCTTCAACGGCGACATCGGTCGCATCGTCCGAATCGACGAGGGTGAGGCCCTGCTGTGGATCGACTTCGACGGGCGCCAGGTGGAATACGAACTCGGCGAGCTGGACGAGGTCGCCCTCGCCTACGCCACCACCGTCCACAAGGCCCAGGGCTCCGAGTACCCGGCCGTGGTCATTCCGCTCGCCACCCAGCACTACAACCTGCTGGAGCGGAATCTGCTGTACACGGGGGTCACCCGCGGCAAGCGCCTGGTGGTCCTGATCGCCCAGACCAAAGCCCTGGCGATGGCCGTCAAACGCACGGGCTCACGCAAGCGGCTGACACGCCTGGCGGAACGGGTGCGAGAGGCCATGGTCACCCTGGGCGCAGACGGCACGGCCAGCGTTTGAGCGACCAGACCTGCGCATTTGCTGGCTGCGGCCCCAACTGTCGTGCAACAGCAAACAGGCACACCGGTTCTCGAACAACCGAGATGAGGCACTGGATCGCATCGAGCGGCCGTCGGGCAAAAGGAAAGACCTGGCCTCCGCCAGCCTGTAGCCCCCCGCCAGCCTGTAAACTTGGGCGATTAGCTCTGTAGCTCAGCTGGCCGAGCCGCCGCTCCACAGCGTCTATCAACGACTGCGATTCTTCGGGATGGGGACGCAAGCAGGGCCGGACATCGGGCCATTTGTGGTCGCCGATCTCCACTATCGGGTGTCAGTTGAGGCATCGAGCTAATCGCCTAAACTTGTACGCAGGGCCTGGTACAGAGTGGTACAAAGTCTCAAAGCCCCCACGTACTCGCAGCGCTGGAAGCAATATGCAATGCGCGACCTGACGCTGTTTTGCCCAGTCCCGGCCGCTGTTGTGTCCCTTGCCTCCTAGGTACTGCCGGCGCTACGCTCCACGCGCCGGTGCGCACCCCATGGGCGCCAGCCTGCATTCGCAATGGACAGTCTCGGGAGCACGATGCATACATGGCCAAATTCCTCAACACCAGCGCGACCAATTACTACCTGGAGGAGCTGATCAAGACGGCCCGCGAGCGGCTGATCATCATCAGTCCCTTCCTCAAGTTCAATGACCGCATCCGCGAGCTACTGGAAGACAAGGACCGCATGAAGATCGATGTGCGGATCGTCTACGGCAAGAGCGAGCTCTCCCCGCACGAGACCAACTGGCTGCGGTCGCTCGCGTTCGTGCGGACCAGCTTCTGCCAGAATCTGCACGCCAAGTGCTACCTCAACGAGCGGTATGCCATCATCACCTCGATGAATCTCTATGATTTTAGCCAGGTGAACAATAACGAGATGGGCGTCATCGTCGCCAGGGATCAAGAGGCGGCCCTGTACCGAGACACCTACGAAGAAGCCCAACGCCTGATCCGGATCAGCGAAGAGGTCCGCCTTGCCGCGGAGAAGGTGGAGCAGACAAAGGAGCAGGATCAGACCCCGGGGGCCGACCAAGGAAACGGCAACGACTACGACAAGCTGACCACATCGAAGCTCGCCAAGACACTAGGCCTGCGCACCGGCGAGCTGACCGACAAGCTCCTGACCGCCGGCCTGATCGAGAAAGACGGCGACAACCACAAGCTGACCGAAATCGGAAAGACCGCCGGAGGGGAGTTCCGTTATTCCAAGAAGTTTGGCCCCTACTTCCTGTGGCCTGCAGATCTCCGCCTTTGACGAACGCGGCGCTTCGTAGCTGAGATCGACCGAAGGACCACGGACAGGGGTCCGGCCGGTATGCTTCGGATGCAGTTGACCTGTGCTGGTGCAGGCTTGGTGCTGGATTGCACGACCCCATGACCGTTCGCTAAGATCGAAATGGCGACCTTTCGTCCGACCGCCCCCTCTTCCGACCCGGATCGGAACCAATCTGCCGCCGCCACAATGAGAACAGACGGTGCGTCGCCAGTAGCAACGCAGAGCCTTGGGGCATGACTGAAAGCGGGGTCAGCGTCGGGGTCTTGCAATCCAGCATATGCGCCGGGGCCGCCACTTGCCTTGTGTCTCGACTAGGCTGTGCGAACGCGGGGTAGCGTAGAGTACATGCTGGACGGAACATCGCGGCGCATCCGCATTCTATGAGGCGCGGGGTAAGGTCTTGCAATCCATCATCTACTGAAAGCGTATATTATTCCGCCGGATACGGTTGTCTTACGAACTTACCAGAGCCAGGCCCAAAGCCCGCCGTCTTAGCTATCCGGAGCGCTCGTCATTCCCATGCTCGACGTTCTGTCAGCCTGTAATTGTTGCGCAGCCCCTTCTCTCCCGATTCTCCATCTGCCGCCCACCTACTCAGAGATGTTCAGGTCCCGGCCCTGCCTGAGAAGCTCCACCGCCTTGGCGTCGATGTAGCGGAAGGGGCTTCCGGGGTACTGCTCGTAGTGCCGGTCGCCGACGTACTCCAGCACCCCCAGGAAGTGGAAGCGGTAGAGCATGCCGTCGATGCGGGCGATCTCCCGGCCTTTGTCGAAGAGGACGATGCCCGGGCGGTAGGTCAGACCGAGCTTCGCGGCCCAGGCCTTGGCGGTAGTCCGGTTGCCGGCCACGTCGACGATGGGCTCCTCGGATAGGGCATCTAGCCGAACGAAGCTGAACCGCTGCAGGGCGGCGTTGACCTCCGGGTCCTTCAGGTACCCGTCGTGCAGGGCATCACAGGCGGTGCAGCCGGCGTCTTCGAACAGGACGGCGAGCGGCTGGTCGGCGACCGCGTGCAGGTCCTTGACGTTCTTGAACAGGGGATGGTCACGGAGCCTGTAGCCGGCGCCCTTTTGCCCGTCGATGTACTGAGCGAGCGTTTCCTTGGCATAGGCCTTCTGCTGCACATAATCGAGCACGAGCTTGAAGTCCGCCGCGTTCCGGTAGCCGTTCACCCGCGCGACCGGTTGGTTCCCGCTGTCGAGAAAGATGATGGTCGGGGTGTAGCGGACCTTCAGCCGTTCCGCGATCTCCTTTTCCGTCGCCGTGGTGTCCTGGTCCAGGGCCACCTCGCGGTCACCCCTGATATTGAGGGCGATGACGTCGAAGTGCTCCTTGATGAAATCGGTGTAGGGGGCGTGCTTGAAGTTCTCCTCAATCATCTTGTAGCAGTACGGGCACCCGTCCATCTCCAGGAACAGGACAAGGTGCTTGCCAGACTCGGCCGCCTCGTCCACGTCGGCCGCGATGTCGAGAAAGCTCTCCTTGAACCAGTCTGGATACACCGTCGCCTTACCGCCAGTGATCTTGCCCTGGGGTGCCGGCGCATCGGCATCCACCTCGGTCAGGGGCCAGAGCAGCAGGAACGAAACGGCGAGCAGGGACCAAAGGCGGGTGGTCATGTCTCCTCCTAGTCTTTTGTCAAAGGGGCCGGAAATGGGCCAGGGTCAACAGGGCCGGGATCTTGCATTCGAGCGTTGGCCGGTGCGCCGCCCTGGTGCCTGCGCAAGGATGCCAAGGCTCTGGCTGTTGGGCCGCTATCATAGGCCGCGACGCCATGCCCGCGCACCCAGGATCCGACCTCGGCGGTGGCGCCACCTTCCAGTGCGGCTATGTTTGGGGACAGACCCAAAGCTCCAAGGCCAGCCGATTGGCCTGCGGCGGCCCGATCCATTCGGCCAGAGGACGGCAGCCTCCATCGAAGCACAGCTCGTAGTCCCCCGCCTCAGGGGCACGCGCCAGGCGCAAGGGAGCGAGCGGCGCAAGCCGCGGCTGGTAGTGCCAACTGCCCTCCCGGAGTACGGCGCCGTCCGGGGGCTCCATCCCGGCGCCGGAGCCCTTGACCCGCGCCTCGGTCAGCACGAGGCCGACCGCAGTCACGCGGTAGTCTTCCTCCCAGCGCACCTTCTCGATGCTGTGACGCCACGCCAGCGTGAATTCATGGACCGGCAGCTCGGCCCAGACGGCACCGGCCAGTCCCAGACAGAGTCCGATCATGGCTCCGACAGGCGCAACCCGCGCGCCCGCCACAGGTGCTGCGCGACGAGCAGAGCGCCGAGTCCCAGTCCCACCTCGTCGGTCGCCGGAAGGGCCAGGATCAGGCAAACGCCGCCTGCCAGCGCAAGCAGCCGCTCCCACCAGGCGAGGCGGTACTGGAAATAGCCGATGGACGCGGCGCCCCAGAGCCCGATGGCGAAGGCGGCCTTGAGGACCATGTAGAGGGTGTCGGTCAGGTCGTCGCCCTGGAGCATCAGGGACGGGTCGTAGACCGCCATGAAGGGCACCACGAAGCCGGCCAGGGCGATACGCACCGCCCAGAGGCTGATCTTGAGCCCCCGCTCCCCGGCGATGGGCGCAGCGGCGAAGCAGGCCAGGGCGACCGGCGGGGTCAGATCGGCCAGGATGCCGAAGTAGAAGACGAACATGTGCGAGACGATCAGCGGCACGCCCAAGTCCAGCAGGGCCGGCGCCGCGATGGAACTGGTGATGATGTAGTTCGGGATGGTCGGGATGCCCATGCCCAGCACCAGGCAGGTGAGCATGGTCAGCACCAGGGAGAGGAAGAGGTTGTCCCGGCCGATGGCGAGGATGAACCCCGCAAAGGTGGAGGCGACGCCGGTGAGGGACACCACACCGATGATCACGCCCACCAGCGCACAGGCGATGCCCACGGATAGGGCGTGGCGCGGGCCCTCCGCCAGGGCGTAGAGACAGATACGCAGGGTCTCCCGCCCGCCCTTCACGAACCAGCAGCCCACCACCAGGATGCCGATCACGCCGAAGATGACGCCGATGCCGAGCTGGAAGAACCCGGCGCACAGCACCCCCAGGGCGACCCAGAAGGCGAGCCGGAGCCCGAACGACGACACCCGCAGGATGATGGCCGAGCCCAGGATGACGATGGCGGTCAGCGCCAGGCCCACGGTGCCGGAGAAGAGCGGCGTGCGCCCCGAGAAGAGTAGCCAGATCAGGACGCCAAGCGGTATCAGAAGGAACCAGCGCTCGCGGACCGCGGCCCAGGGGTTGGGACACTGGTCCTTGGGCAGGCCCATCAGGCCCCCGCGCTTGGCCTCCAGGTGGACCATCCAGAACACCGAGCCGAAATAGAGCAGGGCCGGCAGCAAAGCCGCCTTGGCGACCTCGGCAAAGGGCACGTCGATGGTCTCCGCCATGATGAAGGCGACCGCCCCCATCACCGGGGGCATCAGTTGGCTGCCCATGCTGGCCGTGGCCTCCACGCCGCCCGCGAAGGCGGGCCGGTAGCCGAAGCGCTTCATGAGCGGGATGGTGAACTGGCCGGTGGTGACCACGTTGGCCACGCCCGAGCCGGTGATGGTGCCCATCAGCGCCGAGGACACCACCGAGACCTTGGCCGGCCCCCCAAGCTTGTGGCCGAAATAGCCCATGGCGAAGTCGGTGAAGAGCCGGATCATCCCCGCCTGCTCGAGAAAGGCCCCGAACAGGATGAAGAGAAAGATATAGGTTGCTGAAACGTATGTTGGCGTCCCGTACAGCCCCTCGGTGCCGAAGGAGAGCTGGTTGACCACCTGATCCAGGCCATAGCCGCGGTGGGCCAGTTCACCGGGCAGGTATTGGCCGAACAGGCCGTAGGCCAGGAAGACCCCGCAGATCAGCGGGCAGGGCGATGCCCATGACCCGTCGCGCGGCATCGAATACCAGCACCATCACCAGGATGCCCACGACCATGTCGGCGTCGGTCAGTTCCCCGGAGCGCTGGATCAGATCCGCCTCGAAGACCCATTGATAGGCGGCGGTGCCCATGCCGGCCAGCCCCAGCAGCCAGGCCAGGGGCTGCCAGGGCCGGCCGCGGCCCACCGCCGGATAGGCCAGGAACACCATGAGCAGCAGGAAGCCGACGTGCACCGCCCGCAGGACCTGGGTCGACACCGGGTGGAAGGCCGCGGTGACGATCTGAAAGGCGGAGAACAAGAGGCGACGGCGAAGATCGCCCGAGGCCAGTCGGCGGGATTGGAGGCCAGAGCCGGCTGATGCTCATTCATTGCGAGACCTGCACCCGGACGCCCGCGCCGCGTTCAGGGCAGGCAGACCCAGAGGCCCGGCCGGCACGGCTCGGCTTCGGGTTCATCACTTCAGGACACCAGCCTCCTTGTAGTAACGCTCCGCCCCGGGGTGCAGCGGAATCGGCAGGTTCTTTGCCGCCGTGTCGAGCTTGATCCCCTTGGCCGCGGCATGGGCTGCAACGAGGCGGTCCAGGTGCTCGAACATCAGCTTGGTCATCTCGTAGGCCGAGACTCGTCCGAGACCCCGCTCTGGGTGACGAAGATGTTGGAGATGGCCGCCGTGGGCACGTCCTCGGTCTGGCCCTCATAGGTGTTGGCCGGGATGACCCCGGGCTGATAGGCGGCACTGCCGATCTTCTCGACCACCTCCGCGGGGATGGTGACGAAACGTACGGCATGGTGGCGGCCAGGTCGCGGTACGCCGCCATGCCGAGCCCGGACGATTGCAGGGTGGCGTCGAGCTGGCGATTCTTGATCAGCTCGACGGACTCCGCGTAGGGCAGGTACTCCACCTTGCCCATGTCGTCGTAGGTCAGCCCGGCGGCCTTGAAGATGGCCCGGGCATTGAGCTCGGTGCCGGACTTGGGGGCCCCCACGGAGACGCGCTTGCCCTTGAGGTCCGCCAGGGTCCGGATGCCGGAGTCGGCGCTGGCGACGATCTGGATGTAGTTCGAGTAGGCCGCACCGATGGCCCGCAGTTTCTTGAGCGGGGTCTTGAAGCCGGCGTCCGCCACACCGTTCCAGGCATCCGCGACCGAGTCTCCCAGGGCCAGGGCCAGCTCGCCGCGCCCGGCCTGGAGCAGATTCAGGTTCTCCACCGACGCCTTGGTCGATTGCACCGAGGGCTTGGACCCGTCGATGCCTTCACCGTAGATCTGGGAGAGCGCGACACCGATGGGGTAGTAGATCCCGCTGGTGCCGCCGGTAAGGATATTGATAAAGGTCGGCGCTGCGAGTACCACTGCGCTGGTTATGAGGGCGGCCGCGGCCGCGGGTACGACAAATCGTTTCCTCAGCATGATGGAGATGCTCCCTCGTTGGTGGTCAGGAGCGCCGACTATCGGGCGCTTCGCCAGCGGAGAATGCCCTTTTCCAATAGGGAACTGCAACCGCAACAAACCCCGGGAATTCCACAATAGCCGGCCAGCGGCCCCGGCGGACGTCAGCCCGCTGCCCGCCCGGACCCCTCGCAGGACCCAATCCGGCAAACGGATGAGCATCGACAACGATGCGATTGCATAGAATCACAAAAGGCGGGCAATGGTCTCGACGCCAGCGCCAGGCCCTGGAGGCGAGGACAAACTGGCTGCGACAGGCTTCCAGACTGGATCATCAAAGCAGCATCAGCGGCCGCCCGTGCCGTTTCAGATCTGCGGGGGGCCTGGACGGCCGACCTCGGCCCATACCCGTTCCCCATGCGCCGTCCAGCAAGGCCAGCACTACCTCTTCCATCGCCCGAAGTCGCCTACACTGTTGCCGCGGCCAGAACCGCCCCAAACAGGAAAAGCGGCCCAAGTCGTCACCGGCGCCGCATCCCACTGAACAACTTATCGAGGCGATTCCAATGGGCTACGACCGGACCTACTCCCGCGAAGAGATTCACCAGATGCTCTATCTCAGCGAGCGACGCTTGCGGCCGACGGCGCCTGTCGCTAGAGCGCATCCCGGTCACGCCATCAGTCAGCACACCGAGCAGCGGGACGACCTCTTCGATCGCCGGCACATCCGACAGGATTCCACCTTCTCGAGCCGCAAGCACCTCGTTCTGGCGGCAGAAGAGGCGCTGCACGCGACGGCGGGCCAGCAGGAGTTGGCAAAGCTCAATGCTCACGGCACCGACAGCTGCAAAATCGCGTTCCAATTGTCGGCGACCAAGGGAAAGATCAAGGCGGACGTGGTTCTAAATCCGATGGCCAAGGTCGGCAAGAAGCAGGTGCCGGCCGAGGGCCCCGCCCGATTCCTCGAAGGTGTGCCCGTCAATTCGGTGACTCTGATCATCGACAAGCTGGCGCTGGCGGAATCCTGGGCGCCCTTGCATATCCAGACCGCCTATCCGAACGAGGTCAGCCTGCCGGCCTAGAGATCCGAGGAGAGGAAGTGTCGGAGCGTTTGGCCGAGTCGAGGTTGAAAAGCCAGGCTCACTTTGCGGCGACGTCGTTCCCCTGTCCAGTGCCATCCCGGTGAGCGGGCAAGGCAGCGCGGAGGATAAGCGGCGACGGGGTTCCCTTCTGCCCAGAAGCCGCTAACCTATCGGCTCCCGGCGTGAGAGAACCGACCGCGCCTAGTCCAAACCTCCGCAGGGGGGCTCATGAGTGACCACCTGGACCCACCCGGCGCGCTCGCCGCCGACCGGCAGCGGGACCCCCGTCCGCCGGTCCGGCTCGGGACTTCGCGGACTTCTGCGAGCTGGATGGCGAACGGCGGCGCAACTCCGACGACGACTTCGACCCGATCCTGTTCGACGAGGCGGTGGCCCTGGTGCTCAGCCAGCTCGATCTCGGCTCGACCCCCGGCTCGCCGCCTCCCTCACCCAAGGGCCCCGCTGTAGACCAGCCATGATCATTGAGCGCATCAAGGCAGAGAACGTCCTCAAGTACGCCCGGCTCGACCTGCATAAGATCCCAACCCAGGGTCTGATCGCGGTCATCGGAGACAACGAGTCGGGCAAGAGCAGCATCGGCGAGTCCATCTGCTTCGGCCTCTTCGGGCGAACCTTCTCCCTTGGCCCGGACGAGCTTGCCAAGGTGATCCGCTGGGGCGAGTCGCGCTGTGCCATCAAGCTCGATTTCCGGACCCCGGACGGCAGCCGCTACCAAGTCGCGCGATTCCTGGACGAGCTCGGAAACCATGGCGCAAGTATCAGCCGGCCCGGCGAACAACCCATGGTACGCGGCGTGGCAGCCGTCGCTGAGCGCCTCCGCGTCCTGATCGGGTTCGGTTACACGGAGCTGGTTGAGTCCTTCTACCTGGCCCAGCGCGAGATCTCCACGCCCAAGCCCCACAGCGACGCGGTCAAGGCCATGGCCGGCATCGACGCCCTGGATCGGGTGGCGGCGGAGTGCCGGCGCGAGCACGAACACGCGGAGAGTCAGCGCACCGAGACCGCCCGCGCGGAGGCCGACCTCGCGGCCCAGATCCGGGCCCTCGGCCTCGACCCGGATCGCCTCGCCGGGCTGGAGCGCGTTCAGGCCCAGACAAGCGCGGCCCTCGGCGCTGACCGCGGGCGCATCCTCGCCATCAAATTCAGCTCCGAGCAGGCTGACGCCGCGATCGCCCAGGTCAAGGAGGGGACTGCTGCCTGGTGTGCTGTGGAGCCAGAGGCGAGCCGCGCCGACTGGCGTCGGCAGGCCGCTGGTCTCGCGGCCCTCCTCGAGGCCGTTGAGACCACGAGTGCTGGCGACACAGCCGCCCGCGACGCCCACAGGGACCTCGGAGCCGTTGCCCGATCCATGTCGGACCGCCTCTTCGCCTTTGATGCCCTTCGCGTCAGCGCGGATGCCTATCGGGCCCGCCTCACGGCCTGGCTCGGGATACTGGAACCGACGCCAACTGCCCTGGATCTGCCCTCAATCCCCGCGGAGTCGTCCGCCGCCGCCTGGGCACGCGCCCCCGACACGACGTTCGCAGCCCAGATAGAGACACTGGACCGGCGCGCCAGGCAGGCGAGGCGCAGCCAGTTCCGCAGCCGGGTCTGGGGGTTTGGCACCGCACTTCTCGGCCTTGCCCTGGCTATCGCCTGGTCCATCCTAGCCCAGGTCCCGCCCAGTGAGCTGGCCGCCCGGCTCAGCGCCCCGCTGAACCAGCTGTTTGGGGACTGGCGTCCAGTGCTGCCGTGGTTGCCGGTCGCCGCCAGTACCTTGGGTCTGCTGTCGATCGGCCTGCTGGTCCTCGGGGCCAGGCTCGGGGCCCGCCTGGCGGCCTGTGCCCGGGAACGGACAAGTCTGGAGCGCACCCGGGAAACCGCCGAACGGGAGCACGCGGACCTCGAGCGACTCGACAGCCAACCCCTGCCAGAAGCCATCGCCCTGCTCGGACGGCTGCAGGATACGGCAATCGCTGTGGCCGTACCGGCCTTCCTTCGCGGACCGGGCGGAGACCTCCTGGATCCCGGCCGCCTCGGCGAGCGCAAGCGGGAATTCAAGGCGGCAGCCGCGAGGCTTGCGTCCAGCCTGACCCGGGTCAAGGCCGAGGCGGGCCAGACGCTGGACGCCCTGCACGAGAACGTCGCCCAGCAGTCCGCCGAAATCGCCGGGCGCGATGTCGAGATCGCACAGGAGCAGGAGCGGGCGCGCCGCCACGCGCAGCTCGCAGCCATTGCCGAGGACCTTCGGTCCCGGGTTGAGGCCCTCTCCCGCCGCATGCGGGTCCGGGCACTGGCGCAGGATCTCCTCGCCGGTGCGATCCACTACATCGCCCAGCGCTTCAACACGGAGGTGCGGAACCTCTGTGCCGATTCCCTCCCCAAGTTCACGAACGACCGTTACCAGCACCTGCAGATCGATCAGGATCTCAAGGTCAGGGCCTTTTCCAACGAAAAGCACGACTTCATGGACCTGGACGAAATCTCCAGCGGAACACAGCGCCAGATCATGCTCGCGGTGCGCCTCGCCCTGTCCCAGAAGCTGGTGAACTCGGTGATCCAGGGTCCCCAGTTTCTTTTTCTCGACGAGCCGTTCGCCTTCTTCGACGAGTCCCGAACCGCCTCTGCCCTGGCGGTGCTGCCTCAGGTCAGCCGTGACTTCCCCCAGATCTGGGTGACCTCCCAGACCTTCCCCGCCGCCTCACACTTCGATCTCGTCATCGAGTGCAGTGCCCGGGAGTCCCACTCGCCGCGCATCCGCCGCCCCGCCCCGCCTTAGGCCCCCTGACCGCGCCCCGCGTAGCCGTCCTGTCTCCCTGCCACGGGACGGGCGAGCCAGCTGGACAACCGGGCGTGGAAAGACTCATGGGCAGAGAGCAGGGCCGGAGTGAAGACCAGAACCAGGACGGTCGCAAAGCCCACCCCAAAGGCGAGAGAGACGGCCATCGGGATCAAGAACTGGGCCTGGAGGCTGGTCTCGAAGATCAGTGGTCCCAATCCGACCACCGTGGTGGCGGAGGTGAGCAGCATGGCCCGCAGGCGAGAACAGGCGGCCTGCACCAGGGCGGCGTCCACCTCCATTCCCTCCCGGCGCAGGTCCTGGTACATGCTCACCAAGATGATGGCGTTGTTGACCACGATGCCGGACAGCCCGAAGAGCCCGAACATGGACAGGATGGTGAGATCGATGTTCAGCAGCCAGTGGCCGACGATGGCCCCCACCAGGCCCAGGGGGATGGAGGTCATGACCACCAGGGGCCAGCCCCAGCTCGAAAACACCGCAGCCAGGATGAGAAAGATCATGCCGAGCCCCAGAACCAGCCCGAGCCCCATGTCCCCCAGGGTCTCGCGCTGGTCGGCGGCACGCCCCTCGAAGCTGTAGCTAACCCCGTAGCGCGCCGCCAGCGGCGGCAAGAGGTCCTGCTCCAGGGTCTGGCGCACCCCGTCCGGTGTGTTCTGGGCCCGGTTGATGTCCGCCGTGACCTCCACCGCCAGGCGCCCGTCGGCGTGGCGCAGGGCCTCGAAGCCGCGCCGGGTATCCCAATCCGCCACGGTATCCAGGGGGACGAACTGGCCGTTAGGGGTGCGGATGCGCAACTGCTCCAAGGCGTCCAGCCGCGTCCGCTCGTCCCTGGGCAGAAGCACGCGCACCTCCAGCTCGTCCTGGCCAACCTGAACGAGCTGGGCCAGATGGCCGTCGAATGCCGCGCGTAACTGAGTGCCTAGGAGCTGGGTGGTGACGCCCAGGGCCTGGCCTGCCGGGGAGACCCGGTAGATCAGCTGTTCCCGGCCGAAGGGCATGTCGTCCACCATATCCGACACCCCCGGCACCCCCTCGAGTCCCTGGGCCAGATCCAGGGCCGCGGCCTTCAGCGCCTGCGCATCGTCGCTGGCCAGGCGGACATTGACGTCCCGCCCGGGAGGCCCGGCACGCCGGGCGGAGATGGCCAGGCTCTCCAGACCGGCGGGCATGGTGACCTGCTTGCGCCAGGCGGCCAGGAAGGTCTCGTTGCGTACGCTGCGCTGCTCGGATGGGACGAGCTGAACCAGCACCGAGGCGAGCTGGTCGCCCTTGGCGGAGGCCCCCGCCTCCACCGCCACCGTGGTCCCCAGGCGCGCCACGGCCGCCTCTACGAGCCCACCACCCAGCTCCCGATCGGTTGCGCGGAGGGACCGCTCCAGCTCCGAAAGGAAGGCATCGGTCTGATCCCGCGGGGTCCCGGCCACAAAGGTGGCATTGGCGAAGACGATCTGTCCCTCTGGCGTGGGAAAAAAGACGAAGGCGATGCGACCGCCTGCCAAGAGCCCCACCGCCAGCAGCATGATCACCCCTACCAGGCTGACGGTGACCCAGCGCCGGCGCACTGCGGCGGTGACCAGAGGCCGGTAGAGGTGATCGCGGAAACGGTCAAAGCCGGCATCCACCCGCTGGCGCCAGCGCGGCGTCGCCTGCCTGGCTTCGTGACTGAAGGCCGAGCGCAGGTGGGCCGGCATGACGAGAAAGACCTCCACCAGGGAGGCCACCAGGACCATGATGGCGACGAAGGGGATGTCCCCGAGGATGTTGCCCATGACCCCGCCCACCATCATGAGAGGCAGAAAGGCGGCCACGGTGGTCAGGGCCGATGCCGTCACCGGCCAGAACATGCGCCTGGCCCCGGCAATGGCCGCCTCCGCGGGTCCGAGCCCCTGGCGGAAGCGGGTCTCCGCATACTCGCCGATGACGATGGCGTCGTCGTCGATGATGCCGAGCGTCAGCAGCAGCCCGAACAAGCTAATCATGTTGATGGTCCCGCCGAAGGCCCAGAGCAGCGACAGGGCGGCGAGATAAGCGATAGGGATGCCCATGGCCACCCAAAGGGCCACACGCCCGGGGAGGAAGACGAACAGGATGATCAACACCAGGACTAGCCCCTGGATGCCGTTGTGTACCAGGAGGTCGATACGGTCGCGGATGAGCTGCCATTGCTCGTCGAAGATCTTTAGGTGAATCGATGGGGGTAGGGTCGGCCGGGTGTCCTCGAGCCATTGATCGAAGACGCGGGCGGCGCGGAGCGAATGACCGGTCTCTGCCCGTTGCACCAGCATCTCCACCGTGACCTCGCCCTGGGGCTTGACGCCGTCGGTTTCCACCTCACGCAGCGTCAGGGACCCGGGCCGGGCCTCGCGGACGATGGTCGCAACCTCCCCCAAGCGGACAAGACCCCGGCTGTCGCTCACGACCGCCAGATCCTCGAAGCCGACGGCGTCTCGGCGCTGCTCCAGACCACGCAGCTCGCGCGCACCGTCGGCCTCCCCAGCCACTCCGGAGGGTAGGTCCTGGGCCAGCCGCCCGACCTGCTCGCCGATACCGTCGAGGGACAGGCCTAGGGTCTCCAGGACGCGGCCCGGGACCTCGATCGCGATGCGCTCGTCCGGCAAACCGAAGATGTCCACCCGGTCGATGCCGCGGGCCAGGAGCTCGCGCTCGAATTGGCGGACCCAGGGGCGCAAATCTTGAAGATTCGGCCCGGAGACCAGCAAGCGCGCGACGGACTCGTAGCGGGATACACGGCTGATCTGAGGAGTCTCGGCGTCCTTGGGCAGATTCCGGAACTCATCCACACGCTGACGGACCTGATCCAGGGCGAGCAGGGCGTCGGTCCCCTCGTTCAGTTCCAGGGACAGGCTGGCGACACCCTGGGTCGAGGTGGAGGTCATCTTCTTCAAACCGTCCACGGTCTTGAGCCGTTCCTCGAAGGGGATGACGATGCCGTTCTCCACGTCCTCCGCCGAGGCTCCGCTCCACACCACCCGCACCGAGATGACGTCCAGGGCGAAGGTGGGGAAGAATTGGATGTTCATCCGCGTCAGGGCCACGGTCCCCGCCGCAAAGATCATGAGCATCAGCAGGTTGGCCAGCAGCCCATGGCGGGCAAAGACGGCGATGAGCCCACGCCTCACGGCCGAGCCCCCACGGTCGCACCCGACCCCGTTTGGGACAGGCCCTGGGCCTCGCCGATCTCCTGCACCTTGAGCCCATCCACGGCATTGGGCAGGTGGGTCACCATCACCTGGGCTCCGGGGCCCAGCGCCTTGGCCCGCACCAGGACCTTGCTCACGCCGGTTTCCATCACCTCGCCCACCCGTTCGATAGGTACCACCTGGAGCCGGCCGTCCACCACTGCAAAGATGCGCTCGCCCCCGTTGAGTGCGGCGAACGGCAAGGCAACTGTGTCCGCCGCAACGGGGCGCTCCAGGGTCAGATCGACGAAGGCCCCGAGGGGTAGGTCGGCGTCCGGCTCGAGACGCAGCAGGGCATCTACTCCACGGGCGTCAGCCTCGCCGGCAAGACGGTCGAGGGTGGCCCCAAAGGTCCGCCCGGCATAGCGGGCACTGGCCTTGAGGCGCTCACCCGACGCCAGGGCGGCCCGCAACTCCTCGCTGCGGTCCCCAGGAATCTTGGCCCGAAGATAGAGTCCGTCGTGGGGATAGAGCGTCAATATGGTTTGGTTGGGCTGGACCTGATCCCCGGCGGCCGCCTCCACCACCCCAATGCGCGCCGGGAAGGGGGCGACGATTTCGCCACGGGCAGCATCGCGCTCCGCCTCCGCCAGCTTGGCCTCCAGCACGGCCAAGCGCGCCGGGTGCTCGGCGATCGCCTGCTCGCGCAGCGTCACGGCGAGCCGCGCCCTGGCCAACTGCTCGCGGGCCTGATCGACATCCGCTGCAGTGCCGAGGCGCTGGGCCTGCACCTTGTCCGCCCGCCCCAGGGCGGTCTCCGCCAGGTCCAACAAGGCCCGCTCCTGCTCCAGAGCCTCTTGGTCGTGGGAGAGTTTGAGCTGCTCCTTGGCGACCTCGGCGCGGGCCTGAGCCAGGCGCGGCTCCAGATCCTTTGGGTCCATGCGGGCCAGCAGGGCCCCGGCCTCCACACGCTCACCGTCGCGCACAGCTACGGTGATCAGGCGGCCTGCTACCGGGGCGGCAGCGCGGACACGGTCCGGGGCCTCGACTCGACCGAAGAGGGCGAGCACCGGCCGGTGCTGGGCCGGGGTGACGGATTCGGTCTCCACCCGCCAGACGCGCTCCTGCGGTGTCGCGGCGGCGGGCCGGGGTCGGGTCGCCTTGAGGGCCATGAAGCCGGCGACGCCGAGGAGGACGATCAATAGGGGGAGAATTCGCCGCAGCATTCGGGGTGCTCTTCGGAGGATGGAGGCGAGACCTTCGTCGGGGCGACGGGGACTTGGCTTGAGTCGAGCAGAGAGTTGGGGCTTTCGCCCCGTTGCCCAAGGTCCCTAGCACCGGCCAACCGCCGCTGCGGTGCGCACCGAAGGTTACCCCGCCCGCCGATGAACCGGCTGGGTTGTACCCGCCGGTCGTCCGACGACGGCCGAACCGGCTACCCCGATCCCCAGAGCACCCTTGGCCCTAATGCCTCAGTCGGACGCACCTTGGTCGGAGCCCGGCCGGCGCCTTTGCGCCAAGCGCTGGCGCCGTCGCACGAGGGTCAGCACCGGACCGGAGACTGCGTAGCCCATGAAGCCTAGGAAGAGAATCACCGGCGGCTGGATGAAGACCAGGGCGAAAACCAGCATCACGGCCACGGCCAGCATGAAGGGTACCCGCCCATGGACGTTCAGATCCTTGAAGCTGTGGAAACGGAAGTTGCTCACCATGAGCAGCCCTGCCATGATCGTGATCAAGGCGACGAACCAGGACACATCGGCCCCGACGACCCCAAAGTCCGTCCCGATCCAGACGGTCGAGGCGATGATTGCGGCCGCCGAGGGACTGGGCAGACCCTGGAAAAAGCGCTTGTCGGCAATGCCGACCTGGGTGTTGAAGCGGGCCAGACGGAGGGCTGCGGCCGCTGTGTAGACGAAGGCCGCGAGCCAGCCAACCTTGCCCAACCCGTTCAGGGCCCATTGGTAGGCCACGAGGCCGGGGGCCACTCCGAAGGCGACCATATCCGAGAGGCTGTCGTACTCGGCCCCGAAGTCGCTCTGCGTATGGGTCAAACGGGCTACGCGCCCGTCGAGCCCATCCAAGATCATGGCGGCGAAGATGGCGACGGCTGCCGGCTCGAAGCGCCCCTGATTGGCGGCGACCACCGCATAGAAACCCGCGAACAGGGCCGCCGTCGTGAAGAGGTTAGGCAGCAGGTAGATGCCGCGCGGGCGCTTGGGTCTCGGTGCTTCTTCTTCCATCGCTCCAGCTCCGGCGGGGTAGGCAGGCAGCGCGGAGTATACCGGCGGCCGGCTCGGGGCAAAAGGAACGCCAATCCCGGCTTGGACCGGGCTATCATGTGGCACCAGGGCAGGATGCTGAATCAAGCCGATGGCGCCTCGATTCCCTGGGGGCAGAGGGTGCTACGCAGGTCATCCGTGCCCGCTGGTCTGATCCGGTCCAGGCCGGGCCATCCTGGCCTGCTTCATCCGGCGGTGTACTGTCGCTGTGCTCGCCGCTCCACGGCCCAGCGTGGTTCCGTCACCGCCGTATTCCTCAATTATCCGCCGGAGGGGATATGTCTTTGCAGCATGCCAAGCCCGCGCCGCCCAGCGATGACAAGCGCTGGAAGATCATCAACGCCACGATGCGCCGCAACGGCTACGCGGACCACGCCCTGATCGAGGCCCTGCACGGGGTCCAAGACGCCTTCGGCTACCTCGACGAGTCCTCGATGCGCTTCGTCGCCGAGTCCCTGGACCTGCCCCTGTCCAAGGTCTTCGGGGTAGCAACCTTCTATCACCTGTTCATGCTCAAGCCCAAGGGGCGCCACGCCTGCGTGGTCTGCACCGGAACGGCGTGCTACATCAAGGGTGCCGGCGGACTCATTGAGGACATCGAGCAGCGCTTTGGGGTCAACCCGGGCGAGACGACGCCGGACGATGCCCTGTCGGTCCTCAGCGCCCGCTGCGTCGGGGCCTGCGGTCTGGCCCCAGCGGTGGTCCTGGACGGCGACGTGCTGGGCAAGGTGACTGGCCCCGACCTGGTGGCACGACTCAAGGAGATCGCGGTATGAATCTCGACGACCTGGCCGACATGGCCGAAGGGGTCCGCGCCCTGGACGCAGACCTGGAGCACGAGGTACGGGTGTGCATGGCCGCGAGTTGCCAGTCCTCCGGGGCGCCCCCAGTCTTTGATGCGCTCAAGGGCGCCATCCCCGAGGGGCACGGCTGCAAGGTGAAGGGGGTGGGGTGCATGGGACTCTGCTCCGCCGGGCCCCTGGTGGCCGTCCAATCCAAGGGCGCGGACGAGCCGATCCTCTATCGCGACGTGGCCGCAGGCGACGCCGCCGACATCGCCGCCAGTCTGGGCGGTGCGCCCTTGGAGCGGTTGCGCCAGCCCTTGGAGGCGCCCTTCTTTGCCTGCCAGCAAAAGATCGTGCTGGAGAACTCCGGGGTCATCGACCCGGAGAGCTTCAAAGGCTACATCGCCGTCGGGGGCTACTCCGGGATGGTCAGGGCCCTGACCGAGATGACCCCGACCGAGGTCCTGCGCGAAATGACCGCCAGCGGGCTGCGCGGGCGTGGCGGCGGCGGCTACCCGACAGGACTCAAGTGGTCCACGGTCGCCAAGATGCCGGCGAACCAGAAATACGTCATCTGCAACGCCGACGAGGGCGACCCCGGCGCCTTCATGGATCGCGCGGTCCTAGAGTCCGACCCCCACCGAGTCTTGGAGGGCATGGCCATCGCCGCCTATGCCATCGGGGCCAACAAGGGCTATGTCTACGTGCGCGCCGAATATCCCTTGGCGGTGGAACGGCTCAAGACCGCCATCCGCAAGGCGAAACGCTCCGGCTTCCTCGGGGCACACATCTGCGAGACGCAGTTCAACTTCGAAGTCGAGATCCGGCTCGGAGCAGGCGCCTTCGTGTGCGGTGAGGAGACGGCGCTGATGGCCTCCATCGAGGGCGGTCGCGGCCAGCCGCGCCCGCGCCCCCCCTACCCTGCGGAATCCGGACTCTGGGGCTCTCCGACCCTGATCAACAATGTCGAGACCTTCGCCAACGTCGCCCCCATCGTCCGCAACGGCGGTGAGTGGTTTTCAAGCATCGGGACAGAGCATTCCAAAGGGACCAAGGTCTTCGCCCTGGCGGGGCGGATCCGCAACACGGGCCTCATCGAGGTCCCGATGGGCACCCGGCTACGCGACATCATCGAGGACATTGGCGGCGGCATCCCCGACGGGCGCACCTTCAAGGCGGTCCAAACCGGCGGTCCCTCCGGGGGCTGCATCCCGGAGGGGCACCTGGACACCCCGGTGGACTACGATAGCCTCAAGACCTTGGGTACCATGATGGGCTCCGGCGGCATGATCGTCATGGACGACACTTCCTCCATGGTGGACGTAGCCCGGTACTTTATGGAGTTCTGCATGAGTGAGTCCTGCGGCAAGTGCACCCCCTGCCGTGCCGGGACCTACCAGATGCACGGACTCTTGACCCGGATCGCCAAGTCCCAGGGGACCCACGCCGACCTCGCCCTGCTGGAAGACCTCTGCGAGGTGGTGCAAGCCACCAGCCTATGCGGACTGGGGCAGACGGCCCCCAATCCCGTGCTGAGCACGCTCCGCTACTTCCGCGGGGAGTATGAGGAGAAGCTCGCGGGCACTTGACCGGAAGCGCTGGCTGGGATGGACGCACAGACGAACCATCGGGGCGGTGCCCGCAGGCGCCAGGTGATCTTTGCCATTCCCCCAGAGCTTGTTAGTATGGCCACCCGAACTGGGAGGCCCGAGCATGGTGCCTCCAATCTACTGCCAGGTGACATCAGCGGTATCCCAGCCACAAAGCCACCATGCCGAGAGACGACTTCGCCCGCCTGGAGCGCCGCTGGCGCGAACAGCCCCTGTTCTTGCCGCGTCGCCGGCATCTGCCGCTATGGCCCCTGGTCATCGCCCTGCTCTGCGTCGCGGTGACGTTGGGCTCGATGCTCTTCGATCAGGAGCAGCTAGCAGGCATGATCGCCGGAGCTGAGAAGGCCTTCAACGCCCATGCGACCCCGGCCACAACACAGAGCGAACCTGTCGCTGGCGCGCCGCCGCCTGGCGGCCGCTGACCCCCAGTGCGATGTCGCGGCCCGCGGGCAGGCTCGTTTCCGGGCCGGAGCAGGGTTCTGGATCGGACCATCCCATCCTAGCTGGCCTCAGGCTTCAATGACCGGCAGGCAGGACAAACGCCGTAGATGACCAGCGAATGATCCTCGATGCTGAAGCCATGCCGCCGCGCAATGGCCTCCTGACGGGCCTCGATGGTGGCTTCCACAAACTCCACCACCTTTCCGCAACGCACACAGACCAGGTGATCGTGGTGACTGCCTCGGTTGAGCTCGAAGACCGACTGACCGCCCTCGAAATGGTGCCGGGTCACCAGGCCCGCTCCCTCGAACTGGGTCAAGACGCGGTAGACAGTGGCGAGACCGACGTCCTCGGCGGCGTCGAGCAGGGCCTTGTAGACATCCTCGGCGCTGAGGTGCCGCCGGTCGCTGTGCTCCAATACAGCCAAGATCTTGACGCGCGGGCCCGTGACCTTCAGACCCGCTTCTCTAATCTGTTGATGCTCCAAATCCTACCTCCCCGCACCCTTCACCAGAAACAGCGAACCGTGCCCCTGATGGGGCCTCTGAGTTATCATCGCCGACTAAGCCGCCCCGGTATGATACCAAGATGCGAAACCCTCTCACTTCCCCTGTGTTCCTGACCCTGTTCGCCCTGACCGGGTGTTCGAGCACCCCCACCGAGGACGTCTACCGAACCTCGACCCTCGATCGACTGCCATTCGTCTACAAGATGGCAGTGCAACAGGGCAACCTCGTGACCGAGGAGATGGTCGACGCCCTCCAGCCCGGGATGAACAAGCGCCAGGTCCGCTACCTGCTCGGTACGCCGCTGCTCATGGACATGTTCCACCAGGACAGATGGGACTACACCTACACCCTCCAACGGGGGCATGATCCGATGCAGGTCAAGCGCCTGACCGTTTGGTTCCAGGACGATGCCTTGGTCCGGGTCGACGGGGATATCAAGCCAGACCCCCAGCGAACCGCCAGCCAGACGCAGCCCGAGATCGTGGTGTCGGTGCCGGATTGGAAGGACAATCGCGGGTTCTTGACTCGGGCCATGACAACCATCGGCCTCGAAAGCACCCGTTAGGCGACCCAGGCCCCTGCCCGGATCGAGGTCACCCGGGGCCTCACTCCTTGCGCTAGTCGCCGCCGGAGGCCTCACCCGCGCCCTTGCGCATCCCTTTACCCTCGGCAGCACGCTTCTTGCGCTGCTCCTTGGGATCAGCGATCAACGGACGGTAGATCTCCACCCGATCCCCCGGTGCCAGAATCTGATCCGGCGAGATCAGCTTGCCGTAGATGCCCACCTTGTTGACCGCGAGGTCGATTTCCGGGAACTGGCGCGTCACCCCGGATCGCTCGATCGCCTCCCGAGCGGTCAAGCCCATGTCACCGGTCACCGGGATCAACGCCTGCGCCTGCTCGCGGGCGTAGGCGACCTCGACCTCGATATGCTGTTCAGCCACGGTACACCTCTCTGGCTCTCTTACAAAAGCTATCCACCAGGGTATTGGCAATCTGGTGAAAGACCGGCCCAAAGGCCCTGTCGATCAATGGCCCCGAAAACTCGAACTCCAACTCCAGCTCGACCTTGCAGGCGTCATCCCTCAACGCTGTGAATCGCCAGCCCCCGTGCAGCCTGCGAAAGGGGCCATCCAGCAGCGCGATCTCCATCCAGCGATCGCGCTCAAAGCGATTGCAGGTGCTAAAGCTCTGGTGGATCCCAAGGCGCGCGATCTCGATGCGCCCGCAGATCTGGTCTTCGGTCTCGGAGATCACCTCGGCTCTGTGGCACCAGGGCAGAAAGTGCGGATAGTCCACCACCCCGTAGACCAGGTCGAACATCTGCCCCGACGAATAAGGGACCAGAGCCGATTTTCGAACCACCGCCACGATCAGGCCAGCCCGATCACTTTGAACAATCCCACCCCATTGAGCAAGACCAGCGCAACGGCCAGAGGGGCGACGTAACGAATCAGGAAACGCCACAGCCGGTAGCCGAACCCGTCACCGCCGCCCAACTCGTCCAGGGTGGCGCTTCGCGGCAGGACCCAGCCGGCGAAGACGGCGATGAGAATCCCGCCCAGGGGCAAGAGGATGTTGGCGGTGAGGTAGTCGAAGAGGTCCAGGACCCCCTTGCCAACGACCGTATAACCGGACCAAAGATTGAGCGAGAGCAGACAGGCGATACCCAGCAGCCAGGCCCCGGTTCCTCCGAGGATTGCGGCGCGCACCCGCGAAAAGCCTCGATTCTCCACCAGCCAGGCGACCGCCGGTTCTAGGATCGAGATGGACGAGGTCCAGGCGGCAAAGACCAGCAGGACGAAAAACAGGGCCCCGAAGAAGGACCCGCCGGTGATCTCGCCGAACGCGATGGGCAGGGTGACGAAGATGAGCCCGGGGCCACTGCCCGGTTCGAGCCCGTGCGCGAAGACGATGGGGAAGATGGCCAGCCCGGCGAGCAGGGCCACCAGGGTGTCCGTGGCTGCGATCATCACGGAGCTCCGCGCAATGGAGGCATCGTGCCGAAGGTAGGACCCGTAGACCATGATGGCCCCCATGCCCAGGCTCAGGCTGAAGAAGGCCTGACCCATGGCGCTGAGGATCGCCTCTCCGCCCTTGTCCTGCAGCCGGGCAAAATCCGGGGCGAAGAGATAATGGACGGCAGCGCTTAGGTCTCCGGCCCAGCCGGCATAAACAACCATAACCAGCAGCAGGACGAACAGGGCTGGCATCAGCCACTTCACGGCCTGCTCCAGGCCGCTGGCGACGCCCCGGGCGACCACCATGACCGTCAGGACCATGAAGATGGTTTGCCAGGCGAGCAGTGCCTCCGGGTTGCCCACAAAGCCATCGAACATGGCCTTGGAGCCCGCGGCGTCGATCCCAGTGAAGGCACCGCCTGCCGCTCGCACCACATAGCCGAGGGTCCAGCCAGCGATGACGCTGTAGAAGGAGAGGATGAAGAACCCCGAGAGGATGCCCATCCATCCGAGCAGGGACCAGGCAGGCGTCTTGCCCTCACGCTCCGCCAGCGTCCGCATGGTGTTGATGGGGCTCTGACGCCCCCTCCGGCCCAGCAGGATCTCGGCCATCATGATGGGGATGCCGATCCCCGCCACGCACAGCAGATAGACCAACACGAAGGCGCCGCCGCCGTACTCCCCTGCGGTGTAGGGGAAGCGCCAGATATTGCCGAGCCCGACTGCCGAGCCCGAGGCAGCCAGGATGAAGGCCAGCCTGGTGGACCACATGCCGTGGATGGACGCCGTCGCCGTCATGTCGACCTAACCTCCCGCATGGTCGCGCACGACCTGGGCCAACTGCTCCGCCAGGGTACTGACCAAGCGAGCGTCGTGGCCCTCGACCATGACGCGCAGCAGGGGCTCGGTGCCGGACGGGCGCAGGAGGACGCGCCCACGCCCTTTGAGTTCCTGCTCCGCGGCGGTCACAGCGCTCTGGATCGCCGGCAGGCCCAGGAGATCGCGGCGCCCGACCAGCTTCACGTTGAGCAAGACCTGCGGGTATTTCTCAACCTCCCCGCAAAGCTCGTCCAAGGGGGATCCAAGGCCGTCGATGGCCGCCAGCACCTGAAGGGCCGCGACGATACCGTCCCCGGTACTGGTGCGGTCGCGGCAGATGATGTGCCCCGAGGGCTCGCCGCCCAGGGTCCCGAGACCCTGCTTGAGGCGCTCCATGATGTAGCGGTCGCCAACCTGGGTACGGGAGAAGCCGACACCCAGGCGCTGCAGGGCATGCTCCAGGCCCAGATTGCTCATCACGGTGCCAACCACCTCACCCCGCAGGGTGCCCGCCTCCTGCCGCGACTTGGCGATGATGTAGATCAGCTCGTCGCCGTCCACTAGGCGGCCCTTCCCGTCGACCATCAGGACCCGATCACCGTCGCCGTCGAAGGCGATGCCGAGATCCGCCCCCTCCTGCACCACGGTCTCACAGAGCGCCTCTGGCTTGGTGGAACCCACCCCGCGATTGATGTTGAGCCCGTCGGGCTCTGTCCCGAGGCGCACCACCGAAGCGCCGAGTTCCTCGAAAACCGAGGGGGCCACGTTGTAGGTGGCCCCGTTGGCGCAGTCCACAACCAACTTAAGTCCCCTCAGGGACATGGCGAAGGGGACGGTGCTCTTACAGAATTCGATATAACGCCCGCTGGCGTCGTCGATGCGCTTGACCTTGCCAATCTTGGCGGGGTCACGGATGCGCAGCGGCAGATCGATCTGATCCTCGATGGCCAGTTCCACCTCGTCCGGAAGCTTATCGCCGTCGGCGGAGAAGAACTTGATGCCGTTGTCCTGATAGGGGTTGTGCGAAGCGGTAATGACGATTCCAGCGACCGCGCGGAAGGTGCGCGTCAGGTAGGCGACCCCGGGCGTCGGCATGGGGCCGAGCAAGCGCACATCGAGCCCCGCCGCCACCAACCCAGCCTCCAGGGCCGACTCGAACATATAGCCAGAGATGCGAGTGTCCTTCCCGATCAGGACCTTGCCCTGCCCGCTACCCAGCACATGCCCCGCCGCCCAGCCGAGCTTGAGGACAAAGTCTGGGCTGACCGCTGGTTCGCCCACTCGGCCGCGAATACCGTCCGTTCCGAAATACCTGCGCGTCACCCCGCCCCCCAATAGAGAATCAACCTTGCTGCGATAGGATCTCGCGCCCGGCGAGACGAAGTTGCGAAGTGGTCCAGGGGCGACATCGGACAGGACTAACGGGACGGCTCCGATCGGTCGGCAGGCGTGGTCGGGCCAACGACCACCGGACCCAAACAATGCTGCAGATCCTGTGAAATCCTGCTAATCGGGTCCCGCTGGTCTCGGTTTATCCAAGTCCGGCGAGACGCCCCCAGCCTCCTGCAAGGCCGCAAGCACCGCGAGGGCGTCCACCGTCTCGGCCACGTCGTGCACCCGCACCAGTGCGGCACCACGTTCCACCGCCAGAACGGCCGCCGCCAGACTCCCGGCCAGGCGCTCCGTCACCGGCCTACCGGTGAGCGTCCCGATCATGGACTTGCGCGACAGCCCAACCACGACAGGCCGCCCCAGGGCAGCGATAGCGCCCAACCCCGCGATCAACGCGAGATTATGCGTCAGGGTCTTACCGAATCCAAAACCGGGATCCAGCAGAATGCGATCATCGGAGATGCCCGCAGCCGCGCAGGTGGCCATCCTCGCCTGCAGGAAGCCGATGACCTCGCCAACCACATTGCAGTAGCTCGGGCCCTGCTGCATGGTCTCGGGCTCACCCTGCATGTGCATCAGGCAGACTGGCACACCCAGACTCGCCGCCGCATCCAGGGCGCCGGGAAGCCGCAGGGCGCGCACATCGTTGACGATCCCGGCCCCGGCGGCAACCGCGGCGCGCATCACCTCGGGTTTGGAGGTATCCACCGACACCGGGATGGAAAACCGAGCGGCGATGGCGGCGATCACCGGGACCACGCGGCGGATCTCCTCCTCCGCGCTGACTGGAGCGGCGCCTGGGCGGGTGGACTCGCCGCCTACGTCGATGACGGCGGCCCCCGCCAGGGCCATGGCCTCGGCCCGATGCAGCGCGGTATCCAGCGCCAGGGTCTGGCCCCCGTCTGAGAAGGAGTCTGGCGTGACATTCACGACACCCATAACGCGAGCGCGGGTCAGATCCAGGGACCTGCCCGCGCAGTCCAGTATGGGCATGGTGCTCTGCCGCGCTGTCAGTGCTCTCGGGCAGGGCCGCCGATGGGACCCTCTGCCGCCGGCCCCTCGCCGCTGACCCCGGACTTTGGCCGAGACCCCCCGCGCTTGGGCTCATCGGCTTCATCCCAGTCCTTGGGCGGACGCGGGGCACGCCCGGCCATGATGTCGTCGATCTGCCCCGCGTCAATGGTCTCGAAGCGGATCAGGGCGGCGGCCATGGCGTGAAGCTTGTCGAGATTCTCGTCGAGGATGCTGCGCGCCCGACCGTAGTTGCGGTCGATGATGTTGCGCACCTCCTCGTCGATGATGTGCGAAGTCTCGTCCGACACGCTCTTGTGCTGGGTGACGGCATGGCCGAGGAAGACCTCCTGCTCGTCTTCGCTGTAGGTCAGCGGGCCCAAGCGGTCGGACAGGCCCCATTTGGTCACCATGCTGCGAGCAATCTCGGTGGCCCGCTGGATGTCGCTCTGGGCCCCGGTGGTCACGGACTCGGCACCAAAGATGATCTCCTCGGCGATGCGTCCCCCGAACAACGTGGAGATGTTGCTCTCCAGCCACTGCCTGCTGTAGCTCATGCGGTCGCCGTCCGGGAGGAACATGGTCACGCCCAGGGCTCGCCCGCGGGGGATGATGGTGACCTTATAGACCGGGTCGTGGATCGGCAGGCTGCGCCCCACGATGGCATGGCCGGCCTCATGATAGGCGGTCAGGCGCTTCTCCTCGTCGGTCATGACCATGGAGCGGCGCTCCGCGCCCATCATGATCTTGTCCTTGGCCTTCTCCAGGTCCTCCATATCCACCAGGCGCTTGCTGGCCCGGGCGGCGAACAGGGCCGCCTCGTTGACCAGATTGGCCAGGTCCGCCCCGGAGAAGCCCGGTGTCCCGCGGGCGATGACCGATGCCTTGACGTCGTCCGCCGCGGGGATCTTGCGCATGTGGACCTTGAGGATCTGCTCCCTCCCTCGCACGTCGGGGAGCGGCACCACGACCTGGCGGTCGAAACGGCCCGGCCGCAACAGAGCCGGGTCGAGCACGTCCGGACGGTTGGTAGCAGCGATGACGATGACGCCCTCGTTGCCCTCGAAGCCGTCCATCTCCACCAAGAGCTGGTTCAGGGTCTGCTCGCGCTCGTCATGGCCGCCCCCCAGACCAGCCCCGCGGTGGCGGCCCACGGCATCGATCTCGTCGATGAAGATGATACAGGGGGCGTGCTTCTTGGCCTCGGAGAACATGTCGCGCACCCGAGAGGCACCCACGCCGACGAACATCTCCACGAAGTCCGAGCCGGAGATGGTGAAGAACGGCACCTTGGCCTCGCCGGCGATGGCCCGCGCCAGCAGGGTCTTGCCGGTGCCGGGCTGGCCGACCATGAGAATACCCTTGGGGATCTTTCCGCCGAGTTTCTGGAACTTGGCCGGATCGCGCAGAAAGTCCACGATCTCGCCGACTTCGTCCTTGGCCTCGTCCGCCCCAGCCACATCGCTGAAGGTGACCTTGATCTGATCCTCGGAGAGCATGCGCGCTCGGCTCTTGCCGAAAGACATGGCCCCGCGCCCGCCGGCCCCGCCCTGCATCTGGCGCATGAAGAACACCCAGAGTCCGATGAGGATGAAGAGCGGGAACCAGTTGATCAGGATCTGCATTAGGATCGATGGCTTCTCCGGCGGCATCGCCTTAATGACCACCTTGTGGTCAAGCAACTCGCCCACCAGGCCGTCGTCCCCCGGGCTGAAGGTGGTGAAACGCTCGCCTGTCTCACTGAGACCCTGGATCTCGCGACCCTGGATGGTCACCTCCTTGACCTGTCCCTGACGGACGTTCTCGATGAAGTCCGAGTAGGCCATGCTCCGTGCAGTCGTTCGGGTGGTGGAAAAATTGTTGAAGACGGACATCAGCACGATGGCGATGACCACCCACAAGATCACGTTCTTTGCCATGTCACTCACGGCTTGGCCTCTTGGCTGGAAAACGGCCGGCTCGCGCCGGGTGAAAATCGAACAACCTTGTCGCCGCCCAGATCCCTCGGGCTCAACCGTCCGGGCCGCAGAACCCTTTGCCGACCAGGTAGACCTCGCGGCTCTCTCTCCGCGACGCTTCCGGTTTGCGGATCAGCACCTGTGCGAAGGCTGCGCGTACCTGCCGCAGATAGGCATCGAAGCCCGAGCCCTGGAAGGCTTTGACGACCAGAGCCCCCTTGGGTTTCAGCACCTTGCTGGCCAGGTCCAGGGCCAACTCGCACAAATAGACAGAGCGCGGCTGATCAACTGCGGCGACCCCGCTAACGTTTGGGGCCATGTCCGATAGGACAAGGTCTACCGGCGACCCGGCCAGGGCCTGGCACAACCCCTCGATAACGCCGTCCTCACGGAAGTCTCCGAGCACAAAGGCCACGTCTGGGAGGGGGTCCATGGGCAATACATCCAAGGCCAGAACCCGCCCGTCCGCCCCGACCAGGCGCCGGGCGACCTGGGACCAGCCACCCGGCGCGGCGCCCAGGTCCACTACCGTCATCCCCTTCCGCAAGAGCCGGTCCTTCTCTTGAATCTCCAGCAGCTTGAAGGCGGCTCGCGAACGATACCCCTCCTGCTGGGCACGCTTCACATAGTCGTCGTTGAAGTGCCGATCCAGCCAGCGGCGGCTGCTCTTGGTCTTGGCCATCTCCTTGGTCGAGCGCTCCCCGACTGCCGTCACCGCCCAAATGGTATGGGCGTCGAGCAAATGTTGATCACAATACCACAAAACCCCAACCTGCCCGGCCAACAGGTTAGCGCCACGCCTTGCCACGGACGATCCGGAGCGCGCCAGCGGGGAGGCATGCATCCCTGCGGGAAAACCGCTTGGGACGGCCCCGCTTGCCGAGCCACCAGACAGCGCTTAGGCGATTGCCGGAGAATCATGTACCGGATGGCGCCGGATTTTCGTCCGCCTTCAAGGAGTACCGGCAGGAGCATCGCTGGGCCATGTGACTCCTGGCGCGACAAAGAAGGCGGGCGCAAAGAAAAGCCAGCTGGTGCGTGACTTGACAGAAATCGCCTTAGTCGTGGACCCAGAGAAATCCGAAGGCTTCCAGCAGGACGCCCGCCACGGCCCCGCCGACCACGGCACCAACCATGGCCAGAGGCAGATCCGCCTCCAGGGTGATCATGGCTGCAGAAAGGCCGGCTTCGCTAACGCCCATGAGGGGCGCAGCACCCAGCCACAGCCCCCCGGCCGAGAGCCCGGCAAGCAGGGCAACTACCCCGATTTCGATCGGCTCGCAAAAGCGGTTGCCCCCTGCCACGGCGCGGCGCACCCACCAGGTGACGGTGGCCACATAGAGCACGCCGTTGACGGAGACGAGGAATGCCAAGGTGCTGGCGGATCGGAAATTGAAGGGGTGCAGGGACTCCGCCAAAGCCAGCACGGCCCCGCAAAGTGCCCCCGTGGTCAATCCCGCCACCGCCTTGGCCGGCACCTGAAGGGAGCATCGCTCCGGAAAGTCCACCCACCACCCCAAGGCAGCGCCAATCACGACCGCCAGGCCCACGGCACCCCACAAGCCCAGGGCCCCCGGCAGAGTTAGGAGGACCAGGGACGCCACGGTCAGCCCGATGGCGGTGCCTGCGAGCCCCACTTGGCGGGCCCCGTAAAGCGTGGCGCCAGCGGCGCTGGCCAGTCCCGCGGCGGGGACAAAGGCCGTGTGGGACCACCCCAGGTCGCGGAAGATCGCCAGAAGCCCGATGAACAGGGGGGCGTAAATCAGTCCGACGAGCCCCCAGACCAAGCCGCGGAGAATGATCAACCGGGTTCGGGAAGGTGTGGGGAGGGGGTGCATGGGATACTACAGGCGGTCCGGTGTGGTTAACGACACGGATCTCTCG
Organism: uncultured Gammaproteobacteria bacterium; assembly: GCA_963709645.1. Lineage (GTDB taxonomy): Bacteria > Pseudomonadota > Gammaproteobacteria > Chromatiales > Chromatiaceae > DYRB01. The sequence continues at coordinate 103,836 of CAVPXP010000003.1, forward strand.
GACCAGAAAGCAGATGCGGGGCCGAAGCCCCGCATGACTGGCCGAATCCAGAGCGCGGAAGGCTTAGGCCTTCTTGGTCCAGGACATGCACCAGCCCTTGGAGGCAACGGCCTTGCCGGGGAAGAGGGTGCAGGGCACCCAGTCGCCCTCGCCCTGGGCGAACTGGCAATTGGCGCAGTGCTGCTCGGCGCCCGGGGTGCCGGCCTTGTCGGGACGGGTCGCGGTGGCGGCATCCTCGACGTATTTCAGAGCGATGGCGGTCGGATCAGCCTTGGCATCGACGTGGGGCAGGTCGGCGGCGCGGGCGCCGGAGACGCCAACAACCAGATTGATGAACGGCACGGCAACGGCGCCGCCCAGCATCAGCTTGACGGCATCGCGGCGGCTCTGGCTCATGGGCTTGTCGGACATGGCTAGTTCTCCTACTGGATAAGTGGTGAAGGTAGCGCCCGGCGCCTGAGGTCGGTGCGCGGCACCCATTGTGCACAAAGGGTCGAAAAAAGGCGAGGACCTGGACAACGGACGAGCCGCCCGCGGCGGCAGGCCCGGGTATCCGCGCTTACCTCCTTTGTCAGCGGTACCGAACCGTCAGGCCGCCGTAATGGTACCCGGCAACGAGGGCGACAATGGAGCAAACTGTCCGAGCAACGCCCACTCTAACCGCCGAACGCTAACTGCGGACCGCCCCTTCCCAGACGGATCAAGGCAAATAGGTGCCAGCACCGGCGTAATAGCGCCGCCAGTAGGGCGAGTCCAGCCGGGACAGTCGCACCTGTTGGCGCGAGGTCGATGCATGCACGAACCGCTCGCCGTCCACCATCAGACCGACGTGTTCGCCCCCAGGCGGAATCCGGAAGAAAACCAAGTCACCTGGAGCAGGTCTGTCCCCCACGGATTTGGCAGACCGCCGTTGGTCGACGGCCCTACGCGGGATCTTCACCCCCGCCGCCCGATGGGCATAAGCGGTTAAGCCGCTGCAATCCAGCCCCTCACGCGGACTATTGCCGCCCAGCCGATAGGGGGTGCCCACCTGCGAGAGGGCCGCCGTCACCAGTTCCCCACGCGCGCCGCTCAACTCAGGCCCCCCAACGGTGCTGCACCCCTGGAGAACGAGGGCAGCACCTGCCAGGACCACGGCGATAACGCACCCAGGATACGGACGAATATTCATGCCCCTTCACTTATTTCAATCCTAACCCACTGGTGTGTCTATTTTTAGACTACGAACCTGCGACTGTCAAATCGTCCAAACAGCACCGCCACAGCCTGCGGTCGTCTAACTCGACCAGCAGGCCCCAGGATGCGCGCCTTGCAGGGGCCGCGATCCTATTGAACACTTGCCGCCCGGCCAGGCCCAGGGCAATTGCCAGCGAAGACGGCCGCAAAGACACTAGGAGCCTGTCGGACTTAGGGGGATCGTAGCGAGGGAGTGGGAGAGCGAGACCATTTTGTTCCGGCTTTGAGGCGCATAGTGGGCGCCATGTAACGAAAAGCGGGGGCAAAATGGGCCGTTCTCCCACTTCCGCAGTAGATTCATCCTGAGTCCGACAGGCTCCTAGGATCGCTGGAAACCTGACCAGCCCGGGCCCGGTCAGCCAGACATCCGACTGCGACGGAGGCAACGAGGCAATGGTCCCAAGGGACCCCACTGCGACCCACGACTGGCTCAGGCTCCTGTCCCGCCTCCCCTGGTGGCTTGGGGTGCTGGGCGCGATCCTTGCCTACCTCGCGCTCCGCGGCCTGGCGTCGCAGGCATACGCACCCGGACAAACCCCAGGGACAGGCGCGGGACCTCTATTGCGCGCCTTGGCCGAATTGGGCCAATGGCTGCTCCCGGCCGCCCTGCTTGCCGTCGCCGCCGTCACCGGCTACAGGCGGTGGCGAGCCTCACTCCTGCACCGGGAATTGACCGCCGATCCCGTGAGGACAAGCCTGCGCGACCTGAGCCCTAGCGACTTCGAGGCCCTGGTTGCGGAGGTGTTTCGACACCAGGGCTATCAGGTCAGCGAACCAGTGACCCGATACAGCGGCGGGCCCCGTGAGATCCTCCTCACCCGACCGGACGCGCCCGCCATCGCCCCGCGTCGACAGGCCAGCCCGCGGGGGACTTCCCCGTCCTTGGCGGTCGTCCCGCTTCCGCTCCCTGCCTCTCACGGGACGCCCACACCCTCGGCGGTGGTTCACATCAGGTATTGGCAGGCATGGCGGGTCGGGGCCAGCCGAAGTCCGGGAGCTGATTGCCGCCGTGGCGTCGAGCGGTGCCAAACACGGCGTCCTGGTCGTGCCCGGCGGGTTCAGCCGAGATGCGCGGCGTATGGCCGAGAGCCGCCTCATCGCGCTGATCGACGGCGTCGGCCTGCGCACCTTGATCCAGACCGGTCGGGAGGATCCCTCGGCAGCCAGCTCCCCTGACGCCATCTCGCCTCTCCGGGGACCTGAGCGCCGCTGGGGGTCGACCGCAAAAGCGGCTGAGCCCAGGCGACGGTCGCGGATACCCATCCGCTATCTGCTCCGGCTGATCGGAGTGCCTCTCGCTGCCGCGGCCATCCTCGGCGGCTTTGACTGGATCGTCCATCTGCCGGACAAGCGCCTCGCTCCCGCGGAGCCACCGAAGAGCGCTCCTGCACCCGCCGCCCAGGCGGCGGCCAGCCTGGTCCCCGAGCCCCCGGTATCGTCGGCCCCGGCACCGCTGCCACCCGCACTGTCTCCGCCCTCCGGGCCTGGTGGTTTCCGCTCGGTACGCGAGCTGGATGCCGCCTTCGATGCCTTCTATATGCCGCCGCCGGGCTGCGCCGACCCCTCATCCCAAGCCGACATGGTGGCATGCGCCAACCACCGCATCCGAGCCCGCGAGGGCTATATGGCGGCCGACACATCCACCGAGCCGGAGCAGCTTCCGGACGCACAGGACGGGCAGGACGAGGAACTGACCTGGAACGACGAGGCAGCGATCAACGCGCTGGTCCCGCCGCCGCCGGACCCGCCGGTCTCGGACGCAGAGGAGTCAGACCCTGGCGACGCACCCGCGCCGCAGACACCGCCCACGCCCCGCAAGCCGGAGTACAAGGACCCAGCAGCCACCTACGCCCCGTACGACCCCAAGGCACCTTGGGTCCAGCCCTGACCATCCGCCGAATCGCCCGACACGACGGCACGGGTAACCTGGGCTCAGCCTTGGGCGCCGGCCCGAGCATCAGCCAGCTCCAGCAAAATCTCCGCCACGCCGCCCGCCAGGCCCAGATAGGGGGTCGCCTGGATGCGTATCTGCGGGTATTCGCGCTGTTTGGCCTCGACCTCCCTCGGAATGTCCTCCGCGACGTGGCGACCCGCTGACAGGAAATAGGGCAGGACCACGACCTCGCCGGCCCCCGAGCGCACCGCCGCATCGATTCCCTCGGGGATGGAGGGCTCCGCGATCTCCAAGAAGGCGCAGCTCACCGCATCGAAGCGCCCCTTGGCCCGCGGGGCCAGGGACGCGGCGAGCTGCCGGACCTCTTCGTTGGATGCCTCACGGCGGCTGCCGTGGGCCACTAACAGCAAGTGACGCATCTTTATTTCCTGAACGAACACCTAAAACGGAAGTGGCTTTCACCGATTGGCTTTCAGCCGAGGCAACGCCTGACCGCTTGATCGAAGCGACATTCCCGGCGGCCCCTACGAAGCCGCATCGAGACACTTCGAGGCGACCTCGTAACTGTCCTTCGACAGCTCCGGCGCCGCCAGGACGCGCTCCAGTTCTCCGTGCATCAGCCGCTGGCGGGCGTTGTCATACCGCCGCCAGCGGGCAAGGGCCTGGAGCAGGCGCGAGGCGATCTGCGGGTTCTGTGCGTCGAGCTCCAGCACCCGGTCGCCAAGGAAGCGGTAACCGGCACCGTCTGCGGCGTGGAATCGCACCGGGTTGCCCACGCAGAAGGCTCCGACCAAGCTGCGCACCCGATTGGGGTTGCGGCTGTCGTAGGCCGGGTGCACGAGGAGGGCCGCGACCCGCAATAGGGTGTCCGGGCGGGTACTTGTGGCCTGGATACCGAACCATTTGTCGAGGACCAAGGGGTCTGCGGACCAGCGGGTATAGAATCCGGCCAAGGCATCATCCCCCGCCGGACCGCCGTCGTCGACCAGCAGGCGCAGCGCCGCCATGACGTCAGTCATATTGTGCCCCAGTACGAATTGGGCGTGCGCGGCGTCTCGGGCGGCATCGGTACCGCCGGCCGTGAGGTACCAGAGGCATAAATTCTTGAGGGCACGCTGTCCCACGGCGGCTGGGGTCAGCTCGTAGGGACCGGCATCCTGATTGGCCTCGTAAGCCGCGAACAGGTCCGCCTGGAGAGCCAAGGCGATGCCCCGGCGCAGAGTCTCACGAGCGCGGTGGATACCATCCACGTCCACTCGACCCATCTGGTCACCCAGATAACCCTCAGATGGCAGACTCAAGACCTCCGCCAGCAGAGCAGGCGCCGCCTCCCTGTCCGTCAGGGAGCCGCGAAACGCGGCGAGGAACCCGGCCGAAACGGGCGTCTCTGGGTCGGCCACCATGCGCAGGAGCTGGCGCTGGGCGAGGGTCTGGGCCGCATCCCAACGGTTGAACCCGTCTGCATCGTGGGCCATGAGGAACATGAGGTCCTCGTCCTGCCAATCCCGGCGCAGGCGCACGGGGGCCGAGAAGCCGCGCAGCAGGGAGGGGACGGGGCGTCCCGGCACCTCCTTGAAGCGGAAGCGCTCCTGGGTCCCGCGCAGCTCCAGCACGCCGCTCCAACCAGGCACGGCGGCAGCCCCCCCATCCAGGCAGAGGGCCAGGTCGCTGCCGTCCGGGCCCAACAAGCCCAGGGCAAATGGGATGTGCAGCGGGGCTTTGTCCGGCTGGCCAGGCGTCGGCGGAGTGGATTGCCGCAGCGTCAGCTCGTAGGTCCGGGTGTGTGGGTCATAGTGGTCGTCCACCTCAACAACCGGGGTCCCAGCTTGGCTGTACCACAGTCGGAACTGGGTCAAATCCCGCCCGCTTACCTCCTCCATGCAGCGCACGAAGTCATCGGTGGTAACGGCCTGACCATCGTGACGTTCGAAGTACAGATCCGTCGCCCGGCGGAAGGCCTCAGGCCCCAACAGCAGAGCCTGCATGCGCACCAGTTCGGCCCCCTTCTCGTAGATAGTCGCGGTGTAGAAGTTGTTGATCTCGATATAGGACTCCGGTCGGACCGGGTGTGCCATGGGCCCGCCGTCCTCGGCGAACTGCCGGGCCCGTAGGGCCCGCACATCGGCAATGCGCTTCACCCCGCGGGAGCCCATGTCCGCGGAGAACTCCTGGTCGCGATAGACGGTGAAGCCCTCTTTGAGGCTCAACTGGAACCAATCGCGGCAGGTGATGCGGTTGCCGGTCCAGTTGTGGAAGTATTCGTGGGCGATGACACCCTCAATCCCCAGAAAGTCCTGATCCGTGGCCGTGTCTGGGCGGGCCAGGACGAACTTGGAATTGAAGACGTTGAGCCCCTTGTTCTCCATGGCGCCCATGTTGAAGTGGGTGACGGCGACGATCTGGTAGACGTCAAGGTCGTACTCGCGTCCATAGCGGGCCTCGTCCCAAGCCATGGCCGCCTTGAGGGAGCGCATGGCGTGGTCGCACTTGTCCAGGTTCTCGTGCTCCACGTAGAGGTGCAGGGAAACCGCGCGCCCGGAGGCGGTGGTGAAGTGGTCCTCGACCCGGCCCAGGTCCCCGGACACAAGGGCGAAGAGGTAGCTCGGCTTGGGGAACGGGTCCTCCCAGCGGACCAGGTGCCGCCCTCCTTCCAAGGAACGCGATTCCACGGGATTGCCGTTCGACAGCAAGACCGGATAGCGCGCTTGGTCCGCCACCAGGGTCGTGCTGTAACGAGCCATGACATCCGGGCGGTCCAGGAAGTAGGTGATGCGCCGGAAGCCCTCGGCCTCGCACTGGGTGCACAACATCTGCCCGGACTGATACAGGCCCTCGAGCGCTGTGTTGAGGTAGGGGTGGATGCAGACCCGAGTGGTCAACTCAAAGCGATCCGGGACCCGCAGCAAGGTCAGGGCCTCATCCGTCACCCGGTACTCGGCAGGCATCAGGGGGCGGCCATCGATGGCGATAGCCTCCAGTTCCAGTTGCTCCCCGTCCAGGCGCAGATCCCCCTCTCCGCGCACCGCCGCCGGATTGCGCCGAAAGCTGATGGCCGCGTGAACCCGCGTGGCCTCGGAGTCCAGGTCGAAGCGAAGATCGGCATGCTCGATCAGGAACTCCGGGGGCCGGTAGTCCTCAAGGTGAATGGGACGGGGAGTGTCGCGGTACATGGGCGCCTTTGGGAACTCGATTGACGGTTGGTTGCAGGGGAGTGCGCACCTGTGGCCGTCGGACAGGTCAACGCAGATTGTGGTCCGGAAGGGCCGCCCGCATCCAGGGCTATTGAGGACATCGTATGAGTCCGGGCGCCGCCGGCGATTTTCAAGCTCGGTGAATCGTGCCTTAATAGTCGCCCTCACCAGGCCCGGCAACGGGCCGCCGCCTCGAACATCGAGCAGGAACCCACAGACAGCCATGCCATCAGTGACCATCTACTCCACCGCCATCTGCCCCTACTGCGTGCGTGCCAAGCACCTGCTGCAACGCAAGGGAGTGGAGTTCCAGGAGATCCGCGTCGACCACGATCACGACCAAATGCAGCACATGATGGACATCACTCGTCGCCATACGGTGCCGCAAATCTTCATTGGGGACCGCCATGTCGGCGGCTACGACGACTTGGCGCGCCTCGACGCCCGCGGCGAGCTCGATCCCCTCCTCGGGGTTTGATATGAGTGCCCCCGCAGCTGCCGAAACGGAGACCATCCGCATCGACAAGTGGCTTTGGGCCGCGCGCTTCTTCAAGACCCGGCAACTCGCCGTGGAGGCCATCAACGGGGGCAGGGTCGAGATCGACGGTCAGCGCGCGAAGCCAGCCAAGACGGTGCACCCCGGATCCCGGGTGACCATCCACAAGGCGACGCTCGCCTGGGAGGTGACGGTGCTGGCGGTATCGAAACAACGGCGTCCTGCCTCGGAGGCCGCCCAGCTCTACGCGGAGGACGAGCCCAGCCGGCTGCGCCGCCAGGAGCAGGTCCGCGAGCGGCGCGAGACCGGCATCTACCCCGACGGCGCCAGCCGGCCGACCAAGCGCGACCGCCGCCTGATTCAGCGATTCACCAGCAAAGGCGCGCCCTGAGAGGTTTCGCATGGACAACGAGGTCTTTCGCGACACCTACCGCGCCATCAACGAGCGCTACTGCCCCTATGAGAAGGCCATCCTGACCAACAATTGCGCTTGCTCCAAGGCACAGCGTTTCTGCATCGCCGAGCGCGAGGGCGTCCGCTGCGCCTCCGCCAAGGCCCAGGAGCGCTGCATCGAGACCTTGGAGATGCTGCGCCAGCAAGCCCGATTCGCCCTCAAGGCGACCACGAACAACGCCGCCCTGCCCCACGCCAAGGCCATGCGGATCCAGGTCGGCGGCCTGCGCGGCATCCACGTCGCCCTGCACCCGGATGTCCCACCGCCAGTCCAGATTGCGGACATCCACGGGCTCCTGATCCAGGCGGTCGAGCGGTTCGGTGCCCTCGCCGCCCTGCCCTTTCAGGTCGTGATCCAGCAGATCGCCGCCTACCAGGGCCGGCCCAGATCGCGAGGGCGCAAATAGCCGCCCCTTGTTCGTCCCCCGCATCACCCGGTGCTCGTACTCCGCAACTGAGGCCCGCACAGCCTCCACCCCGCCCGCCGGCCTTCTCTTTCCCGCCATCGACCCCACTCTCCTGCCCGGAAATCGACACGGCACCTGCCCCTGGAGTGGGGCCCAACTCAGCCCACCCGGGAGGCGGGAAATCATGTCCGAGCACGCCAACAGACCGCGGATGGTCACAACCGGCCACTATGCCGAGACCTTTGACGCCAGAACCGAGGATGAGGTCTACGATCCGGAGAAGGAGAGACTTGTCCGCAGTTTGCTGAGCAGCCTGGGGGAAGACCCGGACCGCGAGGGACTCAAGCGTACCCCGCTGCGGGTGGCCAAGGCCATGGACTTCCTCACCAGCGGTTACCACTCCACCGTGGAGGACGTCATCAAGGGCGCAGTCTTCACCGAGGACTGTAAGGAGATGGTCGTGGTCCGCGGGATCGAGTTCTATTCCCTGTGCGAGCACCACATGCTTCCCTTCTTCGGCCACGCCCACGTCGGGTACTTGCCCAAGGGCAAAGTGGTGGGTCTGAGCAAGATCGCGCGGGTAGTGGATGTCTTCGCCCGCCGCCTCCAAGTGCAGGAGCGCTTGACCAATCAGGTGGCCGATGCCCTGATGGCGGCGCTTGACCCTCACGGGGTCGCAGTCGTCATGGAGGCCAGCCACACCTGCATGATGATGCGCGGGGTCCAGAAGCAGAACAGCACCACGGTGTCGAGTGCCATGCGCGGGACCTTCGAGGATGACCCGCGCACCCGGGCCGAATTTATGGGTTTCATCCGGACTTGATGCCCTGCCCGCCAGGTCAGGAAACGCCTGCCTCAGCGCCGCGGGTCATAAGTCCGGTGAGGCACCCGCATGGGACCGGCCGCCGGCCCTGTCTGCGGTATGCCCAGCGCCGGGACCCGGCGGGCCTCTGTGATAACCTACGATCCCCGGAGGCGCAGCGGCCCCACCCGATCTAGGATCCGAAATCCCCGCTTGGCCGACCCGGCACTTCTTGTGATCGCGCAGGCCCTACGCGCTCAGGCCGTGGCGGCCAACCAGCGCCGTGCCCTGGTCCTGTCGGGTCCCGCCGCCTGGACCTTGGAAACCGCGCGCGCCGCCGTGGAGGCGAGCCAACAAGGCCAGGCGAAGGCCGTCTGGCTCACCAACCGCGACCTGCCCGAGGCCCACCTGCCGGTCACTGCGGGAGAGCGCCTCCTCGGCACCGAGCTCGACACCCTGGTCTACGACGCCCACTGCGGGTTCGACCCCGATGCCTTGGGCGCCGCCCTTGGCGCACTGCGGGGCGGAGGCCTGCTGGTCCTGCTGACTCCGGACATCGATGCCTGGCCCGGGTTACCGGACCCCCTGGCGGATCGACTCGCCCGGGACGTCGCTGCCGCGGCCCAGAAGCCCAGCCGCCTGATACGGCGCCTGGTCAGGGTGTTGAGCCAGGCCTCTGGAGTGACCCTGGTACGGGCAGGCCGGCCGCTGCCCCCGCCACCAGAATCGCCGGTCCACGCCAGCCGCACGCCGCAACCAGGCGACACGGGCACCCAGGACCAGCGCCTCGCCGTTGCGGCGATTCTCAAGACCGCCCACGGCCGGGCCCGACGTCCCCTGGTCCTGACCTCCGACCGCGGCCGCGGCAAATCCGCGGCCCTCGGGCTGGCCGCTGCTGAGTTACTGGCGGATGGACAGGCCCAAATCCTGGTGACCGCACCCCGCCACGCCGCCATCGCGCCGGTTTTCGCCCATGCGGGGCAGATGCTGCCGCAGGCCCAGATGGCCCCCGGAGCTCTGCGGCACGGCGCGGCGACGCTCCAGTTCCTGCCCCCGGACCAGCTCGCCCAGGCCCATCCGCCCGCCGACCTGGTCCTGGTCGACGAGGCCGCCGGCATCCCCGCCCCCCTGCTCGGGGCATTGCTGCACCGCTACCCGCGCATCGTCTTTGCTACCACGGTGCACGGCTACGAGGGAACTGGGCGCGGCTTCGAGGTCCGCTTCCGCGCCACGCTGGACGGACTGACCCCAGGCTGGCGGTCTCTTACCCTAACCACGCCCATCCGTTGGGCCGAGGGCGACCCCTGTGAGGCCCTGGCCGCCCGGGCCCTACTCCTCGACGCTGCCCCTGCGGCAGACAGCGAGCTGGCACAGGCCTATCCAATGACCTGCACCTTCGCTCGCCTCGACCGCGACGCCCTGGCGGGAGACGAGCCCAGGCTGGGCCAGCTCTTCGGCCTCCTGGTCCTGGCCCACTACCAGACGCGGCCCGCGGACCTGCGCCACCTGCTCGACGGGCCTGGCGTGCGGGTCTATGTCCTGAGCCATCGGGGGCGCATTGCCGCGACCGCCCTGTGCGCCCTGGAGGGTGGACTCGACCCCGATCTCGGGGCCGCCGTCTTCGCCGGGCGCAGGCGACCACGCGGCCACCTTCTGCCGCAGACCCTGAGCGCCCACGCCGGGATCAGCGAGGCAGCGGACCTGAGGTACCTGCGCCTCGTGCGCATCGCCGTGCACCCCGCGGTCCAGGGGCGCGGTCTGGGGAGCAGGCTCGTCGCCGGGGTTCAGGCCGACGCCCGGCGGCTCGGGCTCGATATCCTTGGAGCAAGTTTCGGCGCCACGACGGAGCTCTTACGCTTCTGGCGGCGCTGCGGCCTGACCGCAGCGCACATGGGCACCAGCCGCAACGCGGCCAGCGGAGCCCACGCCGCTGTCGTCCTGGCCGGGCTGTCCCCGGCAGGGGAGTCTCTGGCGGAGGTCGCCCGCCGCCGTCTTGGCCAACGCCTGCCGGTACTGCTCGCCAACCCCCTGCGCGGCATCGAGCCCGACCTTGCCCTGGAGATCCTCTCCGCCACGCCAGCGCCCCCGCCAATCCTGGACTTGGACGCGCAGACTTGGCGGGAGCTGGCCGCCTTCGCCTATGCGGCCCGCCCCTTCGAGTCGGTCCTCGCTCCCCTGTGCGAGGCCGCCGCGGCGGGGCTGGCCCGCGCCCCCCTATCCCTGACCAAGACGCAAGCCCAGGCCCTCGTCGCCGCGGTTCTGCAGCACCGGCACCTGAGTGCGGTCGCCGCCCTGACCGGGGCCAGCGGGCGCGCGGAGGTCATTGCCGGACTGCGGGCCGCGACCCGCGCCCTGTTGCGCGACCTGGCGCCGGCGGATCTGGCGGGGTATGTTCGGGACCTAAGCGAAGCCGCCGGGACAGGGCGCAACGCCTCCTGAGACCACCATGCAGCTCCCCGACTTTCAAGGCGGCAGCATCGTCAACCTCATGGCCTCCATCATCGAGGCCCGTGGCGGGCACAGTGCCTACCCCAACCTGCGCCTGCTACCCCCCGAAGATCTTGCGGGGGTAACCAACCTTATCCTGCTGGTCATCGACGGACTTGGGGCCGACTACCTGGCCCGCCACTCTCCCCAAGGTCCACTGACGCGCCACCTGCGCGGGGTCATCACCTCCGTCTTCCCGTCCACCACGGCCGCGGCCATCCCCTGCTTCCTCACGGGCGACGCCCCGCAGCAGCACGGCCTCACGGGCTGGTTCACCTGGCTGCGGGAGCTCGGCTGCATCATGACCGTCTTGCCCGGCCACCCGCGCTACGGCGGGGCGAGCTACCGCCAGGCCGGCATCGACCCCGCCAAGCTCTACGGCTTGGTGCCGGTGTTCGAGCGTATCCAGACCCCCTCGCTGGTCGTCGCCCCCAGCTACATTGCCGGGTCCGACTTCAACCTATCCCTGTCGGGCGGCGCCCGCATCCTGCCCTTCGTGACCCTGAGCGGCATGTTCCGCGCCACCGCCGCCGCGCTACGCCAGGACGCCGCGCCCAAGTACCTCTATCTCTACTGGCCCAGGCTCGACACCCTGGGCCACCAGGAGGGTATCGAGGCCGGGGCGACCCTCCGCCATCTTCAGGAGATCGAGCAAGCCGTCACCGACTTCCTGGTCCAGGCCGCCGGGACAGACACCCTGCTCCTCATCACTGCCGACCACGGTCAGGTGGACACGACCGCCGCGGACCGCATCGATTTGGCCGACCATCCCACCCTCACCCACGCGCTGGCCCTGCCGCCCTGCGGCGAGCCCCGCGCCGCCTTCTGCTATCTCAGACCCGGGCACCTCGACACTTTCACCGACTACTGCCGGACCCACCTCGCCGAACACCTGGACGTCGTCCCCAGCGCAGACCTCCTCGCCCAAGGCATGTTCGGCCTTGGCGAGCCCAATCCGCGCCTCGCCGAGCGCATCGGCGACCTGACCCTCCTGATGCGCGGCAACAGCGTGATCCACGAGCACCTGCCCAGCGAGACCCCGCATGTCCAGGTCGGGGCCCACGGGGGCCTCAGCCGCGCCGAGATGCTGGTCCCTCTGTGCCTGATGCGGGCCTGATGCGGGCCTGATGCGGGCCTGAACCACGCGGCCTGGCCGAAGTCGCCGACCAGCCTTTTTCAGCAGAGGGCCGCCAGGGCAGTGGTGTACCGGTGGGTGCGCCGGCCCGACGGACCAGGGCCTCGGTTGGGTGAAACCGGTGGCGGATTGGCTCGACTAGAGCAACTCGGTGCCCGAGAAGTCGAAGTCCAGCGCCTCGCTCGCCGCTTGTAGGAAATAACCCTGGATGAAGTCCACCCCGCAACCCCAGACCTGGGCGATGACGGCCGGATCCTCGATGCCGGTGGCGATCACCCGGGCACCTCGCTGGTGGGCGGTCTCGACCAAAGCCATGAGCCTATGCGTGCCCATGACGCTCATCGCCTCGTGACGAAGCCGCACCATGGACCAGGGGAACTGCTCGAGGACATTCAAAGCCGCAGGGGTTTCGTCCAAGGGATTCAGGCAGAGCCCGATGCCGAGCCGCTTGAGCGAGTCAAAGCAAAGCCTCGCCGGCGCGATGTTGGCCAGTACGTCGTTCAGCTCAAAGATCAGCACGGGACGATGGCGGATGAGATCGCGATGGGCGATCTCGTCGCGGAGCCAGGGGACCCAGCCGGCCGCGGCGGCTGTCTCCAGGGTCTGCCGCACCATGAGCACGAGGCCGGGCTGAGACTCGCGACGGGCCAGCGCATCCTCCAGGGAACGTAAAATGACCCACTGGTCGATGGCGGCTGTCAACCCCGCCCGTGCCGCCGCGGGCAAGAAATCGGCGGGGGGGATCATCTCGCCATCAGGGGTGCGCAGACGCAAAACAGCCTCGTAGCGCTCTCCGGCTCGGCGCTTCACCGGGACAACGGGGTGGTACAGGAGTTGAAAACCATCACCGCGCAGGGCCCCACGGATCAGATCCACTAAGCGCCCGGAGGCTGTCGATCCGCCGCCGAGGGAGGATACCGGCATCTGGGTGACAACACGGTCGCCGCCCGCCTGCCTAGCCTTGGCGCAAGCCGCCTTGGCTCGGCCGACGATGGTCATGGCGTCATCCGCCGGGGGCTGGAAGGTCCCGACGCCAATGCTTAGGGTGAGCCTGACGCCCACCTCGGCTGCATCAAATATCGTGCCGGCGATAGCGACCCGCAGCCTCTCGGCGAAGGCGTCGATGCGCCCAGGCTCCGGACAGCGCAGGAAGACCCCCAAGACTCCGCTTCCCCACGCGGGCGGCGACGTCGGTGGACGCCGTCTCAGCGCGCACCATCTGGCTGATTCGGGCCATCGTGGGATCCATTGTCCGGGCCTTGCGCAAGGCGTCGAGACCAGGACTTGGATCAATATTGATGTACAAAACGCCCTGACCCGGGTCTTTTGCTGCGCCGTCGAGGATCGCGCGCTCGATACGCTGGAGCAGGTGGCCCCGACTCCAAAGCCCGGTCACCGGGTCACGCGGGGCGAAGCCGGCATAGCGGTCATGCACAAAGCGCGCGCGTTCGATGCATCGCCGCACGGTGCGGACCAGCAGGTCCGTATCCGTTGGCCTGGATAGGGACGCGTCCGCTCCAACACGCAGGGCTTCAATCTCCTGGCTGCGGTCTGCCTCGGCCGCGAAGAAGACGACAGGCAATGCGAAGTATTCGTCGTGCTCGCGAATGATCCTGGTCAGCTCAATACCGCTGGCCCCGCGCATCCGCATTTCCACCAGGACAAGATCGGGGCGGAATTCCTCGATGGCATCGAGGACTGTCATGGCGTCGAAAACCGTACGGACGGTGATCCCGGCCCGGTTTAGGATGCCCCCTGTTTGTATGGCCTCGACCTCCTGATCGTCCACGACCAGAACGCGATACTTGCCGCCCCGGGCTACCCCGAGCAGCCCTAGCAACCGCGCCGACAACTCCGGCAATGGCGGTAGGCTTGTATACCAGGCGAGAGCGCCGCCGCGCAGGGCGTCGAGCTGCACCGAGAGGCCCCTGGCGTCAGCGAGACAGACCCATTTCAGGCGAGACCCATCGGGGGCCAACGTCCTGAGAACTGCGGCGACTTCCTGGACCCCCGCAGCCGCCCAGGCCCCAACCCTTGCGTCCAAGAGAAGCAGTCCGGCAGGCGCGCGGCGCAACGCCCCCGAGGCATCTGCCAACCTGTCGCAGACCGCCAACTCCACCCCTTGATTTGCCAAGTACGGCCTCAGTCCCCCAGCGAGGGCCAAATCCAGCCCAAGGTAGATCACTACGTTCGCTGCAACTGGTCTGCCCCCGCCCGTCGCCATTTTCCCCCCACTAGCGCGCTGTCCCATTATCGCCGCGACCCTTCAGGCGGCCGGACTAAACGCAAAGTTACCACGAAGCCGGCCAATACCGGGCACCTTAAGCGCGACGCCCCTGTCTGGCGCGGCATGGGCCAAAGCATCGCTTGAGCTGCCTCTGCTTCACCCCAGCTTGGGCACCCGCCGCCAGGTGTCGAGCAAGTGGAACAGGCTGAGAACCGGGTGGCGCAACAGCATTCGCGGACCGGCATAGCGCATCACCGCCTTCACCCGATCTCGCATGGGCACGCTGTAGCAGTGCACCTCGCAACTGTTGCACGCCGGCTTGGCCTCCTGGAAGGGACAGACATCCAACCGACGATGCGCGTAGGCCAGCAGGGCACCGCACTCGATGCATAGGCCGGTGGACAGAGGGCCGTGATGGTCGCGGCAATAAATGGCCAGCATCGCCGCGACGTTCCGTTGTTCACGCCGAACGCGCCGACGGCACCTCTGTTTCATCGCACTGCACCTAGCTGTCGGGTCCCGATGGCGTTGTGCATCCGCAATGGCTGCGCTCGCGCGACGGTAACAACCCCAACTCATGTACCAGAACCGCCACCCTTGCGCTACCCTGACGGTCGCTCTGGGCCCGGCGATGCTTGCAGGTTACCGACCCAAGGTAGGGGCGATGCGGCCCACCAGTCAGGGCTGCTCGGCGCGGCTGACCGCAGTAATCCCGCTGCGTTCAAGGCCCGACGCAGGATGGAAGCGGCGCCGAACACACGCGCTGCCCGCCAGTGGACCTGGACGAGCGCACCAAGAGCTGGCCAGGCTTCGAGAACAAACGCGACGACGAATGTCGTTCAAGGGAAGCAACAACTGGCGTCGCGTTTGTGTCTCCGAGCCTGCGACCCAATTTACCATGAACCAACTCTCCTCTAGTCCCCTGTCGCCATGAGCCGCAAAACACGTATTGAAGAATCGCTCGCCGCCGCCCTCACACCACTCCATCTGGAGGTGCTGGACGAGAGCCACATGCACAAGGTCCCGCCCGGGGCCGAGTCCCATTTCAAAGTCCTCGTCGTCAGCGACGGCTTCGCTGCCGACCGACCCCTGGCCCGCCACCGGCGGGTCAACGGCCTCCTCGCCGCGGAGTTTCAGACCGGGCTGCACGCCCTGGCCATTCATGCCTGGACGCTGGAGGAATGGTACGCCAAAGGCGGAATCGCCCCTGCCTCCCCCCAATGCATGGGAGGCTCCAAGGGCGGTTGAGGCGCTGGCCCGGTGCCCGCGCGATCAACCCGCACTCCTCGCCAGCGAATTGCCGGCGCCGCCGCATCCGGAGGGTGCCTGCTTCGCCTATGGCAAGGGCCGCGGCCGCCCTCGGCCCCGCGGGGGCCCTCCGACCGGGGGACCAACCTGCAAGAATTGCCGCAGCCCGCGGGGCAGCTTATGCTGGGGAGAAAGGCGCCAAGACGCCTGACGACCCAACACACCAACACAGCCACCCGCAGAGGCTCCGCCATGACGGTATGCAAAGACATCAAGACCTTTTCCCGTACCCACGAGCGGATTGCGGATTTCTTCTCTCTCCTTGCCGTCGTCGTCCTATTCGCGTCCATCTGGGCCATAACCCAGTACTATCAGCTCCTTTCCGTCTGGCTGCTCCACGACGTCCTGCTCCACGGAGCTAGCCTGGTCGCCGTTGCAGTCCTCGACGTCTTGCTCATCGTCGCCCTGTTGGCAGTAGGTTCCGCGCGGTACAGTGCCGACGATGAGCGTTGCTTCGGCACCTTCCGCGGACGGCGCAATCACACCAGCCAGGGCGGCATCTTTTCCACCTGGCTGAGCCACATGGAGAATGTCGGTAAGAAGCACCGCTGAACGCAGCCTGGCGCCTCGGAGTAAAGACCGCTTCTCTTCGGCAATGCCCTGGCCTATTATCCGTTACGCAACAGGCTGCCCCCTCTGGGCGTGGACGTACGACGGAATCGATCGATAGAAGGGCCCGTGTCAAGCGTCATCGTCATCGACGACCAATCCGTAAGCCGAATGATCCTGTCGGAGCTGGTGCGCTCGATTGCCAGCGACATCCAAGTCGAGGCATTTGCCGACCCAGTGCCGGCACTGGAGTGGGTGCGGTCCAACGGAACCGACCTCGTTCTGACCGATTTCAAGATGCCGCACATGGACGGCGTCGAGTTCACTCGGTGGCTGCGCCAGATTCCCGCCTGCGCCGACGTTCCCTTGATTGTCATCACCTGCTTCAATGACAAGGCGGTGCGTTACCGGGCCTTGGAGGCGGGGGCCACCGACTTCCTGTCCAAACCCATCGACCACTTCGAGTGCCGCGCCCGATGCCATAACTTGCTCAAACTGCGCCAGCACCAGGTCATCGCTCGCGACCGAGCCCTCTGGCTTGAGGAAGAGGTCCGCGAAACCACCAGGAACCTGGCACTGCGCGAAAAGGAAACCCTGTTCCGCCTCGCCCGGGCCGGCGAGTATCGGGACGAGGACACGGGCAACCACATTCTCCGGGTGGCGCGTTACGCCCGATTGATTGCCGAGACCCTGGGGTTCGACCCCCAGCATGCGGAGATCCTTGAGCACGCCGCCCCCATGCATGACATCGGCAAGATCGGCATACCGGACCGGATCCTGCTGAAACCCGATCGTCTCAACAGCGACGAGTGGGCGATCATGAAAACGCACGCCCGCATCGGTTTCGATATCCTCCAAGACAGCCCGTCGCAGTTCTTGCGCATGGGTGCGACCATTGCCTATGCGCACCACGAGCGCTACGACGGGACCGGCTACCCCCAAGGGCTTGCCCGGCAGGAGATCCCCATCGAGGCACGCATCACCGCGGTGGCCGACGTATTCGACGCCCTGTGCGCACCCCGCCCCTACAAGAGACCCTGGACGATGGATGAGGCGGCCGATTACCTCCACGGCGCCCGTGACCGTCAGTTCGATGGAACATGCGTCGAGGCCTTCCTGACGAACTGGACCCGCGTCGAAACGATCGCCCGCGAGCTTGCCGACGCAACCATTGCTTCGGAGCCCAAGCGCCGTGGCCAGTCCCAAGCCTAGCCGGCAATCAATCGATCCGGGCCAATCGCTCGCCGGCAAGCGGGTGTTGGTCGTGGCAGGAGACTGGGCCGAGCGTCGACGCCTGGTGGAGTTCCTCTCCGGGTGGGGTATCTCAGTCGAGGCCACCGCCTACCCAGTCCACGGCTTGGTGCTGCTCTGGAGCGCGGTGGAAGCGACGCAGCCCTTCCACCTGACCCTGTTCGGCCCCCAGCGCAGCGGCGTCCCGGGCGAGCAGTTCGCGGCCCTGGTGGGCAGCGAGCCACGCCTTGCAAAGATGCCGATGCTCCACATCGGCGACAGTGCAGGGACCGCAGGCAAGGCCGCTCTTAGGCGCGCCGGGTTCTTCGATGCCGTTTCCTTACCGATCGACAAGACGCTGCTGTTCGACGCACTGCACCGGGCCTGCGGCAACCGGGTCACCGTTAAAGGCGTCGTGCGCCTGGCGGATCGTCAAGCCGCCCTGGGCCCTCGAACACCTCGGCTCGACATCCTGCTCGCCGAGCCGAACCTGGAGCAACGTCGCGTCGTGCGCTCGACCCTGGCCCGCGGTGCTCACCAGATCTTCGAGGTGGACAGTGGCGAGCAAACCATCGAGGCCCTGACCAAATACAGCTTTGACCTGATCATCATCGACCTGGACCTCCCCGGGACGAGCACCCCAGAGGTCATAAAGCTAATCCCTTTCCTCATGACGCGTGACACCTGGCCAGCCTGCATCGGTCTAGCACGGGAGCCCAGCACGAGGGCAGTTAAAGACTTCGACAGTGTCGGCATCACCGCGATCATCCCCAGCCCCGTCCAGCCCCAGGCGCTGCTCAATGCGATTGCGGACGTGATACGGGGGACCGGCTCCGTACCGAGCGCGCCGGCACAAGCCCCGGCCACCTGGTCACCGGCGGAGGTGCCCTGCCTGGACGAGCAAGCCCTGCAGGACGTCGGGCGGTTGAGCTCAGACCCGAACTTCCTTTACGACCTCATTCAGGAGTTCCTCGAGAATGTCGGCAGTGACTTGGAGAGGGTCCGAGAAACGCGGGGGACAGAACAGTGCCATCGGCGCCTGCGCGACTTCGGACATGTCCTGCAGGATAACGCCGGGAGTCTGGGGGCGCTGCAGCTCTACCAGCTTGGGCTGATCGCCGCGGACTACCCTGAAGAACTCTATGAGCGCGATGGGGAGCAACTGCTCGGTCGCATCGAAGCGGCATACCAGCGCACCCGCAGAGCATTCTGGGGGTACTTGCAGCAGCGCCCGTCATCGCGCTCGCCTGGCTGACTCGGGCGCCACGAGGGCATGGAGACCCTGGCTCAACAACTCGCCGCACAAGGGATCCACGGCCCCGGGTCCCCCGAACTCCTTCGCCTCGAGTCCGACGTCGCTCGCTTCCTCGGACGGGAGTATGCGCGCGTCGCCGCCAGCCCCTCCGAGCCACCGCGGTCGTCGCCGACCAGGGCCCCATGTGGTGCGAAACCGACGCGCCTGATGGCAGCACCACTACGACGCGGACCTCACCCTGTTCAGGTCCTTCCTGGACCGGCGCTACATGGCCTACTCCATGGCCCACTACGGCGAAGATTCCGAGGCGATTCTCGCCTCGTCCGCCTCGCTTGAAGAGGCCCAGCGAGCCAAGCTTGCCTTGGTATGCGAGCGCGCCGGGGTGCAGGGGGACGAGCGGATCTTGAGCCTCGGCTGCGGTTTCGCGACCTTTGGAGACCTACCTCGCCGAGACCAACCCCGGCGTCTCGGTCACAGCGGTGACCGTGAGCCAAACCCAGGCGGGATACATAGCCGCCTGCATGCGCGAGTCCTCCCACCCCCTGGCTCGTCTCAGCCTGCGGCTCAGTTCAGAAGGAGTTCACGTGCCCTTCCGCTGGAGGAGTTGGGGGGTCCGACCTATGACCTCGTCTTTCGCCGTTGCCGTATTTGAGCACGTCAACAACTTACAGACAGCAATCGCCAAGGTCGCCGCGCTGTTACGCCCCGGCGGAAGAGCCTTCATCCACCTCCTCGTCTCCCGCTTGCTCATTCCGCGCTTGTTCGAGGCAGACCGGTCCCTCACGGCCCGCTACTTCCCCGGGGGCCATGTGTGGCCCTTCGACACCATCAGCCCAACATACGCCGGGCCACTAGATCTGGAGGCGAGCTGGTTCTCAATGGCCTCAACTACTGGCGCACCCTGGAGGAATGGCACCAAGGGTTCTGGCAGAACCTTCCCGACCTCTACCCTGGAACCCTCGATACCGAGGGCGTGCGCCACTGGAACCAGTACTTCTCCGTTGTGCAAGGCGTGCTTCACGCCGATGGACGGGGCCGTCGTTGGCAGTCGGCCACTTCCTCCTTCGCAAGCGCGGTTGATGCCCCCGAGAATTCAGGACAGGCACCGAAGGGCAAGAACCGCGTTAAGTCCGCCAAAGGCGAAGGAGTTGGACAGGGCAGCCTCCACCCTGCGAGCCTCGGCCCGGTTCGGGACGTAGTTGAGGTCGCACCCATCACCCGGCTGAGCAAAGTTAAGGGTCGGCGGAACCACCCCATGCGCGGATCGCCAGAGTCGTGGCGATCAGTTCCAAGGCGCCGCTCGCACCCATAGCGTGACCGTGGGCCGCCTTGGTAGACGAGACGGCCAAGCGATCGGCATCCCGACCCGAAGACCTGGCGGATGGCCCGCGTCTCGCAAGGGTCGTTGGCGCAGGTCCCGGTCCCATGGGCGTTGATGTAGTCAATCCCTGCCGGGGCTAGACCAGCATCGGCCAGAGCGTCCCGCATCGCGACGGCGGCCCCGTTCGGCGACGGGTCTGTGATGTGTCCGGCGTCGGAGGAGAGGCCAAACCCGGCAAGCTCCGCGTAGATCTCGCCACCTCTGTATCGAGCGTGCGCCTCGGACTCGAGCACCACAACCCCCGCGCCCTCCCCCAAAACCAGGCCATTTCGATCATGGGAGAAGGGACGACATTGGTCCGGGGACAGGACCCGCAAGGCTTCCCATGCCTTGAGCAACCCATAAGTGAAAGGAGCGTCGGTACCGCCCGCCAAGGCCACTTCGGCACAGCCGCTGCGGATGAGCAAGACCGCCAGGGCGACGGCATGGGCCGAAGAGGCACAGGCGCTGGTCACACTGAAGGCCGGTCCATGGGCGCCCAGGGCAATGCTCACCTGACTCGTCGCCGCGCTCGGCATACCGCGTGGGATGGTCAAGGGATGTACCCGCCGTCGACCTTCGCGATATAGGCGACTATAGGTCTGCTCCTCTGTCTCCTTGCCACCGCAGCCAGTCCCCAGAATCACGGCTGCGGAGCGGATGGCTTCCTGGTCCAAACCTGAGTCAGCAGCGGCCTGACGCGCCGCTAATACGGCGAACTGACTGAAGCGGTCCAGCAGTGGGATCTGGTCGGAGGGAAACCATTCAAGCGAGTCATAGCCCCAAACTCGGGCCCCAACCGCCACCCTGGGAGCCTCCTGACCAGCGGGCCAAGACAGGGGCCGGACCCCACTCTCGCCGGAAACAAGACCCGCCCAGAAGCGATCAACCCCGAGGCCTAGGGCGCTCACGCAACCCAGCCCCGTGATGAGGACCCGCGCCATCAGCCCTTGGCAGCGGTCAGACGGCCCACCCCATCGATCAGGTCCTGCACGGTCCGCAGGGACTCGATGTCGGCATTGGGAACTTCGACACCTAGAGCCTCTTCCACCTCATAAGCCAGGGTGATGGCGTCAAGAGAGGTGATGCCTAAAGCGGCCAGCTCGGCGCTCGCGCTCACAGTCCCGGGATCAAGGCCCTTATGTCGGGCGATGAGACCAACGACAATCTCTTCTATGCTTTGCGTCATGGTAATCTTGGGTATCCATATGATGCCAATCCAAATGCCAATATTGGCCATCCGCCTGGCGGACGGTGCACGGAGACGATACAGGCATGCGCGCGCGTAGAAAAGGGGTGATCAACGCAGTAGCACAGTTGTTTTCGCAACTCGCCACGCACTCTGTCCATAAGTTAAACAGCGAGACGGAACAGGCACTGATCCGAGTTGCCTTCCCACTGCTATTTCTCCTTTATCACGCCTTCGTCCCGCCTCAGACCCTAGCCGATCACAGCCTCTGGACCCTTGGGGAAGGCCTCGCCGTAGGTTTCCTGATATTTTCCCTTGCGCTTCTCGCGTCGATCATGGAGTGGCCACGGCCGTCCTCGGTGCGCCGAGTCCTCGGGATTATTGGCGACTTGGGCATCCTGACCGTCTGGCTCGCGATTGGGGGCGAGGCGGCGACCCCCTGGTGGTGGGCCTACCTCTGGGTGACCTTCGGGAATGGGTTCCGCTACGGCTTGCGCTTTCTTCACATCTCGGCCGCCCTCTCACTCTTCGGATTCGGCGTCGCGACCTTTTTCAATCCGTTCTGGTGGCAGCACTTTGGGTTGACGGCCGGAATGCTGGTCGCTCTGGTTGTCCTACCGGGATATGCAGCCGTCCTGCTGCGCCGCCTCCAGTCCGAGACTCAGCGAGCCGAAGCCGCCAACCGAGCCAAAAGCAATTTCCTGGCCAACATGAGCCACGAGATCCGCACTCCGCTCAACGGCATCATCGGGCTGAGCGACCTGCTCAGTACCTGTCAACTCGGCCCGCAAGAGCGGGAATACGCCGACGCCATCGAATCCTCCGGGCGCACCCTCTTGGAGTTGATCGAGGGGGTGCTGGACATCTCCAAGATCGAGGCCGGTAAGCTCAGCATCGAGCAGGTACCGTTCGACCTCCACGCTCTCCTCGGCACTGTCCTGCAAATGTTCGGTCCCCAGGCAGAGGCTAAAGGATTACGGCTGTTGAGTCAGATCGCCCCGGAGACCCCTTATGCCCTGGTCGGGGATCCGGGCCACTTACGGCAGGTCCTCATCAATTTGGTCGGAAACGCCGTCAAGTTTACCGAGGCCGGCTCGGTGGATCTGCGCTGCCACCCCATCAGGAATGCTCCCGGGCGGGTCCTGATCCGCTTCCAGGTGCTGGACACCGGGATCGGCATCCCCCCCGAGGCCCAACCCCACATCTTCGACAAGTTCACCCAGGCGGACCAAGGCCCGACACGACGCTTCGGCGGCACCGGGCTCGGCACCACGATCGCGAAGAACCTGGTGGAGCTGATGGGTGGACGCATCGGCTTCGACAGCACCCCGGGGGTTGGGACCAACTTCTGGTTCGACCTGGAGATCTGCCCGACAGGCGCCTGCCGACGCAACGCACGAGCCTCAGCGGCTAGCCGGTTGCCGGGTCTTGCGCCTGTCCCCATCGGGGAATTCCGCTGGGGAGCTCGCGCCTTGCCTGGACGGCTGGGGAATCGCCACCGATCGGGTGACCAGCCTAGCCGACGCCCGCGGCATGCTGAGTGACCGCGAAAGAAAGGTCCCCTATGAAGTTCTACTGCTCGACCGCTTCCCCCTGGACCGGGAGACCCGGGAATTCCTCACCGCCTGCGAGGAAGACATCAGCCTAAGCAGGGTGACGCTGATCGTCCTACCGGCGGAGACAGACCAACGCGAAGCCACATCGCTCCTCCGCGGCCGGGCCCATATCCTATCCCGCCCGTTGGACAAAGCGCACCTCTACAACGCCCTGCACGCCTCTCAGCAGCGGGCCCACGGCGGCACCGTGGTCAGCTTCGCCGAGCATTTGGAGCGGCGCGGAGGCACCCCTTTACCCGCGGGGCTGCATGTCTTGGTGGCGGACGACAATCCGACCAATCGCCTTGTCATCAAACATCTGTTGGAGCGGTCCGGGATACGTTGCAAGGTCGTCGAGGACGGACAGCAGGCCATCGAGGCATTGGACGAGGAGCCTTTCGATCTGGCGATTCTGGACATGCACATGCCAATTCTCGGCGGCATCGATGCCTTTAAACTCTATCGATTCGCCCACCTGGGGGAGGCCAAGCAGGTCCCCTTCATCATGTTGACCGCCAACGCCACAATGGAAGCAAAGGCCGATGCCGAGGCCGCCGGGATCAGCCAATTTCTCACCAAGCCCATCTCGTCCGCCCAACTGCTCAAGACGATTGCAGAGGCAACGCGACCCGCTCAGCCCGCAGTCAGCACCAGTGCTGCCCATAGTCACGAGGCTACCGAGTGTCTACTCGACACCTCGCAGCTTGCGGACCTCTTCGCCTATGTGTCCACACCGGAGTTCGCAGGACATCTGGTCGCCGAATTCGAAGCAGACGGCCGGCGAGTGCTGAGCGAACTAGGGCAAGCCACCGGCCGAGGCGATTGGGGCGCCGTGCGCGATCTCGCGCATGCCCTTAGGGGAAGCGCGGCAAACCTCGGGCTCGTCGCACTCCGCGAGGAGGCCGGCAGGCTGCAGGGCAGTGGCGACGCCGACCTACGCCACGGGGGCGGCCAACGGGTCCAGGATCTCACTTCCGCCTTTGAGATGGGGGCCAGCGCCCTCAGGACCGAGGTCGCCCGATACAAGGGCGCTGGCTTCGAGACGCGCGGCACCTGACTCAAGCCACCTCCGCAGCAGCAAACCTCGAAGCCGATGCCGGGACCGCAGCCGCAGCCCCAGCCTCCCAACGCCGATCCTGGGCCGCCGCCAGGTAAGCCATGAGACGGCGGTTGCGTCCAGACAGTGACATGGCGGTATCCACCCAGATCTCGACCACATCCACTAGTTCGGCGTGCGACACGGGGCTCACCCTGGCACCTGCCAAGTCCAGTGCCTGAAAGCCGCTTTCACGGTTACGCCGCGCGGCGATGAAATCGTGGACCGCCCGCTCACCCTCACCGTCGGGAACCACGACATCAACCACGCCCAACTCGTAAAGTTCGCGGGACGAGTACATCCGGCTGCTCGCAATGATGCGCCGGGCAAGCCCGGGGGAGGCCCGGCGTGCCAACAGGCTTACCGCCCCCATGCCCGGAAACATGCCGAACAGTGTCTCTGGGAAGCCGAAGGTTGCCCCCTCTTCCGCAATCAGGACCCTACTGGCAAGTGCGGCCTCGAACCCCCCACCCAGCGCTTGGCCCTGAACCAGGGCGATGGTGGTGAACGGGAGGTCATAGCCCGTAACGGACTGATACATCACGTCGACGCAACGCCTTGCATAGGCGTCCAGGGCATCTCGATCACCCCGGCCCATCAGTTCGAGGAAGTAGGCCAGATCGCCGCCAACACAGAACACCCCTGGGGTTGCAGAGGCCAAGACCTGATAGGCCAGCCGGTTAGGGTCTCCCGCCTCATGACCTGAGCGTGCCAGATCGCTAATCTCTTGCTGCGCCCGAACGAATGAATCCAGCAGGCTCGGCGTCATGCAGGGCCGACCCTGCGGCTGCATCCGAACCCAGACCGAGCGCTCGGCGGGCTCGAAGCATACCTCCAGATCGCCATAGTTGCGGGGCAGGCGGGCGGCATTGAACTGGTTCGCGGTCATGACTGTGGCTCCTCTCGGTGATGGACGTGATGCAAATACCTGGACTGCCGCCGTATCCGTTTCAAAGTTGTCTCACGGTAGTCGCCCAATAAACTGAGCAGACACGGCGGCCAATTGGCGGAATCTGACTCCGGGCGATGGAATGCGACTTTCCCCGGCCATTTTTACCAATTATTAGCATACGACGGACGGGGCCTTTGCGTGCGGAAAACTTGCACTTCAAGCCGGATCGATGTATGCCCATGTCCATCGGTATCGTTCGCGAGCTATCTCTGACAACTGACGAGCACCGACGAATAGTGAGCGTGTCATTCACAAGTACCATGCCAATACCGTGACTCACTTCACACTTCCGCCACCTCATGACTGCGCTGAACATGGGTCCAAGCTGTTCGCAGTTGAGTGACAGTGAACACTTGGTCATGCGCCTCATAGACAGGCGCCAATTCGGATGGGCCCCCTGGCTATTGCGGACCGGGCGACTGGGGCTGGCCCGGACATAACGCAGGCGGCGCCGCTGCAACCGAGTCTGCGTCAAGCATCGGGCGAGGTGAGGGTCAGGCAGGGGTCAAGCACGGATTCGCGTCACCCCCGCAGAGGGACCCGAAGCCGGGTGACTAAGGTTGGAAGATGCGGCGGATTGACTGGGCGGTGAAGCCGGTGCAACCCTGTACCGGTCCCAGGGCCCTGGGACCGTTCGACGATTCCGATGACTCAGCCAGGGGGACTGTCGTCGTCTCCGTCAGCATCGGGCAGGTGCCGCTTATCAGACGCGTGATCGTCATCCATCAAGATGCGATGTGCGTCGCCGTCGAGGTCGTCGAACTGACCGCTACGGGCCGCCCAAAACAGGACAGCCACCGCGACCAGGCCGAGAATCAGCATACCGGGAATGAGGCCGTAGATGACTTCCATTGGGTTGCGCGGTACTTAGTTGATACCCGGCACCCGCCCGCGGCGATCGCGGAACATAGCGTGGATTCGCGCCGAATTGCCAATCACAGCGAGCGAGCTCAGGGGCATCGAAACCGCGGCCACCAGTGGGGTGACGAAGGCCGCCATTGCCAGCGGCACCATCACAACATTGTAAAGGATTGAAATCCGGATGTTCTGACGGATGGTCCGCAGGGTCCGCCGCGACAGTGCGGCGGCCTGCCTCACCTTCGATAGCTCGTTACTCAGAAGAACGATGTCGGCGCTCGCAATGGACACATCCGTCCCGCTCCCCATTGCGACACCAACATCGGCCCGCACCAAGGCGGGGGCGTCGTTCACCCCGTCACCCACCATGGCGACGCGCTGCCCACTGCGCTGCAGCTCGGCAATGACCCGATCTTTGTGGTGCGGCAGTACCTCGGCGATGACATCGACCCCTCCGAGGTGCGCGGCGATGCGGTCGGCTGAGGCGCGTCTGTCACCCGTCAACAGCGTGACGCGTATACCATCGGCCTTGAGCTGCGCCACCACCTCCGCGGCATCGGGCCGCAGACGGTCCTCTACCCCAATCACCAAGACCTCTCGACCGGCCACTGCCAGGCGCAAGAGGCTCCCGCCGACAGACTCGATGAAGGCCACACTCGCCACCAGCACAGGGTCTGTCTTCACCCCGTTTCGGCGCAGCCACTCCGCGGTGCCCGCCACCACGCGGACACCGTCCACGGTACCCCGGATGCCGAGCCCGGGCTGCGTCTCGACCTCCGCCACCTCTTGCCCGCCAAGGTCGATCCCGGATCGGGCGCAGAAGGACAGGATGGCCCCGGCAACCGGGTGCTCAGAGCGCAGTTCCAAGGCCGCCAGGCGGCGCAGTTGTGCCCGCGGACCAACGCCCAGCGCCGCCGTATCGCTACCGCCCCAGCGGACCGTCCGGTCAGCGACGGCAGTGACCACTGGGCGCCCCTCCGTCAGGGTCCCCGTCTTGTCAAAGACAAAGTGGTCGATGGTAGACAGCCCCTCCAACACGGCCCCATTCTTGACCAGGATGCCGAGCCGAGCACCCAGCCCTGACGCCACGGCAATCGCCATGGGGGTCGACATGCCGAAGGCGCAGGGACAGGTGATGATGAGGACTGCTGTGGCTGCCATCAGGGCCTTCTCGGCCCCATCCCCCACCCAGAGGCCGAATGTGATGGCTGCGAGGCCCAGGGTGACGGCGACAAACCAGGGCACGACCCGATCGGCAATGCACTGAATAGGCGCCTTGCTCGCCTGTGCGTCCTCCACCAGACGGATGATGCGCCCCAGGGCGGTATCTCGCAGCAGTCCATGAACCTGAACATGGAGGGGACCAGGCCCGTTCAGTGTCCCGGCGAAAACGCTTGCGCCCGCCGCCTTGGTCACTGGATCGGACTCCCCCGTGAGCATGGATTCATCAACGCTGCTGCGCCCGTCCAAGACCTGTCCATCCACCGGAATCTTCTCTCCGGGGCGCACTAAAACCCGGTCCCCGGGCTTGACCGCGCGGATGGGCATCAGCGACTCCTCGCCGTCGCGCAAAACCGTGGCAACGCGGGGCTGCAGGTCGAGCAGCCGCTGAGTGGCTGCGACGGCCTTGCGCTTTGCGATGGACTCCAAGAAGCGGCCAACCAGGATCACGAACAAGAAGTTCACCACCGTATCCCAGTACACATCACCGACCAACGTACCCGAGGTCGTCACGTAAAGGGAGTAGAGGTAAGTGTTAGTCACCCCGATGGCGATAGGCAGATCCATGGTCAGGTGACCACTGCGCAGCCCGGACCAGGCACCCCGATAGAACGGATAGCCGGAATACAGCAGGGTCGGCGTTGCGATGAGGAACCCGATCCATTGAAACATGCCGCGAAACTCGCCGCGGTCCGCACCGCTGTATAGCGCGATGGAAATCCACAGCAGGTTCATCATCGCAAAGCCCGCAAAGGCCATGCGGTAGAGGAGTTGGCGATTCTGGCGTTGCAATGCCCCTTCAGCGACGGCCGGGTCGAAGGGAACTGCGGCATACCCGATATCCGCCAAGCGGCGCAGAATGCCTGAGAGCTTGACCCGCCCATTGTCCCAACGAACCTTCAGCCGCCGGCCAGTCAAATTGACCCGAGCTTCGTCAACCCCTGCCAACCGACCTAGCCCGGTCTCGATCAACCAGACACAGGCAGCGCAATGGATACCCTCTACCAGCAGGTTGATCTCGCGTCGGTCGCCCAGTGTCTCGACGAACTCCTCCTGGACGGCATCCAGATCATAGAGACCGAGCTCCTTGGGCGGCTCCGGGGGCGGACCGAAGACTTCACCCTCAGGGGTCCGGCGGTAAAACCCGTCAAGCCCAGCGGCAAAGATCGCCTCACACACCGATTTGCAGCCAGTGCAACAGAACACCCGCTCCGCCCCACCGGCCTGGCCGAACACCTGGGCCTTCGGGGCGACCGGTAGTCCGCAATGAAAACAATGCGCTTCCTGAAACGGGGTCGACGCCGCGTCCTGGATTATGGGCGAACGAGAATGCGTCGGAGCAGGCTCCTGGTCGCCTATGTGAAGGCCCCCCGTCTCCAATGATCAGGGCCTCGCCACGATGAGCCGCTGGCCTAGGCTGTGCTCATCCCCGCCCAACCGGGCGGCAAAAAGGGCGTCCCAGACCCCAATCAGGGGAAAATTGACCGTCACCGCATAGCGCCCTGGCGCCTCGATTTCCATGGGCAAGGAGAAGTCACGGCCCACGTCGGAGGGGCGATAGGCGTAGAAGGTCACCCCATCCACTGCAACCGGCTGCCCCGCCTCGTCCGAGACGGAGAATCGGATCACCTGAGCCTGCCCTGCCTTGAGGTGCTGCGGCAAGTCCGCGCTCAGGGCCCAGCCGGGGTCCTGTGCCAATCTCGAAGCCAGGTGATGTTCATAGTACTGGCCGCGGTCATAGTAATCCTCGATCACCAGCCCGGGATTCGTCGTAACCGCAAAATAGATCATGACCCCATTGACCGCGAGGACGATCGCCACAAGGGCGAACCACCCGATCAGCCAGGGACTCCGCCAGGCCGGGATCGGCCGGATCTGAGGCACTGAAGGCTGTTGCATGCTATTGACCTACATGACACAACTGAAAAGACGGGCTGACGAACAGCCCGCCGTACGGAGCAACCGGCATGGGTCGCTATCGCTAGGGCCCGAAGAAGACGCTCTCACGCTGCGCGCGTACCGCTACCCCGTTAGAACGCTCCCCTTCGACGACGAAGGTCACCGGTTCACGCTCGTCGGCCAGATCCTTGCTGGCTACCTTAACAAAGACTGTTATCGGAACAACCTCCCCGTGCCTGGTCATGACCGGCTCATCTGCGCCGATGAGATGCAGATTCTTTGGTCCCGACGCACTGACACGCATTGCCAGGTCCTCTGGCGACTTGTTCAGGAGCTTCAGGGTGAACTTGTTCTGGATCGAGCCGTCGCTCAAGCGGGTGAACAGCGGGGCGCGCTCGTGCAGGACCTTAATTTCTATGGGCAACATGGTCGAGAAGCCAAAGATGATCCCGATCCACGCCAGTAACAAGATCCCACCGTAGATCCAGACCCGAGTGCGCTTGACCAACGGCCTGACCGGCTTGCCGTCGAGTTCGTCCAACGAGGCATAGCGAATCAGGCCCTTGGGGCGCCCGACCTTCTCCATGACCGAATCGCAGGCATCCAGGCACAGGCCGCAGGTGATACACCCCTCCTGTTGGCCGTTGCGGATGTCGATGCCCGTAGGACAGACCGCCACGCACTGGTTACAGTCCACACAATCCCCCGTGGTCCGATCCTGGCCTACCTTGCCCTTGACGATGCGCCCGCGCGGCTCGCCACGCTTCTCATCATAGGTTGGCACAACCGTCGTCCGGTCCAGCATCACACCCTGGATCCGGGCATAGGGACATAACCAGAAGCAAACCTGCTCCCGCAGCAACCCGGCCAGACCGAAGGTACCAAGTGTGAACAGAGCGACCGTCACATAGGCCGCCGGGTCCGCCTGACCACTGAAGAACCTCCCCCAGAAGGTTGGGGCGTCAGTAAACCAGGCGACGAAGCTGAATCCCGTTAAGAAGCCGATCAGGAGCCAGACAAGATACTTGATCCCGCGAACCGAAATCTTGTGGAGATCCCAGGGGGCCTTGTCCAGCTTGCGCCTTTGGGGGGGCGGTCCCTCCAACTTCTCCTCGATCCAGGTAAAGGCGTCAGTCCAGACGGTCTGGAAGCAGAAGTAGCCACACCAGACCCGCCCCGCCAGGGCAGTGATGACGGCGAGCAGGATCGCGAAAAACAATAGCAGCAGCGAAAGCATCCAGAAGTCCTGGGGCAGGACCGTCGCAGAGAACAGGTGATATTGCCGATTCGGGATATCGAACAGCACCGCCTGGCGCCCGTCCCACCGCAGGTAGGGACCGAGGAAAAAGATCACCCAGACCGAGGCCAACAACCACTTGATCGTGCGAAACTTACCCGGCAAGCGCTTGGCGTGGATCGTTTCCCCGCCGGTATTCACATGCCAATGACCGGCCTCCGCGTAGAGGTCATCGACCGCCGCCGCGCCCTTCTCGACCTGACTCTTGCTCACTGACCATCTCCGGAGGATTCGCCCAGCGCAGCGTTGTGCAGCTCTGGGCGGCGTTGGACCCATGTCGGCACCGACTGCCGTGCCGACGCAGGTACCGCCGTCGACTTGGCGCGCAATTTAACCGAGAACAGCTCTCGGAACATTGCGCTTTCTCAATTGTAACCGGATGATTTCCCCAGGGTTACAGCCGAAAAAAAGGGGGATTGACATCCCCCTTGGCGTCTGCGATCCGAACGCCGCCAGACTACTGCTGGTTCTTGTGGGCCTCCGCGTCGCGCTTAATCAAGGCGCCGACTTTGAAATAGAGGAACACGACAACGACGATCGCTCCAATGACCATAAGGATCGACATCCAGGCCACGGGATCCCAATTCATCATGTTACCCAGCACGCTCATGGCATTCCCCCTCTCTCCAGACTCGTGAAAGGGGACGGCGTAAACGCCGTCCGCCTTCAATGGCACTGAGGCTCCGACTGTTACTTGCCGCCGCCCAATTGGTGCACGTACACGACAAGCTTCTTGATTTCCTGCTCACCCAACTTCTTGGTGGTCCCGAAAGGCAGGCATGACGGCATTGCGGGACAAAGGTTGATCCGCCTGATTGACGCCATACAGAATCGTCTGCTTCGCGCTCTCCAAGCCGCCAGGCTCGAAACGCCATACCTTATCCGTCAGGTTCGCCGCACCGACGCTCACCACGTCGCCGTTGGGCAGCTCGGCAAGGACACCGTCGCCCTTCGTGCCGTGACAGGCGTTGCAGCCCTTGGCATTGTAAAGTGCCCAACCCTCGTCCCCACCCGCCGCCGGGCCACCATCGTGCAGCGCAACCACAAAATTCGCGAGTTTATCGACCTCCTGCGGCGTGAGGATCTTTTCATGGGCCGTCATCTGGCCCGCGCGTCCACCCACGACCGACTCCTGTATCTTGGCCATGCTGCCGCCATAGAGCCAGTCGTCGTCCGCCAGGACTGGATAGCCCAGGTTGCCGGCGCCGCCACTGGCGTGGCAGGCAGCGCAATAGTCGCCAAACAAGACCTTGGCAGACGCTACGGTATACTCAGACAAGCCAGGATCCTGGGCGATCTCCGCCGGGGTCAGCTTGGCGATCTGGTCCTCGAACTCCTTGCGCATCTCCTGAACCTGCGCGACGCCTTCCTGATATTCCTTCATCTGGGTCCAGCCCAGCACGCCCCGGGTGTAGTCCGTCGCCATGGGCCAGAACGGGTACAGAATCCCGTAGGCGACGACCCAGAGCATCGACGCCCAGAAGGCGATCATCCACCAGCCGGGTGGGGGGTTTGCCAGCTCGCGCAGGTTATCGTCCCAGTAGTGGCCGGTGTTATTCTCACCGGGGAACGGGTTATGGTCTGCCATCTTTCTCTCCGCTGTCTGGTTTGTCCTCATCGAACGGGATATTGCGCATGGCCTCAAGGCGATCCCGGTTCTTGGGAGCGAGTACGTAGACGTAGAGCACCACCATCAGGACGGCGATGACAACGGTCAGGATCGTACCAACCCAATCATTGACCGTCATCGCCGCCCAGTCGGTAGCAAAGTGCTCTTTCAGACTATTCACGATAGGCCTTGGACTCATCGAGCTTGGCCATGGTGCCTAGGACCTGAAGGTAGGTGACCAGGGCATCCATCTCGGTCCTACCCTCGACCAGCTTGGGGGCCTGGGCGATGTCCTCGTCGTGGTACGGAACGCCGATCGTGCGCATCCCATTCATGTGCTTCACCATCGTGGGACCGTCAACCATGGCCTTGTCCAGCCAAGGGTAGTTCGGCATCACCGACTCCGGGACCACGGACCGCGGCGCACGCAAATGGACACGCTGCCACTCATCTGAGTACTTTCCGCCAAGCCGCGCGAGGTCGGGGCCCGTGCGCTTGGAGCCCCATTGGAAGGGGTGGTCGAACATGGACTCCGAGGCGAGGGAGTAGTGCCCGTAACGTTCCTTCTCATCCCGGAACGGACGCACCATCTGCGAGTGACAGGTATAGCAACCCTCGCGCTGATAGATGTCGCGGCCAGCGAGTTCCAGGGCGGTGTAGGGACGGACGCCATCGCCCGGCTTCCAGTTCCACTTGGCTTTGCCGTCCGCTGCGACTGAAACGATCGGCTGCTGCCCGGCCTGATTCCAGACGATCTCTGGGTACTTCTCCTGCTCAGGGAAGGTGCTCTTCAGATAGAACAGCGGAACGATCTCAACGATACCGCCGACGGACAGGGCGATCGCCAGGACGATCAGCAGGCCCCAGATGTTCCGCTCCATGCGGTCCTGGAGGCCCTTAGGTGCTGTATTCTCAGCCATTGCTCGTGACCTCCTTAAATCAAGCCATCGCCGCAGCGGCGCGTGCCTGCTGCAGGCTGCCCTGGGAAACGGACTTGCGCACGGTCATCAGGACATTGATGAGCATGAGCACAGCGCCGAACAGGAAGATCCCACCGCCGATGGCGCGCATCGCGTAGTAGGGGTGCATGGCATCTACCGACTCGACGAAGGTGTAGGCCAGGGTGCCGTACTCGTCATAGGCGCGCCACATGAGGCCCTGCATGATACCGGAGACCCACATGGCGACGATGTAGACCACGGTACCAATGGTGGCGGTCCAGAAGTGGGCGTTGACCAGCTTCTCCGACCACATCTCCGTGTACCAGAGGCGGGTCATCAGGTGATAAATGGAGCCGATGGCAATACCCGCGACCCAGCCAAGGGCGCCTGAATGCACGTGGCCTACGGTCCAGTCGGTATAGTGCGACAGGGCGTTTACGGTCTTCAGCGACATGACCGGTCCCTCGAAGGTGGACATGGCGTAGAAGGCCAGAGCCATGACCATGAAACGCAGAACATAGTCCGTGCGCAGCTTATCCCAGGCCCCGGACAGGGTCATCATGCCGTTCACCGCGCCGCCCCAGGAGGGGATGATCATGGCGATGGACACGGCGGCACCCAGGGAGCCGGTCCAGTCCGGCAGGGCCGTATACTGAAGGTGGTGAGCGCCGAGCCAGACGTAACCGAACATCAGGGCCCAGAAGTGGATGACCGACAGGCGATAGGAGTAAATTGGACGGTTGGCCTGCTTGGGCACGAAGTAGTACATCATGGCCAGGAAGCCGGCGGTCAGGTAGAAGCCCACCGCGTTGTGGCCCCACCACCACTGGATCATGGCGTCCTGCACACCGGAGAATAGGGAATAGGACTTAAACACTCCCACCGGAATGGCCAGACTGTTGACCACATGGAGATAGGTGATCATCACCATCATGCCGAGAAAGAACCAATTCGATACATAGATGTGTGAGGTCTTGCGGTTGGCGATCGTCATGATGAAATTGAAGGTGTAAGCCAACCACACCACGGCAATGGCGATGTCGACGGGCCACTCCAGTTCGGCATACTCCTTGGCCGAGGTCAGGCCCAGCGGGAGCGTGACCACCGCGGAGACGATGATGAGATTCCAGCCGATGAAGACGAACCACGCCAGTTTGTCACTCCATAGCCGCACGCCGCAGGTGCGTTGGACGGAATAAAAAGAGGTCGCCATCAGAGCACAGCCGCCAAACGCGAAGATGACGGCATTGGTATGGAGCGGGCGGAGGCGCCCGAACGAGAGATACGGGCTATCGAAATTCAGAACCGGCCAGGCCAGCTCGGAGGCGATATAGACCCCGACGAGTGCGCCCACCACCAGGTAGACGACCGCCGCGACGGTGAACCAGCGTACAATTTCGAAGTTGTACCTCTGTTCCAGTGGCGCTTCCATAGTTCCTCCCCAAAGGAATTCAAGGAAAATGACGAGTGTGTGCGAGCCCCCCGGCCCACGGTCCGCGCGCCCCATTTTCCTTGAGCGCAGCGCCCGCTATGACACTGGATTCAAGGCCGAAAGTCAATATGGACGTTGTGGTTACCCCTATCTAACAGGGGATTTGCCGGAAATCGTCTCGATCTGGACGAGGTGTCGCAGATCGGCGCAGCGGGGCGCAAGAAGGGCATCAACCGCGACGCGCAACCGTCAAGCGGTCGGAGTCGAGATGGCGGCCTAGGACGGGACCGCGCGGTGAAACCGGCCAATCACTTGAAGAAAGAATCCACCGAGAAGCCGTCCTTTTCGAGGATATCGCGCAGTCTGCGCAGGGCATCCATCTGGATCTGCCGGACGCGCTCGCGGGTCACACCGAGTTCGTGGGCGACCCGCTCCAGAGTCGAGTGCTCATAGCCATGCAGGCCGAAGCGGCGCTCGACGACCGCGCGCTGTTTGTCGTTGAGCTTCCGCAGCCAGGCCTCCAGATTGTGCCGGACATCGGCGTCATGGATACGATCGGTGGGATCTTCCGCCGAGTCGTCCTGGAGCATGTCCACCAGAGGCTTGTCGGCGTCCTTACTGTAGGGCGTATCCACCGAGGCGATGCGCTCGTTGAGCCCCAGCATGCGCTTGACCTCCGAGATCGGCTTGTCGAGCAACAGGGCCACATCTTCGGTGGTCGGCTCGTGATCGAGGCGCTGGGCAAGGTGCCGTGCGGCCTTGAGATAGGTGTTGATCTCCTTGACCACGTGGATCGGCAGACGAACGGTGCGGGTCTGGTTCATGATGGCCCGCTCGATGGTCTGGCGGATCCACCAAGTCGCATAGGTCGAGAAGCGAAAGCCGCGCTCGGGGTCGAACTTCTCCACCGCGCGGATCAGGCCCAGGTTGCCCTCTTCGATCAGGTCCAGCAGCGGGAGACCGCGGTTGAGGTAGCGCCGCGCGATCTTAACGACTAGCCGCAGGTTACTGACAATCATGCGCTGGCGGGCGCCGTTGTCCCCCCGCTGTGCCAGGCGCGCGAAGCGGACTTCCTCCTCCGCCGTCAGCAGTTTGGAGCCGCCGATTTCGTTGAGATAGAGGCGAGTCGCGTCAAAGTCCCCGTCCCCGGCAGCAAACCGCGCGCTTTCGGCTGCCTCGGTGCTATCGTCCTCGGCCGCAGCGACGCGTTCGACATCCTCGCTGAGGGGCTCGCTGAGGGGCCCGGAGATCACCTCGCTGTCGCCGAGAGCCTCCGTTGTCGGGATCGAATCATCCTCGATATCAGGCTCGATCGCTGCCTCGATCTCCAGCACATCTTGCTCATCGGTCACCATGCACTGCATCCTCCAAAATGCGGGCGGATCACCTCGACTTCGGCAGATAACCCATGGGGTCGACGGCGGTGCCGTTCTTGCGAATCTCAAAGTGCAGCAACCAATCCCCCCCGCCTGCCCAACCTCCGCAACGGCCTGGCCACGTTCGACGCGGTCCCCCTCGCGGACGAGGAGTTTGCGGTTGAAGCCGTACGCGCTTAAATAGTTTTTATTGTGCTGGACGATAATAAGGTTCCCGTAACCCTTGAGTCCACTGCCGCTGTAAACGACGGAGCCGGTCTCGGCGGCGACCACCTTGGCCCCGGGCCGCCCGCCGATGCGTATGCCCGACCGAGTACGATCGCCCGGGGCGTAGTTGCGCTTGACCGGCCCCCTCAGGGGCCATCGCCAGGCCAGCCCCGAGGGACTTGCGCGCGCGGCGACATTCGGCCTGACCCCGGCCCCAGGCTCCGCCTGAGGAGTTACCGTGACATCTGCCAGCCGTCCCGACTCGTCAGACTGGCGTTCGGCGGATTGACCCCGGCGCCCCTTGGTATCCGTGACCAGGCCGTCGGTCACCGTCACGCCGTCCTCGCTCACCCCTGGCGGAACAATCCGCAGAAGCCCGCCGGACAGGATTTTGTAGGGCGGCTTCATGCGGTTCCACCGAGCCAAGGTCGCGAAACTCAGTTTCAGTCGCTCCGCTACCTCGCTCAGGGTGTCACCGGACTTTATGCGGTAATAACCGTTCGGGGCCGGGGCGTTCTCGTCCCAGCCGGATACGGGCGCCGGCGTCCGGGTGGCACAACCCGGCAGCACCCCAACCGCCACAGCGAGCAAGGCGGCCAACAGGACGATATTTCGGGAACCCCCGCCGACGTTCATCACCGGGGCAGGCACCGGGTCTTGGACAATTCCGCGGGACCACTGCCAACCCCTCACGGCACGCCTCCGCTTCAGCGCGACCAGACCACGATAGCGGCGATCAGCAGCAGCATGACCCACCCGATGCGGTCCACATAGGTGCGCAGGGTCGCCTCCATCCGCTCGCCGCCCCAGACCATCAAACCCGCGACCAGAAAGAACCGCCCGCCGCGCCCAATCAGGGACGCGACGGTGAATGGCAGCAGGGCCATGGACAGTGCCCCGGCGGTGATCGTGAAGACCTTATAAGGGATGGGGGAGAAGCCGGCGACAAAGACAGCCCAGACGCCCCACTCGGCAAACCAGTCCTTCGCTTGACCAAAGGCGGCGTGGTAACGCCCCCCCTCCCCGACCAGGGGTTGGATCAAATCGAATGCGAAGACCCCGATCAAGTAGCCCGCAAGCCCACCCAGGACCGAAGCGGCTGTGGTGAGAGCCGCGAGCCACCAAGCACGTTTGGGGTTAGCCAGGCTCATGGGGGCCAAGAGGACATCCGGCGGAATCGGGAAGAAGGAGGACTCAGCAAAGCTCAGACCGGCGAGATACCAGGGAGCGTGGCGGTGTCGCGACCACGACATGACACGACTGTAGAGAGCCGAAAAGACACGCATCAGGCGACGCCTCCAAGCAAGGGCACGAAAATCACGGAATCGAGAATCTCGTGCTCATAACCCGACTCGGTCCGGGTCACCCGCACCAGCACCTGCTGACCCTGACGACCGATGGGCAGGACCATGCAACCTTCCGAAGCCAGTTGGTTGACCAAGGCCCGCGGTATACCCTCAGGCGCGGCCGTCACCAGAATGCCGTCGAAGGGGGCATATTCGCTCCACCCGAGGTGACCATCCCCGTGGCGCAACCGCACGTTGCGCAGCTTGAGCAGGCGCAAGCGCCGCGCGGCCATCTCGTGAAGGGCGGCAACCCGCTCGAGGCTGTAGACCCGGCGCACCACGGAGGCCAGCACCGCGGTTTGAAAGCCCGAACCAGTCCCAATCTCCAGGACCCGCGCCCTCGGCCCGCCTTCGAGCAAGGCCTCGGTCATGCGCGCAACGGTGTAGGGCTGCGAGATCGTCTGGCCGTGGCCGATGGGAAGCGACGAATCCTCATAGGCGCGGCTCGCCAATGCCTCATCGACGAACAGGTGCCGGGGCAGGCTGCGCATCGCATCCAACACACCCTGATGGGTGATACCCGCATCAACGAGACGCTGCACCAAGCGCTCCCGCGTGCGCTGTGACGTCATCCCGATCCCCTGCTCGCGGGCACCCGCCATCAACGACATCCGCGTAGCCATTGTTCCAAGGAAGCGATAGCCGCGTGGCGCGTCAAGTCAACCTGTAAGGGGGTAACGGACACGAAGCCCTCGCGCAGAGCGTGAAAATCGGTCCCGGGACCCGCATCCTGCTCCGGACCGGCTGGACCAACCCAATAGATGGTCCGCCCCCGTGGGTCGAGACCAGCCGTGACAGGTTCTGCCTTGTGCCGATGCCCGAGGCGGGTTGCCGCAAGCCCGCGGACGGACTCATAGGGCAGGTCTGGGACGTTCACGTTCAAAATGATGTTTGGCTCCAGGGGCTCTTTCTTGAGCCGGGCGACCAGGTCGGTCGCAACCCGGGCGGCGGTCTCCAGGTGCCTGGGCTCGTGGGAACCCACGGAGACCGCAATGGCCGGCAGGCCAAGGAACCGGCCCTCGGTCGCCGCCGCGACGGTCCCGGAGTAGATTACGTCGTCGCCCAAGTTGGGTCCGTGGTTGATCCCGGCGACCACGATGTCCGGCTCCTCGGCCAGCAAGCCGGTGATGGCCAGGTGGACGCAATCTGTGGGCGTCCCTTCGACCCGGTAGAAGTCCTCGGCCAGTCGATGGGCGCGGATCGGGACATCGAGGGTGAGCGAATTGCTTGCACCGCTGCGATCGCGGTCCGGCGCCACGACGATGACCCGCCCCAGGTCCCGCAGGACATCGACCAATGCCCGCAATCCAGGAGACTGATAGCCGTCATCGTTGCTAACCAGAATCTTCATCGGCAAAATCTGTCGGTTGGGGGAAACGACCAGGAGCGGCATGGGAGACGCACGGGGGTCCCCAGGCACCGAGCCCTTTGGCCGGACGAGGCCCGGAGCCCAAAGCCGGGCAACAGAGCAGCATCATACTGTCAAAAGGGACGCCCCCGACACCCTGGGGAGCGAATCCAGGGCACACTGATATACTCCTGCAGTCAGCCTTGCACCGGGGCCCGGGGGTTTATGACCAAGAAAATTCCGCAGGGCGAACGCGAGCTATTCCGGACGGCGGTGGCGGACATCGAACCACTGGAGCATGATCGGGCCGAACCCTATCGCCGCCGTCCGCCGCCGGTGCCGATCCCCCAGCCAGAGGACCTAGCAGACCCCGACAGACCTGCGGGTCTATCCGAGGCTGAGGTCGAGACCCACGAGTTCCTGCTATTCGCCCGTCCCGGCGTCCAGAACCGCGTGATCCACGACCTGCAACGCGGGTACCTCGATGTGGAGATCGAACTCGACCTGCACGGCCTCACTGTTGACGTCGCCCGCCGGGTTCTGACCGAGTTCCTCGACCATTGCGCACGGGTTCGGGCGCGCTGCGCCCGCATCATTCACGGCAAGGGGTTCGGCTCCGCGGCACGGCAGCCCATCCTTAAGTGCAAGGTCAACTACTGGCTGCGCCTGAGCGAAGACGTCCTCGCCTTCTGCTCGGCCACCCGCCGCGACGGCGGGACCGGTGCCGTCTATGTCCTGCTTCGCAACCCAGACAAGCGGGAGCGCAGCGGGCGGCGGCGCTGATCTCGCATCGACAGGATTGAGAGTAAAGACCAACGACGGGCCACAAATCCGGCCGCGCTGCGGTGCCACATGCTCGCCCTCCCGATCAGGGCACCACCCACAGCGATTCAGGACTCGATGTCAGTAACCAAGGGACGGCGCAGACCAACGACCAACAGGCTGTCGGCGGCGGAGAGAAGAGTTGGAAACGTCTGGTGCAACGCGGTTGGTTCGCGCCGACTCGGAGGGAGAGATGGTGCCCAGGGGCGGAATCGAACCACCGACACGGGGATTTTCAGTCCCCTGCTCTACCAACTGAGCTACCTGGGCAAGACCTGTATGACACGCCGGCACTACACCTTCCCTAGCGGCATGTCCGAGGCTCGTTTACGCCACCCGCGGCTCAGTTTCAGCCCACGAGGTTTTGCAACCGGCGAAGCCGTGCATTTAACCGCCGAGCTGCCCGGTCGTCAAGCCTTGGGCGGGACATAATCGGGTGGCAGGTCGGCTCCCTCGCCAAAAAAATACTGCTCCATCTGCTCCTCTAAAAAGGTACGGGACTTGGGCTCCATGGGATTCAGCCGGTTCTCGTTGATCAGCATGGTCTGATGGCGCAGCCAATCCGCCCACGCCTGCTTTGAGACAT
This sequence comes from uncultured Gammaproteobacteria bacterium, assembly GCA_963709645.1. Classification (GTDB taxonomy): domain Bacteria; phylum Pseudomonadota; class Gammaproteobacteria; order Chromatiales; family Chromatiaceae; genus DYRB01. The sequence goes on from CAVPXP010000003.1 coordinate 143,640, forward strand.
GCTCGTAGACACGCTTGCCAAGCTCGCCCGGGTAGGGTGGTCGGGCAAGACCCTCAGCCTCACAGTGAAGCTTTGTGCAGTGGACCATTCTCGTCATGGCGAGTCTCCGTTCAGGGGTTTCGGTTCAGGAGGTTGGTTGCCGAGCTCGCCGAGTAGCCTGGCTATCGGAGCAGCGAGCCCCAGCGAACCTGGGCGGCGGGCGTCATACCAGAGATAGCGCTCGTCATCCGCAACGGTCATTGGGGCCGAGTCGAGATCGAGCCGTAGGGGTTGAACGTCCAGCTCGAAGTGGCTAAAGGAGTGGCGGCGCGGTGTCAGCTTTTCAATCCGAGCCGGGATCGCGCCCAGTCGGCTGCGGCACCACTCCGCAGGATCACTGCCCGGCTGACACTCAGGCAGGCTCCATAGGCCACCCCAGATCCCGACCGGCGGGCGGCGCTCCAGCAACACCTCACCCGCGGGATTCCGCAGGATGAGCATCCAGACCTGTCGCCGTGGCACTGCGATACGGGGCTTGGGAGCAGGGAAAGCGCCCGCATCACCTCGGGCCAGCGCGGCACACTGGCCGGCCAGGGGACAGCGTGCGCACGCTGGGGCTGAGCGTGTGCAAAGCGTCGCGCCCAGGTCCATCATGGCTTGATTGTAGGCCCCGACCCGGTCGCGAGGGGTGAAGGACTCCGCGAGGTCCCATAGCTTTGCGAGCACCTGGGCGCGACCCGGCCAACCGGGTATCGCGAAGCAGCGCGCCAGAACGCGCTTGACGTTGCCGTCCAGAATCGCGTGACGCTGGCCCTGGGCCAGGGACAAGATGGCCGCGGCGGTCGAGCGCCCGATCCCGGGCAGTGCCTGCAGTTGCGCCAAGTCGGTGGGCAGTTCGCCCCTATGCTCGGAGAGGACGATGCCGGCCGCGCGACGCAAGTTGCGCGCCCGGGCATAGTAGCCGAGCCCAGACCACAGGTGCAGGACCAAGTCCAGCGGGGCGGTCGCCAGCGCGGCGACCGTCGGCAGGCGCTCCACGAAACGCTCAAAGTAGGGGATGACCACAGCCACCTGCGTCTGCTGGAGCATGATCTCCGAGACCCAGACCCGGTACGGACTGGGCTCACGCTGCCAGGGCAAGTCCTTGCGTCCGTGCCGGTCGTACCAGGCCAGAACGAGCTCGGCGAAGGGTGCCGGGGACAATCGCACTGCCATGACCTAGCGCCCTAACAGGCCGCGCAGCATGCCGCCAAGCCCCTTGACCCCAGTGCGGCCCTCAAGCCCCTCCATGAGGCCCTCACCCTGCGCATCGAGCCTGCGCCCGGCGGCCTCCCGCAGGGCAGAAGCGACATCGACCCGCCAGACCGGCGCTGCTAGGGTCCCGCTCACGAGGACGGGGATCGGAACCCCCTCCAATTCCTTGAGCCCGCGCCCCTGGGGCGGCTTGACGAGCAACGGAATCAGACGACCGGCAAGGCGCCCGTCGGCAAGGTCCAGGGTGCCGCCGCCCGTGGCCTGAAACCAGGGACTGTGGGCCACCAGATCATCACTGCGAAGGACCCCGTCTGCCACTGCTACAGTGGCGGTGAGATCGTCAAAGAGGGTCCGAGGGACCCCGCCCAGGGCCAGCTTGTCGGCGGGTTGGCCATCGACGGACAACCTGGCGCCCCCGATTAGGGCCCCGAGATCAACCCCGACCAGAGCCCCGTCACTTAGGCGCAGGACGAGCCTGCCCTTCAGGCTGCGAATCAGGGCGGCACGGTCCAACCCGACAGCGACCAGGGTGACGCCGAGGTCGCCGCGCCCGGCGAGGCCGCGGGCCCCCGCCAGATCGGCCAAGAGGGAACCCATCTGGAATCCAGAAGCCGCCGTCTCCAGGTTGATGTTGGACTCGATGCCGCGCAGTTCCAGGCGCAGAGTCCCGGCGAGACTGCCCCCGTAAAAATCCTCAACCCGGTGATCAAGTTGCAGATTGCCACCCTTGGCTGTCGCCTTGATCTCCACGGCGCGCAGGTCCAGGCCAGCAATTCTCAGCCGGGGGATGCTCAGACGCCCATCGACGTCAAGGCCTAAGGGCAAGGCGTTGGAGAACGCGGGTGCCCTAACCTTGGGCAGGGGCGCGGCGGCGCCCGCGCCAGCTAGCCGCGGCTGACCAGACAATTCCTCGGGACTGGCTGGGACCGGGCCGGGGGCGATCTCGGCTGGGGTGGCGCGACTCCCTTTCGATGACTGACAAGCATCCAGATCCAGCTCGCTCATCGCCAGATCGAAGCGGATCGCCGCGTCAGTCTGCACCCGCAGGCTACCGGTCAGTGCAACAGGCCCCGCGAAGTCCTCCGTTGCGGGCAGAGCTGTGACCTCCGCGCGGATGTCCGACACAACGAGTGCCCTACCCTCCCCTAGGTCGACTCCGGCGGCTGCCGAGATCCTGGCATCGGGACCCGCCCCTGCCAGTCCAAGGCCGGCCACGAGTTTCAGCTCGAAGGAGTCGCCGGACGCGCGACGGCTCAAAGCCAAGTAGAGGCCGCGCAGCGCCAGGCTCTGTCCGCGCCCACGATCCTCCCAGGTCAGGATCGCGTCCCTAATCTCCAAATTTTCAATGGGATGCCGTTTCAAAGCGGGCTGGTCAACCGCGCCCGCATCGGCTGCGCCGACCGAAAGGCGAAAGGGTGAGGCATCGTCGTGTTCGGGTGGCACCCCTGGCGGGATCGCTCCAGGACTCGCGTCCGTGAGCCATGGTCCGGGGAGATCGCCCCAGGGCTTAGGGGTCACCGCCCAGTTCCCGAGCCCATCCGGGCCTCGGACCAAGGCGATGCGCACACCGCTCAGATTTACCCTGGTCGGTTCGATACGACCGCGAAGCAGCGCCCAGGGCCGCACCCCGACCTCGGCCCGCGCGATCCCGATAAGGGGGGCATCCCCAATGCCTGGGGCCCCGGCAAGGCTCACACCCTTGATGACCAGGCTAGGCCGCGGAAGGACGACAAGGCCTATGTCCCCGGCTATGGTGAGATCGTACCCGGTCTCGGCCTTGACCCGCCTGGCCAGGGTTTCCGCCAAGGCGCGCTGATCTGGGGCGACCTTGAAAATAAGGGTGGCCACCAAGACCAAACCCAGGCCCAGGGCAACGATAGGCAGTGGTCTCAGAGATCTGGACAAGGGGGGTCTCAACACAGTGATCGAGGTCTAGCGGCATCGACTGGAGGATACAGGTCCAGGTCAGTCCGCCCGGCGTTGCCCACAGCGCCAGCACTGATGGAATCCCGCCTCCACCAGCTCCCCGCAGGCCGGGCAGTGCCAAGGCGGACCCGGTACATCGCCGGCAAGGAAGTCGGCCAGAAGGATCCTTGCCCGGGGCAAGTCACCGTCGTCCACCAGGCAGACGGTGGGACAGATGTCCAACGGGAGGCCGCCGGCAGCGCCCGTGAGGTAGTCGCCGAGAACATTGGCCGGGATACGATGCTCCGCGAGCAGGTCGAGCAGAAACTGGGCCTCGATGCGATCCCGGGCTTGGTAAAGGCGATGCACGAGGTTACGGGACGGGGCCGGCCGGACCTGGGCGGGAGGGAGGGGTGGATGGAGCGGGTGATGGGAATCGAACCCACGTTAGCAGCTTGGGAAGCTGCAGTTCTACCATTGAACTACACCCGCAGAGGGCGGCATCTTACCCATGGGGACGGGCCTGGCGCAAGCGCCCGCCAGCAACACGCCGGCAGAGGCTACAGGACCCGCCTCAGGAATCCCCTGCATACATTCGCTCGACCTGTCCGGCATAGCGGCGCAAGACCTCCCCCCGCTTTACCTTCAACGTGGGGGTCAAGAGGCCATTGTCCACCGACCAAGCCTCCAGCGTCAGGGTGACCCGGCGGATCTTGGCATAACCCGGAAAATCCCGTAGGGCTTCGCGGATCCGCCGCAGCATCTCCTTATGCAGCCGCGGTTCGTCGAGGCTCCGCTCGCGCTCCGGATCCAGGCCATACTCCAGGGCTAAACCGGGCCAGAGGTCCGGCGACAGGACGACCAGGGCACTGAGGTGGGAGCGCCCCTCACCCACCACCAGGACCTGCTCGAACAGGGGATCCAGCGCAATGGCCATCTCCATGTCCGCCGGCGCGACCTTCTCTCCATTGGACAGCACAAGGATGTCCTTGATGCGCCCCGTGATGTAGATGTGACCATCGCTGATGCGCGCCTGGTCCCCGCTGTGCAGCCAACCATCTGCGTCGATCATTAGCGCCGTCGCAGCGTGATTGTTCCAGTAACCAAGCATGACGCTCGGGCCCCGGATCAGGAGTTCATCGTGCGGCCCGATGCGTGCCTCCAGCCCCCGCAACAGCAACCCCACGCTGTCCGGATCGTTGTCGTCAAGGCGGTTCACACTCACCACCGGGCTGGTCTCGGTCAAGCCATAGCCTTGCAGCAACGGCAGCCCCAACCCGATGAAAAGGTGCGCGACTTCCCGTGGCAACGGCGCCCCGCCGCTGACAGTGATACGCATGCGGCCGCCGAGCTTTTCGAGGACCGGAGCGGCAACCTTTCTGCGTAGGAATGGCCAAAGCACCAGCAGCGGGTGCCAACCGCGGCGACCTTGCTCACGCTCGAAGTTCACCCAGCCGGTCCGTACAGCAAGCCAAAACAGCCAACGGACCGGCGCCGGGCGACCCGTCACCTGGTCGAGCAGCCGTCGGTAAATGCGCTCAAAGACCCGCGGCACCGCGAACAGCCCGGTCGGGCGAATCTGCTGAAGGTCCTCGGCGAGCTGGGGAATCGATCGGGCGAAGGCGACGGCGGCCCCGGCCAGCATGGGCAGGTAGTAGCCCGCTGTTCGCTCGAGGGTATGGGACAGCGGCAGGAAGGACAGAAACAGGTCCTCCCGGTAGCAATCGACCATCGTCAAGCTGGCATGTGCGTTGCTGAGCAAGTTGAGGTGGCTCAACATCACCCCCTTGGCACGCCCCGTGGTCCCCGACGTATAGACGATGGTGGCGAGCGCATGGGGGGCACCGTCACGCTGCTTCAGCTCGGGGCCCCCCTGTGGCACCCAATCGGCCGCAAGGACGATACGGTGGTCGGCGCGTATCAATCGCTCGGCCTCTTTGCCAGCCTCGACGACAATCACGCGAGTCGGGTACCGAGACTCTCCCAGGGCCTCGCTAATGCGTCCCCAGCGGGGGACATCCTGTACGAGCAGAACCTTGATCCCCGCGTCGTTGATGATATAGGCGGCGTTATCCGGGCGGTCGTCGGTATAGAAGGGCACGGTTACCAGACCGAGGGAAAGGGCGGCCTGGTCGAAGATCACCCACTCGGGGCAGTTGCGCAGCAGGATACCGACCCGGTCGCCGGGTCCAACCGGCTCCTCCGCCAGGGCCGCGCGCCAGCGCGCCACCAGACTGCCCATCTCGGCCCAGGTCCGCTCCTGCCAGGCACTGACAGCACGGTCAAAATACCGATAGGCCACCCGGTCCGGGGAGCGGCGCACCCGATGGTAGAAGAGCCCATCGAGGGTCCGGGCACGTTCGATGGGAATCAGGTCCTCGGACCACTGCGTCAATGTGTTGCCCCCTATTCGTTCTGATACCGCACCGGTAGGCGCGGGAGTTTAGTGTAGAATCGCCCGCCCACCAAGACGGCCAACAAGCACCAGCGCCATGCAGATTCAGGTCAACGGCAGCCCCACAGAGGTCGCAGAGCCCTGCACCCTGAGCGCTCTGATCGAAACGCTAGGGCTGACTGGTCGCCGGCTGGCCGTTGAGGTCAACGAAGAGCTGGTCCCGCGCAGCCTGTTCGCAGAACATGGCCTGACTCCTGGGGATCGCGTGGAGATCATCCATGCCGTGGGCGGCGGATAAGGCCCCTGCTGCCCGTCCCCGGGCACCCCGGGACCTGTCCTCGTCAAATGGTTTATCCTGTCCTTCTCGCCGATCAAACCCGAGGCCAGTGAGCCATGACCGCAGACCACCCCAACCAAGACCGCCTCATCGTCGCGGGCCAGGAGTACAGCTCCCGCCTTCTGGTCGGTACCGGCAAATACAAGGACATGGAGCAGACCCGGCTGGCCATCGAGGCGAGCGGGGCCGAGATCGTCACCATTGCCGTGCGTCGCACAAACATCGGTCAGACCCCCAACGAGCCGAACATCCTGGATCTGCTGCCGCCGGAGCGCTACACCATCCTGCCCAACACCGCCGGCTGCTACGACGCTGCCGCAGCGGTGCGCACCTGCCGGCTCGCCCGCGAGCTCCTCGACGGCCACAACCTGTGCAAGCTGGAGGTACTCGGGGACGAGAAGACACTGTTCCCGGACGTCGTCGCCACCCTTCAGGCGGCGGAGGAACTGGTCAAGGACGGCTTCGACGTCATGGTTTACACGAACGATGACCCCGTCGTCGCCAAGCGTCTGGAAGAGCTGGGATGCGTGGCGGTGATGCCGCTGGCCGCACCCATTGGCTCGGGCCTTGGCATCCGCAACCGGCTCAACATCCGCACCATCGTCGAGAACGCCAAGGTCCCGATCCTGGTGGATGCGGGTGTTGGAACCGCCTCCGACGCCGCCGTTGCGATGGAACTGGGCTGCGACGGTGTCCTGATGAATACCGCGATCGCCGCCGCCCGGGACCCCATCCTCATGGCCGGCGCCATGCGCAAGGCCATCGAGGCCGGGCGCGAGGCCTACCGCGCCGGACGCATGCCAGCGAAGCGGTTCGCCTCCGCCTCCTCGCCCCTGGATGGGCTGTTTTTCTAGCCGCCTTGACCGCCGCGGCTAGAGGCCAGCCGGACACGACGGCGGAGCCCGGGCCCACCCACTCGGGTGACGCGGAGGGCGAGGCCCAAGCCGTTGTGGCTGAACCCTCAAACCGCCGTCCCATCCGCAGTTTCGTCCTGCGCGAGGGGCGCCTGACCCCGGCCCAGGCCCGAGCCTTCGAGGGGCTTTGGCCGCGATTCGGTTTGGACTGGCACCCCGGGTCGCCGCTGGAGCCGGAGCACTTGTTCAGCACACCCGGGCCTGTCTATCTCGAGATCGGCTTCGGCAACGGCGAGACCCTCGCCCAGATGGCGACGAACACACCCCGAGCGCAGATACCTCGGCGTGGAGGTCCACCGCCCCGGGGTGGGTCACCTTCTCCTTGAGCTCGAACGCCGCGGCCTGACCAATGTCCGCGTCCTGCGCCAAGACGCCGTGGAGTTGCTGAGCCATGCGCCTGGCCGAGGCAAGCCTCGCCGGGGTCTACCTCTTCTTTCCCGACCCTTGGCCCAAACAGCGCCACCACAAGCGGCGCATCCTGTCCCCGGAGGTCGTGGCTTTACTGGCGCGGGTCATCCGTCCCGGCGGGACCTTCCACGCCGCCACCGACTGGAGCCCCTACGCCGAGCAGATGCTCCGGGTCCTCACCCTGGCCCGTGACGCCTTCACCAACACCGAAGCCAGTGGCGGCTACTGCGTCCGCCCGGAGGACCGCCCCCTGACCAAATTCGAGCGCCGCGGTCGTGCCCTGGGCCACAAGGTCCATGACCTGATCTTCCGCCGCCGCTGATGGCCGGACTGCGGCTGCAAGGGGTGGCTCCGTACGGCCTGGAGCCCGTGGACCTGACCTTGAGGCCCGGCGAGCGGGTCTTCCTCTCCGGCCCCTCAGGCTCCGGCAAGAGCCTGTTGCTGCGCGCCATCGCCGATCTCGACCCTCACCCCGGCGAGGTCTGGCTGAACGGCGTCCGACGCTCCGCCCTCCCCGCTCCGGAGTGGCGTCGCCGTGTCGCCCTGCTCCCGGCGGAGGCCCACTGGTGGGCCGACCTGGTGGGTGATCACCTCCCCAATACGGTCGGCCCGCTCCTCACGGACCTTGGCTTCGGCCCAGAGACCCTGGGATGGGCCGTTTCCAGGCTCTCCACCGGAGAGCGCCAGCGCCTGGCCCTCGCCCGGGTCCTGGCCAACAGGTCCGAGGCCCTGTTGCTGGATGAGGCCACCGCCAACCTGGACCCTCCCAATCGCGAGCGGGTCGAGGTACTGGTGGAGGCCTACCGGGTCGAGCACGGCGCCGCCGTTCTCTGGGTCAGCCATGACCCGGATCAGCGGGCCCGACTGAGTGCACAGGGGGGCGGGCGCCGCTTGGTGATCCAAGACCGCCGCCTGGTGCCCGAGCCATGAGCCTGATCCTGCTCAGCCCCTTGGACCTGGCCCTGGCCGCCGGACTGGTCCTGTTGCTGGCCTTGCTGTCCTGGCGCCTTCATCTGGGCGTAGAGCGGCGGGTCCTCGTCGCGGCGGCCCGCAGTGCCGTACAGCTGAGCCTCATCGGCTATGTTCTGCATGCGCTTTTCGCCACCACCCACCCCGGGCTTATTGGGCTCATGGCGCTGGTCATGCTCGCCTTCGCCGGCTGGGAGGCCATGTCGCGCCAGAAGCACCGCTATCGGGGACCCTGGGGCTACGGCATCGGAACCCTGTCCATGTTTCTTTCCTCCTTCAGCGTCCTGGTACTGGCGCTGACCGTGATCATCGGGGTCAAGCCCTGGTACCAGCCGCAGTACCTGATCCCGCTGCTGGGCATGCTGCTGGGCAACACCATGAGCGGAGTCGCCCTGGCCATGGACAACCTGACGCGCAACGCCTGGGAATCCCGCGGGCGCATCGAGGCTCGCCTGATGCTGGGTGCGACCTGGGACACGGCCATCGCGGAGCTTCGCCGCGACTCACTGCGCGCAGGGCTCATCCCCATCGTCAACGCCATGGCCACAGCCGGGGTGGTCAGCCTGCCGGGGATGATGACCGGGCAGATCCTCGCCGGCAGCCCACCCATCGAGGCGGCCAAGTACCAGCTGCTGGTAATGTTCCTGATCTCCGGCGGGACCGGACTGGGCAGCACCGCGGCGGTGTGGATCGGATCGCGGCGGCTGTTCGACGAGCGCCACCGGCTGCGGTTGGACCGACTGCGGGCGCCGGACGGGAAGGGGTAACGGATCGAGAGTCGAATAGGCTGAAGACGAACCGCGTGCGGTTAGGGCGCGCCAACGCAAGGCGCAAACCGCCAGATGGGGTGGTGTGCGCCTAACCGGAGCGATAGCTTTGGCCTACCGAGAGAGCCTGATCGAGGAGGACTAGGGCCTCCTCTAGCGTCAGGCGCACTTCCTCAGTAAGGCGTGACAGGACCGGATCCGCCTCGCCGGCCAGTTCGTGAACGTCCTCGGCCGGCGACTGGGCGTTGAGCTCCCCTTCCACCAGCAGTTCTTCGGATAGGCCCAGCAGGCCAAGGTCGGTGGCAGTGAGATGCTTGAGATGGATACCGCGGGTCATGGCATCGACGGGTTGGGGAAGGCCGGCAAGGGCTCCAGTATATGCGAGGCAGGCCCTTGCCGGGAAAGGGTTTCTCCATGCTCTGGATGCCAGCCGCCGGGGTCGCCTAAAAATCCAGCGAGCCCCGCATCCGGATCTGCCGCCCGAGCCCGATGACCGGCGCCAAACCCTGATCGAAGGGGTCTAAACTGCCGCAGTTCCCCGCATCAGCGCAAACCTCGCAGGCTCCGTCCATGAGCCTGCTGAAGAATGTCGGCCATCCGGTCGCAGGACCTTGCGTCTCCGGACCGAAGAGCGTGCGGAGATGTCAGAACTTGACGGAAACGCCGGCGTAGAAGGTCCGGCCAGGTCCCGGCACAGGGGTGCCCCATTGCGGGTAGTTGCCGTCGGGCGGAATCGTCATGGTGGTGCCCTGCCCGACATAGGCCCCGCCCAGAGGATCGTTATAGAAGCGGTCGAACAGGTTCTCGATACCGAGCTCCACACTCCAGGTCTTTTTCTCATAGCGGCTGCGCAGGTGAGCAAGCCCATAGCCCGCCGTTTCCATTTCGTTGCGCACCTGGGAGACGTCCTCCTTGGCCGCCACGAACTCGCCTTCCAGGGTATTGTGCCAGGGGCCGAGATCTTGCAGGAGGGACAGCTTGGCGTTCAGTGGCATGATGTTGTAGAGGTTGTCGCCGGTATCGTCGTTCTCGCCTTTGGTATAGCTCGCCACGGCCCTTAGCCGTGAAATCGCCGTAGCCGGTTCCTCTTGCCAGCACGTAGTGCGCCGAGAGGTCCACGCCGTAGAAATAGGCGGATTGGTTGAAATACTTGAGCACGGTGAAATTGTCGACCACAGGCACAATGCGGGGCGCGTTCGTCGCAGAGTCCCATTGCACCGCGTCGATGTAGTCCCGCACGTAGGTGTAGTAAGGCGTCACCTTGAGGCCCCATTGCTCCTTGTTGGCATCGTGCCAGTCGGCGGTGAGGCTCAGCGTGCCGGCCACCTCCGGGCTCAGGTCGAGGTTGCCCACATAGCCGTTGCCGTCACCGACGAAGTTGTTCATGAAGGCCGCCATCTGCCAGGTGGACCAGGTATAGCGCTCATACAGGTTGGGCGAGCGGGTCTTTTGCGCCAAGCCGATCTCGTAGGTCTGGGTGGCGCCCGGCATGAAACGGGCGATCCAGGACAGATCCCAGTTGAGGTCTGTCTGCTTGTGATCCTGGGAGTTGAAGAGCGCTGCATCCCGGGTTTGGTTGCCCATGCCGCCGACCCCGCTGGTCGGGTAGGTATCGAGGTTGTAGCCGTGCACCGGGCCTGCATCCATGTCCACGGCTTCAAGCCGCAGGCCCAGGATATTGCGTCCAGCGGTCCTTGCGGATTTCCCACTCGCCAAAGGCGCATAGCGGTCGCGCTGACCATCGTTGATGTTCCAGAAGGTGTAGGGCCACATGCCCGCGCCGGAGGGCGACCACCAATCGTCCAGGCGATAGCTCTGGTACTCGGCGCCGACGCGCAGCAGGTCTCCCTTGGCCAGCGGGATTTCGGCGCTGACGGTGAGCCCGCCGTTCTTGCCGTCGGTGTCCATCGGCATACCGGCGGCACAACCGACCATCTTGCCGTTGACCATCTCGGGTACCGGAGATCGGCGAACAGGCCGAGCCGTTGACTGCGGTGTCCCCACCGGAGCCGCTCGGCGGCTGTCCCGGGACCATACCAATACCGCTTGTCGTCGCCGAAATCCATTTGGTGCTGGGTGTGCTCGTAATAGGCCCGTGCCTTCAGGGTGCCCCAGCCCAGATTGCCGGTATAGCCGAGGTTGAACTGGTCGCTGAGGTTGTCCGTCATGTCCATCCGCTGGTTCGGATAGTTTTCGTAGGGGATGTTCTGGCAGCCGTAGGTGAAGTCCACCAGATTGTCGGTGTCCTTCCACCCGAACTTGACGGACTGGTTGCTGGCCTCATAGGCGGTGGAGCCTACCTCGTCCAAATCGAGCGTGTGGCCTGCCCGGCCCGTGAAGGTGTAGTCCTTGAAGTCGCCGCCGGCCTTGTAGTTGTCGGACTGTGGCGTAGGAACCGGTGTAATTGAGGCTGATGCTGTCGGTGGCGTAGGTGCCGGAGAGATTCCCGCCCCAGCCATCGCCGTTGCTGCGATAGAACGCGCCCGCTTCCCCCGTCGCGAGGCGCTTGCCCGGGCTCGGCGAACGCCGGGGCCGCGGACTGCACCACGATGCTGCCGCCGATGCTGTCGCCGCCCACGCTCACCGGCGTGACACCGGCATAGACCTGCACGCTCTCCACCGCCGTGGGATCGATGTAGGACAGCGGTGAATTCATGTGGTTGGGACAGGCGGCGACGAGGTCCATGCCGTCCACCTTGGTGCGCAGGCGGTCATCCGCCAGGCCGCGGATGACCGGCAGGCTGGACACACCTCCGGCGCCATAGGCGCTCACGCCGGGAATGTCCGTGAGCAGGCTGGCGGTGTCGCTGGTGCGGGCGCGCTTGGGGGCAATCTCTGCGGTGCCCAGGGTAGCCGTGGAACCGAGGGAGACATCCCGGTCGGCCGTGACCAGCACCTCCGGCAGCAGGGTCCCCGCCTCCTCCGCCGCGACGCCCCAGGCCGCGAGCACCCCCACTACCGCCAGAAACAAAGGTCGCCGTACCATCGTCATCACCCCCCAACTTGTTGCTAAAAATGAACACGTTGCGGGAGTCTACATTGGCCAATAGGATCAAGAATGGAAGATAGCGTTTTCCTGACCAGAGTCAGGAGCAATTGGGTGCTATGCCACAATGGGGATGTCGTTCGACTCAGCGGTTGATCCGGACAAGCGTATCCAGCGGGGAACAGGGCCCGACGGCTGTTGCCCGCGCGATCCGTCTCTTGACCGCAACACCCACCCTGTTGGAGCGTTGCGGCGGCCCCTTCTCCCTCGGCCTTGCTGAGCCCCGGGTTCCAAGACCGCGGAACTGGCTGGCAGACCAGCTGGACTTCAGCCCCCGGCCGTTAGCGTCGCCGGACGGCGCACTAGCCGCCGCAGCAGCAGCATCACGTCGTCTACCAAGGTGAAGACCACGGGGATGACCAGCAGGCTAAGGAAGGTGGAGGTGATGAGCCCGCCGATCACCGCGATGGCCATGGGCGAGCGGAAGCTCGGGTCCGCACCCAGGCCCAAGGCGACCGGGAGCATGCCCGCCCCCATGGCGATGGTGGTCATGAGGATCGGCTGGGCGCGCTTGTGGCAGGCGTCGAGGATAGCCTCCAACCGCGCCATGCCCCGCTCGCGCCGCGCCATCACGGCGTACTCCACCAGCAGGATGGAGTTCTTGGTGACGATGCCCATCAGCATCAGGAGCCCGATGATGGACGGCATGGAGAAGCTGTTGCGGGTTGCGAGCAGGGCAATGAAGGCCCCGCCCAGGGACAGCGGCAGGGCAGCCAATATGGTGAGGGGCTGCAGGAAGTCGTGGAAGAGCAGGACCAGGACCACGTAGATGCACATCACCCCGATCAGCATGGCGGTACCGAAGCTGTCGAACAGCTCGGCCATGCGCTGGGCGTCGCCCTGCTGGACCCGATCCACACCGGCGAGCGGAGATGTGCCAGGGACGGCAGGGCGTCGGCCTGGGCCATGACATCCCCGATCAGCCGCCCGCCCAGCTCGACGTCGATGTTCACGTTGCGCTGACGGTCCACGCGGTTGATCTGGGCTGGGCCGCTGGCCAGGGTCAGGCCGGCCACGGCGCTCAGGGGGACTGGCCCCAGCTTGCCCGGGACCCGTAGTTGGGCGATGGCCTCCAGGTCCTGCCGCAGGGCCCCGTCCAGGCGTACCCGGATGGGAATCTGGCGCTGGGGCAGGTTGAGCTTCGGCAGATTGACCGCGAAGTCTCCGGAGGTGGCCACCCGCACCGCCCCGGCCAAGGCCGCGGTCGTGACGCCTAGATCCGCGGCGCGGGCGAAGTCCGGGCGGATCTGGATCTCGGGGCGCTGCAGGCTGGCCCCAGAGGTGACGTTGCCGATCCCCGGCAGGCCGCGCAAGTCCCGCTCTACCGCCCGCGCCGCGGCCTCCAGGGCAACCGGGTCCTCCCCCGCCAGGGAGACCTGGAGTTTCTCTCCCGCGTGACCACCCCCGATGGAGACCCGTGTCCCGGGCAGGGCCTGGAGCCGCTCGCGGATCTCCGTCTCCACTTGGGCCTGGGTCCGTGGACGCTGGCTGCGGTGCACCAGCTTGAGGGTCAGGGTGGCAAGGCGCACATCCTTGCCGCCCCCCTCGCCAAGGGGACCCTGAGCGGCGCTCCTGCCCACCGAGGTGAAGACCCCGGTGATGTCCCGGGCCGGCTCCTCGGCCGCTGTTCCGGACGCGGCTCTACCTCCTCCATCCCTGGAGTCGTGCCTCTTCCCGGGACTTCCACGTCCCTGTGGGTCGTCCCCTGCCGGCTCCTGCCTCTCCCCGGGACTTCCACGTCCCTGTGGGTCGTCCATCACGGGCTGGAGCAGGGCCCGGGCCTGGGCCGCAGCCCTGATGGTGTCGTCCAGCGCGCTCCCCGGGGGCAGCTCCAGCTTGACGATGGACCTGACTGAGATCGGCAGCGGGGACGAAGCCCTTGGGGAGCAGGGGGACCAGGGCCAGGGAGCCGACGAAGAACAGGGTGGCCGCCAGGGCCGTGGTCTTGCGGTGGGCCAGGCACCAGCGGGCCGCAGCCAGATAGGTGGTCATGATGACCCCGTCGCGGTTGGGCTCGGGGTGGGCCTTGAGGAGGTAGGCAGCCATCATAGGGGTCAGCAGCCGCGCCACCAGGAGCGAGGCCAGCACCGCCACCGCCGCGGTGATGCCGAACTGGACGAAGAACTTGCCCGGGACCCCGCCCATGAAGGCGGTAGGCAGGAAGACCGCGACCAGGGTGAAGGTGGTGGCGATGACCGCCAGCCCGATCTCGTCCGCCGCCTCCATGGCCGCCTGGAAGGGCGGCTTGCCCATGCGCAGGTGGCGGACGATGTTCTCGATCTCGACGATGGCATCGTCCACCAGGATCCCCACCACCAGGGCCATGGCCAGCAGGGTCAGGATGTTGAGGCTGAACCCGAACCATAGCATGACGGCGAAGGTCGGGATGATGGACAGGGGCAGAGCGACGGCGGCCACCAGGGTGGCGCGCCAGTCGCGCAGGAACCAGTAGACCACCAGGATCGCGAGGATGGCCCCCTCGTAGAGCAGCTCCATGGACCCCGAGTAGTTGTCCTCTACCGAGTCGACGGTGTTGAAGGCCTCGCGGATCTGCACCTGGGGGTGGGCCTCGGCCAGCCGCGCCACCTCCGCCGCCACCGCCCGCGCCACCGCCACCTCGCTCGCCCCCTTGATGCGCGTGACCTCGAAGGCCACCACCGGGGTCTCTCCTAGGAGGGCGAAGGCGCTGCGCTCCGCGATGCCGTCGCTGACGCTGCCCAGGTCCTTGAGGCGAACCCGGCGCCCATCGGCCAGCGGGATGTCCAGGTCCGCGATCCCGGCGACGCTCTCCACCGCCCCCAGGCTGCGTACCGACTGCACCACTCCACCGATGTCCCCGCGGCCGCCAGAGGCGTCCTGCTGCACCCGCTTGAGCTGGGCGGAGATGTCCCCGGCGGTCACCCCCAGGGCCTGCATGCGGGCACTGTCCAGGTCCACTTGGACCTCCCGGTCCACGCCCCCGACCCGCGCCACCTTGCCAACCCCCGGCACGGCCAGTAGGGCCTTGGAGACCTCGTTGTCCACGAACCAGGACAGGGCCGACTCGTCCATGCGCTCCGCGGCCACCGTGTAGGTCACGATGGCGCCGCCGGAGGTGGTGACCTTGGAGACCACCGGGTCGGTCAGGTCCTGGGGCAGCTCGGCGCGGACGGAGTCCACCGCGTTGCGAACCTCGTTGAGAGCCACCTCGGTGTCCTTGTCAATGTCGAACTCGATCTGGATGGTCGCCGAGCCGTCGGTCAGGGTGGTGCGGATGTGTTCGATGCCGCCAAGGGTCGCCACCTTGTCCTCGATCTTGCGCGCGACCTCCGTCTCCAGTTGGGTCGGGTCCGCCCCCTCCAGATTGGCGGTAACGATCACTGTGGGCAGCTCGATGTCGGGGAAGTTCTGGATCCCCAGGGCCCGAAAGCCCATCAGGCCGATGATGGTCAGCAGCGCAAAGAGCAGGATGGCCGGGACCGGATGGCGAATGGACCAGGCGGAGACGTTCACTTGTGATCAACTCCGGCAGGACGCCGGTTCGACCTCCCCCTCCACCGCCGGGGGAGGGGGGCCGGCGGGGGCGAGGGCTTCCACCCGCACCAAGTCACCGTCGTTGAGGAAGGCCCCGCCGCGCTCGACGACGCGCGCATCGGGGCGCGCATCGGGGTCTAGACCGCTCAGAATCTCGACGCGGCCGTCGGCGCGCCGGCCGGTCTCCACCCTGACCTGGGCGACATGGTCCCCCTCGCCCACCCGGTAAACGTACGTATTGCCGTCGCGCAGGACGACCGCAGACTCCGGCAGGGTCAAGGCGGCCTGCCTACCCAGGCGAATGGTCCCACGGCCGAACATCCCCGCCCGCGCCGGGCTTCCAACCGGGACATCCACGTAAACCAGACCGTAACGCGTGCTGCTGTCCAGCGTCGGGGCCGGGGTGCGTACCTGCCCGACGACGGTCTCGCCGCTGGGCAGACGGAGCGCCGCCTCCTGCCCGGGGCGAACCTGGGCGAGCTGCTCTGCGGTGACCTCCGCGCGCCACTCGACGCGCCCCTGGCGGACGATCCGCAGGAGCTCAGTCCCCGCCTGGACGACCATTCCGAGGGTCGCGGTGCGGGACGAGACAACGCCGTCGTCCACCGCCAGGATCCGGGTCTGCGCCACGCGGATGCCGCTCCATCTCAAGGGCCGCCTCGGCAGCCGCGAGGTTGGCCTTGGCCGCATCCTCTCCGATCAGGTATTGGGTCCGCTGCTGCTCCGACATGGCCCCGCGGTCCTTGACCGTGCGGGCTCGATCGGCATTCTCCCGCGCCTCCGCAAGGCTGGACCGGACCTGGGCCACCTTGGCCTCCTGCTGGGCCAGCTCGGCGCGCACCGTGTCATCCGCCAGACGCACCAGCTCCTGGCCCCGGTGGACCTGGTCGCCCACCTCGACACCGATCTCGACCACGCGCAGACCCCCGGTCTCGGCCGCGATCACACCCTCCTGCCAGGCATAGAGGCCACCGCCGGCCTCGATGACCTGCGGCCAATCCGCTTCGACTGGGGTGACCAGGGTGACCGCCAGGGCCGGCCGCGGTGACGGCGCTCCGTCCGTTGCCGCGACGGGGCGGTACAGGGCCGCCGCCACCAGTGCAGCGGCCCCGGCAAGCGCGGTCAGGCCGATCGCCAGGCCGGGCCTCATGACGCACCCCCTAGCGTACCGTCCTGGACCTCACCAGGAGATAGCGATGTGCCCGGGTGCAGGCCGACCGCGCGGCAGATAAGGTCCGAAACCGTCCGGATTAACAGCTCGACACGCCCCGGGGTATAGCCGTCCCAACCCATTTGCCGCCACAGCACGGGCCGGGAAAAGACCAGATTGGAAACCTGACCGTAGAGCAGATTGGCCACCAGGCGACCGGATGAGTCACCTTCCGGAAGCCCTAAGGCCGCCGCTACTACCCGGGCCATCATCTCCATGATCGGCTCGGCGCGGCGCCGGTACAGCAGCTCGAACAGGTCCCCCGGCAGGGCCAGCTCCCGGGCCAAGAGGACGCTGAACCAGTGGGTGTGCTCATAGGTCGCAATGCGCCCCACCATCCCCGCAACGAGGATCTCAACCGCTTCCGCCAGCAGCGTGTGGTCGCCCCCGACGTGCGCCAGGAGAGTCGCCACCTTGGCCATTTGCTCCCGAAATCGCGCCTCGTCCTCGTCCATCACCGTCTCGAAGATGGTGCGGTAGAGGCCCTGCTTGCTGCCGAAGTGATAGCTGACGGCAGCGACATTGACCCCGGCCGCCGCGCTGATGTCGCGCACCGAGACACCCTTGAAGCCATGCTCCCCAAAGAGCCGCAGGGACGTATCAATGATCCGCTGGCGGGTCTCGGCGGTTCTGGGATCGGCAGGACGTGTGTCGAGTGGCATTGCGATGCTAGGAAAACGTGAGGGCGGGATAGGAGTGTACCCCGCCGCCTCACTTTTTCAAACAAACGATTGTTTGTTACGAGGCGTGAAGCCGCGCCCACAGGGACAGAGGCCGCATGCCCGTTCGAACGAGCCTTGGGGTAACAAGGCCAACGCCCCGATGAAAGGGAACAGGCGCACCGCTCGCCGAGATCAAGACCCTGCCAGAAGATCCAGGGTCAGCAGATCCCGTTCCCCGCCGTAGTACCGCCCAAGTGCCTCGGTGAATAGCTGAGAGCTTGGCGCCGCCGCCTCGAAAAGCGTCAGGCAGGAAAGAAACTTCAGGACATCCGGAAAACCGAAAATCTGCTCGGCCGTGCGCCCCCGGCAGTCCAGAACCAGGCGCACGCACAGTTCTAAGCGGGGCCCGAGAATGGGGTGGGCAAGATAGGCCTGGGCCTCGGCGATGGATGCGATTCCGTAGTGCCGGGCCGTCGGGCTCCAGCCCAGACCGCGCAACTGAGGAAAGACGTACCACATCCAGTGACTCGCCTTGCGCCCAGCCCGCAGCTCACGGATCACCCGCTCGTGGACGGGCCCCTGCGCATCGACGAACCGGGCCAAATCGAAAGGATCGTTCATGGTGAGGGCAGCCGTCCGCTGTCAGCTCGCGGCCGGGCCAATCACGTGACGAGGATGTTGTGGAACTGCCAGGGGTCCTCGGCGTCCACCGCCTCCGGGAACAGGGTGTTGCGGTGGTCCAGCGGCGTCCAGTCGCTGTATACGCCCACCATGTCCCCGAGATAGGGAAGGGCCACCTCCATGACCTGCGCGAAATCCATCTCTTCGGGATCCAGGATGCCGGCATTGGGCAGATTGATGGCCCACACCACACCGCCGAGGACGCCGGCGGCCGTCTGCAGGCTGGTCGCATTGTTGTGCGGCGCCAGCGCAACGGCCTGGTCGATGGTCAGCCGCGAGCCGTACCAGTAGGCGCCCCGGGCATGCCCCATTAGCAGCACCCCCAACTCGTCCATGCCGGTGTCGATGTCCTCGGCGTGGAGCTGCCGCAGCGCCGGCTGAACCTGCCAGGCCCTGCCGGCCAACTCGTGCAGCGACAGGACCGCATCGTCGCAGGGATGGTAGGCATAGTGGACCGTCGGGCGGTAGACCAAGCGCCCGCCGTCACGCACCGTGAGGTAATCCGCGATGGAGATGGATTCGCCATGGGTGACAAGGAACCCGAGGTAAGGCCCCTCCAGCGGCGTCCAACTGCGCACCCGCGTCCCGGCCCCCGGTCGCTCCAGCCAGATGGCCGAGTCGCAGCCGAACTCGTGGCGGTGGGCCCCCGCCGGCCAATGGCGTTCGTGGCTGCCCCAGCCCAACTCGGCCGGCTGGCAACCCTCCCCCACGAACCCCTCCACCGACCAGGTGTTGACGAACTCGCCCCTCTGTTTGGGCCGCCGCGCTACCTGCGTATCCCGCTCCGCGATATGGATGGCGCGGATCCCGAGCCTTTGGGCGAGCCTTGCCCAATCCCCGCGGCTCCGGGGCTTGGGGACGTCCGGCAACAGGTCCGCCGCGAGATTGAGCAGGGCCTGCTTGACGAAGTGCGATACCAGGCCGGGATTGACCCCGTGGGTCAGCACCGCAGTCACGTCACTGAGACCCCGCAGCGACCGCGCCGCCTCGCGCAAGGCGTAGTTGGAGCGCAGGCCAGGCGATATCGAGGTGTCGTAATACCCGCCCGCCCAGGGCTCGATGCAGGCGTCGAGATACAAGACCCCCTGCCCCTGGCACCACGCAATCAGCTCGACGCTCCCCACGTTGACCGAGAGGTTGAGCAGGAAATCGCCCGGCCGGAGCCTCTCCTCCAGCACCTCCCGGTAGTTCTCACGCGTCACCTCCAGTTGCGTGAAGCCCACGCCGTAGTCGGCGGCGACATCGGCACCATTAGGGCTCTCGCTGATGACCTGGATCTGCTGCGGCTCGATGCCGATATGTCGCAACAGGAGCGGGAGTACACCCCGCCCAACGCAGCCGAAACCGACCATGAGCAAGCGTCCGGCGAAGGCCGCAAACTGCCTGTGGAAACGCTCGTCCATCTTGCTCAATACCTGTTGCGGGTGGGATGCATCCGAATGCGAGACGTCACGCCCGGATCTTGCCCCGGTCGACCCTCTGAGCGCCCCAGAGGGTCTGGCCGAGAATCCCGCGACCGTCGGCGTCCAGGCGCCCGGAACCCCGATTGTTTGGACATGGATCTTACCCCGGCTGCGCGAGGACCACGCCAGTTTCCGCACCGGTCTCGGCAGATCGGGCCACTCTGTGGCGGCCTGTCCAGGTCCGCAACCCCCCAAGTCCTACTCGTACCTGGACCTGGTCGCTTAGGCCTCCGGCGGTTTCCTGCGCCATTTGGGTACGGCAAACCCTACCATAACGCCCAAACCCTGCCGACTTACCCCTGCTTGGACCGAGGGCCCACCGCGTGGTTTGGGGTATTCCGCTACTGTTAAACTGACCGAGACGCTAGGCAACCGAAGTTTCTGGGTTCCGATGCATGGCACCCGGCCAGACACTCATCGCCGCGCGCTTGAGTGGGGGTTGTGCAGATCTCAGCAAACCCTGTGCAAGAACGCTGTACCCCACCGGCTGGGCAACTGTGAAATTCGAATATATCCAGTTAGACAATAGGTTGGGCGCAGCGACACCTGGCCCATTTGGTGCGAGCTGGGCATAGATGCCGATCGAGGGTCGGCATCGACGAGTCCCAGGAAAAGCGCTGCAGCGCGGGCGTCCAGTGCGTTTCCGTGCCGAGTTGTTTTTGTTAGAGAAAGGGTATCGTGATGGCTTGGGTTTATCTTGTGATCGCGGGCATTTTCGAGTGGGGTTGGCCCGTCGGGCTCAAGCTGGGGCTGGCCGACACCGGCTTGCGATGGGGCTGGATCGCCTTCGCGGGGATCTGCATGGTCGCCAGCGGGGCCCTGTTGCTGATCGCCCAGAAGACGATCCCAATGGGCACCGCCTATGCGGCCTGGACGGGTATCGGCGCGGTGGGTACCTTCGTCCTGGGCATCCTCCTGTTCAGCGAGCCCGCCAACATGGCCCGCTTCTTCTTCGTTGGCCTGATCGTGGTCGGCATCGTCGGGCTGAAGCTTGCGTCGATACACTGACAGGTCGCAGTTGCTGCTCGCGGAGCCAGAACGTCAACTCCCGGTTCTCCCTTCCCGGTCCAGAGGGTTGGCCGCAGGGGCAAGAAGTCTCTCCGTCATCACCGTCACATTCGCCCTCGGGCGCGGCCGCGTAGACATGTCTTCACACCTCCGCCGCAGCGAGGGTGACCACCCTGACCTCGGACATCGGCCAGATGGGCGGCGCCATAGCCTCCCTCCGGGACGATGTCTCGGGCGTGCGCTCGGGCCTGGGCTCTCTACGCCAGACCGTGGACACCGCTCCTGAAAACAAGGGCACGGCCCAGGCCAACGCAGGCGGCACGCACAGCGCGGCCCCTGCCGCGCCCCGCAACGCGACTACCAGCGTCAACCTTTATTGGGCGATGCGTCCCAGTCGGCCCTGGTAACGAACGAAGGGTACGGGTTCATGTGTCCCTCAGTGTAAACCTGGAAAGAGCAGGCTTCGCGATACCCTGCCGCGGGGCAGCAACGCACGATGCCTCACCCCGCTGGGGCTGATCTACCGGCTGGGTGCCTTGGTCCTCCGGCCGCGTCTGCAGGGTCCCCGCTAACACCAAGACGTGCCGGCACGCCAACTCGCCGTTGAGCGGCGCTGCCACCGCTGTATGGCCGGGCCGCAAGGAGCATCGACCGAACAGTTGCCGCTACTGGTAGGGGTTACCAGATGCCTGCCGGCGAGCGGAGACCGTTGGGGAACCGCGGCAGTGGATGACGGCAGCGGGCTAGGAGGCGGAGCGCGGTCGGCGGTAGACGTCTGATAAACCTCAATACTTGTGGATTCATGGGCCGTTGAATCGAGACAGATCGGCGCATTGCCGATAGGCCTCTCGATCCCGCAAAAGCCCATGAACACCGATACCACGTGACCGATCAGGTCGCTCATGGCCCTTTCTCCGGCTCGATGACGCACCCCTGTGCCAACCGGTAGACGTAGGTCTTGCCGGATTCGACCCGCACTTTGGCCGAGCAGTCGTAAACGCCGAGCTCGTACTGGAACCTGTGAGCGCCCGCCGCGACCTCGAAGCTGACCTCGTGATCCGGCTGCAATTGTCCGACAAGACGTCCGTCGACGGAGAACCACATCGGAAATATGCTGTCGAGCGAAGACGGCGCCCTGTAGACGGTGACTTTTGAGAGCGGTTCCTTGGGCTTTGGATCGTCGAACGTGGCACAACCGACGAGGACCGGGCTAAGGAGCAGGGCCGTAATCGCTTTCATGGGGCGCGGTTCTCGAATTCTCGCTAGTGGAAGGGTTAGATCTGTTCTCTTCTCTCACGCCGCGCCATCGAAGCATCGCCTCAGATCGGTCAGCGACAGCCTCGGTCCGCTCGTACCGCCATCCCGTTCCAGCGGAATACGCACTCCGCCGCAAAGGGATAGGGAGTCCAACCGCACGACGGCCGCATTGAGGGCCACGGTGCCAGCGACAGAAGGCCCACGCAAGCCTCTTGACCAGAGCGCAAAGTGGGCCGACGGGAAGAGACGCCGTTCCGACGATCGACCGGCGTGCGGCGGACACGGGCTTGCGTGCGGGTTGCGAGCGTCTTGCGCGCAGCAGGGCAGGTGTCACCCGGAACACCCCGGCGACGGCCGGGCTTACCGCTCCGCCTGCTGGTCGAGCAGGTGCCCGGATTGCGGTTGCGTCGCGGTGCCCCGGTCGGATACGACATTGACGAGGGCGCTGGTGATGCGGTCATGGTCGCAAGCTTTGCCAAGCGATACACCGCTTCCGGCTCCTTTGCTGACGCAGGCGAATGCAGCAGGCAGGGCGGTTCCCAGGTCCGCAGGATCGGCGTGCGCGCGTCCGTGGCCTCGACGTTGGAGATGCCCCGGTCGGACGAGCTTCCGGAGCCCGGTCATCATTGGGGGCACTGAGGTACGCGGGGCACCGGTGTGTGCGGCGGGACGCCGCAGCCCAGAGCGGGATTCCGGCGAGCGCCAGCCCGCCAGCCTCTTCACGGCCCGGGCGATACGCCCCAAGGGCGTGTCTTGACCTCGATGGCAGCTGGCTATCGAGCAGCCTCGCGGTAGAGCTGCTCGACCCAGTCCCGGAACCAGGCCGGGCGAGCGAGCAGGACGTACGCGAGCAGGAGCGCTGCGAGCGGGACCGCGAAGGCAGCGGTGTCCACGATGACGAGGAGCAATGCCCAGACGAGACGGTCGGCGAGACGCATGCCTATCTCACGAGCTCCGGGGATTAGTGATTGGGATATCTAACCGCCTCAGGCCGAGGCGCGGCCGGCACTAGCCGGAGCCTGAACAGCAGTCAAAGCCGGGCGAGCCACGGTTCGGGGCGCACTCGTCGCATGAATCCGAGTTGTGCTAGGCAATACCGTTCTCGCGCGTCGCATTCTTCGCGCGCTCCTCTGGGCCGCCCACACCCCATGGTCGAGGGGGATTGCGGGGCGGCCGGCGGGAGCAATGCCGCCTGGCCGTATTCCCTCCAGCGGACTCCGTTCCAATCGGCTGTATAGACCGCGCTCTGTCGCGCCAGGGGCAATGCTTGCCAGCCGACCCTCGACTTCAAGCGCGCTCCTGGGCTGGGCGATCAGGCTCCGATTCAGCGGTGGCGCGAGCCCGCCGTGGGTGCCGACCCGTTCGTCCGCGATCCCCAACCGCGCGGTCATACCTGGCAATCATTACCTGAGGCCGCCAAACTCACTGGGATACTATCACGCGTCTCAATCGCCCACCTCGTCGCGGCGCACTCCGCTGCCGTCGTCACCCACCTCATGGCGCTGCAATCCCTCGCCGTAGTCGCCGACCTCACGCGGTTGCAGTCCCCGGCCGTAGTCGCCGACCTCACGCGGTTGCAGTCCCCGGCCGTAGTCGCCGACCTCATGCGGCTGCGATTTGCGCCCGTAGTCGCCTACCACATTGCGCTCCAGTCCGCGCCCATAGTCGCCGACCTCATCGCGCTCTGGTCCACCGCGGTCGTCGCTTGACCCGTCCTGGGCAACCACCGGGGTCCCCGCCATATAAAGCCCGCCGGTCATGACCGCAACAAGTAACAGGAATCCGGGTCGCTGGAGCATGGCTACCACCAGGGGCGTTAGGGTTCGGCCTACGGGGGCTCCGCGCAGGCCGTCAGCGGCAACCGAGCGCGTGCTTACGCCGGGGGCCGACGCAAACTTCCACTCCGCGCGCGCGACCGCAGCGCAGCCGAAGGAACAACCCTGGCGAAGGACTGCGGCGCTTGTCTGGGCAAGTGGTTGCGCCCTTTTCCGGGCAGCGAGCGAAGGGCCACGGACAGACCCAGCGGGAATTCAACCGCCTGCGCCAGATACAACGTCAAGATAGCCCCGATGTCGTCAGCGGACAAGACTGGACGACCAGGGGATAAATCGAACCCAAACTCGCGCTCGATCCGGGCGAACAGGGTCAGGTTGTCGGCACCGTGCAATGTTTTCGCCGCTCAAGGTTGTGGTCTCAATGGCCGATGTGGGCCCAGACTGAGGTGAGAACCTTCAGCTTCGCTGATCAGGCGGGGGGGTAGAGTCTCCTCTGGCCCGAAGCCGATACCGAAAGGGGCAACATTTCCTTTTCGAACCGCCCCTGGGCGGTCTTGAGGAACTCCAGGGCCAGGACCTCGGACTGCTTGGGGCCCCGCGGAAGTCCTGATCGGCCTCCAGGATCTTCTGCTCCCGCTGGATCTGATCATTGGTGGCGGCGGTGACGTCGACATAGCTCCCTTTGACCTTGTCGAAGTGGGTGGTGATGCCCGCGCGGCTGACCTTCCTCCGGACGTTGCCCAGGCGATCGAAGGTATCGATGCGTCCGTCCTGGATTTGATCCACCATGAACTTGGCGGCGTCTCGGATGTTGTTGAAGGCGTTGGCGATCTCCCCGGAGCGCTCACCGACGTCCATGGCCTGCGCCTGCTGGCGGACCACCTCGTTGAAGGGGGATGACCGGCTCAGGGTGAGCGCGATGGCCGCCACGCGGCCCTCGTCCAAAGCAGAGATCTGGTTGCGCAGGGCAATCATGCGCTCCTCCTGGGTCTTGGCATCCTGCGGGACCAGGCCGGGGACCCGCAGGCCATTCATGGCCTCGTCCAGGTACTGTATCGGGGTCGCGGCGCCGTTCATCCGGCCTCCAGCTTCGACTTTCTTGTGGCTGTGTTGTGGTGCACTAGCTCGGCTAGGCGGCATGATGTCCGCCGGTGGCACCCCGTCGCCCCCGGCGGCGCGGCGCTGCCGGCAATCAATCGCCGTGGAAGGCCTCGTCGACCTCCTCGTCCGGCGCGTGCGCCTCGTCATGTTGCCCGTCCCACTCGTCGACCGGGAGCAGCCTGGCGATGGGCACGCCGCCTTGAGCGATAACGATCTCCTCCCCTCCCCTTGCCCGGTCGATCAACTCGGCAAGGTACCGGGAGGCATACTGTAGGGTCACTGTCTGCATGGGTTCGGTCTCTGTCAGGATCGGGTCGCCGCCGCCATCCGAAGCCGCGGACGCTGGCCAAGAGCCGAGGGTAGCCCCTGGGGTCGCCCCGGCGGCGAGTCACGCCCCGGTTGGCGACCGCGGAAAGATAACGCAACGGCCGGCAAAAGGCTGCTGGGGCCGTGATCGAAGCTGCTCTAAGCTCCACACCGCACGGCCAGAGGAGTAAAGTCTGGCGTTGCCGCCCGCCGCCGACCGCCCGAGGCGCCGGCGGGTCGGGCAGCCCATACCCAAACAACAATGGAGGTCCAGAGGCCACATGAGCGATTCCGTCAAGTACCTGCTCGGCGAGCAGGACATACCAAAGTCCTGGTACAACATCAACGCCGACCTGCCGGTGCCCCTGGACCCCGTACTGCACCCCGGTACCAAGCAGCCCATCGGACCCGACGACCTGGCGGTCATCTTCCCGCGGGCGGTCATCGAACAGGAGATGAGCGCGGTACGCGAGATCGAGATCCCGGAGCCCGTGCGTGACGTCTACCGCCAGTGGCGACCCTCACCCCTGTATCGCGCCCGCCGGCTGGAAAAGGCGCTCAATACCCCGGCCAAGATCTATTACAAGTACGAGGGCGTCAGCCCCGCCGGGAGCCACAAGCCCAACACGGCCATCCCTCAGGCCTTCTACAACAAGCAGGAGGGGGTCAAACGCATCACCACGGAGACGGGGGCCGGCCAGTGGGGCTCTTCGCTCGCCCTTGCCGGGGCCTTTTTCGGGCTCGAAATCGTCGTCTATATGGTCAAGGTCAGCTTCCAGCAGAAGCCCTATCGGCGGGCCTTCATGGAGACCTTCGGGGCCCAGTGCATCGCGAGCCCCAGCGATACCACTCAATGTGGGCGGGCCATTCTCGCCGGACACCCGGACAGCACCGGCAGCCTGGGGATCGCCATCAGCGAGGCCGTCGAGATGGCCGCCCAACGGGACGACACCAAGTACGCGCTGGGCAGTGTGCTGAACCACGTCCTGCTGCACCAGACGGTCACCGGGATCGAGGCCATGCGCCAACTGGACATGGCCGGGGACTACCCCGACTTGATCATCGGCTGCACCGGAGGCGGCAGCAACTTCGCCGGGCTGGCCTTCCCCTTCCTCGGTAAGCAGCTGCGCGAGGGCGGGAGCACCCAGTTCATCGCCGTGGAACCGTCCGCCTGTCCGACCCTGACCAAGGGCCTGTTCGCCTACGACTTCGGGGATACCGCCCATCTGACCCCGTTGGTCAAGATGTATACACTGGGTTCCGGCTTCGTCCCGCCAGGCTTCCACGCCGGGGGGCTCCGCTACCACGGCATGGCCCCGCAGATCAGCCACCTGGCCAAGCACGGCTATATTGCCCCGCGCTCCTACAACCAGTTGGAGTGCTTCGCCGCCGGCATCCAATTCGCCAAGGCAGAGGGAATCATCCCCGCCCCCGAGGCCAACCACGCGGTCCGGGCGGCCATTGACGAGGCAGAGAAGTGCCGCGAGTCCGGGGAGGCCAAGACCATTCTCTTCAACCTCTGCGGTCACGGCCACTTCGACATGCAGGCCTACACAGACTACCTGGCCGGCAAGCTCAAGGACCTGGTCTACGAAGAGGGCGAGGTCGCAATGGCCCTAGCGGGATTGCCGTCCGTCCCCTGAGCCCACCGCAACTGCTGGCATGAGGCCGGATGGACGCCGGCCAAATGCCGGCGCCCTCGCCCACCGGTCGATCCCTCCGTCGCAGGCCGCGGCACCAATCCATAGCCTTCCCCGGCACGGCCAGCCGCCTTGTATCGCCGTGGGCATCGGGGCTGGCCGCCGTAAGTTGCCACCATCACACCCTAGCCAGTCCCGTCCCCAGCCGTAGCCGGGCCCGCAGCCACCGCCGGGTTTGCGCGTCCAGCCCGTCGGGCAATAGGACCAGGGAACAACGCCGCCAGCGCGGGCCGCGAAAGTTCAGCACCATGACCCGAGTGCCGACGAAGGTCGAGGGGGCAAGCTGTGCCGAATGCCTATCCCCGGTGCCCAGGGTAAGCTCCCATCCGTCCTCCCCCAACAGGGCCTCCCGCACCGCCCAGGGGGTATTGGGCCAGACATGGGTCAGGGCATTCCAGGCAGCGCTGACCAGCACCAGACCGACCAGACCCAGGCGAACTGGCCAGGCCGCCGGCAGCACGAGGGCGATCACGACGGCCAAGGTGTGAGACAGGGTGATGAAGGCGGCCAGTAAGCGCGACGGACGTGGTCGCACCAAAAGTGGCGGGCGGCGCCGATGGGTCGCCATGGCGTACCGAGGTCTCAGATCGGGGCTGAGGCCGCGGTCGCACCCAGGCCAAGGATTACCACCCCGGATTGCTGGGAACGAGGTTGCCCGCGGCTGGACCGGGGGCTCCGTGCGGGGCTGGGCGGGGATAAGCACGCGGCGGGCCGTAAAGTCGCCGGCCGTAGGGCATCGGCGGCCCCCAGGCTCCGCGCGGCCCAAATTCGGCCTCCGCCGCACGGCGCAGCGACTCGTACTCCGCAAGGATCCGGGCGCGCTCGGCCTCCGCAGCGGTTTGGGTGCGGGTCGGCGGTGCCTCCGGTTCCTGCCCCAACCCTGGCTCCAGTGTCGCCGTCGATACCGGACCTGCCGCGGGCTGTTCCCGGTCCACTGGGTGTGGCTCAGTCACCGCTTCCGCAAAGGCCCGCGCCTCGACGGGGCTCACCTCCGAAGCGACGGCCATCTGTGACTCCGCTGCCAGGGGAGCCTGGGGCGGGGGGGTCGACGCGCCTGCAGCGGGGCTGGAGGCCGCACCGCTTGCCTCAGAAGCCGCCGGCCCCATTGGGGACTCGGGGCCGCGTTCGGACATGGCTGCCGCCGGAGGGGGTGACGCTCCGCTGCGATCAGACACAGTCGGGTTGGCAGGGGGTGCGACAGGCGGCGCCGCAGCAGCGGTGGCCGGACGCGGCGGGGGCAGCATGAGCTGGCCCGCGGGCGGGGTGACCTGCACCAGTGGCCGTTCCGCAGCCCTCGCCGGCGCCGGCGAGAGCCTGGGCGAGCCCCCCACCGCCGGGACCGCCCCGGAGTTGGTCGCGGACACAGGCTCTGGCGAAGCCGTCCCTTGCGTATAGCCTGGGGGCGGCGCCGTGAGCGCCGCAGACCCACCCGCCACTGGAGGTGTGGCATCCTTACGGTGCCGATCGACGGACAGAAGGTAAAGAGACCCCACAGCGATCACGATGCCCCAGAGTACCAGCCTCGGCCACCAGCCCAAGCCCGTACCCACGCCTGCGTCTGTCATACCATACCCCCAACGAAAGTGCAGTTGGTTCAAATCCCAACAAATTAGGTCCGTTGGGTCCTGGTGCCGAGGTCGAAGGTCTCCATGAAGGCCTCAAGCCACCGCCTTACCCCGGCGCCACAGTGAACCAAATTGGCCTCGATTTCCGCCATCTGGATCTCGCCCTCAGCCTTGCCGGCGGCCCAATTCACCACGAAGGCGCAACAGGCGTAGCACAGCCCAAGCTCCCGGGCCAGTGCCGCCTCTGGCATACCGGTCATGCCAACCAGATCGCAGCCGTCGCGCTCTAGGCGGACGACCTCCGCTGCGGTCTCCAGCCGCGGACCCTGTGTCGCCCCGTAGGTCCCGCCGTCCACTGGGTCGAGCTGAGCCGCCCGCGCTGCATGCAAAAGGGACTGGCGGAGGTCCTCACAATAGGGCTGGGTGAAGTCGATGTGGACTACTTCGCCGCCCTCGCCGCCGTGAAAACTGTGGTCGCGCCCGTAGGTGTAGTCGATGAGCTGATCGGGCACGGCGAGAACTCGGGGCCCATAGGCGGGCGCGATGCCGCCAACTGCCGCCAGGGCCACCACATATTCAGCCCCCGCTTGCCGGAGGGCCCAGATGTTGGCCCGGTAGTTGACCTCGTGTGGCGGGATGCGGTGCCCCGAGCCGTGCCGGGGCAGGAACAGCAAGTCGCGACCACCCAGGCGCCCTTGGCCGATGGGCGCGGAGGTGACACCGAAGGGGGTTGCGATGCCCGGGCCGGCCGACACCGGAGCCGCGGCGAGGCTGGAAAACCCTGAGCCGCCGATGATCGCGATCCGGCTCATGCATCGACTCCCCCTGGTGAACAGAGGGGGAGAAGTGTACTGGAGGGGGGGCCAAAACCAAACCCGGCGTACGCCTCCGAGGTGAACCCGCGGCGGGGCCGAGACCGTTGCAGTTGCGGCCCTGGCCCCGCTCGCGATCCCGCGAGTGGATCAGGCGGCGCGCGGCTCCTCGAACATCCCTATCTCGACCAGTTTGGGGAACAGGACATGCTCCTCGCGGTCGATGCGCTGGGCGAGCATGTCGAAGACCTCGCGGGTCTGGTCCACGAATTCTTCGGAGAAGTTGAAATCGCAGTTCTTCAGCCACTTCTTATAGTAGTCGTCGAAGACCTTGCGCAGCGGCTTCTCGCCGCTGATGAAACCCCAGGCGATGGACTTCACCTTGGGATCCTCATGGATTAGGAGGCTGGGATAGATGCTCCGGTCCTCCTCAGCCAGGTGGTGCTTGACCTTGTCGCCCAAATCGCACAATAGCTCGTAGGCGGTCTTGGCGTTCGGCCGGATCTTGAGGTGCTCCGGAGTAAGGATCGACTGAAGGTCGTCGATCATCTGGCGTAGCTCCGCATGGCTGCTACGGTAACTGTCTAGCGTCTGCATGGTTCCACCCTCCTCGTATTATCGTCGTGGCAGGCCGTGATACTTTCCCGCGTTTGGCGGGGATCGGCATGCGGAAACCTACGCGCCGGTCTAGCGTCCGCCGGAGAGGGCCGGGGATCGCTGGCATCGTCGCATCGGGCTTCTTTATCGCAAAATCAACCGGGTGTCAAAAGGCATTCGCTTATTTACTTCAATGCCATCGGCCCTGCCTCGCGGGCATCAGACGTCCTGATCCGCCACTGCGTAGACGCCCCGAACATTGCGGAAATAGTGCTTGTAATCCAGCCCGTAACCAATCAGGTAGCGATCCGGGACGCGCACCCCGACGAAGTCGGCGGCCAGGGCCGGGCCCCGAGGCCGCGCTTTCTCCACCAGGACCGCCGTGTGTACGCTGGCAGCACCGTCCTCCCGACAAGCCCGCACGACGCAGTCCAGGGTCACCCCCGCGTCCAGGATGTCGTCCACCACCAGGATGTGCTCGCCGCGGATGGCCCCGCTGGGCCGGTACCGCCAGGCCAGTTCACCGCCGCTGGTGGTCCCCTGGTAGCGAGTGGCGTGGACGTAGTCCAAGCGCAGGGGGAAGTCCAGGCGCGGCAGCAAGCGTCCAACGGCGACTACGGCCCCCGTCATCACGCACAGCACCAAGGGGTCTTTGTCGCCCAAGGCCGCGGCGATCTGGCCGGCCATGCGGTCCAAGGCATCCTCCATCTGCGCGGCCGAGACCAACAACTCGGCTCGGGCGGCGATGGCGTCATAGTCTGGGCGAGGAATCTTCATCCGGCAGTTCTCGGCAATGGCAGTACAGGGGATCACAAGAACCTGGGCTCTGGAACCAACAACCGACGGTCACCCGGCTGCTGGGTAAGGCTGATGCAAAACCCAGCGCAGGTCAGCACCCTGCGGCGCCCGGTTCAAAACGACATCGCCACACCGGGCATGCCTGGGTTGCGCTAGCTGACTGGCGGGGCCGTCGGATCGCCCAGGTCCAGGTCCAAGGACGACAACTCCTCCATGGAACCCACCTCCCGCAGTGCCACTTGATACCTTGGGTCAAGGTGCAAACCGTCGATTCCACCCTTGCCGCGCCCGTGCATCCGCAGCAGGCGCAACAGGGCGGCGGGGTCGTCATGGTCGCGCAGGGCCGTCACTGTCTCCATCGCCGCTGGACGGTTGTTACACACCAGAAGCATATCGCAACCCGCAGCCAGTGCGGCCCGGGCCCGTTCGCGATGGTTGCCTCCAGCCCCGGCCGCAGCCATGTTCAGATCGTCGCTGAAGACCACGCCCTGGAAGCCGAGCCGCCCGCGCAAAACATCCCTCAGCCAGAAGCTTGAGAAGCCCGCCGGATGAGGGTCGATCCCCGCATACACTACATGGGCCGGCATGATCGCCTCCAGCCCGTGGTCGATCAATCGGGCAAAGGGGACCAGGTCCTCGATCATCAAGTCCGCCAGCGTGCGCCCATCCACTGGCAGCTCCAGATGGGAATCCGCCGCAATCCCGCCATGACCAGGGAAGTGCTTTCCCACCGCGGCCATGCCCGCGGCGTGGACCCCCGCCACCCAGGCGGTTGCCAGATCACTCACCGCATTGACTCCATGGGCGAAGGCACGGTCGCCGATGACCCGACTGATCCCCCGATCCAGATCCAGGACCGGGGCAAAGCTGAAATCCACTCCCACGACCCGCAGCTCCGCGGCCATGAGCCAGCCGATGCGCTCCGCCGCCTGGCGTGCCCGCTGAGGTTGGTGACGATGCAGGGCACCGAATCGCCCAGCCGGGGGGAGACGGGTGAAGCCGGTGCGAAACCGCTGCACCCTTCCCCCTCCTGGTCCACCCCAATCAGGAGCCGCGGCTCGCGCAGGGCGTGGATGGCCGAGGTCAGGGCAGCAACCTGCCCCGGGCTCTCAAAGTTGCGGGCGAACAGGATCACGCCGCCAACGGCCGGGTGACGCAACAGCTCGCGCTCATCTGGCGTCAGCTCCGTCCCCTCAAGGTCCAGCATCACGGGCCCGAGGGACACCCTCACATCCCCCCGATGCCCAAAACGGCACGCCGCCAAGACTCGATCTGCATGGTTTCCTCCGTATCCGACCGGCAGCAGTTTGTACCACAGCCACAGGGACCTGTCCCGCCCGTGGCCCCCGAGTCAGGGTCCCGCAAGGCGCACGTCGAGGCGGTCGCGCAGGGCATCTCCGAGCAGGTTGACGGAGAGGACGACCAGCACAATGGCGAGCCCCGGGGCCAGGACCAGGTGCGGGGCCACCAGCATGTAGCCGACCCCGTCGCGGATCATGCCACCCCACGAGGCTTCCGGCGGCTGCACACCAAGGCCGAGGAACGAGAGGCCCGCCTCCGCCACCACCGCCGCAGCGACGCCGAAGGTGGCCTCGACCACCAATGGGGCCGAGCCGAGGGGCAGCAGATGCCGCCACAGGATGCGTCCGGGGCCAGCCCCGAGGGCGCGGGCGGCCACCACGTGGTCGCGCTGCTTGAGGGTGAGTACCTGGGCCCGGGCAAGCCGCGCATAGCCCACCCAACCCACCACGGCTAGCGCCACGATGACATTGTCCACCCCTGGACCGAGGATGCCGGCCAGGGCGATGGCCAACAGTATCCCGGGAAAGGCGAGAAAGACGTCCACCAGGCGCACCACGACCAGATCCACCCAACCCCCAGCCAGTCCCGCCAGGGCGCCGACCAGGCTACCCGACGCCGCCGACAGGGCCACCACCCCAATCCCAACCAGGAAGGAGGTGCGTGCCCCCATCAGCAGGCGGTCGAGCACCGGCCGACCGAGGTCGTCATGACCGAGCAGGGTTTCTGCGCCCGCTTGGGCCCCGCCAAAGGCGCTCGGGGGGGCCAGGATGGACGCGAGGTCCACTCGATCCGGGTCCAGGGGCAGCCAGGGACCGATCAGCGCGACCAGAGCCCACATAGCCAGTACCGTAAGAGACAGGGAGCGGGCCACCATCAGCCGCCGCGGATACGCGGATCGACCCAGGCGTAGACCAGGTCAGTCCCCATGTTAATCAGGACGTAGGCAATGCTAACCAGGAGGACGCAGCCTTGGACCACAGGGTAGTCTCGGCCCTGGATCGCCTCCACCAGCAGGCTGCCGAGCCCGGGCCAGGCGAATACGGTCTCGGTGATCACCGCCCCCCCCAGCAAGCCCCCGAGCTGGAGTCCCACCAGGGTCAGGACCGGCAGCCAGGCATTGCGCAGGGCATGGCCCCAGAGCACAGCCATCGGGGACAGGCCCTTGGCACGGGCCGTGCGGATGTAGTCCTCACCAAGCACCTCCAGCACGCTGCTGCGTACCATGCGCGCCAGGATGGCTGCCAGGGATGTGCCCAGCGTGACGGCGGGCAGCACCAGGCTCGCGGGTCCCTCGCGCCCGCTGACCGGGGTCCAGCCCAGCCAGAGGGAAAAGAACAAAATGAGCAGGGGACCCAGCCAGAAATTGGGGATCGAGCTTCCGAGCAGTGAGAACCCCATGGCCGCCCCGTCCAGGGCACGCCCGCGCCGGAAGGCGGCCAGCACGCCGAGAGGGACCGCGATCAGCAGGGCCAGGGTGAGGGCGATACCGGCCAAGATCAGGGTCGCCGGGAGGCGCTCCGCCAGCAAGCCCGCAACCGGGCGCTGATAAACGAAGGATTGACCCAGGTCCAGTCGCACCAGACGCCCCAGGTAGCCAAGGTACTGCTCGCCCAAAGGCCGATCCAACCCCAGCGAGGCGATCAGGACGGAGCGATCCGCCGGGCGCGCGCCCTCCCCCAGCATGGCCTCCACGGGGTCCCCAGGGACCAGGTGGAGGAGCAGGAAGACCAGGGTACAGACGCCCAGTACCACCAGGGCCGCCGCCCCGACGCGGCCGACCAGTGCGTCAAACAAGACCCCCCTCCCCTGCCCCGCAGGATCCCTTACCCTCGTCGATCTCCACCAGGGTGCCGGCCGGCGTGAGGTCGAACAGTG
The DNA here is from genome assembly GCA_963709645.1 of uncultured Gammaproteobacteria bacterium. Taxonomy (GTDB): domain Bacteria; phylum Pseudomonadota; class Gammaproteobacteria; order Chromatiales; family Chromatiaceae; genus DYRB01. Next base: position 177,239 of record CAVPXP010000003.1, read on the forward strand.
CGATCAGATCGGCGTTGCGCATGCGAATGCAGCCGTGGGAGCGCGGGATCCCCATGGGCTCAGTATCCGGGCAACCGTGGATGTAAATGAAACGACGCAGCGTGTCCGGGTCCCCACCGCGGTTGCGCCCGGGCTCCAGGCCCGTGAGCCAGAGGATGCGGGTGAGGGTCCAGTCGCGCCCAGGGAATCGGGTGGCCAGGTCCGTGGTGTAGACCTCCCCAGTGGGCCGGCGGCGGACGAAGACCGCACCCACCGGGCAACCGTTACCGATGCGCAGCCGGACCCGGTGCAAACCGCGCGGAGTGCAACCGCTGCCGTAAATCTCCCCAGCCCCGGCCAGGCCGGTCGAGACCAGAAAGCGGCGCAGGGGGAGGCCGTCCTCCAGGAGGTCGAGGGTCTGGGTCGCGAGGTTCACCCGCAGGGAGCGCTTCGGCTGGGACATGATCGAGGGTCCTGGTCGATTCCGGCGGGATCTGGGGCCTTGGCGCGGCATTCTAGTGCCAACGCCCGCCGGTGTCCCGGTCAAGGCCGTCCCAGGCCCACGCCCATGCCCAGGGCCCGCGCGGCATCGACCGGACCCATTGACGGCTAACGCCATCGCCCGACCTTGTTTCGGAATCGGCCCAGACGGCGCCTGGCGACCTGGAACTGAACTTTAAAGACCGAGTAGGATCACTGGATAAACCGCCGCGGGCCTAGGGCGCTGCTTGGCCAGGCCAGCCACCGTACCGCGCCGCCTACCGGGGGAACCCCTGATGCTATACGACGAAGCCCGCCTTCAGGCTGCCGACACCCACCACGCCGTCGAGATTGCCCCGCGCACCTGGTGGGTCGGTGAGGTCCTGGCGGACGACCCCTTCCAGTGCCACGTCTACCTGCTGGAACAGGGCGACCAGTCGGTCCTGTTCGACCCGGGCTCCCGTCTGACCTTTCCCGGAACTCTGCGCAAGATCGAAGAGGTCATGCCAATCAACCATATCCGCTACTACGTCTGCCACCATCAGGACCCGGATATCGCCGCCGCCATGCCCCTGATCGACGAGCTGATCGACCGCAAGGACGCGGTCCTGGTCACCCACTGGCGGGCCCAGGCGCTACTCAAGCACTACGGGCTGCGCCTGCCCTTCTGGTTGGTGGACAAGCACGACTGGCGCCTGCCCCTGGAGGATCGAGTTCTCGACTTCGTCTTCACTCCCTACGCCCACTTCCCGGGCGCCTTCTGCACCTTCGACCCCAAGACCCGCGTGCTCTTCTCCAGCGACATCTTCGGGGGCTTCACCGCCCATCCAACGCTGATCGCTCGGGACGAGTCCCACTTCGAGGCCATTCGCCCCTTCCACGAGCACTACATGCCGAGCCGCGACATTCTCGGTTATGCCCTGGCCCAGATCGAGCGCCACCCGGTCCAGACCATCGCCCCCCAGCACGGGTCCATTATCCCCCCCCGCCTGGTCCCTTTCATGATTGAGAAGGTCCGTCACCTCGAGTGCGGCATTTACCTCTTCGCCCGCGGAGACACGGACATCCAACGACTCTCTCGCCTCAACGAGACCCTGCGCGAGATTACCCAGACCATGCTCCTGTACCGGGACTTCGGCGAGATCGCGGGGCGCCTCCTGGAGCTGGTGCAGCGCAACCTGCCGGCCCGGCGCATCGACTACTACGCCACCCTGGAGAATGGGGCCACCCTGATGCTCTCCCCGGAGACCCGTTTCGCCGGGATCATCGACGCCGTTCCGACGGAGATCCGCACCATTCTTGGGCTCACTCGGGACCAATGGATCAGCGCCCACACCGAGGACCCGTTGCTGCGCGACCACGCCATCCACGGCGCGACATTCTGCAGCCGCCCCGCACCCGGAGGCTCAGACGAGGGGAGCGCACTCACCCTGCCCCTGTTCACGCCGCGAGACCACCGCATGGCTGCCGTCGCGATCATCCACCTGGACGGCACCCTGGACATCACCCCAGACGTGGAGCAGGTCATCGAGCAGCTCGCCCTACCCTTGCAGGTCGCCCTGGAGCGGGAGGTCATCTACCGAACCATCGACATGGAACGCGAAAAGGCCTACCAGCGATCCATCCGCGACCCCCTCACGGGGCTCTTTACCCGCTTTTACATGCACGACGTCATGGCCCGCTACTGCGCCCTTCAGGACCGCGACCATCACCAAGGCGTGGCAGCCGCCATGCTCGATATCGACCACTTCAAGCGCGTCAACGACACCTACGGCCACGGAGGAGGGGATCGGGTACTGCAGTCCGTCGCCAAGCGGATCCTGGACCTGGTACGCGAGACCGACGTGGCGGTTCGCTTCGGCGGCGAGGAGATCATCTGCTTCCTGGTGGGCGATGCCGCTATCGCCCCGGACGCCTTCGCCGAACGCCTGCGCCGAGCGCTGGAGCAGCACGATATCGAACTGGACGATGGCCGGACCCTGCGCATCACAGCCAGCCTCGGCACCGCCCAGCGGGCGCCCGGTGAACCCCTGGACGAGCTCATCCGCCGTGTGGACGAGGCGCTTTACCAGGCCAAGGAAGGGGGACGCAACCGGGTGGTCCAAGCCAGCCCTGCGGGCCCAGCCCCACAGACCACGGCACCGGCAGCCTGAACGACGCGACTCGGAATCCAGCTTTCAAGGCAAACCCCCCGCTGATGTTTGGTCCAGCCTGCAGCCGTCGAGGCATTGGGCCCCCCCAACCCACCGGCGTGGCAGAACCGGGTCAGCCCGCCCCGGCCAGCGCCGCCGCGGCCTCCACGTCCACCGCGACCAAGCGCGAGACGCCCGGCTCGTGCATGGTCACGCCGAGCAGATGGTCAGAGATCTCCATCGTCACCTTGTTGTGGGTGATAAAGATGAATTGGACCTGGGTCGACATGGATCGCACGAGCTCGCAGAAGCGCCCGACATTGGCGTCGTCCAGCGGGGCGTCGACCTCGTCGAGCATGCAGAACGGCGCCGGGTTGAGCTGAAAGATGGCGAACACCAGGGCGACGGCAGTCAGCGCCTTTTCCCCGCCGGAGAGCAGGTGGATGCTCGAATTGCGCTTGCCGGGGGGCCGCGCCATGACGGTGACGCCGGTCTCCAGCAGGTCCTCGCCAGTGAGCTCCAGGTAGGCATTGCCGCCGCCGAAGAGGCGCGGAAAGAGCTGCTGGAATCCGTGGTCGACTTGATCGTAGGTGTCCTTGAAGCGACCTCGGGTCTCCCGGTCGATCTTGCGGATGGCCGTCTCCAGGGTCTCTAGCGAGCGGGCGATGTCGTCATGCTGGGCATCGAGATAGCGCTTGCGCTCGGACTGCTCCTGGAACTCGTCGATGGCGGCCAGGTTGATGGCCCCGAGGCGCTGGATGCGCCCTTCGACATTGGCCAGTTCCTCCGCCCAAGCGGTCTCGTCGGCCTCCGGCGTCAGCGCGGCCAAAACCTCCGCCGGGACCAGCCCAGCCTCGCCGAGCTGCTCCTCCAGGGTGCCGCGGCGCACCAGGCGCTCTTGGCGTGCCAGACGCAGCTCGTCCAGGGCCCGGGAACGCTCCCGGGCCGCCTGCTCGGCATGCTGGCGCTCCTGCTCCAGAGCGCGCACCGAGGCATCGATCTCCTCCAGACGGTCCCGGGCCGCGGCGAGTTCCGACTCGACGTCCAGGCGCAGATCGAGCTGCTCGGCTAGCAACTCCTGGCGCTCGGCCAGCGGCTCCACTAGCTCCTCGATGGCGGTGGTCAGCTCTTCGCGTCGCTCCAGGGCCTGGGCCTGCTGGGCGCTGGCCCGCTCCAGACTGCGCTCGGTGGCGGTGCGGGCGGCGCGCTTGGCCTCGCAGCCGACGGCCAGCGCCTGGACCCGCTCGCGCTCCGCCTGCTGTGCAGCACGGGCAGCGGCGAGGGCCTCGCGCAGTATCCCGCGGCGCTCTGCCAGTCCCTCACGGCGTTCGGTCGCGTCCTCGATGGCCTCCAGATCCGCGTGTAGACGCTCGCGGGCCTCCTCCATCTCTTCGACGGCGGCAGCGCGGCCCTCAGCAAGCTCCTCGATCTCGGCACCCAGGGCCGCGCGGCGCTCGTTCTGCTGCTCCAGGCGGCTGCGCTTGGCGGCCAGATCGGAGCGCACGCTGGAGAGCTCGCGGTTGAGCCGGGCCAAGTCATCCGCGGCCCGGGTCTGGCCCGACTCGGCGGCCCGACGTGCCTCGGCCAGACCCTCCCCCTCCGCAGTGAGACCAAGGGTCCGCCCTTCCAGGACATCGATCTCCCGCGCCAGGGCCTTGACCTCTTCGCCGCGGGCGATGACCCCGTCAAGGGCGGCACCGGTCCCCGGGGTACGCACCCAGTCGGGGCCGACCAGGACGCCGTCGCGGGTCGCGATGCGCTCGCCGGCAGCCAGGTCGTGGCGCTGGGCGAGGGCCGCGGGCAAGTCGTCGGCGCCCCGCACGGCACCGAGTAACCCGTGCAGTGGCCAGGGGCAGCGCACCCGGTCCGACAGGGCGTCGGGGTGCCGAACCGGCTTTGGGGTGCCTGCGGTGTCGAACAGGGTCAGCGCACCCGAAAGCCCATCGCCTGCGCCGACCGCTGCCTGGCAATGACCGTCCAGATCGGCGGTACAAAGCGCCCCGAGGTGATCGGCCAGTGCGACCTCCAAGGCCCGCCCCCAGCCGGGGTCAACCTCCAGGTGGTCGATGAGCCGGGCGGCATCCTCCAAGCCGCAGGAATGCAGCCAGTCCTGCAGGCCGGCATCGGTGTCCGCGAGAGCCGCCTCCTGCAGGGCCACGAGGGACGCATGCCGGCCTCGCGCCTGTTGCAGATCGGTACGGGCCAGGTCCAGCGCCTCCCCCAGCTCCCGGGCCTGGCCCTCGACCTCCGCCAGAGAGGCCCGGGCCTGGGCCTGAGCGGACTCTGCAGCATCCAGTTGCGCGGCCAGGTCCTCCTGCTCCTCGACCAGGATCTCGATGCGGTCGGTCAGCTCGCCGCCGTCCAGGCGGCCCAGCTCGGCCTCGAGCCGCAGGCCGCGCTGGCGCTCCTGCTCCAGCCGGCTCTCCAGATGGTTGATGCGGGCACGCTCGACCTGGGCCCGCTGGGCAGGTAGGGCCGCAGCATGATTGAAGTCGTCCCACTCCCGCTCCCAGGCCGCCAGGGCCGCCTCGGCCGCTGCGACGCGCTCGCCGGCCTCGACCAATGCCTGCTGGGCCTCCGCCAGGTCTGGCTCCTCCCGGTCCAGGGCCTCGGCCAGCTCGGCCAGGAGTTGAGTGTCGCGCTCCAGGTGGATGCGGCCCCCATCCAGTTCCTGGCTCAGGCGGGCCAGCTCGGTCTCCTGGCGGGAGCGCGTCTCCCTGGCGTACTGGATGGCCTGTTCCAGGCGGGCAATCTCGGAACCTACGCCGTAGAAACGCCCCTGGACCTGGTTGAAGTGCTCGGATGCGGCGGAATAGGCCTCCCGGTTCGCCTCGATATCGGCCTCCAGCCGGCGCTGGCGGGCAATCTCGGCCTCGACCCGGGTGTCCTGCTCCGCCAGCTCGCGATCCTGGGCAGCGATCTCGGTGTCCAGGACACGCCAGCGCAAGGCCCTGAGTTCCGCATCCAGGCGCCTCTCATCGGCCTTGAGTCGCTGGTACTTCTCCGCGACGGCGGCCTGACGCTCCAGGTGCGCCAACTGCTTGGCAACCTCGTCGCGCAGATCGGTGAGCCGGTCCAGGTTGTCCTGGGTATTGCGCATCCGCGTCTCGGTCTCGCGGCGGCGCTCCTTGTACTTGGAGATGCCGGCGGCCTCCTCCAGGAAGAGCCGCAGGTCCTCCGGCTTGGCCTCGATCAGACGCGAGACCATGCCCTGCTCGATGATGGAGTAACTGCGTGGACCCAGGCCTGTACCGAGAAAGAGGTCCTGGATGTCGCGACGGCGGCAGCGCGCACCGTTCAGGAAGTAAGACGACTGGCCGTCCCGGGAGACCTGGCGCTTGACAGAGATGTGGGCGTACTGCGCGTACTCCCCGCCGGCAGAACCGTCAGCGTTGTCGAAGACCATCTCGATGCTGGCGGTGCCCACGGGCTTTCGCCCGCTGGAGCCGTTGAAGATGACGTCGGCCATGGACTGGCCGCGCAGCATCTTGGCGGAGGACTCCCCCATGACCCAGCGCACGGCGTCGATGACATTCGACTTGCCGCAGCCGTTGGGGCCGACGATCCCCACCAGGTTGCTCGGAAACGGCACTGTGGTAGGGTCCACGAAGGACTTGAAGCCGGCGAGTTTGATCTTCTCCAGACGCATCGCGGGAAGATACCCGAAGAAGGGGTTAGCGGCGAGGGGTACGCCCGACTGGCGGCCAGGGCGCCCGGCGTGAAACCCTGGCCGATCTGCATTACACTCTGCCGCCGCAAGGCCTGGCCGACTCGCGCATAACCAATTGATCTCAAGGCGTTATGCGGAGAACTCCGGACCACCTTCCAGCCCAGGCCGGTCCCCCGGCGCCCGCACATCGGCCCCAGGAGCCGTCCCCCATGTCGCTCAGCACACCTCTTCGCCACCCGGACATCCACTCCGACCGCATCCTGATCCTCGACTTCGGCTCCCAGTACACGCAGCTCATCGCCAGGCGGGTGCGCGAGGCCGGCGTCTACTGCGAGCTGCACCCCTGGGACCTGGGCGGGGCGGCCATCCGCGCCTTCGCACCCAGCGGGATCATCCTCTCCGGCGGGCCCGAGTCCGTGCACGAGGACGAGACACCGAGGGCCGACCCAGCCGTCTTCGCGCTCGGCGTCCCGGTGCTGGGCATCTGCTATGGGATGCAGACCCTGGCCGCCCAGCTCGGAGGGGCCGTGGCCCCCGCCGCGCACCGCGAATACGGCTATGCCCAGGTCCGCGCCCGCGGCCACTCCGCCCTGCTGCGCGACATCGAGGACCACACCAGCCCGGAAGGCTATGGGCTGCTGGACGTCTGGATGAGCCATGGAGACCGCGTGGACGCCCTGCCTCCCGGTTTTCATGTGATCTGCGCGACCGCCAACGCCCCCCTGGCCGGCATTGCGGACGAGGAACGGCGTCTGTACGGGCTCCAGTTTCACCCCGAGGTCACCCATACCCGCCAGGGCAGCCGCATCCTCGCGCGTTTCGTCCACGAGGTCTGCGGCTGCGCCGGCCTTTGGACCCCGAGCAACATCATCGAGGACTCCATCCATCAAGTCCGCCGCCAGGTGGGCGCGGACGAGGTCATCCTGGGGCTCTCGGGCGGCGTGGACTCCTCCGTGGTTGCCGCCCTGCTGCACCGGGCCATTGGCGACCAGCTCACCTGCGTCTTCGTCGACAACGGGCTGCTGCGCCTGGGCGAGGGGGACCAGGTGATGCAGACCTTCGCCCGCCACATGGGGGTCAAGGTCATTCGGGTGGACGCCCAGGAGCGATTCCTGTCCCGCCTGATAGGGATCACGGACCCGGAGCAGAAGCGCAAGCTTATCGGCGCCACCTTCATCGACGTCTTCGACACTGAGGCCGGCAAGCTCGCCAACGCCAAGTGGCTGGCCCAAGGGACCATCTACCCAGACGTCATCGAGTCCGCCGGAGCCAAGAGCGGGAAGGCCAAGGTGATCAAATCCCACCACAACGTGGGCGGGCTGCCGGAGACCATGAATCTGGGCCTTATCGAGCCCCTTCGGGAGTTGTTCAAGGACGAGGTGCGCAGAATCGGCGTCGAGCTGGGGCTGCCCTACGAGATGGTCTACCGCCACCCATTCCCAGGCCCAGGCCTGGGGGTGCGCATCCTGGGCGAGGTGCGTGCCGAGTACGCACAGACCCTGCGCCAAGCGGACCACATCTTTATCGAGGAACTCCACAAGTCCGACCTCTACGACAAAGTCTCCCAAGCCTTCGCCGTCTTCCTCCCGGTCAAGTCCACCGGAGTAGTGGGCGACAACCGCCAATACGCGGACGTCATCGCCCTGCGGGCCGTGGAAACGCTGGACTTCATGACCGCCCGTTGGGCCCATCTGCCCTATGACTTCCTCGACCACGTCTGCCGGCGCATCGTCAACGAGGTGCGCGGCGTCTCGCGGGTGGTCTACGACATCACCGGCAAGCCGCCGGGCACCATCGAGTGGGAGTAGAGGATCTGGCACCACCGGACCAGGCTGCGGAGGACGCCCGATGGATGCGCCACGCCCAGAACCTGGCCGAGCAGGCTGCCGCCGAGGGTGAGGTCCCGGTCGGCGCAGTCCTGATACGCGACGGGGAGGTCGTCGGCGAGGGCTGGAACTGCCCCATCGGGACCCACGACCCCAGCGCCCATGCCGAGATCCGCGCCCTGCGCGACGCCGGCCGGCGACTGGGCAACTACCGGCTGCCCGACACGACCCTTTACGTCACCCTGGAGCCCTGCCCCATGTGCGCCGCCGCTCTGGTCCACGCCCGGGTACGCCGCGTCGTCTACGCCGCCGTCGATCCGAAGGGTGGTGCCTGCGGCAGTGTCTTCGACCTGCTCCCCTCCGACGGACGTTTCAACCACGAAGTGCAAGTTACCGGAGGTGTGCTGGCCGAGTCCTGCGGGGAGCGTCTGCGGGCCTTCTTCCGAGGTCGGCGGGCGCAGTAGTCGAAAGCGCGACCGTCGATAGGGGTTGTATCCCGCGACTCCACAGGGCATCTGGCTCGACCCCAGCGCGGACTCACGAAGGCGGTAGCGCTATTGCAGCCGATTACCACCCCCAAACGGCCCAAAGCCGACGCAGCAACGGGTCCTGCCGAACGCTTGTCTGCGCGGTGTGCCCGTCGTACCCTCCGCGTGCCCAGTGCTGAAGGGCCGTGACCAAGGTCCGCGCCTCGGCTCCTTTGTGGCACTCTGCGGTCTGGCAGAAAGCATCGCTCTGATCAAGAACCAACCGTCGCCGGCGAAAGTAGGGCGGCAGCTTAGATTCGCGGCCAAATCGGCGACGGGGTCGCATCCACAGGCATTGCGCAAGCGATCTCAGAGCGGGTCATGAAAACGAAAATCGACGCGCTCACAGGATTGCGCTTCTTCGCTGCTGCGGCCATCGTGCTGCATCATCTAGGTGTCTTGTCCGCTCCCTTGAGCAACTTCACAGCCACCTTGTCTCTTGGACAAGGGGTTTCGGTATTTTTCGTTCTCTCTGGTTTTATCCTAACACTCGTCTATCCAAAGCTTGATACGCGGCGGCAGACGATAAGATTCTTCATCGCCCGCTTTGCCAGAATTTGGCCGGCCCACGCCTGCCTTCTACTTGCGGTGATCCTCATATACCAGCGCAATCCCGCCGGCGACCCGGCCCTTCCAGGCGCTACGCTGCCGTTCATCGCGAACCTGACATTGACCCAGTCGTTCATTCCTTTGGGGCCGTATTTTTTCTCGTACAATGCGGTGAGCTGGAGCATCTCGACAGAAGCCGGATTCTATCTGCTTTTCCCCCTGATTATACGGAAGTTCGCGGCGACCTGGCACTGGAAGCTGGCGCTTGCCCTCGTCGTTTCGCTATCGATGGTGTGGCTTGCGTCGCATTTACAATTGCAGCCTTATCCGGTTCCTGGCATGGCGATCCCGCTGGAGGGAGTCGTCTACGTCAACCCACTCGCCCGCATTTTCGAATTCGTTCTCGGTGCAGTTACTGCGCTCGCCTGGGGCAAACTGCAGAGGCATACTGGACCCCTTGCGCACAGCCTCGCGGCCTGGACGGTCATGGAATTCGCGGCGCTGGCGTTTCTGGCATTCAATATCTCGATCGTACGCGACTCGCTCCTCCTTTTTACCCACTCCTGGGATACGCCGGCGCAGTATTGGATCAGCACATCCTTTTCTCCGGCCATCCCGTCGGCGTTGCTCATACTCACCCTCGCCTCCAGCCGCGGAGCGCTGTCCAGCGTATTGGGTTGGCGCCCCATCAAGGTGCTAGGCGAAATATCTTTTTCGATCTATCTAGTCCACCCGTTGGCGATCAGGCTGATCGCCCGCTACCAAGACGCACTTGGGGACTGGGGAATTCCGCTCTGCGTCGCCGTCATCCTGCTGGCGTCGACGGCCCTATGGTATATCGTTGAAATGCCGCTGCGCGATCTGGTCCTCGCCCGGTGGAATCGCAGTTCCAGCAACGCTGCGTCGAGGCGCGCGTAACTCGGAGCCTCTGTTAGGGTCCGTGTAGATTGCCCGGGTTCCCCCCAGCCCGGTGACCTCCATCGGGCGAGCATCCGAGAACAGGCTGCAATCAGATCGGGCGTTTTGCCTACGAGCCCTTCAGGGAGATGCTGATTAAAGCCATCCCTGGCTTGAAACAGCTCGCGCTCCCCGAGGTGCGAGGCCGGAGAAAGCGGGCAACCGGTAGGCCGCGCTGGCTGGGATCGGGCGACAGGCGGCGCGGTACATCGGTTGTCCACATCCGGTCCAGGTTAGAACCCCCGCAGCCCCAATACATCCTGCATGTCATAGAGTCCGGTCGCCTTCCCACCCAGCCAGCCGGCCGCGCGCACCGCGCCTTTGGCGAAGGTCATCCGGCTGCTGGCCTTGTGGACGATCTCCACCCGCTCGCCCTCGGCGGCAAACCAAACGCTGTGCTCGCCCACCACGTCCCCGGCCCGGATGGTCTCAAAGCCGATGGTGCGACGTTCCCTGGCCCCGGTCTGGCCCTCGCGCCCATAGACGGCCACCTCCGCGAGGTCACGACCCAGAGCCGTGGCCACCACCTCGCCCATGCGCAGTGCCGTCCCGGAGGGAGCATCCACCTTATGGCGGTGATGGGCCTCGATGATCTCGATGTCCACCTCGTCCCCCAGCACCCTGGCCGCGATGTCCAGAAGCTTAAAGCAAAGATTGACCCCGACGCTCATGTTGGGGGCGAAGACGATGGCCATGTCCTGAGCCGCAACAGCAATCTGGCCCCGTTGCTCCGGGCCAAAACCGGTGGTCCCAATCACCAGCCGACGCCCGGCGGCGCGGCAAACCTTCAAATGGTGCAGGGTCGCGGCCGGTGCTGTGAAGTCGATGAGGCAGTCGAAGGCGTCGGTGGCCTCGGCCAGGTCCGAGCCTACCGCGACGCCCAGATGCCCCACGCCGGCCAGCTCCCCGGCATCGGTCCCGATCAGGGTGCTGCCGGGCCTCTCAGTTGCGGCACCCAGGACCAACCCCTCGGCCTCGGTCACTGCCTGCACCAGGGTCCGCCCCATGCGCCCGCCCACGCCGGCCACCGCGATTCGCATCTGTGTCATGGAGATACTCCGTCTGAAGCCGCCGGTGCGGCCGGAAAAAGGTGGGAATTGAACCGCAAAGGCGGGTGGGGCGCAAAGTGAGGGCAAGTCGCAACCCCTTGACCGGACCGCCGGCCCAGCGCGCTCAAGGCACCGGTCCGCCGGACCGGTGGGAAGAAGCTCTGGGGCCCTGGCCCTTAGCCCACTGTGCGCCGGACCCGCACCGCCTCTTCCCGCTCCAGCTCCTCTAAGGCTGTGTCGATTGCGGACAAGGTGGCGTCGATCTCCGGGAGCAGGACGTCCTCCATGGCCCGGGCTCGGCGGGCCGTGCGGGCATATTCGGCCCGCAGGCGCTCGAGGTTGGCGGCCAGGTCCGCCAAGCGGGCACAGCGCGGGATCAGGGCCAGAAAGGCGGCGCGACAGGCATCGCCCTCCGGGCTGCGGTCAACCGCCTCCGGGGGCTCAGGCCCCAGACCCGACGCGGGCGGCGCCGGCCACTGAGTCTCCTGGACTCGGACCCCGAGAACCGAGCGCTCGGCCAAACGCACTTCCCCGTCCAGTCGTGGGGCTGGCGGATAGATACTCAGGCCCTCAAGGCCATGACGGGCAACGGCGGCACGCAGGGCCTGACCGGCGGCGGCGTAGTCGGCGCGGAAGGCCGCCAGCTCCTTGGAATAGTCGGCCAGAGCGGTGAGAATCTCTGAAGCGAGGATGAGCCGCTTCTCGTCGAGGAAGCGGTAACCCTCCTGCATCCCGGCGCGTTCTTCCTTGAGCTCCAAGAAGGCGCTATGGGTAGGAATGGCCTCGCGGATGGACATGGCCCTGACCTCAAGCCCCCAGGTGAGCGGCGATCTGGGCGTCGCTCAAACGGTGCATCTCGCTGTGTGGAAGCACCCGCAGCGCATGCCAGCCGGCGGCCATGCTCTGGTCCAGGCTGCGGGGCTGATCGTGGCTTACCACCTCATCCTCGAAGAGCTTGCCGAAGGCGAGGTACTGGCGGTCCGTCGGGGACAGGCCATCCTCCCCCACCACACTGGCCAGAATGCGGGTCTGCTGGGCCTGGGCGTAGGCGGCGTAGAGCTGGGCCGCGAGGGCCGGGTGGTCGGCATGGGTCAGGCCCTTGCCGGTGCCGTCCTTCATCAGACGGGAGAGGCTCGGAAGGACCCGAATCGGCGGGTAGAGATCGCGGCGGTGCAGATCGCGGTCCAGCACGATCTGGCCCTCGGTAATGTAGCCCGTGAGGTCGGGGATGGGGTGGGTGATGTCGTCGGAGGGCATGCTCAGGATCGGGATCTGGGTCACCGAGCCCGCGACGCCGCGGATGCGCCCGGCCCGCTCGTAGAGGGTCGCCAAGTCCGAGTACATGTAGCCAGGGTATCCCTTGCGGCTGGGGACCTCGCCGCGGCTCGCGGAGACCTCGCGCAGGGCCTCGCAGTAATTGGTCAGGTCGGTGAGGATGACCAGGACGTGCTTGCCCTCGCTGAACGCCATGTACTCAGCGGCGGTCAGGGCGAAGCGCGGGGTCAGCAGGCGCTGGGCGCTGGAGTCGCTGGCCAGGTTAAGAAACATCACGGTCCGGGCGAGAGCCCCGCTGCGCTCCATCTCCTCCCGAAAGAACTCGGCGCTCGCATGCGGGATTCCGATCCCGGCGAACACGATGACGAAGTCCGCCGTGTCGCCTTTGCCGCCGGGGATGCTTGCATTGCAGGCGATATCCACGGCGATGCGGTCATGGGGCAGGCCGCCGCCAGAAAAAAGCGGAAGCTTCTGCCCGCGCACCAGGGAGTTCATCAGATCGATGGCTGTGAAGCCGGTCTCCAGGAACTCGCTCGGTGCCAGACGGGCGGACGCCTTGAGGGGCAGCCCCTCGACACGGAGTGCCTGCTCTGCGGCCAAAGGGGGACCGTTGTCCAGCGGCTGTCCGACACCGTTGAACACCCGCCCAAGGAGCCCGGGACCGACCCGAAAGCGCAGCGGCTCGCCAAAGAAGCGCACACGGGTCCCTTGCAGAGCGAGCCCCGCGGTGTCGTCGAGCATCTCCACGGTTACCGAAGCCTCATCCAGTGCAGCGACCCGCCCCAGGCGCCGCCGCCCGTCTGCGGACTCGACCTCCACCGCCTCGTTGAGCCCGACATCGACGCTGCGCTGCAGGAACAGCAGGGGCCCCTCTGCCCGCTCGGCGATCTCTTCTCCGATCAGTCTGGCGTACATGGCAATCTCTGGTGGGTCGGAGCAATCCGACCTGGTTTCAGCCCCCGAGGCAGCCTCACCGGCTACCCCTCGGAGTCACGGTCGGCGGTTAACGATCAGCCGGGAACAGGTCTGTCTATCTTGTGAGATCCTGTCCAATTACGCTGGGTTGGCATCCAAGCCGACTGCTTCGGGCGCCTCCCGGGCCTGCCGCAGCTTCCGCAGGGTGGCAGTCAGGTCGCGGTCCAAGACGGAGAATCGGTCCCAGTCGCCCTCCGGAATCTCCTCGCCCATGCGCATCAGGGCGCGGAAAATGGGCTCCGCGGCGATGGCCTCGGGCGGGATGCCGGCCTGGAGCAGGGCCTCGGCCCCCTCGATGAAACGCCCGATGAGGCGCATCATGACCGCCTGCCGGGCCGGGGTGGCGTAACGATCGATGAGAGAGAAGGCCGACTGGCGCAGGAAGGCCTGGTTGACCAGCTGGGCGCATAGCAGGACCAGTCGCTGATGCTCAGGCATGGCGTCGCGCCCGATGATGCGGGCCATGCGCTCCAGCCGGGCCTCTTCCTCCAGCAGGGTGAGGAAGCGTCGGCGCAGCTCCTCCCAGCGGGTGCAGTCCTGGCCATGCCACCAGCGGGCCAGGTTCTTTGCCACCACGCTATAGGACTGCAAGGGGTGAATGGCGGGGTAAAAACGAGCCTGGGCCCGGCGCACGTCCAAGGCCCAGAGGCAGCCGACGTAGCGCCTGGTGTGGTTGGTAACGGGCTCGGAGAAGTCCCCGGAGGGCGGGCTCACGGCCCCCAGCACACTGACCGCACCCACGGTGCCGCCCAGTGTGCGGACCCTGGCCGCGCGCTCGTAGAAGTCCGCCAGCCGGCTGCTGAGATAGGCAGGGTAGCCGCCCTCCCCAGGCAGTTCCCCGAGGCGACCGGACACCTCGCGCAGCGCCTCGGCCCAGCGACTGGTGGAGTCCGCCATCAGAGTCACGTTGAGCCCCTGGTCGCGAAAGTATTCGGCCACCGTGATCCCTGTGTAGATGCTCGCCTCCCTGGCCGATACGGGCATATTCGAGGTGTTGGCGATGACCACGGTCCGCTCCAGCAGCGGGCGGCCGCTGCGCGGGTCTTCCAGCTCCAGGAACTCCCCGAGCAACCCCGCCAGCTCGTTACCCCGCTCGCCGCAGCCGACATAGACGATGACATCGGCGTCGCACCACTTGGCCACGGTCTCCAGGAGGACCGTCTTACCGGTGCCAAAGCCACCAGGCACCGCAGCCGTCCCACCCCGCGGGATGGGAAAGAGGCAGTCGATGACTCGCTGGCCGGTGACCATGGGCTCGTCCGAGGGCAGACGCTTCTGCACCGGGCGCGGGATGCGCACCGGCCAGCGATGGGACATGGCCAGCTCGTGGGTGCGGCCCTCGTCGTCGCGAAGGCGACAAACGGGCTCGTCCTCCCGGTAGGAGCCCGGTGCAGCCATGAAAACGACCTCACCCTCGGGCGAGTCCGGCGGGACCAGGCAGCGCTGGGCGGCAACCGCCTTCCCGCTGTCGTTGCCGCTGCCCGCCTCGCCCAGCACAGCCCCGGCACCAAGTCGGTCGCCTACCGAGGCCCTCGGACGGAAATCGAAAACTCCCGGGACCTCCTCACGCATGCCCGGGGTAACGTAAGCCCCCTCCTCGGCACTCATGGGACGCAATAGTCCGTCGAAGATGTGGCCGAGCAGCCCCGGCCCCAGACGAACCGACAGCAGCCGACCGCTACCCGTCACCTCAGCCCCAGGGCGCAGACCGCTGGTGTCCTCATAGACCTGCACCACGATCTGATCCCGAGCGATGCGGATCACCTCCCCGAGCAGACGGTCCGGCCCGACGGTGACGGCCTCGCGCAGTAGAAAGGACCCGTCCGGCCGGGCGCGCAGCACGGGCCCGCTGATCCAGGTAGTCGATGCCGTACTCATGGGTGCCTCCCGGCTTGCGGATGCCCGGGCGCCGCATCGTCAACGGTCTTGCCGGGGGCAAGGCCTGAATCCTTTGCGGTCTTGCCGGGGCCCGCTCCTGCGTCCCCAGCATGTCCGCCGTCCGTGGCGGCCAACAGGGCCAGGAGACGCGCCTCGAGCCTGGGGCGGTCTTTCAGCAACCCCACCAGGCTCGCATCGAGTCTAGCGGCCCCGCACTCGACGATGAGCCCGGCGGCGATCTCCGGGTCGGCCCTGAACTCCGGCGCCGGCGCCTTACGCTTGGCGAGCTGCTCGGCCAGTGCGACGCAGGGCCCGGCCTGCTCGGGTGCGGGCCAATCCGGGGCATGGTGCAGGGTCCACTGCCCCGCAGGCATTGCCTCCAAAGCGGCCGACAGGGCCTGGGCCACCCATGCCTCGCGCCCCTGGGCATCCTCCCAGCGCTCCTGGAGCCGGGTCGTGAGTCGCGGCCAGGCGAGGGCCAGCAAGCGGGCGTTGCGGCGATCCCCGCTGGTGCGTTCGCGGGTCGCACGTTCGGCGCGCGCGGCCTGGATCAGGGCGCGGGCGCGGCTGCGCTCGGCTTCTACACTGGCGTGAAGATGGTCCCGTTCGGTATGCCATGCACGGCGCAGGATCTCGCCCGCCTCCGTTCTCGCCCTATCGATGACCGCCCGACACTCGTCGGTTTGGTAGGTCTCCACTAGATTGAGCAATCCCTTAGCGCGCTCTTCGACGTTCATTCTGCCATCCCCAGCTGACGTCGGATCGCCTCCCCGATGTCCGGCGGACTGCTCGTTCCCCGTACGTCCGGGATCACCAGGACCAGCGGCCGGCCGCCGAGCATAGCCGTGCGAACAGGGGCCTCCCCAATCCACCCCATGGCCTCCTGAGTGATCAGGATGAGCGCGGCCTCCGCCCGCAAGCGCTGGAACAGGGCCAGGGCCTGGCTGGGGGCGGGGTAATGGGCAGCGAACCCGGCCAGGCGGAACCCGGTCGCGCTGACCTCGTCCCCGATGAAGGCGCAGTGAGTGGCCATCGGACGCCCCATCAGAGCCGGTTGAGGATCAGCACCGAGATGATGACCCCATAGATTGCGATGCCCTCCGCCAGGCCGACCAGGATCAGCACCCGCCCGAACAGCTCCGGCTTCTCGGCGATCGCACCCACCGCCGCAGCCCCCACCGAGGCCACAGCGTAGGCCGCGCCGACAGCCGAGAGCCCGGTGGCCAGAGCGGCTGCCAGATAGCCCCACTGCAGTACCCCTGCATCGATGGACTTGGTGATGAACTCCCCTTCTGCCGCAAGGACAGTGGGGTGCCAGAGCAGCAGGCTGCCCAGGCCCGCGAACACCGCAACGCCCAGCACCAGGCCGGCCGCCACCAGGACTTGTCGTTTCATAGCGATTCTCCGGTTTCCGCTTCAAGCTGCCAGCTTGCAGCCCTTAGCCTTCAGTCAATGGTTGGTCGTTAGATATCAGTGGTGAGACATCAGTGGTCATGGGGTAGGCGATCGCCCGCGCATCGAAGCGACGGGGCCAGACTGCGAGTCATCAATCGAACTGAGCTACCCATGCGTTCGCCCCCGCCCCTAGCTGATCGCCGCAAGCGCAGGCGGGACCGGCAGGGGCCGAAAAACGCGCCCGGAGCCGCGCAGAAAGCGATTGAAGAACTCGAACAGGACCAGTCGGGTGGTCTGGATGGAGACTACCAGGCCCTCAAGCAGGATGATCAACAGGTTACCCAGCACCATGATCAGCAGCCCGGCCCAGAGGGGTGCGGCGTCTGCCATGGACACAACCGCCGCCGAGAGACTGGCATGGGCCAGGGCGAAGGCCCCGACGCGGGCGAAGGACAGGGTGTTAACCAGGATCTGGATTCCGCCCTCCAACAGATGCCCCAAGGCTGTGAGAGCCCCCAGCAGCCGGTGGTGAACCAGGAAGCTCCCGACCAGGTACCAACCTGTCCCCAGCAGAGGCACCCAGGTGTAATCGGACCCACCGGCCAGCCGGGCGATGAGCCCCAGGTAGAGGACCAGGAACCCCAGATCCACCAATAGCCAGCGGATCAGTTCGCCGCGCCACAGGGCGCCCAGGCCGGAGAGAAGCTGCCCCAGGCTCAGCAGCCCGACGGCAAAGATCAGGGGTACGGCCAGGACCTGGATGGGGTCCAGCAGGGGGTGCACCCAGAAGGCAGGGATGAGGTCCTCGCGGCCAAACAAACTGCCAAACAGGAGCCCAAAGACCATGGCCGAAGCCCCCGCCGGGAGCAGAATGCGGGCCTCCGGGAAACGGTGGGACAAATGCCAACCCAGTGCCAGCAGAATGAGCCCCTGACCTAGGTCCCCAAACATGTAGCCGAACAGTAGAGGCACCACGACCGCGAGCACAGGGGTCGGGTCCGCCTCGTCCCCCCCCGGAACGCCAAAGGCCCGCACGAAGGGCTCGAAGGGTTTGAGCCAGGTCGGATTGTCCAGGACCTGGGGGGGCCTTGCCCCATGCGGAGGGGTGGTCAACCGGACGAGGGCTCGACTGCGACCACCGTCCAGGGCAGCCATGAGGCTGGCCCCGCTGAGGTCGTCGGTCCAGCCGGTGATCCAGACCAGATGGTCGCTGGCCGCTTCCAGGGCACCAACGTGCTCGGCAAACCAGGCGAGCCAGCCCAATGCCCCCAGGACGTTATCCAACCCGTAATCCTCGAACAGGTTGTCCAGTTCCGCGTAGAGGTGGACGATGCGCGTGGAAAGGAAGCTGCGACGCGCGCCGATGCGAGCGACCGACTCCCGAGCGCTGCCTTTGAGCCAGGCTGGACGCTCGATGATTCGGCCCTTCATGGCCTTGAGCTGGTGTTTGACCTGATCGAGCCGGTCAGCTGGGCCCAGGATCATGTAGCAACGCTCGTCCTGCCATGGGACGCTGCGCGGTATGACCCAGTCGGGAAGCTTGGGATCCAGGTCACCCGGAAGGATGGTGCAGAAGGTCCCGAGCACCGGCCCGGTCTGGGTAACCAGGGCGAAATCCAGCGGGCCTTCCGCAACTTTGGTCAGGATCTGGCCCAGCCACTTGAGGCCAGTCAGCTCCTCCTCGCAGGCCTGGAGGGTGTCGATGAGCGGGCCAGCCTCCCGCCGCCAGGCATGGATCCGGGCCAGACCCCGCTCCATGGCGACCGCGGGGGGCTCCACGAGGGGCTTGCGCCGCAGCACCCCGCGCGCCCAGTAGCGCTGGTAGCGGGCGTAGAGCTCCGCATACTCCGCCAGGCCGGCGGCCAGTTCCGCAATGGGAAAGTGGGTTGGGGCTCGCTCCCGGACCTCGACCTCGACGGCCCCCGTGGCGGCCAACTCGGCCACCGTGTGCACACCCTCGCTGCGCGGGCACAGGACCTCGAACCACCGGGTGGAGGCGGGGCGCAACATCAGGCTGCCTCCCTTAAAGGGAACAGGGCGCGCTGCATCAGGGCGGCCCGCAGGCGCTCAAGGTCGAGGGCAATCAGGGCGATGAAGGCGAAGGCGGCGGCCGGCTGCAGCGGCAGACGATGGAAATCCAGCCGCAGCCGCTCGCGCAGCTCGCGGCGCAGTGGCCAGGCGGCGTCGCTGCCCGCCCGGGCAAACGCCTGGGCGTGACGCAGGACCGCCGCTGCCAGATGCTCCAGGTTGATCAGAAAGCGCCTGTCACAGGCCGGCCACAGGCGTTGCCACTCCGCCCGCCAGGCAGCGGCCAATCCCTCTGGAGGAACCAACAAGGCGCCCGCCCCAGAGGCGATCAGGGCAGTCGGATCAAAGGCACCGTCGCTCCTCCGCAGGGGGTGCAGGGCGCCGTCGCGGTCCACCCAGGGTGGCAGGGCATTGCCACGGGCAGCATGAGCCAGGAGTGGCAGCAGGGGGAACCACCGCAGCCAGGAGAAGGCCGCGCGCCACGGCTTCGGCATCCAGAGTGCCACTTGATCGACGCCATCCGACCAGATCGTCCGCAGCCCCCGGTCCAGGTCATGAGCATCGCTCAGGGCAGAAAAACCCTTGACCCAGATGCGCAGGGCCCCCTCGCGGGCCTCCTCCAAGAAGATGCCCAGGGTGCGCGCCCCAGCCAGACGCTGCCAGTCGTCCTCCCCGGGGAGGTCGCCGTAGCGAGCCTGGATACGGGCCTGTGCATAGGCAAATGGGCAAGGGTAGGTCAAGACGCGCCCCCCAGGATTTCTCCGACCAGGGTCTCCAGGGCCCGGGCAAGGGGTTCCGGGATGGTCGCCCCGTCATGCGAGACGTCGCCGGACAGGCCCTCCGGACCCACGTCGATCCCTGGGTCCGGCGGCACCTCAGCCAATTCGGAAAGGGCACGGGCAACGGCGGCATCGGCGATCCGATGGGCGGACTTGATGCGGGCCTCGCTCCGCCCGGAAAGCGCACGCGCCCGTCCCTCGGCCTGAGCGATGATGCGGGCCGCCTCCGCGCGGCACTCCGCGACAGCCAGACGGGCGTCTCGCTCGGCCGCCAGCACCCGGTTCATGGCTTCGTCTACCGAGACTTGTCCAACTTGAGCCTTGTCGCCGCTGGTCATGCGTTATCCCTCTTGCCTGACACGCAGAACACAGTCCTCGCTGACGAGCAGCGTAAAGACCCTATCGGTCCCCCGCACCCTCGCCCCGAGCACTTCGGCGATGATGCCGGCATTGGGCACAGCCTGATTTCTGCCAGCCGCGAAGCCGATTGCGCGGACTTTTGGCTGCCGTCGGTGCAACGGTATGTCGGTATGCACGGAGACGTTGTCGTGCTTGAAGCCGCCGACGATATCGGACCGCCGAGCGACGCCTGCCTGGCCTGACAGCACGACAAGAACCAACGCCAAAAGGACTCGCCTCGTGTGCACTTCGGGTCCCGGTTGACCCCGTCTGAAACAGCTCGACGGGTGGGGGCTTGTGCGGAGCCTTGGAGATTCGCGGTGGCGCTGAGCTTAAGATCCGCGCGGAACGCACCACACGCTGCCAGTCTAGCACCCCATCAGCGGATCGGTGGGGACAAAGCGGGCCAGGGTTGATGTCAGTCAAGCCGAAGCCGGACCAGAGTCGGGCTCAACACAGGTGCGGGCATTTTTCCCGCGCTTCCCTTAAGCTACGCCCCCCACGTAAGGTTTAGCGAGACAATCACAGTGGACGATACCCTCCAGAGACTGCTCGACGCGGAGGTGCGCGCCGAGAAGTTGGCACAGCAGGCTGAGGCCGAGCAGGAGCAAGTCATACAGGGCGCCATGCAAGAGGCCCGCGCCGAGGAAGCGCGCTTCGTCGCGCGCATCCCGGATCTGCACCGCGGTTACATCACCAAGGCCCAGGAGCGCGCCGAGCAGACGGTCGCGGAACTAAAGCGCCGCTACGACGAGCGCCACGTCCAACTGCGCAACCAGGCCGAGGAGCGTGAGGAAGAGGCCTTGGCGGCCGCCTTCCAGGTCCTGGTCTCCCCCGAGCTGTGACGCCCGGACGGCCCCCCACCGGTCAAGCCCCGCGACCTCGGCCCTGCCCGCCCCAGTCGCCGCGCCCCGGCCAAACCCAGCGGATCGCATCATGAGCCAAGCCGCCGCCCAGGCTTACCTCAACACCCGTGTTTCGGTGATGTCCACGCGCCTGTTCCAGCCTGGACAGTTGGCGGAGCTGGCGCAGTTGAGCCTCCCGGAGCTTGCGGAGCGCTATGGCCTGGCCGCGCTGCTGGACGAGCAAGTCACCGCCCGCGCCAAGGGCCGCGCCGTCGAGCAAGGACTGATCCAGCTCTTGCTCTCCGAGTTGACGATCCTGGCGCGACCCATGTCCGCCACCGAGCGGGCCCTGGTGATGGCCTGGGCGCGCAAATACGCCCTGTTCAACCTGAAGACGCTGATCCGCGGCAAGCTCTACGACCTGGACCAGAAAGAGATCCGCGAGAACCTCTACGACCTGCCGCCCAACGTGAGACTCTCGCACCAGGAGCTGTTCCGCGCCGAGAACGTCCTGGAACTGCTGCGCCAGCTCGAACAGGGACCGCATGCCCTGATCGCGCGCCAGGCGCGCGAGGCCTACGAGCAACGCCGAGAGCCGTTCGCCCTGGAGGCGGCCATCGACCAGCGTTACTACGCCGGGCTGGCGCGCCTGGTGATGCAATTTCACGACGCCAATCTCCAACCCGTGCGGCACCTGGTCGGCACCCTGCTCGACCGTGAGGACCTCCAGTGCCTGGTGCGGTTCCGCTTCTCCTACCGGCTCTCGCCCTCCGAGACTTTCTATCAGTTGGTGCCCTCCTCGCGCCTGCTACACCGCGAGCGACTGCTGGAGCTGGTCAATTTGGAAACCCTTGAACAGGTCATCGATGCGCTGCCGCAACCCCTCAACAGCCTGCTCGCGGGCTGCGGCAACCTGATCGACGTACAGCAGCGCCTCCACCACTACATGGCCGCCGAGGCCCGCCGGATCCTCGGACAAAGCTCCTCGGGAGTAGCCCGCGCCCTGGCCTATCTGATCCTACGCGAGTCGCAGTTGCGCTCGCTGTTCTCCCTGACTCAGGGTCAGTTGCTGGACCTGCCGATCCAGTTCGTCGAGATCGCGGTGGGCCTGACCGACCCGATCTGCCCGGCCGGGACCATGGCCAAGGCGGCCTGACCACACAGGTGATGCGCCAATGTTGAGCCCGCCCCCGATGAAACACGTTCGCCTGCTGATCCTCACCGAGGACCTGCCGCAGGCCTCCGTGACCCTGGCCGAGACCGGGAGTTTCCACCCTGACGCCAGGTCTCCGGTCGAGACCGAGTTCGTCAATGTCCCCGGGCGCCGTTATCACGACCTGTTTCAGCAGGCCCGTTCGCGGCTGGACAAGATCGCCAAGCTCGCGCCGCTGCCCCAGACCCCGGAGATCGACACCGTCCGCGTGGTGGGTGCGGAAGAACTGGATGCGCTCAACCAGTGGCTCGGCGGCCTCTGGGCGGAGGCGTTCCAGTACGAGGAGCAATTGCGCCATCTGGACGAGGAGGAGCGCTCCCTCAAGGAGCAGGAGTCGGCCCTGGCCAACTTCGCAAACCTCAACATCGATCTCAGCATGTTGCGCACCAAAACGCGCTTCCTGGACTTCTACATCGGCAGTGTGCCGCGGGACAATGTCCGCCAGCTCGACGGGGCCGTGGGCCTAGCCAAGCACATCCTGTTCACCTACATGGTCACCGGCGACCACGCCCATGTGATCATCGTCGGGCAACCGGGTGGCGCCCAGGAGGCCCAGCTCGGCGCCGTGCTCACCGCCGCCGGCTTCCAGCACCTGCCCATCCCGCAGGGGCTGGACAGTGAGCCTCAGGAGCTCCGCCGCCAAATCGAGGAGCGGCGCAAGGGCCTGATCGAAGAGCGCGGGACGCTGCGACGGCGCATCGGTGCCTGGGCCGACGACAACGCCGAGCGCCGCCTGGATGCCGAGCGTGCCCTGATCCTGGCCGAGCCCTTCGTCGCCCTTGACCCCAGCATCCGCAGCGCCGGGCACCTCGCCTGCCTGTGCGGCTGGGTCCCGGCCAGGGACCTGGCCAAGCTGGAGGCCCGCCTACGCCAGGCCCTGACCCTCCCATTCCAACTGGACGCTCGCAAACCCAGGCCGGACGAGCGCGCCCTGGTCCCCTCGGTGGCAACCAAGAGCCGACTGCTCGAACCCTTCGCCCTGCTGGTCAAGCAATACGGTATTCCCCAGTATGGGGAGATCGACCCGACGCCGCTCTTCGCAATCACCTTCCTCCTCATGTTCGGCATGATGTTCGGCGACCTGGGCCATGGCGCGGTGATCGCCCTGACCGCCTGGTGGGCGCGGCGCCGCATCCCGCACTTCTACCTCTTCGGGGTATTCGCTGGGATCTCGTCCATGAGCTTCGGCCTGCTCTTCGGCAGCGTCTTCGGCTACGAGGACATCCTGCCGGCCCTGTGGATGTCTCCCCTCCACAACCCGATTCTGATGCTCAAGGTGGCCCTCGGCTGGGGGATCGCCTTCATCATCGTCGCCTGCCTCCTGGGGATCTACAACCGGCTCGCCATCGGCAATAGGGTCGGCGCCCTGTTCGGGCAGCACGGCGTCGTCAACCTGCTGTTCTACCTGGCGTTTCTATGGGGCGGCTACCGCCTGGCCCAGACCGGCGTATTCGGCACCCTGCCCGCCCTGTTGATCATCAGCTCCCTCTTTGCCCTGGCGGTCTTCCAGTGGCGTCACCTCGATGCGCCCACCGGAGAGAAGGTGCTCGTGGTCCTCATCGAAACCCTGGACACGGTGATCGTCTATCTGTCCAATACGCTGTCGTTCCTGCGGGTCTCGGCCTTCAGCCTCAACCACGTCGCCCTGTCCCTCGCGGTCTTCACCTTGGCGGACATGATGGGGGCCTTCGGTCATGTGGTGACCGTCATCTTCGGCAACGTCTTCGTCCTCGTGCTCGAAGGCGGCATCGTCATGATTCAGGTGATGCGTCTCCAGTATTACGAGGGCTTCTCCCGCTATTTCTCGGGGGACGGTCACGCGTTCACGCCCTTGCGGTTGCGGCGGGGGCCAGCATCCCCATGACCCGAATCCCAGCCACCCGGCGATCCCGCGGGGCTCGGGATGGACCGGACTCCCACCCGACCTGACCTGACCCTAACGGACCCGATCCATCCCGGTTTTTCGGATGGCCACGAACACCCACAACCCAGGAGCATTCCATGTACTGGCTCGTCGCCCTCATGTCCTTCGCCATCCTCGGCCTGATCGTCTCCGGCATCGTTCTCGAATTCCGCCCTAACTTGAGCCTGCGCGCCCGCCGCTGGTACAAGCCCGCGATGGGGATGCAACTCGTCGCCTTCATCGGGGCCGAGCTCGGGCTCTTGCTCCTGGGTGTTTCCGACGCCATGGCCCAGGCCGAGGTGGTCACCGCCACCGTCACCGAGATTTCCACCGGCATGGGCCTGGCCATGCTTGGCGTGGGCATCCCAACCGGGCTGTCTACCATCGGCGCCGGTATCGCGGTCGGGCCCATCGGCGCTGCGTCCCTGGCCGCCGTCATGGAACGTCCGGAGGCACTCGGCCGCACCCTGATCTTCCTCGGCCTCGCGGAAGGTATTGCGATCTATGGCCTGGTCATGAGCATCCTGCTGCTCAACAAGATCTAACCGCCGCGGAGACCGCCAAATGAGCGCCGACGCCGAGTACGGCCAGCCGACACGGATGTTATTCCTGGGCGACGACAGCCTGGCAGACGGCTTCCGCCTGATCGGCTTCGAGACCTTCCCCAGCCCGGAGCCCTCGGAGCTCGAACGGGTCTTCCGCGACCTGATCCGGGCCCAGACCAAGGCCTTCGTCATCGTCGATGACCGCCTCATGGCGCAGGACATACCGACCTTAGCGCAGGTGCGCCGCGAGGGCGGACGCATCGTCGTGGTGGCCATTCCGGCCCTGAAGGACCCGCCCAAGCTTACCAGTGAGGTCGCCCAGCGCCTGCAGGCCCTGTTCGGCACCACGGCCATGACTTCTCGGGAGACATCGTGAATCAGGTACAAGAACTCGAACGGGCCATCCTGGCCCGCGCCGAGCGCCTCGCGGGCGAGTTTCGCGATCGCGCCCAGCGCCGTCGCGACAGCATTCTGCGCGAGGCCGCCGAGCGCCTGCGCCTGCGCGAGCAGCGCGAGGAGGCCATCGCCAAGGCACTCGGCGAGCGCACCTTCCGTCAGCAGGTCCAGGCCAGCGAGCTCAAGCTCCAGAGCCAGGTCGACCGGATGCGCTGGAATCTGGTCCGGGACGTAGAGCGCCGCCTGAAGGTCGAGATGCAGAACCTGATGGAGGAGGAGACCAGCTACGTCGCCTTGCTCCAAGACCTGCTTGCCGCTGCCGCAGGCCAGATCGAGGACGCGGAGCTGGTCGTCGAGGTCAATGCCGCCGACCACAAGCGCCTCATGGCGACCTGGGCGACCCTGAGCGAGGCCGCCGCCCCCGGGCGCCGCCTGACCCTGGCCGACGGCGCAATCAACACCCTGGGCGGGGTCCTGGTGCACAACACCGACAACACCGTGCGCGTCGACAACACCTTCGAGGGACGGCTGGATCGGCTGCGGCCCCGGGTGCAACAGGTCATCCTGGAACGGCTGCTGCCCAGCGGCTTCGACACCGGCAACCTCTTCACCGGGTGAGACCATGAGCGAATCGAAACGAATCGGTGTCATCCGCGACATCAACGGCCCCATCGTCACCATTGACCTGCCGGGCATCCGCAACGGCGAACAGGTCAAAATCGGCGAGTACGGGCTGTTCGGCGAGGTCATCTCGCTGAAAGGCCGCCAAGCGGTCGTACAGACCTACGAGTCCACCGACGGGGTGCGCCCAGGTGAACCCGCCATCGGCCTCGGCTGGCCGCTGTCGGTGGAGCTCGGCCCCGGGCTTATGGGCGGGATCTTCGACGGTGTGCAGCGCCCGCTGGAGAAGATCGCACTCGAGTCCGGCGACTACATTCGCCGCGGCCTGTCGGTGCCGGCCCTAGACCGCAGCAAGACCTGGGAGTTCACTCCCAGCCCAGAGCTGGAGACCGACGCCGAAATCGGTCCCGGGACCGTCCTCGGTACGGTGCAGGAGACCCGAAGCATCCTGCACAAGGTGCTGGTCCCGCCGGATGTCTCCGGGGTCCTGTCGGAGCTCGCCCCACCCGGGGACTACGACATCGAGGCAGCCATCGCCCATGTGCGCGACGCCGCGGGCAACGTCAAACGCCTGAGCCTCTACCAGCGCTGGCCGGTGCGCCGACCGCGGCCCTATCTCAGGCGCGACGACGGCATTTCGCCACTTATCACCGGGCAGCGCGTGATCGATACCTTCTTTCCTCAGCTCAAGGGCGGCAAGGGCGCAGTCCCCGGGCCCTTCGGCGCGGGGAAGACCGTGGTACAGCAGCAGATCGCCCGCTGGTCTAACGCCGACATCGTGGTCTATGTGGGCTGCGGCGAGCGCGGCAACGAACTGGTGGATGTGCTGGAGACCTTTCCCAAGCTCGATGACCCCTACACCGGCCGCAAGCTCATGGAGCGCACCCTGTTGGTGGCCAACACCTCCAATATGCCGGTGGTGGCCCGCGAGGCGTCCATCTATGTCGGCATGACCATGGCCGAGTACTACCGCGACATGGGCTACGACGTGGTCATGCTGGCGGACTCCACCAGCCGTTGGGCCGAAGCCCTGCGCGAGGTGTCCGGGCGCCTGGGCCAGATGCCCGTCGAAGAGGGCTACCCAGCCTACCTCGCCTCGCGCCTGGCCGCCGTCTACGAACGTGCCGGCCGCGTCGAGACCTACGCCCAGGCTACCGGGTCGGTGACCCTGATCGGGGCCGTATCGCCACCGGGCGGCGACTTCTCCGAGCCCGTCACCAGCCATACAAAGGACATCATCGAGACCTTCTGGGCTCTGTCAAAGGAACTGGCGGACGCACGCCATTACCCGTCCATCGACTGGGTAACCAGCTTCTCTGGCCACGTCGGCACCGCTGCCCTCTGGTGGGCCAAGGAGGTCGATAGCCGTTGGGAGGCCCGCCGCGGCCAGGCCCTGGCCCTGCTCGCCCGCGATGCCGAGCTCTCCCGCATCGTCAACCTGGTAGGCCCCGAGGCCCTGTCCCACACCCAGCGCTGGGAACTGGAGGGGGCCGGTCTGATCAAGGAGGCGGTGCTCCAACAGAGCGCGCTCGATCCGGTGGACACCTTCTGCTCTCCCGCCAAGCAGTTCGCCCTGTTGGATCTCACCCTGACGATCTATGACCGCGGGGCTGCCCTCATCGAGCTGGGGATACCGGTGCAGGAGCTGCAAGACCTGCCCATGCTCGCCAAAGCGCGGCGTTGCAAATCCATCTACAACAGCGAGCAGGTCGACGACATCCTCGCCTTCCACAGGGAGTGCGAGCAGACCCTCGAGCAGATCCGCCTGGAATACGCCAAGCAGGGGGAGCACACCTGATGAGCACGAAATCGAATCGGTCGGACCATGCGAGTGACCCGTCTGGGCGCGCCAACCGGGGGGAGCACGCCTGATGAGCACGAAAGAATACCGGACCATCAGCGAGGCCCGCGGCGGGCTCCTCGTGACCCAGGGAACCTCAGGGGTCGCCTTCGGCGACCGCGTCCAGATACGCGACCACGCCGGGACCAAGCGCAATGGCCAGGTCATTCGCTGCGCCGAGGGCGAGGCCCTGATCCTGGTCTTCGAGGGGACCGATGACCTCGACCTGGAGACCACGTGGATCCGCTTCCTCGACCAGCCGGTGGAGATCGCCCTGTCGCCGGAATTGCTGGGGCGCGAGTTCAACGGCCTCGGGGAGCCCCGGGACGGGCGCCCGCCGATCCTCTCCAACACCCGGCGGCCGGTGAGCGGCTCGGCCATCAACCCGGCCGCGCGCAACTACCCGCGGGAGTTCATCCAGACCGGCGTGTCCACCATCGACGGGCTCAACTCCCTGGTACGCGGGCAGAAGTTGCCGATCTTCTCCGGTTCCGGGCTGCCCCATAACCGGCTCGCCGCTCAGATCGTGCGCCAGGCCCGCCTGGTAGACCAGGAGTCGAGCTTCTCCATCGTCTTTGCCGCCATGGGCGTTTCTTACGCCGACGCCAAGTTCTTTCGCGACGAATTCGCCAACTCCGGCGTGCTGCGCAACGTGGTCATGTTCATCAACCTGGCCGATGACCCCCCGGTGGAGCGTCTGACTCTGCCGCGCACGGCCCTAACTGCCGCCGAGTACCTGGCCTACGACCTCGACCGCCACGTCCTCGTGATCATGACCGACATGACCTATTACGCTGAGGCCCTCCGCGAGGTCGCCACCGCCAAGGGCGATGTCCCGGCGCGCAAGGGCTACCCGGGCTACCTCTACTCCGACCTGGCCGAAATCTATGAGCGCTGCGGGCGCATCCACAACCGACACGGGTCCATCACCATGATGCCCGTGGTCTCGATGCCCTCCGACGACATCACCCACCCCATCCCGGATCTCACGGGCTATATCACAGAGGGTCAGATCGTGCTCTCGCGGGACTTGCACAATCAGGGGATCTACCCCCCGGTGCACATCTCTCCGAGCCTCTCGCGCCTGATGAAGGACGGCATCGGAAAAGACGACACCCGCGAGGACCACCCTCGCGTCGCGGCCCAGATCTACGCCCTCTACGCCCGCGCCCTGGAGACACGAAACCTGGCCTCCATCATCGGTGCCGACGAGTTATCGGAGCGGGACCGCCGCTTCCTGCAATTCGCCGACCTCTTCGACACCCGCTTTGTCGGCCAGGGCGAGGCCGAGGACCGCAGCATCGAGGCCACCCTCAACCTTGCCTGGGACCTGATGAGCACTTTCCCCAGGGATGCGCTCACCCGCGTCAACGAGACCGATCTGGCAAAGTATTACCACGGCGACGACTAGAAAGCGGCTTTGCATCGGGGCAGGGCGGCCGTGCCGGTCCCTCGAGCACCGACGCCGACACTGTACGACGGTCGTTTCGCCAGATCGCGCCTCGCGGCTTTCACCTGCGGATACCACCCATGGCACAACAGCTGATCAAGGTCCCGCCGACCAAGAACACCCTCCTGAATCTCAAGAAACAGACTAAGTTCCTTGAGCAAGGCCATGATTTGTTGGAGCGCAAGCGGGAGCTCCTGACTCGGTTGGTGTACGAGCGCATCGGCGAGTATCGACGCTTGCGCGAAGAGGCGGAGAGGGCTTTAGAAGACGGCTATCGGTGCCTGAGCATCACCCACCTTCGCATGGGGAGCCGCGGCATCCATCAGGCGGCCCTCGGCGCGGAGCCGAACATTCGGGTGGATATCCTGCCGCGACGCAGCCTCGGGGTCGAGTACCCGTCGGTTTCCGCGGAGCGCCTGCCGCTGAAACCGATCGGCCTGCTCGGGACAGATGCGAGCTTCGATAACACCCGCGAAAACCTTTCGAAGGCAGCCGTCCTGCTCGCGCAGCTCGGGGAAGTGGAGATCGCCCTGCACCGTCTCCTCGAAGAGCAGCGCAAGGCGCAGAAGCGTGTCAATGCGCTGAAATACAACATTATTCCGCGCTACCGGCGGACCATCCACTTCATCCAATCGGCCTTGGAAGAGGAGGAGCGCAACACCCTCTTCCAGGTGAAGCTCCTGCGTGAGCGGGCAACCGGCGGGGCCTGACGGCCCGGGCTTACACCCGCGGTAACCCCAGCCGATCAGCTCCCTACGGCTGCAGCCAATCGCTCAGCCGCCTCCCTCCCTCCTCCAGGCGGACGATGTCGGTTGTATAGGCGAAGCGCAGATACCGCTCGGCATCCGTTAGGCCGAAGTCGAGTCCCGGCGTCAGGGCAACACCGGCATGTTCCAGCAGGTCGACCGCCAGCTCCGAACTGGATGGCCCGAACGCGGAGGCGTCGGCATAGAGGTAGAAGGCCCCTTGGGGCCGACCCGGGAAGGAAAAGCCCAGCCGTTCCAGGGCGTCGATGAGAAAATCCCGGCGATGGCGGTACTCGAAGCGCCGCCCATCGATCAGCGCCCTCGTATCCGGCCCGAATGCCGCCAGGGCCGCATGCTGCGCCAAAGTGGGGGCAGCGAGGTACAGGTTCTGGGCGATGCGGTCCAGCACCGCTGCAAAGTTGTCCGGGCACAAAGCCCAGCCGAGACGCCAACCGGTCATGCCAAAGTACTTGGAGAAACTGTTCACGACGAACAGCCCCTCGGACCCCGCAGCCAGAGCGGTGCAGTCGGCCGTGTCGTAGACCAGGCCCTGATAGATCTCGTCGACGACCAGCGCGGCTCCGTGCCCCTGCGCCAGATCGTACAAGGCAGCCAGTTCCGCCTGATCGAGCAGGGTCCCGGTGGGATTCGATGGGCTCGCCACCAGCACGACCCGAACCGCTGGGGACCAGGCGACGGCGGCCCGCTCGGCGGTCAGTTTGAAGCCGCTGTCCGGACCCAGCGGCACCAGCCTCGGCCGCCCGCCCAATAGTCCAACGAGGTGCCGGTAACAGGGATAGCCGGGATCGGTCAGCAGGACCTCGTCCCCTGGGTTCAAAAGCCCGGCCAGCACGAGATTGAGCGCCCCCGAGGCCCCTGGTGTGACCAGCACGCGACCCGGACTCACCAGAACGGCGAAGCGGTCAGCGTAGTATTGCGCAATGCTCTCACGCAACGCCGGGAGTCCGGTTGCCGGTGTATAGCCGGTTAGTCCGTCGGCCAAGGCGCGCCTGCCAGCCTCCACAATCGGGCCCGGTGTCGCAAAGTCGGGCTCCCCGACCTCCATGTGAACGATGTCCCGACCCTGCGCCTCCAGTTCCTTCGCGCGGGCGAAGACCCGCATCGCATGAAAGGGCTCGACCGTCAAGGCCCTGGCGGCCGGCCGGACGCGGGGCGGTTTCACGGCCTGGCGACGCTGCGTACCTGCGTCGAGATGCGATCCAGGGCAGCGAGATCGACGTACTCGATCTCCCCGATCTCCCCCGCCAGCACCTTGCACGGTCGCCCTGGGTCACCCAACTGATCGAGCACAAGACAAGCGCCGGCAAAATCCTGACCGGCCGTATAGGCGCTTTCAGTCACCACGATGGCATCCAGCCCGGCCCCTCGGGCTGAGCGGACGCCATTGTCGGAGTCCTCGATCGCGATACAAGCCCCCGCCTTGAGCCCCAGCCGTTCCAGCGCCCAGAGGTAGATATCCGGAGCTGGCTTCTTGCTGGGCACCACATCGCCAGCGGCGATGACCTCAAACCAATCGACCAACCCCGGCTCGCCACTGCTCTCCAGCAGGACCGTCACGTTCTCTGGCGTTGTGGTCGTGGCAATGCCCAGTCGCACCCCCGCCCCGCGGGCTTCGCGCAGGAGCCGCAGCACGCCTGGGCGAAGGGGGATACGCCCCTGTCGCAGCAGGGCGACAAAATGCCGTGTCTTGCTTTGGTGCAAATCGGCAATAAAGCCGGTCAGGTCCGCCGTGCCGCGCCAGTCTGGCCGCCAGCGATCAAGGTAATAGTGTATACGCTCTTTGCCGCCGGTAACGGCCAAGAGGTCTCCATACAGTGCCACATCCCACTCCCAGTCCAGCCCCGCCTCCGCGAACGCCGCATTGAACGCCGGCCTGTGCCCATCGCGCTCCGTGTCCGCGAGGGTCCCGTCGACATCAAAGAGCAGTGCATCGAAGCCGCACATCGGCTTTCTCCCGTTGCATTTTGCTAACAACTGCCTTAAAAAGCGCGGTCCGCGGCGCCAGCCTGTCGGATCTGGACGTAGACCAGCGATGACTCCTGCCTTCGGCCCGCCTCAAACAAGGGATGGGTCCCAACCTCAGACCATCCAGGGGTTGCCCGGCTCATCGGCATTTGCTATTAAGGTCCGCTTTCCAGATCGCCGACCTGCCGCAACGGGTCGATAGAGGCCCCGCCCGCCAGGCGACAACGCCATGGCCAGGCGGCAACCCAAGCCAAGGGGAGTTAGAAAAATGGTCGAAACCCACAAGCAAGATGCCACCGCGCTCGGGGTCGAGCCCTACCGGGTCGTCGGCGACGAAGAGTACATGAATCCGCGTCAGGAGGACCACTTCCGCGACTTGCTGTTGGCGTGGAAGCGCAGCCTCATGGAGGAGGTGGACCGGACCGTCCACCACATGCAGGACGAGGCCACCAACTTCCCAGACCCCAATGACCGCGCTACCCAGGAGTCGGAATTCAGCCTGGAGCTGCGCACCCGTGATCGCGAACGCAAGCTGATCAAGAAGATCGACGAGGCGACCACGCGACTCGACGAGCATGAGTACGGCTACTGCGAGGCCTGCGGCGTAGAGATCGGTATCCGCCGCCTGGAGGCCCGCCCCACCGCAACGCTGTGCATCGACTGCAAGACCCTGGACGAGATCCGCGAGAAACAGCGCGGCTAGACCCGCCTGGCATGCCTCAGGACGCGAGCCCTGAACTGGGCCCGCTCCGCTATCGGGGGCGTTTCGCCCCCTCCCCTACAGGCCCGCTGCACTTCGGCTCCCTGGTCGCCGCCGTCGGCAGCTTCCTCGATGCCCGTCATCACAACGGCGCCTGGCTGGTCCGCATGGAGGACCTCGACCGCGGACGGGAGGTCCCCGGCGCCGCCGACGCCATCCTGCACACCCTCGACGCCTTGGGACTGCACTGGGACGAGTCCGTGGCGTACCAGGGCACCCGCACGGGAGCCTACGCCGAGGCACTCGATCGGCTGCGCAGGCTCGGCCTGATCTATCCCTGCGGCTGCAGCCGCCGCCATATCGCCGCAGCAGGGCTCAGCGGCCCCGAGGGCCCCATCTACCCCGGTACCTGCCGCGCCGGTCTGGCACCCAATCGTCGGGCCCGCTCGCTACGCCTGCGCGTGCCCGCAGAGCGGGTCACATTCGTCGACCGCATCCAGGGGCGCATCGAGCAGGACATCGCTGCCGAAATCGGTGACTTCGTCCTGCGCCGCGCCGACGACATCCACGCCTACCAGCTCGCCGTGGTGGTGGACGACGCCTGGCAGGGCATCACCGACGTGGCGCGGGGCGCCGATCTGGCCGCCTCCACACCGAGGCAGATCCTGCTCCAGCGAGCCCTGGGCCTGCCAACGCCCGCCTACGCGCACCTCCCGCTGGTACTCGACGCCCTGGGGCGGAAGCTGAGCAAGTCGGATGCCGCCGCCCCGGTAGACCCGGAGGACCCGCTCCCGGCCGGGCTGCTGGCTCTAGGTTACCTCGGTCAGCCCATGCCGCCAGAGCGGCCTGCCAATGTCGCGGAGCTCTGGGAATGGGCAATCCCGGCCTGGAACATCCGGCATGTTCCGTTGGGCCCATCCCTGGCATTGGCGGGGCCGCCCAGCCCTGCGTACGCCAGCGTAGAACCCCGGTAGGGCCCGGGCATTGCCGCGGCCGGGCCGTGCTATCCTCGCCGCATCGGTGTTATGCAACCGTAACGTCGGCCCCTTACGATCACGGCACCCCGCCCGAGAGCCACCGGAGGAGACCGTCATGCCCGCCACGCAGCCCACCGCTACCCCACTCCCTGCCGACCAAGTCGCCCACATCGACGCCTACTGGCGCGCCTGTTGTTACCTGGCCGCCGGGATGATCTACCTGCGGGACAACCCGCTGCTGCGCGAGCCGCTGCAGGAGTCGCACATCAAGCGCCGCCTGCTCGGCCATTGGGGGGCGAGCCCAGGTCTATCCTTCATGTACGTCCACCTCAACCGGATCATTCGAGAGCAGGACCAGGAGGCGATCTTCCTGGCCGGTCCCGGCCATGGGGCCCCCGGCGTCCTGGCCCCGGTCTACCTGGAGGGGACCTACTCCGAGATCTACCCCAACAAGAGCGAGGACGAGGAGGGGCTGCAGGCCTTCTTCAAGCAGTTCTCTTTCCCGGGCGGCATCGGCTCCCACTGCACCCCCGAGACCCCCGGGTCCATTCATGAGGGCGGCGAGTTGGGCTACTCCATCTCCCACGCCTTCGGGGCGGCCTTCGACAACCCGAACCTATTGGTCGCAGTGGCGGTGGGGGACGGCGAGTCCGAGACCGGGCCGCTGGCCACCTCCTGGCACTCCAGCAAATTCCTGAACCCCATCCGCGACGGGGCCGTGCTGCCCATCCTTCACCTCAACGGCTACAAGATCAACAACCCGACCCTGCTCTCGCGCATCCCCAACGAGGAGCTCGCGAGCCTAATGCACGGCTACGGCTGGGCGCCCCACTTCGTCGAGGGCGACGAACCCTTGGAGATGCACCAGAAGATGGCGGCGACCCTGGACGCCTGCCTGGCAGAGATCCGCGGCTTCCAGCAAGCCGCTCGCGCCAGCGGCGAGGCAACCCGCTGCCATTGGCCCATGATCGTGCTCCGCAGTCCCAAGGGCTGGACCGGCCCGAAGGTGGTGGATGGCAAGAAGGTCGAGGGCTTTTGGCGCGCCCACCAGGTGCCCCTGTCCGGGATGCACAACAATCCGGCCCACCTGAAGCAGCTCGAGGACTGGATGAAGAGCTACAGGCCGGAGGAGCTGTTCGATGCCGAGGGGAGACTGGTCCCCGAGCTCAAGGCCCTGGCACCCCTCGGCTCCATGCGCATGAGCGCCAACCCCAATGCCAACGGGGGACTGCTGCGCCGTGCCCTGCGCATGCCGGACTTCCGAGACTACGCCGCGGACGTCGCTACCCCAGGCACGACCTGGGCAATGAACACCAAGCCGCTGGGGGCCATGCTGCGCGACATCATGGCGGAGAACATGCAGAACTTCCGCGTCTTCGGCCCGGACGAGAACACATCGAACAAGCTCGACGCCGTGTACGAGGTTTCCAAGAAGCTCTGGCTCTGCGACTACAAGCCGGAAGACACCGACGGCGGCGAGCTGTCGCCGGACGGGCGGGTCATGGAGATGCTCTCCGAGCACACCCTGGAGGGCTGGTACGAAGGCTATGTCCTCACGGGACGTCACGGCTTCTTCGCCACCTACGAGGCGTTCGTCCACGTCATCGACTCCATGTACAACCAGCATGCGAAGTGGCTGGCCATCTGCAACGAGATCCCCTGGCGCGCACCGATCTCGTCGCTCAACCTGCTGATCACCTCCACCGTCTGGCGCCAGGACCACAACGGCTTCACCCACCAGGACCCAGGCTTCCTCGATGTCGTGGTGAACAAGAACCCGGAGGTCACCCGCATCTACCTGCCCCCGGACGTCAACTGCCTCCTCTCCACGGCGGACCACTGCCTGCGCAGCCTGAACAACATCAACGTCATCGTCTGCGACAAGCAGAGCCACCTGCAGTACCTCAGCATGGACGAGGCCATCAAGCACTGTACCAAGGGGCTGGGGATCTGGGAGTGGGCGAGCAACGACCAGGGGGTGGAGCCGGACGCGGTCATGGTTGGTTGCGGCGACATCCCCACCAAGGAGGCCTTGGGTGCGACGGCGTTGCTCCGCCAGGCCTTCGCGGACATCAAGATCCGCTTCGTCAACGTGGTGGACCTGTTCCGCATCCAGCCGGACAGCGAGCACCCCCACGGCCTATCCCACGCGGACTTCGACTCCATCTTCACCAAGGACAAGCCGATCATCTTCAACTTCCACGGCTACCCCTGGCTCATCCATCGCCTCACCTACCGCCGCACCAATCACGCCAACCTGCATGTCCGCGGCTACAAGGAGAAGGGCAATATCAACACCCCACTGGAGTTGGCCATCAACAACGAGATCGACCGCTTCAGCCTTGCCATCGACGTCATCAACCGGGTGCCGCGCCTGCAGGCTACCGGGGCCCATGTGAAGCAACGCCTGCGCGATATGCAGATCGAGGCGCGCAGCTATGCCTACGAAAACGGCATCGACAACCCCGAGTACAACGACTGGACCTGGCCGGTTTAGATCGTCTTAGGCGATTGCCGGAGAATCATGTACCAGATGGCGCCGGATTGACGTCCGCCTTCAAGGAGTACCGGCAAGAGCATAGCTGGGCTATGTGACTGCTGGCGCGACAAAGTAGGCGGGGGCAAAGACAAGCTAGCTGGTGCATGATTTGACAGAAATCGCCTTAGCGCACACTTCAGTCCGACCTGGCTCCGTCCAGCGTGACAAGGGGCCCCTTGCTTAGGTCTGGCATCCAGGCATAGGGCCTTTGATTGGGGAACGAAACATCGCCAACCCGAGGAAAGCATGAGAAAAGAGACCCCGCCCAAGACTGAGACCCTGGAGCGTGAGCACACCCGCACCGGGCTTTCAAAGGACGCACTGAAGAACGCCTATATCGACAACCTGTTTTACGTACAGGGACGGTTCCGCGAGGTGGCCACGTCCAATGACCTGTACATGGCCGCGGCCTACACGGTACGCGACCGCCTCTTGGCACGTTGGCTCAAAACGGCCCAGACCTATAAAGCGACTGGGGCGCGCACCGTCTGCTACCTCTCGGCGGAATTCCTGCTCGGCCCTCACCTCGTCAACAACATGGTTAACTTGGGGATCATGGAAAGGGCCCAGGAGGCAGGGGAAGAGCTGGGACTCGATTTCGAGGCGATCGTCGAGGCGGAGGAGGAGCCCGGCCTGGGGAACGGCGGGCTCGGGCGCCTGGCAGCCTGTTACCTGGACTCCCTCGCGTCCCTGCAAATCCCGGCAATCGGCTACGGCATCCGCTACGAGTTCGGCATCTTCGACCAAGCGATCGAAGACGGTTGGCAAAAGGAGGTTAGCGACTCCTGGCTGCTCAACGGCAACCCCTGGGAGCTGCCGCGCCCCAAGCTGCGTTTCCCGGTCAAATTCGGCGGCTACACGGAGCAATACCTGGACCATCAGGGAAAGACCCGGAGCCGCTGGGTGGCGGACATGCAGATCACTGGCATGGCCTATGACACCCCCATCCTGGGCTATCGTGTCAACACAGCGATCCTGCTGCGTCTTTGGCGGTCCCAGGCCCCAGAGTCCTTCGACTTCCAGTCGTTCAACGTGGGCGACTACTACGGGGCGGTGCACTCCAAGGTCGAGGCGGAGACCATCTCGAAGGTCCTGTACCCTAATGACGAGCCGGAGGCCGGCAAGGCACTCCGCCTCAAGCAGCAATACTTCTTCGCCTCCTGCTCCATGCAGGACATGATCCGACTCCACCTCGGCTCTGGTGGCTCCCTGGACCGCTTCCATGAGAAGTTCGCCGTCCAACTCAACGACACCCATCCAGCCATCTCCGTAGCTGAGCTGATGCGTCTGTTGGTGGACGAGCACGATCTACCCTGGGCGCAAGCTTGGGACATCACCCGCAATACCTTCGCGTTCACCAATCACACCCTGCTCCCGGAGGCGCTGGAGACCTGGTCCGTGGCCCTATTTCAGCGCCTGCTGCCGCGCCATCTGGAGATCATCTATGAGATCAATCGGCACTTCCTGGACGAGGTGCGGGTCCGCTTTCTAGGGGACGACGCGCGCGTCGCGCGCCTGTCCTTGATCGACGAAAACGACGGGCGACGGGTGCGTATGGCGCATCTGGCCACGGTCGGCAGCTACGCCGTCAACGGTGTAGCGGAGCTGCACTCAGCGCTGCTCAAGTCCACGATCATGAAGGACTTCAGCCAGATGTGGCCGGAGAAGTTCCACAATGTTACCAACGGCGTGACCCCGCGGCGATTCATCGTGGTCAGCAACCCGCGGCTGGCCGCTCTCCTCACCGCGCGCTGCGGGGGGGACGATTGGGTCCGCGACCTCGGCTGCCTGCGCCGCCTGGAGCCCCACGCTGACGACACCGGTTTCCACGCCCAGTGGCGGGCAGTCAAGCTAGCCGCAAAGACCGACCTGGCCAACTGGCTGTCCCGCAACGCCGGGGTAGAGATCGACCCGCAGTCCCTCTTCGACGTCCAGGCCAAGCGCTTCCACGAGTACAAACGCCAGCACCTCAATGTGCTGAACATCATCTCCCTATACCAGCGGCTCAAGCACAGCCCCAACCTGGACATCACCCCGCGCACCTTCATCTTCGGCGGCAAAGCGGCGCCGGGGTATCGCATGGCCAAGCTCATGATCAAGCTGATCAATGCCATCGCTGAGGTCATCAACAAGGACCCGCAGATCAACGGCACCCTGCGCGTCGCATTCATGCCCAACTTCAACGTCCAGAACGGCCAGCGCCTTTACCCAGCGGCCGACGTCTCCGAACAGATCTCCCTTGCCGGCAAGGAGGCGTCCGGGACGGGCAACATGAAGTTCTCCATGAACGGGGCCCTGACCATCGGCACCCTGGATGGGGCCAATGTGGAGATCCGCGAGGAAGTTGGCCACGAGAACTTCTTTCTGTTCGGCATGAGCGCCCAGCAGGTTATGGAGCGCCAGTCTGCCGGCTACCATCCCTCCGAGATCTATGAGGCGGATGCGGAGCTGCGCTCGGTGATCGACATCATCAACTCCGGGCTCTTCTCCCACGGCGACCTGCATTTGTTCCGTCCTCTGACCGACCACATCACCCACCACGACCCCTTCATGGTCCTGGCGGATTACCACGCCTATGTGGAACGGCAGCAAGAGGTGGGCAACGCCTACCGCGACCAGGAGCACTGGAACCGCATGTCCATCCTCAACGTGGCGCGC
Source organism: uncultured Gammaproteobacteria bacterium (assembly GCA_963709645.1). Classification (GTDB taxonomy): domain Bacteria; phylum Pseudomonadota; class Gammaproteobacteria; order Chromatiales; family Chromatiaceae; genus DYRB01. The sequence goes on from CAVPXP010000003.1 coordinate 215,556, forward strand.
ATGGGCAAGTTCTCCTCGGACCGTGCCATCTTGGAGTACTGCCAGAAGATCTGGAAGGTGGAGCCGATCAAGGTGAGCGGGTAAGCCGCCGCCACCGTCCGCACGGTTCGGGGGCTGGGCCGAGGACGGCGGCCCAACCGCCGCCAAGGAGATGCTGATTAAAGCCATCCCTGGCTTGAATCAGCTCGCGCTCCCCGAGGCGCGACTCGTGAAGCTGTGCATTTTCCACGGGTTAGCGCCGTTGGAAATGGCGGGCCCTCCGTCGCCCGCACGGGAAACGCTTTAATCAGCGTTTCCCTAACGCAGGTCAAAGACGATGGGCACCCGCACCGGCCAACGGGTTCTGCCAGTCCCCGTCGGTATGGGTCGGTAGCTACCGAGCCGGCGAAGTGTGTCCAATGCGGCTTGATCGAGCACAGCGAAGCCGGAGCCCTTGGCAACGCGGACGTCGCCCAGACGCCCGTCGCTCTGAATGGTAAAGGCTACCGTCACCACCCCGCTCACGTCATCCCGCCGCGCTTCCGGCGGATAAAAGCGGTTGCGGGCGATCGCCTGCTGAAGGCCCCGCAGGTAGTCGCCCTCGATTGCCGCCGCGTTTGCAGAGCGCGCCACACGGCTGGCATCACCACCTCCGCTGCCCGAATGGGCGGGCGTGGCCGTATCTGGGACGGGCGCTGCGACGGGCTGCGCCCGTGCCGGGCTAGGCCTGGGCCTGGCAACCTTTGGGGCACGAGTCGATTTCCGCTTGACCTTGGGTATGGGTACCGCCTTCGGCTTGGGCTCCGGCGCCTGGGCGATCACCTGGGGTACAGGCTCTGCGGCGAGCTCCGGAATCGGGTCAGGAGCAGGCAGCAGTTCCGGGATTGGGTCCGGCATCGGCTCCGGCTCGGCCGGCGGCGGCACCTCCGCCAGTTGCTCCGGCTCCGGCTCGGGCTCCGGAATCAGCTCGGACTCGGAAGACGCCGTCGGGGCGCCTACCGGCGGTTCTGCGTCCGCGAACATCGCCAGAGTGACCCCAACCTCTCGGGCGGAGGGATCATCCGCCGCCACCCGGCCAGGGTCGACCCATAACAGGGCCGCGGCCAGCGCCAAGTGAACGGTGGCAGAGGTAAGCAGGGCGACAAACCAGCAGCCCATACAACGCAGCGAGGTCGTCACTGGTCCCGGGTCAGGATGCTGACCCTCTCCAGCCCGCTCGCCTTGAGCAGATCGACCACTGCGACGAACCGCTCGAACTGTGCGTGGGCATCTACCCGGAGAACGATGGCGGTCTGCGGATCCAAGCGCCGACAGGCGCGAGGCCAAGGGGTCCAGTTCCACCGGCGCTCCGTCCAGGTAAAACTCCCCCTCGCGGCCGATGGCGACCTCGACCCGCTCCATGACTTCTGGCCTGGGCTCCGCTGTGGCCTTTGGCAGGCGGATGTCCAACCGCCCTTCGACCAGAAAGGTGGCCGTGGTCAAGACAATAGCCAGCAGCACCAGCATGATGTCAATGAAGGGAATGACATTGATGGTGTCCATGCGCTTCATGCCCCTTGTTGCCTCCGCCAGCGTGCCTGGAGGACCTCCACCCTGCGCAGTAGCGCGTTGTAGAAGATGATTGAAGGGATCGCGACGACCAGACCCATCGCCGTCGCCTTGAGCGCCAGGGCCAAGCCGAGCATGATGGCCGAGGTCTCGATCGCCCCACCTTGACCGAGGTCGTGGAAGGTGATCAGGATACCGAGCACAGTCCCCAGCAGCCCGACATAGGGGGCGTTGGCGCCGATGGTGGCGATGGCGGTGAGATGATCGGTCAGCGCAATGTTGAGGTGTTCCAGGTCCGCGAAGCGGCCAAGATCCACCCGCGCCAGGTAGAGAAAGCGCTCGATGACGAAGGCCAGCATGAGGAAGCTCATGAGGCCGAGCACGCCCAGAACGGCGTAGTCCAGATAGGCTTTGAGGTATTGCAACGATGGATCCTCGTGTGATGTGGCGACTGGCGGGTTCGTGACACCCTTCCTGCTCGCCTTTCTGGTCGGTCTGCTCAGCGCCCTACACTGCCTCGGGCATGTGCGGGGGTATCGTCGGGGCACTGACCTTCTCGCTCCCGATCGAGACGCGACGGGACTGGCCGCGCCTCGTGCTGTTCCTGCTCGCCTACAATGTCGGGCGGGTCGCGAGCTACGCGCTAGCCGGGGCCGCCTTCGGCTGGCTCGGGCAAGCCGTCATGGCCACAGGCCACGCCGCCTGGCCGCACCGCGTGCTGCAGTGGCTGGCGGCCCTGGTGATGGTCGGGATCGGGCTCTACATCGCCGGGCTGGTTCCCGCGCTTCGCGCAAGTCGAGCGTATCGGCGAGCCACTGTGGCGATGCGGCTGGAACCCATGGGCCGTCGCCTCCTGCCGGTGGCGACCCTGCCGCGTGCCCTGATCTATGGGGCGGTGTGGGGCTGGCTACCATGCGGTCTGGTCTACACGATGCTCATAGCCACCCCGGCCCAAGGTGGACCCGCCGCCGGCGCCCTCTACATGGCCCTGTTCGGACTCGGGACCTTGCCGGCCATGCTGGCCGTCGGACTCTTGGCCGGCCGACTGCACGCCTGGGCGCGGAATCGCCGCGTCCAGGTGAGCTGCCGGGCTCAGCATCATCGTCCTCGGCACTGTTTACCCTGGCTTTTCAAGGATACAATGGACTGTCGTTTTGAGCACCCGTCGATGGCGGCCTAATTTGGGGGATATGACATGACCAGCGTGCAACGCGCAGACCCGTCAGCACCTGATCGGGACCTCACCGGAGCTAAGGCGCGTCCTCTCTGCGGCACGGATGGTGGCGGCCACGGACGTCAACGTCCTGATCATCGGCGAGAGCGGGACCGGCAGACAGCGTCTCGCGCAGGAGATTCACCGCCTGGGGTCCCAGGCCACCGGGCCCTGCGTCACCCTGGCTTGCGCCGGTCTCGCAGAGGATGGCTTGCGGCGGCATCTCGACGCCGGACCCATCGGCCCGCGGGGCACTTTGGTCTTGACCGAAGTCGCCGACCTCTCGGCTGATGCTCAAGCCCTGCTCCTCCGCTACCTCACGGCCTGGGAGAACGCTCAGCAGTGTCTCCCGTCCATGGGTCCGGGTCATTGCCACCACCAGCCGCGACCTGACCGCGGAGGTTGGGCTCGGGGCCTTCCGCCGCGACCTCTACTACCGTCTGTGCATCGTGCCGCTGGAACTGCCGCCCCTGCGCGACCGGGCCGGGGATATTCCCCTCTTGATCGAGGATCTCGGCGCCCAGGCCGCCCGCGCGCACGGCCAGAGGCCGCCACGCTACACCGCCATGGCCCTGCGCCTGCTGCGCCGCTACACCTGGCCGGGAAACGTGCGCGAGTTGCGTAATCTTTGCGAGCGCTGGCCATTCTGTCGCCCGGACGAGAGGTAGCCCCCGACGATCTCCCCCAGGAAGTTCGGCGCGGTGATGCCCCACACGGCGACGCGCCTGCCTTCCAACTGCCGTCCACCGGCATCAACCTCAATGGCTTCGAGGCCGAGCTGATCCGTCAGGCCTTAGCCTTGGCCGCAGGCAACAAGTCTCGCGCGGCACGCCTGCTGGGCCTGACCCGCGATACCCTGCTCTATCGGATGGAAAAGCACCTGATCAAGGCCTAGGAGCTTGCGGACGGCCAGTAGGTCGACCGCTGTCTGGCAACAAACAGGCCGGTGCGCTCAAGCGAAGTCAATGAGTTGCGTCATGCTTGATGAGAGTCTGCAGTGGCAAACACCGCCCGGCTCGTCCGCAAGCGCCGCTCCGCAGGGTAGGACGCCGGCAACAAAAAGCCGAATCTGAGACTTGTTCATTATTGCGTACGCGCATTGAGCAACCCGCGCCTAGTCGGCACCGGGCGCCCCGCGTCCAGTGGCGGGGCGGCACCTGGGTGTCTGCCGACGAGTCATTCCTCGCAAGAGTACCCCAGCTGGATCAGACCCTCCTCCAGGTCGTCGGCCACCATGGGGTGAGCCAGCAGGTACACGGCGGCGCGCTCGGAGTGAGCCTCCAGGGCATCCTCCACGGCAGTCTCCCAGTCCTCCACGTCGTAATCCCCCCGCCCAAGCCACATCAGGGCGACCACCTCCGCGCGCTGCCTGGCGTTCATTTCCCCAAGCACCTCCTGCACCTCAGTGAGGCAGGGGTCCTCGGAGTGCTCCGCCAGGGCCTCCAGGGCCCAGTCCTCGGCGGGGATCTCGGGAACCTCCGGCAGCACCACCTGGTCCTGTGACTGGAACTCGTGGGCCTTGACGATCAGGAAACAAATGGTCTCGACGCGTACGTGAAGCATAGGGAAACCCTCACTAGCCCGCATGCAAGGGACCCTAAGAATCCCGTAAGAATCCGCGGGGCCTTGCCTCTGGTCGGCAGTGTACTATGGAATACTTATCCATAGTGCCGATAGGGTTGCAGCCGCGGCCACTAGCCGCCCGGGATGGCGAATTCGCCTCGCATGCAGTCGCAATCCCCGTATCGGTTAGTCCGCCTCAACCCTGCCCTGTCCAGCTGCCCCCATCCTCCATGCCTGCACCCCTCCTGGACCCGATCCCCTCCGCCGATGAGATCCTGTTCCTACCCCTGGGGGGAGTCGGCGAGATCGGCATGAACCTGGCCCTATACGGGCACGACGGCGCCTGGCTGATGGTGGATCTGGGCATCACCTTCGCCGGCGATGGCTTCCCGGACTACGACGTCCTGATGGCGGACCCTGCGTTTATCGAACGCCACCGCCAGCGACTGGCCGGACTCGTTCTTACCCACGCCCACGAAGACCACGTCGGGGCCCTGCCCTACCTGTGGCGGCGCCTGCGCTGCCCGGTCTACGCCACGCCATTCACCGCCGCCGTCGCCTCCCATAAGTTAGCCGCTGCCGGGATCGACCGCGTGCCCCTGACGGAGGTCGCCCTGGGGGCGCGCTTCACCGTAGGGCCGTTCGACCTGGAGATGATCACCGTCACCCATTCTATACCCGAGCCCAACGGGGTCCTGATCCGAACGCCCGTGGGTGCGGTCTACCACACCGGCGATTGGAAACTCGACGAAGACCCTCAGCTGGGCCGCCCTTATGACCGCGGCCGCCTCCAGTCCCTCGCCCGGGAGCCACTGCTGGCGATGATCTGCGACTCCACCAATGCGGTCGTGGACGGGCACTCCGGCTCCGAAGGTCAACTGCGGACAGGGCTGCGCGAGGCGGTCGAGGGTTGCACGGGGCGGGTGCTGGTCGGCACCTTCTCCAGCAACATCGCCCGGATGACAACAGTAGCGCGCGTGGCAATGGATACGGGACGGCGCTATGGGGTCCTTGGCCCGGCCATGCAGCGCATGCTCGGCTTCGCCCGCCAGACGGGGTATTGGCCCCAGGACCTGCCGGCGCTGGTGGACGCCCGCCACCTGGCCCTGTTGCCCCCGCAGGAGGTCCTAGCCGCCTGCACCGGCAGCCAGGGCGAGCCCACCGCCGCGCTCGCCCGGCTGGCGGCAGACAGCCACCGCGACCTCATGCTGGAGCCCGGCGACACCGTCATCTTTTCCTCCCGCGTCATTCCCGGCAACGAGGCGGCAGTGGCACGCGTCCAGAGCCGGCTGCGCGCCATGGGGGTGAACATCCTGACGGATCACGACCAGCGGGTCCACGTGTCGGGACACCCTGCTAGGGAGGAATTGGAGCAGCTCTATTGCTGGGTCCAACCGCCGGTCGCCATCCCGGTCCACGGCACCCCCCGCCACCTGGCGGCGAACGCCGCGATCGCCCGCGCCTGCGGTATCCCGCGGCAATTGGACGCGCGCAATGGGGACGTTTGCAGGCTCGCCAGGGTCGGAGCGGGAGCCCGCGCCGAGATCCTCGGGCGCGTCCCCACCGGACGCCTGGCAGCGCGGGCGCATGACCTGGACCCGGTACCAGAGCCAATCCTCGCGGCCATGCGTGAGCAGGGGCGCTGAGGCCGCGCGCCATGTGGAGACGCAGGGTTCCAACCGGACGCGCGGCCTTCTGGCTGCTTGGCCCGATGGCGCTACTAGCGGCCTTGGTGTGGTTCTCGCGTGACCCCGCGCAGACCCCGTCGCCATCCGTGCCCGTCCCCCTGGCCGAACTCTTCGGCGGGGGGGACGCGGTGTGGGACGCGGGCGAGACCGGGCGCCCCTTGGACCTGCCGGCCGATCACGGGGCGCACCCAGGGGCCCGCTCCGAGGCATGGTGGCTAACGGCCGCCCTCACGGGCCCGGACGGTCGGCGCTTCCACCTACAGTTCGCCCTGTTCCGACTGGCCCTGACCCCGGATCCCAAGCCCCGGCCCTCCGCCTGGGCCGCGCATCAGATCTACCGTGCCCACTTGGCCCTGACCGACGCGGCTGGCGGACACCAACTCGCCTACGAGCGCCTCAGCCGCGACGCCCTCGCGCTCGCCGGGGCGGACAGCCGGCCCCTGCCCCTGCCCCTGCGCCTCTGGCTGGAGGACTGGTTCCTGGAGATCGGCCAGACCACCGACGGCAGGCCGTCGCTGCACCTGCGCGCCGCGCAAGACGACCTCCACCTGGACCTGGCCCTGACCGGGGATGGGCTGGTGCTCACCCAGGGCGAATTGGGACTGGCACCCGGCGCCGGAGTCGGCATGGCCGGCTACCTGATGCCAAGGCTGGCCACCGAAGGGACCCTAACGCTATCGGACCAGCGGGTCGCGGTCACCGGCGATGCCTGGCTGGACCACGCCTGGGGCATCCTCCCCCTGGCCGGTGGCCAACTCGCCCTTGCCCGCTTTTCCTTGCGCCTGTCGGACGACCGAGACCTGATGTGCCTGCGCACCAGTCGTCGCGACGGCAGCGGAACGCCCATCCCCGCCTGTACCTTGGTCGGACCCGACGGGACCCGGCGCAGCTTCGAGCGCCGCGACCTAACCCTCGATCCACAACGCGAGTGGATCAGCCCGCGGGACGGGACAGCCTATCCCGTCGCCTGGCGCCTCGCCCTGCCGGATGTCGGGCTTGACCTGCAGTTGATTCCCTTGGTGGACGCCCAGGAGTTGGACCTCTCCCTGCGGCTCTGGGCCGGCGGAGTGGCGGTGACCGGCGACGCCGACGGCACTCCCGTCGCGGGCGTCGGCCACATTGAGCTGGCGGGCTATGGTCCGCAGGACCCTGGCAAATGAGAACCGAAACGCGACGCCCAGACCGTCCGTCCCTGCCCTGCGCCGGCCTTGCCGTCATCCTGTGCTGCGCTGCATTGAACGGCTGCGGCAAGGTAGCGGACCCCGTCCCCAAGGCCGCCCCCGGTCCCATCCCGGCCACGCCACAGCGCCCGGGAAATCCGCAGGCGGGATACGACGCCGTGCTCAACCGGTCGGCGGTCACTTGCGGCATCCCACTTTCCGCCTACCGCGCCGCCCAGGGCCCCGAGGGCCCCAACCCTGGAACCCAGTTCCCGGGGCGGAGCGAGGACAACGCCGCCCTGCCCTACAGCCTCACCAGCTATCGCACCCAGGCCGGCATCGATCTCGTCACGACCAACTGCCTGTTATGTCACGCAGCGCCCTTCAACGGGTCCCTGGTCATGGGCCTGGGCAACGAGTTTCTGGACTTCACCCGCGACCCCATCGCCACAGTGGAACGTAGCGGGGCCCTGGTCAAGGGCCCGCCGGAGGCCGAGGAATGGCGCCGCTGGGCGGACCGTATCACGGCCATTGCCCCCTACATGCAGACCGACACCATCGGCGCCAACCCGGCCAACAACCTGACCCTGGTCCTCATGGCCCACCGCGACCACAGGACCCTGGCTTGGTCGGCCAAACCCCTGATCCAACCGCCGCGGGAGCAGCCGCTGCCCGTGAGCGTCCCGCCCTGGTGGAACATGCGAAAGAAGAACGCCATGTTCTACAACGGCGAGGGGCGCGGCGATCACGCTCGCTACCAGATGCTCGCCTCCACCATCTGCACCGATACAGTGACGGAGGCGCAGGTCCTGGACGCCTGGTTCGTGGACGTCCGTGCCTATCTCGTGACCCTCGCCCCGCCAGCCTACCCCTTTCCCATCGACTCGGAACTGGCCGAGCAAGGCCAGCGCGTCTTCCGGGCCAACTGTAAGCGGTGCCACGGGAGCTACGGAGAGGGAGGCGGGCCCGGCTGGAGCTACCCCAACAAGCTGATCGCCCTGGAGGACATCGGCACGGACCCCGCGCTGGCCGAGGCTGGCTTTCGAGACGCCGACCGATTTCTGCGCTGGTTCGCCGCATCCTTCTACGGAGAGGGGTCCCGGGCTGCCCCGGGGCTCGGTTACGTCGCCCCACCCCTGGACGGGGTCTGGGCCACCGCGCCCTACCTGCACAACGGGTCGGTCCCAACCATCGCCGCCCTGCTCGACACCTCCCGGAGACCCAGATACTGGCGCCACGCCGGCGATACCCCGGTCTATGACCAGCAGGCGCTGGGCTGGGCCTTCGTGAGCCTAGAGACGGGCAAGTCAGGGGCTGCGACCCGCGAGGAGCGAGCCCGGATCTACGAGACGGACCGGCTTGGCTATGGCAACCAAGGCCACACCGTCGGCGACGATCTGGACCCCATGGAGCGCCTGGCCTTGATCGAGTATCTCAAGACCCTCTGAGTCGGATCTCTGATCCGCCTGCCGGGAATCGGGGCGGCAGCGACCGGGGAGTTGCCCGCGACCTTTCCGAGGATCAGGCCTTCAAGCTCTCCCCAACCTCCCGGCCGCCATTGGTTGCCGCTAAGCCCCAGGCCTTGAAGTGGAACAGGATCAGCATCCCCGGGACCGCTGCGAGGGTACAGAACAGGAAGAAACCCGCCCACCCCAGCCACTCGGCCAGGTAGCCCGTGGGTGCAGAGGCGAGCACCCGTGGAATCCCCATCAGGCTGGTCAAGAGGGCGTACTGGGTCGCGGTGAAACGCCGGTCCGTCAGGCTCGCCATGAAGGCCACGTAGGCGGTGGTCCCCATGCCCCCGGTCAAATTCTCGGCGGCGATCACCGCAGCCAGCGCCGGGAGGCTATAGCCGATCATCGCCAGGGCCACGAAGCCGAGGATGGTGACCATCTGCAGGAAACCGAAGTACCACAGGGCCCGGTAGATCCCGGTCCGCAACATGATCACCCCGCCCAGGATGCCGCCGCCCACCGTCGCCCAGAAGCCGAACAGCTTCACCACGGTCCCGATCTCCCCCTTGCTGAAGCCAAGCTCCAGGTAGAAGGGGGTGCTGATGGCGGTGGCCATGACGTCGCCGATCTTGTACAGCAGGATGAAGGCCAGGAACCAGAGCGCATCGGGACGGGCGAAGTACTCCAGAAAGGGCTGCACAACGGCCTCGCGGAGCGACCCCGGCGTCCCGTGGGTGGCCGGCGGCTCCGGCGCCCAGAGGGTGGTCACAATACCCACCAGCATGGTCAGCCCGAACAGCAGGTAGACCGTCTCGAACGGGAGCCAGTCGGCCAGGATCAGGCCCCCGCCGCCGGTGACCAGGAGCCCGACCCGATAGCCGCTGACGTAGAGCGAGGAACCGAGCCCAAGCTCACGGTCCGTCAGGTCCTCGCGGCGGTAAGCGTCCACAACGATGTCCTGGGATGCCGAGAAGAAGGTCACCAGCAGGGCAATCAAGGCCACCAGCCAGGCGTTGGTCGCCGGCTGCGTGAGGCCGAGCCCCATGATGGCGAGCATCAGGGCGACCTGCATCAGCAGAAGCCAACCCCGCCGCCGCCCGAGCAGCGGCAGGGTATAGCGGTCCAGCACCGGGGCCCAAAGGAACTTGAGGGTGTAGGGCAACCCCACCAGGGCAAAGAGGCCGATGGTCCCCAGGTCCACCCCTTCCTCCTTCATCCACGCCTGGAGGACGGAGCCGGTGAGCAGGAGGGGCATACCCGACGAAAAGCCCATGGCAAACGCCACGAGCATCCGGGGGCTGAAGATCGTGCGCAGGGTGTCGGACTTGAACATGGGGGCCGCCAAGGCTTAAAGGAGCAGTCGGAAGGGCAAGGGTGGCCCAGGGCCTCCCCGCCGGGACGCAGGCGTCAGCGATCAAGGCCCCTCGGCCGGGCATACTAACCCGAGGCCAGCGGGAGGCGACAGCGCGCAGACCGCCCCGAGCGCGGGCAAGGGCCCTTCCAAGCGCCGAAGAGACTTAGCCCCGCCACCCCGCCAGGACTTCCATGCAGATCCGGTTCATCTCCGCGGCGCGCGCCGGGGTATCGGCCTCGGTGTAGGCACGCAGCTCTGGGGCGTTCCCCGAGGCGCGCAGGTGGGCGATCTCGCCGCTCCGGAAGCTGACGCGCAGCCCGTCGGTGGTGTCGAGCCCCGCGACCGGGCCGAATGCCGCACCGAAAACGGCCTCCACCGCCGCCTGGTCGCGCTGCGGGTCACCACTGGTCATGGCCGCCAGGCGGACCTGGCTGAGGTCGGTGGGGAAGTCCTTGATGCGATCGCTGTGGGTGAAGCGGGCCGGCAGGTCCGCTGCCAGTTCGGAGACACGCTGACCATGGTCCCGAGCCAGGCAGAGTATGGCCGCGGCCACGATGACGGCATCGCGCGTCGGCAGGGCCGGCAGCACGCGCTCGTCGCGCACAATGTCGTCGGCGGTAAGAAAGCCGCCGTTAGCCTCGTAGCCGGCTACCGGCGTCGGTCCGGTCGCGAGGAGCTCCTGCATTCCAGCGATGACATAGGGCGAGCCGATGCGGGTGCGCCAGACGCGCTCGAACCAGCCGCATCGGTCTACGGCCGTGTTGCTGCTCACGGGCGTCACAATCGAACGGACCCCCAGGTACCGGGCGCACAAGGGTCCGGCGATATCCCCGCGCAGCCATTCGCCCCGCTCGTCGCCCACCAGGGGGCGGTCTCCGTCACCGTCTGTCGAGACCAGGGCATCGAAGTCCCCTGAGCCAGCCCATTCCCGCGCCAGTTGCACGTCCTCCGGTCGAATCGCCTCGGTATCCACGGGCAAAAAGGCCTCGGATCGACCGAGGCAGGCGACCTCGGCCCCCAACCCGACTAGGACGGCACGCAGCGCCTCGCGGGCAACGCTGGAGTGCTCGTAGAGCCCAACTCGCACCCCGCTCAGGCACCCCGGTGGGAAAAAGCCCAGGTAACGGGCCACATAGGCGTCATAGGCATCAGGCTCCGCAGGTCCAAACCCGGTTGCATCTCGCAGGCAGCCTGCCGCGTCGAACCGGCCCTCGGGCAGAGAGACGTCCTGGCGGCGGATACCGGCCTCGTCGTCCTTGAGTATCTCCCCGGAGGGCAGATTGAACTTGATGCCGTTGCGGTCGTCCGGGATATGGCTCCCGGTGACCATCAGGGTAGGGATGCCTCGGGCAATACCGAAAGCGGCAGCGGCGGGGCTTGGGATGCGCCCCAGGTGCCGGGCCCGGCAACCCGCGTCCCAAACCGCCCGGGCGCAGGCCGCCATGATGCGCCCGCTGCTGGCGCGGTAGTCCCCGGCAATGCCGACCTCGCCACCTGCTTGCAGGTCCCCGATCTCGAATAGGTACTGCACAAAGCCCAGGGTGTAGGCGTAGCAGACCCTGTCGGTCATCGCCTCGACCCGCCCGCGAGCCCCGCTGGTACCGAACCCAACCCCGCTCTGCGTCATCAGGTCGCCGATCAGCATGCGTAACCCCCCATTCAATTCGGCAAAACGGCATTCTAGCCCCCATGGACTGACATCGCCGCCCGCACGCTGGCAGTGCGAGCGGCCCCCAACCCGGCACAGATCCTGCCTCTGCTCCCGCCACCGACCTCACCCAGCATCTCCGCACGGCCCGACCCGATTCCTGCCATCGAGCTTGACCGACGGAGTTTCCGACCCGCCCCAGATCGGTTACCCTCGCGTGCGGGTCCAGCAGCGTCGGCCGGCGCCCAAATTCGGTCGATTAAATCGGCCATCCCGTCAGCAACCGGGGACCTTCACCGCGCCCCCATGAGGGGGAGGAACGCACCCCAGCTCGCCGGCCAACGCAGCGGCGGACACGGCTCCCCAGAGAGCCCGGCCGTAACGGAATCCCAAGCACCTTCAGACACCAATCAGGAGTGACCAGATGACGAACAGACTCAGTATTCTCGGCCTCGCATCCGCCGCTACCCTCGCCATGGCCCTGGCCCAGCCGGTCGTCGCCGAGGGCGAGCAGGCCGCGCCCCAGGCACCTGCGGCCGCCGGGGCGCCCGAGACACCCGCTCCCGCGGCTGCGGCGGCAGCGACCGGCGCGGAAGCGCCGGCTGCGCAGCCCGCCCCGACCGCTGCCGCAGGAACGCCGCCCGAGGCACCCCCCGCGGCGGAGCCGACAAGCCCCCGTGCCGCCGCCATGCAGCGCATGGAGCAGCACAGGGCGGAGATGGGCGCCGAGCGCAACCGCCGCTACGCCGAACTGCGACAGCGGGCCGAGGAGGTCGGTATCGAGCTTCCCGAGACCCCACCCTGGGAGCAGCAAGACCTACCAAGCCCCGAGATGCCGGCCATGCCTTCCGACTCTAGCCCATCCCCCATGGCGGGCATGACGCCGGCGGAGCGCGAGGCCGCGCGTGAGGCTCAATACCAGGCCATGCGCGAGCGCGCCAAGGCTCATGGTATCGATCTGCCTGAGACCCCGCCCTACAAGACCCTGAGTGTCGAGGAGCGCCGCGCCCAGATGGATCGGATGCGCAACATGACGCCGGAAGAACGGATGGCCGCCCGTGGCGAGAATTACAAGGAGTTGCGCGAGCGCGCCGAAGCTCAGGGCATCGAATTGCCGGAAACGCCGCCGTGGGAGCTAGCCCAGCAGCGCCGTAAAGCCATGCAGGAGAAATGGGAATCGTACCGCAAACAGATCGAGGAGATGTCGGAGGAGCAGCGTGAGGCCGCGCGGGCCGTATTCGGCGCGGCACCCGGTTTCGATACCCCCCAGATGCCGATGCCCATGCAAAGATCCATGCCGATGGATATGCCAATGGACCGGCCGATGGACATGCCCATGGGTAGGGGAATGGACATGCCCATGCCCGGCCAGGATCCGCGAAGCTTCGGAGGCCCCTGCCCTCAGGGTGACTGTGGCGGCATGATGCCGCGTCGCGGCATGATGCCCGGCTGGGGCGGCAACCAGGGCATGGAGCAGATGCCCGCCCAGCCCCAAGGCGGTTACGGGGCACCTTGGGGTCGCGGATACTAGGCTCCGACGGTTCGGTTCCAGAGCAGGCGGCGGCTCCTGTCCCGCCGCCCGCGTCGACCAAAAGACCCCGGACCACCGGGGCAGCTCGATCAGAGCACCCGCAACGCACCCTAGGGGCGTTGCCGATCTCAACACCATAGTCGCCCGAAAGCGACCACGCTGAACCTGGCCCGGCGCAATACCGCCCGCAGGACCGCCGCAACACTCGGGCCCGAGAGAGGAACCCGCCCATGAAGATCATTCGCAACTTGCTCGCCTTGGTAGGACTCGCCGTCATCGCCGTGGCGGTGGCAGCCTACCTGCGTTTCGGCCCCCAGATCGCACAGCTCGACCCCGGCGCCATGAATGTCTATGCCGAATTCGCCCAGAAGGTCATGGAGACCGGCGACCCGGCCGTCGCCATGATGTGGGCCGTGCCGGTGGCCGACGGCCTGGACCCGGAGGACGTGGTCGACTCCCTCAAAAGCATCGCCACCTCGCACAATTTCCTGTTCGTCGGCGAGTCGCCGCTCTACAAGCAAATCGAGGCGGTTACCGGGGAGAAGTACCGCTACGTGAACTTCCTGTCGTTCTGCGATGCCCGCGTCGGGGCCCAGATGCTGGACTACCGCAACGAATACTCGGGGTTCATGCCCTGCCGCATCGCCCTCGTGCAGAACACCGATGGAAAGCTTTGGCTCTACTCCATGAACCTGGACCTCATGATCCACGGCGGGCGGTCGCTCCCGCCGGAACTCCACGCCTCGGCCGTGAAGGTCCGCGACACCATCAAGGTCATCATGGATGGGGCCGCCAAGGGCGAGTTCTAAGCTTCGCCCCAAGGCGCTCCGGACGGGGTACGCGGGACCTTCGTCCCCCGTCCAATCGAGGCCCCAGGCTCCGCGCTGAACCATCCCCCGGTAGGCTGGACGCCGGGAAGGCGCACAGCCGGCCGTCGACTGGCCATACTCGGCTGTTCTCAATCGACTTATTGCGCACCTTGAGCGGATCGTCGAGGGCGGTTGAGGGCCCAGCCCGTCGGTTGACACATTCGACCATCCGCTACACTCTAGCCACTCCGGCGCCAACCCTTGCCCAGAGTGCCGCCCTGCCTGCCTCGGCACCGGAAATCCGCGAGAAGCAACCCGACGGTTGCCAGACACGGGACCCGCGACCACAGGGAAGTCGGCTACCCCAAAGAATTTGGAGGATTTCGAGATGCAGACGGTGCGACAGGTATTGCAGTCCAAGGGCCGAGAGGTCATGACCATAGGGCCAGAGACGAGCGTCTACGACGCCCTGGCACTGATGGCCGACAAGCAGATCGGGGCTCTGGTCGTCACCCAGGGAAGCAAGGTCCTTGGACTCATGTCCGAGCGCGACTATGCCCGGAATGTGGCTCTGCAGGGCCGAAAGTCAAAGGATACCCGGGTCGGAGACATCATGATGACGAAGGTCGCCTGTGTCGGCCCGGACCAGACGGTGCAGGACTGCATGTCCATCATGACGGAGATGCGGGTCCGCCATCTGCCGGTAATGGAGGGCGAGAGCCTATACGGCATTGTTTCCATCGGTGACCTGGTCAAGGCGATCATCGAGGAACAGGAGGTCCTCATTGAGCACCTGGTCCGCTACATCAACGGATAGCAAGCGGCCGAGCCGCCCGCCGCCGGCCCCCATCCCAGATCGAACCGGGTGACGCAATCATGAGCAGCCGTACCATTACTATCGAGCCCGTGACCCGCATCGAGGGCCACGCCCGCATCACTCTGCAACTGGACGAGTCGGGCAACGTCGGGCAAGCCAGGTTCCACCTCACCCAGTTCCGGGGCTTCGAGAAGTTCTGCGAGGGACGCCCCTACCGCGAGATGCCGGCGCTCACCGCCCGCACCTGCGGCATCTGCCCGGTGAGCCACCTGCTCGCCTCCAACAAGGCCTGCGACTACCTGCTGCGGGTCAGCATTCCTCCCACCGCAGAAAAGCTGCGGCGGATCATGAATCTCGCGCAGATCACCCAGTCCCACGCCCTGTCCTTCTTTCACCTCTCGTCGCCGGACCTGCTGCTGGGGTGGGATTCTGACCCCGCTCAGCGCAACATCTTCGGAGTCATGGCGCAAGACCCGGCCTTGGCCCGGGACGGGATCCGCCTGCGCCAAATCGGCCAGATCATCATCGAGACCTTGGGCGGCAAGAAGATCCACCCCACCTGGGTGGTCCCTGGCGGGGTCAACGAGGCCCTCACCGAGGAAAAGCGTCAGGCCATGCTCAAGCTCCTGCCGGAGGGGCTGGAGATCGCCAAACGCACCTACGCCTTCTTCAAGACGCTGGTGCCCAAGTTCGCCGAGGAGGCCAGCCACTTCGGCAACCAGCCCACCCTCTTCCTGAGCCTGGTGAGCCCGAAGGGCAACCTGGAGCACTACGACGGGCTGCTGCGCATCAAAGACGCCAAAGGGCGCATCGTCGAGGACATGATCCCGCCCCATGAGTACCAGCGGGTGGTGGGCGAAGCGGTGGAGGACTTCTCCTACATGAAGTTCCCCTACTACAAGCCCAAGGGCTATCCGAAGGGGGTCTACCGCGTCGGCCCATTGGCGCGGCTCAACAACGCCGACGCCTGCGGCACCCCTTACGCAGACGTGGCCTTGATGGAGTTTCGCATGCTGCAGGAGGCGGCCCCGGTGCAGAGCAGCTTCCATTACCACTATGCGAGGTTGGTGGAGATCATCTTCGCCCTGGAGTCCATGGAGCGCCTGCTCAAGGACCCGGATATCCTCAACCCCCGGGTGCGCTCGCGGGCCCGCAGCAACCGCTCCGAGGGCATCGGGGTGTCCGAGGCCCCGCGCGGCACCCTGATGCACCACTACAAGATCGACGACGACGGGCTCATCACCTGGGTCAACCTGATCATCGCCACCGGGCACAACAACCTGGCCATGAACCAAGGGATCAAGCAGGTAGCCGACGCCTATGTCGACGGCAACAACCTCCAGGAAGGGATGCTCAACCGGGTGGAGGCCGTGATCCGGTGCTTCGACCCCTGCCTGTCTTGCGCGTCCCACGCCTTTGGCCAGATGCCCCTGCACATCGAGCTCACCGCCCCCGACGGCACGCGGCTAGACACCCTAACTCGGGGTTGAGATGACCCGAGCCGCCCCTTCAACCCTGGTCATCGGCTACGGCAGCCCCATCCGCGGCGACGATGCCATCGGCCCTTTGGCCGCGGACCGCCTGGAGGCAGAGGGCGTACCCGGGCACGTCCAGGTGGTCAGCCGCCATGTACTCACCGCCGAACTGGTGCCGGACATTGCCGCGGCAGAGCTGGTCATCTTTCTCGACGCCACGGTGGCCGGCGCGCCCGGCCAGGTCCAGGCCCGGCGCCTGAACCCAGACGCCTCCGCCGTCTCCACCATGGCGCACTTCCTCGACCCGCGGGAGCTGCTCGCCTGGGCCGAGGCCCTTTACGACCGCCGCCCGGAGGCCTGGCTGATCTCCGCCGCCGGGGAGCAGTTCGACTATGGCCTCTACGACCTCAGCCCGGCCCTGATGGCCGCGGTCGGCCCCATGCTGGAGCGGGTGCGCGAGCTGATCGCCGGTGATCCCTCCCCGCTCGCTGCCGCCTAAGGACATCGCCGCGGTCTCTGATAAGATCCCGCGCCGGAATCCGAGCGCATTCGGCGCCCGGACCGGGACCCAGGCCACACCAGCGCATGCCCAACTCCGGCCCCATCGGCGTATTCGACTCCGGCGTCGGTGGCCTGACCGTATTGCGTGAAATCCGCCGCGAGCTGCCCCTGGAGAACCTGCTCTACATCGCGGACTCCGGCTACGCACCTTACGGCGACAAGCCCCAGGAGGTCATCACGGGACGCGCCCTGGCCGTCACAGCGTTCCTCCTGGCCGAAGGTGCCAAGGCCGTCGTCGTCGCATGCAACACCGCGACCGCCGCGGCCGCCCAGACCCTGCGCAGCCGTTTCGCGGTTCCGATCATCGCCATGGAGCCTGCGGTCAAGCCCGCAGTGGCGCGCACCCGATCCGGAGTGGTCGGCGTCCTGGCCACGAGCCAGACCCTGGCCAGCCACAAGTTCGTGCAGCTCCTGGGCCGTTTCAACGCCGGCGCCGAGGTCCTGGTTCAGCCCTGTCCAGGACTCGTGGAGCGCGTCGAGGCCGGGGACCTGGACGGCGAGGTGACCCGCGCCCTCCTCTCCGACTACCTGACGCCACTACTCGAACAGGGCGCCGATACCCTGGTCCTGGGCTGCACCCACTACCCTCACCTGAGCCCCTTGATTCGGGACCTGGCGGGACCTGGGGTGGTGATCATGAGCGCCGGAGCTGCGGTGGCCCGTCAGGTCCGGCGGCGCCTGGAGGAAGCAGACATCTTGACCCAAGGACCGAGCATCGCCACTGAGCGCTTCTGGACCAGCGGTGCGCGGGACATCGCACCGGGACTTATCGAGCGCCTCTGGGGCAAACCCGTCGAGGTCGCGGCCCTGCCCGAGCCTGAATCGTGCCTTGCCGCAACTGAACACGGATACCTTCCAGGGGTATAGTGCCGCCCCGGCAACGCCCAGCGGACCCCCGATGCCCACAACCCCCCTCGCTCACCTCCTCGCAGCCACCGACTTCGCCTGGCGGCGCGAGCCCCCAGCCCCGCCGCCCCTGACCAACATTCAGTGGCGCGCGGATGCCTGTAACCCGGGGTCGATCTTGTTCTTCCAGCGCTTCGACGACGGGAAGAGCGACAGCGGAGATCTACCGCCGTTACCTGGCTGACAGCCCCTTCGCTGTCCTGGTCACCAACCGCGATGCTCGACTGCTTCGATGCCCTGCCGGGCAAGGGGATCTATGTGACCCGCCCCGGTGACTGGGCGGAGGTGATCCGACGCTTCTGCGATCTTATCTACCCATTGACCCGGCACGCCCTGCGTTTCATCGGTGTCACCGGAACCAACGGCAAGACCACGACCGTCAAGTACCTGGAGGCGATGCTGTCGGCCGAGGGCCAGCGGGTCCTATCCATCGGGACCCTGGGCATCTCCCGCAACGGCGAGCCTGTCGTGGAGACCGGGTTTCACTTCCCCTCCCCAGATCGAGCTGCGCCGCTTGCTGTACACGGAGCAGGATCGCTGCGATGTCGTGGCCATGGAAGTCAGCAGCCATGCCCTGGACCAGGGCCGGATTCACGGCATTCCGCTACAGAACGCCGGCTGGACAAATTTCTCCCAGGACCACCTGGACTATCACCGGACCGAGGCGTCCTACTTCGCAGCCAAGGCGCGGATCCTCGACCTGATTCAGGACGGCGGGCGACTCTTCTGCACCAGCCCTGAGGTGGCGAGGCGGCTGCTCGGCCGAACCGAGCCGCCCGTCCCGATTGAGGTCTTGGGCCCGGCGGCCCTAGTCCCGGACGCAATCGCGGCCAGGCCCTTCCTCGCCCTTGAGCACAACCGCGAGAACTATGCCCTGGCCGCCGCCCTGGCGGATGGCATCCTCGGCCCAGGAGTTCGACCCTATTGGCAACACCTGAGCCCTGTCGATGGACGCTTCGACTGCCGCGTCATCGGCAACCGGACCCTGGTCATCGACTTTGCCCACACGCCGGACGCGCTGGACACCATCCTCACGGCCATCCGCGCGGCCTTCCCCGGCGCGCGGGTCGCAACCTTGTTCGGCTGCGGCGGGGATCGCGATCACGGCAAGCGTCCCCTCATGGGCGCGGCAGTGGCCCGCCACTCCGACCGGGTCATCGTGACCTCCGACAATCCCCGTACCGAAGACCCGGCGAGGATCATCGAGGACATCCTGACCGGAATGCCGAACCAGGCACCGGAGGTGGTGGTGGAACGCCGAGAGGCCATCGCCCGCCTCTTCGACCTGCTGGCTGAGCGCCCGTCCGAAGAGCGCTGGGTAGCCCTGATCGCGGGCAAGGGCCACGAGCGCTACATCGACCGCGACGGCCGCAAGACCTACTACAGCGACCACGACGAGGTGAACCGCAATCTGGAGCGACTAGGTTGGGCCTGATCCGTCGGCCCGGACGCGACCCATTCCCTGCCCCTAACACTGCTGTGACCCCCATGCCCCTTCGCCAGATCTACTCCGTCCCCGCGGGCCTGCTGCTCGGCATCGCCCTGGCCCTGCTTTTTCCGGCCGGGGCCCCCTACGTCGCCTGGCTGGGGCAGGTCTTCATCGCCCTGCTGAAACTCCTGATCCTGCCCCTGATCCTGGTCTCCATCTATGCCTCCCTGGCCGGCGGGGACAATTTGCGGCAGATCGGCGGGCGCGCCCTCGCCTATTACGCAGTCACCTCTGCGATCGCGGCGACCCTGGGCACCCTGATCGGCCTGGCCCTTTCCCGGGACATCCCCGCCGGCCTGCTGAGCCTGGAACAGGTGGCACCGGCGGGCACCGGGTTCAGCCTGGACCGTTTGGTCGAGAACTTCATCCCCAGCAATCTCTTCGCCTCCCTGACGGCGGGCAACGTCCTGCACATCGTCTTCGTCGCCGTCGTTGCGGCGGCCGCCTCCCGGCGCATCGCCAAGCACCACCGGACCACCCTGCTCGGCGGGGCCCAGGCCCTGGACGCGCTGCTCATGCAACTCCTGCGCGGCGTCCTCGCCTTGGCACCCGTCGGCATCGCTGCCCTGGTCTACGCGAGCCTTTCGGCGATGGACTGGGGCGGGGTCTTTCAGCTGCGAGCCTTCGTCTGGGCCGTGGCCCTTGCCGCTGTCCTGCACGCCCTGGTGGTCATGCCCAGCCTCTATCGCGCCCGCACCGGGCGATCCCCCTGGCCCTTGGTCGCCGCATGCCGGGAGCCTCTGGTGACCGCACTCTCCACCGCATCGAGCTCAGCCACCTACCCGGTCTCGAAGCAAGCACTGGAGACCTTCGGGGTCAGCGAGCGGGTCACGAGCCTGACCCTGCCCCTGGGCGCCACCCTCAACATGCACGGATCAGCCCTCTACCAGTCCATCCTCCTGATCTTCATGACCCAGTTGGCGGGTGCCGACCTGAGCGCCCTCCAGGCCGTCTTCATCGTCCTTCTCACCATGGCCTCCTCTGCCGGCACCGCGGGAATCCCCGGGGGCGGCATCGCCATGATGGCCTTCATGCTCGATCTGCTCGGCCTGCCGCCCGACCTACCTGGCCCTGTACCTGGTCGTCGACCGCTTCTTCGACTACCCCATCACCGCCATCAACGTCTGGGGCGATCTGGTGGTCGCCGCCATCGTGGACCGGGAGCTGAAGCCCGGCTGACCCCCAAGCGACGGCCCGCGCAGCGGTCGAACTGGATTACCCAAACCGCCCCAGCGCGCACTAGACTCGCCTCATGGTTCCTTGTCTGTTCCTCCAGGACCGGCCATGTCCACAAACACCCAGTACCGACAGCGCGACGACCGCCCCGTGGATGACCAGATCGTCTACCTCCACGACGTCAGTTGGGAGGACTACGAGCGCCTGCTGGCCATGCGTGGCGAACACTATGTCCCAGTCGCCACCAGTGAGGTGTTAAAGGGCCTGGACCTTGATCTCCTGACCGAAGTTCTCGACCGGCCATCCACTTCCGAGGCGATCCGCGGCTATCGGCAGGCGCTCCGCTCGGACGCTGGAGCGCCCTGACCGAAGAGAATCGGGCGCCTCGCTACCAAGCTCTCAAGCCTTCGCAAATGCTACCCGGCCCTCGGGCACGGCAATGGGACCAATAGGGCCAATCCTCCTGTGGACTCGTATGACGCTGCCAAGCCATCCAGCCCCGATTGAGGGCAACTGATCCGTTGCTTGGTCGCACAGTGGGTTGCTGTCGCGATACACTGCCGCGACTTCAAATCCTGATCCATTGGTGTCGCCTTTGTCGCGTGGTATCTCGCTTGCTCTGGCCGCCGCTGCACTGCTGGCGGCCGATCTGGTCCTGTCCAATGGCGCCTGGGGTGCATCCGCCTGCCGGCCGGGCGCCGAGGCCCGCGTCTGGACAGCGCCGCTGCGGCCCCAGCCCGGCGACCCGGTTGAGGTCGTAGCAGTCGCCACCGATGGGGACCTGGACCAGATCTTGGTCACGGACCCAGGCGGGCGCCAGACCAGCCTGCGAACCTCCGAGGGCGGTGGCCCGCCCTGGAGCCTCCGCGGGCTCCTCTCCCGGCCCAGCCGCGGAACCTACCGCATCGAGGCCATGCGCCGGGGTTCGCCGGCGGCCTGTGCCGAAGTGCAAATCGGGAGCGGCGCCGGGGACCGGGGCACTGGCCGGTGGGACCTGGCTACCCAGGCCCTCTATGCCGCATGGATCGAGCACCTGTTCGACGCCCCACCCGAGCAGTCCCTGAGCTTCCCGTCCCTCGCCCCAGTCTTGCGCGACCCAGGACGCAACTTCCTGTTCAACTACCTGGGCGCGGGCGAGGACAACCGCCTGCCCGCTGAGCCGGACTGCGCGGACCTGCCCTACTTCCTGCGGGCCTACTTCGCCTGGAAGCTCGGTCTGCCCGTCGCCTACCGCGCCTGCAGCCGGGGGAGCCGCAGCAGTCCGCCCCGTTGCGAGGCGCCGGTGATCGACAAGGCCTTCGCCGGGTCCCCCGCACCGGCCAGTGCCTTTCGGGACCTGAGCCGACGGCTCATGGACAAGGTCCACTCCGGCAGCGGGCGCACGGCGCTGCGGGACGAGGCCACGGACTACTACCCGGTCCCCTTAGAGCGCACCAGCCTATGGCCCGGAACCGTCTACGCCGACCCCTACGGACACGTCATGATCCTGGTCAAGTGGATACCCCAGACGGCGGGACGCAGCGGGCTGCTGCTGGCGGTCGATGCCCAGCCGGACAATTCAGTCAGCCGCAAACGATTCTGGGAGGGGACCTTCCTCTTCGCTGAGACCCCCAGCGCCGGCCCCGGTTTCAAGGCCCACCGGCCGTTGACCAGCACCGGGTCCGGGTTGCGCCTCCTCACCAATGGCGTGCTGGACGGTCGAGACGGCACCCCGCCCTACTCCAGCGAGCAGGCAAACCTGTCGCAGGCGGACTTCTACGCCCGCATGGAGCGCCTCATCAATCCCCGCGGGCTGGACCCAGAGGCAGCCTATGGCGCCACCCTGGAAGCCTTGATGGAGCAATTGGAAACACGGGTGACCTCTGTGGACAACGGGGAGAACTACATGCGCGCCCACCCAGGGACCAAGGTCCCCATGCCCAGCGGTCCTGCCATCTTCGAGACCACCGGGCCCTGGGAGGACTATGCGACCCCATCCCGGGACATGCGCCTGCTGATTGCCATGAAGGTTCTGGAAGGACTGCCCGAGCGCATCCGCCGCTACCCCGAACTCTATGTCCTGCGCGGAGAGAGCCCGTCCGCCGCAGCGAACCGCATCGAGCAACTGCATGCCCGGCGCATCCAAGACCGCGACATCGGCTACACCCGCAGTGACGGCGGCCCCTGGCGCCTGAGCCTGGCGGAAATCTACGCCCGCCGGGCCGGGCTCGAGGTCGGATACAACCCGAACGACTGTGTAGAGCGGCGCTGGGGCGCATCCCCGGGGGCCCAGGACTACGCCACCTGCCGTCGCCAGGCACCCGCCGAACAGCGGGCGCGGATGGAGCAGTATCGCCCCTGGTTTCACGAGGCCCGCAGGCCACCACGATAATCCAACCTTGGCTCGGCGTTCCAATGCCCCCGCATCAAGCCACTTGCCCACGACCTGTCGCCGGCAAACCGGTTCGGGGCATGATCCAGTCCCCAGGAGTCCGTCCCTTGACAATCCAGACCGCCACCCCGTCCGAGCCAGGCTCCGCTCCCGCGGACTTGGTGCCGGTACCCAGGTTGGCCGTGAGCCTTGCGCTGTGTCTCACCCTCATCGGCTGTGCCACCCCTCCGCCGCCCGCGCCTGACACCAGGACTGCCTGGGCCGGTCGCTCCATCGGGCCGGCACCTGCACCCAATCCCGGCCTCAAGCAGTCACTGGTCTCCCGCGCGACCCGGGAGTGGGAATTCTTCGGACGTCAGACCGTGATCTTCAAGGGCGGCGAGGAGAGCATCCCTCACGTCGGGGCCTGGGAGGACGACGACTACGCCTACAGCGGCCGGGTCAACGCCTATTGGCGCACGGCGGGCAAACCGCGGTTCGACGGCATGGACTGCCAGCAGCCTTGGTCAGCCGCCTTCATCAGCTACGTCATGCAGGGAGCGGGCGTACCCGAGAGCCAGTTCCAGCCGGCACCCGCCCATTGGATCTACCTCGCCAGCCTCATCGAGCAATCGGACTACCCCGGGCGCTGGTTCGTCCCCAGGCGGATCGCGGACTACAGCCCAAACCCCGGCGACCTCGTCTGCGCCACCCGCGGTCCGTACCGCCCCGCCACCTTCGATGGTTACACCACTGCCGATGCACTCAGAGGAGCCAGTACCCATTGCGACCTGGTTGTCGCCAAGGGCGAGCAGACCCTGGAAGTCATCGGCGGCAACGTCCGCAACTCCGTTTCCAAGAGCACCCTGGAGCTGGATAGTCAGGGCCACCTGAAGACCGTGCCGCGACGACCCTGGTTCATGATCTTGCAGAATCGGTTGTAGACCGCGACACGATCCCGGCCTCGGCGTTACTGCGGGACCCACGAGTCCGCGAGCGAGAAAGTCACCCCATCGATGGGAGAGACGGCCACTTGGTCGTCGCCGGCAAGACGTCCGAGCTCGTGCTGGATGTGTACATGCCGGGTCAGGACGGAATGGCGCTGCAGGCGGACCTCGCGGCACAAGGCGTCGATCTGCCCATCGTCTTTTGCAACGGCCACGGCGGTATTCCCATGACGGTGGAGGTGATGAAAAACGGCGCCGCCGAAAGTCCCAGATGCTGTATGGGACCAACCGCCACCCGGCAACGGGCGATGACGGCGAAGTATGCTGAGGACCGCGGCGATGTGGTGCGCGTCGGCACGGCATCAGTCATGCCCGCCGACGGGCCTATCGACTCGGAGACAGCCCGCCGGATCGCGCTGCTCGGGCGCCTGACTCCCGGCTGCCCTGACAGATACAGGACGGCGTTGTTGGGGAAACTGGGTTTGCGCTTCTCGATCAGTTAGCCTTGAAAATTGTGCTCCGACTACCGATACGCGCGTCTCTCAACAGGGCGATCGCCATGACCAGTTCCGCCGCACATACCGCCTTCGATGCCGAACGTTATTTGGCCTGGGAAGAACAGCAGGCAGAAAAGCACGAATACGTCGGCGGCGAGGTCTTCGCGATGGTCGGCGCGCGGCGGGAGCATGTGGTGGTGGCCGGCAACCTGTTCGCAGCCTTCAAGCAGCGCTTGCGTGGCGGCCCCTGCCAGGTCTACATCTCCGACCTCAAACTGCGTGTCGAGACCGCGGATGCCTTCTTCTACCCCGATGTCATGGTCTCCTGCGATGCCCGCGACCACGCGGCGAGCCAGTTCATCGCGCACTCGATTCTAATCGTAGAAGTGCTGTCGGAGTCGACCGCGGCGACAAATTCGCGGCGTATCGCACCCTTCCCTCGTTGCAGGAATACATGCTGGTCGACATCCCATCGCGCCGGGTGGAGACCTTCCGACGAGCACCGGACCAGGAATGGTTGCTGCATGAATATCCCGCCGACGCGGGCGAGTGCCGAATTGCCTCTCTCGATCTTTCGGTTCCGCTTGCGGAGATCTTCGAGGATGTGTCGTCCGAGGAGCCCGCGGCCTAGGAGCCTGTCGGACTTTGGATGAACCTACTGCGGAAGTGGGTGGACGGCCCATTTCGCCCCGGCTTTTCGTTACATAGAGCCCACTATGCGCCTCAAAACCGGAACAAAATGGTCTCATCCTCCCACTCCCTCGCTACGATCCCTAAGTCCAACAGGCTCCTAGACATCAACGCCTTGCAGTGCCGAGCAGCCTGAGTCACGGAGCACGAACAACCGATACGCCCGTAGGTCGATGCCACCGCGCACCAGGTCGCAGAGCAGAAAACAGGTCGCGTAGAAGGCATCGCCGAGCAAGATATCGCCACCCTGGAGGGTGTTCGAGCAACTCGCGCAGCAGCGACTGCGCGTCGCTGCCTTTGCCTTCACACGGACCGCTTACCGGATCGAGCAGGGCGCCCCTGGCCAGGCACAACAGCGCCAGGACCCGACAGATCGGAAAGCCCAAACCGGCCCTTTGACTGCTCGGCTGCGGATAGGCGGTCTGATTCGCTTCGGTGTCGGCCAATGTCACCGTGGCACAGTCAACCAGACGCACCGGGCGGCCCCGCCAGTGCCACCAGGAGGCGGCGCCATTGGCAAGGATTCCACCGGCTTGGCGCGACAGCGTGTAGATCATCCCCACTGGCAGACGTGCCCGCGCCTGGCAGTAGGCGCTGGTGTTGGTGCTGTGGGGTTGCAGTCCCCCGACCAACCGCTTGACTGCCGCATCGTCAACCGCCTGGCGGCAACTGCCATCCGCCGAAAGCGCCTGGGCGAGAAACTTCGACAGCGTCTCGGTGGGTGGAAACACCCGCTCGCGATTGCTCCGGCAGCAACCCGTGCACCCGCTCAAGGAACTCCGCCCCGGTCAAGGGGTTGAAGTAGGCATACGAGTTGGCGTTGCCGGCGTGATCACTAACGCGACGCCAATGCCGCTTCTCGGCGTGCTGACTAGGATGAATGGGGGCAGGCTCCGGGGAGTCGGTCGCGCTTGGCAACCTTCAGGCTATCGTCCCTGACAGCCTTTCCCATGTGAGTCAGTCGGTTGTGCTTGACTCAGTGCCATTCGGGCCTTGGCCCTGGTGCTTGGGCGGCCCCCACCCGGGGAGTTGCAGCCCGGCAAGAACAGGACGCATGACAAGCAATCGGATAATCGTCCCGGGCCGCACAGCGCGCATCTTGCCGAATTCGCGGCCCGTAACAGCATCCATCGGGATCTGAGTCGTCAGCAGCGGGCGACGACCAATGCTACTCGTTGAAGCCCGGAATCACCCACGGCGTCACGGCGGTCAGCTTACCCCCGTCCTGCTCCGCGAATTGGGCGATGTAAGTGCCCTTGGAGACGAACCGCTGTCCGGGGGCCAGCGTCACGCTTGGGTAGACAGAGGTGAATAGCGAATTGTCCAGCATATGCTCGATGCGCTCGATCATATAGTCGCGGAGGTAATATCCTTGGATCTTCTTCACCGCCTCACCGGCAACCCTCAGGGCAAATACGGCATTCGCCTGAGCTTTCTGTGCCCTGGGATCGTAGATGCGCCTTGCCTTCAACCAACCCGTCGAGCGGGCGAGGCGAACGCGCAACCCGCTGGGCAGGTCCTGAGGGTGAACGAGAAAGACACGGCTCAAGGAACCGGATGCGATAGTCCCGCGCTCGACTCCATAGAAGGTAGTCGAGAGATAGATCCGCTTGGGACCGGAATTCAGGGGCTCTGCCAAGGCATCCCCAAGGTCATCTGGCTGGACCCAAAGCACGGCTGTTCCGCCGGAGGCAGTCGCCAGCGCGGACGGCCAAAATCCCTCGGGCGCCGCACCTGGCCCATCCAACACCAGATCGCGCAGCTCTACGCCTTTCCCTTCGACACGGCTACGCAATGCCGCCGCAGCAGCCTCGCCCCTCGGGTCGCCCCGTCGGAAGACCTGGACGACCGGGGCAGCCAGTTGGCTGTCCACGGCGAGGTGCTCGGCGATGGCATCGGCTTCAAGGGTCATGCCTTTAGTGAAATAGATCGAATAGAAGTCGTCCTCGTCGATCACCGGAAGATCGGTGACCGGAAACAGACACGGCAGGCTTGATCGCTCACAGAAACGGTGAATTGGTTGCCAGCTGCCGTCAACCAGACCGCTCAGAACTGCAAAGACTGGTTGCTGGCCGTACAGGGCTTGAAGCTGCTCCGGCCAGGAGGCTGGCGGCCCCTTGAGTTCCCAGACATGGAGCACCCATTTGCGATAGGCCTCGAGGGCCCACGCCTTGTGCCAGGGTGCATGTTCGGCTCTCTGAGTCTCATGGCGTGTCTCTGAGTTCTTCTGGGCGAAGTAGGTCTCGAATACGTCCAGAAACGCCTTCTGCGTCTCCGCATCCACGGAGTCGTCAACGATGGTTGCGAAATGAATGTCCCGTTCGGTTACCCCTGGGTCGGGCTCGATGCTCAGGGTCTTGAGGTACGCGACTAGGGCATCTAGCTTCTCGTCGCTTAGGGGGTAACGAGGCATCAGTGGCCCCAGCGGGTTCCCGTCAGGGCCGATTCCATCGCGAATGGCTCGTTTCAGTGTCGCATCCGTATAGGCGGGGCGAAGCTCAGGCGCCAGCGGCGGCTTGCTCGTGGGCAGACGCAACGGGTTGTACAGGATCTCTCCCACCAGGGGACGCGCGAAATTTTGGCCTTCGGGGGCCCCCATGCCGCTGCGGCGATGGCACTGCCTGCAGACGACCACGTCACTGGTGAGCGGTATGTCGCCCTGGACGATGCCGGTGATCGGCTGCCCCGAGGGGAGCACGCCATCCGAGTACATGCGCCGCCCCACATCGACCTGTTGCGTTCCGGGCTCGCTGGAAACGGGAGCCGCCGTCGTGTCCGCGACGGCTAGCAATGGCAAAAAGATGCCCGCCAGCACGCACACCAACACAGAAGCGGCTGCCGTGCGATGCCAGACCATGATCCCGGGGCTCGCATCCATATCAGTGCGCAACCAGGGCGCGGTACTCCGCGACGATTTCGGCAGCGCTCGCGATACCGTCCAATCGAACCCAGGGGTCACCGCTGGACCTCCGCATGAGCGTCGTCGGCTCGTGGCTCATCTTGTTCCCGCGGTAGACGTCGAACGCCTTCTGCACCGCGATGACATCCTGCAAACCGCCCGTCAGGAACTGCCACTCCTGCCCAGCATCGAAGCGCCTGGAATAGTCCCGCAGCCGTTGGGGCGTGTCGAACTCTGGATCGATACTGACCGAAATCATGCGTACGTCATCGCGCTCCGCTCCGAGCTGTTTCTGGACTTGGGCAAAGACTCCGGTCATGACGGGGCAGATGGTAGTGCAGGTGGTGAAGATGAAGTTCAGCATGACGGGCTTGTCGCAGTCCAGCTCTGCCAACAGGGAGGTGGAATTCCCGTCCATGCCCACCAGCGCGACGTCTTCCAGCCGGTACCGGTGCTCGGATCGCTGGTATCCCCGTTGTTGCGTCATCGCCCTATGGTGCGCGTGAGGGTCGTCCTCTTCGGAGCCTGCAGAGTGGTCGTGCTGCGAGTGATCCTCGTGATCCTGGTCCCCTGACACGTCCATCGCGCCCCCCACGACCGAGTCGCGATGGACCTGTTCTCCAGAATCCGCGGGCGGTGACACGGCGCTCGGGGTCAGTTCTTCCGCTGCGACAGTGGGTCCCCACAATACAACGCAGCCGACAACGGCGCCCACGGCCAGGCGGGAAAGGAAGGGTTGGCCACAAAGTCTGCCTGAGGTCATCAAAAACTGCTCCAATAAGGGTGGACACACAAGCGAGGTGAAGGCCGACGCCGTACGCGCGGCATTCGAGTGAGAGCGGACGGTATCGCGGGGGGCGGTGTTCCGCAATGGGAGGGGGTTGGCGAAAGCTCACTACGCCGCTGTCGGGCCGCTCCCTGAGTCAAGGGAGGTCGATGGCGTCCACCGCATTGGGTCCAAGGCCGTGAGCGGATCCGTCAAAGAACAGCGAGAAACTGCAGACCGTGGTGGATCCGAGCGAGGCAGGAGTGCATGCGAAGACATCCTCGCCTTGACCGACGACACCTGCCACCTCGAATGGACCAACCGTGCTGAGATAGACGTCTCCATTGGCCGCCACGGCAGCGGCGTCCACATCCAGGTCATTACCAGCCAAAAGACCCACGTCGGATCCATCGAAGTACCGCCGCCAAGCCCCCGACGTATCGGCCCCGAGGGACGTCGGTGTGAATGCGAGCAGATCCTTGTCCGGCCCACGAATCGACCGTCCGTCGTTTCTCCCCGACGGGACCGAGAATCGCCCCCTGGTCGAGACGAGGATGCGCCCATCGGGAAGCACATCCAGTGCATCCAGCCACTCGCGGGCCGGTCTCGCTTCGTCTCCCAAACCGACATCCGACCCATCGAATACCAGGCTGAAGGTCCCCAAGCTCAGGTCGTAGGCGACGATGTCCGCGCCCGTGACCCTACCGACCCCGGGAACCCTTTGGGGGGTGCCGAGCGCCATCAGGATGCGGTTGTTCACAAAATCCATGTCGAACGCCTCGACGTCTGCCTTCGTGGGCAGCCCGGCCGCAGAGCCGTCGAACACCATGGCATAGTTGGAGCCATTCCAACTCAGGATGTCCTCGTCCGCGTATGCCAGGTCCGATCCGTTTGGGCCCATGCCAATCAGTGTCCCCTCCCCTTCTAAGGACAGGTAGAGGCTCTCGAGCAGAAAGTACGACTCAACCACATCCATGTATCCGAGACCCGAGTCGTTGTCGGGACCCAAGGTCCCCAGATCCAGGGCCCCATCTTCGAGAGCGGTCTCCAATCGGCCCATCGAGGCATCGGGTGCCCCGCTCTTCAAAACCGCCAGCGCCCCGGCGACATGGGGGGCCGAGAATGAAGTGCCGGTCCTGTAGACGTAGGCCTGCGGGAAAGCGCCCCCGCTGGTTGAGTCCGCCGTCAGGATATTGACTCCGGGCGCCACCAGATGCGGGTAGAACTCGCCACCGCAGGCCGACGGCCCGCGGCTGCTGGAAAAATCGACGTCCCGATAGTAATCGACGGATCCCACTGGAAGGCTCCCGGGGTTATTCGCGGGCTCAACGCTGGTTGCCGCATTCGGGCCAAAATTCCCAGCCGAGAATACCACGGCGATATCCGCCGCCTTCAGCAGCCCGATGTCTTGTGCGAACTCTCCGTGGCATGCATCGGTCTCTGGCAAGGCCCAGGAGTTATTGACGATATCGGGCGAGTCATCGGTGGCTGGATCTCCATCCGGATCCAGTATCCACTGATAGGCCTGGTGAATTCGCGCAAGGTTTGTAACCCCCGCATCGTCGAAAATCTTGGCCGCGATCCACTGCGCTCCGGGCGCCGCGCCGATGGTGACACCGGAGGAGTTACCGCCAACTAACAGGCCCATGACCCCCGTGCCGTGGCCATCGGCGTCGTGCGGCGAGGGGTGCTCCCCGCTTGGATCAAACCAGCTGTTCGTCCCACCCCTCCAGTTAGCCCCGATGTCGACGTGATTGATATCGACTCCCGTATCCAAGGTCGCTACCACTACCCCAGACCCATCGAAACCCATCGCCCAAAGGTCCGGAACGCGAATCTCAGACAGATTCCAAAACGTATAGGTCGCATCCGCTGCCTGCTGGAGGTCCAATGGGGTCGCCGGCTCTTGGACCAGCTCAACGGTCCGATTCAGAGAGATCCGAGCGACTCCCGCGTGCCGCGCGAGGTGGTCGATCCTGCCGGCACGCACAGTCGCCGCTACGCCATTGACCAGCCACAGACCCCGCTCACCCTCACTCTCCGCGCTGGCGAGACCTGCGGAGAGCAGACGCTCACAAAGCGCCCCCCGGTCACGCAGCGACTCGACCAACTTCGCGCGCCTGGAGCGTCGGTCGATGCCCTGCACGGACATCGAGCCCACCGGATCGGTGCACCGAACGATGACGTCCACCTTCTCCCTCGGTGCCAAACCGGCGATGGCAGCCCGCAGATCCGCGTCGATGGTACCAGCCTCGACGCTGAGGACGACCGCAAACGCCAACGCGGCAGCAGGCCAAACCGCGGCAGGTCGTCTTTTCACTCCCGATCCCCCATGCCTACTTCAGGGTCAGGTGCTCGGCGCGAAAATCGCCGATGATGACACTGACTTTCTGCCCTGGTTTCACAAAGGCATCCGGGTTGGCAAAGATGATGTGGTAGTCCTTGCCCGATTGAATGTTCTTGCCCCGGTTCGTTGTCCGAAATGCCCCGACCTTTTCTCCCATCGGAACGGGTAACTTGATGCTGGTCCCGTCGGGTATCAGGTAGGGCGGAATCTTTCCGTCAAACAGCGGCAGCGCCTTATCCGAGTCCAGCACCCGAAAGCGGAAGTCTGCCATGTAGCCTCGCGCCGACCTGGTGATCCCAACCACCTCCACACCCCATTTCTCCAAAAATTCCTTCCTGATCTCCGGATCCGCAACCGCCGGGTCCGGTTGCCGCAATTCCAAGCGGCGCTTGTCCGCCTCCGCCATAGCGGCTCGCGCTTGCTCAACCGTAAAGGGCTGCCTTTCGGAGAGGGCCCTTGGAGCTGCGCTGGTTCCATCTCCGCCAACCTCACTTTCCATCGCACGCTCACCCCCTGAAGGAGGGAGAGGTAAGCCGGCCTGCGGATCGACCCGGCTCCCGACGCCGCCCGTCCCAGTCATGGCCCCACCTTGGTCCGCAGGAGGCAGTGCGGAGGTCTCGGGCGCCGCGACCGCCCCGGCCTGGACGAGCACCCCCGCTGCAAGGGCAATGCCCGCAAATGCCGCTCTCATGGGGCCGGTCGCACCTGCGACAGCCAGTCTCAACTTCATCGTGCGATACCTCCAACACGCCGGGCGTCCGACGGGGCCGGGCCGGAATGTTCCTCTGTTGTTATGGAGCTGCAGCCAAGCGCTTGGGGACCCTGCCTATCAGCCCGAGTACCCGAACCGATTCTGAACCTGACGGCTGCAAGGATGCAGTGTGCCAGACAGTCTCGACTGAATTGGCGTCATCCAGACCGAACTCCTGGCAGTCAAACGCCTGCCAGGAGTCGGATATTGCAGCGCTCGAACTGGTCCAGCCAGTCTCGATCGCCTCGCCTTGCGGCGTTCAGACTTAGGGGGCAGCGCTGACGTCAAGGAACCGCAGCATCCCGCCGATCTCATCCGCCTGGTCGAAGTTGCCCGGATCGCTGGGGTTGGTCATGTAGCCGTTGCCATCATAGACCGCATATAGGCCCGGATTGTTCGCGACGAGGATAGCGTCCTTGGTCTTGAGCGGCGGCAAGTCCGCGCTGTACTGCACGCGCGGTGCAAGGTCCCCGGGGCCGGCGCCGTTCTGGTAGTTGTACTGGAACCCATCCTCGGCGTGAATGGCCCAGGACAATCCCTGGAGCGTGGGCACATGCGTCCCGCCCGCCGCGCTGAACAGGCGCACCAGTGTGTTACCCCCCGCGTTGGCCGCCGGTATGGGTGCCATGCCGGCCGTATAGGGCTCGCCATTCACCAGGAACCACTGCGGATGGTAGTCGATGGATGTTTTGTAATTCTTCACACCCGCGTAGGCCGGGTTGTTGCGGTCATACCGCCTCGCGATCGACTTGTTCAGCGTCGGGTCGACGTCGCTGTAAAAGAGCACAACCTCGCTGTCGTAGGGCACTCCCGAATAGGCCTCACCAGCACCGGCGTCCTTGGTGACGGCGCCATACAGGCCCATGTATACCTGCTTTTGAGGCCAGGTGCCGCTATGGTATATGAAGCTGCCAGGGCGACTGAACGGATTGTCTTTGCCGGCGGTCCAGATGTAGGCCCGCCGCCCCCCGTTCCGACCCGCTTCGACCCCGTAGGAGCGTACCCGCTGGGCTGGGTCCGTTCGGGGACCCATGTTCCCGTCGTTCCAGGTCGGGCCCACGAGCCTTCCGGAATACGGCAGTTCCTGGCCGGTGATGATGATGGATGTCTTCTCAGGCAGGCCGTTGGTCAAAAAAATCCGCAGGCCGGAAGCACCCGGGGGCACGACAAGCCGCGGCCCAGGGACCTGCGGGGACGCCAGCGCATTCACGCAGGCGAACCGGAGGCCCTTGTTTGCAATGTCGTAGCAATGAGAACCCGGGTACCCGTCCCCTGTGTCCAGGACGTAGCCCCACATCGGCACATCCATGGTGGCGCCGCCAGACACCGGCAGGGTCTTCGTAAACGGCTTCGCCGCCAGGTAGAAGTCCACCGCCGCGGCGGGTCCCGTGCCCAGCATCAGGGCGCCGCCGAGCAGGGCAAGCTTTGCGCAACTGTTCATTTCTCTCAACCTATTCATCGTCTTTCCCTCCGGCCCTTATTGAATGTCAACATAGGGCGGGAGCACGACCACCGCGCTCAGGGTCCCGCCTGGGAAGATGTTGAAGGTGGTCAGCTCCTTCTCTGCATGGGAGTGCCAGACCAGGAAGTAGCCACCGAACGGGTTCAGGCCGCCCTCGCCCGGGGGCAGGTCCCCCACATCGCCCAGGTAGGGGCTGCCGCTCCACCAGCCGCCAAGGGTCAGGTCGCCGACGCCCGGCAGGGCCACCGGGATGGGCTTGCCGTGGTCAGGGCAGTACTCGTGGTTGTAATCGTCGAAGCCATCTTCGGTAGCTTGGGTCCCCCCATTGGCGATTCCGTCCCTACAGAAGTCGTCGTGGCACATGACCCCCGCTCCCGGGTTGGCATCGTCCTCCATGTTGTTGTCGCCGTCCGTGCATTCCTCCGGGGTCCTGACCGGCCCATAGACATCCCAGTTCAGGCCCTTGCCCGACCAGGTCCAGAGCATGTCCGCCGTCTGCTTGGGGGCCGAGTTGAGGGTGTTGAGCGAGATGCCCAGATTGGCCACGTCCTGGCCGGCGCTCGCGACCTTTCTGCCATCGCGACCGATGACGTACATGTTCTCGCCGTGGAAGTGGAAGGGGTGGCTGTCGGAGCCGGCATTTACGGCCCTCACCAGCACCTTGTCGCCCGGGTGCGCCTGGGCAAGGGACTCGTAGGGCTGATTCGGGAAGAGCGGGTTGTAGTCGCCCTGGAACAGGTCCGGGAAGGCGCGGCCGTTCACGAACCAGATGGTGGCATACCGGTTGTGGTAGGTGAAATGCCCCCTGTGCCCACCTTCCATCTCCTTGTGGATGTCGGGGTCTACGTCTGTCAGCAGGTAAAGGAACTCCTGGTCATAGTCGGAGCCCGTGTTGTCGCCATAGGCATTGCGCCCCATGTTTGTGCCCGGGTCGGGCCGCACGATCAGCGCGCCCGCTAGGCCCATCTCCTGATGCAGCCCGGGGTTGGCGCCGTCGAGGCTGTGGTAGAGGTATGTCCCGGGCGTTCCCGCGGTGAAGCTGTACTCGACGATCTCGCCTTCCTCAGCCGCCTGGGTGACCAGACCGCCGTCCGTACCGCTGATGCGACTCGCGGTCACCTGGTGGCCGGTCACCACGATGGAGACGGGGTCGGGCACGCCATAGTTGGACAGCGCGATGGTGACCGCCTGCCCCTCGGTGACGATCAATGTCGGTGCCGGATACTGGGGCACGTTGTAACCGGTGCCCGCATCGTGTGTGGCGCCAGCGCCCGCGGAGGCGTCGCCGAACCCCCACATGTAGAGGCTGGTCCCCTCCGGCAAGCTGAGGTAAAAGGGGAAGGCGTAGAGCTGGAAGTTCGGCCCCTGTATCCCGCGGATGTCGTGGGCGGCCTGGGCATGCTGCCAGGACAGCGCAAGCACCGCCCCCGCTAGCAGGACGCCCCAGATGCGTCCGATGAGTTTGAGCTTGAGGGTCATTACTGTTTTCTCCGTTAACGCTTCGGCCTGGTTCAAATGGCGGGGTTTACGACGATCTCGGTGATCATGCCGCCATCCATCTCCGTCCGGTTACTCATCTGATGCAGCTCTGTGGTCTGCAGGAAGTAGGTCCCGGGCGCAACTCCCGAGGTATCGATGAGGATGTCCATACTCTCCCCGCCCCCGGAGTTGATCGAAGCGGTCTCAACATAGAGATTCTTGCCGTCCGGCCCGCGCGCATGCCGCGCGCCGCTGCCCACGATCTGGAATTTCAGCCCGGGTGCGACCAGGGTCCAGAAGTGGTCCAGGCCAACGTTGGACATGCGAAGTAGCACCGTCTCTCCCTGGCTCACCTCGATCCTGGAATCGAGAAGCTGGCTCGGGTCTCCCCCGCCAGCCGCGGGAGCCGGCAGTGCGTCCGGATTGACCGTATCGGGGTAGCCACGCCCGTTGAACTGCGGGTAGTCACTGTCCAATGTCGAGAAGGGCAGCGGCTGCACGTCCCAGCTGGCCTCGTGGAATGCGGAGTCGAAGCCACCGAGCTGAATCGCCTTGTCCACGTCGTGCCGAGTGGTGCCATCCCCATCGTTGTAGGCGTACAGGTCACCGATGGTCGGGTCGTCTGCGTTCCGCACGCAGGCCGCATTTTCGTCGATCGGCGTTTCGGGATCGTCGACAACGCCGATACAATCGGTCAGGGCGGTGTCGTAGTCGGGGTTCACGTGGATATGACCCCCGAGACCGGTGCCGTCCGGAAGCCGGTTCTGGGCCGGCCGTACATAGAGGTTTGCGAGCATGCCCATCTCCATGTGCTCGGTAGCCTCCACGTGGCAGTGGTACAGATAGGTGCCGGGATCGAGGATGTTGTAGTAGTACGTCAGGGTCGAGCCCATGTTGATGGAGACGGAGACTTCGGGCACCCCATCGAACACTGAGGCCGCGTTAGGGAAACCGTGGAAGTGCACGGTATGCGGGTCGAACAGGTCCGGCCTAACGGTGGTGCCGACGTTGGTCAACGAGAGGTAGAACTCGTCGCCTTCGTCCAAGACGATGGTCGGGCCTGGCCACTCGTTGTTGAGGATGCCCGAGGCGATCACCGTATCCTTCGAGTGACCGGTCCTGTTGCCGAAGCCGAAGGTATACAGCTCGGTGCCGTCGGACATGGCCGCGAAGCCGTCGCCGGCGATCAGGTGCATGCACTTGGTGTTGGCCGGCTGCGTTTCGCCCGGGTCGGCCACTTCCGTGTTCCCGTCCAGGTGCGTCCGTCGCCGTCCCCGTTTAGGTCGCCCGGACACTGTACGTTCACCACCGCATAGCTGGTGTTCAAGCCTCCGAGCAGCGCCAGCGAGACGGCCGCCTGGATGGCACGCTTTCTGAATGAACGATTCATCGGTTTGAATCCTCTGGTTTTGTGCCTGTTAGGACATCCGGACCCGCCTGGCCGCCGGCAGTCGCCTTGGGCCCCACACCCCCGCCCGAGGGCGGGGGTGTGGCGACGGAGCCCGGTCCGTCTCGGTTACTGATGCTCGTCCGCCCCACTGTCGGCCGCGACACCCTGTGGCCTGGACTCGTCGTCGTAGTCCAACCTTTGCAGGGGGCCGAGAGGCCCGCCGCCGCTGGGCGTACCGCCCGCGTCGATCGCAAACGAGGCGTCGCCGATGTGGTAGTCGAAGGATCCCAACGTCAGCGGTCCATAGGTGACCTGGATGAAGTTGCCACCCTCGTCGAAGGCACCAGCCGACTGGATCGTGCTCCCCGGCAGGCTGGGATCGCGAGGACCGTTGAAGTACGGATTCACGAACGCGGGATCGCCCCCGCCGGTCAGCAGGGAGTCCACGGGGTTGAGGCTCCCAGCCGTCCCCAGTACCTCCAGGTCCCAGAAGTCGCACGTAGTCTGGTCAAGAGGCGTGCAATCCCTGGGCTCCAGGCCGGTGTAGCCAGGCTCGTTGACCCAGTAGAACGACCGATTCTCATACACGATATCTCCCTGTAGCCCCGGATCGGAGAAGGTCAGCCAGTTCGGCGGCACGGGGTTCACCTGGTGCGCATCGTCCATGAGCAAGCCGAATTCCGCGCTGTGGGCGTAGGACACGATGCCCGCCGGGTGCGCATTGGTGATGTTCGGGACACCAGGCGTACCGGCCAGGGCCGTCGTCGACACCGAGTCGTTGTTGGCCACGGTGTTGTAGTTGATGAACACCGACACCGCATTCGCCAGGGAGATGCCGCCGCCGGCAAGACCCGCCACGTTGTTGGTGATCATGTTGTTGGTCACATAGACGTCGTACCACGGGTTGCTATTGTCGAGGTTATTGGCGATGTCCACGCCGTTGACGTTCTCGATACGGATCCCACCACCGTCACCGGCCCCGGCGAGATTGCCACGGATCAGGTTGGAGTCGATTCTCACGGTACCCGTTCCCGCCGACAGCAGTAGGCCCGTTATGGGTTCGACCCGCAGGCCAGGCTGCCCGCCGACATAGATGCCACCGCCACTTTCCGGCGTACTCTGGCTGAAGGACTCGTTGAAGACGATGGTGTTGTCCTGGATCCATCCTCCGATGGAACGACCAAAGTGCCCAATGCCGGCGCCACTGCCCACGCTGTAGTTGCCGCAGACCCAGTTGTGCTGGACCCGGTAGCCGTCAGCACCTCTATTCAATGAGACGCCGCCGCCGACACCAAGGTCGCTCGTGCCGCCATTCTTCACCACCAGGTTGTGGTGGACCAGGGCATTCTCATTATGAGCATGCGGATAGGCCAACCCGTTCACCAAGGTCGGATGGCCAAGCCGGATGCCTCCACCGTAGGCCCCCGCGTTGGCTGTGATCCGGTTGTTGCCGAGGCTCATCTCCGCGGCATAACCGTTGAGGACAATTGCGCCGCCGGAAGTCGAACCGAGGACGTGGAAGCCATCGATGCGCGCGCCTGGGTGGGCTGCGAAGCTGGCCGGATCCGGATTGTTCTCATCCGGACCCGGGTCCTTGCCGGCAACAAAGATGCCAGCCCCCTCCTCGGTCTGGAACAAAGGGGCGATCTGGCCGGGTAGCGGGCTGATGTCTCCCAACTCGACAAGGGCCTCTACCCTGTCTCCTCCAGGCGACCGTCTTCTCGGTGGGGATCGACCGGGCATTGAGGAAGGTCGCGCCCTGGCCCCAGCCCTGCAGCTTGACCGGCTTGTACATCACCACCAGTTCCTCATAGCTCCCGGGCGATACCAGGATCAGATCGCCGGGCATGGCGTCAACGATGGCGTCCTGAATTGGCGTCGCAGGATAAGGAACCGGAGAAACGCTGTGGACCGCGTAGGTGGTGCCATCGGCGTTGACGCCCAGACTCCGTCCCGTCGCATTGCGCCGTCGGGCTTGCATGTACTGCAAAGACCAACCGTCAGGGTCACACCGACCGGCGATTCGGCCGGGGTACCACCGTCGGCACGGGTCACGACGACCTGATACTCGCCGGGCGCCATTCCCGCTGGCACGCGCGCCACGATGGTTGCGTCGCTCCAGGAGGGCGTGATCAGTTGCGTCCGCGCCCCGCTTGCCGCCTCCAGGTGTACGGTGCCGGACGTCCCGAAGCCGTAGTCGCGCTCGATGGTCCTTGGGGTAGCCGTGCTGCCGTCCCAGTTCGGGTCGGGTACGGTGGTAACGCCCATGGAATCGATGCGGATCCTTTGGTCAGCCCCAACGGTCCCACCGGCAGCGACGAAGGGCCCGGTTAATCCCGCCGGCGCCCCTACGGGACGACTGGCGCCTATGCGGGCGACCCGCGCGACCACCGGCGTCAGATCACGCTGCTCGCAGTCCGCCGGGAAGCTTTGCGGGTTGCTGAAGGCCGCAACCGGGATCGTCGGCGTATCCAGGTAGGTGGTCGCACCGGGCATAAACTGCCAGGTGTAACAGGCCTGGTAGTAGTTCGGATTGAAATAGGGGTCGATGATGAGCGCCGGCCCCGTGGGATCCGGGTTCGGGATCGGGCCCGCGTCGTTGATACAGGTCACCAGCATGTTCGGGGACCAACCCGATGGCATGGGAAGGTTCGCCGAATACGAAGAGGGCAATGCGGCGTTGTAGCGCCCGAAGCGGTCGGTGTAAACGCGGTGCACCGGCTGCTCATTCCAGTCGTAGAAGGCGATCGGAATGAAGGGCAGGGTGACCTTCTCACCGAAGCCCGGAGAGTTCGGGTTGAACTCGTTGTTCAGATCGTCGTTGACCAGACCAGACGCGTTTGCAGCAATCGGCACATCCGTCATCACGAAGAAGTTGGCCGCCGCGTTCTGCGCCGTCGACACCGAGACGGCCTTGCGGTCGCACAGGGGGCGACGCTCTCTGGCATAGGGGGCAGCCACCGCCTCGGGATCAGCCGCGTACTCGGCGATCAATCGCGCGGGCCGGCCACTGCCATCGGTGGTCGCGAAGCTCAGATACGGAGGTACGCGACGCAGGTCACCCACGCAGACCGGATCGACGGCCTGGGGTGAGGGGATCCACTGGTCGCCGAAGTCGACGTTCTTGTCTTCCTCCTTGACCAACTCGTAGCCCGGCGGGACCGCCATCTGGACGATGTAGTCCGCTGGCAGCAGCCAGGCATCCGGAAGGTTGGGGTCGAAGCTCTGGCGGTTAGCGTAGAACCCGCTCAACCTACTCTTGATCGACGCAGACAGGTTCGACTGAGTCGTCAGGTCGTACTCGCTAAAGGCATAGCCGCCGTCGAAGACACCGGGGCGCACTTGGTTCCAGTTGCGGAAGCCGTCGAAGCAGCGATCATCGGCGATGCCGATGGCGGTCAAGAGGTTCTGGCCCTCGCAGTCGATGGGCAGATTGTCGTCCCAACTGTCGCTCCAGGCGACCTGTAGGGCGTCGCCCAAATCGAAGACGCCGGGCGTGCCGTTGTCAACGTCCTCCGGCCCAGGGAAGTTGCCGAGGGGGTAGTTGTCCACGTCAGCCAGATCGACCACCCCATTGCCGTTAATGTCATCAATTACTCCGTCGTTGGCTTGGCGGATCTGGTCGCCATTCCAGTTTACGTCGCAGTCGTCGTTCGGCCAGGGCAACCCGCCGCTCAAATTGCAGTCGATGTCGCCGTCGGCGTACAAGGCCAGCTGGACCCGCGGGATGCCGGGCTCCCAAGTCTCCGCGGCAGCGAAGCGTGGGTCGTCCTCGGCGCGGGTGACACCGTAGTGGACGATACCGGAGATGCCGCCGTTCTCGCCGACGAACTGCCAGGTGGCAGGGTCGAAGCTCGGCTTAACGAAGTCCAGGTACTCGGCCTTGCCGAACTCAAGGACATTGGTCTGCCCTTGGAAATGCTGGAACGCCTGAGTGAGCACCGGGCCGGTCTCGGTCCGAACACTCAGCGGCTGAAGCTCCCCATAATCCGCAAATTCGCCAGTGTTGGGATTGATCTCCCCACCCGCATCGACCACAAAGGTCGCGCCAGTGGCCTTCTTGTTGCCGAAGCCGACCTCGGCGACCAGCCAATGGAAGAAGGGGAAGACCTCATCGAAGGGAGCGCGGCCCTCGCCGTCCGTCGGGAAGGTCTGGTAGATCGTCCCGTCGCGCCAGCGGATGGAGACAGGCCCGCCCTCGGGGCCGACCGCACCCTCGCCCGCGTCCCAGAAGCCGTTCTGGTTGGTGTCGTTGAAGACGGCCGTGTTCAGGCGGGCGAACCAGTTGAGGACTGGAATCTCCCCGAAGTCGCAGCCGCCCGCTATGGCCCCGGGACAGGTTCCGTCCGTGTCCACGGTGATGTTCTGGAACGCGATGATCATGTCCAGGTTGGTGTCCCAGATCACCAGGTTGTAGGTGCCGGCGGGGACGCTGGGGATGCTGAAACCGCTGCCGCCATTGGTGGCGCAGGGCTGGGCGTAGACCGCCTGTCCGGTCAGGGTTCCCTCGGCGTCATTCAGGGCCACCCAGCAGCTCGGGAAATCCCGGCCCGGAAAGCCAGTGAAGTCCGGCGGCCGGGACATATGGGTATCGACCACGGTCCCCGTGACCGTTGCGTCAACCGCGCCGTCTTGCCGGGGCACCGTAGCGAGGTCATCGAAGGGCTGGACAAAGCCCATGAAGATGTGGGGGAAGACC
Organism: uncultured Gammaproteobacteria bacterium; assembly: GCA_963709645.1. Classification (GTDB taxonomy): domain Bacteria; phylum Pseudomonadota; class Gammaproteobacteria; order Chromatiales; family Chromatiaceae; genus DYRB01. The sequence continues at coordinate 256,204 of CAVPXP010000003.1, forward strand.
GCCCCAAACTCCTGGAACCACGGCGGCTCGTTGGGCTTGACCCAGGCGTCGATGACCTTAGTGCCCTCGATGGTCGTCACCTGCTGCCACGCGGGCGTCGCCGTTGGCGGATTGACGATGATGCCGTACTTGCCGGGCGGCAGGTTCTGGATCAGGAGATTGCCGGTGCTGTCCGGGCGCAGGGTGCCGTCGCCGAGCGCCTCGACGACAGGCAGGCCATCGTTCAGGCAGCCATAATTCGTCGTGGGGTCCGCGTCGGGCTCGCCCTGGGCGTCGCAGGTGCGGACATAGCTCGTGCCCAGCTGATTGCCGAAGGCGTCCTGGAGCACGGGCCCGCCATTCTGGCCGTAGCGCCCGGCCGGCTCCTCCAGGACGACGGTGAACTGGGTCCAGTCGACATGACCCGGCTCGCCGGGGGCGGGGTTCGCCTCCTGGGGCAGGTCAGGGGCGTTGTTCAAGGGGTACTTGTCCTCGAACAGGAAGACCGAGATCTGGGCCGTCGGAATGGGGTGCTTCTCGACGATGACCTTCACCGGAGCCGGGTCCGTGTCCCCGACCACAACCGGTGCACCGCTCATGCCGTGGCCGTAGTAGGGCAGGACGGAGACAAAGTAGCGGCCCGGATCGAGGGTGACCCGCGTCCTGTCTCGATCCGACCGGCCACTGACTCCGATACCCCCGGTCACGGCAGGCGGGTGGTTGCTAGTATGAAAGCCGAAGGTCAGCATCTGATCTATGGGCGGCGGATTGGCCGGATCCATCGGGAAGGTGGTGTCCTCCTGGACGATGTACTTGAAGCCGCTGACGGGGTTGCCGTCGCCGTCCACCACATCGATCCGCACAGAGGCGGCCTGGACCCCGAGGCCCAGGGCCAACCCCGCCACGCCCAACGCGTAGCGCGCCAGGGCCGCCATTGGCTGCCGTCGCTTCTTCTCTCTCATGGTTCCACTCCCACTCTCGTTGCGTTCAGAAAGACCTTGCGATGCCGGACCATCCGCTCGCTAGATTGATTAACCACTCTGCCCCGGCGGGATCGACCCTGTCGGAGCGGAAAACGTCTCTCGCTGCTTGGCCTCGGGGACACCCGTGCATCCAATCTCGAGGGCGACGGGCGGCGTCGCGATCTGTGGGCCTGCGATCCAATGAGGTCCTCAGGGCGTCGCCAGGGTCTGCCGGACTTGGACGACCCGACCGCGGAGAAGACAGCAGCTCCAGCGAATGGCCGAGATCGGACCAACTTGTCAGGCACCTGACCAACTTGTCAGGCACCTACAGTTTGACTGGGTTATTTGCCGTATTGCAGTGGGGAAAACCCCCAATCTTCGCTGGCGGCTCGACCCATACCCGGGATCCAAGGCAGGGTGGGCCAGAGGCATTTGGGGACACCGGAGTCGAGAGACCCTGAGGCTGCGCGGCCCTTTCAGGCCCTTGAGGCATGCTCGGGATGCCGGGAACAACCTTACCTGCCACACGGGTAAGCACTACCGCGGCAGACGGGCGCGAGTCGGAGCCCAGCTGGCCCGGCCATTCGGGATCACAGCGCAACAGGTATCCGGCGCCAAATACGCGCGATTATTAGGGTTGATAACAAGCTCCCGATACCTAAACATGAGCATGGATCGGGTAATCGCCATGTCGGCACAGCGGTGCCATGACGGAACCGCACCCCGCCATCGCCTGGCGCGCGCAGGAGGGCCTGCACACAGGACCCCCGCCGAATGTGGGGAGCGCGCAAAGCCAAGCTCTGCCCGTTTTGATGAGGGTAGCTTTGGCAGGCAAGCCACGACTGACAGGCTAACGGTGACCGGAATCCGAGGACAGTAGGGAATTCCCCCAATGACCCCCAAGACAAACCCGCCATGTGAGTCGCCGCACACCAGGGCATCGGATAAGTGCCCCCCTTTCCTCTGTACAGGCGCCGCCCCGCGCGATTCCAGAGGTCAGCCGAACATCGGCTTGACATCGGAGCCCAAGGGCCGCCGGAAGCTGGATCACGCTGCAACTGGCGAGATACCGGGGATCGATGGCCAAATGCGCAAGCCGCTCCCATCCCGCAGGAAGGCCGCATGAGCCCCGTGGTTGACCTTTGCCCGCCCCTTCCGTCCAGGCCCATGACGGCGCTTGGGCCGTCGCCGATGGCTCAGGTCGCCGCCTTTGCGAACCTGGCCCAGCGGTGCAGGACTTCCGACGCACTCCTGGCCGGGGCCGCTCAGGTCTTGAGGACGACCCTCCCCTTCACCCATGTCCTAGTCGTAGATTGTGCTGGACAACCACCAGTGGCACGAACGGCCGCGTCGGTCGGCTGGGGTGACGTAGCGGCGCAGCACCTTGGCGATCTGCTCCTGACCCTGGGGAACGGCGCCGACAGCGGGGAGGAGGGGATCGGCGCGGCCAGCCAATCGGACTGCGCAGTCACGCAGATCAGCGGAGGCGATCTCAAGGATCTGAACGCCAAGATCGCGCTCGCGGTTCCGTCGGGCGCCCTCGCCGCAGCCCTGAGCCTGAAGTGTGCCTTACGGGGGCACTTCGTCTTCGCACTGCTGGGTGCCGTCGCGCCGATTCGGGCACTGACCGGCGAAGACCGATCTGCCGCGTCAGCGGTGTGTTCGATCCTGGGCACAACGCTCGAGTTCGTGCTCCGCAAGCGCGAATATGCCAGACGCCTCAAACAGGTTCGGAGCGCAAAGGTTGCGTGGGAAGGCGCCGTGGACACCCTGCCCCACATCGTTTGTGTTCTGGACCAGGAGGGGACGATCACCCGGGCGAATCGCGCCATCGAGGTCTGGGGTCTGGGCTCGGTGAAGTCGGCGAATTTCAGAACCCTGCATGAGCTTCTGCACCCGGGTTGCGTCAATCCTCAATGCGGCCTGGCGAGACGGTTGGCGCTGGCCCTCCCGAGGAGCGGCATGCCCAAGGGTCAGGAATTCGAGTACGCCGACCCCGTATTCGGGCGGGATCTGCGGATCAAGATGGGCGACGCTCGCGCCCTGTCCGGCCGGGACAGAAGCCTCCCCGGCAGGCACCGGTGCGCCGTGATCGAAGACATCACCCGCGAGCAGACCACGCGTCGCCAGGTGATGCGGATCCAGCAGGACCTCAAGCGCAACATCCAGCACCGCTCACAGGCCTTGACGACCACGCACGAGCACCTGCGCACGGCGGCTTCTCGACTCTCAGACACCCAGGTGGAGCTTAGCGAGACCCGGCGCCGCCATCATCTGGTCCTGGAGAATACCAATGCCGGCCTGCTGATGGTGAAGCAGGGTCGAGTCGCCTACTGCAATCGTCGCTTCGAGGAGCTGCTGGGTTACGCGCGCGGAGAGCTTTCGAACTCTCCCATGGAGGATTTGTTTCCTGCCGGCTGCAGTCCCGGGCAGGCCGTCTGCTCAGTTGACGGTGAGGTGGCGGCCTCGCCGGAGCACGTTTGCCAGGTTTGGCGCAAGGATGGGACGACCATCTGGCTCCGCCACGCTGAGGCGGGATTCGTCACAGAGAATGACCATGTGCGGTTCATCACGGTGATCAATGTCACGGATCAGATCCTGGCCGAGCGCGAGATGCAGGCGTCGCGCAGGGAGCTGCAACGGCTCTCGCGCTGTTTGATGTCCTCCCAGGAAGACGAACGCAAACGTATCTCCGGCGAGCTGCACGATGGCCTCGGCCAAAGCCTGAGTGCGGTCAAGCTCATGTTGCAGCAGGTGGCATCCGATGCGGCGGGCCGAATGGATAGCGAGCTGCTGTCGGCCTGCGTCGACAAGACGCAGGAGATGATCGAGGACGTGCGCCGGTTGTCCATGGCGTTGCGGCCGGCCATCATCGACAGCAGCGGCGTGGTCCTGGCGGTGAATCGGCTCTGTCGCGAGCTCCAGCAATCCCTGCGTGGGCTCGCAGTGCATTTGACGACCGACATCGAGGAAGAGGACGTGCACGAACCGCTGAAGATCCACGTCTTCCGAATCGCCCAGGAGGCCCTCAACAACATCATTAAGCATGCCAGCGCAAACAACGCCTGGATTCAACTCGACCGATACGACGCAGGGCTTCGGCTCATCATTCGTGACGACGGGGTCGGTTTCGCTCCGGCAGAAATCCACACCCCGACGCGCGGGCTGGGGCTGAGCAGCATGAGCCAACGTGCCAGCCTGTACGACGGAGGATTGACGATCGAATCGGAGCCGGGCCGCGGGACGACCGTCAGCGCAATTTGGCCGAATCCCGTTGCGACAACGAGCGGCAGGGCGGACGGCCGTTAACGTTTGACGATTGACCGGAGTGCGGCTTGGTCCAGGGAAACGCTGATTAAAGCGCTTCCCGTGCGGGCCACGGAGGGCCCGCCATTTCCAACGGCGCTAAGCCGTTGAAAATGGAGCGCTCCACGAGGCGCGTCTCGGGGAGCGCGAGCTGATTCAAGCCAGGGATGGCTTTGATCAGCATCTCCGTAGAGAAGGCCCGCGCGGTCAGATAAGACCGTTGTCGACCGCATAGGCGACCAATTCGGAGACGTTCGAGAACTCCATCTTTTGCATCACGCTCGCCCGGTGTTTCTCAACGGTCTTCGTGCTGAGCGACAAGAGTTCGGCGATCTCCCGGTTCTTCTTACCTTGCGCGACCAATTTTAGCATCTGGCGTTCGCGCGTCGTCAGGTTCGTCCAAGAGATCCGCGGCCTCGCCCCCCGTTGCTCGGCGCCCGGTCCACCCCGGCTGAGATACCCCGTCACAACCCGCCCGCAGATCCCGGGGCTCAGGAAGACCTTGCCATCCCCCGCCGCGCGCAGGGCTTTCAGCAGGTCGTCCCGCGTATCGTCCTTCAGCACATACCCATCGGCCCCCGCCTCCAGTGTGGCGCGGACGTGCTCTTCCGTGCAGTGGCCCGTCACGACGATGATCTTGGTGGCGGGTGCCCGCTTCTTGATCGCCCCGATCGATTCCATGCCGTTTTGGTTCGGCATGCACAGGTCCATGAGCAGGAGATCCGGCTGCAGATGCGACTACCATCGAGATCGCTTCGAGGCCGTCGCTTGCCTCGCCCACCACGACATAGTCGGCGCCGATCGACTCGATGAGGGAGCGGAGGCCGTGCCGGAACAGTGCGTGGTCGTCCGCAAGCACGACGCGTTGAGTAGGCATGTGAAGGTTACCGGCAGGCCTCGAAGAAGGGGTTGGCCATGGCCTCCCGGCATTGGTCCCCGGTCGCGGTCAGTGCCCTCGGATCACCTCCGGCGGCCCGCTCCTCGGACTCCAGCCCGAGCAATTGGCGGGCCGGGTCGCATGCAGGGGACTTGGCACAGCGCCCGTCGCTCCCGCAGACCCGCTCCACAAGCCTGCCGCAGTCGCTCACCGCGGCACCGCGGGCAACCTGGGTGCAGACCGGAAACGCAGGGTCGGACAAGGCATTGGCGCACACCTCCTCGGAATCGCGGGCGGCGCCTTCCGAGGACTCGGCCGCGTCCGGGACGGCGTGCTGCAGGAGCTTGCGGGCTTCGAGGCAAGGCCCAACCTGGCCGCAGGCGTCCTGGGGACCGCAGACGCGCTGCACCAGGCGTTCGCACTCCGGGCTCGCCTGGACCGCCCGCGGGGCAGGACCGGAATCCCAGGTCTCCAGCATCTGCTGCGTTGGCACCGCGGTCCCGTCACGGATGATGACCATGGAACCGTTGTCCAGGTAGTGGACGCCGTCCCACATGGGTCTTTGAGCGCCACCCTGGTCACGCACAGCGCGTCGGGTCTCGGGATCGACGCGCAGCTGCGTGCCGTCGCGCAGCGTTCCAGACCAGCCCTCGGCCCGAAGGGCGGGGGACAGACCGAGGAAGGTCGCAACGCAAAGCAGGGCGCAAGCGTACGCCGCGGCGCGCAGTGCGGGTGGTCGGCAGTTGGGCGGGCTCATGGGCGGCAATGACCTGTTTCGCTGCATAATCTGGGGCCGTCCCCAGGCGGGACCATAGGCGGGCTGAAAAAAGTCTACCTTATTTGGAGCCGCGAGATTCGGTGGGCGTGGGTGTGGCAGGACGTTCTGGGCCGACACCGCTCGGCCTGGGTTGAGATCGCGGCCCTGGCCCCAACCCTGCCTCTGCCGAGCCGTCGCCCCAAGCGGATAGCCGGCCCGCCGGCCGCCAAGCCCCGCTCGAACAGCACCAGGACAGACGCCATGACCGACCAGCCTAGTACGCAGCCCGGCGAGCAGCCGAGCCGGCGCCACCCCACCGAGATCAGCCTCCATTCCAAGTCCAGGATTCTCAGTATTGCCTTCGATGACGGGGCTCGCTTCGAACTCCCCTGCGAATACCTGCGCGTCTTCTCCCGCGCCGCCGAGGTTCGGCTCCTGGACCAGCCGGTGACCGGCAAGGAGGGGGTCAACATCGATCGCATCGATCCCCAGGGGCAATACGCCATCCGGATCCTATTCGACGACGGTCACGACACAGGGATTTACTCCTGGGACAGTCTCTACAGCCTGGGCGTCGACCAGAAGGCCAATTGGGCCGCCTATCTGGAGCGGCTGGAGCGCATGGGCTACCGTCGCGACGAGCCAGAGCAGGGGGACAAGGCCATCAAGCTCCTCTATTTCGCTTGGCTGGCCAGGAAGATGCGGAAGGAGGCTGAGCAGGTCACCCTACCGGCCAAGGTAGCGGACGTGGACGGCCTGCTACGCTGGCTCGCCGGCCGTCGGCGCGGGGCCGGCCCCCTGTTCGAGCCTGGCCGCCTGCGCGTCACGGTCAACAAGCAGTTCACCGAGGGGTTTACCAAGCTGCACGACGGCGACGAGGTGGGGCTGGTCCCCGCAACGCCCACCCCGCCCGCAACGCCGGACCTGCTCTAGCATTCGAGGTGCACAGCGATGGAGATCGGTCCACGCGAGATTCTGACCCCGTTCCGCCCTATCCCACTGGAAGTCCCGGAGGGGATGAAGCCCAACGAGTTCTTCAACAGTACGGAGAACCTTAACGATCTGGTTCACAACAACGGCCTCCTGCTCAACCGCGAGGATCTGCTGCTCTATCGCAAGGCGCTGGGGCACTCCAACGCGTTCGACTGCTCGATCATCTACAACACCTCGAAGAGCATCCTGAATCCGCTGGGGCGTCCGGTACGCCGCACCCAGGTCCCGGAGGCCGTGCGGCGGGTTTGGAACCGCATGAACCAGATCATCATCGCCTGGATGGCCGAGCGCTACCCGGACCCTGGCGAGACCCTGATCCTGGCCGGGGAGGCGAGCCTGGACGCCACCTGGCCCCTGACATCTCCTGGGGTACCGAGCATCCGCATGCTCCACAACCACTTCATGGCCTTTCCTACCGAGCAGCTTCGAGCGGCGGCCACGGCAGACCCGGCCAACCCAAACCTGACGGACGGCGGTCAGCACAGCCTCTTTCAGGCCCACATGCGCGACGTATATCGAGAGTTCTTCGACGAGGCCCTGGACCTGCGGGTCCTGCGGACCCTTCACACCGAGGAGTCGCGCCTCGGGCTCACCGGCTACCCGGAGGGACTCCCTTGCTGGGAGATCCAGGGCGGAGTCGAGGCCCTCAAGGAGGTCGCCTTCTGGCGCGAGTACGACGCCATCCTCAAGGGCTTTCTGGACTTCTACCGGACTTTCTTCTCCCAGGTCTCCAGCCGCAACGCGCCGCAACTGCCGGACCTCCACTTCCCCGACCAGGTGGATGCGGTCTTGCTGTTCGACAACGAGTTCCTCAAGACTGCGAAAGTCGTGCGCGACCGCTGCATCCGCGACCCGGCCTACGCCAACTCCATACGTTGGGAGCCGGCCTTCAAACAGCTCATCTACCGTAACGACGACGGCAAGTTGCTGGTGACGATCAGCCAGAATTCCATCGGCAATGCCATCACCGAGCTGCTGGGCGTGGTGGTCAAGCGGGTGCCGGATGCCGCCGCCTATGAGGCGTCCGAGCCAGAGCTGATCGCCCGGCTGCTGGAGGTGCGTGCCCGCCTCATCGAGGCCGATCTGGGCGAGGGCATAGCCACGGCCTACTGGCCGGCGGATTGATGTCCAGCCGGCCGGTGATGCCGACCCGGCTTCGATCGTCTTTTCATGGCCTTGTCATGCATTTCTATACCGCCTTCTGGTATTCTGGCCACACTGGGCGCTTTATCAACCGCCCCTGGACGGCCCGGGCACCGACCCCATCTTCTGCAGAGACCGACCTGAATCATGCGCCTCGCACTCCGCGCCCTTGTCGCCGCCCTCAGCCTGCTTGCAGCCCTTGGCCTGGCCCTGTTTCTCGCCACGCAGATCCCGGGTGCCAACCCTCCTTCGGTCACCAAGGACGACGGGCGGACCGGGGACGCCGGAGCGGGCCCCGCTCCGGCCACCGCGGGCACCGCAGCAGCACCAGGCCCCGCTGCCACGGGAAACGTCCTGGCAACCCCGCGCCGTGCCACGCCCCCGGGCCCCACCCTGGGCAAGGCGCCTGAGCTACGCTCGGACGCGGCCCTGGTGGTAGACGAGGGCGGTACACAACTCCTCGCCAAGCACACCAAGGCCGTCAAGCCCATCGCCTCAATCACCAAGCTCATGACGGCAATGTTGGTGCTGGACTCCGGGGTCGACCTCGATCAGACCATCGAGATCACCGACGCCGACCGCGATCAGCTGCGCCACAGCCGCTCGCGCATGCGTACCAACGCGGCGCGGCTGACCCGCCGGGACATGCTGACCATCGCCCTGATGTCCTCGGAGAACCGCGCGGCCTCGGCCCTGGGTCGGACTACCTTCCCCGGCGGGACACCGGACTTCGTCGCGGCCATGAACCGCAAGGCCCAGGCCCTGGGGATGTCCGACACCCACTATGCCGACGCCTCCGGCCTGGACGGGGCCAACCGCTCCACCGCCGAGGACCTGGTCAGGCTGCTCCAGGCCGCCAGTCGCTACCCCCTGATCCGCGAGGCGACCACCCGCTCGGATTTGAAGGTCAAGCCGTACCCGGGCGGCGGACCTGTACCCTACCGCAACACCAATCCCCTGGTACGCAACGAAAGCTGGCGCGTGGAATTGAGCAAGACGGGCTATGTGGTCGAAGCCGGGCACTGCCTGGCGATGCAGGCCCAGATCGCGGGGCGGCGCTACTGGATCGTCCTCCTGGACTCGGCGGGCAAGCTGACCCCCGTGGGCGACTCCAACCGCCTGCGCAAGTGGATCGAGGCGGGGCTGACGGCCAGCGAATCAGGAAAGGACAAGCGTCGGCCGGCGGACAAGGGCTGACAGCTCGTCTCGGCGGCAAGCCCCCAGGCTAAGTGGCGGCTGACAGGGTCGCGGAGAAGGGTATGTACGAAGGCGAGCGGTTCAATAGCATCACCCACCTGGTGGGCGCCGTCCTGGCCCTGGTTGGCGTCACCGTGATGGTGACTATCGCCGCCATGAAGGGTGAGGCGGTACGCGTGCTGACCCTCTCGGTCTATGGCGCCACCCTCTTTCTGCTGTACCTCTTCTCGACCCTCTACCACAGCCTGCGCGGACGGGCCAAGCAGGTCTTCCAGGTCCTGGACCACCATGCAATCTACCTGCTGATCGCCGGGACCTATACCCCCTTTACCTTGCTCGCCCTCAAGGGCTCGACGGGCTGGTGGCTGTTCGGGGCCGTTTGGACCCTGGCCCTCATCGGCATATTGCTTGACTCCATCCCGCGGAAGGGCGGTCGCATCCTGTCGCTGCTGATCTACCTGGCGATGGGCTGGCTAGTACTCTTCGCCCTGAGGCCGCTGATCGCGGCCCTGCCCGCAGCCGGGTTCTGGTGGCTGCTGGCGGGCGGAGTCTTCTACACGGTGGGAGTGATCTTTTACGTGCTGGACGACCGCTGGCCCTGGTGCCACGGCATCTGGCACCTGTTCGTCCTGGGCGGCAGCATCAGCCACTACTTCGTGATCCTGCTCTATCTGTAGGTCGGGCTTCAGCCCGGCTGCGTCCCGCCCAAGAGGTCCAGCTTCGCTCTAGGGATCGTGCCCGCCCGGCGACCCGACCTACAAGGCCCGCTGGATCGCCGCCCGCTGCTGGGCCTCCAGGTCATTGTCCACATAGGCCAGGGACAGGCCGAACTCCCGCGTCCAGGTCAGCTCGATGCGCCAAGTCTCCGCCGGGGCCCAGACGTGGATCGCCTTGCCGTCGCCGCGCCGGATCGAGCCCTGGCGGCTGGCCGGGTTGTCGGCATAGCCGGGAAACAGGCTGCGGTCCTCCCCCGGTCCGTACTTCTCCCGCAACTGGTTGTAGATGTCCTGGAACTTGAGCTGGGTCTCGACACGAAACTGCCGCACGACCTTGTAGATGGTCCCGCGGAAGGCAAGGACATAGTCCTGCTCCTGGCCCTGGTCGTAGATGAGGGCAAGGCGTTCGCCATCGCGCGCCTGGTCCGTCGGCGGGCGCTGCCGCAACAGGGGATTCACGTCCGTGCCCAGACAATAGAGGCCAAAGACGTTCTTGAGGCAGGTGTCCTGGGTCTGAGCGGATGCCTGGGCTGTTGCCTGCGGCGGGGCTACGGCTGCCGGGGCCGGTGCCGGACCGCGAGGCTGGGCCTGGACCGGGACCTGACCTGGTGCCTGCAGCGGTACCGCGGCGGTCACCAGCACCCATAGGCTGAAGACCCCGATCCGCCCAAGGCCCGTGTTCCTTGCTCGTACCCTCATATCACCCCTGTCTGTCGTTGTTGTTTCGGCGCAAGGATACCCCATCCGGCACGGCGGGAACCGTCCTCCTTGGGGCGTCACAGCCCCCAGCACTCAGGCGGTGATGCGCCGGTAGATGTCGGAGACCCGGTAGGGGAGCTTGGCGACGTTCTCCACCAGGCTGTAGCCCGGATGGCCCGAAGATGTGGGGCAGGTAGCCCTGGGCTGCGTCGTCGATGGTGATGCAGAAGGGATGGACACCCAGGCTGCGCGCCTCCAGCACGGCCTGGCGGGTATCCTCGATGCCGTAGTCCCCGCGGTAGCCGTCCTCGTCGTCCGGACGCCCGTCGGAGAGGACGATCAAGACCCGGGTACGGGCGTCCACCGCCAGGAGCTTGCGGCTCAGATGCCGGACAACCACCCCCATGCGCGTGTAGTCCTGGGGCCGGATACCGCTGATGCGGTCATGCACAGCCTCCGCGTAGGGCTCGTCGAACTCCTTGACCCGAAACAGCTCGCAGCGCATGTGGGTGTAGCCTGAAAAGCCGTAGATGGCATAGCGGTCGCCGAGCAGCTCCAGAGACTCGCAGAGCAGGACCAGGGACTCGCGCTGGACCTCGTTGATCCAGCCCTTGGTGGAGCCGCTCATGTCCACCATGAACAGCACCGCCACGTTGCGCTCCAAGCGCCGCCGCCGCTGGAAGAGCCCGGCGCTGGGCTCCAGGCCGCGGGCGCTGTCGGCGTAGGCCTCGACGATGGCGTCGATGTCCGGGTCCTCGCCGTAGGGCTCGCGCTTGACCAGGCGCTCCTCCCCACGCAGGGCCTCGAAGGTCCGGTACAGGTGCTTGAGCAGCCCGCGGTACTTGTGCCGGGTACGTCCGACGAAGCCGTCCGGCTCCGGGTGCACATCGCGCTCCCGGAGCTGACACCAACCCTTGCGGTAGGACTGGCGGCGTGTAGTCCCACTCGTCGTAGATCTGGGCATCCGACGGCGCCGGCGCCCCAGCCTCCGTCCCCGCCGCACCGGTCCTGCGGTGATAGACGCCCTGCCCCGCTGCCTCCAGATATTCCGGCGGTATGTGCCCAAAGTCCTGGACGATGGAATGCATCAGCTGGACCGCCTCGACCCGCGGCTGGACCGGCTGATCCCCCAAGACGAGTTGGAACGCCATGCCAGCGGGCCAATCGTCGTCCGGGTGCTGTTCAAGGCCAAAGACCGGCGGCTGACCCTGGGGTGCCGACAGGTTTCCGCCCTGCTCGTCGGCGATCACCGCCAGAACCTCCGCCAGCGCGGCGCGCTCGCGTTCCTTGCGCGCGGCCATCGCCTGCGCCACCTTGGCCGGGTACATCTCTCCCTGATAGCAAGGCGGTTGCGGCGGCACGGCGCCGGCCGCATAGAGGTCCGCCAACAGGCGCCAGCTCGAGGTCGCATCCGCGGCGGGGACCGCCAAGGGTCCGGGCCGCCAGGGCCCAGTCCCCGGTGAGCGACGAGGGCTGGAGCCAGGGCACGCATCTCCCGCGCCAGCCCAGGCAGCTCCCGCGCAAGACAGGCATCCAGGCGCAGGGTCTCCAGTGCCTGGAACAACCCCAGGGCGCGCCCTGGGTCCGGGTAGGCATCCAGCCGTTCCAGGAAAGGCCCGCGCCAGGTTCCAAACCAGGTCTGTGCCCAGAGGTGAGCGATCAGGGCCTTGTAGAGGCGGAAATTGGCCTGCCGATCGGGCAGCCGGGCAAGCGCCGCCGGCACGAACAGGGTCTCGGTATCCGTGTAGGCCTGCTCGCCCTCGGCCAGCTTGAGCCGCCGTCCGGCCAGCCCGGCAACGAAGGCATCCAGCACCACCCGGGCCTGGTCCAGGCGCTGGCAGCCGCGGTTCTGGGCCAGGCCCTGCGCATAGCCCGCCACTGCTTGCATGGTGCGGATGCCGCCCTGGGTCCCGGAGCGGTCGTAGACGTCCAGGAGTTCGATCACCCAGTCGGGTACATCGGCGTCCGGGAGGTGCAGCAGGACCTCCGGTGCCTGGGTACAAAGGTGATAGGCCAGCTCGACGCTGGTGCGCGCTACCCGTTCGATCTGCCCAAGAATCAATTCCACGCGCCCTGCCGGAAACCAGGACAAGGCATGGGAACTAGGGACCAGGCTGCGGCGCACCGACAGGACCATGAAGACCATGGCCTCCAGGCGACCCTGAATGACCTCGGCGTCGAGGGCATCCGGGGCCCGGTGCCCATGTTGCCCGTAGCGGCGCGCCAGATCGTCTCGGTCCGCGCCCTGGCTACGAGCCCCGGCAATCAGGAAATAGGGCCCGAGTTGGGCCGGATCTGGGTTCGGGGGGTTAGACATGGGCGGATTATGAACCGAGGACGACGGGAGGCGAAGAGGAGGCGACGGGGCACCCCAGGTTGAAGTATGCCGATTCGCCCGGATCTGAATTCAGCCGACCCGGCGCCACGCGCCCTCCGCCGTGTCCCGGACACCCCCCAACCCCATTGGAGCCTACTGATATGCACGTATCCGAAGCCCTCGCCGCCCGCCGCGCCATCAAGTGGTACGACCCAGAGCACCGCATGTCCGAGGCCGACTTTCGCCGCCTGATGGAGCAGGCCATTTTGGCCCCTACGGCCTTCAACATTCAGAACTGGCGCTTTGTGCGTATCACCGACCCCGCCCAACGAAAGGCCATCCGCCCCGTGGCCTGGGACCAGGCGCAGGTCACCGATGCCTCGGAGCTATTGGTGCTGTGCCTGGACCGCAAGGCCTGGGCCCGGCAACCGGAGCGGTACTGGCGCAACGCCCCCCCGGAGGTCCAGGGATTCCTGCTCCCGGCCCTGGCCAAGTACTACGACGGGCGGCCAGAGGTCGAGCGCGATGAGGGCATGCGCTCCTGCGGCCTGGTAGGCATGGCGATCATGCTCATGGCCAAGGAGATGGGCTACGACTCGTGCCCCATGGACGGCTTCGATTACGATGCGGTGGGGAAAATCATCGGGCTGCCCGAGGACCACCTCATCGCGTTCATGATTGCCATCGGCAAGGGCACAAAGGCCGCATGGCCCAAGCCCGGGCAGCTGCCGCTTGACGACGTCCTGACAGAGAACCGTTTTTGATCACCAGCCGTACTTTTCGGCTGTACTATCACCCGGTGGTCACCGTTGCCGGCTACCCTGGCCCTAGTCGGGCCGAGTACTAAACCCCGGCCACATAACACCAACCTCAGGGGCCCCCATGTCCAGCCGAACCTACAATGTCCAGCCGGGCAACCTGGAGCAGGGCGGCGCCCGCCCCGGGACTGCCGGGGTTAACTTCTGTACCTTCTCGCGCCATGCCACGCGGGTCGACCTACTGCTCTTCGACAGCCCCGAAACCCCTGAGCCTTTTCAGACCATCGTGCTCGACCCGAAGGTCAACCGCACCTTCTTTTTCTGGCACGTCCTGGTGGAGGGCTTGCCAAGCGACGGGATCTACTACTGCTGGCGCGCGGATGGACCCTGCGACACCCAGGTCACCGGCTGCCGCTACGATCACACCAAGGCCCTGCTCGACCCATGGGCAACCGCCGTGGACGACCGCCGGTGGAACCGCTCCCTCGCGAGCGGGACGGGGGACAATGTGGCCACCGCCATGAGGTCTCTGGTGGTGTCGGACACCTACGATTGGGAGGACGACACGCCGTTGCACGTCCCGATCCAGAACGCCGTCATTTACGAGCTGCACGTAGGCGGCTTCACCCGCCACCCATCCGCCAAAGTTACTCACCCGGGGACCTTCGTCGGCCTCATCGAGAAAATCCCCTACCTCCAGGGCCTCGGCATCACCCATGTGGAGCTGCTGCCGGTCATGGCCTTCGACCCTCAGGATGTCCCGGACAGGACAGCGGCCCTTGGCCTCGAGAACTACTGGGGCTACAGCACCCATAGCTTCTTCGCCGCCCACCCGGGCTACAGCGTCGAGCCGACCCGTGCCCGCGACGAGTTCCGCGACCTAGTCAAGTCCCTGCACCGGGCGGACATCGGTGTCATCCTGGACGTGGTCTTCAACCACACCGCCGAGGGCGGTCCCGACGGGCCCACTATCAGCTTCAAGGGCCTGGGCAACGAGATCTTCTATCACTTGGACCCCGAGGACCGCCGCCGCTACCGCGACTACACAGGCTGCGGCAATACGGTGAACTGCAACCATCCGTTGGTCGCCCGATTCCTCATGGACTCGCTCCAATACTGGGTGCGCGAGATGCATGTCGACGGCTTCCGCTTCGACCTGGCCAGCGCCCTCGGCCGCGGCGAGGACGGCAACCCCCAGTACCACGCCCCCATCCTCTGGGGTATCGAGCTCAGCCCGGTCCTGTTTCGCACCCATCTCATCGCGGAGGCCTGGGACGCCGAGGGTCTCTACCAGGTGGGGGACTTCCCCGGCTTCCGCTGGGCGGAGTGGAATGGCCGCTACCGCGACCTGGTCCGCGCCTTTGTGCGCGGCGACCCGGGACTGATCCCGGAGCTTGCGACCCGCATCGCCGGCAGCAGCGACCTCTACGAGCCGGACGGGCGCCTGCCGCGCAACTCGGTGAACTTCATTACCTGCCACGACGGCTTCACGCTCCATGACCTCGTCGCCTACAACGCGAAGCACAACGAGGCCAATGGCGAGGGCAACCGCGACGGCGACAGCCACAACCTGAGCTGGAACTGCGGCGTGGAGGGCCCAACCGACGACCCCGCCATCCTTTCCCTTCGCCGCCGCCAGGCCATGAATCTGATCGCCATCCTGATGCTGAGCCAGGGGGTACCCATGCTGCTGGGCGGTGACGAGGTCCTGCGCACCCAGGGCGGCAACAACAACAGCTACTGCCAGAACAATCCGCTCTCCTGGTTCGATTGGAGCCTGGTCGAGGCCAACCGGGAGATGCTCGCCTTCGTGCGCAACATTGTCGCCTTCCGCCGCCGCCACCCCAGCCTCACCCGCGAGCGCTTTCTAACCGGGACGTCCGCAAACGGGTCAGACCCTGCCGGACATCGCGTGGCACGGAGCCAAGCTGGACAACCCGCGCTGGGACGACCCCGAGGCCCGGGCCTTGGCCTTCACCCTAGCCGGGACCACGCCGGAGGAGCCGCATTTGCACGTCATGCTGAACATGGACGAGCGGCCCCTGGACTTTGCCGTCCCCCGTCTCGAGGGCCGTACCTGGTACCTGGCATTGGATACAGCCGCCTTCCCTGCCATGCAGGCCCCCGGCGAGCTACCCATGGTGGAAGGACGCCACCGCCGGGTCGAGGGCCATGCGGTCGTGGTCCTGGAGGGCTGAGCCGGCGCCGGCCAGGGTTACGTAGATCTCCCTTTAGCCATTCGCGGGCGACCGAGCTCACGGCGCTCGCACCCATCACCGCAACCCGCAGAGGACCCCAGACATGCAAATTGGAATGATCGGCCTCGGCCGCATGGGCGCCAACATGGTCCTGCGCCTACTGCACGCCGGCCACCAGTGCGTCGTCTACGACCGCAATACCGAAGCGGTGGCCGCCCTGGTCCGCGAGGGGGCCGTCGGAGCGACCAGCGTCGCGGAGTTCGCTGCCCAGCTGGAGATGCCCCGCGCCGCCTGGGTCATGGTTCCGGCTGCGGTGGTGGATGCCGTGATCGACGACCTGCTGCCCCACCTGACGCCGGGCGACACCATCATTGACGGCGGCAACTCCTTCTACCAGGACGACATCCGCCACGCGGACCGTCTCAAGACCGCGGGCATCCACTTCGTGGACGTGGGGACGAGCGGCGGGGTCTGGGGCCTGGAGCGCGGCTATTGCCTCATGATCGGCGGCGAGCCGGAGCCCGTGGAACGTCTGGATTCGATCTTCGCCTCCCTCGCGCCCGGTGCCGGGACAGGTCGATCGGACCGCCGGACGACAGGGTCGGCACAGCCCCTCCGAGCTGGGCTATCTCCACTGCGGCCCAAGCGGGGCCGGGCACTTCGTCAAGATGGTGCACAACGGCGTCGAGTACGCCCTGATGGCCGCCTATGCCGAGGGCTTCAACATCCTCAGGCACGCCGGCGTCGGCCGCCAGGACCACGCGATCGACGCCGAGACGGCGCCCCTGCGCAACCCCCGCAACTACCAGTACGCGTTCGACCTGGCGGAGGTTTCAGAGGTCTGGCGCCGCGGCAGCGTGGTCGCCTCCTGGCTCCTGGACCTAACCGCCAATGCCCTGCACCAGGACCCCAGTCTCTCCGACTTCGGCGGCCGGGTTTCAGATTCCGGGGAGGGGCGTTGGACCTGCATGGCCGCCATCGAGAGCGGCGCCCCCGCACCGCTCCTGACCACAGCCCTTCACGAACGCTTCAGCTCCCGCGGCGAGGCCGACTTCGCGAATCAGATCCTCTCGGCCATGCGGTACCAGTTCGGCGGGCATCACGAAAAACCGAAGACCTAAGGCCGGCAAGGCAAGCCTGTGGGAGCGGCGCTCCCGCTCGAGCACCAAGAGCTACCGGAGACCAGACGTGTCCATGATCCTGACCCACAACGAGAAGGCCCCGCCGGCGCACCCCAACGTCATGATCATCTTCGGCGCCGGGGGAGACCTGACCGCCCGCAAGCTGATACCCGCGCTGTTCCACCTCTGCCATGACCATTTGCTCCCGGACAGCTTCGCGGTCCTCGGGCTCGACCGCCTGGACTTCACGGACGAGACCTTCCGAGAGCACCTGGCGGCCCAGGTGCGCGAGCACCTCGGCGCCGCCTTCGATGGGGAGGTGTGGGACCGCCTGGCCCAGCGCACCCACTACATGCAGGGCAACATCGACGACCAGGGGATGTATCTGCAGCTCTGCGAGCGGCTCACCCGCATCGACGCCGAGCGCAGCACCGAGGGCAATTACCTCTTCTACCTGGCGGTCCCGCCGCGCCTGTTCGGCGACATCACCCGCAACCTGGGCAACGTCGGGCTAACGGCCGAAGGGCCGGGCGACTGGCGCCGGGTCATCATCGAGAAGCCCTTCGGCACCGATCTCGAGTCCGCCGTCGCCCTCAACCGGAGCCTCCACGAGACCCTAACCGAACGCCAGATCTATCGCATCGACCACTACCTGGGGAAGGAGTCGGTGCAGAACATCATGGTCTTCCGCTTTGCCAACGGCTTCATCGAGCCCCTGTGGAGCCGCCACCACATCGACCACGTGCAGATCACGGTGGCCGAGTCCGTCGGCGTCGAGCACCGCGCCGACTACTATGAGCAGACCGGGGCCCTGCGCGACATGATCCCCAACCATCTCCTGGTCCTGCTCGGCTTCCTGGCCATGGAGCCGCCCAACTCCTTCGAGTCCCAGGCGGTGCGTGAAGAGGTCAACAAGGTCCTGGACGCCATCCAGCCCATGGCGCCAGAGCAGGTCCTCACCCACGCCGTGCGCGGCCAGTATGGCGAGGGGGTCTTGCCCGACGGCGAGAAGGTCCCGGCCTACCGCACCTCGCCTGGGGTCGACCCCCAGTCCCGCACCGAGACCTACGCCGCCATGAAGCTGACCATGGACAACTGGCGCTGGGCCGGGGTGCCCTTTTATCTGCGCACGGGCAAGCGCCTCACGACCCCGTACACCGAGGTCGCCATCCAGTTCAAGCGCGCCCCCTTGGTCATGTTCAAGGACACGGCAGTGGAGCAGATCGACCCGGACATGCTGGTGCTGCGCATCCAGCCCAACGAGGGCATCCAGATGTCCTTCGGGGCCAAGATCCCCGGCCCCAGCATGCGCGTCGGCACGGTCAACATGGACTTCTGCTACGCGGACTACTTCGGCAACGAGCCGGCCACCGGTTACGAGACCCTGATCTACGACTGCATGAACGGCGACGCGACCCTCTTCAAGCACGCCGACACGGTGGAAAAGGGCTGGGAGATCGTCCAGTCCATCATGGACGTCTGGTCCGCCCTGCCCCCGCGGGACTTCCCCAACTACGCCGCCGGGACCTGGGGTCCCAAGGCCGCCGGGGACCTGCTCAAGAACGACGGACGGCTGTGGCGGCGCATCGAGACACCGCCGTTCGACAATCCCGCCTAGCCAGCACGCCAAGGCGATTGCCGGGGAATCATGTACCGGATGGCAGCGGATTTACGTCCGCCTTCAGGGAGTACCGGCAGGAGCATAGCTGGGCTATGTGACTGCTGGCGCGACATCGAAGGCGGGCGCAAAGATCAAGCTAGCTGGTGCATGATTTGACTGAAATCGCCTAAGCCCCCAGCCGGACCCGCACCAGAGCACCGCCCAAAGGGCTTCGGGCAATGGCGAGGCCGCCACCATAGGCCTGGCAGATCTCCCGCACCACGGCCAGCCCAATGCCGTGACCGGGGGCGGTCAGGTCCACCCGGGTCCCGCGCTCGCCAAGGCCCCGGGCCTGCTCGGCGGTGATGCCCGGACCGTCGTCCTCCACCCACAGCACCAGCAGCCCGGCCTCGCGCCGGGCCCCGACCCGGACCCGAGTCCGGCACCACTTGAAGGCGTTGTCGAGCAGATTGCCGACGACCTCCAGCAGATCCCCTTCGGCCCCGCGGAAAACGAGCCCTGGCTCCAGTTCCAGCTCAACGCCCACCGCGCGGCTGGCGTGGAGCTTGGTCAGGGCCGTCAGCAGGCGGTCTATGGACGGGACAACAGGGATGGGGGGTGACAGGGTCGCGGCCGGTCGGCCGCGAGCCCGCTCCAGTTGGTAGCCAACGATCTCGTCCATGCGCCGGATCTGCTCGCCGAGGGTTTCGCTCGGTGGACCCTGCGGAGACTCGCCGAGGGCTCCGCGCATCACGGCCAGGGGGGTCTTGAGGCTATGGGCCAGATCGGCCAGCGCATGGCCGAGCCGGGCCTGGCGGGCGGCCTCATGGGCCAGCAGGGCATTGAGGTTGTCGGTCAGGGCGCGCAGCTCCTCCGGGTAGTCGCCGCGGAGCCGGTCCTGGCGGCCGGCCTCCACGGCGGCAACCTCCTCGGCCACCTTCCGCAGCGGGCCGAGCCCCCAGCGCAGCGCGACCAGGAGGGCGGCGAGCAGCAGCAAAGCCATTGCCCCCAGCCAGCCGAACAGGTGGGTGCGGAAGCGGGTCAGCTCGTCGCGGTAGGCCGTCAGGTCCTCGGCGACGCTGAAGGTGTAGCCGCGCGGCATGGGACCGATGGACCAGGTGACGCCATATCCCTCGACGAAGTAGGCGCGCCCATCGGCGTCCGTCGCCTCACGAAAACGGCGTATTCCAGGTCCTAGGCCAACATCGAAGGGGACATCCGCACCCAGGGCGGAGCCCGAGCGCCACACCGGCGCACCCTGGGCGTCGCTGACCTGGGCATAGAGCCCGGACCCAGGCAAGCTGAAGCGTGCCTCGGGCAAATCGCGGGGGAGCGTCAACCCCTCATCGATGGAGTCGGCCGCGGCCATCAGGAGGTAGAGCTGCCCCAGCAGGCGTTCCTCGCGAGCCGAGCGCGCGCTGGCCTGAAAGGCCTGCTCCAAGGCCAGGCTGGTGAGGGCAACGAAGACCAGCAGAACCAGGGCGGCGGCCCAAGTCGCGCGTGCCCGGAGGGACCTCAAGTGGGGTCGTCCCCCCGCGCAAACCGATAGCCCCGCCCGCGCAGGGTCTCGATGGGGGCGAGACTGCCGTCGGGGTCGAGTTTGCGCCGCAGCCGCCCGAGCAGGACCTCCAGCACATTGCTGTCGCGGTCCTCGTCGTGGGGATAGAGGTGGTCGGCCAGCTCGCGCTTGGACAGCACCCGCCCCCGCTGGGTCATCAGGTGCTCCAACAGCCGGAACTCATAGCCGGTGAGCTCCACCATGCGCTCCCCGACCCAGACCTGCTGGGCGGCGCGGTCCAGACGTACCGGGCCTGCGCGCAGCTCCTGCGTCGCCGCCCCTTGGGCACGCCGCAGCAGTGCCCGCAGCCTGGCTAGCAACTCGTCCATCTCGAAGGGCTTGGCCAGATAGTCATCGGCGCCCGCCTCCAGCCCTATGACCTTATCCTGCCAGCGGCTGCGGGCGGTCAGCACTAGGATGGGGAGCAAGTTTCCCGCGGCGCGGAGCTTTCGGATGATCTCTATGCCTGGGGTGCCGGGCAGACCAAGGTCCACCAAGGCTGCGTCGAAGGGGTACTCGCTGGCCAGGTAGAGCCCCTCGGCGCCGTCCCCCGATGCCTCGCACAGATAGCCGTCCCGCACCAGGCGCGACACAACCTGACCGCGCAGGGCGGCTTCGTCCTCGATGACCAGGATGCGCATGGCGGCCTGGGACCCGGGCGCCGTCAGCGCCCGCCCGATGGGATGAAGACGCTGCGCACCTCTCCGGAGGGCGTGAGCACCTTGACCTGATAACCCCCGCCCTTCTCCTGCACCGACAACACCCGGCCACCGGTCTGACGGCGGGCCTGCTCCGCCGCCTGAGCGGCGGAAGCGGCGCCGCCACCCTGCCCGGCCAACAGCGTCCAGCGCGGCGGTGCCGCGTTGGTGCTGGCCGGGCCGCCCAGGGTGGCAACGACAAGGGCGATGAGGGGGAGTGCAATGGGGCGCATCGTCAAGCTAAGAGCCGCTGCAAGAAGAATGCGGGCGAATCTACCACAGCCAGCCGCTTGTCCAATGCCTCGCCTCCCCAGCTACGGCATCTAGTGATTATGCAAAAGTCCAGCGATGCCCACGGCCAACGGCACCCAGGGGGGAGGCGGGGCCGGCGGGCGGCGCTCGACATACACGGGTTCCCGGACCACGACCAGCTTCCGGTCGCGACCCCAGCGCCCCCAGTTCCCATGCCGGTGGTGCCGCCAGTGCCCCTTCTCATGCCCGCGGTCGTCCCAGTGCCCGTGACGGTCCCGGTCCCCGCGGTACCCATCCTGGTCGCGCGCCAGGGTCAAACCCGGCAAGGCCAGGGTCCCAGCCAACAGGGCCACCGTCGTCCACCGCAGCGTCTTTAGTGTCTTGCTCATCCTGATTCACCTCTGAAGATCGGTGAGGCCCAATGCCATCACCGTTGCGGTACATCCTAATGGGCAGTCCCTGAACCGCGACTGAACCGCAGCGAAGAAATACCCGGGGTGACACAACGGGCAACTCGGCTTGCTGCGACCCGGCCCGGCGACCCAGGTAGGGACATTTTTTTATGTGACCAACCGGGCTTTTCCAGTAGCATTTCGCCGCGCCTCGTGCCGGCCGCGCCTAGCGCTGCGCCGCCGACGGGGACGCAGCTTGCCCCACCTAACCCACCCCACGAGGGACCCCTGCCATGCGTCAGCTCTTCGCCCGGCTCCGCCTGCCTTTGCTATGCCTCGCCGCCCTGCCCGCCCTGGCCGCCGCGGAGCCCGCGGTCCACATCTTCATCTGGAGCGATTACCTCGCCGAAGACACCCTGCCCAATTTCCAGGCCAAGACCGGCATCAAGCCGGTCATGGACGTCTACGACTCCAACGAGATCCTGGAGGCCAAGCTCCTGGCCGGAAAGAGCGGTTATGACATCGTCGTTCCCACGGCCCGTCCCTTCGGGGCCCGCCAGGTCAAGACCGGCATTTTCCAGCCCTTGGACGAGGCCAAGTTGCCCTCGCTGGGCAACATCGACCCGCAGATCCTGAAATCCATCGAGGGGATCGACAAGGGTAACGCCCACCTGGTCCCCTACATGTGGGGCACCACCGGTCTCGGGGTCAACCTGGACAAGGTCAAGGCGGCCCTTGGCGATGACGTGCCTCTGGACACCTGGGGCCTGGTCTTCGACCCGGAGAAGGCCAAGAAGCTGAAGGACTGCGGCATCAGCCTGATGGACGACTCCACCGAGGTCTTCGCTGCGGCCCTGGCCTATCTTGGCAAGGACCCCAACAGCACGAACCAGAAGGACCTGGATGCCGCCGCGGAACTGGTGAAAAATGTCCACCCCTACATCCGCTATTTCCACTCCTCGCAGTACATCAACGACCTGGCCAACGGCGACACCTGCGTCGCCCACGGCTACTCGGGCGACATTTTCCAGGCCCGCGACCGCGCCGACGAGGCCGGCAAGGGGGTCAAGATCGGCTACGTCATCCCGAAGGAAGGCGCCGTCCTGTGGGTCGATGTCCTGGCCATCCCCAAGGATGCCCCCAACCCCGATCAGGCCCACGCCTTCATCGAGTATCTGCTCGACCCCAAGGTGATCGCCGACGCCTCCAACTTCGTGCACTACGCCAACCCCAATCCGAAGTCGAAGGAATTTCTCGACGCCGAGGTGCGCGATGACCCCAGCATCTACCCCAGCGATGAAGTCAAGGAGCGCCTGTTCGTCCTGGCCGAGCGCAGCGATAAGGATATTCGGGCCATCAACCGGGTTTGGACGCGCCTCAAGGCCAACCGCTGACCTCTGCACACCGCGGCAGGCATCCGGGGCGGGAGAGACGTTGACCCCTGAGCGCCTGCCGCGGCCCCCGCCGCCCGAGCCCCCACGGAGACCACGCCTATGGCCGGTCCGCCCGACCGTCGCCGCCTCGAACCCTGGCAGGACCCCAGGGCGGAGCCCTACGTGCGCATCGACGGCGTTACCAAGAAGTTCGGTGACGTGTACGCGGTGGACAACATCAGCCTCGATATCTTCCAGGGGGAATTCTTCTCCCTCCTCGGGGGCTCCGGGTGCGGCAAGTCCACCCTGCTGCGCATGCTGGCGGGGCTGGAGCAACCGACACACGGGCGGATCTTCATCGACGGGGTCGACGTGACCGAGGTCCCGCCCTACTCCCGCCCGGTCAACATGATGTTCCAGTCCTATGCCCTGTTCCCGCACATGACGGTGGAACACAACGTGGAGTTCGGGCTCAAGCAGGAGCAGATGCCCCGCGCCGAGCGGGCCGAGCGGGTCGCGGACATGCTCGATCTGCTCAAGATCACGCCCCTGCGCAAGCGCCGCCCGGATCAGCTCTCCGGCGGGCAGCGCCAGCGCGTCGCGCTGGCACGCAGCCTGGCCAAGCACCCCAAGCTGCTCCTCCTGGACGAGCCCCTGGGCGCCCTAGACAAGCGCCTGCGCGAGGCCACCCAGTTCGAGCTGGTCAACCTTCAGGAGCGCATCGGGATCACCTTCGTCACGGTGACGCACGACCAGGAGGAGGCCATGACCATGTCCACCCGCATCGCGGTGATGGACGCCGGCCAGATCATCCAAGTCGATACCCCAACTGGGATCTACGAGTTCCCCAACTGCCGCCTTGTGGCCGAGTTCATCGGCTCGGTGAATTTGTTCGAGGGCAAGATCGTCGAGCAGATCGGCGACGAAGCCATCATCCAGTGCCACGGCGGCGCAACCATGCGCATGCGCTCCCCGCAGCCCCACGCCTTGGGGACCCCTGTTCGGGTGGCCATTCGCCCGGAGAAGATCCGACTGGCCGATGCGTACCAGGAGGGGGGAGTCAACCAGATCCGCGGCGTGGTCGAGGACATCGCCTACCTGGGGGACGTCTCCATCTACCACGTCCGCGTCGGCGAAGGACAGATGGTCGAGATGACGCTGGCGAACGTCAACCCGCGAGCCGAGCAGGCCCTGACCTGGGAGCAGGAGGTCGCCATGGAGTGGGCCCCCACCAGCGGCATCGTGCTCACGGACTAGGTCCAGATCATGACCGCACCCAGTGCCACTCGCGGCTCCGGCAACGGCAGCGGCGCATCGCTCGGCAGGCCCCTGGAGCGGCTCCGCCGCCGCCTGCCCCACCCCGACATCGCCATCCCCGCCCTCTGGCTGGTGCTGTTCTTTCTCTTGCCCTTCATCATCGTCCTGAACATCGGGCTGGCCGAGCCCGCCCTGGCTCAGCCGCCCTACACGGTCTTGTGGGAGTGGGCCGAGGACGGCGTCCTGCAGATCCGCCTGAACCTGCAGAATTTCATGCTGGTATGGGCCGACGATCTCTATCTGGCGGCCTTCCTGAATTCGCTCTGGGTGGCCTTCGTCTGCACCCTCCTGTGCCTGCTGATCGGGTACCCCATGGCCTACGCCATCGCCACGGCCCCGGAGCGGCGGCGGGTCGTGCTGCTCATGCTCATCATCCTGCCCTTCTGGACCTCGTTCCTGATCCGGGTCTACGCCTGGATCGGTATCCTCAAATCCGAGGGGCTGCTCAACAACCTGCTGCTGTGGCTGGGCGTGATCGACAGCCCGCTGGCCATCCTGCATACCCAGGCCGCGGTCTACATCGGAGTGGTCTACTCCTACCTGCCGTTCATGATCCTGCCGCTCTATGCCAACCTCTCGCGCATGGACCTGACCCTCCTGGAGGCCGCCGCGGACCTGGGCTGCCGTGCCTCCCGCGCTTTCATGCGGATCACCCTGCCCCTGTCCCTGCCGGGAATCGTCGCCGGGAGCATGCTGGTGTTCATCCCGGTCGTGGGCGAATTCGTCATCCCAGACCTGCTCGGCGGGCCGGACAACCTCATGGTGGGGCGCATGCTCTGGACCGAATTCTTTTCAAACAAGGACTGGCCCCTGGCATCGGCCATCGCCATCCTGCTGCTCGTCATCCTGGTCGTGCCGTTCGTATTGATGCAACGCTGGCAGCAGCGCCTCGAGACGGAGTAACCCAATGCACCAGCGCCGGTGGCCCCTGACGACCGCCCTCGTATTCGGCTACGCCTTTCTGTACGTGCCAGTGCTGCTCCTGATCATCTATTCCTTCAACGAGTCCCGGCTGGTCACCGTCTGGTCCGGCTTTTCCACCAAATGGTACGGCGAACTGTTGGAGAATCAGCACCTGTTGGACGCCGCCTGGCTGAGCATCCGCATCGCGGCGACCAACGCGAGCGTCGCGGTCATCCTGGGGACCCTTGCCGCCAACGCCCTGGTGCGGCGCGGGCGGTTCAAGGGGCGGGCGGGGTTCGAGCTCCTCTTGACCGCGCCCCTGGTCATGCCCGAGGTCATCATCGGCCTGTCGATGCTGCTCCTGTTTGTCGCCCTGGAGCAGTGGATCGGCTGGCCGGACGGGCGGGGCTTTACCACCATCGCCATCGCCCACATCACCTTCAGCTTGGCCTACGTGGCCGTCGTCGTGAAGGCCCGCCTCGGGCAGATGGACCGCTCGCTGGAGGAGGCCGCGATGGATCTCGGGGCACGCCCCTTCAAGGTGTATCTCCGCATCACCCTGCCCCTCATCGCACCGGCGCTGCTGTCCGGCTGGCTGCTGGCCTTCACCCTGTCCCTGGACGACCTGGTGGTGGCGAGCTTCGTCGCCGGGCCGGGGTCCACGACCCTGCCGATGGTGGTCTATTCCAGCGTTCGCATGGGCGTCTCGCCGCAGATCAATGCCCTGGCCACACTGATCGTCCTCTTTGTCGGCGTCGCTGTGGTGATCGCCGGACTGGCGATGCGAGGGCATTCCCAGTCCAGTTCAGAATAACCGGCACGCCCGCCCCACGGCAGGGAGGGATCCGACCGAGCCCGCACCTGGGCCCGACCCTTGACCAGGCAATGACGCACAGCCTATTGCTCGCGAGTAATGAGTTGCGCTCAAGCGCTCCAGTCATTCAGTACTTTAGTAATTACTATTATTAGGATCATGTCGCAACTGGCTCGATTGTTGATCTCCAGCACTTCTGTTACGTCCGCCTTCGCTCGATAATGCGCCGGCCACAAGCAACACTTAATGGAGGACCGAAAGAGTGATACCAAGCCAATCTGTAGCCAGGTTCCTGATGTCGGCCGCCCTCGGCCTGTCGGGCGCTGCAACCATCACCGCCAACGCCGAAGAGGGCGGCAACATCCATCACATCTCCGCCGAGGTCTGCAAGACCTGCCACCAGGAAATCTACAAGCAATGGAAGGACTCCATGCATTCCCAGAGCACAGCCCTCACGGATCCGCTCCACGGGGCCTTCTATCAGCAGGAGGCGGGATCGCCCACAGAGGAAGGGGTCCTTCACAAGAAATCCGGCAAGTACCCGGTGTGCCTGAGCTGCCACGCCCCCAACGCAGCCATCGACAAAACCACCAAGCTCGACGCCAAGCCGGCCTATGCCGAGGGCGTCAATTGCGTCGCCTGCCACACCCTCAAGACCTACAAGGGGATCACGGACGCCGACGGAAAACAGCAGCTCGGCCTCAAGGCCTATGAGGTCGCCACGAATCTTCAAGGACCGGCCGGCTTTCCGCGCGGCCTCGCCAAGCTGACGGCCGGGTCGGACCCCTTCGGTGGAGCCGGTGCCGGCGGTGCCGACGCGTCACAGAAGCCGAACCCCCACCTGGGCGAGGCCGTGGAGTTCGAAGGCCAGAAGGTCCCGGCCATGGCCATGGAGGCAAACCCGTCCCTCATGAGGTCCTCCGACGCCTGCATGGGCTGCCACGACCAGCGCGACAACCCTCACGGTGTGCCTCTGTGTCAGACCGGCAACGAGTACATCGATAGCGGGAGCAACGTCAGCTGCCTGTCCTGTCACATGCCGCTCGCCAACGGCATGGCTGACCACTCCATGGGCGGCGGCCACAACAAGGCCGTTCTCGCGCGCGCCGCCCTGTTCGACGTGAAGGTAGAGAAGGCCGGAAAAGCCGCGCAGGCCGTAAAGGCCGCGAAGGCCGCGAAGGGTGACAAGGTCGACAAGGCCGCGGGCAAACTGAACGCCAGTGTGCGCATCAAGAACCTACAGCCGCACTCCTTGCCCACCGGGGCCCCATTCCGCAACATGTTCGTCAAGCTGACTGCTTACAACGACAAGGGCGAAGTGGTCTGGGAGAGCGCCAAGGGGCACCCAGCTGAATCCGACCCGCAGGCGTACTTCTCCTACAGCATGGCTGACGATGCGGGCAAGCCTGCACCGCCGCCCACGGCCACCAAGCCGGGCCCGGACAGCCGCCTCAAGCCTCACGAGGACCGCACCCTAAGCTACGAGATCCCCGCCAAGGGCGTGGTCCTGGTCCGCGGCGAGCTCTACTACGGGCTGCTCTGGCCGGGCCTGGCGAAGAAGTTCAGCCAGTTGCCGGAGGACATACGAACACCGGTATTGATCGCCGCAGTGGAGGAGGAGATCGCTCCCTAAGGAAACGCTGACTAAAGCGTTTCCCGTGCGGGCCACGGAGGGCCCGCCATTTCAAACGGCGCTAAGCCGTTGACAATAGTGCTATAAGTAGATCAGCGTTTCCCTAACTCGGAGCGTCGCAAGAGTAAAGACGAGGGCGCTGCCGCAGGGCAGCGCCTTTTTTTCGTTTTCAATCAGCAGACCCGGCCCAAGACCACATTCAAGCGGAAAAGTCCGGTTCACTCCAGATCCATCAGGTCATTCTCCCTCCAACCAGGCGATTCGCTTGCGCCCTGAACCGCAGGGGCTCAAGCGGGTCGCCTCAGCCAGCGAGCCTGTCGGGTGACGAGCGCAATCAACCCGTCCCTATCGATTGGCTTTGCGATAGGGTCCACCATGCCTGCGGCCAAGCAGGCGGCCTTTTCGTCCACATGGGCATAGGCCGTCTGTCCGACGATAGGCACATTCGGGGCCAAACCAGGGTCCTGCGCCATCGGATCAGCAGCTTGTGGACGCCGGCCCTTGCACCGCCTAAAGCAGCGGCCGCGCCATGACGATGGCGTCCTCCCGCCGTTCCCCGGCCGGGTAATAGCCGCGGCGCAGTCCCACCTCGCAGAAGCCCTCGGACTCGTAGAGGGCGATCGCCCCACGGTTGCTGGCGCGCACCTCGAGGAAGGCCGTATCGGCGTTGTTGGCCCGGCCGATGGCGAAGAGCCGCAGCAGCATCCGGCGCCCCAGTCCCTGTCCCTGCCAAATTGGGTGCACGCAAAGGTTTAGCAGATGGCACTCCCCAACGGCCGCAGACATGACGGCGTGGCCGACCAGGCGTCCAGGGTGCCCCAGCGCCGCACCCGGCGCAGTCCCTGCGACCCGCTCCGCCACCAGGCAGTGGTAGCCGACGCGCAGGCAGTCGCGAAAGATCCCCTCCGTCCATGGATAGGGATAGGCTGCATTCTCCACCGCCAGGACCGCGGGCAGGTCCGCCTCGCACAGATGCCTTAGGGCAAACCCGGTTCCCAATGGCGCCACGCTCATGCCACCCAGCCTCCGGACCGATCGCAGCACGTACCCGCAGCGCGGCGCGACTCTAGTTTGCCAAACGGCATCGCGGCGGGCCGAAGATCGCGCCAATGTCGCGTCCACTCTGTCACCATGGTAAAGGACTCTGACCAACCCAGGAACCCTGACCTAACTCAATTCGGTGCCGCGACGTCACCAACGGCGACCCGGTTCAGGCTATAGTACCGACCACACCCGCTACCCGGGTCCCGATTTCCCGTCCGCCCCCGGTTCGGACCAGCTCCGACCCAGGTTCCCCTCAGTCATACGCCAGGACCGACAGATGTCGCAGAAGCAAATGGTTACCATCGATGGCAACGAGGCCGCCGCCTATGTCGCCCACATGACCAACGAGGTCGTCGCCATCTACCCCATCACCCCCGCCTCCAACATGGGCGAGTGGGCGGACGAATGGTCGTCGCTGGGGGTCAAAAATCTATGGGGCACGATCCCCGATGTGATCGAGATGCAGAGCGAGGCCGGTGCCGCCGGCGCCATCCACGGGGCGCTGCAGGGCGGATCGCTCGCAACGACCTTCACCGCCTCCCAGGGCCTGCTCCTGATGATACCGAACATGTACAAGATCGCCGGCGAACTGACGCCGACGGTCCTGCACGTCTCGGCCCGCGCCATCGCGGCCCAGGGGCTTTCCATCTTCGGCGACCATTCGGACGTGATGGCCTGCCGCTCCACCGGCTACGCCATGTTCTGCTCGGACTCTGTACAGGAGGCCATGGATTTTGCCCTGCTCTCCCAGGCAGCGACCCTGGAGTCCCGCGTCCCCTTCCTGCACTTCTTCGACGGATTCCGCACCTCCCACGAGGTCAACACTATCGAGAAGCTGCCGGCAGAGACCATTAGGGCTATGATCGACGAGGAGCTGGTGCTTGCCCATCGCAACCGCGCCCTCAACCCCGATCACCCGGTCCTGCGCGGGACCTCCCAGAACCCGGACGTCTATTTCCAGGGCCGCGAGACGGTCAACCCCTACTACAGCGCCGTCCCCGCCATCCTTCAGCGGCAGATGGACAAGTTCGCCGGCCTGACCGGCCGCCAGTACAAGCTGTTCGAGTACGTCGGGGCCGAGGACGCCGAGCACATCATCGTTCTCATGGGCTCAGGCATTGGTGCCGCCCAGGAGGCCGTGCAGCATCTGGTGGCCCGCGGCGAAAAGGTGGGGCTGATCAACGTCCGGCTCTTCCGGCCCTTCGACCCATCCTTTTTGCTCGCCGCGCTGCCGGTCACGGCGAAGAAGGTCGCGGTACTGGACCGCTGCAAGGAGCCCGGCTCCGACGGCGAACCCCTCTACAAGGACGTCCTCACCGGCCTGGCCCAGGCGGTCGCCGACGGCCGTATGGCAACCATGCCCCGCATCCTCGGCGGGCGTTACGGGCTGGCCTCCAAGGAGTTCACCCCGGGCATGGTGGCGGGCATCTTCCGGGAGATGGAAAAGGACGCCCCCAAGCGGGAGTTCACCGTGGGCATCGTGGATGATGTCACCCATCTCAGCCTGGACTGGGACCCGGACTTCAGACCCGACTGCGCCCAGGGCGTGACCGCCTGCGTCTTCTACGGCCTGGGCTCGGACGGTACCGTCTCCGCCAACAAGAACTCCATCAAGATTATTTCGGAAGAGACACCCAACTTCGGTCAAGGCTACTTCCAGTACGATTCCAAGAAGGCCGGGGCCGTGACCATATCGCACCTGCGCTTCGGCCCCAAGCCCATCGACTCCACCTATCTGGTCGGCAGCGGCGAGGCCAGCTTCGTCGCCTGCCACCAGCCGACCTTCCTGCCCCGCTACGATATGCTGGACATGGCGAAGCCGGGCGGGACCTTCCTGCTCAACTCCGCGACCCCGGCGGAACACGTCTGGGACGATCTGCCCCGCAAGATGCAGGCCCAGATCATCGACAAGAAGCTCGCCTTCTACGTCGTCGACGCCTACAAGATCGCTGGCGACACCGGCATGGGGCGGCGCATCAACACCGTGATGCAGACCTGTTTCTTCGCCATCTCCGGCATCTTGCCGCGGGACGAGGCCATCGCCCACATCAAGACCTCGGTCAAGAAGACCTACGGCAGGAAGGGTCAGCGCCTGCTCGACCGCAACTACGCCGCCATCGACGCCAGTCTGGCTGGGCTGCATCAGGTGACGGTCCCAGGGGCTGTCACCAGCACCTTCGAGCGGCCCCCGGCAGTCCCGGTCGGGGCCCCGGAGTTCGTGCAGAAGGTCACCGCCACCCTCATGGCCAACCGCGGCGACAGCCTGCCGGTGTCCCTGATGCCCGCGGACGGCACCTGGCCGACGGCGACCACCCAGTACGAGAAGCGCAACATTGCGCTGGCCCTGCCCAAGTGGGAGATGGATCTCTGCACCCATTGCGGAAAGTGTCCCCTGGTCTGTCCCCATGCAGCAATCCGCTCCAAGGTCTTCCCGGACACCCTGACCGCCGACGCCCCCGAGTCCTTCCTGCACATCCAGATCAAAGGCAAGGACTTCCCCACCGGTCATCACATCAGCTACCAGGTGGCCCCGGACGACTGCACGGGCTGCGGCCTCTGTGTGGAGGTCTGCCCGATCCGCGATCGCAAGGACCCCAACCGCAAGGCGCTGAATATGGTCTCGGACGATGCCTACCACGACCAGGAACGCGCCAACTGGGATTTCTTCGTCGGCCTGCCCGAGTACGACCGCACCCAGCTCGACGGCACCAAGATCAAACACGCCATGATCCTGCAGCCACTGTTCGAATTCTCCGGAGCCTGCGTGGGCTGCGGCGAAACGCCCTATATCAAGCTCGCCACCCAACTCTTCGGCGACCGTATGCTGATCGCTAATGCCACTGGCTGCTCGTCCATCTACGGCGGCAATCTCCCCACGACCCCCTACACCGTCAACTCCGATGGACGCGGCCCGACCTGGAACAACTCGCTGTTCGAGGACAACGCCGAGTTCGGCCTGGGGCTGCGTCTGGCGGTAGACAAGCAGGCGGAGCAGGCCCGCGAACTGGTTGCGGCCATGGCGGACCGGATCGGCACCGACCTGGCCGACAGTCTGCTCACTGCGGATCAGGCCGCAGAGGCGGGGATCTTCGAGCAGCGCGGGCGCGTCGCCGCCCTGAAGGACAAGCTCAAGGGCATCGAGGGCGGGGATGCCCGCGCGCTGGAAGGGGTCTGCGAGCAGTTGGTCAAGCGCAGCGTGTGGATCGTCGGCGGCGATGGTTGGGCCTATGACATCGGCTACGGCGGCCTGGACCACGTCCTCGCCACCGGGCGCAACGTCAACATCCTGGTGCTCGACACGGAGGTGTACTCCAACACCGGCGGCCAGACATCCAAGGCGACCCCCTTGGGGGCCGTCGCCAAGTTCTCCGCCGGCGGCAAGCCGACCTTCAAGAAGGACCTGGCGATGATGGCCATGGCCTACGAGAACGTCTACGTCGCACAAGTCGCCTTCGGGGCCAAGGACGTCCAGACCATCCGTGCCTTCATGGAGGCGGAGTCCTATGACGGCCCCTCGGTCATCATCGCCTACTCCCCCTGTATCGCCCATGGGGTGGACCTGTCCAACAATCTGCGCCAGCAGGACATGGCGGTGAATTCCGGGCACTGGGCCCTATTCCGCTACGACCCGCGCCGCACCGCCCGGGGCGAAAACCCGTTGTCCGTGGACTGCAAGCCGCCGAGCATCCCCTACCGCGACTTCATCTCCACAGAGACGCGCTTCAGTGTCCTGAGCCGTATCCACCCGGATGCCGCGGAGAAGTACCTCCAGATGGCCCAGAAGCACGTGTACACCAAGTTCAGCCTCTACGAGCAGCTCGCGCACCTGGCGGTCCAGAAGGCCCCGGAGCAGGTGCCCGCGAAGATCGCAGAGCCGGCGGACAAGGGCTGACGGCGCATGGGGCGGGCGGGGGGGCTCATGGCAGCCCCCGCCTGGCCCGGCAGCGACCCCCAGGGTCCCGACAGCCGCCCTGCCACCCGGATTCGAACCCCTTACCGGAGACCCCTATGGACCTGACCACGAAATACCTGGGCCTGACCCTCAAGAACCCCATCGTTCCGTCCGCTTCGCCCCTCACGCGCAGCGTCGAGATGGCCCGCGAACTCGAAGACGCCGGCGCCTCGGCCGTCATCATGTACTCCATTTTCGAGGAGGCGCTGACCGCCGATACGGAAAACGCCGCCCGCTTCCTGACCAACCAACACGCAGGCTTCGCCGAGGCCGACTCCTTCCTGCCCGACTTCCACGACTACGAGCACGGCCTCGAGGTCTACCTCAACAACCTGCGCCGCCTGAAGGAGGCCCTGGACATCCCGGTGATCGCGAGCCTGAACGGCGTCACACCCGGCGGCTGGATCGAGCACGGAAAGGAGCTGGAGCAGGCTGGGGCCGATGCGCTGGAGCTGAACGTCTACTACATCGCCGCGGACATCGAGCAGAGCGGAGCCCAGGTCGAGGCCCGCTACCTCGACCTGCTGCGCGAGCTCAAGCAGCACATCGCCATCCCCATCAACATGAAACTGTCCCCATCGTTTAGCTCGCTGGGGCACTTCGTGCGTCAGTTGGAGGCCGCCGGGGCCCAGGGGGTGGGCCTGTTCAACCGCTTCTACCAGCCGGACATCAACATCGACAGCCTGCGACTGCAGCCCAGCCTTCACCCATCGACCTCTGCCGAGGCACTGCTGGCCATGCGCTGGATCGCCCTGCTCTACGGCCGCACGGCGCTGTCGCTGGGTGCCACCGGCGGCATCCACACCCCCGAAGACGCCATCAAGCTCTTGCTCGCCGGCGCGGATGTGGTCCACCTATGCAGTGTTCTGCTCACCAAGGGGCCAGGGCACCTGCGCCATATCCTCAACGGCATCGAGGACTGGATGGAGGAGCAGGGCTTCGAGACCATGGAGGAGATGCGCGGCCGGGTCAGCGCCCTGGCCGTCCCCAACCCCGCAGAGTTCGAGCGGGCCAACTACGTCAATATCCTGGACAGCTACAGCTTCTCCAGGGGGGTCTTGGTCTGACCTTTGCGTCCTTGGTCCGGCGGCTTGACACCGCACCGCCCGGCCAGGGGCGCTGAGAAGCCGGATGAACCTTGATCATCTCGTCTGCCGCTGGACGCACAGGAAGCTAGGACAGGTGGGGTCTCGGTCTGCACCAGCTCGAAAGGCAGGCCGCTGGCAGGGCGCCAGAGGAAAAACGTAGGGTACGATCTGAAACAGCGCATCGATTGCCTCGTCCAGGTCCGCGACCCCTGTCCCTTTGCGCCCCCTCCGTTACCGTCCGGCTGGGATCCGCCACCCCGACGCCGAAATGACCGATTCCACCCAGCGCCGCATCCTGATCGTCGAGGACGAGCAGGCCATCGCCGATACCCTGGTCTATGCCCTAGGGACCGACGGCCTCGCCACGGAGCATTGCCTGCTCGGGCGTGACGCCCTGGCGACCCTTCGCCGGGGCGGGTTCGACCTGGTGATTTTGGACGTGGGGCTTGCCCGACATGAACGGTTTCGACCTGTGCCGGGAACTACGGGGCGAAAGCGGCATCCCGGTCATCTTCCTCACGGCCCGCTCCGATGAGATCGACCGTATCGTGGGACTGGAGATCGGCGCCGACGACTATGTGGTGAAGCCCTTCAGCCCGCGGGAGGTCTCGGCCAGGGTGCGTACCATCCTGCGCCGGGCGCACCCGGGTCCGGCCCGCGACCCCCTGCCAGCTCTCGGGCAGGAACCCAACCGGCGGCAGACCGCGCCACTCGGCTTCCAGATCGAGGACGAGGCCAGGTGCATCCTCTTCCAGGGCCAGAGCCCTGGCCCTGACCCGCTATGAATACCTGCTGCTAAAGACCCTGGTGGAGTCCCCGCGCCGGGTCTTTTCCCGCGGGCAGTTGATGCAGCGTATCTGGACGGCCCCCGACCACAGCCTGGAGCGCACGGTGGACACCCACATCAAGACCCTGCGCGCGAAGCTGAAGGCCGTCGACCCCGAATCAGACCCCATCGTCACTCACCGCGGGGTCGGCTATGGCCTGCGGGGGACCAGGGTGAGGGTCTCGCTGCAGGTCGCCCTGGGCTACTTCCTGATCGTCGGGCTGGCGGGCTGGTTCGTCCTCAACGTCTTCGTCGCCGAGGTCAAGCCGGGGGTCCGCGAGGCCATGGAGGACACCCTGGTGGACTCGGCCAACCTGGTCGCCGAGCTGGTGGCCCCGGACCTGGCGGCGGCCCAGACATACACCGACACGCAGGCGCCGCAGGGTCCCCTGCACAGCCGTACCGCCGCGGCCCTGGACGCCTATACGCGCCGAGAGGTCAAGGCCGGGATCTGGGACATCGAGAAGCGCAGCCTGGACCACAGGGTCTATGTCACCGACGCCGCCGGGCGGGTGGTCTACGCCACAGACCCCACACTGATCGGGCAGGACTTCTCCCGCTGGAACGACGTCCACCGGACCCTGCGCGGGGGTTACGGGGCCAGGGCGACGCGGGAGGTGCCCGGCGACAACGGGACCTCGGTCATGTACGTCGCCGCCCCCGTGGTCTGGGACGGGCGCACCATTGGGGTCGTCTCCGTCGGCAAGCCGAGCGCCACCGTCGCCCCCTTCGTCGCGCGGAGCGAGGCCAAGATCCGCGACTGGGGGCTGCTCCTGCTGTTGGTGTCCGGCCTCATCGGGACCCTGTTTACCTGGCACCTTACAAGGGCCATCGGGCGGATGCGCCGCTACGCCCTGGACGTCGCCGAGGGGCGGCGCAGCCCCCCGCCCCGATCCAGCGCACGGGAGCTTTCGGAGCTTGCAGATGCCCTCACCGCCATGCGCGAGCGACTGGAGGACCGCCGCTACGTCGAGCGCTATGTCCACACCCTGACCCACGAGTTGAAGGGCCCTCTGGCCGCCATCCGCGGGGCCGCCGAGCTGCTCGCCGAAGACGACATGCCCCCAGCCGAGCGCGGGCGCTTCCTGGCCAACATCCGCGGCCAGGAGGAACGCCTGAGACAGGTCGCAGAGCGCATGCTGAACCTCGCCCGGGTGGAGCAGCAGGACGCCCTCCAGGAATCGGTCCAGGTGGATCTGGTGCGCTTATCCAGGGAAGCGGTGGAGGCGGTCGCCGCAACCGCCCGAGGCCACGGGGTGACCATCGCGTTGGCCGGGCCAGCGGCCCTCGGCGTCCGCGGCGACCCGTTCTTGCTGCGCCAGGTTCTCAACAATCTGCTGGAGAACGCCATCGCCTTCTCCCCGGTGGGCAGCTGTGTCGACCTCGGCCTCTCCGCCCCGCCCGGGCACGCGACCATCACCGTGCGGGATCGCGGCCCCGGGGTCCCGGACTACGCACTGGATCGTGTCTTCGAGCGGTTCTTCTCCCTGCCACGACCAGACGGGACGGCCAAGAGCACCGGGCTGGGACTGAGCCTGGTGCGTGAGGTTGCCGCCCTCCACGGCGGCAGTGCGCGGCTGACCAACCATCCGGAGGGCGGTGCCGTGGCCGTCCTGGAGTTGCCACAGACCTGACCTGCAGCTCCGATCCGCCGACGGCACCCGGAGTTCACCCGAACTTCACCGAACTTCACCCTGCCCCGACCTGAGCTTCACACCGGTCTACGAGACTGTCCCTGCCGATCAACCGACAGGAGACAGCCATGCAGAAGACCCTTTTCCTCAAGACCCTGATCACCACGGTGCTTGCCCTGGCCCTATTGGTGCCCCTGAGCATGATCCACTCCACGGTCTACGAGCGTCAGGCCCGGCAGGCATCCGTGGTCCAGGAGGTGGCGGCGAGCACCGCTGGAGCCCAGACCCTCGCCGGCCCAGTCCTGGTCTTCCCCTACACCCTGGAGTGGACCGAGGTGGTCATGGAGAATGCCCCGGCGGCCGCCGCGGGAATCTCCAGTCGGGTCCGGCGGGAATACGAGCGCCGCAGCGAGGGGCGCTGGGTCATCCTCCCCACCCTGGCGGATTGGGTAACCCAAGCCGACACCAGCTACAAGCGCCGCGGCCTGTTCAAGGCCCTGGTCTACGACCTGGCGGCCGAGGCCACCGGACACTTCCAGGTCCCAGCCGATCCGGCGCTACCGGGCATTAGCGATGGGGTTAGGGTGACCTGGGGCACCCCCTTCGTCAGCGCGCTCATCAGCGATACCCGGGGCCTGTCCAGCGCCCCACGCCTTACCATCGAAGGGCGGGACCTCACCTTCCGCAACGGCAGCGGCCTGGCCTCCATGCCGAACGGTATCCGCGCCGACCTCGACGGGGTCAAGCCCGGGTCGGCCCTGTCGCTGCCGTTCACGCTAAACCTGTCGGTGCGCGGGACCGAGTGCCTGAGCTTCGTCCCCCTGGCGGAAACGACCCGAGTGGGGCTCGCATCGGCTTGGCCCCATCCAAGCTTCAGCGGCTCCTTCCTGCCCACCCCGAGGGACCAGCAGATCGGCCACGATGGCTTCAGCGCCCGCTGGGAGGTCACCTCCCTGGCGGCCAAGGCCCCCGCCGCCTTCGTCACCGCGGCCAGGGACAACAAGCCCTGTGAGGGGGCTTGTCAGGAGTCCTTCGGGGTTCGTCTGGTCGAGCCGGTGAATATCTATTCCATGTCGGACCGGGCTCTGAAGTATGGCTTCCTGTTCGTCGCCCTGAGCTTCGCTGGCTTCTTCCTCTTCGAGCTGCTCAAGTCCTTGCGCATCCACCCCGCTCAGTACCTTCTGGTAGGGCTGGCCCTGGCTCTGTTCTTCCTGCTGCTGCTCAGCCTCTCAGAGCACATCGCCTTCGGCCTGGCCTACGGGATCGCGGCGGGCGCCTGTATCGCCCTGCAGGGGTTCTACCTGAGCTATGTCCTCGGCGGGGTCGCGCGAGGCATGGGTTTCGCCGGCTTGCTCGCGGCCCTCTTCGGCGCCCTCTACGGGCTCCTGGTGAGCGAGGACCTGGCCCTGCTCATGGGCTCTGGGCTCCTCTTCGGCCTGCTGGCCCTGGTCATGGTCATCACCCGCAGACTCGATTGGTATGCCCTAGGGTCACTGGAACCGGGCCTGGACTAAGACCCGGACCGCGCAGGCAAGGCCTGACCAGGCCCGGCGGCACGGGACGGAATCGGGTAGCATTGCAGGACCTTTGGCAGCTCGAACCGGTCGGCCCGAGCCCCGCCAACTCGACCAGCAACGGGGATAGACCCAATGACCTTACTGATCCTTGGACTGGCACTCTTCATCGGCGTGCACTCGGTGGGCATCCTGGCACCCGCCTGGCGAGACCGAACCGCCGCTCGGCTTGGGACGGTCCCCTGGCAGGGGCTCTACTCGCTGGCCAGTCTGGTCGGCTTCCTGCTCATCGTCTGGGGCTACGGGCTGGCCCGCCAGGACCCCGTAGCACTCTACGCCCCGCCGGTGTGGACCCGCCACCTGGCCCTCTTGCTCATGGTCCCGGTCTTCCCCCTGCTCCTGGCCGCCTACCTGCCGGGACGCATCCAGGCCACGGTCAGACACCCCATGCTGGCAGCGGTCAAGCTCTGGGCCTTCGCCCATCTGCTTGCCAACGGCAATCTGGCGGACCTGGTCCTGTTCGGTACCTTCCTCGCCTGGGCCGTGGCGGACCGCATCTCGCTCAAGGGCCGCAACCCAGTCCCGGTGCCGGGGGCACCCCCGGGCAAGGCGAACGACTGGATTGCCCTAGGCGCCGGTCTCGTGCTCTACGTCGCCTTCCTGGGCGGGGTGCACACCTGGCTGATAGGGGTCTCGCCCCTAGCCGCTCGCTGACTGGGGCCCTGCCCGCCGCGCCAAGGACGGCATCGGAGGACCCGATGCACCTGCTCGTAATCGAAGACAACCCGGACCTGGTGGCCAATGTTGCGGACTTCCTGGAGGGCCGTGGCCACACCCTCGATATCGCATACAACGGGTTCGCCGGGCTGGGGTTCGCCCTGGAGAACGACTACGACGCCCTGATCCTTGATCTCATGCTGCCAGGCATCGATGGCTTCGAGGTCTGCGCCCGGCTGCGCTCGGCCGGCCGCGCCCTGCCGGTCCTGATGCTCACCGCCCGCGACGGGCTCGAGGACAAGCTGGAGGGCTTCGCCAGCGGCGCCGACGACTATCTGGTCAAGCCCTTCGCCCTGCCCGAGCTGGAGGCCCGCCTGCTCGCCATCGCCCGCCGCGGTGGGGCCGCGACAGGCGGGCCGAGCAGCGGAACGCCTTCGCGTGGCGGACCTGGAGCTGGACCTCGCCACGCGTCGCCTCACCCGAGCGGGCAAACCGCTGGACCTCCCGCCCATCCCTATGAAGCTCCTCGAGGTGCTGATGCGCCGGTCCCCCCGGCTCGTCAGCCGGGCGGAGCTCGAGCGGGCGGCCTGGGGCGACCAGCCGCCGGACAGCGACGCCCTGCGCGCCCACCTGCACCTGTTGCGCCAGGCCGTCGACAAGCCCTTCCCTCGCCCCCTGCTGCACACGGTGCGGGGCTTCGGGTACCGGCTGGGCGAGGATGCCTAGGCTCAGGCTGACGCTGCGGCTGCGGGTCGCGGCGGGCTTCGCCCTGCTCGGTGTAGCCGTCAGCCTGGCCCTTGGCGGCTGGCTCTACTTCGCCTCCCAGGACCTGGAGCAGCGTCTGATCGATGAGGCACTGAGCGCCGAGCTGGAGGATTACCTCGCCCGGCTGTCCCGCAACCCCAGATCCCTGCCGCCCGAGACCGCGACCCTGCGCGGCTGGCTGATCCCTGCCGGAGAGACAGCGAGGACCCTGGGCGAGGCGACCCCGCCGGGGCTGCGCGACCTGTCTCCAGGCCGCCACACCATCGAGGTCGAAGGTGTGAGCTATCGGGTCGCGGTGCACCAGCGCCCGGACGCCAAACTCTACATGCTCCACAGTCGCGCCCAGCTCGCGCTTCGGGAGCGGCGTCTGGCCCTCATGCTGATCCTTGGCATGACCCTCACTGCCCTGCTCTCCGCCGCCGGCGGCTGGTGGCTCGCCGGGCGCGTCACCGCCCCGGTGCGGGGGCTCGCCGAGCGGGTCCGGGGCCGCGATCCCACGGATCCGATCCCGCCCGACGCGCCGGACCTGCCCGACGACGAGGTGGGCGAGCTGGCCCTCACCATCGAGGGCTATGTGCGCCGGCTGCGGGCCTTCGTCGAGCGGGAGCGCAATTTCGTCAGCGGCGTCAGCCACGAGCTGCGTACCCCGCTGGCGGTGATCCAGGGTGCCGTGGATGTCTTGGAATCGGACCCGGGCATGGACGATCGGACCCGCGAGCGGGTGGCCCGCATCAGCCGTGCCGCCCGGGGCATGGCAGACCTCACCACCGCGCTCCTGGTCCTCGCCAGAGAGGGCCAGGGCCAGACCAGCCCGCCCACCCCCTGCGCCGTCGACGAGGTGCTGGCCGAGTGCGTGGAGCTGCATCGGCCGCTGTTGCGCCACAAGCCGGTCACGCTGGAGTGCCAGATCGAGGCGCGGCCCGTGCTGACCGTTGCCCGCCCCCTGCTCTCCATCGCGCTCGGCAACCTGCTGCGCAACGCCTGCACCTACACGGAGCAAGGTCGGATCACCGTGACCCTGACGGCCTGCGAGGTCCGGGTGGACGACACCGGCCCCGGTATCCCGGCACAGGACCTGGACTGTCTGTTCGCCCAGGATCTGGACTGCCGGCGCACCGTCCGCGGCGAGGGCATCGGGCTGCCGCTGGTCAAACGCATCGCCGATGGCCAGGGCTGGGGGATCAGCGCGGAGAGTCGGACCGGCCAGGGGGCCAGCTTCCGGCTACGCTTCGCGCCGGATCAGCCCGCTCCTGGCAGTGAACGGCCGGCTGATCCCAGATCCCTGATAGCTCAACACTAACGCTCCCTTCACCCCACCTTGACGCGCCCTTGACGTTGGCCCCGGGTACCCTTGTATCCGCCGTACACGCCATTCGGCGCACGCTCATCCCGCCGAGGTGTATCCAGATGTCTTCGTCACCGGCCCCGTCCGCTCCCCGCCCAGGCAAGCCCAATGCGGCATCACCCGTACCCTGGCTGCTGGCCCTGTTCCCCTTCCTGCGCTGGTGGCGCCGGGTAGATCGCGGCACCCTCAAGGTCGACTTCCTGGCGGGTCTCACCGGCGCGGTGGTGGTCCTCCCCCAGGGCGTCGCCTTTGCCACGATCGCTGGCATGCCGCCCGAGTACGGGCTCTACGCCGGCATCGTCCCCGCCATCGTCGCCGCGCTCTGGGGCTCCTCATGGCACCTGGTTTCGGGACCGACGACCGCGGCCTCCATCGTGGTGTTCTCCGGCCTCTCCGTCATGGCCGAACCGGGGAGCGTGGACTATGTGCGACTGGCCCTGACCCTGACCCTCATGGTGGGCGTGTTGGAGCTGGTCATGGGGCTCGCCCGCCTCGGGTCCCTGGTCAACTTCATCTCCCACTCGGTGGTGGTTGGCTTCACCGCCGGGGCCGCCCTTCTGATCGCCGCCAACCAGTTCAAGAACTTCTTTGGCATCGAGATCCCCCGCGGCCTGCACTTCCACGAGATGCTTGGGACCTTGCTTCTGAACGTCGAGCACATCAACCCCTTCGTCTTCGGCGTTGGTGTCGCCACCCTGGCCCTGGGGCTTCTGGTTCGGCACCTGTTTCCCCGCTTCCCCTACATGATCGTTGCTATGGTCGGGGGTAGCTTGGTCGCCTTCGTGTTGAACCAGTTGTTGGGTGTCGACCACACGGGCATTCGCACCATCGGGGCCCTGCCAGGGGGATTGCCGCCCCTGTCGATGCCCGACTTCTCGCTGCATACCATCCGGCAGCTCGCCCCGTTGGTCCTCGCGACCACCCTGTTTGCCCTCACCGAGGCGGTCTCCATCGCCCGCGCGCTAGGCGCACGGGCTCACCAGCACATCGACGGCAACCAGGAGTTCATCGGCCAGGGGCTGTCCAACATCGCCGGCTCCTTCTTCTCCGGCTACGTGGCCACCGGCTCCTTCAACCGCAGCGGACTCAATTTCCAGGCCGGGGCCCGCACACCCTTGGCGGCCGTCTTCGCGGGCGTGCTGCTGGCCGGCGTCGTGGTGCTGGTAGCCCCCCTGGCGGCCTATCTGCCCAACGCGGCCATGGCGGCGATCCTGTTCATGGTGGCCTGGGGCCTCATCGACTTCCATGCCATCCAGAACATCCTGCGGGCCAGCCGGTCCGACACCGGTGTGCTGGCGGTGACCTTCTTCTCCACTCTCTTCCTGGAGTTGGAGTTCGCCATCATGGCCGGCGTACTTCTGTCCCTGGCCCTCTACCTCAACCGCACCTCGCGCCCCAGGTTGCTCACCCGAGTGCCGGATCCACGCACCCCTGGGCGTGACTTCGTGACCGATCCCAACCTGCCGGAGTGTCCCCAAGTGAAGGTTGCACGGCTCGACGGCTCGCTCTTCTTCGGGGCCGTGAGCCACGTGGCCGAGAGGCTGGGCAAGATGGAGGAGGAACGGCCGGGGCAGCGCCACCTGCTCATTTCCGCCACCGGGATCAACTTTATCGACGTGGCCGGGGCCGAGTTTCTGGCGGACGAGGCCAAGCGCCGGCGTTCCCAGGGAGGCGGACTCTACCTGATCAGGCTCAAGCCCGGTGTGTGTGAGCCTCTGAACCGCGGCGGTTATATCAACGACATCGGGCGCGAGAACCTGTTCTCCGGCAAGACCGAGGCCGTCGCCGCGGTCACCGCCAAGCTCGATCCGGAGATCTGCCGTACCTGCACGGCACGCATCTTCCTGGAGTGTGCCGGCAAGCCCGGCCCAGGCGCCCAGACCCAGGGCAGCGCTCCCAAGGACACCTTGGCCGCTCCAGCGGCCGTCTAACACGACCAACAGTGCGGCCTCCAACAGAGCCTCTGACAATCCCAAGCGCCTCAAAAGGAGCGACAGACCATGCCCAACGAGCCAATCATCCTTGCCGCGGTGGACCTAGATCGCCGCGCCCTGCCCGTCATCGCCCACGCCGCCCGCCTTGCGGCCCTTTGCCAGGGTCACCTCGCGCTGGTACACGTAGTGGATTATGCCGGCGGATACGAGTCCGACCACCCAAGCCCCCAGCGCCCGGGCAGGGTCCTGGAGGACATGATCCGTCATGCCCGGGCATCGCTGATCGGGATGGTCAGTCACCTGGAGCTGCCCACCAACCCAGTGGAGGTCCGCGTCGAGGCCGGTCCCGTTGTCGAGACCCTGGGGGACCTCGCCGGTGCCCTGAAACCCCGCTACTGTGTGGTCGGCCAGACGCGGCTCGGCCCATTGAGCAGCACAGCAGGCCTCTCCGCGGCACTGAAGGCGCGGGCCAATTGCGAGGTGCTGGTCGTACCGGGTGCAGGGGAAAGGACGCGGGGTGGGCTACTTGCACGGGTGCGTCATTGGCTGGGGAGAGACTGGGGTGTCCCGACCGGACACACCCATTGAGGGAACGCCTGAGTCGAGGCCCGGCGGGCGGTTCCCCTGGCGTTGGAATCTGGTGCTGGGACTTAGGGAACCGCCGATTTGTGGCGGTTCCCGTGCGGGGCAGGATGGCCCGCCATTTTCGATGGCGTTAAGCCGTTGAAAATGGAGCGTTCCACGAGTCGCGCCTCGGGAAACGCGAGCTGATTCAAGCCAGGGATGGCTTCAATCAGCATCTCCTTAGACCGGGGAGACGATGGGGCAGGACGTCCCTGCCCAGCCCCATCGGGTGCTGGACGGCCCGGATCAGGCGGCCTTGA
Source organism: uncultured Gammaproteobacteria bacterium (assembly GCA_963709645.1). Taxonomy (GTDB): domain Bacteria; phylum Pseudomonadota; class Gammaproteobacteria; order Chromatiales; family Chromatiaceae; genus DYRB01. The sequence goes on from CAVPXP010000003.1 coordinate 299,473, forward strand.
CCACCAGCACGGCGCAGGGGGTCTCGTTGAGGATGCGCTCGGAGGTGCTGCCGAGCAGGACTCGCTCCAGACCGGTGCGGCCATGGCTGCCCGTGACGATGAGGTCCGCGTCCCTTTCCCGCGCCAGGGTGGCGATCGCCTCCGCCGGATCGCCCTCGAGCACCCTCCCCTGCGCAGCGGCTCCGTCGCCCTGCATGTGGGCAACGACCCGCGCCACGGCCTGTTCCGCCTCGGCGCGGCGCTCGTGACCGTAGCTTGGCTTATGGACAGAGGTCACCGTGATCGGCGTGCCGCAGACACGCGCCAGGTTGCCGGCGGTGACTGCCGCGGCGTCCGCAAAGCGCGAACCATCCGTCGCGAGCACGATGTGCCGGCCCTCAACATGCGCCGCGCGGGGGACCACCAGGACATTGCAGTGGGCCTGGCCGATGACTTGAGCGGTGGCATGACCGAGCATCAGCCGCGCCAGCCCGCGCCGGCCGCGCCGGCCCATCACGATGACGTCAGCGTTAATACGCTCTGCAAGGTCCACGATCTCCCGATCCACCCGCTCCCCCTGGATCAGGTGGGTCTCGCAGGTCACACCGGCGGCGTCCGCCTGGGCCTTGATCCCGTCCAGGTGGTCCTGGGCCTTGGCCATTTCCTGCTTGAGGATGGACTCGCCCAGCCCCTCGTGCACCACGCCCGTGGCCACCAGGGACATCACGTGCACCTGCGCCCCGCACTTGCTGGCCATGCCCATGGCCTCGCGCACCGCGGCGCCGCTGAACTCGGAACCGTCGCTGGCCACCAGGAAACGCTCGAAGCGCCCCACCGGCGAGAGCTGGGCGGCCGGGGCCACCCCGGCGGAAGGCGCGACGACCGCGGGACCAGCCGCTGCCAAGGCGGCGGCCTCTGCCAGCCGGTGCTCGCGCATCCCCTTGTAGAGGGCGTGGAGGATCATGAGGGCACCGAAGATCAGGGCGAAGGCCAGGGCCCCCTCGCCGATACCGTCCAACAGTCCGCGGGTGCCCTGATCCATACGGGTGAAGCGGCCCAACTCCGAGAGATAACCCGGGATGTAGAAGAAACGGCTGACCAGAACCAGCAGCATGATGGCGGCCATGACGAACTTCACCACATAGTCCTTGACGTAAGTGGTCCCGATGGCGCCGATCTGGATGCCGAACAGGGAACCGGCCAGGATGATCATGGACAGCCGGATGTCCACGAATCCGTCCAGGGCATAGAAGAAGCTGCCCCCCAGGCCCATGACGAAGGCGATGACCAACTCGGTGGCGCTTGCCACCAAGGCCGGCAGCCCGAGCAGGTACATCATGGCCGGAACGCCGATGAAGCCGCCGACCGCGATCGTTGCCGCCAGCAGGCCGGTGGCAAAACCCATCGGTGCCAGCACCAGGAACGAGACCCGAGCGTCCATGCTCTTGAAGTAGATCATGGTCCCCGGGATCTCCAGGCCGCGCACCCAGCGCACCAGATTGGTCAGCTCCTTGGGCTTATCCTGCTTGACGTTGTCGCCGCGCTTCTCGCGGATGGCGTCGCGCAGCACCAGGCCGCCGACGATACCGAGCACTACCACGAAGACCCCCGATACATAGAGGTTGGTCCCGGCCGCCCCGAAGGCCTCGCGGATGCCGACCATGACATGCTTGCCGAACAGCACCCCGGCCTCGGCGAAGATGCCCAGGACGACGCCGAGCTTGATGTCCACCTGCCCGTACTTGTGGCGCTTGTGCGCCCCCACCAGGGCCTTGGGGAACTTATGAGCCATGTTGCTGGCCACCGCGACGACGGCGGGGACACCCAGGCTCATCATGGCCGGGGTCAGCACGAAGGCCCCGCCGGACCCGATGAAGCCGCTCACCATGCCGCCGATGAAGCCGACCAGGAACAGGATGAGGGAGGTCGTGAGGGTAAGATCGATGAAGTTGATGTGTTCCATGACTGCAATTTCTCTCCTTATTGCTTCTTGGCACGCAGGCCGAGCAGGTCCCAAAAATGCCCGGTGAAGGCCCCGTGGACAAATGAGAAGACCATCGCGATAGCGAGCGGTATCAGCGCATAGAGCTTGTGCCCCTCTTGGGTCTGGTGGGCCAGGGCCGTCAGCTGATCGGCGAAGACAAAGAGCAGGAGATAGAGCCCCGCGCTCGCCGCCCCGAGGATCAGGGTGGTTGCCATGGCGCGGGACCGGATAGGAGTGCCTCTCGGCGGACTACTTGGACTCATTGGGTTTTCTCTGTGGATGTGGAATCAGGGTATCTGGTCGCAGGCGCCGCGAAAGGCGCGGCATGAGGTCTAGGGGCTGTCGGCCCCGGCCACCACGACCCAGGGAACGTCTAGGCCGCGACTGTCGCCGGTCCCCGCAACGACGCGGTCGGCAAAGGGATCATCGGCGCTGACGACGACGAACAGGAGCCCGCTGCGGGCGCGGGCGTAAGCGACGATATCCTTGAGGATGTCGCGCCCCAGACGGACGATCTCCAGGCGGTGTCCTGCCGCGGTCAAGGCACTGGCCAGGCCCTCGCGCTGCGCATCCATGGCCGCATGGAGCCCGCCCTCGGCCAGGTCGGTGAGCACGTCCAGATCCGCATCCATGCGCGCGCAGGCATTGTGGGCATAGCGCAGGGCCCCCGGGCGCACCTGCCCGTGCACGGCCAGTGCGACGCGCCGCCGCGATTGGTGTCTGGCCTCACCAGCGGGGCGCGCGTCGGGCACGCCGAGCACGGCCTTCTTGTCCTCGTACGGCAGGTACTCGCCCAAGTGGGCGTAGGCGAGGCCGTTCATGGCCCTTTCGAGGTCGGCCAGCAGGCCGCGTTTGGTCTTCATGGGGGGTGCCCTCCGCTGTCTTGGGATGCCAGATGGGCAGCAAGCGGCGTGCCAGGCGATGACTAGCTCCATCACACTGAAAAACCGTGTGTTTTCTTTGGGGTCTGACTCGATCAGGCGTTTCGGAATCGCAACGCGGGCGTCGGACCCATGCGCAACGCCTTGGGCCAACGAGGGTTGCGGGCTCTGTTACAATTGCACAACGAAGTGTTGCGATATGAAACACCCGCCCCCATGCCCAGCCTGCAGCGCAAGATCAAGCTCGGCTATTACGCCTTCGCCGGCGCGGTCGCGGGGGTCGCCCTGCTGGCCTATAGCGACCTCACCTATCTGGAACACAACATTGCGCCGGACGTAGCCGCCTCCCGCCTGCTGGACGCCGTGCTGGAGATCCGCCGCTATGAAAAGAACTGGTTTCTCTATGGCGGCGCGGGGACCCTGGCCGAGGTGGAGTCCTACGCCGGACAGGCCCAGGAGCTGATCGCCGCGGCCCGCCCGCAGCTCTTGGAGCTGGGCGGGGCAAGCGACCTGGACCGCCTGGATGCAGACCTGGCCGCCTACCGCCGGTTGCTCGCCGAAGTCCAGGGACGGACAAGCGTCCCGGGAGGCACGACTCCAGGGATGGAGGAGGTAGAGCGGCGTCTGGAACAGCCGCCGAGGAGCCGCGAGGGACGAGATGTCCAGGGAACGCCGAGCGGGCCAGACGGCACCACTCCGGGGGCGGAAGAGGTGGAGCGGCGTTCGGACCAGCCGCCCAGTAACCGAGGGGGACAAGAGGACCAGGCCCAGGCCCCCCCGAACGGCCCCAAGGCGATCGCGATACGCCAGGCCGGTCGCCGCCTGGCCGACGGGGCCGAGGGCATCGCGCATGCTCGCCATGCGCGCCTGCAGGAAGCAATCGCCAAGTCGCGGGCGACCCTGCTCGCCGCCGGTGCCCTGGCAATCGTCCTCTCGATCCTCGCTGCGCAGTGGCTGGCCGGACGCACCACCCGGCCGTTGGGACTTCTGGTGGAACAGCTCCGCGATATCGCGGCAGGACGCTACGACCAGGTGGCGCCAGTCTCCGAGGATCGGGAGATCCTGGCGGTCAGCACGGCGGCCAACCGGATGCTCGCCGAGCTGGAGGCCCGCCGCCGCCACCTGGTCCAGGCAGAGAAGCTCGCCTCCCTGGGGACGCTGGTCTCAGGGGTAGCCCACGAGCTGAACAACCCGCTGTCCAACGTCTCCACCTCCTGCCAGATCCTGATCGAGGAGCTGGCCACAGCGGACCAGACACAGATGCAGGGAGTGGCTCTCTCAGATCGACACCGAGACCGAGCGCGCCCGCAACATCGTGCGGACCCTGCTGGACTTCAGCCGCGACGGGGCCTTTCGCAAGTCCGCCTCGCCCTGCGCCCGCTGATAGAACGGACGCTGCTGCTGGTGGGACCGGCCGCGAAACGCGCCGCCAATGGGGCCGACCTGGAGGTCAATGTGCCCGAGGGCCTGACGGTCGACGCCGACCCCCAGCGCCTACAGCAGGTCCTGGTCAACCTGATCGGCAACGCCCTGGACGCGGGCGGGCCTGGGGTGCTGGGTAAGCATCTCCGCGCGGGTCTGCGACGCCGCGACCTTCAAGATGCCCGAGCACAGCGTCTGCGGACGCTCCGGGGTGCCCGCCTCCAACGGGGCGCGTCTGGTCCTGATCGCGGTGGAGGACCGGGGTCCCGGCATCGCCCCGGAGGTCCTCCCGCGGGTCTTCGACCCCTTCTTCACCACCAAGGCCGTCGGCCACGGGTCGGGACTCGGGCTCTATGTCAGCCAGGAGATCGTCCACCAGCACGACGGCTGCATCGGGGTGAGCAGCCGGCCCGGCGAGGGGACCCGGTTCCTCATCGCCCTGCCCTGCAGCGACACCCAGGGGACGCCATGAACAAGCAACAGGGCCAGATCCTGGTCATCGACGACGAGGCCATCGCGCTCAAGAACCTGCTGCATATCCTGCGCAAGGAGGGCTACGCGGTGACCGGGGCGCAGAGTGGCCAGGCCGGGCTCAAGGCCCTGTCGGACCGATCCTTCGACCTCGTCATCACGGATCTGCGCATGGAGCGGGTGGATGGTCTGGCCATTCTCCGGCACTGCCGCGAGCACCTGCCGGACGCCAGGGTCATCGTGCTGACCGGCCACGCCACCGTCTCCTCGGCGGTAGATGCCATGAAGGAGGGGGCCTTCCACTACATCGCCAAGCCCTTCCGGCTCGACGAGGTGCGCCATGTGGTGCGCGAGGCCCTGGAGCTAGCCCACCTCAAGCGCGAGAACCGGGCCCTGCGGGCGCAGGTCGAGGCACAGGTCGGTATCGGGCGGCCTATCACCCAGGACCCCATCATGACCAAACTCCTGGAGACAGCGCGCCAGATCGCCCCAACGGACTGTAACGTCATCATCACCGGCGCCAGCGGGACCGGCAAGGAGCTGGTGGCACGCTACATCCACGCCCATAGTGGGCGTGGGGTCGGACCCTTCGTGGCGGTGAACTGCGGTGCCTTGAGCGAAGAACTCCTGGCCAACGAGCTCTTCGGCCACGACAAGGGGGCCTACACCGGCGCGGCAGAGGGCCGGGCCGGGCTGATCGAGGCCGCCGTCGGCGGCACCCTGTTCCTGGACGAGATCACCGAGATGTCCCTTGGGATGCAGGTCAAGCTCCTACGGGTCATCCAGGAGCGCGAGGTCCTCCGCCTGGGCAGCACCCGCCCGGTGAAGGTCGATGTGCGCTACCTCGCCGCCACCAACCGCGACCTGCCCGAGGCGGTCGCCTCGGGCAGGTTCCGCCAAGACCTGTACTACCGCCTCAACGTCATGCACCTGGAGCCTACCGCTGCTGGCCGAGCGGCGCGGCGACGTGCCTCTGCTGGCCTACCACTTCCTCCACCGGGCTGCAGAGGCGATGGGGCGCGACGTCCGGACATCGCCCCCGAGGCCATGGCCCTGCTCACTGGTTACGGCTTTCCGGGCAATGTCCGGGAGTTGGCCAACCTCGTCGAGCGTGGGGTGGCCCTGGCCACCGGCAACACGCTGGGCCCCGAGGAACTACCCGACGACCTGCGGGAACTGCGGGTCCAGACCTATCGGCGCGACCCGGATGTCCTGCCCAGCCTGGAGGCCCAGGAGGCGGACTACATCCAATGGGTCCTGACCCAGACCGGCGGCAACCGCACCCGCGCCGCTGAGATTCTGGGCATCGACCGCGTCTCCCTGTGGCGCCGGCTCAAACGCTACGGGTTGGACGGCTGACGCCACGCTGGCCAGGCGCGCCGGCAGCGGCACGGGATCGATGCGCCGACCGGCTTGCCGCTGAGCACGCCTCAACCCAAGGCCGGCTCCAGCCATACTGCGGAGACAGCCGGTCAGGGAAGCTTCAGCGTTACCCCCTCGACCTGTTCCATCTCGTGGATCGCGGCCTCCAGGTCGACCTGATCGGGGTTGTCGGTGACGCTGCGCGCCCAGGCGGGCGAGGACCTCGTCCTGCTCCCAGGTTTCACCCTCGGCAATCGGGCCGCTGCCAGTAGGCGGCCCAGGGGATGAACTTGGTCAGCGGGAAGATGCGCCCCGGGGTGGGCGACACGTCCACGTTGAGCCCGGCGACGAAGAGCAGCCGCTTGCCGCGGTAGGCGGGCTCCTGGCACCAGGGTGCGGTAGGTGCGGTCGAACTCGATCTGGGTGTTGATCTTGGCCGCGGTCAGGGCCGGGGCCGGGGCGGTGACGATCTGGGGCATGAACCGAATCAGATTGAGCTCCAGGTGGCCGCGCCCCTCCTCGTCGCTCACGATCTCTGCGGCGGAAGTAGAAGAGGTCTGGAGTCAGGCCCTCGCCGATGGGTGTAGGCGTCGCCGGGATGCGCCCAGCCAGCCGGTCCGCCAGCCCCTCGGCCATGTGAAAGACTTTGGCCGTGCTCAACGACCGGACATAGGACGGGTGACCCTCGGCGTCGAAACGCACCAGACGGGGCATGTGCAGCATCAAGCCCTGGTCGCGGTCCTGACGGACCAGGAGGTTGTCGACGATGACCACGGGACCGAGCTCGGCTTCGGCGATGAGGATGTGGTCCTGGGCGAAACGGTATTCGCCCTGGTACCAGTCCAGGACCCCGCAGATCTTGCCGCAACTGGTGGTGCACTCGTGGTCGGCACTCTGGAGGCGGCGGTAGACACCGAAGGTCCCCGTCTCGGCGTCGTAACCGACGTGGCTTGCCTGGACGATGACCAGGTCCTGGCCGTGATGGGCGTGAGGCCCGTGGCGGTCGGTGGCGACGATGCCGCCGACCTGACCGTGATTGAAGGGGAAGGCGCCGAAGTGCTTGGCCAACAGGATAACGGGGTAACCCTGACTCTCGTCGGAGCAGAAGGCGCGCGACGGCATGATCCGCCCCTGCTCCATGCCGAGCCCCAGACAGAGGCCGTAGAGGCGCGGCACGAACTGGCTGTAGCGCATGGGATTGGGATCGATCAGGTAGTCGGCAAGCGGCTCGACGGCGCCGGTTTGTTGTTGATACATAGCGGTTTTTCCCCCTCTGGCCTGGGGCCAGCTCAGTGCTTCGGTATATTCCCCAATACAAATATGGTACCCTCGCGAGCCGATTTGACGGGCTTGGAATGGTCGCACCCCGCTGGCGTCAGCGCGCGCTATCTGCATCGGCAGGCCCCGCGCCGGACAGGCAGGGGAACGGGGCCGCTCGGCCTCTGGCTTCCACACATATCGACGCGCAACGAGGGCCGACCGGCATGATTCAAAGATTTCTCCCGTTTCTGCGCTGGTTCCCCATGGGGGCCGACACCCTCCGCGCCGACCTGATCGCAGGCATCACCGTCGCCCTGGTCCTGATCCCCCAGTCCATGGCCTATGCCCAGCTTGCCGGGCTGCCCGCCTACTACGGGCTCTATGCCGCCTTCCTACCGGGCATCGTCGCAGCCCTGTGGGGCTCGTCCAAACAGCTTGCCACGGGGCCGGTGGCCGTCGTGTCCCTGCTGACGGCCTCGGCACTGATCCCAGTGGTCGCCAATCAAACCAGCGCGCAGGTCGGCAGCTCAGAGTATGTCGCCCTGTATGTCTCCCTGGCCATCTTGCTGGCCATGCTGGTGGGCCTGGTGCAGCTCGCGCTGGGCCTGTTCCGCCTGGGCGTGGTCGTCAATTTCCTGTCGCACCCGGTCATTGTCGGCTTCACCAACGCCGCAGCCCTGATCATCGGCCTGTCGCAGCTCAACAAGATCTTCGGCGTCTCAATGCCGCGCAGCGAGCACTTCATCAACGACATCTGGTCGGTGGTGCAGCAGATTGGCGACACACACCTCTTGACCCTGGTCATGGGCGTGGTGGCCTTCGCCATCATGTGGAGCCTGAAGAAGTATGCCCCCAGGCTCCCCGGGGTCCTGATCGCCGTGGCGGCCACGACACTCGCGAGTTGGGCCCTAGGCTTTGCCGAGCACGGCGGAAAGGTGGTCGGGAGCATACCCTCCGGCCTGCCCAGCCTGGCCCTGCCGCATCTGGACCTGACGCTGGCCATGGACCTCCTGCCCGCCGCCATCATCATCTCGCTGGTGGGATTCATGGAGGCCATCTCGATCGCCAAGGCCATGGCCGCCAAGACCAAGGACCGTATCGACCCCAACCAGGAACTGATCGGGCAGGGTATCGGCAATATCCTGGGCAGCCTGACCCAGGCCTATCCGGCCAGCGGCTCCTTCTCACGCTCGGCGGTCAACCTCAACGCCGGGGCCAAGACCGGGATGTCCTCGGTCTTCACCGGCGCGGTGGTGCTGATCACCCTGCTCTTCCTCACCCCGCTGCTGTACCACCTGCCCCAGTCGGTGCTGGCGGCGGTGATCATGATGGCCGTCATCGGGCTCATCAATTTCGGGGCCATCCGGCACGCCTGGGAGGCACAGAAACACGACGGCATCGCCGCCGTCGTCACCTTCGTCGCCACCCTGGCCTTCGCCCCCCACTTGGACACCGGCATCATGGTCGGCGCGGGGCTGGCCGTCGGGCTCTTCCTCTACCGCACCATGAAGCCGCGCGTGGCCCTCTTGGGGCGTTTCGGGGACGGGACCCTGCGGGACCTGCACGTCCACCCGACCCTGCCCACCGACGAGCGCATCATCGTGGTGCGCTTCGACGGCCAACTCTACTTCGCCAATGTTTCGTACTTCGAAGACACGATCCTGGCGGCGGTGGCCGATCATCCTAATGCCAAGTACATCCTGGTGGTAGCGGACGGCATCAACCAGCTCGATGCATCCGGACAGGAGGTCCTGGAGCACCTGATCGAACGCCTGGGCGCCATCGGCATCACCATGGTCCTGAGCGGCATGAAGCGCCAGGTCGTCCAGGTCCTGCACCGCACCCACCTCATCGAGCACCTGGGCCACGAGAACATCTTCGCCACCGAGGAAATGGCCCTGGACGCCATCTACGACCGCCTGGGCGAGACCGGCTACCGCCCGTTGCGGATGTCTCCCCCAGTCTCCGCCCAACCGGCCTGACCGGACGCTGCCCGGGGCAAGGCCCCGGGGCAGTACCGACCTGACGCACCCAGGACCATCATGGGTTACCTCTCGCTCCTGCTCGCCCTGCCCCTGGCCGGCGCCGCGCTGATTGCCGCGCTGCCCGGCGACGATACCCTTTGGGTGCGCCGCGTCGCCATCGCCGCCGCGATCGCGACCCTGATCCTGGCGTGGGCCATGGCCCTGGGCTTCGATACCTCTCTGGCGGGGATGCAGTATGCCGAGTCCTTCCAATGGAACGAACGGCTCGGGACCACCTACGCCCTTGGCCTGGACGGGGTGTCCCTGCCATTGATCATGCTCGCCACCCTGCTCGCCCTGGTGGCCATCATGGCATCCAAGGCCATCCAGGACAGACCCAAGGGCTATTACCTGCTGATGCTGGTCTTGGAGGCGGCCATGCTCGGGGTCTTCACCGCCCAGGACTGGGCCCTGTTCTATGTGTTCTGGGAACTGACCCTGATCCCGCTCTTTTTCCTCATCGACCGCTGGGGGGGCAAGGGGCGCGCAGGCGCGTCGCTGAACTTCGTCCTCTACACCATGGGCGGCTCGGTCTTCATGCTGATCTCGCTCCTGCTCCTGTTCGACGCCGTCCCTGGCCACAGCTTCGCCATGGCGGACATGGGGCGCGGGGCCCCGACCCTCCCGGAGGAGACCCAGGTCCTCATCTTCCTGGGCTTCTTGATCGGTTTCGGGGTCAAGATGCCCATCTTCCCCATCCATGGCTGGCTGCCCCTGGCCCACGTCGAGGCGCCGAGCCCGGTGAGCATCCTGCTATCGGGCATCCTGCTCAAAATGGGCTCCTACGGCCTGCTGCGGGCGGTGGTCCTGCTTCCAGACGCAGCCCAGGCACTACAGGGTGTCCTGCTCGGCATCGCCCTGCTGAGCCTGATCTACGGCGGCCTGCTCGCCTGGCGCCAGACCGACCTCAAGGCCATGATCGCCTACTCGTCCATCAGCCACATGGGGGTCGTCCTGGTGGGCATCGCGGCCCTGAACGTCACCGGATTCACGGGGGCGGTGGCGCAGATGGTGGCCCACGGCCTGGTGGCCGGGGTCCTGTTCCTGCTCGTCGGACTCCTCTACGAGCGTACCCACACACGGGAGATCGGGCACTACAGTTCGCTGATCCGGGTCACCCCGCGCTTCGCCTTCTTCACCATCCTGGCCTTCGTGGCGGCGGTGGGGATGCCCGGGACAGCGGGCTTCATTGCCGAGCTGCACGCCCTGATCGGCGGCTTCGAGCGCTGGGGATGGCTCATGGTCCTCCTGAGCGTCGGCGTGCTGATCAGCGCCGCCTATGCCATCCGCACCGTCGGGCGTCTGTTCACCGGCCCGGTACGCCCTCAGATGCGCCAGGTTGCGGACCTGCGCAACAGCGAGATGTTCGCCGCCTCGGTCCTGACCGCCGGCATCGTGCTCCTGGGCGTCTTCCCCGCCCCGGCCCTGCGCCTATCCCAGGCCACCCTGGCATCCATCGGCGCCGCCTTCGGCCCTGCCTTCTAGAAGAGACGCGGATGAGCGAGCACACGGCACCCGCGGGCGACATTCGCACCCAGATCCGCAACATGGCGGCACACCTGGCGCACATCCTGCCGGGACAGGCCAGGATCCGCGACTTCGTCCACCACAACACCCTGCACGGCTTCCAGCACCTGCCCTTCCCGCAGGCGCTCGCGGAGGCGCGTCGCACCACCGGCACCCGCGGCTACCTGCCGCTGGAGCGTTTCCGCGCTTATCACGCCGAGGGCCGCATCGACCTGGCGGACCTCGCCGCCGTCCTCGATGCAGAGCCGGACCTGGGCGCCGACCAGCCTCTGCCCTGGGGGCAGCCGGACACCAACCAGGGGCGCAGCCTGTGCCGTCGCGACTTCTATCTGGCCGCCCTGCGCCACCCCTGCGAGCCGGTCGCCACAGCCCGCCTGGACTGGCTCATCGACGAGGACGGGGCCCTGCGCCGATTTCCGACGGATGTCGCCGCCGATGCCCGCGTGCGCATCCAAGAGGCTGCGGCCCGGGCCGGGGTCCAGGGCGAGGCCGCCGCCATCGCCGACCTCTGGTCCGCCTGTCTCGAGGTCCTGAATATCGAGCACGCACGGCTGCACCCGGAGGACCTGCTGGACGCCGCCGCCGACCGGGCCGAAGGCGCCCGGTCGCGGGACGCGGGGGCCGCACCGCGCCAGGAGCCGCTGGATCGACAGCTCCACCGGGAGGCGGCGGCCAGGCTCCAGGTCCTGCTCGACCGGGTAGGCACGGACCTGACGCTCCGCGGCCTGCTCCAGCTCCTCACTGGAGAGGACCTGCTGGAGCAGCTCAAACCCAAGCTGGCCCGTTACCTGGGCGCCTACCTGGACGAGGGCTTCGCCCCCTGGACCAATCCGCGTCGGGCTCAGGGTCTCTATGCCGCCTGGAGGGTTGCTGCCCGTACCGACATGACCCCGGTCTTCCGGGACCTGCGCGCCTGGGGTACCGAGGTGGAGTCGCTGCCTCCGGAGCCGCTGGAGGCCATCATCGCCGAGCTCCAGCACATGGGCCTGCCCCGGGAGCGCTGGTTGGGCTACCTGGAGCGTCTGGCCCTCGAACTGCCCGGCTGGTCCGGTATGGCCCTGTGGCGGGAGCAGCACCCCGATTACGGTGCCGATGCGGCCCCGGTAGCGATGCTCGACTACCTCGCCCTTCGCCTGGTCCTGGAACGCATCTACGCCCAGTCCCTGAGCCGCACCCACTGGCAGATCGAGGCCAGCCTGGACATGCTGCGCTGGTACTTCCGCCGCAATCCGGAGGAATTCCTGGTCCGCCAGGCGCTCTACGGTGAACCCCTGCCGGAGTACCTGACCACCTGGGCCGAGGGGGCCGTGACCCGCTCGGACCTGGACCCTGGAGACCGCGGCTGGGCGGAACTGGCGGCCCGCATCTGGAGCTGGCGCCGCGCCCGGGCCGCCAGCCAAGGCCAGCAAGACCCGTCGGCCCGGGCCCCTTCTGCCGAGGGACATGCCTGGCCCCTGTTCCGCCTGGCCCAGCACCTGGGTCTGTCCGGGACGGATCTGAGGCGCCTGGGGGCAGAAGGCGTAGCGGCCATCTTTGCCTGCCTGGACAGGCTCGACCCGGACCGTGCTGGCTATCTCTGGCTGCAGGCATTCGAACGCCATTACCGGGAGCAGATCCTCGCCGCCCTGGCCCACAACCACGGGCGCGGACCCTGGTCGGGGCGGGACGACGCCGCGCCGCCCAGCGCCCAGGTGATGTTCTGCATGGACGACCGCGAGGAAGGCACGCGCCGCCACCTGGAGGAACTGGCCCCGGAGATCGAGACCCTGGGGGCCGCCGCCCACTTCAGCGTCCCCCACAACTGGCGCGGCCTGGACGACACAGACGCGACCGCCCTGGCCCCGGTGATCCCGGCCCCGGTGATACCCACCCAGGAGGTCCGCGAGGTCCCGCGCCCCGAGTGCGAGGTGATCGGACAGGTCCACAGCCGCCGTCACCGGACCCTGCGGACCTGGACCCAACGCCTGCTCCAGCTCGGGCGCCGCGGCCTGCTGGCCCCCGCGGCGGTCTCCGCCCTGGCCGGGCCCTTCGCCGGGCTGGCCCTGGCCGGCAAGCTGGCCGCCCCGGCGGGCTTTGCGCGCCTGACCCGAGCCCTGCGGGGCTTCGTCGAACCGGGGCTGGACACCCGCATCGCCTTCACCGCCCCCAACGACAGCCCACCGGCCACTATCGAGGCCCCACGATTGGGCTACACCGACGCCGAGCAGGCGGAGCGGGTCCATGCCCTGCTGGTGAGTACCGGGCTGACGAGGGGCTTTGCGCCCCTGGTGGTCATCCTCGGACACGGCTCGCGCAACCAGAACAACCCCCACGCCTCCGCCTATAACTGCGGGGCCTGCTCCGGGCGCTTCAGCGGCCCCAACGCCCGCCTGGTGTGCGCCATGGCCAACCGCCCGGAGGTCCGCGCCCTGCTCGCCGAACGCGGTATCCGGATCCCGGACGGCACCTGGTTCGTCGGCGGCGAGCACGATACCTGCAACGACGCGGTGGACTGGTACGACACCCAGGACGTGCCGGCCGCCCTGGCCGACACCCTTGGGCGCGTCCGCGCCGCCCTGGGGCAGGCCTGCCTGCTCCACGCACAGGAGCGCTGCCGGCGCTTCGCGTCCGCGCCCGCCAGGCTGGACCCGGCCGCCGCCTTCCGGCATGTGGCGGCCCGCGCCCTGGACATCTCCCAAGTCCGTCCGGAGCTGGGTCACGCCACCAACGCCTGCGCCTTCATCGGCCGCCGATCCTTCAGCCGCGGGGCCTTCTTCGACCGGCGCGCCTTCCTCATCTCCTACGACCCGACCCAGGACCCGGACGGCGCTGTCCTGGAACGGCACCTGGTGATCAACGGTGCCGTGGGGGCGGGGATCAGCCTCGAATACTATTTTTCGGCATCCAACGACGAGGGCTACGGTTGCGGCTCCAAGGTGACCCACAACGTCACCGGCATGCTCGGGGTCATGGAGGGGACCTCCTCGGACCTGCGCACCGGCCTGCCCAGGCAGATGGTGGAGATCCACGAGGCCATGCGCCTGCTGGTCGTGGTGGAGCAGACCACGGAGGTCCTCACGGCCATCTACCAGCGTCAGCCCGCGGTGGCGGAGCTGGTCGGCGGGGTCTGGGTCCAGCTCGCCGCCCTGGACCCGGAGACCGGGGCCATCTCCGTGTTCGTATCGGGCAGGGGCTGGGTCCCCTGGCAGCCGCCGGCGCAGCCGCCGGCCCGGGTCGGGCGCTCTGCGGAGACCTACCTGGGCCACAGCGGGCCGCGTCCACCGGCCCTCATCGCCGCGGGTGCCGCAGACGAGGCGCCGAACCATGCCTGAACTCTCCATGCTGTGGTCACTGATTCCCTTGCCGCCCCTGGCTGCGGCGCTCTTGATCGGCGCCGGCCTGGCCCTGAACCCGGGGCGCGGCGAGGCGGCCGAGCGCCCAACGGCCGCCATCGCCCTGGGCGCGGCAGGCCTGGCCCTGATCACGGTCCTAGCGGCGGACCTGACAGCACTGATCGCCGGTGCGCCCGGCCAGGTGCGCCTCGGGACCTGGCTGGCCAGCGGGGAGGTCGTCATCGACATCAGCCTGACCCTGGACGCCCTGGGGCTGGCCATGGCGACCCTGATCGCGGCCATCTGCCTGCTGGTCCTGCGCTTCTCGGTCCATTACATGCACCGCGAACCGGGCTTCCGGCGGTTCTTCATGGTCCTGTCCCTGTTCACCGGCGCCATGCTGCTCATCGTCACCGCCGGCAACGCCGTGTTCGCCTTCGTCGGCTGGGAACTGGCCGGGGTCAGCTCCTACCTGCTCATCGGCTTCGCCAGCGACCGGCCCCAGGCGACCGAGAATGCCACCCGCGCCTTCGTCACCAATCGCATCGGCGACTCGGGTTTCCTGCTGGCCATCTTCCTGTGCCTGACCTGGCTGGGCAGCACCGAGTGGCCGGCCCTGGCCGTCGGGGCGACAGGCCTTGGCGGCCTGCCCGCCGGGCTCATCCTGCTCGGCTTCCTGCTCGCGGGCCTGGCCAAGTCCGGCCTGCTCCCCTTTTCCGCCTGGATCGCCCGGGCGCTGGAGGGCCCGACCCCATCCAGCGCGGTCTTCTACGGCTCCCTCATGGTCCATGCCGGGGTCTACCTGCTGATCCGCGTCTCGCCCCTGTTCGAACAGGCGCCGGCCCTGATGCCCCTGGTCGGCATCCTCGGCCTTGCGACCGCGGTCTACGGTTGGCTCACGGGCCTGACCCGGGCGGACGTCAAGGGGGCCCTGATGGCCTCCACCACCACCCAGATCGGGCTCATGTTCCTCTGGTGCTCTCTGGGCTGGGTCGAGCTGGCCACGGTCCACCTGATCCTGCACGCCATCTGGCGGGCCTATCAGTTCCTGCACGCTCCGGCCCTGCTGCACTGGACCCAGGGCCGGGCGCGCCCGGTACCAGCCTGGCTGGCCGGGCAACGCCGCCTCTACAACGCGGCGATGCAGGGCTTCTGGCTCGACCCGGCCTCGGATGCCTTGCTGACCCGCCCGACCCAGGCCATGGCCAGGGACCTCCAGACCTTCGACGACCGGGTGGTCAACCGCCTGGTAGGCCTGCCCTCCCAAGCCAAAGCCCTGGCCTCCATCCAGACCGACCAGACCGGGGCCGGGGGTTTTGCCCGAGTCGGGGGTCTGCTCGGCGGCTTCATGGAGTGGCTGGCCTCGGTCCTGCACTGGTTCGAGGAGCGCCTGGTGCTGCGCGGCGGGGGGAGGGCCTGCTGCGGGTGATTCATCTCCTCGGCGGCTACCTGCAACAGGTGGAGGCGCTGCTCGCCCGGCCTCGCTACCTGATGCTGCTCATCATGGCCACCCTTGTGGTCATCCTCTAGGGTAGAGGCATGGCAAGCGTCGCAACCCTGACCACGGCTGCAAGCGGCTTCCCCGTGCTGGCCATCCTGCAACTCCTGCCGCTGGGTGCCGCCCTGGCCCTGCTGGCCGTCCGACGGGAGTTGCCGGCCATTGCCCTTGCGGCGGCGGCCGGCCTGGCAGAGCTTGGACTGGGGATCTACCTCTACCGGACCCTGGATCCCGCGAGCCCGGCCCTCCAGTTCACCGAGCGCTGGACCCTCGGCCCGATGCTCAACTACCACGCCGGGGTCGACGGCATGGCCGTGCTGTTCATCCTGCTCACCGCTCTGCTCAGCCTGCTGATCGTGGTCTATGCCATGGTGCGGCGGCTGCAGCCGGCGGCGCAGTTCCTCGCCGTGGTCCTCGCCTGCGAGGCGGCCCTCATGTCCCTCTTCACCACCCTGGACCTGCTCTGGTTCACGGCCATCGGCGGCGCCGAGCTCTGGATGATCGGGTATCTGATGGGCCGCTGGGCAACCTCGCCGGCGGAGGAGCAGGCCCTTGGCCGCTACTACCAGTTCATGGGCATCGGGCTTGGCCTGCTCCTGGCCGGGACCCTGCTCCTGGGCTGGAACCACGCCGTAGCCAACGCCGGGACCTGGAGCTTCGACCTCACCGCCCTGCTCGGCGACCACATGGAGCCGGGCCTCGGATCCTTGGTCTTCTTCCTGCTCTTTTACGGCCTGGCGATCCGTACCCCGCTCTTTCCTCTGCACGGCTGGCTGCCCCTGGTGGCGGAGCACGGCAGCGTAGCTGTGGCGCCGGTCTTCCTGCTCGGACTCAAGGTGGGGATCTATGGCCTCCTGCGCTTCGTCTTTCCGCTGGTGCCCGAGGCGGTGGATCGCTGGAGCGCCTATGTGGTCGCCTTCGCCGTCGCCGGGATCTTCTACGCCGCCCTGCTGGCCCTGATGCAGAGCAACCTGCGCCGACTGCTGGCCTACGCCGTGGTCAGCCACACCAGCGTGCTCATCATCGGGCTCTTCAGCCTGGGTACCGCCGCCTTCCAGGGGGCGGTGATGCTGTCGGTCAACTTCGGTATGGCCATCGCGGGGCTTCTGTTCATGACCGGCTGTATCTACACCCGCATGCGCACCACCCAGCTCGACAAGCTGGGCGGCCTGTTCGACCGGCTGCCCCTCATCGGGCTGGCCTTCTTCGTGGCCGGCCTGTCCATCGTCGGCATGCCGGGGACCCCTGGCTTCGACGCCGTACATCTGCTCCTGGAGGCGGCCATCGCCAGGTTCGGGGCTCTGGTGACCATCGCCGCCGCCCTGGGCAACGTCGCCGCAGCCGCCTTCCTGTTGTGGGCCTTCCAGCGCGCCTTCCTCGCCCCGCGCACCGCGGAGGGGCCAACGAATATCCCGGCGGGGACCTGGCCGGAGCGTCTCATCGCCGGAGTGGTGATTCTGGTCCTGCTCGGCGCCGGATTCTACTCCGAGCCCTGGCTGGCACTCACCGACGCCCCCATGGCCGCACTCGGCAACCGTTTCGGCCTAGGACATTGAGGAGAGACGCCCATGACCGACACGGCAAGCGCCCTCCCCCTGCTGAGTCTGCTGCTGCTGACCCTGCCCACCGGGGCCCTCCTCATCTGGTTGATCCCTGACCCGGCGCGGGCGCGCTGGATTGCCCTGGGCACGGCCTTGGCGGACCTGACCTTGGCCATGACTGCACTACTGCGCTTCGACCCCGCGGATGGCGGATTCCAACTGGTGGAGCGCTACACCTGGATACCCAGCCTGAACATCCATTACACAGTGGGGGTGGATGGGATCTCGGTTGGCTTCCTGCCCCTCACGGTGCTGCTCATCATCGGCGTCATCGCCGCGTCCTGGACCCGGGTTCGGACCATGCAGCGGCTGTATTACAGCCTGCTGCTGCTCCTGGAGAGCGCCACCCTGGGGGTCTTCTGCGCCCTCGACACGGTGCTGTTCTTCCTGTTCTGGGAGCTGACCCTGATCCCGATCTTCTTCCTGATCAGCCTATGGGGCATCGGACCCAACCGACGCTTCGCGGCCGTCAAGTACACCCTGTTCATGCTGGTGGGTGGGGTACCGCTGCTCTTCGCCTTCGTCCTGCTCGCCTTCAACCACGCCGACGTGACAGGCGCGACCATCCCGGCCGGGCTCTCCTTCGATTACCAGACCCTGCACCAGACCCCGCTCCCGGACGGCCTGGAGCTGACCGTGTTCCTGCTTCTGCTGGCGGGCTTCGCGGTGAAGACCCCCATCGTGCCGATGCACACCTGGCTGCCGGTGGTGGCAGCGGACGGGCCCATCGCCATCGCCGCCCTGATGACCGGGCTCAAGCTCGGGGCCTACGGTCTGATCCGCTTCGTCGTCCCTCTCGCCCCCGACGCGGCGGCGGACCTGCACTGGCTGCTGCCGGGGTTGGGGGTACTGGGCATCCTCTACGGGGCATTGGGGGCACTGGCCCAGACCAATCTGCGCCGCATGCTGGCGTTTTCCAGCATCAGCCACGTCGGGCTGGTGGTGTTAGGTATCGGGTCCTTGAGCCTGCAAGGGATTCAGGGTGCCGTCTTCCAGTTGCTGAACTTCACCCTCATCGCCGGTGGGCTCTTCCTCGTTGCGGGCTTCCTGCATCAGCGCACAGGGACCACCGAGGCCGGTAGCCTGGGCGGGGTGGCCACCCACATGCCCTTGCTCGCCGGAACCTTCCTGCTGCTCGGACTGGCGTCGCTTGGTCTACCTGGGACCAGCGGCTTCCCGGCCGAGCTGCTGTTGATCCTGAGCGCCCTGGGCACCCACACCGGGGCCGGCCTTGCCGCCCTGTTCGGGGCCGTCGTCGCCGCCGGATACTTTCTGGGGCTCTACCGCCGTGCCTTCCAGGGTCCGGCAAGCCCGCTGGTAGCCGGCGCCGCTGACCTGCGCCCGCGCGAGCTCGCCGTCGCTGGGTCCGCCTGCCTGCTGGTCCTGGCCCTGGGGATCTATCCCCAGGGCGTGCTCGACCTGACCCACAGCGCCGCGCAACGCTGGGTTGCGCACCTGCCCGTGACCGTCCCCTTGGTGATAGGCGCCACCGGACCCTGATTCAGGGCACCCGCCGGCACCTCGATCGGACCTACCCCTTAGAACGGCCGCGGACGGACCGCGGTTTAAGGCGATTGCCGGAGAATCATGTAACAGATGGCGTCGGGTTTACGTCCGCCTTCGAGCAGTACCGGCACGAGCATAGCTGGGCTATGTGACTGCCGACGCGACAAAGAAGGCGGGCGCGAAGACAAGCTAGCCGGTGCATGATTTGACAGAAATCGCCTAAACCTTCTTTCCGGCGGTACAACCGTCCTGTGACGTCCCGGCCCCAGGCAGCGGGCACGTGGCCGGGCGGAAAGCCCGCCCGCGCCCCTCGAAGAAGCGCACGAAGAACTCAAACAGGATCAGGCGCGTGGTCTGAATCATGACGACCACCCCCTCCACCACGACCACGGCGAGATTGCCCAGGATTACCACCACCGCGGTGGCCCATGGGTCCTGCACTGCATCGGCGACGCCCATGACGGCACTCTCCAGGGCGGCGTGAGCGAGGGCGAAGGCCCCGACCCGGGCGAAGGACAGGGTGTTGAGGAACAAGGTGAAGGTACTCTCGACCAGGGTCCCGAACCCTTCGGCCAAAGACATCAGGGAGCGCCCCCGACCGAGCGCATTGGCCGCGCAGAGGGCCACACCGAGCACCGCCATCCAGCCCAGGTCTGCCCACCATAGTGCCAGTGGCAACCCCCAGTAGACCAGCAGTTGGGCGGCGTCCGCCACCCACTGGGCCCTGCCCTCACCGCGCCAGCAACTCTGCACGGCATGGAGGACCACACCGAGGGTCATGACCAGCGCGCCGCCGATGACGGGGGTCGCAAGCAGGGTCATGGGCTCCTTCAAAGGGCTCAGCCACAGGGGCTGGAACAGGTGGTCAAAGCCGAACGCATGCCCGTAGGCGAATCCGAAACCCGTCGCCGAGAGCCCGCAGGCCACCAGCAATGGCCACAGCGGATTGCGACGCCGAAACCAGAGCCCGGCGGCCACGATCAAGGCCCCGTGGCCGACGTCGCCGCACATATAACCGAACATGATAGACACGAGCACGGCGACCCAGGGGGTTGGGTCTGCCTCGGCGGCGCCTGGGACGCCCATGGCGTGGGTGAAGACCTCGAAGGGGCGAAGCCATGCGGGGTTGTCTGTCACCGAGGGCGAGGCCGCGTCCACCGGCGGCTCGACAAAGGTGACCGAGGCGCGCACCCCAGTGTCGCGCAGCGCGTCGTTCATGGCCTGTGGGGTCGGCTCGCTGGTCCAACCCGTGACCCAGCAATAGTGGCCGTCGCAGTCGATGCTCTGTGCCGTGGTCTGGAACCAGTCCAGACGCTCCAGGACGCCAGTCGCGCGGTCGACGCCGTGCTCCAGCGCAAGCCCCCGCAACTGGGCCTCCAGGCCGGCGATGCGCGCCTCGATCTGTGCCAGGCGCCCGGGCAGGGCCGCATGACAAGCGAGCGCGTCGCCCCTCATCCACTCAGGAATGGACAGGCAGCGCCCGCCCGCCACCTGCGCCTCGCGACAGAGGTGCTCCCGGTCGGGCAGCGGCAGGACCCCCAGCAGGGTGCGTTCGGCGTCCCGGGTCACCCCCAGGGCCAGGGGGGCGCCTTGGTCCGGTGTTGCGGCCTGGGCCGGCAGCACCATGCAGTAACCCACCAGCACCGGCCCCGCGGCGGCCAGTGCGCCGAGGTCCAGGCGCATCCCGGACAGGGCTTGGAGGACCGGGGCCCAATCGCGGATCGCCTCACGTTCCCGCTCCGCGGCTTCCAGGTCCTGCAGTGGGCCCATGGCGGCGTCGCGCCAGTGGGTCAACTGGTGCAAGGCGACCTTGGCCGACATCTCCACCGGCAGGGTGCAGCAGCGGCGTTCAAAGACCCGCGCCGGCCAAAACCGCCCATAATCACGCTCTAAGGCTCGGTAACGAGCGATGGGCTCATGCAGGTGCTGCGGCTCGCTGGTGGCCGCGTGCGCGCCGAGCCACTCGAACTGGACCCGACCGTTGCGCGCTAGGGCCTCGACCGCATCGTGGGTGTCCTCGCGGGGAACCACGATCTCGAACCAGCGTGCTGACGATGGCCGCAGGCCCATCTGGGGTCTCCTGCCCAGCCGCTGCGGCCGGGGGTGGATACTGCACACCGCCGGGGTCCAGCCACCCCTCGGTGACGGGCACCCCGCCCCCCAACTCAAGTGTAGGACAGCCTGGACCTCTACCAGCGGGAGTTCGACGCAGCGCCGCCTTAGGCGCCGCGCCCCTTGTCTCAGGCCACCGGTGGCGAGAGAAGCCTATCGCTCCAACCGATGCGATCCCTACGTCACCGGCGCCTTGGGGACTCCCTGTGGTCAGCCCGTCCCGGGACAGAATCAGTCGATACCGGCGCCGCTCACGGGTCCTGGCGACTCGGCCGGAATCCCCACGCCGTTGGGCTGTGGCACGATGTCGGTGGGCATCCGGCTATCGGACGGATCCATTTCGGGAACATTGTCGGTATTGCCACTGTAGAGCTCAGACATCCGAGCAATAGCGGCGTCATGCATGCCCTGCATATCGCCGATTATGATGCCGTCTTCGCCCCAGGGTGAGTTGTGGTGCGCTGCGACAGGCCCTGCGACCAGGGTGGCGACCACGGCAGTCGCGATCAGGTATGACTTCTTCATTGCAATCGCTCCTCTCTGTGACCAGGGTTGCAACCAGGGGTACCCCTCTGCGAAGGCCGGGTCGATGGTCTTGCCTGCCGCATCGGACCTCCGATTGCTTTCTGGATTTCCTCACAGAAGCCGGAAAATCGCATTGAAAACTGTCATAGACCTGATCGATCGAGACCAGGTTTCTATCGAGACCAGGTTTCTTAGGGGAAAGCTGATTAAAGCGTTTCCCGTGCGGGCCACGGAGGGCCCGCCATGTCCAAAGGCGCTAAGCCGTTGAAAATGGAGCGCTCCACGAGTCGCGCCTCGGGAAGCGCGCGCTGATTCAAGCCAGGGATGGCTTTAATCAGCATCTCCCTAGGAGTAGATGAGAGCTGCCCCCAACGAGCGGGGTGGTGCGAGACCTGCTCGACGGTCAGGACGCCGGCGGACCCGGCGTCCACCTCCCGTGGCTGCGCGCCCCGGAAGGTCCCAACCGGGTCAGCGGGTGATGGACGGGTTCAGCGGCCCCTGGCGAGGACCGGCTCCGTGACCCGTGGATCCGCGGCCATACCCCTTGCGTTGACCGCGCTCACCGCGACCCGGCCCGGCGCCCGCAACATCATCTGGCCGCCCCCAGCCGGCGCCGGGGACACCCCTTCCGTAACCAGGGCCGCCGGGTCCGTACCCGGGACCACCGCGACCACCGCCTGGCTTGCCCGGACCGTATCCCGGACCACCGAAGCCATACCCTGGATATCCGGGGCCGTATCCCGGACCGTATCCCGGACCACCGAAGCCATACCCTGGATATCCGGGGCCGTATCCCGGACCGCCCGCGCCATAGCCCGGACCTCCGGGGCCGTATCCCGGGCCAGCGGCACCGGCCGGCGCCGCGGCGATCACGAAGAGCATCGCCATGGGTACCAATAGACGCATTGAAGGTCTCGTTAGTCTGATTCGAGCGCTCATGGTCCTCATCATTCCTCGTCGAAGTCACTGGAAGGGCCCCCAGGCCGAGGGCCGCCGCGGCCTGACGACAGTCAGGCCAGGAACCGGGGCGAAGCCCGCGGGGGACGCCCGCCCTCCGGTCCGACCGTCACAGCCCGGAGGTTTCACTTGGCTCCGGCCGGGACTCCGGCTCGAGCGCCGGAGCCTGCAACCTCGCCGCGTCGTCGGCATAGACGATGGAGTAGATACCCCGTAGGCAGCGCGTTGCGTGCATTCGGACGCCCCTGAACATGGGGCGCGACATATCTCGGATGCTGAACCATTCCCCCCCAGGGCCCCTTTCGCGGGATTTACCGTACTTGCCTTCCAGGAAGGCTGCCAGGGTCTTCGGCGCCTGGCAGGCGTCCTTTTGCTCTGGGGGTTTCTGATCCCCCCGGATCAGGTAGATGACCCCGTCCGCCGTCGCAGCAACCGCATAGCTGTTGAACAGGGTGCTCGGCACCTTGGGCTCCACGCGGTAGAGCATCCCCATCGTTTCCGCCTTGTCCGGCCCACGATAGGTCTGCTCTTCCTGGCTGATGACCTTTGTGACCATGTGCGGCTCGAAGCGCTCGCCCAGCGGTATGCCGAAGGCCCCCGTAACGGGTTGCGGTACCTTTGCAGCCGTCGGCCCCTTGTCCGCTGCCGCGGCATTCGTCCCCTCGGGTCCCGCGCCTTGGCTCCCGGCGGAAGCCTCCGCGTCCGGTTCGGCGTCCGGCTCCGGTTCATCTTCTGCGACCCTTTGCCCTTCTATCCCCGCGCCCGCCGGCGGCACGGCCGAGGGGATTGCAGCTTGCGCCTCGGCAGCCTGCCTCATGGACTGGACAGGCGCGTCCTGCTCACCCTTGGGATCGGCCGCCGACCGCGCGGGTCCGACAGCTGAGACCGCAATCATCAAGGACGCCATCAGGATTGTTGCAAGCTCTCTATTCATTGGTTCCCTCGATGCAATCATGCCCATACGGACTTTGAATCCAGCCACCGCAGTTGGATCCGCCACGGATTCCATGATACGCGCAAGTCCCAAATCGATGTATCAATGCCGCACCGGCACGGACTCTCTCATACAACCCGTTCCACCGGCAGCGCTTGCTCGGACTATCGCTGAAGCCGTACCAATCTCCAACGGCGCCTCTAGGCGTCGGATGTGCGCACCAAGACCGGCCGGCCCGAAACCCATCGAGACCATGCTGGATCATTGCCAACCGCGCCGGTAGAATCCCCCGCCGCCCCTGGCCGCCGGTTTGCGCCATCCATACGCCCGGCCCCGAGGGACGAACCCCCCAGGGCACGGGTTTGGGGATGAGCACAGAATCCCTGCCAACGCCGGAGCCTCGGCGGCTCCACCGCCCCTCACCCCATCGTCCGACCCGGGGGCTGCAGCGGCCGCCAGCCCGCGCCCCGCGGACACCATCGAACGACGCAACAGACACATCGGGATGACTATGAAGCACAGCTTGATTGCCGCCACTCTATTTGGACTCTGGTACGGAGTCTCCGCTGTCGGGGCCCCGGCGGACGGGCAGGCCGACACGTCCGCCGCCGCCGGACCAGGGACCGAAGCAAGCCAACCCGCCGGCGAGGCACAGGCCGGGGCCAAGCGCGCTGCAGACGGCGCCGCGGTCACGTCCGACGCCGACAAGGTCAACTACAGCCTGGGTTACGAGTTAGGCCAGGACCTCGCCCGAGACAGGCTCGACCTGATCCCCGAGGCCCTGATCAAAGGGGCCGAAGACGGCCACTCCGGCGCCCAGCCGCAAGTCAGGACCTCGGAGCGCAGGGAGGCCCTAGCCGAGATCAAGGCGAAGCGGGCGGAAGCGAACCTGGAGCAGTCCAAGGCCTTCCTCGCCGCCAATGCGGAAAAGGACGGGGTCAAGACCCTTCCCAGCGGGCTGCAGTACAGGGAGCTGAGCGCCGGCGAGGGCAAGACCCCCAACCCCGCCAGCAAGGTCACCGTGAACTACCGGGGCACCCTCTTGGACGGGAGCGAGTTCGACAGCTCCTACGCGCGGGACAAGCCGGCGACCTTCGAGGTCAAGCGAGGTCATCAAGGGGTGGCGCGAGGCGCTCCAACTCATGAAGGAAGGCGCCAAATGGGAGCTCTACATCCCGCCCGGAACTGGCCTACGGCAAGGGCGGGCGCGACAAGCGCATCCCGCCCAACAGCGCACTGATCTTCGAGCTGGAGCTTCTGTCGGTGGAACAACTGCCAACGCGCCCTGCAGAGGGCATTGGGCCCAGGCCAGGTAAGCGCTCGTCGGCGGAGCCCCAGGTCCCGGCCGGCCAGGACGACTAGACCTGAATCCATGGAGCCAGAAGACAATCCCTCCCCCGTGCAGGGGGGAGGCTTTGAGGGGGGGTCGAGGCTCACCCGCAACACCACAACCAGGCGGCCAACTCCCCACCCCCATCCCGACCTTCCCCCTCGCAGGGGGAAGGGGCTCCTGGAACCAGAACATGCAACGCCTTTTCCGGATCAAGCCAACGACAAAGGCGAACGCCCGTAGCCTCCGCCGGGAAATGACAGACGCTGAGCGCCTGCTGTGGCGGCACCTGAGACAGAGACAAATCGCTGGTCTGAAGTTTCGGCGTCAGCATCCAATGGGGCGCTTCATCGTCGATTTCGTCTGTCTCGAAACCCGCCTTGTGATCGAAATCGACGGGGGACAGCATGCAGAGCGGCAAGTCCATGACGATGCAAGAACGGCTTGGCTGAATGGCCAGGGATACCGGGTTCTGCGGTTCTGGAACAACGAGATCCTCAACAACATCGACGCGGTCGGAGAGGCAATCTGGCGCGAGGTGGGAGGGGATGGAGGAAAACCGTCCTGACGCCTCCAGTCCCTCCCCCCGCGCAGGGGGAGGCTAGGAGAGGCTCACCCGCAACACCACAACCAGGCGGCCAGCTCCCCACCCCCATCCCGACCTTCCCCCTCAAGGGGGAAGGAGAGGATGTACCGCCGGAGATCCAACCCAGTCCCTCCCCCCGTGCAGGGGGGAGGTTAGGAGGGGGGTCGAGGCCCACCCGCAACACCATCACCAGGCGGCCGGCTCCCCACCCCCATCCCGGCCTTCCCCCTCGTCGGGGGGAAGGAGAGGATTTGACGCCGGAGGTCCAACCCAGTCCCTCCCCCCGTGCAGGGGGGAGGTTAGGAGGGGGGTCGAGGCCCACCCGCAACACCATGACCAGACGGCTAGCGCCCCACCCCCATCCCGACCTTCCCCCTCAGGGGGAAGGAGAGGATGTAACGCCGGAGATCCAACCCAGTCCCTCCCCCCGTGCAGGGGGGAGGTTAGGAGGGGGGTCGAGGCCCACCCGCAACACCATGACCAGACGGCTAGCGCCCCACCCCCATCCCGACCTTCCCCCTCACGGGGGAAGGAGAGGATGTAACGCCGGAGATCCAACCCAGTCCCTCCCCCCGTGCAGGGGGGAGGTTAGGAGGGGGGTCGAGGCCCACCCGCAACACCATGACCAGACGGACAGCTCCCCACCCCCATCCCGGCCTTCCCCCTCGTCGGGGGAAGGAGAGGATTTGACGCCGGAGGTCCAACCCAGTCCCTCCCCCCGTGCAGGGGGGAGGCTAGGAGGGGGGTCGAGGCCCACCCGCAACACCATCGACCGGGCGGCCAGCTCCCCACCCCCATCCCGGCCTTCCCCCTCGTCGGGGGGAAGGAGAGGATTTGACGCCGGAGGTTCAACCCAGTCCCTCCCCCCGTGCAGGGGGGAGGCTAGGAGGGGGGTAGAGGCCCCCCGACAGTCACCACGCCCGCCGGCTCCCACCCCCATCCCGACCTTCCCCCTCAAGGGGGAAGGGGAAAGAAAAAAGGCGGGCCACCTCTCGGTGGCCCGCCTTGCTGTCGCACGCCTCTTCGTGCGGTTTCAGTTAGCGACTACTCAGTCGTCTGCGTCCCGGGCAACGTGTACGCGTTGGTGTCGGAGACGTAGTCGTCGATCCACCAGATCCGCCGCGCCATGGCGTCGGACTCGATGATCTCGCTTTCGTAGTCGTCGTCGTCCTCGAAGACCCACTGCGCCCAGACGCCGTACATCTTGGATCCGTCCGGGTTGCCGGCCAGGCTCGCCTCGCTGGAGTGGGTGTCGCCGCCGGTGTTCAGGTTGTCGAACTCGTTGCAGAAGCCCGAGCCGACGACCACACCCAGCACATCCACGACCCATAGTCATGCGGGTTGCGGGTAGCACGCGGTCGGATCAGCGGAGTCCGGTATCCGTCTCCGTCCACACCACGTAGTCGTCGCCGAAGCTCTCGGCACGGCTGTAGAAGAGGTCCAGAGGCTCCGCCTCGCCGTCGGCCACCGTGTTGTTGTCGCCCGTCTCGAAGACGATGAAGTAGCGCGACGGATTGCGCACGTCGGAGTCGTAGTCCACTGATAGGTCGTCGCAGGTGAAGATGCCCTCGATGACCGATGCGTCAACGAACAGACCGTCCGTGCAGTCGTCCGTCATGGTCTCGCCTCTCGGAGAGCCGGTCGGCGCGTAGCGCGGATCCAGCGTGGTGATGCGCATGGACTTGTGCTGGGTCACGTTGCGGGCATGCTCCGCAGCACCCGCCGCCGAACTCGTAGCACACCTTGGGCTCGTTCGGCTCGCCGGTACCGGTGTCGGTTCCCGCGGTAGATCTCGCAGGTGACGGTGCCGTCGCCGGTGTAGCGTCACGCCGTCACTGGCCGTCGAACGAGGTCGGGGTAGTGGTCCAGGTCTCACCGCCGTCGAAGGAGCGCCGGATGTACAGATCGTACCGGTCGCTGCCCTTGGCGTTGAGGCGCCAGTTGGGCGACCAGGCGTACAGGAACATCACGAAGTCGCCGTCGATGAAGCCCCTGTGGCCCTTGGAGATATCCAGCGGGTTGTACCAGGACTGATCCGCGAGGTTGCCGACCTCGTCCCCAACGTCGCAGTCGACGAGGTTACTGCCGTCGGAGGCCACCACCGTACCCTCGGACGGGCACTGATGCCAGGTGAGCACCCGAGTGGTGTTGCCTTCGCCCTGTACCACGCCCTGCAGGATCGGGTTGGTATCGCCGATGCCGAACTCCGAGTCGTTGTTGTCGAAGTCCACCGTCGGGCAATCGGGATCGTCGGCTACCCCCGTCCGCCGTCATCGACGCAGGTATCCGGCACCACGGACGAGAGGTTGGTCGGGGTATCACGGCAGACACCGCCCGGATAGTAGGGGTTGGTCCCAGCCTCGATCAGCCAGTCTTCGCACACCATGTTCTCGAAGGCATAGGGATTGACCTCGATGCCGGGCAGTCCGTCGTCATCCGTGCAGCTGATCGGGATCTCGCCGACGCATTCCGCGAGGGGCGCGCCAGTGGTGTCCACCACGGCGATCCAGGGTCCGAACTGGAGGCTGCCGTCAGCATCCGCCGCCTGAACGGCGCAGGGCGCGGGGAAACGAGAGTCCAAGAAGCTGAACCTGAAGGTCCCGTCGGCGAGGTCCGCCTTCGGATGCCCGATAGTCGACGCCAGTCACCGCATTGCGGATCTGGACCAGGGTGCCTTCCACTTCGGGTGTTGAAGGGTCGTCGACCAGACCGTCGGCGTTGATGCCTTCGATACGAACCACCAACTGGCCGTCCGACGCCCTGGGCTGGAGGACCGCGGATTGGATGAGCGGGATGCGGCCCTCACACTCCTGCAGAGGCGCGCCATTGGCGTCCACCACGACGGTCCAGGGGCCGTACTCGGGGCTGCCGTCAGCGTCGGCCGCCTGGACGACGCAGGGCGCGGGGTAACGAGAGTCCAGGAAGCTGAACACGAAGGTCCCGTCATCAGCGTCCGCCCTCGCGCGCCCGTACAGAACGCCAGTCACCGCATTGCGGATCTGCACCAGGGTGTCCAGATCGCCGTCGGCGTCCGTGCCGTCGATCCGAACCACCAGCTGGCCGTCCGACGCCCTTGTCTGGAGAACCGCGGACTCGATGATCGGGATGTCCGCATCGACATCGATATCGACGTTGTCGTCAACGGTGCACGCCTCGGCGTATTCCGAGTAGACGTCCGGCAGCACCATACGGCGCAGGAAGGTGTCGGCCGGTCCGCCCTGGCGCATGGTCCCCTGCTTCCAGGAGGGCATGGCCGTCAGGCCGCCGGCGCTGTCCACGGCCTTGGCGATCCCCTGCGCCAGCAGGCTGGTACGGCGCGCGATCTCGGTGCTGACGATCTCGAAGTCGTAGTCGCCGTAGAGGCTTTCGCCGTCGCACCCATCTCACGCGGTGTCCATCAAGCCGTAGAACTCGCCGGTCTCCCAGTAGACCTCGGGCTGGTTCAGCAGGTTGCCCTGGCTACACCAGGTTCTAGACCAGGCTGTTCGGCTCGCCGATGCCCGCGGAGGTGTCCGGGGTGCCCATGTCGAAGCTGAAGTACCAGGCGTTCTTGCCGATCTCCTCGGTGCAGGTCAGGTCGCAGAGCTCTTCCTCGCAGGGATCCGCATAGCCGTCGAAGCCGCCGCCGTCGAGGCCATCGGCTCGAAGAAGTACTTGCCCAGGCCCTTCGACTCCTCGGCCGCCACGATCACCCAGGCGCTCTTGTCGGTGGCGCTGGCGTCGTATCCCTGCAGCGAGGTGCGCGGCCGGGTCGAGGCGGTGTTGGCCCGGTTGGGCAGGTCGGCGCGCGCCGTCGCCATCGGTGTCGGCGACGCAGATCGGCGTCTCGGTCGTCGCCCGTCGGACCCGGTGAGGACGGTGATGGTGTCGGCGCACTGGTCCTTCAGGCCGTAGTCCGCTGCGAGCGTCAAGTCGCAGTAGAGGTCATCGGTGATGAGGCCGGTCTCGCTCGTCCGGGGCGTTGCACTTGGCGTTGTTGGTCAGACGCATGGGCACCGCCATGGGCACGAAGACCTGGGGCCTGCCGCTCAGGGTCAGGTCGTGGTCCAGGATGTCGATCGGCACCGTGGTGTTGTCGACGGTCTCGACGATGTCGAAGTACTCTTCGTTGATGAAGGAGTACCAGACGTCGGTCTGGGGATGGGCGACGGCGCCGCTCCAGCCCTCGCCGGGGCCTTCGCCCTGGCCGGGACGCAGCCCGTCGGGGTCTTCCTGCCAGGTGATGACGAAGCCCGCGCCCTTCACGGCCCCGACCTCGATGCGGTTGGGATCGCGCCGCCCGGAGGTCAGGCGCTCGGCCTTGGTCCAGACCATGTGGGAGGACTCCATCTACGTCTGCCGTTCTCGGATCGTCGCCCGGCAGCAGGACGCCGCGGGCCGTCCAGACGCAGCCGAAGGGCACCACGCCGGCCTGGGGATAGCCCTCGTCGGCGAAGTTGATGGAGCCCTGGCTACCGGCCACGCCGAAGGCGTCGACCAGGTAGAGGTCGTCTTCCATGATTGAAGTCCGGCAAGGCCGGGCACGCCCAGGTCTTCGTCACCAGTCTGGATGAAGCCGACGATGGCGTCTCAAACGCGCCTGCTGTCTGGGTCTGCCAGTCCGGTGTCGGTCGTCATCGAGTAGGCCGGCTGCCCCTGACTCGCAGAAGCGGCTGGGCCAGGCCACCAGCGTCTTGTTGCCGGCGGTGGCGTGGAAGACGTTGTAGACGCCGCCGGGGTATTCGGTGAGATCGAGGGGTGAGCCTTCGCAATTCTCGATGGGCACGCCGGTCGCTTCGTCCATCACGGAGACGGCGGGGCCTATCTGGACGATGCCGTTCACGTCGGTGTACTCGGCGAGCAACGACGCAGGGCGGCAGGGCACCGCCGATGAATTCCTCTTCGTAGCTCGAAGTAGCCGAAGTCTTGTGGCCCTGTCGGTGCCGACCGTCTCGCCGCTGATGGCGTTGATGACGGTGACGGTCACCCGGGAGCCGGCGTTCTCGCCCTCGATGTCGAGGGTGTCGCCGTCTCTGAACTCGGCCTGGTAGACGATCGGCCCAAGATCCTCCGGCCAGTCTTCCACCCAGATATTGTCATGGCAGCTGTAGCAGGATGGGGTCTGCGCGGTCCCCTGCAGCGCCACGCCGTGGCACTCGGTGCAATGACTGTCGTAGGGGGTGTCGTAACCCTTGGCGTGCAGGGCACCGTCCTCACCACCCAGGAGGATGTTATGGTCCTTGGGCAGCGGATCATCCTTGCTCGGATTGTGGTCCGTATCGAGGTTGAAGGAGCTCAGATCGGCGGACTCGGACAGGTTGACCTGCTTGAAGGTCACGCCGTCGTCCAGGCTCACCGCCGCGTAGGCGTCCATGAAGCTGTGGCCGAACGCGGTGGCTTCGCAGCTCGAACAAGGGTCCGTAGATGAAGGCGTTGACCAGCGGCTTGGCCACCTCAAGCTCTTCGACCAACACGTCGTCGATGTTGTTGTAGACGATGGGCGTCAGCAGACCGCTGGCGGCCTGGGACGGCACGTAGAACTTCATCATGTCCGTGAAGGCGTGCTCGGCCTCCGGGACATGGCTGTTCGACGATGTCCTGGCTGAATGTCGGCAGCTTGATGGTCCTCGACATGCTCTTGTTGTTGATCGCACCGTCGTCGGCGACCGCGAGGCCCCCGGCGCCGGACAAGAGCGCCGCCATACAGAACGGCAGCAATTTCGATCTCATGACTCCCTCCAACGATTGTTGAAATGGATTTGGCTCAACGAGCCCTTGCATCGCGCTAGGGCAACCCGGAACGAACCTTTGCGCCAGCAACGTTTCACCGCGCCATGCGTTTTGGCCCAAAGAGAGGTTAGGTCCACAAGGGACCTGCCGGTATCGGAGAGAGACTGAAGGTGCTGTGGTCGTTTGTCCTACAAGGACGGCGCCCGGCCCGAGGGGGGCACACCCAGGGCGGCCTATGAGTTGGCCGGTCGGGCCGGGAAGGCGCGTGCAACTACGGCAGCGCACAGTAGAATGAGGCCTCCGGCGGCCCGCTTTCGGCCGTGGATTCCAGCTGGGGCGACCGCGGGGGCTGGACGCCTGGCGCCCCTTGTAGGATGAACTCCTAGACACGGAATCAGACAAAGCGCCATTGTCGGCGCGGGGGACCCTGGGCTATTGATAGGGAGGGCCCGGCGGGATCACGGCAACACGGATCGAACCGCAGTCTCTCGCTCCGCTCGGCCACGGTCGCAGACCTTATGCATACTCACTTGTTGGCGAATCCGGTCACCTGGAACGTCCTTTCCAAGACGGGCCTCGACTGCTATGAGGCCTTGGTGGAGCACTGGGCCAATACGCTCGGTGTGGCCATCGCCTTCGTGATCGAGTCCCTGGATGCGCAGGGCAACCGGGTTTGCCCGGTGGCCTGCTGGGGGGGCGTGGCGTCGTTCTACGGCGGTCAGTGCTTCGACACGCAGGGGACACCCTGCGAACGCCTGCAACGGGGGGCGTCGAGCCTGTATGCAGACCGGCTGGCGGAGCGCTTTCCGGATGACCCCTGGATCGCGCAGTCCGGGATGCAGAGCTACGTCGGGCTCCCCTTGCTGGACCCCGCGGGCCGCGTGCTCGGTCAGATCGGGGTGCTCGACGACAAGCCGCTGACGGACCCGCATAAGGTCGCCTCCCTGCTCGAAGCCTTCGTGCCGCGCTGCACCGCCGAGATGCTGCGGGCCCGCCGCGACTTGGCGCACCAGCGGCTGCTCAACGGCGCCCCCTGGGCACTCTATCGGGCGGCGCCGCCCCAGTTCGCGGCGGACATCGTGACGCCGGAGGGCGAGGGGTTTCTGGGATTCTCACCTGCAGAGATCGGCAGTTACGCGGATCTGCGCTGCCGCCAGCTCTTCGAAGACGACCGCGAGCGGGCGCTGGCGACCTTCGCGGAGGCCATGGAGACCGGGCGGAGCTTCCGCATCCACTACCGGCTCTGGGACAAGGACCGCAAGGCGGTGCACCAGTTTCAGGACTCCGGGCAAGTGGAGCGCGACCGCCATGGGCGCCCGACCCACCTTTCCGGGGTCCTGCTGGACGTGACGACGCGGCGCGCCGGGGGTGCCGAGCGGCGCCAGAACGAGCGGGCCATCCTGTCGCGGATCGATGACCTGCCTGGGCTGGTGTTTCGTTGCGCCGCCGATGCCGTCTGGCGAATGGAGTACGTCGGCGGGGCCTCCCGCGCGCTGACGGGCTACGGCCCGGACGAGCTCGTGTACGGCCCCAAGTCGATCTTCCGCCTGCTGGTTCACCCGGCGTTCCGCCAGCGGGTCCAGGAGGTCCGCAGGCGCGCGGCGGAGACCGGCGGCGGCTACCGGGTCGACTACCGTCTGTTCGACCTGAACCAGGTGGAGCACCACGTCACAGAGACCGGCCAAGGGGTGCAGGATGCCCAGGGGCGCCCGACAGCGGTGGACGGCTTCATCCTGGACCAGACCGAGCAGGACGCGGCTCTCCAGGCCCTCTCTGAGAGCGAGGAGCGGTTCCGCAAGATGGCGGCGACCGCGCAGGACGCCATCCTCATGCTGGACGACCTCGGGTGCATCGAGTTCTGGAACGAGGCGGCCACGCGGATTCTCGGCTACACGGAGAAGGAGGCCATAGGCCAGGATGTCCACCTGCTGCTGGGCCCTCCGGGTTACCGCACCAAGGCTGCAGCGGGCATGTCCGCCTTCGCGAACACCGGTGCCGGGGAGGTGGTCAACCGGACCACCCATCTGACGGCGCTGCACAAGGACGGCACCGAGATCCCGGTCGACCTGTCCGTGTCCAGCCTGCAGGTCGGAGGCCGGTGGCACGCGCTCGGCATGATGCGAGACGTCACCGAACGGGAGCAGGCGCTGGCCGCATTGCGCGAGTCGGAGGCGCGATTCCGGACCCTGTTCGAGGAGGCCGCGGACGGCTTGCTCATCGCCGACCCGGCCACCGGGCGTTTCATCGCCGGCAACCAGCGTATGGCCGATCAGTTGCGCTGCCGTCGGGAGGAACTGACCGAGCTCGCCGTCGCGGACATCCACCCGGATGAAGACTTGGCCTGGGTCCAAGCGGAATTCCAGCGGCTGGCAGCCCTCGATCACGGTGCGGCGTCGCAGGACATCCCCGTCAAGCGCCGTGACGGGACCCTTTATGTGGCGAACATCAGCAGCTACAAGACCCAGTTCGAGGGGCGCACCTATCTGGCGGGGGCCTTCCGCGACGTGACCGATCGCATCGAGGCGGAGCGCCGCCTGCAGGTCGAGCGCTCCCGCCTACAGAGTTACCTGGACAATGCGCCTGTGGTGACCCTGGTGTTCGACCCGACCGGCCGGGTCCAGATGATCAACCGGCGCGGCTGCGAACTGTTCGGTTACACCGCCGACGAGCTCGTCGGCCGCCACTGGTTCGACGAGATCGTTGTGGAGGCGGATCAGGTCTCGGCCAAGCGCGGATTTACCCGCTGCCTCGGCCACCGTCCGGGCACCTGCGGCACCTGCGAGTACGCGGTGACCACCCGTTCGGGCGAGGTCAGGCAGCTAACTTGGTTGAGCAGTGTCCTGCAGGACGACACGGGTGCAACCAGCGGCCTGATGGTCTCAGGTGAGGACGTTACGGAGCGGCGCAGCATGGAGCAGGCACTCAAGGGGGCGCGAGAGCGCCTGGAGATGGTCATCGACACGGTGCCAGCCGTGCTCTACACCTGCGCGGCGTGGGAAGGCCTGCCGATGACCTTCATCGGCGATTACCTGAGGGAGCACTTCGGAATCGAGCCCGACGCGGCGCTCGGGCGCTCGGGCGATTGGCGCGACTACGCCCATCCAGACGACTTGCCCCGGTTGTCCGGTGCCTGCGCCGATCTCTGGCGGGACGGCTACCTGGCGAACGAGTTTCGTCTCCGGTCCGGCGACGGGACTTATCGATGGGTCCAGAATGAGCTGCGCATCGTCAGGGACGACCTGGGGGAACCCCACGAGGTCGTCGGATACCTGCTGGACATCGGTCTGCGAAAGGCGGCCGAGCAAACCTTGACGGAGCGTGAGGCGGGGCTCGCCCGCGCCCAGTCCATCGCCAATCTGGGAAGTTGGGAGACCAACTTTCAGACCGGTGCCGAGACCTGGTCGGACGAGGTCTACCGGATCTTCGGCTTCGCCCCGAGGACCTTCGTGCCAACCGGCGAAGAGTTCCTTGGACGCGTGCATCCGGACGATGCCGGGCGGGTGCGCGAGCGCCTGCAGCACGTCATCGCTCGGGAGACGAGTTTCGACCTGGAGTTTCGAACAGTGCGGCCCAGCGGTGAAGAGCGTTTTCTGCGCGCCCGCGGGGAGATCCGTCGCGATGAAGACGGGCGCGCCGCGGTCTTGGCCGGAACCCTCCTCGACTTCACCGAGCGCAAGCAGGTGGAACTGTCGCTGGAACGGTCCCGCGCCACATTGCGCGAGCTCGCGGCCCATCTGCAGTCGGTGCGGGAAGAAGAGCGCAGTGCCGTCGCCCGGGAGATCCACGATGAAATGGGCCAGGTGCTCACCGCCCTCAAGATCGACCTGGTGCGCCTGCGCTCGCGACTGAAGGACAAGAAGGATGCGGCGGCGACTGATCTGGTGGCCTCCATGTTGCGGTCGGTCGACGACACCATCGGCACCGTGCAACGCATCATGGCGGAGCTGCGTCCGTCTGTACTCGACGACCTTGGGCTGATCGCCGCAATCGAATGGCAGACGCGGCAGTTCGCGAATCGCACCGGAATTGCCTGCGAGCTCGATTTACCCGAACCCACATTGCACCTGTCCCAGCGGGCACGCACCGCCCTGTTCCGAATTCTCCAGGAGTCACTGACCAACGTCGCCCGCCACGCCAATGCGAGCCGCGTGGCCGTGACCCTTATTTGCGACACGGTCTGGACGAGCCTGTCGGTGGCCGACAACGGCAAGGGGATCAGGCGCCCTGGACCTGGAAGACAGCCGCTCCTTCGGCCTGCTCGGCATGCGCGAGCGGGCCGCGGTATTCGGCGGCACCGTAGAGATTCGAGGCGAGGCCAATGCAGGCACAACCGTCAAGGTGAGCTTGCCGACCCATACCCTCAACGGGGATTCAGATGATGACCACGCTGCTTATGGTTGATGACCACGCATTGGTTCGCAGGGGCCTGCGTTCCATTGTCGAGGAAGACCTGCCCGGCATCAATGTCGAGGAAGCGGGCACCGCCCGCGAGGGGCTGCAGGCCCTGCGCGATCACCTCGCCGATGCGGTCGTTCTGGATATTGGGCTACCAGACCGGACCGGGCTCGATCTGCTCAAGCGCATCCACCAGGAATGGCCCCGGTTGCCCGTACTGATCCTCAGCATGTACGACGAGGACCAGTACGGGCTGCGCGTGATGCGGGCCGGTGCGGCCGGTTACCTCTCCAAGGGGAGCGCCCCGGAGAATCTGGTCTTCGCCTTGAAAAAGATTCTCCACGGCGGCCGTTACGTGAGCCCCGCCTTGGGCGAAAAGCTCGCCGCTCATGTCTCGGGTGACCTGCAGGAAGAGCCGCACCAGTCGCTCTCGGATCGCGAGTATCAGGTGTTCCGCCTCATCGCATCCGGCAAGACGGTGTCGGAGATTGCCGGTGACCTCTCGCTGAGCGTCAAGACTGTCAGCACGCACCGCGCCCGCATCCTCCAGAAGATGGGCTTGAAGCACAATGCCGACCTGACCCATTACGCAATGAGCAAGGGCTTGGTGGATTAGGGAAACGCTGACCAAAGCGTTTCCCGTGCGGGCCACGGAGGGCCCGCCATTTCCAACGGCGCTAACGACCATGGCGCCCGCGCCACCCCAGAACATGAAAGTTGCGGGCGCCATGGTCCTTCCCTCACCCCGCCCTCTCCCAGGGGGAGAGGGAGAGTTGGAGCGCGCTCCCGGCGCGACTTTCACGGTAAGCCGTTGAAAATGGAGCGCTCCACGAGTCGCGCCTCGGGGAGCGCGAGCTGATTCAAACCAGGGATGGCTTTAATCAGCATCTCCTTAGGGAGCCCGAGCGAGCGCAGGATGCCGGCTTTCAGTTTTCAGCTTTCAGCTTTCAGCTTCTGAAGCCAGGTGGTGCCGGACAGGACCCGGAGAATCAATCGGTCCGCAGCGCCTCGACGGGTGTCAGGCGGGACGCCTTGAGCGCGGGATAGAGTCCGAACAACACACCGATGGTGACGGCGACACCCGCCGCAAGCAAGAGCGACCAGGGACGGATGAGCACCACAAGCGACTGCGAGGATGCGATGAGCCAGGCGACACCCACCCCAGCCGCCAGCCCGATGACGGCGCCCAGGATCGAGAGCGCGGCGGCCTCCGCCAGGAACTGGTTGCGGATGTCCCGGGGCCTGGCCCCCAAGGCGAGCCGCAGCCCGATCTCGCGGGTGCGCTCCGATACGGACACCAGCATGATGTTCATGATGCTGATGCCGCCGACGACCAGGGACACGGAGGCGACGGCGGAGAGCCAGAAGGACAGGACGCCGGACGCAGCCTCCCGGCTGGCCTGCACATCGGCCAGATTCTGCACCTTGAAGTCGTCCTCGGCCTGCGGGCCAAGCCGGTGCCGCTGGCGGAGCAACGAGCGGATCTCGCCGGCTGCGCCGGGGAGCCGATCCGCCCGGTCGACCTTCACCATCAGGTACTGCACCGCGCCGAGGCGCGCCTGGTAGGGACCCAGTACGCGGATTCTCGCCGTTGCGAGCGGCATCATGACCTTGTCGTCCTGATCAGCACCCGCCGCGCTCTGGCCCTTTGGCGCCAGGACGCCAATGACTTCGAACGGGGCATCGCCGACGCGGATCAGCTCCCCGATGGACCCGCCTTCCGGAAAGAGCCGGTGGGCGACGGTCGCACCCAGCAGGACGACCTTGCCCGCACCAGTCAACTCGTCCGACGAAAAGGGGCGGCCTGCGGAGAGCCGCCACTCCCGTGCATCGAGATAATCGTTGTCGATGCCCTGGGCTGTGGTCGACCAGTTCACGCCGCCCCGCACCACCTGCGCACGCTGGAACAGGGACGCCGCAGCGACGAGGACACCCGGTATCTCGGCGGCGATGGCGCGGGCATCCCCTTCGGTAAGGGTCTGTCGGCTGCCGCCGCCGAGCCGGACCCCCTGGCTCACCAAGCTGCCGGGTGTAACCAGCAGCAGGTTGCCTCCCAGACTTCGAATCTGCTCGATCACCCGCACCCGCGCGCCCTCGCCGACGGCCACGACGGCGACAACTGCAGCCACGCCGACCAGGACCCCGAGCATGGTGAGCACGCTGCGCAGGGGGTGGACGCGCAGGGAGGCGGCGGCCACGGCAAGGGTCAGGTCGGCACGCATGGGGCTGGGCACTCGTCCTCGGGCATGGTCGCAGACCCTCCGGCAACCACACGCCCGTCGCGAATCTGCACTTGCCGGCGCGCGTGCGCGGCTACCGACGGATCATGGGTGACGAGAACGACGGTGACACCGGCGCGGTTGAGATCCTGGAACAGCGAGAGGATGGCCGCGCCGCTGCGGCTATCGAGCGAGCCGGTCGGCTCGTCCGCGAGCAGCAGCGTCGGCTCGTTGGCCAAGGCCCTGGCGATGGCCACCCGTTGCTGCTCTCCCCCGGAGAGCTGGCTGGGCAGGTGATGGGCGTGATGGGCCAGCCCGACCTGCGTCAGGAGCCGGTGCGCCCTTTCGCGCCGTGCCTTGCGGGCCGCACCGGCATACCAGAGGGGCAGCTCGACGTTCTCCTGCGCGGACAAGCGCGGCAGGAGGTTGAAGCTCTGGAAGACGAAACCGATGGCGCGGTTGCGGAGGTCGGCAAGCCGATCGACGTCCAGGGCCTCCACCGCCTCGGCACCGAGCCAGTAGCGCCCTTCGGACGGGCGGTCGAGGCAGCCCAGGATGTGCAGTAGGGTCGTCTTTCCCGAGCCGGACGGCCCCGTCACGGCAACCAGCTCGCCCGCAGCGATCTGCAGCGAGACGTCGGCCAGCACCCGCAGTCGCTGCGGGCCGCTCCCGTAGGCCTTTCCGATGCCCTCGGTACGGACCAGGGCGCTGCTCACCGCTCCGACCGCCCCTCGCCTTCCCGCGCAGCGTAGCCGACGGCCAGCCGATCGCCGGGCTGGACCTCGCCGCGCAGCATCACGGTGAATTGCTCGTCGCTCGCCCCGGTGAGCAGGTACAGGGGAGACAGGCGACCGCCGGCGTCCAGGCGCCAGACCCGCAGCGCGCCGCTCTCGTCCCGGGCGGACGCCGCGTCTTCGGCGGGCTCCTCTCGGGGCGCGAACCGCAGGGCCGCATTGGGGATCCGCACCGCCTGATGCGCCTCGGCCACCAGGATCCGAACAACGGCGGTCATACCCGGCAGGAGGACGAGATCAGGGTTGTCCGCATCCACGAGGACCGTGTAGGTCACCACGTTCTGGAGCAGGTTCGGTGCCTTGTGGATCGCACTGACCGTCCCTTCGAACCGGCGACCGGGAAAGGCGTCCACAGTGAAGTGGGCGGCCTGACCGGCGCGCAGCCGGCCGATGTCGGCCTCGTCCACGTGGGTCTCGACGCGCATGCGCGACAGGTCTTCGGCCAAGGTGAAAAGTGTCGGCGCCTGGAGGCTCGCAGCCACGGTCTGTCCCGCCTCGACGTCGCGGCGGATCACCACCCCGTCGATGGGCGCGCGGATCTCGGTTCGGCGCAGCTCGACGCTGGCCACATCGAGGGCGGCCGCGCGCTGCTTGACGGCGGCCTGGCCGAGGGCGACTAGCGACTGGGCGGCGGTCACCTCCGCGGCAGCCGCCGCGATCTCGGCGTCCTGTACGGCGAGCAGCCCTTCCGCTGCCGCCCGCTGCGCCTGCGTCACCGCGACCTCGGTTGCCGCCTGCTGCCGGTCGCTGTCGGAGGTCCCGCCGCGGCCCGCAAGTGTCTCGCGCCGATCCAGCGTGAGCACGGCATCCTCCTGGCGCGCCTTCGCGCTGGCGGCCTCTGACTCTGCCACGCGCCGCCGCCACTCCTTCTGCTGCTGTACCGCCTGAGCCCTGGCGACCGCGGCCTCGCGGCCAAGGAGCTCGGCCCGGGCGACATCGAGCTCGGCCTCCGCCTGGCGCACCCGCGCGGCAAAGGTTTCTGAGCTAAGACGCGCCAGCAATTGGCCCGCAGAGACCTGGTCGTTGAAGTCGGCCAACACCTCGGAAACCTGCCCCGAGACCTGAGTGCTTAGGTTCGTGGTCACCACCGGCCGCACGGTTCCCGTGGCGGCGATCATCGAGACAACGGTGCCGCGATCGACAACGCCGCTGCGGAGATCGGGGTGCACATCCGCCGGAGCCTGCCACCAGTAAGCCCCCAGTAGGACAGCCGTGGCTGCGGCTGAGGCTAGAGCGGCTGCAGCCCTGCGGCGACTCGGCAGAGGAGCCCAGGTCAAGGTCGCCACCCTTGACGCAGAGCGATTGTAGGACAAACGCGGATGCGAGCGTCCGTGTTTGGCCGACACCGAGCAGGGCCGATGGGTAGTAACTTTATGAAGGGGTCACACGGGCTTCGTACGAGTCGCCCCGTCAGCGCTGCACTTTGATCCCGGGTCGATTCTCTGCCAGCGCGATGTGCGGCGGTTCGTGAAACTTTCTGGGAGGAGGCAAAGATGTGCACGAGCGCTTTAATCTATAAACGGTTGTTGCTGGTGGCGGCAGCCGGCCTTTTTGGCCTATCGGCCGGGGCATGGGCTCAGCAGGTGGTCCTGAGAGGGCACTACGCCGACGGTGATGAGCAGATCTTCTACCGCCCGGACGTTAACGCTTACCAACTCAGGGGCTACCCTGACGAGGAGGACTGGATTCCGGCGGCGGAAGTTGAGCGCAGTTTATCCACCGTCCTCTGCGGGAAGTGCCACACGGACGCCATCGCGCAGCTCAAGAACTCCGTGCATTTCACCGGCCAGGGTCCCAACCCGCGCATTCTGTTCCCCGGCGGCGGGTCTCACGGCCAGGTCGACCGGGCCTGCGGGCTTCCGGGAACGACTGCACTGATCAACTATAACAGCGACATCAACCTGGGTGAATGCGGGAAGTGCCATACGGGGCGGTTCATGCCGCCTTTGGAGGGCGCGCTCACGAGCGTATTCATGCAAGGGGGAATGCCCGCGGAGAACGCGGCGTCCAATGCTGCGAACATTGTCGATGGGGGGCTCAACTGTCTGATTTGCCACGCCGAGACCTATCTCTCTGTGCGCGACGACCTGACCGAGGAACAGCTCGCGACGCTTCAGATCGCCGGTTATGCGCAGCCGGGTGAGCCCTCGCCATCGCCTCAGGGCTACGCGAACCTCTCCCGCGACAACACGGACTTCGATCATGACGGCGAGCCGGACAACTTGATCGACTCGGACGGCGACGGCGTTGCCGATACCACGCTCCAAATTGATACGGACGGCGATGGCCTGCCCGACGCGATCTGGCCCACCGTCGCGCAAGACCGGTCGGTTGCCGCGGTACTGTCCGTGGGGACGACCGATGAGCACAGCTGCCTGCGCTGCCATGAGCACGCGCGCACCGGCTACAAGCGAGGGACCTTGTTCCGCGAGGGATACGACGTTCACGCGAGCCTCTGCTTCGACGACGGGGCCGGGGGATGCGCGAAGAACAACTGCACCGCCTGTCATGTCACCCTGGATGCCGACCTGGACGGAGACGGCCTGCTCGATGTGCACAAATTCGTGCGCGGTCATCTGGTAGGCGGCGACCTTGCGGCGGCCGACTATCCGCCACCGGCACCGGGCGTAGAGCCTGACCCCGAGGATGAGACGCACCTGACCTGCGTCCAGTGTCATCCGATTGACGAGCTTCCGGGTGAGATACACAGCAGGAGGCACTTGGCGACCATCGCCTGTGAGACCTGTCACATCGTCCAGAGCGGCGGCATCACTTATTCCGTTTACGGCCAAGGCGCCCACCTGTCCTTCGGCCGCAACGCGGCCGGGCGCGACACCAAGGTCATCACCCTGGACCACATGATCGCCGAGGAAGAAGTGGAGGGGGATGTAGAAGCGGATTTCGCGGCCTACAAATTGACACCAGTATTGATGTGGTTCAACGGCTCGACGTCCTTCCTCGCCCAATCCCTCGCTACGCGCGACTCCGACGCGGCAAAGATCGCCCCGTTCAAACCGATGGCAAACGGCATGGTGATGGACTCCCGGTTCTTCCGCGGTCTGACCATGAAAAACAAGGCCGGGGAGCTCTACAACAGGTTCTCCATGTATCGCTTCTTCGCCAATGCGGCGAATTGCACGAATGAGGGGATCGACCCCTCCATCTGCGGCGATGACGGCCTCTATGGCAATGCGGACGCCTTTACGGCGCTCGGCCTGTTGGGCACGGTCAAGGACAGGGACGGGAACGTCATTGTCCAGGGACTAACGCCTGAGGAGACGCGCAAGATGAGACTA
The DNA here is from genome assembly GCA_963709645.1 of uncultured Gammaproteobacteria bacterium. Lineage (GTDB taxonomy): Bacteria > Pseudomonadota > Gammaproteobacteria > Chromatiales > Chromatiaceae > DYRB01. The sequence goes on from CAVPXP010000003.1 coordinate 341,156, forward strand.
TCCGACTTGATGGACATGTCGGACCCAAGCAAACAGGCAATGGCAATGATGATGGCCTTCCCCAATCTGATGAACTTCAGCAAGGCGGCCTACGGCTATGAGCACTATCTCGTCAGCAGCGCCTTCGCAGGCACTGAGGCGGATGCGGACGGCGACGGTATCATCGATCGAACGGCACCCTTCCAGTTCGATATGTATGGTGCGGTGAACGCGGGTCTGGACCAGTTCAAGGGATTCAATGTGCCGATGTACCTGCCGACGGACTACGAGTGGTATCCGAAGTTCGGGAACTGGTCCAATGTGGCGACGATGAAACTGCCCGACGGCAGTTTCATGAAGCTCTTCCTGACCATGCAGCTCATGCAGCAGTATCCCGATCCCGAGATGCAGGGGCTGATCCAGCAGTGGGTGGGCAACTACCCGGCCTTTTCCAATGGCGTCACCTTGGGAGGCCACGGCGTCGCGCCGAACCCGGAAGAGAACGCCCTTGGGGCCTCAGTCGGAGGCACGGACACCGGCTGCTTCGATTGCCACGGCGCTGGAGGCATTCTGGATAATCCCGTTCCCGTCACCGACAAGGTGCTAGTCGACGTACCCTTCCCGTTCCCCATGAACATGGCGGAGATGCCTGTCTGGCGCTGGGTCTACTACAAAGCGCGCGGGATCGTCAAACTGGGTCTCAGAACCGCCGACGAAGACGTCGCCGCCGGTACGGCAGATATCGACATCGACGGGGATGAGTTCTATGTAAAGACGAGCGCCAATCGCATGGTGCTGAACTGGTTCACGCCGGGTGCGCCGCTTACGGCTAACGGCCAGCCGCTCGCAGGCGGCTACGGCACCTTCACGCGTCCCGATGACCCCTGGGCCCTGGAGGGCACGGGCCTGCGCAGGGGTTCGCTGACCTGGTTCGGCGGCGCCTGGATGCCGGTATTGGAGCCGGTGACGACTGCAGCGCCGAACTACGCCGTCCTGGGCTATACACGCGATGAGGTCATCTACGACAGCATCGAGGCCTTGCGGGAAGCGGCCATGACTCCGTAACGCCCGGAGAACCGCAGCAACTCGCTGCAATCCGTGCGCCGGCCTTTGGCCGGCGCACTTTTTTGGGCGACGGATGGAGAGCGGGACCTCCCAGGCCGGACCGCAGACCCAACTCAGAGCACCTTGGTCACCAGCCGGACGCCAGGATCCTCCTTGTCCCGCTCGATGCGGAAACCCAGGGACTCCATCAGGCCCAGCATGCGGGTGTTGGCTGTGAGGACCTCGCCCTCCATGAGCCTCAGGCCGCGCTGGCGGGCGTTCTGCATCAGGGCCCGCATCAGGCGGGCACCAATGCCGCGGTCGCGCCAGGTGTCCGCGACGACGATGGCGAACTCGCAACTGTCACCGCCTGGACGGGACATGTAGCGGGCCACCCCGACCTCGACGTCCTGTCCGTCCTCCTCCACGACGCCGATCAGGGCCATCTCGCGGTCGTAGTCGATCTGGGTAAAACGCACCAGCATCTCCGGGGTGAGCTCCTTGATCGCCTGCATGAAGCGGAAATACTTGGTCTGCTCCGACAGCCCGCGGACGAAGGTCTGTTCCATCTCAGCATCCTCCGGGCGGATGGGGCGGATGATGAGGTCCTGGCCGCTGGGTAGCTGCACCCGTTCGATGAGGTGGGTCGGGTAGGGGTGGATCGCCATGTGGCCATAGGGAGCCATCTGCGGCTGGCGATAGGCGACCTGTATTCGCGCATCCACGGCGATCACCTCCTTATCGTTTCCGATCAGTGGGTTGATATCCATGGTGACGATCTCAGGCAGCTCACAGACCAGCTCCGAGACCCGCTGCAAAATCTTGGTCAGGGCGTCCCGGTTCATCGGGGGCATGTGCTGGAAGGCGCCCATGAGGCGCGCCACGCGAGTGTGCTCGATCATGGTCTGAATGATGAACCTGTTGAGGGGAGGCAGCCCGAGGGCGCGGTCTTCCAGCACCTCCACCTCGGTCCCGCCCGAACCGAAGGTTATGACCGGACCGAAGATCGGGTCGCGGACCACGCCGATCATGAGCTCGCGGGCGGCGCGCTTGGCGACCATGTGCTCCACCGTGATCCCGTCGATGGCGGCATCCGGACGCAGGCGCCGGGCGCGCTCCATGATCTCCGCGAAGGTGCGCCGCACCGACTGGGCATCGGTGAGGTTGAGCCGCACCCCGTCGACGTCGGACTTGTGGGCGATGTCCGTCGAGTTGATCTTCATGACCACCGGGAAACCGAGGACCTCCGCGGCCATCAGCGCCTCGTTGGGGGTCCGCGCCATGACGGCCTGCATGGTCGGAATGTGGAAGGCGGAAAGGATGGCCTTGGCCTCCATGATGCCTAGGGTCTTGCGCCCCTCGGCCATGACCCCCTCGATAATAAGCCTAGCCCCATCGACGTCCGGACCCTGCTCGTGCGACATGGGCCCGGGGGACTGCATGAGCAGGCGCTGATTGCGCAGGTGCTTGGCGAGAAAGGAGAAGGCCTCGACCGCCGCCTCGGGGGTGTCAAAGTGCGGCACCCGTGCCTCGGCGAACAGGGCTTGGGCCGCAGCCACCCGGGCCGCCCCCATCCAGCAGGCCAGAACCGGCTTGGGGCTCTTCTTGGCGAGCTCGATGATCCGCTGTGCCACCGCCGTCGGATCAACGGTGGCAAGCGGGGCAAGGATGGCCAGGACGCCATCGACTCCCGGGTCCGCCAAACAGGCCTCGACGGCCGTGCAGTAGCCCTGCCCGGGGGTGTCACCGATCACGTCCACGGGGTTGCCGTGGGACCAGTTTTCGGGGAGGGCCGCCTCCAGGATCTGGCGGGTCTCCTCTCCCAACTGGGCCACGGTCATCCCCAGCTCAGCCGTGCGATCCGCCGCCAGGACTCCGGGGCCCCCGCCATTGGTGACAATGGCAAGTCGCTCACCGACCAGGCGCTTGCCCGTGCCGAACACGTGGGCTGCGGCAAAGAGCTGGTCGAGGGCGTCGACCTGCACCGCCCCGGCGCGCTCCATGGCGGCCGAAAAGACGTCGGGGGAGCCCACCCAGGCCCCGGTGTGAGACTTTGCGGCCCGCGACCCCGCCGGGCGGCGCCCGGACTTGACCACAATCACGGGCTTGAGGCGCGCAGCGGCGCGCAGCGCGCTCATGAAGCGCCGGGCGTTCCGCATGCCCTCCACATAGAGCAAGATGCAGTGGGTTTGGCTGTCCAGGGCCAGGTAGTCGAGAGTGCTGCCGAACCCCACGTCCGCCCCGGCCCCGATCGAGACCACGGCCGAGAAGCCCAGGCGGCGGGGGCCGGACCAATCCAGCATGGCGGTGCTCACGGCCCCGGACTGGGAGACCAGGGCAACATTGCCGCGCCGCGCCTGCTCGCTGCCGAAGCTGGCGTTGAGCCCGCTGGCGGGGCGCATCACCCCCAGACAGTTGGGCCCGAGCATACGGATGCGGTTTCGCCGTGCCGCATCCACCAGACGCTCCTGCAGGGCCGCGCCCTTGTCGCTGCTCTCCGCGAAACCGCCCGTGTGTACCACCGCGACCTTGACGCCATACTCCCCACACTGGTCCAGGATGTCCGCCACCTTGTCCGCCGGCATGGCGATGAGGGCCAGGTCGATCTGCCTGTCCAGCTCACGCAGGCTCTTGTAACAGGGACGGCCGGCGACCTCCTTGTACTTGGGGTTGACCGCGTAGCATGGGCCTTTGAACCCGCCAGCCAGCACGTTGCGATAGACCATGCCGCCGATGGAGTCGGGCCTATCGCTGGGACCGAAGACCACGATGGCGCTCGGGGTGAAGAGTTGGTCGACGTCGGACAAGCGCATGGGATTCTGACCCCCGGGCGGGAACTGGTTTAAGCTAATGACCGTTTGGTGTCTGCGACGCGGCGCAGCCCAACCGGAGCGGGCTGATGGCTTACCGGCGCACGCCCGGCTGCAACGTCAACGAGGGCGCACCCATGAATCTCGCCTACATCTCCCACCAGGCATGCCAGGACCACGACATGGGCCGGCACCATCCGGAGACACCGGGGCGTCTGCACGCCATTCAGGACCGCCTGATCGCCTCTGGGATGGAGATGCTGGTGACGCATTATGATGCGCCGGAGGCGACCTTCGAACAATTGCATCGGGTCCACGACGCCGACTACATCCGCATGCTGGAGCGCAGCCGCCCGGCGGAGGACGGCGTCCTGAGCTGGATCGACGGCGACACGGCCATGTGCCGGGCCACCTGGCCCGCCGCCCTCCATTCCGCCGGGGCCGCTGTGCTCGGGGTGGACCTGGTCATGGGCGACAAGCACCACGCCGCCTTCTGCTGCGTCCGCCCGCCTGGCCACCACGCCGAGCGCCGCCGAGCCGGGGGCTTCTGCTTCTTCAACAATGTCGCTGTCGGGGCAGCCCACGCCCTGGAGCAGCACGGCCTGGAGCGTGTGGTCATCGTCGACTTCGACGTGCATCACGGCAACGGGACCGAGGATATTTTCATCGGCGACGATCGCGTCCTTTTCTGCAGCAGCTTCCAGCACCCCTTCTACCCCCACAGCGGCGCCGACACGGACGCCCCCAACATCATCAACCTCCCCTTGCCCTCGCGCACCGGGGGTGCAGAGTTCCAAGCGGCGGTGGAGGCATCCTGGCTGCCGCGCATCGAGGCGTTCCAGCCGCAGCTAATCATGATCTCCGCTGGCTTCGACGGCCACGCGGAGGATGACATGTCCCACTTCAACCTGCGCGAGCCGGATTACGCATGGATCACGCGCCAGCTCCACGACCTGGCAGTGAGGCACGCCCAGGGGCGGGTGGTCTCCTGCCTCGAGGGGGGCTACAGCCTGTCCGCCCTGGGGCGCTGCGTGAGCACCCATATCGACGAGCTGATCGGGCACGCCTGAGCCGCGGTGGCCCGCCATCCGGCCCTGCGGCATCCGCACTCCGCCCGGATCTACCGATGACAATGCGCGAACAGCTCACCCTCGCGGCGGCCCTGATCCTGGTCCTCCTAGCCGGCTGCTCCAGGGACGACACCCCGGAGCAGCGGGTCCGCGCCTTCGTCGACCGGGTGGCGGCCTCGGCGGAGGATCGCGCCTGGGGCGACTTCGATGCCTATCTCGCGGGCGACTACAACGATGCCCAGGGCCTGACCCGCAAGGAGGTTCTGGGCATCGTGACCCGCTACATACTGGCCCACCGCAGCATCCACGTCTTCCAGCGGGTCCGCGCGATCGAGGTGCGCGGTCCCCGCCACGCCCGCATCGTGGTGCTAGCCGCCCTGGCGGGAAGCCCGGTGGCCGGGCACGAGGACCTGGCCAGGCTCTCGGCGGACCTCTACCGCTTCGAGCTGGAGCTGACGGACGACGGCAACGGCTTCAAAGTCTCGCGTGCCGCCTGGCAACCGGTGGGGCTGGAGGCCCTGCTGAGCGGCAGCTGAGCCCCGGACGCTCGCGGCTTGCCTCGCCGGGCGGGATCACCCAGAATCGCACTCGGATTTCCGCCCGGCGTATGTTCGCGACCCAGCCTACTAGGACAAGCCGGGGCCAGCCCCCCCTCACCAAAGCCAACGGAGACCGACCGATGCGTCTGCCTGTTCGTCCGCTCGTCCTTCTATTGCTCGTCCTGCCCCTGGCCGCACAGGCCGCGATCAAGTCAGAGGCCATCGAGTACCAGGATGGCGACACCCACCTCAGGGGTTATCTCTATTACGACGACGCCGTCAGCGGCAAACGCCCCGGGGTCATCGTCGTCCACGAGTGGTGGGGCCTGGACGACTACGCCAAGCGCCGGGCCGAGATGCTCGCCGGCCTGGGTTACGCCGCCTTCGCCCTGGACATGTACGGTGACAACAAGGTCACCACCCACGCCAAGGACGCCAAGGGCTGGTCGACCCAGATCACCCAGAACACGGATGCCTGGCGGCGGCGCGCCCTGGCCGGGCTCGACGCTCTCAAGGCTGACCAGCACGTCGACCCGCAACGGCTGGCGGCCGTGGGGTACTGCTTCGGGGGCTCCACAGTGATGCAAATGGCATACGCCGGGGCCGACCTGGGGGGCGTGGTGAGCTTCCATGGCTCGCTGCCCACCCCGGCGGAAGGCGAGGGCAAACAGATCAAGGCCAGTATCCTGGCCGCCCATGGCGAGGCCGACAGCTTCGTCCCGCCGGAGAAGGTGGCCGCCTTCAAGTCCGCCCTGGAGGCTGCCAAGGCCGACTGGGAGTTCATCTCCTACGGCGGTGCCGTCCACGCCTTTACTAACCCGGACGCGGCCAGCCACGGCATCGACAATATCCGCTATGACGAACGCGCGGACAAGCGGTCCTGGGCGACGATGAAGGCCTTTCTGGAAGAGGTCTTCGCGCGCTGAGGCCGGCCGCAGACGTCCAACAGTCGGGGACGGCGGCAAGGGGATGGCGTCGGCCAGGCTACCGATGATCAAGGCCTGGTCGGCGGCGGGCTGCCCTGTCGGAATTGAACCGAGCCTGCCTGTGGCCGTCATGCCGGCGGCCGCCACACGCCGGCAACCTCAAGGCCCAGCGCCATGACTACCACCGTCGTCATCTGGCTGCGCCGCGATCTGCGCCTCGCGGACAACCCGGCGCTCCACCTCGCGCTGGCTCGCGGCGAGCGCCCGGTCCCGCTCTACATCCACGCCCCGAAGGAAGAACACCCATGGTCGCCCGGAGCGGCCAGCCGCTGGTGGCTGCACCACAGTCTGGCCTCGCTCGACGGGCGGCTCCGGGCACTAGGCAGCGGGCTGATCCTAGGGGATGGGGACAGCCTGGAGTGTCTGCGGGCAACGGCGCGGGCTGTCGGCGCCAAGGCCATCTATTGGAACCGGCTCTACGACCCCGCCCTGGTGGCACGCGACGGCCGCATCAAACAGGCCCTGCGAAGCGACGGGCTGCGCTGCGAGAGCCTCAAGGCCCATGTGCTCTTCGAGCCCTGGGAGCTGGCGACTGGCACGCGAGAGCCCTACCGCGTCTTCACGGCCTTCTGGCGCAAGGCCTCGGCTGGCGTCGGCCAGGAGGCGCCCCTGCCGGCACCTAGGTCCCTCCCGCCCCTCCCCCAGGGGCTCGCCTCCCTGCCCCTCGATGCCCTGGGTCTCATGCCCCGCATCGCCTGGGACGGCGGCCTGGCGACGACCTGGAAGGTTGGCGAGCCAGCCGCCCTAGCACGCCTGGAGCTGTTCGTCGACCGGGCCGCCGCCGGCTATGCGCAGCGCCGGGACCTGCCTGGCGTAACCGGGACCTCATGCCTCTCCCCCCATCTGCACCTGGGCGAAATCTCCCCACGGCGGATACTCCAGTCCCTGGCACATCGGGTCCCCGGGGGGCTTGCTGGGGTCGCGGAGCCCTTCGTCCGCGAGCTCGGCTGGCGGGAGTTCGCCCATCACCTGCTCTACCACTTCCCCCGCACCCCTGAGGAACCTCTGGACCAGCGCTTCTCGTGGTTCCCCTGGCGTACAGACGGGGCCGATGCCCTGCTCGCGGCCTGGCAGCGTGGACGCACCGGGATCCCCCTGGTGGACGCCGGGATGCGCGAGCTGTGGCACACGGGGTGGATGCACAACCGGGTGCGCATGGTCGTCGCCGCCCTGCTGACCAAGCACCTGCGCCTGCCCTGGCAGGCGGGGGCCCGCTGGTTCTGGGATACGCTGGTGGACGCGGATCTGGCTGCCAACACCCTCGGCTGGCAATGGTCCGCGGGCTGTGGGGCGGACGCGGCCCCCTACTTCCGGGTGTTCAACCCGGTCCGCCAGGGCGAGCGCTTCGACCCGGAGGGGGCCTATGTCCGGCGCTGGTGTCCGGAGCTCGCCGCCCTGCCCAACCGCTGGATTCACCAGCCCTGGGCAGCGCCGGAGCCCATCCTGCGCACTGCGGGGGTGCTCCTCGGGCGCGACTACCCGGCCCCGGTGGTGGACCTGGCCGAGTCCCGACGCGAGGCCCTCGCCGCCTGGGAACGGGTCAGGGCCGGATAGGGCGGCGGCGCGGCGCTTTCGGGTGGCCCCGGTTGTTGGTAACATCCGCGCCGCCGCCCCCAAGTCGGGGCTGGGAAAGCCGCATTCGATCAGCAGATCGACCACCGCGCCACCACCAGGAGTCAGGCCATGTCCGAGGCCCTTTACGACGCTCACCCCTCGATGATTCGCTACCGCCCATTCTCGACCCTGCTGGCCGTCGCCCTGATCCCGCTGGGCATCGCCGTCGCCGTCATGGGCGGTAGCCTGGTCTCGGTGGAAACGGCCCCGGCCCTTCAGGTTGCCGGGCTGGCGATCGCGGCCCTGGCGTTCCTCACCCTGCTCTCCTGGTACGTCCGCACCAAGACCGACCACCTGGTCATCAAGGACGATGAGATCGTCTGGACCCACGGGTTGCTGAACAAGGGGTATACGGAGATCAGCATGGCCTCGGTGCGCACGACCCGCATCAACCAGACGCTGATGCAGCGGATGCTGAACACGGGCGACATCGAAATCTACACCTCGGGCGACAATCCGGAGCTGGTGGTCAAGGGGCTGCCGGACCCGGCGGAAATCCGCCGCCTGATCAAGGGGCAACCCGCCCTGGGGGCCTAGTCCATGGCCGCGGGTAACGGGTCCGACCTCAAGCTCTTTGCGCTAATCGCCGTCTCGGCGGTGGTACTGGTGGTGCTCGCCGCCGGGTTCCTGCTGCCCCTGGGCCAAGAGGCCGTGGCGACCATGAACCAGGGCATTGGGCTCAAGTCCGCGACGCTCTGGGGCTTCGGCACCACGGTCGCCCTTTTCCTATTGTTCGCCCTGGTCTCCGGAGACAGCCTGATTGGCGAAGTCCAGTTCCTGCTCGGGTCCTTTTTCGGTTTCTTCCTCATCCTGACGCTGCTGATCGCCTGGATCTTCTGAGGGCGCCCAGCGCACCAGGGGTCCTGGCTCCCCCACCCTGGCCCCGATTCCGGGGAGGGCCAGGGGTTGTGCGGGCCCCCGGCTGCCGCTGGACCTCACAGGCACCGCCCCCGGTCCACCACCCCGGAGACACCCATGTTCGAGTGGATCGCGAGCCCCGAGGCCTGGCTGGCCCTCGTCACCCTCACGGCCCTCGAGATCGTCCTCGGGATCGACAACATTATCTTCCTCAGCATCCTGGTGGGTCGCCTGCCGGAGGCCCAGCGAGAGCGCGCCCGGGTCCAGGGGCTGGCCCTCGCCATGATCACGCGCATCGGGCTCCTCCTTTCGCTGGCCTGGATGATGCGCCTCACCACCCCGTTCGTCAGAATCCTGGGACAGGAAATTTCCGGGCGGGACCTGATTCTGCTCCTGGGCGGCCTCTTCCTGCTGTGGAAGAGCGCCCAGGAGATCTGGGACAGCCTCGAGGGAACGGAGGAAGAGACCGCGATCCGCCCGGCCCATGGCTACCTGATGGTATTGGGGCAGATCGCCATCATCGACATCGTCTTCTCGCTGGACTCGGTGATCACCGCCGTCGGCATGGCTCGCGACCTGCCCGTGATGGTCATCGCCATCATGATCGCCGTCGGGGTCATGATGCTGGCGGCCAAGTCGATCGGCGACTTCGTCGACTGCTCACCCGAGCATCAAGATGCTGGCCCTGAGCTTCCTGATCCTGGTGGGCGTCGCCCTGATCGGCGAGTCTTTCGACATGCACATCCCCAAGGGCTACATCTACTTCGCCATGGCCTTCTCGGTGGGGGTGGAGATGCTCAACATCCGCGTGCGCAAGGGACGCATCGCCCCGGTACAACTACATGGCCCGCGGGCTGCCGACGATCGGGTCAGGCCCTGAGCGCCGGGCCCCATAGAGCCAGCCGGGCAGCACCGTAGGATGCCTCCTGGTGCGCGGCGGCGGCGACGGGGACACCCAGCACTCGCTGCCGGATCCGGATCCAGACTGGGTTTGCAGCCCCGCGACCGGTGCTGAGCACGCGCCGTACCTGAGGTGCCCCGAGCTCGCGCAGCAGACCATAGCCTTGAGCCTCGATCCGCGCGATACCTTCGAACATCCCCTGTAGAAAGACGCGATCATCCGCCGGCCTGGGACTGAGGCGCGGGGTGAGCCCTGGGTTATTGACTGGGAAGCGCTCTCCTGCAGCCGACAACGGGTAGTAATCGAGGCCGGTCTCGCTCTCCGGATTCATCCCCTCGCTCAGCCGGCGCAGCTGCTCAGCATCGAAAAACCGCTGCAGCACGGCACCGCCGCTGTTGGACGCCCCGCCGACGAGCCAGAGATCCCCCAAACGGTGGCTGTAAACCCCAAATTGGGGTGCGTTGACGGGCCGGTCCCCCAGCACCTTGAGTACCAGGGTGCTTCCCAAAGACGTCACTGCGTCCCCGACACCCAGCGGCCCAGCAGCCATGACCGCGGCGGTCGAGTCTGTAGTCCCGGCCACCGCCAAAGTGCCGGGCGGTAGGCCCGTCGCAGCCAACACGGATTCCGTGAGCGGTGCGATCCGGTCCCCAGGTGCGAAGACCTCGGGGAGCGTGACGCCCATGAGGTCAGCCTCCGTCACCCAGCGGGGCCAAGCCCCTCCGGCCGGGTCGAAGCCCAGCTTTAGGCAGTTGTTCCAGTCGCTGACCCCGAAGCGGCCGGTCAGCCGACCGAGGACCCAGTCAGCCTGGTGCAGGGCTAGGCGCGGTTCGGTTGCGGGCGACCGCCGGGCCAGATAGAGCAGCTTGGCCAGGCTGGAGCCCGCCCCGCGGGCCGGGCTATCCGCCGGTGCCCAGGCGGCGATCTCAGCCGCTTCGGCGCGGGCCTGGGTATCGTCGTACATCAAAGCCCGTCCGAGCGGCGCGCCGTCCAAGGACGTCAGCAATAGGGTGGCCGAGGTGCCATCCACGCTAACCCTTGGCGGGTCCAGGCCCCGCAGACTTGGTGCGAGATCACGCAACACGGCGAGTACGGCGTCCCACCAGGGGGCGGGGTCCTGCTCGCAAGCACCCCGCCCGTCTCGCAACGGCGGCGGCAGCGGACGGCGGGCCTCGCCCATGACCCGCCCTGCATAGGATAAGGCGAGGGCGCGACACCCCGAGGTACCGAGGTCGATCCCGATGGCGCTGCCCCCCAGCCCCCCCAGCGTCACGGCAGTTGGATCGGCGGCAGGGCCTGCCAGCCGGGGGCACGGTGCTCCGCAACGACGGTCGTGTAGATCCCGCCGCGGACATTGAAGTCGGCGGTGAGACGCATGAAGCGCGGGGCTATCGCCATGACCAGGTCGCTCAGGATGCGGTTGGTCACCGCCTCGTGAAAGGCACCATCATCCCGGAAGGACCAGACATACATCTTGAGCGATTTCAGCTCAACGCACAGGGCATCAGGGACGTACTCCAGGGTCAGCTCCGCAAAGTCCGGCTGACCGGTTTTCGGGCACAGGCAGGTGAATTCCGGGACGCGAATGCGGATGGTGTAATCCCGCCCGGATTGCGGGTTGGGGAAAGTCTCCAGGTCTCGGCTGGGTGCGCTGGGCATAGCGGCTGGCTCGCAGGGGTATGGAAGGAGCGCCGGCCAGGGCCCTGACCGGCAGCGATGCACAAGTGTACCAGCCGCATCCTCCCTCAGTGCGTGCGCCGCCGCTTGGCCCCACCCCCATCGGCTCCTCCCCCGCCTTCGGGTGCCGCACCGAGCCGAGCACCCGGCACCCCGGGGGGAGTCCCGGCCCCATCATCCCCAGCGGCTTGCAGCTTAGGCCCACCCGGGCCCCGACCCTTGCGCCTGGCGGCACTGGGGGCTGCCGGGACCTGCGGCACGGCAGAGGCGTCGTCCTCAACCGGGGGCTTAGCCCGGCGCGGCGCCCGGGTCTTCTTGACCGCGGGTACCGAGGGTGGCTTCAACCCCTTACCGGAAAGGACCTTCACCTCCGCCTGAGGTGCCCCCACCGCAGCCGCGGGTGACGCTGCAACCCCCGTCGCCAAGGATGGTCCAGGGCTCGCCGGAGGCGCCGCATCGCCTGGGCCGCTCGATGCGGGGGTCGTTCCCCCAGCGCCACCGGTCCGGCCGCCGCCAACGGGGGCCGCCGGTTTGGGGGATACGACCTCCTTGGCCTTCCCCGAGGACCCACGCTGCCGCAACCGACCCAGGACCCTCCCGATGAGCCGTAGCAGGCTCCCAACCAAGCTCGCCATAGCGAGGACGGCCGTCACCAGCCAGCCCCAGAGCAGAAGCAGGATGGGCCGACGCTTGGTCCTGGTCCCTGGACGGGCGGGCGGTTCGTCTGGTGGCGGAGCAGACCCCCGCAGGGTCCGCAGCCCGGCGTAGGGATCGTCCGTCTCCAGGGCCGCATAGCGCTCCGAGAGGGCAATGTCCCCATCGACCGTTTCCACCAGATAGAACTGCCGCTTGGCGCTAATGCACCCCAGCGGGATGACGATGACGGCCATCAGGGTGCCGACCCCGGCCCCGAAAAAGATGCTCACCGCCATGCCCTGAAAGATGGGGTCGCTGATGAGGGTCCAGGCCCCGCCCGCGGTCGTCAGCGAGGTGATGAGGATGGGCCTCATGCGCACCTCGGCCCCCAGCACCGCTGCCTCGGTCACGCTCTTGCCCTTGGCCGCCTCGATCTTGACGAACTCCACGATCAGGATGGACTGGCGCACGATGATCCCCCCCAGGGCAATGAGTCCGATCATCGAGGTCGCGGTGAACTCCGCACCCATGATCAGGTGCCCGGGGACGATCCCCAGCAGGGTCAGCGGGATGGGGGACATGATGAGCCCGGCCAGGGCGAAGTTGCGGAACTCCCAGACGATCAGCCCGTAGATCAGGACCAGGGCCGCCATAAAGGCGAGCCCCATATCCCGAAAAGTCTCGTAGGTGACGGTCCACTCCCCGCTCCACTCGAAGCCGGACTGGGTGGTGTCATCGGGCGGCCCGATCAGGCCCATGGGCATGCCGCTGATTTCGACCCCGTCCGGGGCCCTATAGTCGGCGAGCAGATCCTCGATGTTCAGCATGCCGTAAATGGGTGCACCCAGGCGCCCCTCCATTTCGCCGACCACGTATTCCATGGGGCGCAGGTCGATGTGGTAGAGGATCGGGTCCTCAGGGACCTTGACGAAGCGCCCCAGCTCCACCAGGGGTACTGCCTCCCCGCTGGGGGACATCACGGGCAGACTGCCCAGGGCGTCGAGCTGGGCCCGATAGGCCAAGGGAACCTGGATGACGATCCAGGTCGGCTCCTGCACCGAGCCGCGCTTGACGTCGCCGACCTTGAAGCCTCCCATGGCCATGGCCAGGTTCTGGTTGACGCTGTCCACCGAGATCCCGCGACGAACGGCCTTTTCCGTGTCCACCTCGAAGCGCCAGTAGTCGTAGGGAGCAGCCATGTAGCTATCCACATCCACCACACCCTCCGCCTCCTCGAAGATGCGCGTCATGTCCGCGGCTACCTGGCGGCGAACGGCATCGGTCGGTCCGTAGACCTCCGCCACCACGGTCTGAAGGACCGGAGGACCGGGTGGCATCTCCACCACCGCGATCCTGGCCCCCAACTTGTCGGCGATGGGCTTTAGGAGTTGGCGAGCCCTGCACGGCCAGGGCGTGGCTGCCCAGCTCCCGCTCGCGCTTGTCCTTGAGCATGACCAGCAGGTCGCCCTCCCAGGGCCTGTTGCGCATGTAGTAGTGGCGGACCATGCCATTGAAGTTGAACGGCTGGGCGGTGCCGGCATAGGTCTGCACCGCCGTCACCTCCGGCATCTCATTGACCTTCTCTGCGAGCAGGCGCAGGGCATTGGCGGTCTCCGGCAGGGCGGTCCCCTCCGGCATGTTGACCACCACGCTGAACTCCGGTTTGTTGTCGAAGGGCAGCATCTTGACCGGCACGGTTTGGGTGTAGAAGAGGACGCAGACCCCGGCGGTGGCGGCGATGATCAACACCAGGAAGGCAATCCCAAGGGACCGGTGCTCGATCAGGGGCACGATGAGGGGCCGGTAGAATCGGCTCACCATGATGGCGTCTTTTCCTCGCGGCGCTCCGCGCGATGGAGGGCCGCGAGCCTGGGACGCACCCGCAGGGCAAACCAGGGAGTGAAGATGAAGGCCGCCACCAGGGAGAAGAACATGGCGGAGGACCCCAGCACCGGGATGGGACGCATGTAGGGGCCCATGAGCCCGCTGACCCAGCCCATGGGCAACAGGGCCGAGATGATGGTGAGGGTCGCCAAAATGGTCGGGTTGCCCACCTCGTCCACCGCCCGCACGGCGCTGTCCACCGAGGTCTCGCCCCCCTCCAGCCAGTGGCGGAAGATGTTCTCCACCACCACGGTGGCGTCGTCCACCAGGATGCCGATGGCGAAGATCAGTGCGAAGAGGCTCACCCGGTCGATGGTGTAGTCCACCACCCAGGCCCACCAGATGGTCACCAGAATGACGACGGGGATGACGGTGAGGACGACGAAGGCGGCCCGGGTCCCCAGCCCGATCAGACACAGGACTGAAACGATGAGGGCCGCCTCGAACATGGCCTTGAGGAGTTCGTTGACCTTATCGTTGGCAGTCTTGCCGTAGTTGCGGGTGACCTCGACCTGTACGTTGGACGGGAATCAGGGTCCCCTTCAGGTGAGTCAGCCGCGTCCAGGATGGCGTTGGCCACCGTGACCCCGTTGCTGCCCTGCTTCTTGGCGATGGCCAGGGTCACCGCCGAGGCCCCCTGGACGGGATGGTCGCCACTGTAGCCCGCGCCGGTGGAGTGGGTCACGACCTGTTCAGCGTCCTGGGGGACGTGTTCGACCCGCGCCAAGTCACCCACATAGATGGGACGGCCGCCCTGGGTGCCCACCACCAGGCGCGCGACATCCTCGGCGCTGCGCAGGAAGGCCCCCGAGTAGACGTTGTAGGCCGTGCCGCCGGACTCACTGGCCCCGGTGGCCAGCTCCGAGTTGGCCCCCTGGATGGTCGCGGCGATACGGTCCAGGGTGATGCCATGCCCCGCCAGGCGGTCCATCTGAACCTCTACCCGGATCTGTTCCGCCCGGCCCCCGACCACGAAACCCTTGCCCGTGTTCGGCAAGGAGCCCAGGTCCTGCAGGACGTCCAGGGCCAGGCTGCGAAGCTGGTTGTCCTCCACTTCCTCGGACCACAGGGTTAGGGTCACCACGGGCACATCGTCCACGCTCATGGGCTTGACCAGGGGCGGGCGCACGTCCGGGGGCATGCGGTCCAGGTTGGACTGGAGCTTGTCGTGCACCTTGACGATGGAGGCACCCATGTCCTCCCCCACCTCGAATCGCACCGTCACGATGGCTGCGCCCCGCATGGTCGCAGAGTAGACGTGACGCACCCCCGGGATCTCGCTCATGATCCGCTCCAGGGGCTGGGTGGCCAGGGTTTCCACCTGGGTGGACGAGGCCCCAGGGTATTGGAGGAAGATGTCGATCATCGGGACGGAGATCTGCGGGTCCTCCTGGCGTGGGGTAAACAGGAGCCCGAGGAGTCCCACGCTCAGGGCCCCGATCAGCAGCATCGGTGTGACCGGGGTATTGATGAACATCCGGGCGACCCGCCCGGAAAACCCCAAGGGGGTCCGAGTCTGAACAGGCAGAATCGGGCCTATATCGCCGTCTCGCCCGGGGCGCTCGATGTCGTCAGCCATGTGTGTCACTCCTCGCGGGCCAGGCGGGGCGCAGGCCCTCTGGGTGCCGAGCATTGGCCGATGGCGAGCGTCTTGCGGGCTGCTCCGGACCGGCCGGCGCGCCTTCCCTAGGCAACGGCACGGCCCAGACCCTAGAGCCCGAAGACAGACACCATCCAGCCTCTCAGCGTTGTCGTTCTCGTCGTCCCATCAAGGCTAGACCAAAATCAGCCTTACCTCATGAAAATCGCGGACATGGGGCGCGGCGGGCGTTTACTGCAACAGCTTGCGCATCAGCAGCTCGTCCTGGCCGGGAACGACTAAATCGGGAATGAGACCGATCTCTCGGAAGCCGTGGCGCTCGTAGAAACGCCGCGCTCCGGCGTTGAATGCCGAGACCAGCAGCCAGAGGTTCCCGGCATGTCCGCGGTAGGTCGCCTCGACCTGGGCCAGGACCGCGCTGCCGACACCCTGGCCCTGGGCCTCGGGGAGCACGGCGAACAGCTCGATATAGGCCCCCCGCAGCCAAGGGTGGCGCACCGCTGCCAGACCGAGGATCAGACCATCGCGTCGGGCCAGATAGCGGGTCAGCTCCGGGTGGACCGTTTGCAGGCCACGGGCAAGAACCTCGGCGCTATATCCCAGGGTCGCCCAGGGGTCCATTCCCGCCAGGGAGCGGGCGATGGCCGCCGCCTGGTCCGGCGCCAGAGCAGGCAAGGCCACTACCTCCAGGGGTCCCTCGCTCATTGCCTTGCCCCGCGATGAAATAGGGCGTCGTAACGGGCGTTGTCACCCGGGCGCACCTCGTAGCAGGCCTCCGCCGCCTCGGGGCGACCGGCGGCGAGCAACTCGCTCAGGGTGACGAAGCGATACCCCTGCGCCCGTAACTGGGGAATGAAGTGCGGCAGGGCCTCTGCGGTGTGCCAGCCGCGCCCATTGGCGTGGGCTACGACGATGGTCCCGCGACCGGGCTTGACCCCGTCCAGCACTGCCTGGGCGATGGCCTGGGCGCTGCGCCCCTTGTCTGGATCCCCGGTGACCAGGCTCCATTGAATGGCGGCGAGCCCGAGCCCGGCGGCGGCCTCCAGGGACCCCTGGTTGCAGACGCCGTAGGGGAAGCGAAACAGAGTCGGCCAAGCGGGAATCTGTCGCCACGCCGCGGGCCCGACTTCCACGGCACAGGGTCGCTCGCTCAAGTTTCGCCTCAGAACCTGATACTCGGCCTGGGCCCAGAGGATCTGCTCGCGGGCGGCCTCACCCTGGATCACACGCAGGTTGCCGTGGGTCCAGGCGTGGTTGCCGACCTCGAACAGGGGGTCGGCCATGAGCTGCATGGCCTGCTCCGGGTGGGTGCGCAGCCACTTGCCCCCGGCGAAGAAGGTCGCCTTGGCCTCGGCGGCCCTCAGCGTATTGACCAGCTCCGCGTCATAGCCGGCCCGTTCGCTGGCCTCCTCGCAGAGGTCGAAAGTCAGGGCGACCAGGCGCGCCTCGCGGTCCAGCAGCTGCACGCCCCGGATAGAGCCACGCAGAGACTGGGCCAAGGGCGGAAGGGCGCCCTCAGCGGCGCGGATGGCCCAGTCCGGGGGCGGGGCCCGATCCGCCTTGAGGTGCCGCTGGATGAGCCGATCCTCAGGGCTCCCAGCGAGCTGTTCCGGGGTCCAGCAGGCGTAGAGGATGTCTGCGGAGCCGGGGTCCGCCGCCCCGAGCTCCAGCGGCAGTGCCGCATCCGCCGGGGCCAAGGGGGTGGCCGGCGAGGTAGCAGGGGGGCGACCAGAGGCAGTTGTCCGGCGATCGGGTGCAGTGCCCCTCCCCCGCGACAACCAGACTCGAAAGGGCCAGGACGAGGACGGCACCAAAGGCGCCGTTGGATGATCGGTTCATATTTTCCGTTGCCGAACTTAGGGTCCAAGGACTCAGGGAGGTCGCGAGCGCCTGCCATCCCTGGCCAGGTTCCAAGCGTCGCGCCCGGGCGACGGGCTCGCGCTGTTCGCGAAGCCCATGCTAATCAGCCGCCCTGGGAAAGGCACCGTCCACCAGGAACTGCTCAATGGGGAATCCGAACAGGGCTCGGCCGCCATCCCCGGAGAAGCTGACCTGGGCAGCCCTGGTCTCGCACAGCCAGGGCTGCAGGCCGAGGGGACGGCGGCTGACCAGGGCGCCGGGCTCGAACAGGGCCACATTGAGCCCGCGTCCCGGATCTCTAGCCGATGCGAACTCGCAGACATCCACCCCGGTCTCGCGCAGGGCCCGCCCCAGGGCCTGGGTAGGTCCATAGTTGCTTGGATGGGTCAGGACCTCGGTATGGGCGACGCAGGGCGGATCGGTCAGACGGACTCCCCGGTCACCACGATAGCGCGCGCGCAACAGGGCGTGCTGGGTGACCAGGCGGCCCGAGGCCGGTGGAATGGCCATCCCGGTCCAGAAGACGAATCGGTAGTAGGCGGCCTCCGCCAGAACCGTCTCCAGGGCGCGGGCACCGTAGAAGATGCTGGGCTCGAAGCGCCCACCGAAGCGCGAGCCGTGGCGCAAAGGGGGGTAGCGGAAGGGGGTGGCCAGCAGGTAGTGCAGCCCCGCCGTTCCAGGGCGTGTCGGCGGTTTGGCCGTGTCTAGCAAGTCCTCCAGAAGCACCTGGTCGGCCAGGTCATCGACCAGGGTGCTGGTCGCGACCTGTTCCTGGCTCTCTACCAGACGCAGCAACTCGCCGCCAATAGGGGCTACGCACAGGGTCTCGCGGCAGAGGGACCACAACTCTGGCATTGGGGGGGAGTCGGTGCCGTTCCGGGACGCGCACCAGGGCTGGCCGCGCGCCTAGACCTTGCCGCGCATCGCGTCGAGGTACTCCACCACGCGAGTGAGGCCCTGCACGGACCGGACCTGTTCCGCCGGGACGCCGCCGGTATCGCGATTGGCTGTGTGCATCCAGTGGCGCATGTCCTCCGCCCGGCCACCGGTCAGGACATAGAGGCCGCGGTAGCAGCGGACAAAGAGCAGCGCCAGCTCGCCAGCCTTGCCGGCGGGGTCGATACCGCCGCGGGCAAAGCTGCTGCGGTCCCGGCCGATGACCTCGCCAAGCGCGGCCTGGGACAGGCCCAAGGCCTTGCCGGCATTGAGATACGCCTTCTTGAGGACCGTCTGCTCGTCTGGTCTGGGAAGGGCGAGGCCGTGCACGATGGGCTTCCGAAAAGTTATCAGTGGATGTCTTATACGCCCCTTATAGACAACTTCTGTTGCAAATGCAACGTAGGAGAGACCCCCTCGCCGCCTAGAACCGTTACGAGATCGGCTGGCGCCGACGAGGATCACCCCGCGAACTCGTAGCGGACGGCGCGCCCCTGCCCCGTGGGATCGTTGCATGGCTGGCTGACCCACGCCGGTTTCCCGACGCTCAGGTTAGCGGACTGCTGAGAGAATCGGCGACCAGATTGAACATAACTCCCGTCTCAGGCTGAGGGCACCTGGGGGGCCGTGGCCTGCATGGCCGGCCGCTGGGCAAACCGCTGATACCACGCCGCCAAGCCGGCGTGCCCCGCGCCCCAGCCCAACGCCGGAAGGCGAAAATCCAGGTATCCCAGAGAGCAGCCGATGGCGATCTGGGCCAGGGTCAGGGGCCCGGTGACCAGGGCGGGGTGCCCTTCCAGCCAGCCCAGCGCACGCCGGATCGCCGTCAGGCGGGCCGCCTCCGCCGCTGGGTTCCGTTCGTTGGCGGGCCGGCGACGCTCCAACACCAGGGCCACGGCGTCGTCCAGCACGCCATCGGCCAGGGCCTGCCCGCGCAGGACGGCCCAGCGCCCCTCCCCAGCGGGCGGGACGAGGGGCGGGCCCTCCCCGGCCGTATCCAGCCACTCGCAGATCACCGGGCTGTCGAACAGCGGCTCGCCGCCGTCCGGCACCAGGGTCGGGATCCGCCCCAAGGGGTTGGCGACGAGGAAATCGGCCCCGGGGTCCTGCGCATCGCAAGGAACCAAGGTGACGCGTCCACCAAGTCCCTTCTCGATGGCAGTGACGCGGACTTTGCGAACGTAGGGTGAGGTGGGGCTGAAGAAGAGTTGCATAGCGACTTCCGTGGTGGACTGGATCGGTGGACGCATCCAAGGATATCAGCCACCGCGGCCGGGGCCAGCCCCCTGAGCGGAAAGGCGCGGCCTAGCGGGAAGCTGGCGCCTCCCCCGCCTCATGCGCGGGCGCTGGCGGCACCGTTGAGACAGGGAATTGCGGCCCAACGCCCGGCGCCGGCGCCGGCTGTTGCGGCTGCTCTCCCGCACCGAGCGCCTCCGGCAGGTAGAGGGAGGGGCTGGCAAAGGGCGCGCCCCAGATATAGGGCCCGGCCTTGCCGAAGCCGAAGGGTTGATCCCAAGTGTAAGGCGCGCCAAAGCCGAAGGAGGGGTAGCCGCATCCGGCCCAGGGATATTGGTAGTCCCAGGGACCGCCGGACCAGCCGCGGACGACGTCGAAAGGCCCAGAGACGGTCCCTCCCCGCACAGGAGACATGGAGACCACCCCGAACACCACCGTTGCGAGCAGCAGGTGCGCCCCGGCCTTCGCTAGACTAACAACCGCGCGCCATCGCCCACCAGCTTTGTCATCCCGATGCATTGCGCCCACCCGCTCGTTCACCCGACCGCTTACCGCTACGCTGGGGCCCGCTCCGGCAGTGTCTTGTTCCGACTGGATTCGCGAGTGGAAGCGTCGTCGACAACCCAGGGCGCTCCCCTCGCCGACCGGGGACCGATGCCACCTGCGCTTCGCCGGGTCCGACGCCGGTCTGGTCCATAGCACCGCAGTTTACCCCTTCCCATGGCCACTCGGCACCCGGCCGCCCTCCGAGTCCCATCAGGCATCGGGCACGGAGTGTGCCAAGAACTCGGCGGCAGGGTGGGCATACAAGACCGTCGGGCCACCCCCTGGCGCTGTCCTCCCTGTGCAGGGCGCCGCGCTCCATAGTGCAGGCAGAGACGTCAAGGCACGGGACAGGGCGACATACTGGCCGCGCCCTTTAGGGAAACGCTGACCAAAGCGCCTCCCGTGCGGGCGACGGAGGGCCCGCCATTTCCAACCACGCTAAGCCGTTGAAAATGGGTCGCTCCACGAGTCGCGCCTCGGGGAGCGCGAGCCGATTCAAGCCAGGGATGGCCTTCATCAGCATCTCCTCAGGCGGAGTTGCAGCGCCTCCGCCAGTGTCCAGGGCGATGCCGCTGCAACTGGTCCACAAGCCGCACACCGCAGCAGCTAGACTTATGGCCCGGGGCCATACCGCCCGCCGTCCTTCAGCCGACTCAAACCGAGGGGAACGCGCCATGCGCATCGTCGAAGCCGAACGCGAACTGATCCAGGACCTCATTGGCGAGACCCGTGTCATGGCCTCCAAGGCCTTGGCCGAGTTCACCGTCTACGCAGGGCAACACCAAACCTTGGGGAAAGTCGTCATCATTGAGCGGCCCGACGGACGTGGGGCCATCGTCGAGACAGAAGAATAGCCAAGGCATTGCGTGGCCAGTGACCTGTACCCGATCCAGTTCTAAGGCGTGCTCGGGCTCGACGGCGATGACCTGTTGATCCGGATGCCGCGATCGGGTCTAGTACCTTCAGGCACCCAGGGCGGCCGGCTCGACCAGGTCCACCGGGATGACCTGCCCCACTTCCAGTGCATCGGCGTTGTGACGCAGACGTACGGCCAGGACCTCGACACCCAGGGCCGCGACCTGGGCCAAACGGCGCCCGTAGGCCGGGTCCAGGGCCCAGGCCGGAGCGAACCGCCGCCCCTCAGGCCTATTCATCGCGAACAGCATGACGCCGCGGCGCCCGTCCGCCACCGCGGCGGCGAGCAGATCCAGGTGCTTGCGCCCCCGCAGGGTCACTGCATCCGGGAAGCGCAAGCAGTCGCCGTCCAGCAGGGTGCAATTCTTGATCTCGACCAGGGCATCCGGGGCCGGACCTTCGCTCAGGCCCAGGTCCAGGCGCCCCGGCTCACAACCTGGCGGGGCGAAGACGACCTCCCGCCGCACGGCCAGGTAGCCGGCCAGGGCGGCGATGCGCCCAGCCGCAATGCCCTCCGCCAGCACCGCATTGGGTCGCCCGGTGTGGACTCCGACCCAGCCGGCGCCCATGTCGACCCGTTCCAGAGTCCAGGAGAGCTTGCGGCGCGGATCGTCGCTGTGACTGAGCTGCACCGGGGCACCCGGCGTCCAGCAAGTGGCCATGGTTCCGGTATTGGGAACGTGGGCCGTGACGGTTTGCCCGTCCGGCAGCTCGACGTCCGCCAGGAACCGCTTGTAACGGCGCAGGATGCGCCCGTCGGTGAGGGCGGGAAGGCGCAGGGTGGGCCTCAGCCTAGTCCATGTGAAAGCCGGGGAAAGACTGATAGGGCAGCGGCTCGCAGGCCACGCCAGTCACCTCCGCATGAGGCGGGCCCGTGAGCAGCCACTCCCGCAACCGCCCGACTGCCTCCGCCGGGCCGCAGGCCAGGACCTCCACGCGGCCGTCGTGCAGGTTGCGGGCGTAGCCTGAGAGGCCGAGGCGCTGAGCCTGCTCCCGCGCCGAGGCGCGGAAGAAGACGCCCTGTACGCGGCCGCCGATCAGACAGCGGAAGCAGACCTGATGATTAGACACCTGCTCGGTCATCGCTCGGCGATCTCCTGTGTGGGTATGTTGACCCCCGACGCACCGCTGGGTCGGAGATCTGGGGATTGCAGTGCCTGAAGTGGCGAATGCGGCAAACGGGCAATGCTAGGGCCTGGCCGTCCCTTTCTGCCGCTCCCGCTTGTAGGTCGGGAAATTGGTCGCCGTGTAGGCGCCTTCAGCCACGAACTGGCCGAGGAGCCGGAACTCCTCGGCGTCCTTGGTCGCCCCCGTATAGCGTGCCACCAGCTTGCCGTCCAGGTCGAAAAAGGCGAACACCGGAGTCGCGCGAACCCGGTAGTCTTCCAGGGCCATGGCCTTCTGGGTGGTGTGCTTGCCGGAAAAGTCCGTCACCTCCACATCGCCCTCGATGTCCTGCGGGAAGATCAGAAAATTGGCCCGATAGAAGTCCTGGATCTCCGGCTGGTTGAGCACAGTGGTCTTCATGCGATGGCAGAAGGGGCACTCGTCCATCTCGAACATGATCAGAACACCCTTCTTTCCCTCTTCCCTGGCTCGTGAGAGTTCCTCGGAAAAGTCGCCGAAGGTGGAATCGAAGAAGAACTTCCCCGGGTCGCGCGGCTCTGCCCAGGCCGTCATGGCCACCAGCGAAAGGAACAACAGGACCAGGGCACGGGACGATGGTATGGCATGCATGGGGGCGCAATCTCCGGTAGGTGGTGAAGCTGGGTCGTCCCTGGACCGAAAGGCTCGGACCCAGGCGATTTTGGAGTGATAATGTCGCGGATTCAACGCCGGTGCGCCTCAGGTGCCCTGGCCCACCGCCAACGGGGACCAGCCGATGTCCGTGACCATCTACCACAACCCGAGGTGCAGCAAGTCCCGAGAGACCCTGTCCCTGTTGCGCGACCATGGGGTCGAGCCGGATGTCGTGGAATACCTCAAGGACCCGCCAAGCGCCGAAGTCCTTTCCGACCTGCTCACCAGACTCGGCCTGGAGCCGCGCGCCCTGATGCGCCGCAAGGAGCCGGAGTACGCCGAACTCGGACTGGATGATCCGAACCTGTCCCGCGAGGCCCTGATCGCGGCCATGGTCGCCCACCCCAAGCTCATCGAGCGGCCCATCGTGGTCAAGGGCGGCAAGGCGGCCCTTGGGCGCCCACCCCAGGCCGTGCTGGACATCCTATGACCATGGATTACATCCTGGTCCTCTACTACAGCCGACACGGGGCCACCGCCGACATGGCCAGGCATGTGGCCCGCGGGGTGGGCGAGGTCACCGGGATGGAGGCCCGCCTGCGGACAGTCCCCCCAGTCTCCGCGGTCTGCGAGGCGACCGCCGACTCGGTCCCGCCGGCCGGGGCCCCGTACGCGGAGCTGGACGACCTGCGCCACTGCTCCGGATTGGCCCTGGGCAGCCCGACCCGCTTCGGCAACATGGCCTCGCCCCTCAAGTACTTCCTGGAAGGGACCAGCCCTCTATGGCTATCCGGGGCCCTGGCTGGCAAGCCTGCTGGGGTGTTCACTTCCGCATCGAGCCTGCATGGTGGCCAGGAGACGACCCTGATATCCATGATGCTCCCCCTGCTCCACCACGGCATGGTCTTGCTTGGGCTGCCCTACGCCGAGACAGACCTGTTACACACCACGGCGGGCGGCACGCCCTACGGCCCATCGCACCTCGCCGGGACCGCCAGCGACCTGCCACTGACCGAGGCGGAGCGGCGGCTGAGCCAGGCGCTGGGTCGGCGCCTGGCCCAGACCGCCGCAGCCCTCAAGACCGGCCGGGCGAGCGAGCGGGCATGAGCCCGGCGCCGGGCCGCACCTAGCAGGCGGGAATGGAACAACTGCCCCTCCCCATACAACTGCGCCCGGAGGCCAGCTTCGCGGCCTTTGTTCCCGGCTCCAACCAGGAGGCACTCGCCGCCCTGGAGGCCTGGGCCCATGGGGTCGGCGAGCCCTTTATCCTGGTCTGCGGGCCGTCGGGCACGGGTAAGACCCACCTCCTGCAGGCGGCCTGCCAGGCGGCGGTCGCGTCCGGACACCCCGCCCAGTACCTCCCGCTGCGCCACCCCGGGCTGACCCCGGACGTGCTGACCGGGCTGGATCAGGTCGAACGCATCGCCCTGGACGACGCCCAGGCCGTGGCCGGCGATCCCGCCTGGGAGGGGGCCCTGTTCACCCTGTTCAATCGCCTGCGCGAGTCCGGCGGAGGCCTCCTGGTCAGCGCCGACCAGCCTGCGGCCTCCCTGCCCCTGACCCTGCCGGACCTGCGCTCGCGTCTGGGCTGGGGCCCCTGCTACCGGCTCCAGCCCCTCGGAGAGCAGGACTGCGAGGACCTGCTATGCGCCACGGCGATGCGCCGCGGTCTGCGCCTGCGTCCAGACCTGGTGGGCTACCTCATGCGCCGCCTGGCTCGGGACCCGGGCAGCCTCCTGGCCTTCCTGGAGGACCTGGACCGTGAGAGCCTGGCCACCCAGAGGGCCCCGAGCATACCCCTGGCGCGCCGGATCCTTGACGCCGGCGGTGGTGCCAATAGCACGCGTGACTGAGGCCTGGACCTCACACATCCACGGGCGACAGCGCATGACCAAGCCCAGGCGGCGAGAGGATTCGCCAACCGACACCAACCCCCTCGGCGAGCCGATTCACCGCCTATGCGATGCCGAGGGCGAGATCCACATTTACGCCCAGGACCGTCTGCGCCTGCTAACCCTCGGCAATCAGGTGGAGCAGACCTGTATCGACCTGGATCACCCCGCGCGTCTGGTGCATGCCTATACCCGGGCGATGGTACAGATGGGGCGCCAAGCATCGCGCCGAAAACGCTGGCCGCTGGCGGCCCGAGGCTGGTCGCTGGCCCCCATCTGAAGCGATCAGACGTCGCGGAACCCCTTCCGGTGGGCCTTGCCCCCCCAAATCCAAACGTACTGGACCCCGCTCACCAGGACACTCGCCAGGCAGGCCCAGAAGAGAAAGGCAATCAGCCAGTCCGGCAGCGGCAAGGGCCCTGCATCCGCCATCACCAGGACCACCAGCAGGATCTGCAACACTGTGTTGACCTTGCTGGCGACAATGGGCGCTGCGTCCAACTCCTCGACCCGAAAGTTGTAGAGGAGGGCGCCGCCCGTAATCAGCAGGTCCCGGAAGACCGCCGCCACCACCAGCCAAACCGGAATCAGCGATAGGGTGCCAAGCACCAGGAAACAGGCCACCAACAGGACCTTGTCCGCCAGGGGGTCGAGGATGCCGCCCAGGCGCGAGCGCCAGCCGAAGCGCTTGGCCAGGTAGCCGTCCAGACCATCGGAGATCCCGGCGATGGCGAAGAGGAGCAGGGCCCAGCCGTAGCGATGCTCCAACAGCAGGAACACCACTGGCATCACCGCCAGTAGCCGGAGGAGGCTGATGACATTGGGAATGTCGCGCCGTTGCACCCTAGGCCCCCATGCCCCGGCAGCCCAGCACCTCGGTCTCTCCCCAAGCGCGGACCGAGTCACCCCGGCCGACACCTCGGCCAATGGTCGGAATTACGCAGGTCCACTCACACATGATGGCAATGGATCAAAGGGGACGAAACGGTGCGACCACCCGACACGACCAGCCGCCGATGCGACAAGGGCCCCATTTACCCTCGGGCGCGGGCCGACAGGGCTGGCACCCGGATTCTAGCGACGCAGGGGCCGGCCTGTCCAAGCCGCGATGCTTCCGCCCCCTTTCGCGCGACTGCTAGAATGCCACTCTTGCCCAAACCCTGGAGAGCGATGGTGGAACAGCATCCCGACAACCGCAGCACGCCCTCCCTGAGCTACCGGGACGCAGGGGTCGACATCGATGCCGGAAACGCCCTGGTAGAGCGCATCAAGCCGCTGGCCGCCGCCACCACCAGGCCTGGGGTGGTCACGGGACTAGGCGGCTTCGGTGCCCTGTTCGAGCTGCCCTGGGGACGCTATCGCCAGCCGGTGCTCGTCTCCGGGACCGATGGGGTCGGCACCAAGCTCAAGCTCGCCATCGAGCTCGGCCGACACGACGGCGTGGGCATCGATCTGGTGGCCATGTGTGCCAACGATATCCTCGTGGCCGGGGCCGAGCCGCTGTTCTTTCTGGACTACTACGCCACGGGGCACCTGGACCTGGAGGTCGCGACCGCCGTGATCGCTGGTATTGCGGAGGGGTGCAAGCGTGCCGGGTGCGCCCTGACCGGGGGCGAGACGGCGGAGATGCCCGGCATGTATGCCCGCGGCGACTACGACCTGGCGGGCTTCTGCGTCGGCATCGCTGAGAAAGACGCCCTCATCACCCCGGATCGGGTCCAACCCGGAGACGTCCTGATCGCCCTAGCCTCCTCCGGGCCGCACTCCAACGGCTACTCCCTGATCCGCAAGGTTTTGCAGGTCAGCGGGGCCGATCCCCACCAGCCCTTGGCCGGCTCGGCGCCGGGGGCAACCCTGGGTGAACTGCTGATGGCGCCCACCCGCATCTACGTCAAGCCCGTGCTGGCCTTGATGGAACAGACCCGCATCCACGCCATGGCCCACATCACTGGGGGAGGTTTGCTGGAGAACCTCCCGCGGGTCTTGCCCAACGGCGTCAAGGCCATGGTCGATCTGGGATCCTGGCAACGGCCCGAGATCTTCGATTGGCTCCAGAAATCGGGTGGCATCGCGGACACCGAGATGCTGCGCACCTTCAATTGCGGCGTCGGGCTGGTCCTTTGCCTCTCTGCCGCCGAGGCACCGTCGGCCTGCGCCGCCCTCAACGCCGCCGGCGAGCGAGCCTGGGTCCTGGGTCACATCGCCCGGGACGATGGCGCGCCGGAGGCCCCCGTACGGGTGGAGCTAGTGGGGGGACGACCGGCGTGATTCCGCCAGATCCGGGGACTTCCCCGTCCCTGGCGGTCGTCCCCGTCCAGCCTCCTGCCTCTCCGGGGACTTCCCCGTCCCTGGCGGTCGTTGTTCTGGTCTCGGGCAGCGGGAGCAACCTGCAAGCCCTGATCGACGCCCAACGCGGCGGCCTGAACATCAGCATCCGCGCCGTCGTCAGCAACGAACCCCAGGCGTTCGCCCTGCAGCGAGCCAGCGACGCCGGCATCCCTGGCGAGGTGCTGAACCATCGCGGTTTCCCGAGCCGGGACTCCTACGACGCCGCGCTGGCGGACCTCATCGACGGCTTTGACCCTGGGCTGGTCGTCCTGGCCGGGTTCATGCGCATCCTGACGCCGGGCTTCGTCGTGCACTACCGAGGTCGGATAGTCAACATCCACCCCTCGCTGTTGCCCAAGTTCCGCGGCCTGCACACGCACCGCCGCGCTCTGGAGGCGGGGGAGCATGTCCACGGCGCCAGCGTCCACTTTGTCACCCCGGAGCTGGACGGCGGGCCGGTCGTCATCCGGGCCGAGGTCCCCATCCTCTCGGGAGATGACGCCGACAGTCTGGCCGCCCGGGTGCTGGATCAGGAGCACGTCATCTACCCCTGCGTGGTCGGCTTGTTTGCCGCGGGACGACTGCTGCTGAATGCGGCCGACCGCCCGGTTCTGGATGGCCGGGTCCTGACCCAACCCATTCTGCTCGGCAGCGACGCCCCTTGCCCGGTCAGGCCGGCCTGAGCCAAATGCCGGGCCGGGCACCCTACCGATGCGCCCTGGCAGCTCTGGCTGCCATGGCCACCCTGCCCGCAGTGGCTGGCGCCGAGACTCCCCCTATCCCGCCGCACCGGGCGGAATACCTGCTGACCCGCGACGGGCTGCCCATCGGGGTGATGACCATGGAGCTCGCCATCGACGCCAAGGGCAGCTACAGCTACCGAGCCCACACCGAGCCCCACGCCGCCGTGGCGCTGATGAGCCAGGCCCTGGAACTGGGCGACGGTGCGGGCCAGACCGAGGAGAGCCTCGGGGAGGTGGAGGCGGGGCGTTTCCGCCCGCGGAAGTACCACTTCCGACGCGCTGGGGCGGAGACGGGGCGCAGCCTGGACCTGACTTTTGACTGGGCTCGCGGCCGCGCTGCCATCTCCAGCGAGGGCAAGCCGTGGTCGATGGAGGTCCCCGCGGAGGCGCAGGATAAGCTGTCTGTACTACTCGCAGTGCGCCTGGACTTGGGCCCCGCACAAGGCGTGCACAGCTATCCGGTAGCGGACGGGGGCCGGCTCAAGACCTACAGCTTCCGGGTCCTGGGGCGGGAATCGCTCCCGGGTCCTGACGGCGAGCGGGACACCCTGGCCGTGGAGCGCTCCAAGGACGGTCGGGAAGTCGATTACCGGCTTTGGATGGCCCCGAACCTGCACCAGCTACCGGTGAGGATCGAGCGCGACGAGGCCGGCAGCCTCTATGTAATGGAGCTCACTCGGTTCGAAGGAGCGGCCTCGCCACAGGAACAAGGTACGCCGGCCGCTGGCCCCTGAATTCCTGCCGCCTGGGAGCGAACCGCCCTGCCCATCGGCGTCAGTGCTCGCACTTCTCAAGCTTCTCCCGAGCCCCAGGAAAAACCGAGAGCAGGAAGGTCGAGATCAAGATGACCGGCGCCATCACGATCAGCACGAGGGCGAAGAAGAGGACGATGTGGCCAAGCACCGGAACGCTGGGCGACACGATGTACCGGGCGGCGAGGAAGAGCAGAACGGCGCCGGCGAAGAAGACCGAGGCGACGACGACGCCGTCGCGCATGGTCTTGCAGCCGAGCATCAGTAGGCGATGAGCCATGGTTTCACCTCCGAGGGGTAGCCGCCGGCCCCTGGCCGGGTAGGACTCAGGTTGTACTCAGATAACGCTGGGACCCGCCGCCAGGCGCAAGAGAATAACGCGCTTGAGCTAGCAGCTATTGACTGGCCCCGCGCAGGTCCCTTTTTCGATCGCCCGCGCGGGCACAG
>CAVPXP010000004.1:0-19314 GCA_963709645.1 uncultured Gammaproteobacteria bacterium
TCTCCAGCGCCTTCTTCGTGATGTCCTTGTACAAGGCGATCGCACGCGTATAGATGTCTTGCAGGTCCGGCTGCTCGTCGACAAGACGCTTGATTTCCTCCGAGTCCACCATGACCGCGTTGAGGTGGTCGAGATCGGAATCGTCGAAGTCGCTCGCCGCGGTCGACCTTTGCCTTGATGTCGAGGGCCCGCGGGAGCCTGAACTTCTCGAACCTTTCCAGCAGCGCGACAACGACCCCTTGGTCGCGGGAGATCTCGGTCATGGTGTCCTCCGGGAGATGGGAAGGATGGGGGGACGCGCTCCGGCACGGGCTCCCGATTCACTGTGATTCCGCGCGCGCCGCCCGGGTTGTCGCGAGCGCGCGGCGGCTACGATACCGTAGCCGACCGGAGATCGGAAGGGACCGCCTCTTGGGCACAAGCCGGGGCCCCCGAGGGGGCGCGCGCAGCACGGTAGCGCCATCGGGGCCAAGCGGACGGGTGACGCGTCTGCGCATCCCCAGCGGTGATGATCTGTGTCTACTCGATGCCGCCGCTGGCGGCGGGCGGACCAGTGCCTTCCGCCGCCGCACTTGGCGCCGCGCTCGATGGCGCAGGCACCGCGAGGGTTCCTCGCCCACCCTGGGCGAGTGCGAGTATGCTGCGGGCGCTTGGCACCAGCTAGATTGGTACTTGCAGCTTCGACCATGTCCAATAGGGAGCAAGTCGTAATGAGTCAGCGGTACTTAAGAACACCTGTCGTTCGCCGAGCGGTCCTGGTCGCGGGGGTCACCCTGGGGCTTGGCCTTGCCGGCACCACCGCCTGGGCGGCTGGAGGCGTGGATCCCGAAGCGGAGCGCATCCTGAGGTCGATGTCGAGCTATCTCGGCGACCGGCCTGCCTTCAGCGTTCAGGGTGATGTCGATGACGAGGTGATCGATCTCGCCGGACAGAAGCTGCAGCTCAGCAGCTCGGCGAGCCTGGTGGTGGAACGTCCCGGACGCTTCTACGCACACCGCCATGGGCCCTTGGCCGACGTCGAGGCCATCTTCGACGGCAAGACCCTGACCCTGAATGGCAAGGGGCGCGAGGTCTATGCGCAGCTCGAGGCCCCCGGGACCATCGATCAGGCCATCACCCAACTGCGTGCCGACACGGGTCTCGACGCACCCGCGGGGGATCTCTTCTTCGCCGATCCCTATCCAGGCCTGATGACCGATGTCATGAGCGGCGCCTATATCGGGACGGCCTACGTCAACGGCACCGAGTGCCATCATCTGGCCTTCCGGGCGGCCAAGGTGGACTGGCAGATCTGGATCCAGACCGGGGATCGGCCACTGCCGATGAAGTATGTCATCACCAGCAAGTGGATGACCGGCGCGCCGGAATATGCCGTGCGATTTCGTGACTGGAACACCGAGCCCAAGATCGAGGCCAGCCAGTTTAGTTTTGTCCCGCCGCCGGGGGCCAAGCGGCTGGAGAACATCGTGGTCGACGAATTGGGCACGCTCGTGATTGAG
Source organism: uncultured Gammaproteobacteria bacterium (assembly GCA_963709645.1). GTDB lineage: Bacteria > Pseudomonadota > Gammaproteobacteria > Chromatiales > Chromatiaceae > DYRB01. Next base: position 1,500 of record CAVPXP010000004.1, read on the forward strand.
GAGAAACCATGATGGCCAAGAGAACATCTTTGCGTACCAGCGCCCTGTGGATTGGCCTGATGGCGGCCGCCCTGGTGCTCGATGGCTGGGTCCCCTTCGGATTCGCCGTGAAAGAGGCGCAGGCGGTGGTGGGTCGGCCCCTGACGCCCGGGAGCGTCGCCGGCGTCGCCCGCCGCACCACGCGGCGGACCATTCGTCGCTCGACGATCTACGCCGCCACCCTGCCGGCTGGCTGCAGGACCGTCGTCATCGAAGGAGCCTCTCTGCATTCCTGCGGAGGCACCTACTATCAGCCCTACGGCGCGAAATACGTGGTCGTCTACGTGGACTGATCGACCAAACATCGCCGCTCGCCGATGTCCGCCGCTGCGGGAGCACAGGATGGTCGTGCACTCCCCTGGCGGCGGCATTTGGCAACTGCCCTGCGTGAATCCCAGGTGCTGTTCTCGCCTTGACCATTGAACACCCGTCTTCGTCTAACGGCCTCCTGCCTGTTGCGCCTCAGCGGACCTCGATCCGGGCCGTTCCCAGTAGCGGACGGCCGGCCCGCGTGTGGATGGTGGGCGCAATCACGGCGCTTGCGCTTGTGTCCGGTCAATCCAGCACGCAGGCGCAGGAAATCGAGCCACGCGCGTATTCCAACGCACCGGTTGGCGTCAACTTCCTGGTCGCGGGCTACGCCTACACGCGAGGCGGCCTGGCATTCGACTCGGCTCTGCCCCTGACGAATCCGCAGCTCGAGACCTCGAGCGCGGTCCTGGGCTATGCGCGCGTGCTGGACCTGTGGGGAAAATCCGCAAAGCTGGACGCCATCGTTCCGTACAGCTGGCTGTCCGGGTCGGCGGACTACGCCGGCCAGCCGGTGCAACGCGTCGTCGACGGACTCATCGATCCCAGGGTTCGACTCTCGGTCAACCTCTACGGCGCGCCGGCACTCACCCTGAAACAGTTCAGGGATTACCGGCAAGACCTGATCATCGGCGCGAGTCTTCAAGTGTCAGTACCTTGGGGCCAGTACGACAGCAGCCGACTCGTCAACATCGGCACCAACCGCTGGTCCGTCAAGCCTGAGATTGGCATTTCCAAGGCCCTTGGCCGGTGGACGTTGGAGTTCAGCACGGCAGCCACCTTGTATACGGACAACGACGACTTCTATGGCGGCAATAGGCGCTCACAGGACCCGATCTGGTCCACGCAGGGACATGCGATCTACAGCTTCCCCTCCGGCGTCTGGGCATCTGCCGACGCGACCTACTTCACGGGCGGCCGCACGACGCTCAACGGCGTCCGGAACGACGATCTGCAGCAGAACTGGCGCATGGGCGGCACCCTGGCGTTTCCAGTGGACACCCGCAACTCCGTCAAGTTGTACGCCAGCAGCGGCGTGTCGGCTCGCACCGGCAACAATTTTGATCTGCTCGGGATCGCCTGGCAGTATCGGTGGGGCGGGGGACTTTGACCAATGCCATTCAGTGAGGTCGTCAGACCGGCAGGGATTGCCCGTATCCAGGCCACAGGGATGTGTTCGGAGCCTGCCATCCCGGGCATCTAGATTCCGGCATTCCCTGCCGGAACGACGCCGTCTCCCTAAACCTGACGGCATCGGGCCTTTAACTCCACGAGGAGCCGTAGGGGCATCCAAGCCCTGTTCGATAACTCGAATCTGTCTATGTGCCGATGTCGTCGCGCCGGCGTAGAGTAAGGCGCTCCTCAGGTTCCCTTGATCCCCTACAAATAGACTCCCCGTGAACACAACCGCCAGCCAGCAAGAGAGGGAGCGCATCAGCGCCGTCGCCGGTCTGCCTGCACGCGGCGTGCCGGCCGCTGCGCATCCTCTCTTCCGTTGCCTGGCCACCGGAGGTAAAAGAGACCTATCTCGCCGGTGGCGGTCGGGAGCTGCCGCAGGTGAGCTATGCAGCCTTCGACCCAACCGCCAGCATCGACGCCGTGCGCGAGGCTCGGCGCCGGATCGTGCCGGTGACGACCATCGACCTCTGGCTTGATCGCCAGGCCGAGGCCATCGAGCTGGGGGCACGGATGCTGGCGGCGGTCGGGACCCCGAGTTTCTTCGAGTACGGTCGGCGGGTCTATGGCGAGCCAACGGCGCCCTTGCGGTACATGCCCCTCTCGCCGCTCGACCTGGCCAATAATGTCCTGGATACCATCACGCAACTCACCCAGGTCGATATCCCCATTGCCCCCCGGCTTACCACTCGGCGGAGTCGGTGGCAGAGGACCTCCAGCGCGCGGTGCGTGTCCATTTCGGCGATCAGGCGCCCGCCGTCGAGTTGGTCGAGCGGCTCTCCGCCAACGCCTTGGCGACATCCAAGGCGATACGCATCCGCAGCGGCGCCCGTTTCACGGACCGGGACTTCACCCAACTGCTGCATCACGAAGCATTCGTCCACGTCGCCACCTCTATCAACGGCAAGGCCCAGACCGAGCTTCCGATCCTCGCGGCCGGCCATCCCGGCACCACGCGCACCCAGGAGGGCCTGGCCGTCTTCGCCGAGGTGATCAGCGGCTCGATCGAGCTCGACCGGCTGCGGCGGCTCGCCGACCGGGTGCTTGCGATCCAGATGGCGATCGAGGGCGCGGATTTCCTCGACGTCTACGGCTTTTTCCTGGAGCGTACCGCTGATCCGGATCAGGCCTTCGAGAATGCCCGGCGCGTATTTCGCGGCGGCGTCCTCACGGGTGGTGCGCCCTTTACCAAGGACCTGGTCTATCTGTTGGGACTGCTCCAGGTGAACAACTTCATCCGTGCCAGCTTCGCCGCCGGGCGGGCCGATTGTCTGACCCTACTGTTTTGCGGCAAGCTCGACATCATGGACATCCCGGCGCTGTGCGAGCTCTATGCGCTGGGTCTGTGCCGTCCGCCGCGCTTTCTTCCACCCTGGATCAGCGATCCACGCTATCTGCTCGCAATGCTAACCTTCTCGCTCTTCACCAGCCGGCTGAGCATGGAGCCGATCGTCGAGGTGGCTAGCAAGCTGCTGGCGAGTGCCCCCGTGGTCCGGATGGCCGTACCAGGGGAAGCCTGACCGACGCATGAGCTTTGGAGTGACGATGGTGAGCCAATCATGGCTTCGCGTCGACGAGTCGTGATAGAAGCGATCCGGCATCGGCAAGCCGGCGCCGCTGTTGCAGAACATGTCCGATGGGACGGACCAACGAGTTCGGTGCATCGCTACGAGGAGGTGACCTTTGAAACTGTTCCAGTCCATTTTCGGCGGCGGTGAGAAGGTCGGGCACTACCCCGAGTCACTCATCGAAATGGCTACGGAGCGTGCCGTAGACGGCACCGATTCGCGGTTGCGGCTTCTGCCGGGTTACCGGAAGCGCCTGCGCAAGCCCATCATCCAGGCCATCGATCATGTGGTCGCGCTGGTGGACGGCATGCCGGCGCCCGTGGCGGCGAACCGCAACGGCCACAGCGCTGAGCCGCGCCTCGCGGCGTTGTTTTCCTCCGCCGCGGAGATGCTCGACATCTTCGGGCGGGATCCAGAGCTGGGGGCCTTTCTGTCGGACCCGGGCGGGGTCGGCGTCCCAAGCGTCACGACGCTGCTCCTGGCGGAGAGAGTGGAAAAGAACATCCTGGGTATGGATCTGGTAGGTGACCAGGTAAGGCGCGATGTGCAGCAGGTCGCCGTCAGTTTCAGCGGACACCGCCTGCTCGATCCCAAGGCCAGTGAAGAGGACACTCGGCGCCAACTCAAGCGCCGTGCCTTCGATCATCTGCTGAGCCTGGCGCTGAGCCGAATTGCCGGGATGCGGGTGGAGCGCGCCGACCTCACGCGCCAGCGCGATCTGCTGCGACGCAAGCTGACGGCGCTGGAGAGCGGGGGCTGGGGCTTCGCTGCGCCGGAGGGAGGGCACCCCGATCCCGCCGCACTGACGACCGAACTGGACACCGTCACGGCCCAGTTGAGTGCCATCGGGTCAGACGACGGCGTCCTGCGGGCGCATCTGGACACTGTCGCTGAGCTGCTCGGCGAAGCCCAACGCCAGCTCTGGGCGGACGAGATCACCCTCTACCTGGACCCGATGAACATCCAGCGCGATGCGAAGAATCCATCGGCTCGCCGGATCGTCCTGCAGGAACTCCGCAATGCCGGGGGCCGCAGTGCCGTCCTGCTCCCGATTTCAATCGTGCCGGCGGAGCTTCCACCGCGCGAGGATCTTGTCACAGCGGCGCAGCGTTATCTGTACTGACATCTGCTCGACAGCCGGCTGCCACCCTCACCGGCCGCGTACGCTGACGCTATGACGACTTCGGCGCCTCGCGCATGTCGGTCACGTCCCGAGACAGCGGCTGCTCGCCCAAGATCTCGTCCTAGACTGGATGGGCGCCGATGCCGTTGGCCAGGCATGGATGGAGCGGACCGAAATTCAGGTTCGGCCGACACCGAGGAGCCCGTCATGATCCGGTTTCGACGCAACTAAGTCCCGTCAGCGACGAACGCGACCTGGAGACCCAGGTCGACGACATCCGCTTCAACCCGGCCAAGCACGGTTGGGTCGCCATCGATTCCCGAGATCGAAGCAGTCTCCCACCCGAGCTGCCTGAGACCACGGATCGAGCCTGGGCCGGTGCCGATACCACGGATCGGCCGGAGCTGGCTGCCCGCAGAAACCCAGCGGGTATACTGCAGCACCTTCCACGACCACCAAACCCAGCCCATCGGGAGACGCCCAGATGCACTTGCGCCCCTCGCTAGCTCGCCGCCTGTTCGGTTTGGTCCTGGTGCTGATCCTGGGCCTGAACGCCACCGCAATGGCGCTGCCTGGCCAGACCGCTGAGCCAACGGCGGAGAACCAGGAGGTCGGCGAGGAGCAACTTCAGGTCGCCGATCAGCTCAACAAAACTCTGACGGCCATCGAGACCAAGCGAGACCAGATCAAGGCGCTGAAGGAACGCCTAAAGACGACCCAGGAGGGTGAAAGGGCCGAGGTCGAGGGTCAGATCGCTGAGGCCGAGGAGTCGCTGTCCGCCTCCCGCGACCACTTCGAAGCCCTGGCGGTGGGGGGCGTCAGCCTGGGCACGGACGAGGCAGAAAAGACCCTGGACTGGCAGACCGAGTTGCTGGAGATCGCCAAGCCACTGTTTTCGAGCCTCAAGGCACTCACCGACAAGCCGCGGACCATGGACCGGCTGCGCACCCAGATCCATCTCCAGGAGGACAACCTCGAGCTCACCGACAAGGCCCTGGCAAGCCTCGAGCGGACCGCGGCGAGTGACCTGCAGCCGGCGGTTGCGGCCCGTGTCGATGCCTTGCAAGGGGAGTGGCAGTCCCGCCGTGAGACCACCGTCCAGGACCTGGACATGCTGCGCTTCCAGCTCGCCAAACTCGAGGGCGAGTCCAGCTTCCATCCTCGGGAACCTGGACGACTCGGTCCGCGAGTTTCTGTCAGGCCGGGGCCTGACCCTGGCCCTGGCCCTAAGCGCCGCGGTCCTCACCTGGTGGCTGATGCGCCTGCTGACGCGGACCGTCTTCCGCACCCGAGACCCGGAAGCGGCCCGGCTCCGGGCGCCGAGGCTACCGGATCGGGCTCTTCGCCTTCCGCCTGGCCACGGGACTCCTGATGCTGATCGTGGTCATGCTCGTGCTCTATGTCGCCGGTGACTGGTTCCTGCTCGGTCTGGCCCTGCTCGTCCTGATCGGCGCCGCCATCGGCCTCAGGAACACCTTGCCGCGCTACATCGACGAGGCCAGGCTCTTCCTCAACATGGGCCCGGTCCGGGAGGGGGAGCGGGTCATCTATGGCGGGCTACCCTGGCGAATCCGCTCCCTCAACATCTACAGCACCCTGTTCAACCCGGACCTGCAGGGCGGCGTACTGCGGCTGCCATCGTCAGAGATGGCCAAACTCACCTCGCGCCCCGACCACAAGACCGAGCCCTGGTTCCCTACCCGCACCGGCGACGTCGTGCTTCTAGAGGGTGATGTCATGGCCAAGGTGCTGCTACAGACCCCGGAGGTGGTGCGGCTGCGATACAAGGGCGCCGTGCGCGACGTCCCCACCGCCAGCTTCGTCGGCATGGCCAAGCACAACCTCTCCCAGGACGGCTTCGTGGCGGCAGCGACCTTCGGCATCGACTACGCCCACCAGAGACATCTGCGTGGACCAGGTCGCCCCCAAGTTCCAAGAGGCGGTGGAGGCCCGATTAGGTGCCGACTACGGCGATCAGCTCGTCTCCGTCATGGCCACCTTCAAGGAGGCCGCGACCAACTCGCTCGACTATCTGATCGTTGCCGTCATGCAGTCCAGCGCCGCCGCGGATTACTTCACCGTCCAGCGGGCCATCCAGCAGACCTGCGTGACGGTCTGCAATACCCAGGGCTGGGGCATCCCCTTCCCCCAACTGGTGGTCCACGCCGGGGAGGGACTCCGAGTACCCGAGGCCACAGCGTAACCAAGGAGCGGTCCAGTTGAGCAGCGCGCTGCCAGACACGGAAGGCCAACCAGTCCCTGATGCTGCAGAGGTGTCGCTCGCCGAGCGCCTGGCATTCGAACGCCTGCTTGGCGACCTGTCCGCGCAGTTCGCGGATCTCCCCGCCGATCGGGTGGTCGACGAGATCTCAAGCGCCCTCGAGCACCTACTCCATTTCCTGGGATTCGACCGCTGCACCTTCGGCGAATTCGTGGACGATTCCGGGCGGTGCGACGTCCTCTGCTCGGTGGCGCGCGACGGAATCGAGACTACCCCGCTTGGCTTGGGGCTGTCGTTGCCCTGGTACTTCCGAGAGCTACTGGCCGGGCGGCTCATCGTGGCCGCATCGATTCCCGACGATTTCCCGCCAGACGCGGAGGTGGAGATCGCGTACTGTCGGCGCATCGGTCTGCGGTCCAATCTAGGCATACCGCTGCGGGTCGGAGGCCGAGTCATGGGCGTCGTCGCCTTTACCGCATTCCATCGCACCCGCGCCTGGCCGGAGGATCTGATTGTCCGGCTCAAGATCGTCGGCGAGGTGTTTGCCCAGGCCCTCGCGCGCAGCCGCCGCGAGTCGGAGCTCACGGCGGCGCTGGCCGAGATCACCCGGCTGAAGGAGCGTCTGGAGGCGGAGAACGACTATCTGCGCCAGGCCTGCCGTACCCGCCCCGGACCGGCGCTGGCGAGCCGCTCGCCGCGCTTCAATCGGGTGATCGAGGAAATCGTCCAAGTCGCCCCGACCAACTCCACCGTCTTGCTGCTCGGCGAGACCGGCACCGGCAAGGAGTTGTTGGCGGACGCCATCCACGCCATGAGCGATCAACGGCACCGGCCCATGGTCAAGGTCAACTGTGCGGCCCTGCCGGCATCGCTGATCGAGGCGGAGCTGTTCGGGCGGGAAAAGGGGGCCTATACCGGGGCGCTGGCGCGGCAGATGGGGCGTTTCGAGCTGGCCGACGGCTCGACGCTGTTTCTCGACGAGATCGGCGAGCTGCCGCTGGAGTTGCAGACCAAGCTATTGCGGGTCCTCCAAGATGGCCAGTTCGAGCGGGTGGGTGGCATTCAAACGATCCAGGTCAACGTGCGCCTCATCTCGGCCACGAACCGCGACCTCGCCGGCGCCGTCGCCGAAGGCAGCTTCCGGGAGGATCTCTACTACCGGCTGAATGTCTTCCCGGTCGCGGTGCCCCCGCTGCGCGAGCGCCGCGAGGACATCCCGCTGCTCGCCTGGGAGTTCGTCAAAGAGCTCCGCGAGTCCATGGGCAAGCCCATCGACCATATCGCCGAAGACTCCATGGCCGCTCTCCTCGCCTACCCCTGGCCGGGTAACGTGCGCGAGCTGCGTAACGTCATCGAGCGCGCCATGATCCTCGCGCGCGGGTCGACCCTGTCTGTCTCTCTCGGCCCGGCGCCGGCGCCAACACTGGCCGCCGCCACGGCTCCAGCCGCCAGCCTCGCGGCGAGCGAGCGCGCCCACATCCTGCGGGTCCTGGAGCAGACAGGCTGGCGGATCCGCGGGTCCGGCGGGGCCGCCGAGCGGCTCGCCATTAAGCCCACCACCCTCGAATCGCGCATGAAACGGCTCGGCCTCCGACGGCCAGGCTCCGGCAATTAGTAGAAACCACGAGATTTCGGAGACCCGCTTCGGGGTCTCTCTCCCTCCCGCTCAGTCAGCCTCGGCAAGCGACTGATCTTCCGTAGATTGCCCGCTGACATCTTGCCTCGTGGAACTGTGGCGGGCTTCTTGCTGGGCTTTGGCTCATGATTGAAGGCCAGCAGAATCCCAAAGGAGACCGCACGCATGAGTGAGACCGAAGACGTCATCGACGCAGTCGAGACCCCGGAAAGTGACACCAAGGCTGGAAAGAAGCTGAAGAGCAAGAAGTACTTGCGGAAGCTGGAAGAGCTGCATGTCGAGCTGGTCAAGCTGCAGGAATGGGTCCGCCACAAGGGGCTCAAGGTTTGCGTCGTCTTCGAGGGCCGGGATGGCGCCGGAAAGGGCGGCACCATCAAGGCGATCACCGAGCGGGTCAGCCCGCGGGTCTTTCGGGTGGTGGCCCTCCCGGCACCCACCGAGCGCGAGAAGTCCCAGATGTACATCCAGCGCTACATGCGCCATTTCCCGGCCGCCGGCGAGGTCGTCATCTTCGACCGCAGTTGGTACAACCGCGCCGGGGTGGAGCGCGTCATGGGATTCTGTACCGAGGATCAGACGAACCACTTTCTGGAAATGGCGCCGCTCGTCGAGCGGGCGATGGTGGACTCCGGGATCATCCTGCTCAAGTACTGGCTCGAGGTGAGCCCGAAGGAGCAGACACGCCGGCTCGAGGCGCGCATCGAGGACGGGCGCAAGATCTGGAAGCTCTCGCCGATGGATCTCAAGTCCTACAGCCGCTGGTACGACTACTCCCGGGCGCGCGACGCCATGTTCGCGGCCACCGACACCGCTTTCGCACCCTGGTACGTCGCGCCGTCGGACGACAAGAAGCGGGCGCGCCTCAACATCATCACGCACCTGCTCGCCAATATTCCGTACAAGAAGCTTCCCCGCGAGAAGGTGGAATTACCGAAGCGGCAGAAGGCCGGCGGCTATCGGGAACCCGACTATCCGTTCAAGGTCATCCCCGAGGCGTGTTGAGGACGCCCCGACAGCCATTCGGCGGATCTGCGGTGAACAATCGCCATCAGCGGCAAACGAGCGCAACCGTCAACGAAATCAGAGGCTCTAACCGAGCAATCGCGTCACCTGGGTCAGCCGCCAATGATCGTATTCTCACTGAGCGTCTTGGTGCCGCAGCCGCGCCATACCGACTTTTTGAAGAGCGTTGGCGCCCTGCTCGAGCCGACACGGGTGGTGCCCGGGTTGTAACGGTTGCCGGCTCTACACCGACTTCGAGGATCCGAGCGCCTTCACGCTGGTGGAGGAGTGGGCGTCGCAGGCGGCGCTGGACCGGCATCTGACGTCCAGCGCGTACAAGACGCTCGTGGCAGCCATCGAGATGTCCGCGCAGCCGCCGGTGATCCGGTTCGACAGCGTTGCGCAACGCGCCGGGATCGAGATCATCGAGGCGGCGCGGCGTGCCCGGGGTTTACTATAGCCGGCAGAAGGCTCCGGCCTGCCCGGGTCTGTGTCCGCACAGTCGCACGGCCGGCATCGGAACATTCAGGGGGTCAAGAAGGCGGCATGAGCAACACGACACCGACGCAGCGAGACCCCGAGACGGTCAGTCTGACCGACGAGGAGGGTGTCAGGCGGATACTCGTCGACACCGTCTACAGCCTCTGGGGCATCGTCAATAATCTGACCCGATTGCGCCCTTCCAGGCGCGAGCGCTACCGGGTCACCATCTTCGGCTCGGCCAGGGCAAAGCCTGGGACCTGGGTCTATGACGAGGTCAAGCGCCTCTCGGGCGAGCTCGCCGCCTTGGGTTGCGACATCGTCACCGGCGGCGGCCCCGGCCTGATGCAGGCGGCCAACGAGGGGGCTCAGGCGCAAGGCGCGAGCGAGCGTGCCCAGAGCGTCGGCATCCGGGTGGAGCTGCCCTTCGAGCAGGAGGTCAACCCGTTCGTGCAGGAGTCATTCGAGCACCAGACCTTCTTCACGCGTCTGCACCACTTTGTGTTGCTCTCGGATGCCTATGTCGTGGTCCCGGGCGGCATCGGCACCGTGCTCGAGGCCGCGCTGGTGTGGCAGCTGCTGCAGGTCCGCCACCTCCACGACACGCCGCTGATCTTCGTCGGCGACATGTGGGCCGAGCTGGTCGACTGGGCGCGGCGCTATATGCTGCGCCCAGGCTTCGAGCTGGTGAACGCTGAGGACATGACCATCCCCCGCTGCGTCAAGACCGTGGACGAGGCCATCGCTATCCTCAAGGGACAACACGCCCGCTGGCAGGCGGGGTCGCTCGGCCGAGCGGCGAGGCAACAGGGAAAGACCGGACCCCCTGACACGAAGGCATCGTATCCGCGGGACACCGTCGATAGACTCCGACCCGCCACAGGGCGCCTGACCTTAACAACATCGAGTAGGAGATTCGCAGATGACAGAACCTCTAAACCCGGCCGCAGCGCATCACTACTTGCCCCCCTTCATCACGGCGCCGGGGGAGACCGACGTGCTGTTCATCGCGATGGCCATCTTCGTGCTGCTCGCCGTGATCGGCATCGGCATCTTCTACTTCAAGCTCCATGCGTTGCCGGAGCAGATGGCGCATCGCGGCCAGAAGGTGCAGTTCGAGCTCGTCGCGGTGCTGGCGCTGCTGGCGCTCTTCACCCACAACCACCTGTTCTGGATCGCCGGGCTTCTGCTTGCCTTCGTGCCCTTGCCGGACTTCACGACGCCGCTGAGATCCATCGCCAGTTCGCTCGACCGGATCGCCGGAGGCGCGGAGCCCGCGGTTCCGGCGCCGCCGCCTGCACGGGAAGCGCCTTTGCCGGCCGGCGATCGGCCGATCGAGCAGCCCACCGAGCAAGACGGGAGCCTAAGCGATGTTGGAGCTCTTCCTCTGTTCGATGCTGACCATCCTGCCGGACTTCCTGTTTCGCCGTTACGTGCAGGGCAAGCGGATCGGACGCGAGATCACGCTGTTCTACGGTCTGGTTCGAGCTGCGCTGGGGGATCACCCTCTGCCTGATCCTGACCATGAGCCTGATCACGACCATCTTCTACTTTCACCCCTCGACCAAGTCCGCCTCGTCGGTGTTTCGGACCGTGACCGTCATGCCGGAGACGAGCGGCCGGGTTGCGGAGACCTTCGTCGACATCAACCAACGGGTGAAGGAAGGACAGCCCTTGTTCCGGCTGGACGGCACCGAGCAGGAGGCGGCGGTCGAAACGGCCCGCCGCAAGATCGCGGAGGTCGAGGCCGCGATGGTCGTGGCCAAGTCCCAGCTTGCGGAAGCAGAGGGTCGCACCGTGCAGGCGCGCGGGGCGCTCCAACAGGCCGTCGACGAGCTCGCGGCCCGGGCGGAAGTGCAGCGCCGCAGTCCCGGTTCGGTCGCGGCGCGCGACGTTGAAAAGATGCGCGTGCAGGTCGAGACCCAGCAGGGCGCTCTCGACACGGCCCTGGCGAGCCGTGAAGCCATCGTGTCGGAGATCGAGTTCCAGCTCCCGGCCCAGAAGGCGAGCGCCGAAGGCGGCGCTCCATGAGGCCGAGGTGGACCTCAAGAAGACCTTGGTCGTGGCAGGCACCGACGGGATCGTGCAACAGTTCGCGCTGCGGCGCCGGCGATGTGGTCAACCCGATGCTCAGACCCGCCGGCATACTGGTGCCGGAGCGCGGGTCAAGGGCCTCCTGGCCGGTTTCGGGCAGATCGAGGCGCAGGTGCTGAAGGTGGGCATGATCGGCGAGGTAACCTGCATCGCCAAGCCCTGGCAGATCATCCCGATGGTCGTGACCGAGGTGCAGCACGTCATCGCCGCCGGCCAGATCCGGCCGACCGACCAACTGGTCGATGTCCAGCAGTTCGCGCAGTCCCGGCACGATCACGGTCATCATGGAGCCGCTCTACCCGGGCCAGCTCGACGACCTGCCCCAGGGCGGCAGCTGCATCGCCAACGCCTACACCAGCAACCACGAGGCGCTGCAGGATCGCGAGGACATCGGCACCCTCGCGGCGGTTCGCGCTCCACGCCATCGACACGGTCGGCGTCGTGCACGCGATGATCCTGCGCATCCAGGCGCTGCTCCTGCCGGTACAGACCCTGGTCTTTGGCGGGCATTGACCGGGCCGCGAGGGCGGTCTGAATGCCGGCAGACGACTGGCTCAAGCTCGGAACACTCAAACGGCATGAAACAAGCCATCAGATACGGGGACTCGCCGATCCGCCTTCTGCTAGCAGAGGTCATCGGCGACTATCTCCGAGCGATCGGCGCCGGGCGGCGGGAGCTCAGCTACAACGCCGTCATGCCGCCGGTGAGACGGGATGCGCAGGGTCGGCCGGTGCCGCCCCCGGCCCCTGGCCCCATCCGGCTGCACCCGGACGAGATCGCGCAGCTGCTCCGCCCCTACGTCTCCGTGCGGTTCATGGATCAGGTCAAGGCCGTGGTGCCCCTGGCGCTCTATCTCGCGCTCTTCCAGGTCCTGATCCTGCGCCAGCTGGTCGACGACTCCTGGCTCATCACCGGCGGCCTGTTCGCGGTGATCGTCGGCCTGATGTGCTTCATGGAGGGGCTGAAGCTCGGCCTGATGCCGTTCGGCGAGCTGATCGGGCACACCCTGCCGCGCAAGTCGGCGCTGCCGCTGGTGCTGTTCATCACGCTCCTGCTCGGCATCGGCGTGACCTTCGCCGAGCCGGCCATCGGGGCGCTCCAGGCGGCCGGGCAGAACGTCTCGCCGGAGCGGGCACCCTATCTCTGGGTGCTGCTCAATCAGTGGGCGGGTGCCCTGGTGCTGGTCATCGGGGCCAGCGTCGGCCTGGCCGCGGTGCTGGGGACCCTGCGCTTCCTCTACGGCTGGAGCCTGAAACCGCTGATCTATGCCTCCCTGGTGCCGGTGCTCGGGCTGACCCTCTATGGCGCGAGTGATCCGGAGCTGGCCAAGGTGATGGGGCTCGCCTGGGATGCGGGCGCCGTGACCACCGGGCCGGTCACGGTGCCGCTGGTCCTGTCGCTCGGCATCGGGATCGCGGCCGCCGCCGGCCGGGGCGATTCCGGTCTGTCCGGCTTCGGCATCGTGACCCTCGCCTCGCTCTTTCCCATCATCGGCGTGCTGCTGCTGGCCTTCTATGTCGCCGGGACCGTCACGCCCGCGGAGATCATCGCCGCCGCGGCCACGGCGGCCAGCGCGGACACGGGCGCCCTCGCCTGGTACGAGAAGAGTCCGGGCGTCGAGGTGATCCTGGGTCTGCGTGCCATCCTGCCGCTGGTGATGTTTCTGTTCCTGATCCTGAAGCTGGTACTGAAAGAGCAGCTGCCACGCCCGCGGGAGATCTGGCTCGGGATCGGGCTGACGGTGATCGGCATGTGCCTCTTCAACCTCGGACTGACCTACGGGCTGTCGATGCTCGGCGGGAGCGCCGGGTCCCTGGTCCCGGCCGCATTCATGGAGGTCCCGGCTGCAGCCGGGTCACCGCTCTATGTCTATGCGGTTGGGCTGACCCTGGCCCTGGTGTTTGCCTGGGTGCTCGGCTTCGGGGCCACCATCGCCGAGCCGGCCCTGAACGCCCTCGGCGTCACCGCGGAACAGCTTGACCAACGGGTTCTTCAAGAAGCGGACGCTGATCCTGGCGGTGTCGGTCGGGGTCGCCTGCGGGATTGCGATGGGCGTGGCCAAGCTCGTCTTCGACCTGCCGCTGGTCTGGCTCGTCGTCCCGCCCTATCTGCTCGCCGCCGCTGCTGACTGCGGTGTCCTCGGAGGAGTTCGTGAACGTCGCCTGGGACAGCGCCGGCGTCACCACCGGCCCCATCACGGTGCCGCTGGTGCTCGCCATGGGGCTCGGGTTCGGCAACGCGACCCAGGCCGTCGAGGGGTTCGGGATCCTCTGCCTGGCGTCCATCGGCCCGATCATCAGCGTGCTGCTGACCGGACTGTGGGCGCGGATGAAGGCCGGGCTGCAGGAGCGGGCAGCCCGTCAGCGAACCGGCCACCCACCACGCGCAGGAAATCCAGATCACTGGTATGAAAGACGACAAGATCACCTATCTGACCGATGTGGCGCTGATCACCTGCATCGTTGACACCGGGCGCGGCGACGCGGTCATCAAGGCCGCGCAGGCAATGGGCGCGAGCCGGCGCGCTCGTCTACCACGCCCGCGGCATCGGTCCGCGCGAACGGCTCGGGCTGCTGGGCATCGCGATCGAGGCGGAGAAGGATGTCGTCAGCATCCTGGTCGCCACCGACTACCGGGACGTGGTCTTCGAGGCGGTGTACCGCGCCGCGGAGCTCAATCGTGCCAGGCGCCGGGATGGCCTACATCACGCCCATCGACAAGCTGGCGACCTTCGTTCCCCGCGAGGTCCTCGAACGGGTGTCGGACCAAGGGGGCGCGGAATGAGCGCGACCGCGCCGGAACGCCGCAGCCGGTCGGACGAGGGCGGGGACGCCAAGCTCATCTGCTGCATCCTTCCCGACGACGGCACGGAGCGGCGCCTGCTGGGCTGGCTGCGGGACCAGGCAGGGCATCACCCGGGCCAACAGCGTCTACTGCCGCGGCCATGCGATCCTGCGGGAGACCGCTGCACGGCGCGGGCAAGCTGCCCGAGCCCGAGCTCGTGCGCCTGGTCACGATCGTCGTGGACGCGGACGAGGCGGATGCGCTCTTCGAGCGCCTTTACGAACAGGCGAACATCCACCGGCCTGGGGGCGGCACCCTGATGATGACGCCACTCATGTTCGCCACGCCGTTCGCGCTCCCGGAGGGCGTTGCGAATGAGCCCGGAGAGCGTGCGAAGTGAATCGGTACTTCCGGGCACCGAGTCTTGATCTGGTCGCGCAGCTCCGGCCCAAGCTCTCTCAGATGATGCCCTTGGTCAGCAGACGCTTCTTTGTGTCGCACGCTGCCACTGGACTGTTTGGCGGCATTTGCATCGCTACAAGGCATGGTTTCGCCTCGGCTGCAGGCCCCAAGCGCGGCTCGGTCGCGATTCAGGCACGCCTTCGCGACCTCGAGGCCGCTGCCCAGGGTCGTCTGGGGGTGCACATGCTCGATACCGCCACCGGTCAGGAATACGGCTACCGTTCGGACGAGCGCTTCATGATGCTCAGCTCGTTCAAGCTCCTCGCGAGTGCCTTGGTATTGCATCGGGTCGATGCGGGACATGAGTCGCTGGAACGGCGCATTCCCTATACCAACAAGGACTTGATCGCCTGGTCTCCGGTGACGGAGCAGCACGCCGATGGCGAAGGCATGACCCTGGCTCAGCTATGTGAGGCCGCCATCACGACCAGCGACAACACAGCCGCCAACCTGATCCTGTCCACCTACGGCGGACCCGCCGCGCTGACGGCCTATGCCCGAGAATTGGGCGACGACATCACGCGCCTCGACCGCATCGAACCGGATCTGAACCTGAACGTTGGTGACGAACGGTTGGACACCACCTCACCCCGTGCCATGGTCGGGACCATGCACAGGCTCGTGCTGGGCGATGCCCTCTCCGATCAATCCCGTCATCGACTCAAGGGCTGGTTGCTGGGCAACGCCACAGGGGGCAAGCGCTTGAAGGCTGGCCTGCCGACCGACTGGCAAATCGGGGACAAGACCGGGACCAACAAGACCAACGCCAACGACATTGGCATCGTGTGGCCGCCCAACCGAAACCCGGTGGTGGTGGCCGCTTACTTGTCCGCCAGCCAGGCCGACAGCCAGGCGAAGGACGCCACCATCGCGGCGGTCGGCCAGTTGGTCCGAGAGATCGCGGTCCGATGAAACACGGCCATTTTCAACGACCCGACAAGTGCAGGATGCGTCGATCGGAAAGGGCGCGGCTGACGGTCGTGCAGTCCGGAAGACCGAAGGCTATCGATCGCCCCAGAGGATCATCCAAACCATGGCAAGCACACTTCATCATCGGCCATGGCCTCAGCGCCAACCCGCTGGTCGCAGCGCTGACGGATCGGACAAAACGCACCGACTGATTGTTAATCATTAGAGGATTCAACTATGAACATAAAATGGCTGTCGAGTCTCGCTGTTGTAACCATCCTGCTTGCTTCTACGGCGACCCTCGCGGCGCCCGAAGATCGCCAGCTTCCCGAACGCAAACAGACCACCCTTGGTCTCTATGTGACCGCCGCGCAGGCCTACGAGTAGTGGAAAGCCGCACCGGACGAGGTGACGCTCATCGCCGTGCGGACCCCCGAGGAGTACGCCTTTGTCGGTCACCCGGAGATGGCGTGGAACGTCCCCTTTGCCTTTGTGACCTATCAGCGCAAGGACGGCAAAACCGAATACGGCCCTAAGATGAATCCGGATTTTGTCGCCGAGTGAAACAAGTAGCCGGGCCGACCGACACCGTGCTGCTCATGTGCCGCTCAGGCGACCGCAGTGCCAAGGCGGTCGACATGCTCGCGGCAGCCGGCTTCAAGAACGTTTACACCGTCACTGACGGATTCGAAGGCGACAAGGTGAAGGATCCCGAAAGCGTCTTTCACGGGAAGAGGATGAGGAACGGCTGGAAGAACTCGGCCCCCTGGGTCTATGACATCGATCCCGAGAAGATCATCCTCGAAGAATACGCATCCAAGCAAACCCAGTAGCGGAACTATACCCGTCTCATCTGAGATTTTCTCTCAGGAGTCTAGCGTAACCGACTGAAGTCGTTTTATCATCGCCGGCATGGTCGATTACAGCCTTCCAGCCACGGAACTCGCCGAGCTGCGTGCCGCGCACCGGCGTACGCGCGACAAGCGCGAGGCCGACCGCATCAAGGCCGTGGTCCTGTTGGCGAGCGGGCGCACGGCGGAAGATGTCGCCGAGGCCCTGCTGATCGACCCCAATACGGTGCGCAACCACTTCAAGCGCTATCGGCAAGGTGGTCTGCCTGGCTTGCTGCACCTGGCCTACCGCGGGAGCGACTGCGAACTCGAGGAGGCCGAGTTGGCCGTGCTTGAGGCGCATCTGCAAACCCATCTGTACCTCACCGCCAAGGACGTCGCGGCTTGGGTAGAGGAGACTTTTGAGGTCGCTCTACACCGTCAGCGGCATGACCGCGCTGCTGCATCGGCTCGGGTTCGTCTACAAGAAGCCCAAGCTGGTGCCCGGCAAGGCCAACCGCGAGGCCCAAGAGGCGTTTCTCGCCCAGTACGAAGAGCTCAAGCAAAACAAGGGCGAGAACGACGTCATCCTGTTCATGGACGCGGTCCACCCCCAGCACAATCCGGTCCTCGGCTACGGCTGGATCAAGCGCGGCGAGGACCATGAGGTGCCCTCCAACACCGGTCGGCGGCGCCTCAACATCAACGGGGCCGTCGACCTGGAGCGCTTGGAGCCGGTGGTGCGCTACGACGACACCATCGATGCCGCCTCGACCATCGCGCTGTTCGATCAGCTGCTGCTGGCGTACGCCTACGCCACCTGCATCTACGTCATCTGCGACAACGCCGGCTACTACCGCTCCAAGGCCGTCCAGGCGTACCTGCAGGACTCCCGCATCAAGCTGGTCTTCCTTCCTGCCTATGCCCCGAATCTCAACCTCATCGAGCGGCTTTGGAAGTTCTTCAAGAAGCAAGTGCTCTACAACCGCTATTACGAGACGTTCGGCGACTTCCGAACAGCCTGTGAGGACTTCTTCAACAATCCCCAGCGCTATCACAGTCAGCTGCGGTCACTGTTGACGGAGAACTTCGCCATTACCGGCCAATGACAACGCCGAAAAACTGGCATTAGCTGGGTATAGCCCATGAAAACAACCACGAGACTTGTCGCATTCTCGGCG
>CAVPXP010000005.1:0-167417 GCA_963709645.1 uncultured Gammaproteobacteria bacterium
CTCGGGCTCGCAATCCGAACAAGGCGACAACATCCCTGCGGGGTTCAAAGCCGGATTCACAACGATTTGCAGGTTGGGCGTGATCTGAAGGTTCTCGGTAAGCTGGACCCTGTAGTAGACCTCGCTTATCCACTGGTCGTTGAGGTCGACCCCGAACGTATCCGAATTAGGGCGGCCCCAGTTGAGGCCGACGCCGAGCTGGTTGCCGCCGGGCTTGTTCTGGTATCCAAAACCGCCGCTCACCGACCTATCGTAAAGGCCCCCGCCTTCATGGGCCCAAGCGGCACGCAAGAACGGCAACCAGTGCTTGCCCACAACACGGGAGACAGACGACATTGACGCCCCATCCGCTCTGCACGCCGCTAACGTCACTCTCATCCTGCTGCCAGACCGCGATATGCGCATTGTCGAACAAAAATCGCTTGCCACCTCCGGTGATCCCGATCTCCGCGGTCTTGAAGGTGTTGAAGTCACCGAAGAAGGTATCGAAGCCGTCGAACATGGATGTCGGCTGGTAACCGGCGTCCATGATGCTGGCTGCCGCATAAATGTTGTCGGTCAGATAGCCGCCGACCATCGCGCCAAGCGCGGCGTCCGGCAATACGATCATCGTGTTTGAGCCGACCGTAAAGGCGAGATTGAGAAAGCCGGTCCAAGGACTAGCCAACGCGTAACCATCGAAATATTCCTTCATATCAAGAAAGCCGACACGCAAGACAGCGCGGTCGTCGGCGAAGTCCTGCTTCCAATAGAGAGTGGTCGCGCGAAAGCCGTCGTTGTTGAAGACGGGTTCTGGCGTACCGACAAACCCGACTTCGACGCCGAAGGCAGACGGCGGGATGTCGGTGTAGGCGTGCCGGTTTTCGATCTTGAACTCAACGCTGCCGGTGTTCGCCGCGCCGCGGTTCAGCAACTCCCAGGAGCCAAAGAAGCGCGCGACCCCAGAGGCCGAGGTGTCGTCGCCGAGGCTGTCGGTCGCGGCGAAACCCACTGCGAGGTAATCGCCGCCGAAGCTGAGCCCTGTGCTCTCGGCGATACCGGCCTTCCATCCTTCCCACGCTTTGAGGACATTGAGATTGAGTAGATCCGCCTTCTCCTCGCGATCATCGCGCAGGATAGTGGACACCGCTCGGGGGCCGCTGAAAGGGTCATGGTCAAAAGCATTTTGCACCGGCGCCCCGGTGCGGGAGGCGCCCTGCTCTGCGTTCTCCGCGAAGGCAGGTTGCCAGCACATAAAGAATGAGAGCACAGCCAGTGGCGCGACTGTCAGCCTTGGTGACAACAGGGCGTCTGCCGCACAGTAACGGTGCGCAGGGAGGTGCTGGGCGTTTCGCTCGGCTCTCAGACAAGAGCAACAGCCGACCTGGTCGAGGCGTCTGCGCATCGTGCTGAGGGCAGCGACCAACCCTAGGTGGGCGCTGCGTGACCATCGAGCCTTGCGTTTCATGGCAGCAAGGCTTAGACGAGGCTCTGGTGGGTTGCTGCCGCCGACAAGCGCCCGTTCGGGTGGACGGTCGGGCGCTGCCCATACTTGTCGAACGGGCTGGCTTTGCTCCTCTGGCGATCCTTTCTGATCGGATCCTGTTCTGGAACCGCGTGAAAGGACGAGTTCACGGCACGAGTACGCATTCGTCTCACCCGGCGTCGCCGCTGATGAGGCGACCACTACGGCAAGCTGCGGATAGGCCCGCAGCGTTTCTACAAACCAATCGATCATCTCATACCCCAAGGTGTTTCGCGTACGGCGCAAGAGCTGCTGCGCTAGCCCGTCCGGCTAGTGGCCAAGCGGTACTTCAATCGCTCTTACGGTATTTTGATGAACCAAGCACGACCGGCATCAGAAAGCGGTGCCGCAAAAGGCTACCGCCTCAGACGTGCCCGACTTCGACCGACGGCTCAACAGGGCCGAACGCTAACGTGCTGCGACACGGCTGACTAGAGTCCCTTTCGGGACGGTGGCGGGCGCAAGGAGAGTGCAGTACGCTCCGGAAGTTAATCAGGGCTGAAGTTTCCGTGTTTTCGAGGGCATCAAGCACGCGGGCACGGGCTACATCGAGAGCACGCTGGCGCGCGGTGGGATGTTGCTGAAGGATCTCGGCGTCTCGGAAGCCGATGTCGGCGAACTGCTGAGTACACTGCGACGCGACGATTACGCCCTGATCCGCGCGGCCTATGCCGAAGGCGAAAGGGCTTAGGTCGCGTTCGCAGCTCAGGGGGCATCGAGCCTGCAGACGGCGATTGGATGGCCTCAGCCAGTGTGCGTGCGGTTCGCCAGGAAGCTCATATCAAACGATCACTGGCGTTCACTTGGCAGTCCTGTACGAGTCGTCTTCGCGTGCTCCTGCCTCAAAGACCAGTTGCGCCAACTCGGCAACGGAGGTGACTTCGAGCTTGCGCATCAGGTTGGTGCGATGACGCTTGACCGAACGCTCGTCGATACCCAGGACCGCGGCAATCTGCTTGTTCTTGCTCCCATTCATGACATGGGACAGCACCTGCTCTTCGCGTGGTGTCAGCGTGTCGAGGCGAGCTTGCAGCGCACGGCGATGCGCACGAGATACACGCTCGTGAGCGCCGCGGGCAAGCGCCCGTTCGACCGCGGCGATGATGGCCTCTTTCGGTGCGGTCTTGACCAGGAAGTCCTCGGCCCCTTGCCGCATCGCCTGAACGCTGGTGGGAATGTCGCCGTGACCAGTGAGGAAAACGACCGGCAGCGGATTCGCGGACCTCGCCAAGTGCGCCTGCAAGGCGATGCCGTCCATGTCGGGCATCCGCAGGTCGGCCAACACGCAGCCCGCGATATCCGGTGCCTGTTGCGCGATGAAATCGACGGCGGAGCTGTAACACTGGGTCACGAAGCCGGAGCTGCGCAGCAGACGTTCGATGCTTTTAAGAAAGGAGGCGTCATCGTCCACGATGAACACCGTTGGCGACCGGTCACTCACGCCGATTCATCCCCTGCCGCGACCGGCAGCAACACCTCGACGCGAGCGCCTCCACTCGGCCGGTTTGCCGCGCTGATGCGCCCACCGTGTGCAGCGACAATGGTCTTGCAAAGCGACAATCCGAGTCCGATACCATCGGGCTTGGTGGTGTAAAGCGGCTCGAACAGGTCCGCAAGTCGCGCCGGATCGAAACCGGTCCCGCTGTCCTCGACGACCAATGAGACCGTTGCCTCCCCGGCTCGAGCGGCGTGCAAATCGATTTGACGCTGCCCCTGGTGCGCTGCCTTCACGGCATCAAGGCTGTTGAGCAACAGGTTGACGAGGACCTGTTGGAGCTGGATGCGATCTCCCCGAATCTCGGGAAGATCAGCCGGCACCACAATACCCAATGTCACATGGTGGGTCCGCATCTCCGCTTCGAGCAACGCCGCGGCTTGTTGGACGAGTTCCAGCGGCCTGATCGCCTCGAAGCGCAGCTCTCCGTGCTGGAGCAACGAACGCATCCGTTGGATCACGGCCGCCGCCCTTTGATCGTCTTTCTGAATATCGGCCAGGATCTCCCCGACCTCCCCGAGGTTCGGCGGATCCTGTCGCAGGAAGGCTTCGCCCGCCTCGGCGTTGCGCAGAATCGCCCCCAGCGGTTGGTTGAGCTCGTGTGCCAGTGCCGAGGAGAGCTGGCCCAGAACGAAGCCACGCTGTACGCGTGCAAGCTGGCTGCGATGTCGTTGCGCCTCGGCTTCGAGCTGCTTTCGCGCCGTGATGTCCACGGACACGCCGCGAACGCGCAGCGGTTGCCGTCTCTCGCCGTATTCGACCTTCCCCCAGGCGCTGATCCAACGCTCGGTCCGGTCCGCGCCGATCATCCGGTACTCCACCTGAAGCTCCCGCGCTTGCGCCATCGTTCGGCGGATCGTTGCTTTCAAGGCGGTCACGATCATCGGGATGGACCAGCTCCAGGTAATCCGCCAGGCCGATCCGCTTGCCGCCAAAGACTCCGGCACGGGCATGATCGACATCGTTGGACCAGATCTCATCCCTCACGACGTCCCATTCCCACAAGCCCAGGTCCGCCGCCCGGGCGGCCAGGCGCATGCGCTCGCGGCTGTCCCGCAGCTCGCCGGCAACCTGTCTCGCCCGGATCAGGTCCACGCTCAGCTCGAAGGCCATGGCGAGCACGAGCACCAAATAGACCAAGGTGACGAACGGACCCGGCAGTATCCCGCGCACCATCAGTCCTGAAAGCGTCGCGGAAAGAACGATGGCGATCGGAATCGAAGCGCCCAGCACCAGGGCCTGACGACCACGGCCCAGCTTGCGCGCGGCAAGGGCGGCGTCCACGACAAAAATGCACAGCAACACCATGCTCAGGTGAATGAGAGAACGCCACGGATTCATCTCGCCCATTGGTACCGACAGTGTCTCGCCCAGGAAAGACACCCTGTTGAGGGCATGGATCTCAGCGAAGGTCGCGTTGGGATAAAGGACGAAGTTTGGTATCAGCACCAGTAGACGCAGGCCGGTGATGAGCCACGCCAACCAACGCCGTCCGGCGCCCAGATAGAGATGAGTGAACCAGACCACGGCGATCACGATCATTGCCGCGGAGACGTGCATCCAACGCAAGATGGCGCCGAACTCGGCAGGGGTCTGCGCCCGCATCACGGCGAGCTCCTGCATGGCGAGGACCGCGGCCGCCACCGCACTGACCGAGAACAGGGCGTTGGCAACGGCGTCACGATCGCGAAGCCAGACGAGCAGATTCACGGCTGCCAGCGTCAAGGAGATGCCGGCGGCCATGGACCAAATGACGGTGATCCAGCTCATCGATGAATCAGGCCTGCCGGCTCCCCCGCAATGAGCAAATGCCTCGGCCCGCAGTCCCGCAGACAGGGCCCAACCCCATGGCGCGATACCCGTTGAATTCGCGAAGGCTTATGAACAGGTGCTTGCCGATGAACATGGTTTCTTATTCGAGCGCGGGTTCCTGGCGGATCGTCGCTAAATTGAGCGGCATTCTTGGGGCAACCGTGCAAGTCGGCGCAGATTGTGCTTAGGCCGCCGATGAGTTGGGATGAGCCGCAACGCCACAGTCGGTCCGATCCGCGTGGCCAGAAAATCGCCGGGCAGGAGCCACTAGTCACGAGTCGGCCGCTGATCTGCAGCAGCAAGATCGCTTGGATGTTGCCGGATAACAGAGCACTTTGAAAGCGGCTCCCGGCATCCAGGCGCTTCCCAGACTAACGCCCAACGGCAAATCCGTCGGCACATACCCGACCCCAGCCAGGATAGTCCTCAGCGTTCGCTCTCCGTCGAAGACCGGGCACTCCCACCTATCACGCCGAAGGACCGCAACTGGCCGGTTCCGGTCTTTCGTGGAGCGCCGCAGGTAAGGGGCGGGTAACTTTACAGCTTTTGTAAGCCCATGATATCTGGTCAGTCTGCGAGTCTGCTCCCGGACTTCGCTAGCGCTCCATCCGGGCGACGGGGAGTTCGTCGCGCATGCTTGCTCACTCTCGAATGCCGTGTCCGGCCGAAATGCCCGTAACCCGACATTCCGCCGCGCGCGGGTGATACCCTTCCCGCTCCTCCCGCACCCCCAGGTCCAGCGTGACTCACCATGGTGCTCTTGGCGATCTTTCTCGGCCTGGTCTTCGTCTATAGCCTGGTTGCACGACGCCTGGACCGGACGTTACTGACCGCGCCGATCCTGTTCACCGCCGCCGGGGTGTGCATCGTCCTGCTGCTCCCGGAACTGGCGCGGGGCAGATCGGACCTGGAGCCCTTTTTTGCTCTTGGCGGAGAGCGGTCTGGTCCTGCTGCTGTTCACCGATGCCAGCCGCACGGACCTGCGGCTGCTGCGCGGCATCCGGCGACTGCCGGAACGCCTGCTGAGCGTCGGACTCCTGCTCAGCATCGCCTTGGGCGCGTTGGCGGCCAAGCTCCTGTTCCCCCGGCTCTCCCTGTGGGAGGCCGGCATCTTGGGCGCCATCCTGGCGCCGACGGACGCAGGCCTCGGGCAGGTGATCGTCAACACCCCGCTGGTACCCGAGCGCATCCGCGAGGCCCTCAACGTCGAGGCCGGGTTGAACGATGGCCTGTCGGTGCCCTTCTTCCTGTTCTTCATCGCCCTGGCCGCGGCGGGGGCGAAGAGCAGCGACGTGGGGCTGATGGGCTTCGTCCTGGAACAATTGGGCTACGGTGC
Organism: uncultured Gammaproteobacteria bacterium; assembly: GCA_963709645.1. Lineage (GTDB taxonomy): Bacteria > Pseudomonadota > Gammaproteobacteria > Chromatiales > Chromatiaceae > DYRB01. The sequence continues at coordinate 6,148 of CAVPXP010000005.1, forward strand.
GGCGGTGGGCCTGGTGATCGGCCTGGTCGGCGGCTGGCTGCTGGCCCTGGCCGGGCGAGCCGGGTGGAGCGACCTGGACCAGCTCGGCGTGGTTACATTGCCGCTCCTGGCCATGCTGGCCACCGAGCAGGTCGGCGGCAGTATGTTCATCGCCGCCTTCGTCGCTGGCCTGGCCGTACAGGTCCATTATCGGGAGGCCGGCCGGCACAGCGTAGAGTTCGCCCAGGACTGGGGACAACTGATCAACCTCGCGGTGTTCTTCCTGTTCGGCGGCTTGGCGGTCAAGGCCTGGCCCCAGTTGACCTGGCCGATGCTGGCCTACGCCCTCTTGAGCCTGACCCTGGTGCGCATGGTCCCGGTGGCCCTGGCCTTGCTGGGCACCGGCTTGAACCGGGCGACGGTGCTGTTCATGGGTTGGTTCGGACCGCGGGGGCTCGCGTCCATCGTGCTGGGCCTCGTCTTCCTCGAACAGGAGACGCACTTGCCCGGCGAGGAGATCATCCGCCTGGTGGTAATCGTCACGGTCTTCATCAGCATCTTCGCCCACGGTCTGAGCGCCTCGCCGGGGATCGCCCTTTACGCCGCCAGGTGTTCGCCCAGGAACCCAGGCGAGAGACCAGAGTGACCGTCCAACCGAGCAATCATCCGATCACGCAGCGCCGGCCCCAACCGCTCAGGTGAACCCCTTGGTCAGGAGACATGTCCTTGCGTCGCTCGCCGTCGCGGCGCTGGTTGGCGGCATTGGCATCGCGACCAGGCCAGGCCTTGCCGCGCCGGCAAACGCCGACCCATGCTCGGACAGGGTCCAGGGTCGGCTTCGGGACCTGGAGGCCGCTGCCGGGGGCCGACTGGGGGTGCACATCGTCGATACCGCGACCGGCCGGGAGTGCGGCTACCGTTCGGACGAGCGCTTCATGATGCTCAGCTCGTTCAAGCTGCTGGCCTGTGCCCTGGTCTTGCATCGGGTCGATACGGGCGATGAATCCCTGGAGCGGCGCATCCCCTATGGGCAGCAGGACTTGATCGCCTGGTCTCCGGTGACGGAGCAACATGCCGATGGCGAAGGGCTGACCCTGGCCGAATTGTGCGAGGCCACCATCACGACCAGCGACAACACCGCCGCCAACCTGATCCTGGCCTCCTATGGCGGGCCGGCAGCGCTGACGGCCTTTGCCCGAGGGCTAGGCGACAGCGTCACACGCCTCGACCGCAACGAACCGGACCTGAACCTGAGGGATGGCAACGAACCCTTGGACACGACGTCCCCCCGTGCCATGGTGGCTACCATGCGGAGGCTCATGCTGGGCGATGCCCTCTCCGCCCAATCCCGTCATCGACTCCAGCAATGGTTACTGGGCAACACCACCGGCGGCAAGCGGCTGAAGGCCGGCCTGCCGACCGACTGGAAAATCGGGGACAAGACCGGGACCAACAAAACTGACGCCAACGACATCGGCGTAGTATGGCCGCCCAACGCCGCCCCGATGGTGGTCACCGCCTACCTGTCCGACAGCCAAGCCAGCAGCCAGACGAAGGACGCCACCATCGCGGCGGTCGGGCAGTTGCTGCAAAACATGGCGGCACCGCGACCACGATTGAGACTTGCCCCAATGCCCCAGGAGTGACCCAGCATGAATGCCATCCCCATGCTCGACTGGCTTGGTGGATACCAAAAGGGCTGGCTGCGCCCAGATCTGGTCGCCGGCCTGACCACCGCGGCGGTAGTCGTCCCCAAGGCCATGGCCTATGCGACGATCGCCGGGCTGCCGGTCGAGGTCGGGCTCTACACCGCCTTCGTACCCATGGTGATCTACGCGATCCTGGGGACTTCGCGGCCGCTCAGCGTGAGCACCACCACCACACTGGCCATCCTCACCGGCGCCGAGCTCGCCCTGGTCGTGCCGGGAGGGGACCCCGCGGCGCTGCTGACCGCCTCCGCGACCCTCGCCTTTCTGGTCGGCATCATGCTCATCCTGGCCTCGGTGCTGCGCCTCGGGGTCGTCGCCAGCTTCATCTCAGAACCGGTGCTGACCGGGTTCAAGGCGGGAGTCGGCCTGGTCATCGTCCTGGATCAGGTCCCGAAGCTGCTGGGTATCCATTTTGACAAGGGTTCCTTCCTGGAAAACCTGCTCGCGCTCATACACCACCTCCCAGAGACCTCGCTCGCGACGCTCGCGGTCGGTGTCGCGATGCTGGTCATCCTGGTGGGAATCGAACGGTTTGCCCCGCGCGCCCCGGCGCCACTGGTCGCCGTCGCGCTCGGCATTGCCGCCTCCGGCCTGTTCGCGCTCCAAAGCCATGGCGTGGAGACGGTGGGACACATCCCCCAGGGCCTGCCGTCCTTCACGGCGCCAAGCCTCGATCTGGTCGCGCAGCTCTGGCCCGGTGCGCTCGGCATTGCGCTCATGAGCTTCACGGAGTCCATCGCCTCGGCGCGGGCCTTCGCAGGGCGCGGCGAGCCGCGTCCCGAGCCGAATCGGGAGCTGCTGGCGACGGGCCTCGGCAACGTGGTCGGCGGCTTGTTCAGCGGCATGCCGGCGGGGGGCGGCACCTCGCAGACGGCCGTGAACAGCCTCGCCGGCGCCCGCACCCAGGTGGCTGGCCTCGTGACGGCCGCGGCGGCCGTGGCGACCATGGTCTTCCTCGCGCCGCTGATGGGGCTGATGCCCCAGGCGACCCTAGCGGCGGTGGTCATCGTCTATTCGATCGGCCTGATCCAGCCGGAGGAGTTCGGCGCCATCCTGCGCATCCGACGCATGGAATTCCTTTGGGCCCTGGCCGCCTTCTCCGGAGTGGTGCTGCTCGGGACCCTCAAGGGCATCGTGGTGGCGATCATCTTGTCCATGGTGGCCCTGGCCTATCAGGCTGCCCACCCCCGGCTCTATGCCCTCGGGCGCAAGCCTGGCACCGACGTCTTCCGTCCCAGGTCGGAGGAACATCCGGAGGACGAGACCTTCCCGGGGCTCCTGATGGTGCGCCCCGAGGGACGCATCTTCTTCGCCAATGCTCAGCGCATCGGCGACCAGCTCTGGCCGCTGGTCGAGGCCGCCGAGCCGCGGGTGCTGGCGATCGACTTCAGCGCCGTGCCGGACATCGAGTACTCGGCACTCAAGATGCTGATCGAGGGCGAGGAGCGGCTGCGCGAGCGCGGCGGTCTGCTCTGGCTGGTGGCCCTCAATCCGGAGGCCCTAGGCATGGTGCAACGCTCGTCGCTCGGCGAAACGCTGGGACGCGAGCGCATGCTGTTCAACCTGCAGACGGCTGTGGAGCGTTTCCGCTCCCAGGCCGTTGCTCAGGGAGGCGTTGATTAACTCGAAGGTCGAGGTCGCGTGTGAGCTCAAGTACGACACCGGGTAACCGGAGCACTATCTCGGTGAGGCGGGGAACGGGGTCGGTCTCGACTGAACTGGAAGCGCGAGGACACGCCGGCGTGCTGGTCGGTGTCGGGAACACGAACCTGACCCTGCAACCGCTGGCGCTGGAAAGCAGCAGGGGGCTTGGCATCGCCGAGGGCGTAGGCTATCTGACACTCAAATCCGCCGATTGACCTCGTAACCGTCCCCATCCACTCAACCGGGGAGCGCTTACGCGCTCCCGTTTCGTCCGTGGCGATCCCTCTGCTGGTTGTCATGAAGCCGTAGTAACCTCAGCGTTCCCCGTCGCCCCGGAAATTGGTACCCATGATGCACAGACTGATCGACGCCGCCGCCGTCCTGTTGGCCGCCCTGCTACTCGCCGGCTGCGCCACCAGTGCGCGCCAACTGATGCCGACCCCGACCCTGTACCAGCTTCCGGGTGGCCAGCCGGTCTTCGATCGGGTCGATGAGACCCGGCAGACCACTGACCTGGACCTGCTCTTCATCACCGACCGTGCCCCGCCGACACCTACCGAGGTTGAGTCGCAGACCAAAGACATGGGGCCCCTGCCCTACGGCCAGGAACGCGCCCGGGGCATCGCCTACGGGTCCGCCGAGGTCCAGGTGGTGCCGGGGGTGGACTGGGACACACTGCGCGAGCAGAGCCAGCTCGCCGAACGCACGCGGGAGGTCAATCTGGAGCTGGGCCCGGTGCGGGAACTGGGGGCCTTTCCTCGGGAGCCCTACCAGATCTCCAAGGGCCCGGAAGGGAAGATTCTGCGGGACCGAACGGAACTCGCGCGCCACTTCGAGGCCAAGGCCGGGCTCCAGGGCGAGGTCGAGCGCCGGCTCGCGCAAGCCCCGAAGAAGGAGATCCTGCTCTACGTCCACGGTTTCAATGAGACGTTCGCCAGCGCGGCCTATACTGCCGCTGAGCTATGCCACTTTCTCGGCCGGGAGGAGGTCTGCGCATTCTTCACCTGGCCCGCCTCGTCCACCGGAAACTTCCTGACCTCCTACACCACCACCACCGAATCCGCCGAGTACGCGGTCGAGCATCTCAAGAAGACCATCCGCTTGCTCGGAACGACCCCGGGGGTTGAGGGGCTACAGATCCTTGCCCATAGTCGCGGTACGGCCCTGACCCTGCGGGCGGTCCACGAGTTAGTGAATGAGGCCATCGCCGCCGGCAAAGAGCCGGTGAACCTGTACAAGATCGACAACCTGGTGCTTCTCTCCCCGGACATCGACGTGGACATCGCCGGCCAGCAGATCACCGGCTATCTCTCGGATCCAGAGCTGATTACGGTGTGGCCAGAGGGGCGGCTGCCGCGCGTCCTGAAGGGCCGCTTGACCATCTATGCGTCACCAGAGGACCGGGCGCTCCTGGTCTCTCAGATCCTGTTCCGCAGCCGCCACCGGGTGGGTCAACTACGCCCCGAGGACATCCCCGATAGGGCGCAGCGCTACTTCGAGACCACGGGACGCATCGATCTGATCTCCTACGAGGGCAAGCGCACGGACTGGTTCGGGCACTCCTACTTCACCACCAATCCGCAGGTCAGCTCCGATCTGATCGAATTGGTCCGTTACGGCAAGCGGTTGGGCGAACCGGGGCGGGAGCTGATCAAGACGGGACGGGTAACCTGGAAGTTCCCGGTCGGCGAGGACAATGGACGATAGACATCACATCCTGATCTTTCCTTGAAGGTTTCCAGACGATGAAAATCAATGCTCTGGTCATGTTGTTGGCCGTGATCGCGCCAACGGTCGGAAACGCCCAGTTTACCGTCGATGCACTGAAGGATAGTGTTCCAAAACCGGCAAGAGCGGTTAGCGAAACGACCGGAGGCGTATTGGATGCCGTCGGGAAGACCACGGAAAGGGCAACCACAGCGGTCAAACAGGCCGTCGACGCGACGACGCAGAGTCTGAGGGATGAGGCGACACGCGAAGCAACAGGTGCCAAGCTCGATGCCATGGCAGAGACTACCCTGACGCGGCTGTTCGCGGAGCAAGCGGGCAGCCGCGCGTTGTTCGATCGGAGCGCCGGCTACGCGGTGTTCGACAAACGCGAGGCGAGCTTCTACGTCGTCGCTGGCTACGGGCGAGGGGTTGCGGTCACCAAAGAAACCGGTGCACGCGTCTACATGAAGATGGCGACCACCGGCGCCGGTCTGAGCTTCGGGCTTGGGGGCTTCGCTTCACAACTGGTGATCCTGTTCGAGAACAATGCCGAGTTCCAGGAGTTCATCACCCAGGGCCTGGATGCAACCGCCGAGGTCGGCGCCATGGCAGGGGAAGAAAAAGAACAGCTCGCCATGCGGTTCAACGAAGGCAAGGCCATGTTCGTCCTGACCGGCAAGGGTTGGAAGATCGCGGCCAAGCTGACCGGGTCACGATACTGGCCGGACGACGAGCTCAATGCACGCTGACTGAGACCATGGGCGCCTTACGCCTGAGCCGCCTCGTCCTGCGCATCGCTGTTTCGCTGGCCCTGGCAATCGCGATCCTGTGGGCCGCCGCGGCGCTCTGGATCGATGGCCCCGAATCCCCTGCGGCCGCGGGCACATTGGCGGGCGGCCTGGTCCTGATCGTCGGGGTGGCGGCAGTGCTCGTCCGCCCCTGGTTGCGAGCCGTCCTCGCCGTCTTTGCGCTCTTCGCAATCGTGCTCGCATGGTGGCTTACCCTCGCACCGAGCAACGGGCGCGATTGGCTGCCTGATGTCGCGCGGCTGCCGACAGCGACAATCGATGGCTCCATGCTGACAATCCGCAACGTCCGCAACTTCGCGTACCGCGGCGATCAGGCCTTCACCGAGCGTTGGGAGACACGCACCTACGACCTCGACACCCTCGTCGGCGTCGACCTGTTCATCGCGTTCTGGGGGCCGACACTCTACGGTCACACCATCACCAGCTGGGAGTTTGCCGACGGGCGCCATCTCGCCGTGTCCATCGAGACCCGTAAAGAAAAAGGCGAGGAGTACTCGGCCCTGCGGGGCTTCTTCCGCCAGTACGAGCTCTACTATGTGGTAGCCGACGAGGGCGACGTCATTGGGCTGCGGACGAACCACCTTGGCGAGACGGTCTACCTTTATCGCATCGGGGGCTCACCGAACAAGGGTCGCGAGCTGCTGCTCGACTATGTGAAAGAGATGAACGCCATCGCCGAACAGCCGCGCTGGTACAACGCCCTGACTCAGAATTGCACCACGACCATCTGGCACCACACCAAGGCTGTGGGTACAGGTCCTTCCATCGACTGGCGGTTGCTGGCGAACGGCTATCTCGTCGACCTGGCCTACGAGCGCGGGACCGTCAACACCAGCATCGGGCTCGACGCGCTGAAGCGACACAGCAACATCACCGCGCGTGCCCGTTCGGCCGGCGACTTGGAGGACTTCTCCAAGGTCATCCGGGAGGGATTGCCGCTGCGGCCTCTTGGAACTTCTCCAGCTGCCGCTGCGCCGGCACCCTGATCCAATGGGGAGACAGCACATCAATACACGTGTCCCGTTCCCGTCTTGCCTATTGCTGCTGGCGCTCTTCCAGGCAGGCGTCAGCGCTCAGGAGGTGGGCGTCACCACCGTCCCACCAGGGCTGGTGACCGCGGAGGTGCTGCAGGCCAAAATCACCATGGCGGAAGCAGACCCTGCTTTGGGCAACGAGGCGAAGGGCAAGCTCGTCACTCTCTACCGCAAGGCGTTGAGCAACCTCGAAACGGTAGCCGCCAATCGAACCGAGGCCGACGCCTTCGCGGAGACGACGCGCACCGCGCCGGAACAGACGCAGCAGATTCGTGAACGGCTCGCAGCGGCCAAGGCCGCTGACGCGCCACAGACCCTGGGCGTTGACGTGGACACGCCGCTCGACCAGCTCGAGCGGCGACTCAAGCGCGAGCAGGCCGATGGGGCCGCCGCGAACGCCCAGCGCGCCGAGCTAGAGCGCAAACTGGCTTATCAGGAGAGCCGGCCGGCGGCAATCCGCCAGCGTCTCACCGCGGCGCAGGAGGAACAGGAGGCCATCGCCGCCGCGCTCCAGACCGAGCTCGCCGGCGACACCAGTTCAGCCCCCGGTTCGGCCCAGCTGCAGGCGCGGCGCTGGGACCTGGAGACCCGCTACGTCGCGCTCAGCACCGAGATCCAGGCCCTCGATCAGCAGCTCCTCAGCCTGCCGATGCGCCTGGACCTGCTCGCGGCCAAGCGTGGCGAGGCGTCTGCGAACAGCGACCACATCAAGCAGCGGGTCGAGACGCTGCGAGTGCTGGTCAACGCCCGACGCGACGCCGAGGCGAAGCAGGCCAAGACCGCCGCCGAGCACATGCTGCAGGCGACCTCGGGCCTAGCCCCGGCACTGGCGAACCTCGCCGAGCAGAACGCCGCACTCACCAAGGCGCTCGCCGCCATCGTCGAGCAGAATGATCGACTGGACACCGAGCAGCAGCAGGCGGAACGGCTGGCCGCACGCACCAAGGCGAACTTCGAGCGCGTGCAGACCGCAAAGTCGGTCGGTGCCCCGGCCGAGGGCCTGGGTCAGCTCCTGCTGGAGCACCGCGCGGCGCTGCCGGACTTCGAGATGCACACCCGCCGCGCCAGTGCGCTGGAGCGGCAGATCGCCACCGTCACCCTGAGCCGTCTGCGGCATCTGGAAGAGGCGGAGCGGCTCGCTGATCCGGCCTGGGCCGATCCAGGCTGGGTCGCTGGTTCGCAGGACGCGGATGCCGCTGCCTCGCACGACCTGGGGCGCGACCTGCGGGAGCAGCGCCGCAGCCTGCTCGACCAGCAATTGGAGGCCGAGGGGCGCTATCTGGAGCGGCTGCGCAAGCTCCAGACCGCGGAGGCCCGGATGCTGAAGTCGGCGCACGCCTACGACGACTTCCTGAGTGAACAGCTGTTTTGGCTCCCCACCGGGGTCAAGACCCATCCGGGCGATCTCGCCAAGCTGCCCGAAGAGGTGCGTCTGCTGCTCGCGCCGGGGCGCTGGTCGGAGCTGGCCCCGATCATTGGCGACCAGGTCGTCGCCTCGCCCCTGTTCTGGCTGACCGTGCTCCTGTCCGCCGTCCTGCTGTGGAAGCGCCGCGCGCTGATCGCCGCGATCCGCAAGACGGGAGAGCGACCGGCCGGCGTCGGCGTCGCCCGCTTTGGCGACACCCTGCGCGCCTTGCTGTTGACCCTGGCCTTCTCGGCGCCCTTGCCGCTGCTGTTGGGCGTGATCGGCTGGCGGCTCCTGGCAGCGACCGAGGGCACCGAGTTCGCCCCGGTCCTGGGCGGCTATCTGATGCGCACGGCGCTGATCCTCTACGTCCTGCTGGCGCTTCGCGCGCTCTGCCTGCCGGGCGGCCTGGGGATGGCCCACTTCCGCTGGGCCGAAACCGACGTCCGGCGCCTCGGCGCGGAGTTGCGTTGGTTTACCTGGGTGGTGGTGCCGGCGCTTCTGATCCTGCGCATCGCCATGAGTCTGAATCCCGCCGCGGCGGGTGGTCTGGTCACGCGGCTTGGTGTCCTGGTTGTCGGCCTCGCGACGGGGATCTTCGTCTACCGGATCTTCAATCCCAAGCACGGCCTGTTGCGAAGCCGACTGCAACGCGCCGATGCAGGCCTGTTGTACCGGGCCTACCCGGTCTGGTTCCCGCTGCTGATCGCCTTCCCGATGCTGCTGCTGGCCCTCGTCCTGGCGGGCTATGTCCATACCGCAGTGGTCCTCTCGAACGCCTTCTCCTTGACCCTGGGGATGGCCGTCGCCCTCGTTGTGCTGCACGCGCTGGCGGTGCGCTGGTTGACCCTGGCGCGTCGGCGCCTGTCCTTGCAGGCGGCGCTGGAGCGGCGCCGGGCCAACCTCGCGGCGCGTGAGCAGGGCGACGCGCAAGCGACCGAGGCCGCGGAGCTGACGCCCGCCGAGGAGGCCGATCTGGACCTGAACGAGGCCAGCGCACACAGCCTGGACCTGCTGCGGATCACCGTCGCCTTCGTTGCCCTGCTCGGGCTGTACCTGATCTGGTCCGCGGTGTTTCCGGCCCTGGGCGTGCTTGATGATGTGACCCTGTGGCAACACACGATCACCGTGGACGGCGAGACACGCAGCCTGCCGATCACCCTGGCGGACCTCGGCTTGGCGCTGGCCTACCTGATCGGCACGGCGATGCTTGCCAAGCGGCTGCCCGCGTTGCTGAACATGATCCTGGCGGGGCGTCTCCGGGTCGGCTCTGCGAGCCGCTACACCATCGTCACGCTCACGAACTACGCCGTCATCGCCGGCGGCACGGTACTAACACTCAACACCCTCGGCGCCCAGTGGTCGCAACTGCAATGGCTGGTGGCAGCGCTCGGCGTGGGTATTGGGTTTGGACTCCAGGAGATCGTCGCCAACTTCATCAGCGGCCTGATCATCCTGTTTGAGCGCCCCATCCGGGTCGGCGACATCGTCACCGTCGGTGACACCGATGGGGTGGTGACCAAGATCCGCATCCGGGCCACCACCATCCGCAACTGGGACCGCAAGGAGCTTCTGGTGCCGAACAAGGAGTTCATCACCGGGCGGCTGCTCAACTGGTCCTTGTCCGATCAGGTCACCCGCCTCATGGTCGTGGTCGGGGTCGCCTACGGAACCGATGTCGAGCAGGCCCAAGCCCTGATGCGCGAGGCGGCACAGGAGCACGAGCGGGTGTTGGACGACCCCAACCCGATCCTGTCCTTCGAGGGCTTCGGCGACAATTCGTTGACGCTGATCCTGCGCGCATTCATCGACGACCTCGACTACCGGCTAGCGACCATCACGGACCTGCACAAGGCGATCTATCGGAAGTTCCAGCAGGCGGGCATCTCCATCGCTTTCCCGCAGCGGGACCTGCACCTGGACTCCCGCAGGCCCCTGCGGGTCAGCCTCGAAGCTTCGCGCCCAGACAGCCCCGCAAGCGGCAGTCCGGGGCAGGCTTCCGAGGGATCTTGACCCTGACTCCTGCCCAGATTGGTCATGACGAGCGAGACATGGCCGGGGCTCGGGTAACCAGCGGCAGCACCATACAGAATGGCAAAGACCGGGCCCCAGCGGGGCCCGGTCTGATCAGTTGAGGACAACGCGGACACCTTCCATGACCCCGCTGCCCCGGTCGGGACAGCGGGAGCCATCGAGGTCCGCTCAGACTAGCCCGGCAAGGTGGCGTAGCCGGTGATCACCAGGGTGAGCAGGGTCAAACCAAAGAAGATGAGCATGACCGCCAGGACAGTCGACCCCTTGTTCATGCGATCCGATGGCGGCTTGACCAGATACTTCTCCAGCTCGCCACTAGCGGCCAAGCGCTCGTACTCGAGCTTGTGCTCGTGCTTGAACTCCTCCAGCGGTACGGCCCCGGTGAACATGGTGATGCTCATGGGGAACTTGTCCGGCCGGAAGTGGGCGTTGTAGAAGTGCACCGTGAATAGGAACACGGTGGCTAGCAGGGCCTCCTCGGCGTGGATGATGGTGGCGATGTTGAACACCCAGCCGGGCAGCACCTGGGCCGTCAGGGTCGGGAGGAACAGGGTCATGCCGCTGAATCCGATGATTGCAGCACCCCAGAAGGGGGCCCAGTAGTCGAACTTCTGCCAGTAGGACCAGCGGTCGAAGCTTGGCCTCTCCGCCTTGCCGAAGAACCAGCGGAACATGGCCTTGACGTCGTGGAGATCCTGCCAGTTCGGAATCATGGAGGTCGGCCCGAACCAGCGGAAGGTCTTGCGATTGCTGATTAGATTGCGCGTGACGATGAACAGATGGCCGAGGAACACAGACAGCCAGATCACCGCGGCGGTGCGATGGATGATGGCCTCAACCTGGGGGCCGCCAAGCAGGGCGATGATGGCCTTGGCCCAATCGGTATGGGAGAAGAGCAGGGTCATTCCCGTCATGACCAGGGTCATGGTCGAAACGGCGAAGAGCAAGTGGACCCAACGCCAGGTAGCGCTGAAGCGCCGGAAGTAGACCGTCTCCGGGCGTGCGGGATCGGCGTGGTAGCTCTTGCCCTGCTTCCGGTCCTGGTACTCCCGATAGAACCACAGCACCACATGCACCCAGAAGAAGGCGAACACCCCGAAGATGAGGAGATTCATAAAGGCGCCGGTGAGCCACAGCCAAGGGTACTTCTCGAAGTCGTGGACGTTGCCGTGGGCGTGGAAACTCAGGAAGCCCTCCGTGGCATCCTTGTGGCATTTGTTGCAGGTCTCCAACCGGTTGTCGCGGTGCACGGACGAGGTCGGATCGTCCACCTTCGCAACCGAATGTCCGCCGTGGCAATCGAAGCACTTGGCGGTATTGGTGTAGCCGAGTCGGCTGACCTGGCCGTGGTAGGAGGCGAAGTAGGTCTTCTGGGCGTCCTTGTGGCAGTTGCCGCAGTTCTCGATGATCTTGAGCTGCACCGCGTCGCCCTTGGGCGAGGCAATGTCGTGGGTGGTGTGGCAGTCGGAGCAGACCGCGGCCTCGCTGTCGGCCTCTTCGGTCACCGCCTTGCCGTGAATCGATTTCAGGTAAGCGGTCTTCTCCTTTCCCATGGCATCGACCACAGACCTCGGGGTTCTTCAGCCGGTGGTCGGCGCGCTGCTGGCTGCCGAGGGTGCCGATGTTGTGGGGCTCGTGACAGTCGTAGCAGGTGGCATTCGTCCGCGATTGGTCCTTCTTGCTCGGATGGGCGTGGACCGAGTGCATGAAGCTGTCGATCTGCTTTAGCACCACCTCGAGCCGCTTGTGCTCGGGGTCCGGGTTGTCCTTTTCCTCGTCCCAGGTCTTCTGGTGGCACTCCACGCAACTGACGCTGATGGGCAACGGCTCTTCGTGAGGAAGCTTGGCGATGCCGGTGTGGCAAGCCTGGCACTTCAGCTCGCCATGGACGCTGGCCGCGAACTCCTCGGGGTCCCTGTAGATATTGACGATGGTCCCGTCGTCGCGCTCTTCGGTCTTCTCGTCCTCGTCGCCATGGCACTTCATGCAGCGCTTGTTGGGGTAGATGCGATCGGCTTGTTCCTTCGACGCCGCGACCGAAGACCCCTGCTCGTCCGAGTCCGCCGGTTCTTCATCGGCGCCCTGAACGAGGGGGGCACCCGTCAAGCACATCAAGGTGACCGTGATCCACGCCAGTGACCGCAGTGTCGTTGTCGCCATAGTCATGCTCCTGAGCCGGGAGTCCCGGATTCGTCAATCGGGGTTCTTGCTGTCTCAGCTCACCGGCACAACTCTGCAAGCTGGCTTCTGGCGCATCGAAAGGCCCTGGTCCGCTTCACCGTTTTGATTCGCAAAGCGAATGCGGGCGCTATGTCCCTTGCCCCATCGCCAAGCCCCGTTGGGGACCTTGCCGGGCGGGATGCGCCCCAGGTGCCCACGGAACGAAGGCGGGGGCTCCCGATAGTTTCTTATAATGCCCATAACAGGCGTCAGGACAATGCCATTTTGGCAGTATCAGCACAGGATATGGCCCAGCACAGGTGTATCGGGCAAAAGGGTTCGCCGTCAGGGTTGGCGACTGGTGTTGGCTTGAAGCGAACGGAAGGCTCTTCCGCGGGGCGGCTGACTCAGACCGGCGGATCACCTCAAACCGAGGCTGAGGATCTGGCGCGGAAGCAATCCACGCCTAGGGGGATGGTCGTCCGGGCCGGCGAGCGCGTGCCCGATACCATTAGAGACATACCGGGCACGGCGAGCCCTTGCCAGCAGCGGGTGATGAGACCAAGAGTCTAGGGAAATGGCATGGACTCCCCCCTCCCTCCACGGCATCGAATGTGCCAGATTGGAGGTTGTCGTCAACCAATCGCGAGAGAGGGGGAAGTCCATGCCATTTCCCTAGGTGGCTAAACAGAAAAGGCGCTGCAGAAGCAGCGCCTTTTTGTGTAATCGGAGCCTATACCGCTGCCCCTAAGTTGGTGCCGAGGAGAGGACTTGAACCTCCACGGGCTTTCGCCCACTAATACCTGAAACTAGCGCGTCTACCAATTCCGCCACCCCGGCAGGTGGCCTTGGGGGGGCCGCGCAGGCCCTCGAGCCCCGAGGAAGCGCGCATGTTAGTGAGACAAGTTGGGCTTGTCAACGTACACTAATGCGCTTTTAGGACCCCTTAGGCGGCGATTGTGGCAAGAAGAAAGAGAGCACCCTCGGCCAGGGACTTAGACCCCCACCAGCAGCGCGAAGCAAAGAAGTACGCCAACCCGATCCCGAGTCGGGAGTTCATCCTCCAGACCCTCACCGACCACGGTGCGCCGCTCGCCTTGGAGCAGGTAGCCGACGCCCTCTCACTGACATCCGAGGAAGACCTCACGGCCCTTGATCGGCGCCTCGCGGCCATGGTCCGGGACGGGCAGTTGGTACGCAATCGAGTCAATGCCTTCTGCCTTGTCAACAGCCGCGACCTGATTGCCGGTCGGGTCATCGGCCACCAGGACGGCTTCGGGTTCGTCAAGCCCGATGCCGGAGGCGACGATCTCTACCTCTACCCCAAGGAGATGCGCGGTCTGTTCCACGGCGACCGCGTGGTGGTACGGGTCACGGGCCGAGACCGGCGAGGGCGCTTAGAGGGGGGCGTGGTCGAGGTCCTCGAGCGCAAGACCCACAGCGTGGTCGGGCGCCTCTACCAGGAGGGTGGGGTCGGCTTCGTGGTCCCGGACAACAAGCGTCTAACCCATGAGATCGTCATCCCCCGAGACCGCATCGGCGAGGCCCAACCCGGGCAGATCGTGGTGGCCGAGGTCACCGATCAACCCACCAAACGCACCCAGCCCATCGGGCGCATCGTCCAGGTCCTGGGCGACCACATGGCGGCGGGCATGGAGACGGACATTGCCATCCGCACCCACAACATTTCGGTGGACTGGCCCGCAGACGTCCAGGCGGACATCGCCACGCTCACCGAGGAGGTCCCGGAGGCGGCCAAAGCGGGCCGCACCGATCTGCGCAAGCTACCTTTGGTGACCATCGATGGCGCCGACGCCCGGGACTTCGACGACGCCGTTTACTGCGAGCCCACCCCAAAGGGCTGGAAGCTCCTAGTCTGCATCGCCGACGTCTCGGCCTATGTCCAGCCCAACAGCGCCCTCGACCGCGAGGCCTATGAGCGCGGCAACTCGGTCTATTTCCCGGATCGGGTCGTCCCCATGCTGCCGGAGGTCCTCTCCAACGGGCTTTGCTCCATCAACCCTCAGGTTGACCGACTGTGCATGGCATGTGAGCTCTACCTCAACGCCGCGGGGACCCCGATCCGCTCCCGCTTCTTCGAGGGGGTGATGCGCTCCAAGGCGCGGCTCGTCTACGAGGACGTGGCCGCCATGCTCGACGGCGACCCGGACCTGTGCGAGCGCCACGCGGAGGTCCTGCCGCACCTGCACAACCTTCACGCCCTCTTCAAGGTCCTGCGCCAGGCCAGGGCCGAGCGCGGGGCTATCGACTTCGACACCACCGAAACCCGCTTCCAGTTCACCGACCAGGGCCGCATCCAGGCCATCGTTCCCACGGTACGCAACGACGCCCATCGACTCATCGAAGAGTGCATGCTCGCGGCCAACGTCGCAACGGCGCGCCACTTCGAGCGCAAGCGGATGCCGGGGATCTACCGTATCCACAAGGGCCCAACCGCGGAGAAGCTCTCCGACCTGCGGGAGTTCCTCGCCGAATTGGCACTGTCCCTCGGGGGGGGTGACACGCCGAGCGCCGCGGACTATGCCGCCCTGCTCGACTCGGTCCGACAGCGCCCCGACCGGCACCTGATCCAGACCGTACTCCTGCGCTCCATGCAGCAGGCGGTGTACAGCGCGGAGAACCTCGGACATTTCGGGCTCTCCTTTCCTGCTTATACCCACTTCACCTCGCCCATCCGCCGCTACCCGGACCTGATCGTCCACCGCATTATCAAGCACATCCTGGCGGACGGCACCCCGGCGGACCTGCACTATTCCCAGAGTGAGCTGCAGGCGGCAGCGGATCATTGCTCCGGGAGCGAACGGCGCGCCGACGAGGCGACCCGCGACGCGGAGTCGTGGCTCAAGTGCGAGTACATGCAGGACAAGCTCGGCGAAGACTTCAACGGGACTATCACCAGCGTCACCTCCTTCGGCATCTTCGTCGAACTGGACGAGGTCTATGTGGACGGCCTGGTCCACATCACCGCACTGGACAATGACTACTACCACTTCGACCCCATCGGTCATCGCCTGGCAGGCGAGCGCACTGGTACAGTCTACCGCTTGGGCGACCGCCTTCGGGTCAAGGTTGCAGCAGTCAACCTGGACGAACGCAAGATCGACTTCGTCCTAATCGCCCGCACGGCGACTCCCAAGGGGGGCACCAAGGGGTCCGGGACCAAGGCGGGGGCCAAGGCGCCCGGTGTGCCAAAGACCAAGGGCCAGGCCGGCGCCAGCGCCCCGACCAAGGTCAAGGCGCAACCCGAGACGATCGCTGAGGCCGCGCCAGCCCCCAAACGGGAGCCGGAAGCCGCATCCGAGCCGAGGCATCAATCAGGAGTTGGCGGGAGCCGCAAGCGCAGGCCGAGATCCAGGTCTGGACCCAAGGCCATTGAAGCAGCCCAAGCAACCGGCCAGCAGGCCCAGGCCGATGTTGCAGACCCGGTCTCCGCGCCACACCCGACGGTGCCGCCCCAACCTGCCACCAAGCCTGGGCCTGAGCCAGATCTGGCCCCGCGGCGCAGACGCCGGGGCGAGACCGAGGTCGCGGCGCTGACCTCCCTGCCAACCAGGGCGGATCGATCCCAGCGCACAACTCCGGATGAGCCGACTGCGGAGCGGACGTCCCGGCGCAGTCGCCGTCAGGAACCCGAAGTCGCAGCACTGACGTCCCCGCGGCCCGCGCCACCGGAGACGCAGCCAACCCAAGATCAACCCCCTGACCAGGCTCCGAACCAGGCTACGACAGGGGTACCCCGTCCGCGGCGCCGCCGGCGCAAGCCCAGCCCGGGCGATGCGGGTTAGCGCTTGGACGGCAAGACACCCGTAGCCGGCATCCACAGCGTCCGCACAGCCCTCAAGTTCGGGGCCGATGGCGTCGCAGGGTTGTGGTTGGAGCGCAGCCGGCACGACCACCGTCTGCAAGAACTGGCAGATCTCGCGAAAGAAGCCGGCATCGCTGTGCGTCAGGTCGCCCGGGACGAGCTGGATCGCGCCGGCCGGGGGATAAACCACCAGGGTGCCCTGGCCTGGGTGCTGGCCCCAGCCGCGCGCGGGGAGTCGGATCTGCCCGACATCCTCGCAGCCATCGATGGACCGCCCTTCCTCCTGATACTGGACGGCGTCCAGGATCCGCATAACCTGGGCGCCTGCCTGCGCAGTGCCGAGGGCGCCGGGGTCCACTGTCTGATTGCCCCCAAGGACAATGCGGTGGGACTCACACCCGTGGTGGCCAAGGTCGCCAGCGGCGCTGCCGAGACCCTGCCCTATGTGCAGGTCACGAACCTGGCGCGTGCTATGGACCTGCTCAAGGACCGCGGGATCTGGCTCTATGGCGCGGCCGGCGACGCCGATGCAAGCCTCTACCAGACCGACCTGACCGGCCCCCTGGGCCTGGTCATGGGCAACGAGGGCAAGGGCCTGCGCCGGCTCACCCGCGAGCGGTGCGACGGGCTCATCAGGCTGCCCATGCGCGGGCGCGTCGAGAGCCTCAATGTCTCAGTGGCCGCCGGCATCTGCCTCTACGAGGCCCTGCGGCAGCGCGAGCAGGATCACCGGGCTCGTTGAGCCGATGAGCGGACAGGGGCCGCGGGAGCGGCGCCCTCGCCGCCACATAGCTTCCCCCAGTGGGATCGCCGCGAGAGAGCCCGCCGTTTCGCCCGATCATTTGCGAACCATTCACCGTCCTGGGGTTGACACCCATGCAGCAAGATCAAGAGCCGAGCGACCCCTTCCTATGCGCCTTCCGCGGCAGCTTCACCTCCGCCCTGCGCTGGCCCCAACTCGACGACCTCTGGCTGCGGGTACGTGAATGCGCCGGTGCCGGCTGGTACATCTACGCCATCGGCGAGCCGCCTCCAGCCGCGCCGACCGACGCCGCCGGTGTGGAAACCTTCGTCACTGAGATCGACAAGCTGTTGCGCTCGGAGCACGACGAGGACTACTGCGGCATCGTCTACGCCGATGCGCCCCGGGCCCCGACCTTCATCAAGATCTACGACCCGAACAACCTCGGCGTCTCCTGCGGATACAGCACCAACCCCCCGCTGCCGGGCTGGATCATGAGCCAGATCCCCCCGGTGGACCTGCCCGCCGCCCAGGCCCCAAAGAATCGGCAGCACTGGTGGCAGCGACTATTTGACTGATCGCGCGGCCAGCGCATAGGCCCGGGTCGAATATTGGGCGGAACCCCTGCCCGTACTGCGGACCCGGCGCAACCTGCCTGACTGCCCTGCCGTCCCGGTTGACCCGGACCCTGCCCTTGCCTAAGGATTAGGTGCCGGCCGACCGAGGTAAATCACGCGCCCGGCGCAGGCCCTCAATTTGGAGTACCTCAGCATGTCCAGAGAGATCATTCGCACCGACCAGGCGCCCCAGGCCATTGGGACCTACTCCCAGGCGGTCCGCGTCGCCGACACCGTCTACCTTTCCGGGCAGATCCCTTTGCTGCCGGACACCATGGAACTGGTCGACGGGGGCATGGACGTTCAGATCCGCCGTGTCTTCGACAATCTCCAAGCGGTGGCTCGCGCCGCGGGCGGCAGCCTCGCAGACGTCGCGAAACTCAATGTCTTCCTCACTGACCTCAGTCATTTCCCGCTGGTCAACCAAGTCATGGCCGAGTACTTTGCCGAGCCGTACCCGGCCCGTGCCGCCGTCGGTGTGGCAGCCCTCCCCAAGGGGGCCAAGGTGGAAATGGATGCCATCATGGTCCTCGGCGACTGAACCTGTCTCAAACACTGGAATCACCAGAGCTATGCGCCTTGCCTCAATCCCCCTGTTCCTCCTGACTCTCCTGACCCTTGCCGGCTGCGGATCGGCCCCCACCAAGAGCGGCCCCGGAGCGCCCATTCAGAGCGGCGGCCCCAGCCGTCTGACGGGCGATTACGCCAGCTACCCCGCCGCCAAGCAGTTCATTGATCGCATGGCCAGCGAACACGGTTTCGACCGCGACGACCTGGCCCGTACCCTATCGCGGACGCAGCGCCAGGACTGGATCGTGGACTTGGTCAACAGGCCCTCGGGCGGGGGCTCCACAGGGCCAACCGGTGCCTGGACCCGCTATCGTGCCAAATTTCTCACCGAGAGCAACATCGCCAACGGTGCCGCCTTCTGGGCCCGCCACGAGGGGACGCTGCGCCGGGCGGCGGCCCAGTACGGGGTCCCCCCGGAAGCGATCGTCGGCATCCTCGGTGTGGAGACCCGCTGGGGGGGCTACATGGGCAAGACACGGATCATCGACGCCCTGGCCACCCTGTCCTTCGACTTCCCGCGCCGGTCGGCCTACTTCACGGACGAATTGGAGTCCTACCTGGTCATGACCCGGGACGAGGGCATGGACCCCTTCCGGCCTGTCGGCTCCTACGCCGGGGCCATGGGCCTGGGACAGTTCATGCCGAGCAGCTTCCTGAGCTACGCAGTGGATTTCGACGGCGACGGCCACCGCAATCTGTGGGACACGGAGGATGCCATCGGCAGCGTCGCCAACTACTTCGCGGCCCACGGCTGGCGGCGCGGTGAGCCTGTGGTCGTCAAGGCCAGCAGCCAGGGCGGCCAGGGTGCCATCCTGAAGGCCGGCTTCGACACCCGCTACAGCCCCGCCACGCTCCAGGCCAAGGGCATCAGACCGGCCGGCCCCGTACCCGCCGTGGGAGAGGTCAGCCTGCTGCGCCTGGATGCCAAGGGGGGCTACGAGTACTGGCTTGGCTTGCCCAACTTCTACGTCATCACCCGCTACAACCACAGCACCTACTACGCCATGGCGGTCTACCAGCTAGGCCAGGCGGTGCGGGCGCGCCGCGGCGTGGCCATGGCCGCCCTCCGCGCACCGGACGGCGGCAGACTCAGTCTCCGCTGACCGTCACCGTCACCTGCCGCTGGTGCGGCCGAACGCGGTGCTCGTAGAGGTAGACCCCCTGCCAGGTCCCCAGGGCGCAGCGCCCTCCGGTCACCGGCAGGGTCAGCTCCATCTTGGTCAGGACGGCGCGGACGTGGGCCGGCATGTCGTCCGGGCCCTCGTCGGTGTGGTCGAAGAGCCGATCCCCATCAGGGACCAGGCGGACGAGGAATGCCTCCAGGTCCCGCCGCACCGTCGGGTCGGCGTTCTCGCACAGCATGAGCGAGGCGCTGGTGTGGTGAACGAATACATGGCACAACCCAGTGTCGATGCCAGCGCCGCGCGCCACGCCCTCGATTTGGCCGGTGATGTCGTAGGTCCCCCTCCCGCGGGTGGAGACAGTCAAGCCTTGTTGCACGATCATGGGGTTGGCTCCTGGGTTCGGCATCAGGGTCAAGGTAGAAAAATCAGCTGCGCGCCGGAAGGCCACCCCAAAAATTCTCAGCGTTGCCGGGCGCCGCCGGGGCAAGTGTCGGCGTCTTGCTGCCGCTCTGGTCGCTTGGATGGCCGTCCGGAGTTTGGCCGGCAAACGCCCGTCAGCACTGAGGTTTGCCGCCGCTTGTGCCGGCGGGTCAGTCATCGACCCGCTGCGGTTCGACACCCTGGGCCAGGGGCCAGATGACCACCAAAGACCGCTCGGCGAGGGCCGGATTCCCAGGGGCGGCTCCCACCGCTACCCAAGGCGGCCAGTGCGCTCAACTGCGTGGAAGCTCCGCACAGATCCGCGGGGCATGCCAGGGCCAAGCACGAAAGCTGTGCTGCCTGTCTCGTTGCGCCCCGTCGCAATCTGCCAATCTCTTGGACGAGTTCATTGGCGGGTCCGGGCGGTCAAGCAGCCTGCCTTAACTCGGGTCCTGTGCTCCTCATGTGCAAGTGGTGCTAGCCCCGGTCCTACCCGGGGCTTCTTTTCGCCGTTGGCGTCGGAAACGAGCAAACTGAATCCCGCTCGGCAGGCATCACATCTCTCTCCGCGGTCTCATCGCCCCTCACCTCCAGATCCGAGCTGCCCTTGGCGTTGCCGCTGCAATCCGGCCCCCCTTCACCCGGTGCCCCCTGTGCGCATCGGAGACCGCAGCCCTGCCGGGGCGATGCTGCGATCACCGGCGCGGGTGCGGCGAGCGTCTCTCGCGCAGACCGCGGGAAGCAGAAGTAGGATCGACGCGAGAAGCAGCAGGGCGCGAGAGGCCGTGGGTCGGATCTTCGCATTGGCCGCCGTGCGGAGGGCCTGATCCCGCCGCCTGGTTCGCCGCCTGCGGCGTCGGCTACGGCTCGGTCACCCGTTCCTGCAGGGTCCGCAGACCGGGACTGCTCATCAGGGCCTTGAACCGCGGGTTGCTCTGAAGCCCACTCAGGTTCCCGGAGGCCACCAGTTGCATAAACTCTGGGTCGGCCAGCGCCGCTTGGACCCGCGGATCGCTCTGCAGGGCAGTGATCATGCCCATGATCTCGGCGTCACCCATCATTTGCTGCTGAAGGTCCCTGATCTGTGTGCTGTACCCGCCGCTGCCGCCACCGGCTGTGCCACCCGGCTGCAAGGATCGGACCTGCGACTGGTCGATGGTCACCTGGCCCAGGGCGGGCGACTGGACCAGGTAGCGGCCGTCCGCGAAGCCCACTACCTCGCCGGAGATAATGCTGCCGTCGCGCAGCTCGATGCGACTCGCCTCCCCGGCACCCGCCGCCCCCACCTGTCCCAGGCCAATCAGCAGGACCCAGGCGAATCGGCTCTTCATCATTGCCACCTCGTATCGAGTACACACACGCTGCCGGGGCTCCTGGTGACCCTTCCCCGCTGGGTGGGCCGGACTGGGCCTGGCCCCCCTGACACTCCCGCCTGCTTCGTCCTGTCTGAGCGAAGACCGTTCGGCATGCCCCGCCCCGGGGCCGCCGCGCCCGTCGATTCGCGACCCCCGATCACAGGGACGGACAAAAGAATGCGCGTACCAGGGACCCTACCACGGCCAACGGCAAGGGTAGGCCAAGTCCTGGGGCGGCGTCTCCAGCCAAAGGCCGCGACCGCCGTTTCTGCAGCTAGCCGGCGGCCGGTATAAAATTATCAGGGCTCATCAAGCTCCCACCAACCCTGAAGAGACCGCACGAACAACGAGGAAGATGAACATGCAACGACTACTGGCCCTGCTACTTGTTGGGGTGTCATGGGTACCCGCGCTTCAGGCGGAAGAGCAGTCCGCTAAGACGGCCGACGCCCTCGCGGCGTCCAGCGACGAGGTGATCGACGCGGCGGCCATCCAGGCGCTCGAGCGCATGGGGGCCTACCTGAGGAGCCTCGATACATTCAACGTGCGGGCGGAGGACAGGATCGACGAGCTACTGGACTCAGGACAGAAGGTCCAATGGTCGGCAAGAATCGATCTTCAGGTCCGCAGACCGAACGGGCTGCGCGCGGATATCGAGACGGACCGCAGTTCACGTCAAATCTATTTCGACGGCAAGGCGTTTACGCTCGTTTCACCAACGCTGGGCTATTACACAACCGTGCCGGCGCCAGCGACCATCGCCGAGACCCTGATCGCGATCGAGACCAAATACGGCGTCAAGTTCCCGCTGGTTGACCTCTTCCATTGGGGCAAGGATCCCGACGCCGTGGCGTCGATCAATTCCGCCATCGCGCTTGGCGCGAGCAAGATCGGCGGACAGATGACGGACCACTACGCATTCCGTCAGGAAGGCGTCGACTGGCAGATTTGGATTGCCCAGGGGGATGCACCCCTGCCGCTCCGATACGTCATCACGACCATGGACGAGCCGGAACAGCCGCAATACAGCGCCGATCTGACCTGGGACACGCAGGCCAAACCGGCCGACAGCGCCTTCACCTTCACCCCTACAGACAAAGACTCTCCCATCGGCATCGTCGTTCTGGACGACGGGCAAGCGGTAAACTAAGGAGCGCGATATGAAGCCCAATTACCAGAGATTGCTGGCGATAGTAGTCGGCATCGCTTTTGTTGCCGGATCCGGCCTGTTCCCGTCAGAGGCCGATGCGCGCCGTGGCGCCGCCAGGGCATCGGTGGCCAGACCTCCGGCAGCCAGACCTCCGGCAGCCAGACCTCCGGCAGGCAGACCTCCGGCCGCTCGACCCCCGGCCGCAAGACCTCCGGTGGGCAGACCTCCCGTGGCCGTCAGACCTCCGCCCCCTGGGGTCAGACCCCCGCTCGGTGCAGCGGTGGCGGTCGGGACGGCTGTAGCAGTAACGGCGGCTGTTATCGGCTCCGTCGTCTATACGCTGCCGCCATCCTGCAGTTCGGTACGCATCGGAAACGTCACCTACCAGCAATGCGGTTCCACCTGGTATGAGCCGCAGTACCTGGGCTCCGACGTGCAGTACATCATCGTCGAATCGCCGCGATAGGGACCGATGGCCGGGCGCTCCGTCCGGCCGTACTTCGATCGGGTGCGGAATCTACTGGGATCCCGGAGTGTCCATCGTCGACCGTTACAATCTGGGTCTTCCCACCGTCGTGCCGCTCGATTGCGAGGGCGACCTTTGAGAAGGAGCCGCACATCGCAAACCCGTGGGACGCGGTCGTGTCGGTGTTCAAGCGGCTACAGATGCGCAGGCCCGTTGAGGTCAGCGCGCCGCCCGCCACGCGGGAAGCGCCGCGCCTCGGCCACAGGCGTGGATCACGCCAGCGCAGTTTGCTCCGCATCTCCAGTGTCGGCGAGCCTGCGGCACAACTCCGCCGCGCCCTCGGGGTAGTCTGTCATCGCCTGGACCAAGCCCTGTCGGTCGAGCTCCACGAGCTCGACTTCGTCGAGCGCGTGCATTTCCGCGGGGCGTTCCCGGTGTCCGGAGGTGTAACCCGCGCCGCCGAAGTGATCACCGCGATGCAGCTGCAGGCTGCAGTGCTCCGGCGCATTCGATAGAAACGCGGCCCGACCGTCCGGGTCGGCAATGTCCTCGGCGAGGAGTTGGTAGAGCCGATGGGGATCGTCGCAGTGACGCGCGGCGTTCCGGACCGCGATCCCAGCGATGGGGCCAATGTACTTGGCATACTCCGCGGCAATGCGATCGATCATGCGCGTGCGCCAGATCGAGGTCTCGGCGCCGGAAGCGGCGAGCGCCTCGGGCCTCTCCACCGCATCGGTCGGGGCGACCCGGACCGAGACCGTGCCCCGCGCAACCAGGAACAGCGAGCACTGCGCCGCAGGCGACGGCGCGATGGGTTCGCCAGGGGCATAGAGATGCGTGCGTGCGTTGCGCAGCAGGCAGGCGCGCAGCTGCGGGTCGAGGCCAAGCAGGACGGGCGCCTCCGATATCACGGCGACATCGTCATCCGGCGGGGACCCCAGGTCGCGGCCGTAGCTCTGAATGATGCCGTTTCGCGCGAAGGCGTACCAGATGCGTTCCCGCACGACGGCATCGGTGTGCAGCGCTTCGCGGTACTCAAGCGGATAGTAGAAGATGTCGTAGGTCATCAGCGCAGCGCCGTGATCGGTGATTCGGATCTCTCCGCAGTGGATCATCGGCGTGACGGCCGGGTTCACGCCCGGCGCCGTGCGAATTACATCCGCGATGATCTCAAACACCTTGCGCGGCGCCACGGCGACCGGCGCTGGCACCGAGATCCGGCTTGCGGTGGTCTCGTGTGCCGGGAACACCTCCAGCACCTGCTCGGCCATCCTGCTGTTGGGCACCACCAGCAGGGCGCCGGTGGGCATGCGCAGGGACGTCGACCGCCAGGTAATCGACTCCACCGGGCCGCTGTGCTCCCCGATTCTGAGTACATCCCCGAGGCGGACGACCATCGGCCATTCGAGCATCAGGGCGATCCCAGAAAAGAGGTTCGACATCGTGGACTGAAGCGCGATGCCGATGACCACCGCCATGACCGCCGAAGCCGTTGCAATCGCCAGGATGTCCACGCCCAGTACGACCCGGGCGATGACGACCACCGCGATCGCATAGAGCAGCACCGACAGCAGGAGGCGCAGCAGGCTCGGCACCCGCTGTCCGCGCGTGCGCACCAGCAGGATATCCACCAGCACATGGCTGACCACGTGGATCAGCGCAATCGCACCGCTGATCAGGATGGCGAACCACAGATACCTCATCCCGGTCTCGTCGAGGAGCCCAGGCTGAGTGCGCAGCAGGCTGTAGACAAGCCCGAGGGCCGCGCAGACGATGAGGGTGATGTAGGGCATGGCTCAGTCCCGCGGAGCGCGCTGTTCTTCGAGATTGCTCATTGCCTTTCCGGTTCCCGAGCAGACTACGGGGACTGCGATGGGAAGCCAAGCGCCTCAAAGGGCGCAACTGCGCAAAGCAGGTTTTGTGGCCGGTAGCCGCATCTTAACCGGGAGCTTGGCGTCAGCTGGACACCAGGCTCTTCATGCCAAGGCCGGGCGAACCGGGCAATCGACCCTAGCCAACCCGCTCGGTTCGCTCCAGCCACGCGATCCCGAGACCCATACCCAGCACGATGCCAACCACGGCGATGAGCGAGCCGACGGACAGGGTCGACATCCCGCTGAGGCCCTGCCCGATGTTGCAGCCGCCCGCGAGGATGGCCCCCACTCCCATCAGGCTACCGCCGAACAAAGCATGCAGCACGTGCCCAGGGTCGGGGGGGACCCAGCGATAGCGCCGCGCGCACAGGCTACTGAGCCAGGCCCCGCCCAAGACCCCCGCCGCCAGCGACACGTCGAAGCCGCTCCCTGAGCCCCGGCCCGCCATCAGGTACTCGCTGGCCCGTGCCACAGGACCTGAGAACGTGAGGGAGGCAGGCCGCGCGGCGGAGAATTCGTCCTGCGCCAGGTAGCCGGTGATCCACCAGCCGGCGACCACCAGGGCACCCACGGTCGCGCCCGCGGCAAGGAGCCCCGGACTCGAACCGCCGCGCGCCGACCTGACGACGAGCCAGAAGCAAACACCGGCGATCACGCCGGCGAGAATCCATGGGTGGATCCCCAGCAGCGCGGCGAGGGATGACGACGCGACCGGGGACTCAATCGCGGTCACAGACAGAACCCAGAGCCGCACCGGTTCGAGTACGCCGAACTGGGTCGCCGTGGCCGCCAGGGCGAAGGCCAGCAGCGCAAGCAAGGCGCCGCCGCTGCCTTCGGCCGCTCCGACCAGGATGCGCGCTGCACAGCCGCCCGCCAGGGTGGTCCCGAAGCCGAACATCAGGCCGCCCAGGCTTGTGCCCAGCCAGTCGATGCGCGCGCTGCGATAGGAGGACTCGGCGATTGCGACCCAGCCTCCTGAATCGAGCGCCTGGGTGCCCAGAATCGCGACGGCGACCGCGACCAGGTAGGCGTCGATCTGCCTGCGGTCACCCATGAGCATCCGGTTGCTCACGGCGGCCATCATGCACAGGCGGGAGCGCTGAATGACGCCGCCGAAGATGAGTCCGACGGTCAGGCCTCCGCCCACGAGGACCAAGTTGAGGGAGTCATCCATCCATTCACCTCTGAGGCTACGGAAACGCTGATTTATGGCGTGCCCCGTGCGGGGCAGGATGCCCCGCCATTTTCGACGGCGCCAAGCCGTTGAAAACGGAGCATTCCACGAGTCGCGCCTCGGGGAACGCGAGCTGATTCAAGCCATGGATGGCTTTAATCAGCATCTCCCTAGGTCAGGCGGCGCTAAGGATACGCCGACGCTTTACGCGACGATATGGAAGGCAGTGCCCATGAGGCATCCGCGTATCCCGATCCACCGCCCGCACTTGTCCGCATGCAGGCACTTGCCGATACTCGCTGCCACCATAGAACCGGAGCCTGACGCCATGACCCTGCCGATACGCGATGGCACACCCCAACGAGCGCGTCGTCACCCCCTACCGGCTGGAGGGCGGTGCCAAAGGCGGGCCCCAGGTTGTGAACATGCAGAACCGCCTGCCCTCCACCGCCTGCCCCAAGTTACCAATGGACTGGAACCAGGTGACAAAGTGACTGCCCCAACTCGATGATCGGTGACGACCGCATCCCCGTGGACCGGCTCAAGGGCGTCGGACCGCGACTGGCCGAGCGCCTCGCCAACCTGGGGGTCACATCGGTCCAGGACCTGCTCTTCCATCTCCCCTCGAGATATCAGGACCGGACTCGCCTGACCCCCATCGCCCAGCTGACCCCCGGGGGCGAGGCCCTGGTGGAGGGTACCGTGACCGCCGCGGAGATCGGCTTCGGCCGGCGGCGCTCGCTGAAGGTCTGGCTCGCGGACGGCGAGACCAGAGGGCTGCTGCTGCGCTTCTTCCACTTCTCGACGGCCCAGCGCGACGCCCTCAAGCCCGGGGTACGGCTGCGCTGCTATGGCGAGGTCCGGCAGGGGCCGCAGTCCCTGGAGATGATCCACCCGGAGTACCAGGCCCGTGGAGCCGAGGCGCCGCCTGCAGTGGCCGACGCCCTGACCCCCATCTATCCCACGACCGAGGGGCTTCAGCAGACCTCCTGGCGCTCCCTCACGGACCAGGCCCTGGAGTGGCTCGGGCGCGGGGCCTCCATCCTGCCCGACCTGCTGCCGGAGGAGATCCCGCGGGGACTCGGCCTGCCGGACCTGGCGGGCGCCCTGCGCTACCTGCACCGCCCACCCCCAGATGCAGCTCTGGATGATCTCCTGGGACGCGGCCACCCGGCCTTTCTGCGCCTTGCCTTCGAGGAGCTGACCGCCCACCAGCTCAGCCTGCGCCGCCTGCGCGAGCGCCAGCGCAGCGTCGCCGCGCCGGTTCTAGCGGGTGACGGGTCCCTGCGTGGCCGCCTCATCGCTTGCCTGCCCTTCGCCCTCACCGCGGCCCAAGAGCGCGTCCTGGGGGAGATCGCCGCGGACCTGGAGGCCCCCCGCCCCATGCTTCGCCTCCTCCAGGGTGACGTGGGCTCAGGGAAGACGGTGGTCGCAGCCCTGGCGGCCCTGCAGGCGGTCGAGGCAGACCACCAGGTCGCCCTGATGGCCCCCACTGAGCTCCTGGGGGAGCAGCACCTGCGCAACCTTTCCTCCTGGCTCCGGCCCCTCGGAATCGAGCCCCTTTGGCTGGCTGGCCGCCACAAGGGGCGCGAGCGAGCCAGGCTCGTCGAGCAGATGGCAGGGGGTGAGGCGCGGGTCATCGTCGGGACCCATGCCCTTTTCCAGGAGGATGTCGCCTTTGGCAATCTGGGGCTTGTCGTCATCGACGAGCAGCACCGTTTCGGCGTCCACCAACGCATGCGCCTGCGCGAAAAGGGGGCACGGGACGGCTTGGCCCCGCACCAGCTCATCATGACCGCTACCCCCATACCCCGGTCGCTGGCAATGACGGTCTACGCCGATCTGGACCTTTCGGTCATCGACGAGCTGCCCCCGGGCCGCACGCCCATCGCCACCGTCGCAGTCCCCGACAGCCGCCGAGATGAGGTCATCGAGCGTGTCCGCCGAGCCTGCGCCGAAGGGCGCCAAGCCTATTGGGTCTGTACCCTGATCGAGGAGTCAGAGGCATTGGAGTGTCAGGCCGCCGAGGAGACGGCCCGCCAGTTGAGCGAGAATCTGCCGGGCTTGAGGGTCGGGCTGGTCCATGGGCGCATCAAGGGGCCAGACCGCGAGGCAGTCATGCGCGCCTTCGCCGCCGGGGACTTGGATCTGCTGGTGGCCACAACGGTCATCGAGGTCGGCGTGGACGTCGCCAACGCCAGCCTGATGATCATCGAGAACCCCGAGCGACTGGGCCTCGCCCAACTCCACCAGTTGCGCGGGCGGGTTGGGCGCGGGGCGCAAGCCAGCTACTGCGTCCTGCTCTACCGGGCTCCGCTGTCCGACCAAGCCCGGGAGCGCCTGGATATCCTGAGGCGGGAGACCAGCGGCTTCATCATCGCCCAGAAAGACCTGGAAATGCGCGGCCCCGGGGAGGTGCTGGGGACCCGCCAGACCGGCGACCTGGACTTCCGCGTCGCCGACCCGGCGCGGGACCAGTCGCTGCTCTCGGCGGCCCAGCAGGCCGCGGATCGGATGCTCAGTACCCATCGCGACCGGGTCGAGCCATTGATCCGGCGCTGGTTGGCGCACCGGGAGGACTACGGCGGCGTATGAGCCCGACCACCATTGCCACATTGCGCGAGGTCGGCTGGCGCCCACCTCCACCCGCCCCGGCAGCCGGTTTGCTCGACGCACCGCTCGCCGCTCAGGGGCCATCCGTCCTTGGCTTGGGGCAAACCCTCGGTAGAATGGGACGCACCCCGCCTGGCGCGACCGTCCTTGTAAGCCCTTGCCCAACCCAATCTCGTCCTACTTCATCGCGGCCCTCGCGCCGCTCTTCTGGTCTGGCAACTTCATCCTGGGGCGGGCACTGAATCAGACCATTCCCCCCATCGCCCTGTCGTTCTGGCGGTGGGCCGTGGCGCTGCTGATCGTCCTGCCATTCGCACTGCCCCGGTTGCGGGGCCAATGGGGCCTCGTGTGCCGACACTGGGCCGCGTTGTCGCTGCTCGCGGTGCTGGGCGTGACCAACTTCAACACCTTCGTCTATCTGGGGCTGCAGACGACCACAGCCACCAACGCGGTGCTCATGGTTTCCACGACGCCCGTACTGATCGTATTGCTGTCGTTTCTGCTTCTCCGGAAGCGAGTACGCCCGCGCCAAGCAGCAGGCATTCTGCTGTCGCTCTGCGGGGTGGCGGTGATCATCGCCCGCGGTGACGCTCAGGCGCTTGCCGCGTTGCAGCTCAATAGAGGCGACTTGTGGGTGCTGGGGGCGGTGGCGAGTTGGGCGCTGTACTCGGTCTGCCTGCACTGGCGCCCAGCAGGCATGGATCCGCTGGCCTTTCTGGCGGTGACCATGGTCATCGGGCTGGTCCCGCTGCTGCCGCTCTACCAATGGGAGCTCGGCCAGGGGCAAGGTTTCGAGTTGGACGCCGTTACCCTGGGGGCCATCGGCTACGTCGCCCTGTTTCCCTCGCTCTTAGCCTATGTGCTCTGGAACCGAGCCGTCGCGGAGCTGGGGGCGAACCACACCGGACAGCTCCTGCACCTGATGCCGGCCTTTGGGGTCATGCTGGCGATGCCTTTACTCGGCGAGCGGATGCACGGTTTTCACCTGGCAGGGATCGGGCTCATCGCCGGAGGGATCATTCTGGCGACTCGCTCGCAGGCACAGGGGCGTTCCTAGCGACCCAGGCCCCGCGCGTCTTGCGCTTCGCCCGCAACCTGCCTAGCATCCGACCGGCCGACTGCGTCCTTTGCAGATGAATGCCCTTTCCGTTCGCACTGAGGAGACTGCCGAACCCATGAACGCCATCTGGCGCCGTGTTGCGTTGACCACGGCCCTGGTCTTCCTGACCCAGGCTGCCCTGTGCGCCGACCCTGCCGCTGATGTCGAGAAGATACTTCGGGACATCCGCCAGGATCATCCGGTGCCGAAGCTCGACTATCTGCGGCAAGCCGAACCCATCAATGCCGATTCCGCCTACTACCGCGGCCTCTACGACGGCATCGACGTAACGGTCGAAACGCACCCCAACAACAATCGCGTGGCTTCCGTGCTCTTACAGCTCGCCGGGCCGGACCAGACGCGCCTGGTCTTGCCCGCCGTCGCTCGCGTTCTTGGGGCACCGCATGTCAGTGACAAGAAGCATTCCACCTATGGCTGGGACTGGCCCGACTACCGGACCGCTTCGGTTCACTATGCCGCGGGTGGAAAGGCGGGTGACGGTTTCACGATCGTATCCATTTTCTACCGGTAATCGGCTTTCCATGCATGTGCCCTTGTTCGGGGCTCCAAACAACGACGGCCGCCAATGCGGGACTTCTGGTGTCGGCGACGCCGCTGCGGATCGACGACCGGCCACCGCGGCAGCTCCGAAAGCCGGCCAGTAGCGAGCTGAGCCCCGCGGGGTCGCTCCCGTAATCCAGTCGTCACCGCAAGCACCCGCTGAACCCGCACCTTCCAAGTCCCCCCTCGACGCCGGCAAGCGGCTGGCGTAGCTTATGGTGGCCCCGCCAAAGGGGCGCGAGCCGCGGCCCCCGTTCGGCGGTGTAAGCCGCTGTCCTCCCACCGCCAGTGCCTCTCCTCTTGGTGGAGTCCAGCGTCGATGAATATGTTCGAAAGCGTCATCAGATCAGGGCGCCACGACCGGCACAGACGCCTGCTCGCCCGCGTTGCCCTCCTCTGGGTCTCGCTTGGGGCCGTAGCCCTCGCGGCAGAGGGGCCCGCGGACAGGGTTGACGCGGCGGACGTTGTCGTGGACGGCCATGTGATCGTGGCAGTGCGTGGGGTCGCTGCCTTGCCGGCCGAAAAGCGGGCGCGCAGTATCGCCGACCGCATCGTTGCCGCTGCGGCCGACGAGGACATTGCCCCCGGGGATGTCGGGCTAATGGCAAGGGGCGAATATACCGAGATTACGGCAGGTGGAAAGCTCTTGCTGGCCCTGTTCGACGCGGATGCCGAGATCGAAGGGGTGAGCCGCCAGGCACTGGCTATTGCAACGCAACTGCGACTTCAGAGCGCGCTGACAGACTACCGCTTTGACCGCAGCCCACGTGTCCTGGCGATTAACAGCCTCTATGCCGCGGGGGCGACTGCGCTTGCCGCAGCCCTGTGGTTCGGTTTGCGGCGCAGCTTCCAAGGCCTGGACCGCATGGTCGTCCAACAACTGCGCAATCACCTCAAAGCACTGGAGACCCAATCGGCCCGATTCGTCAAGGCACAGCAGCTAGCGAGGTTTATGCGAGGACTCCTCAGGCTCGTCCACGCGGCCCTGCTCGCGCTGACCCTCTACGTCTCGATGAATTTCGTCCTTGGTCTGTATCCCTGGACGCGGCCCTTCGCTGTGTGGCTTTTCGGACTGATCCTCGGCCCGCTGCGCACCATGGGAGACGCCTTCCTGGCTGCGATCCCAGACCTTGTCTTCCTCGTCATCCTGTTCTTCGTCACCCGCTACATCCTGCGGATGATCCGAACATTCTTCGAGGGGATCGACAGTGGGGCCGTCACACTGGTGTCCTTCGAACAGGAGTGGGCCTGGCCCACTTATCGCATCCTGCGGCTGCTCGTCATCATTTTCGCCGTCGTCGTGGCCTATCCCTATGTGCCAGGCTCCCAGTCCGACGCCTTCAAGGGCATCACCCTACTGCTCGGCCTGATCGTGTCCCTCGGGTCTTCTTCGATCATTTCCAACATTATCGCAGGCTACAGCCTCGCCTACAGGCGCCCCTTCAAGATCGGCGACCGGGTCCGCATCAACAATACGGTGGGTGATGTCATCGAGATGCGTGTCCTGGTGGCGCGGCTGCGCTCCCCGAAGAACGAGGAGATTGTCATCCCCAGCACCGCCATCTTGAACGGGGAAGTCGTCAACTACAGCACCCTGGCCGAGGAAATGGGTCTGATCCTGCATACCGAAGTCGGGATCGGCTACGAGACCCCCTGGCGGCAGGTGGAGGCCATGCTCGAGCTCGCCGCCGACCGGACCCCTGGGCTGCTGAAGAAACCGGCGCCCTTCGTGCTGCAGACCGGCCTGGGGGATTTTGCCGTCACTTACGAGCTCAATGCCCACTGCGGTGACCCCAAGGTCATGGCGCAGCTTTACACCGCGCTGCACCGCAGTATCCTCGACGTGTTCAACGAATACGGCGTGGCCATCATGACCCCGGCCTATGTGAGCGATCCAGCGGAGCCCAAGGTCGTGCCAAAGGACCAGTGGTACGCCGCCCCCGCGACGCCAGCCAGCAGTCCCGGGGCAGGCTGAGCCCAGAAGCCGTGTCATGTCGCCGGCGATGGTGGCAGGGACGCCACCCGCGCCACGGTCACGGACGTTCACACGAGCCGAGGAGCCAGGAGCAGGATCGGGCCCTGAGAGCGCCCTCAGAAGGCCCGGCCCCTCGGTCCAAACTCACCCAGGCAGGTCGAAGACCAGCACCTCCGCCGACCCCAGGCCGGCGATCTCCAGGCGCGCCTCGTCCTGGATGCGGGCCCCGTCCCCCGCCGTCAGCTCCCGCCCGTTGACTCGCACGCCACCCCGAGCGACCTGGACATAGGCGCGACGCCCGCGCTCCAAGTCCAACCCCACCGTTTCACCGGCCTCCAGCACCGTCGCGTAGACCAGGGCGTCCTGGTGCGAGTCGATGGAGGCGTCGCGCCCATCTGGAGACATGATCAGGCACAGGCGACCCCGCCGGGCCGTCTCCGGGAAGTGGCGCTGGGCATAGCCTGGGGCGACCCGCTGCCGGTTGGGCAGGAGCCAGATCTGCAGCAGATGCACTGGCGCGTCGGGCGATGGGTTGTACTCGCTGTGCCGCACCCCGGTCCCGGCGCTCATGCGCTGCACGTCCCCGGGGCGGATGACCGATCCGTTGCCCATGCTGTCGTTGTGCTCCAGGGCGCCCGACAGGATGTAGGTCATGATCTCCATGTCGCTGTGGCCATGGGTGGGGAAGCCACCTCCAGGGGCCACCCGGTCCTCGTTGATGACCCGCAGGATCGAATAGCCCATATGGGCCGGATCTTGGTAATCGGAGAAAGAGAAGCTGTGCCAGGTGTCGAGCCAGCCGTGGTCGAAGTGGCCGCGCTCGGTTGCCGGTCTGACGCTGATCATCGTGGGTCGCCTCCGCGTTTTTGTCTCCCCGCAAGATGGCAGCAGGAACCAAGAAATCAAAGCGGCCGGTCCTGTGTTGGGCCTCGTTGCACCGGCGCCATTCGATCGCGAGAGACCGAGTAGGTCTGGACCTTCGTCCGGTAGGACGCACCGCCGGGCTTTTGTTAGCATGACCGACCCTGAGTCGGCACCCCGCCCCCCACCGAGATTCCAGGTAGACCGCAGATGTTCGGTTTCGGCAAGAAGCGACCAGAGGCAGCCCAGCCGGCCCCTCCCAGCGAGGCACCTTCGGAGCACCCGCGAGGGCTCTTCTCGCGGCTGAAGGACGGCCTCGCCCGCACCCGCGGTCAGCTTGGGGCGGGCCTGAGCGGCCTGGTGGGCGGCGGGCGAAAGGTGGACGAGGCGCTGTTCGAGGAACTGGAGATGCTGCTCCTGGCTGCGGACGTCGGCGTCGAGGCGACCACCCGGGTCATCGAGAGGCTGCGGACCGCCGCGCGCCGCTCCGGGCTCACAACCCAGGATGATCTGATCGCCGCCCTGAAGGCGGAGCTGCGGGAGATCCTGCGACCCTGCCAGGCCGAGGTGAAGGGCCCCGCGCCGGGACGGCCCCAGGTCATCCTGATGGTCGGGGTCAACGGGGCGGGCAAAACGACCACCATCGGCAAGCTGGCGCGACGCCTCCAGGACGAGGGCAACAGCGTGATGCTCGCCGCCGGCGACACCTTCAGAGCCGCAGCGGTGGAGCAACTCCAGGCATGGGGGGAGCGCAATGGCGTGGCGGTGATAGCCCAGCGATCGGGCGCGGACTCGGCCTCGGTGATCTTCGATGCCCTCCAAGCGGCCACCGCCCGCGGAACGGACGTGCTGATCGCGGATACCGCAGGACGCCTGCACACCAAGACCAACCTGATGGACGAGCTGGCGAAGATCTCAAGAGTCGTGAAGAAGCTGGACCCGCAAGCCCCTCACGAGGTCATGCTGGTGCTGGACGCGACCACGGGACAGAACGCCCTGCATCAGGCCGTGCAGTTCCATCAAACGGTGGGGCTCACGGGGATTACCCTGACCAAGCTCGATGGGACGGCCAAGGGCGGCATCCTGTTCGCCATCGCCGAGCGACTGAGGCTGCCGATCCGGTTCATCGGGGTCGGAGAGGCCATCGAGGACTTGCGCCCCTTCGACGCCGAGGAGTTCGTCGATGCGCTCTTCGCATCCTGATCCCGCGCGCCGCTGACCGACCATGATCCACTTCGAACACGTTACTAAACGCTACCCGGAGCGCGGCGAGGCCCTGCACGATCTGAACTTTGAGTTGGACAGCGGAGAGATGGCCTTCCTCACCGGGCGATCGGGCGCGGGCAAGAGCACCTTGCTCAAGCTGGTCGGGCTCCTTGAACGTCCGAGCCGGGGCCGTGTGATCGTCAACGGACGCGATCTCGGGACCCTGTCGCGACGGCAGATCCCCTACTACCGGCGCGAGGTCGGCATCATCTTCCAGGACCACCACCTGCTGCCGGACCGCAGCGTCTTCGACAACGTCGCCCTGCCCCTGGTTGTATCCCGCATGGGCCGCCCGGAGATCGCGCGCCGGGTGCGTGCCGCGCTGGACCAGGTCGGTCTCCTGGACAAGGAACGCGTACTCCCGACGGCGCTGTCCGGCGGGGAACAGCAGCGGGTGGGCATCGCCCGGGCGGTGGTGGGGCGCCCTTCGGTCCTGCTGGCCGACGAGCCCACCGGCAATTTGGACCCGGACCTGGCCCGCGAGATCATGCATCTCTTCCGCCGCTTCCATCAGGTCGGTGTAACCCTGTTGATCGCGACTCACGACGTCGCGCTCATCACCGCCATGCCCTACCGCACCCTGACCCTGGACCAGGGGCGGCTCGCCCTCGACTCGGGGATCTGGTAGGCCATGGCCGCACGCCACCGCCGCAATGCGCTGCACCGCCCCGTTGCGGCCATCCGTGTCTGGCTCGGTCACCATGGCCGGAGCGCCCTGGCAAGCCTCGGGGACCTGACCCGCGCCCGGCTTGCCACCACGATGACGGTGGCCGTGGTAGGCATCGCCCTGGCCCTGCCCGCCGGGCTGCATCTGGCGACGCGCTCCCTCGCCGTCGTTGCCCAGGGATGGCAGGAGAGCACGGCGCTGTCCCTCTTCCTGACCCCAAACCTGGACAGCGCCAAGGCCAAGGCGTTGGCGGAACAGCTCTCCCGCCGCCCGGATCTGGCAAAGGTGAAACTGATCAGTCCGGCCGAGGGCCTGGCGGAGCTGCGCGAGGCCAGCGGACTGGCTGGGGCGGTGGACCTGCTCACGGAGAACCCCTTGCCGACGGTCCTGGCCGTTGAGCCGACCTCGGCGCTGACGGCAGACCCCGCGGCGCTGGACGCCCTCCGGCACGCCCTGGCTGCGCTCCCGGATGTTACGGACGCGCGCCTAGACACCGCCTGGGTGCAGCGACTGCGTGCCCTGCTCGACCTCGGCTCCAGCGCCGCCCTATGGCTGGCCGCCCTCCTCGCCGTGGCGGTACTGCTCGTGGTCGGCAACACCCTGCGCCTGGAGGTGGCCAACCGCCGCCGCGAAATCGAGCTCATGGCCCTGGTCGGGGCCACTCGCGCCTTCGTGCGCCGCCCGTTCCTCTACGCAGGGGCCTGGTACGGCCTCCTTGGCGGCCTGATCGCCATCCTGATCGTGACCCTCGGGGTCGCCCTGGTCCAGTTCCCCGTATCGCGCCTCGCTGCCCTCTACGGCACCGAGTTCGGCCTGGCCTGGCTCGACGGCACGGCCTTGCTCTCCCTCCTCCTTGGCGGCCCCCTCTTGGGCCTGATCGGCGCCTGGCTCGCTGTCGGGCGCCACCTCGCAGCCTGTGAACCGCACTGATCCAATCTCGCCAGCGGTGCGTAATCAAGACAGCGGTGGGAACTAATTCCGGCAGGCTCCGCTCGAAAGCCACGACCAGACCTTGGCAAACCCTAGCGACAGTGTTAGCATTTAACCAACAACTTTACTGCGAAATTGGGTGACCGACCATGACGACCCGAGACATCTCCGTCTTGCCTACGGGCAGCATCGACGCCTACATCACCGCCGCCTACCAGATCCCGGTCCTCACGCCTGAGGAAGAGAAGGAGTTGTCGCTGCGTCTGCGCGACCAGGGCGACATGGACGCAGCACGCCGTATGGTCCTTTCGCATCTGCGCTTCGTGATCCGCATAGCCCGCGGCTATCTGGGCTACGGCCTTCCCTTGCCCGATCTGATCCAGGAGGGCACGGTCGGTCTGATGAAGGCGGTGCGTCGCTTCGAGCCAGACGTGGGGGTGCGTTTGGTGTCCTTCGCGGTGCACTGGATCAGAGCGGAGATCCATGAGTACATCCTGCGTAACTGGCGCATCGTCAAGGTGGCCACGACCAAGGCCCAGCGCAAGCTCTTCTTTAACCTGCGCAGCGCCAAGAAGCGCCTGGGTTGGTTCACCTACGACGAGGTGCAGGCCGTGGCCGAAGAGCTGGGCGTGAAGCCCGAAACCGTGCTGCAGATGGAATCGCGGCTGGCCAACCAGGACATGGCCTTCGACGGCAGCGAGGGCGACGACGAGGACGGTCCGGCCGCTCCGTCCACCTACTTGCCGGACATGCGCATGGAGCCCGCCAGCCGTCTGGAGCGCGAAGACACAGAGAAGGACGAGCGCGAGCGCCTTTACGCCGCCCTGTCCGGACTGGACGAGCGCAGCAAGACCATCCTCAAGGCCCGGTGGCTGAGCGAAAAGAAGCAGACGTTACACGAGCTGGCCGAGCAGTTCGGTGTCTCCGCCGAGCGTATCCGCCAGATCGAAAAGAACGCCATGAACAAGATGCGGGCCCAGCTCGAGGTATGATTGAGTTCGGATGAGCGCCCTACAAGACCGGCCGCTGGCCGGTCTTTTTTTTCCGCTTATCGTCGCATTCTTTGTGGCCGCGCGATGCGAAGGGCACCGCTCTGGCGGTCGCAGCACCCGATTGAGGCGAACGTCATCGCCCGCCCCCTGCGTGCATGAAACACGATTCCGTCGCGCAGCCGTGCCGATTGCCAGGCGCCCCGATCGGACACCCGGAATGGGCGGGAAAGGACTTGCTCCAAGACAAAAATAGAGACCCCGGGCTGTTGACGCCCGCATGCCCACCGGGGCTTCCGTCCCGATGGGCGCAACCGCAGGAACGATTTGCCCAAGCTGCCTGGCGAATTGACCTTATGCAGACCAGGGCTTAGCATTGCCGGCGAACACCCTTGGCCTCTCCCGCCAACGGATGTCACAATCAGGTCATCGGTTCTGCACCGATCCCGCATTTTTCAGAATACGATGTCTTCGGCGCGCTCGCCCATGGGGAGACTACTGTCGATTCAGGAGACCAAAATGCTCGGCAAGGTTCTTTCATCGCGTGTCCTCCTTGCGGCGCTCGCCGCAGGCATCATGACCGGTTGCTCCAGCATGCAGCCGACGCCGATGATGCCCTCCCAACCGGTGGTAATAGGTAGCAGTGGCGTAACCGGGCAGCAGGACAGCATCTGCCGTCAGCAGGCCTATCAGGCCGCTCAAAGCGCCAAAGAAACCAACGTCGCCAAGGAAGTGGGTTTCACGGCGCTTGGTGCGATCGCCGGCGCTGCCATCGGCAATGCCTTGGAACCCGGGCACCGCTCTGCCCCCCGTGGTCCAGCCCCCCGGCCAGGTGGCCCCGGGCCGCGCGGCCCGGCGCCCAGGGGCCCGTCGGATCCCCACTACGGCACCGCCGGTGGTATCACAGGGGCTGCAGTGGGTGCAGCGGCCAGTCAAAGCGTGGTGCAGGACACGCAGCAGGTCTACGACCTCAACTACAACAACTGCATTGCAGCGTACCGCAGGTATTAGTCGACGGCGCGCCGCGGCATCCGGCCCGACAGCCGCGGCATTCCGCAACAACCGCACAAAGGCTCAGCGCCGAGAGTCAGCCAACGGGTTTTTGGCCGCTGACTTTCGGCGGACCTGGCCGATTCAGTAATAGGTATGCCGTTCCTGAAGCCTTTAGGCCGGCAGCTTGCGGCCGTTGTCCGCTGCTATTGAAAGGCGAGGTTCTCATAGAGCCATACTTTAGGGTTGTTCCATCCGATGGAAACGATATCGAGGTCGCCATCAGAATCGATGTCGACTAGCTTGGTGCCGTCGTGGTGGTCGATTTCGTCGCGCGGCCCAGCGTCGATCACATGGGGCGTCCAGCTCGCTCCCCTCCCAGTGTTTTCGAAGATGATGACGCGATTGGGGTTGCCTCGATGCTCCCCGAGCACAAGGTCCGCGTCTCCATCGAGGTCCAGGTCGGCGCAGTCCAAGCTGAAGCCCCCTGCCACATGCGGCGCGATGAGCACTCGCGTCCAAGGGCTGCGCGGATCGTCTGGGCTGCGGAACCAGACCAGCTCGTCACCTTGCTCCTGACCGACAAGCGCATCGAGGCGGCCGTCGCCATCGATGTCGGCCAATCGGTTGCGATCAGGCCGACCATCGGACGTTGCTCCGATCGTATGCAGGGGCCATGGCTTGGCGGTTGGCGCGGGGTTTTCCAGCCAGGCGGTGCCGAGGAACAGGTCGATGTCTCCATCCCCATCGATGTCACCGGCACTGAGGTCCTCGTCCTGTGACTCGCTGGAAAGGAGCCTCCAGGTCCAAGGCTCGCGTGCCGGGTTGCTTGGAACGGTGAGCATCTGCACGCCGTTTCCGCTCTGGTGCCACGACAAGGCGATCTCCAATGGTCCAGCCTCGGTGAAATGCTGAGCGGCGACCCCCTGCAGAAAGTCACCTGGCCCATTGGGCAGGTTCATTGAGATCGTGAAACGGCCCTCGCCCTCGTTGCGGGCCCAGACAAATCCGGCGTCGGTACCCGACCCTATCCCTTGAGTCCCGAGCACGTCGAGATCGTCATCCCCATCCAGGTCGTAGAGGATGGCCAGGTTGTGCAGCGGGGCACCAAACTGCCTCTGGTCCCAGATTGCAGCCGTCGAGCCTGGGTTTCGCCACCACCACCTGCCCGCAGCGATATCGGTCCACCCGTCCCCATCGAGATCCCCCGCCGAAACGAAGATGGCGCGCTCAGCCAGATCCGCGATACGGTGTCGCTTCCACCGGTCGAGAGGCAATTTGGATGGGTGCCCGGGGCCGCCTGCGCTGCGTTCGTTGAGGCTGCGTTCGTTGAGAAAGACATCCACCCGCGGCGTCCGCCAATTGTAAGGCTTGACCAGGATGTCCAGGGCGCCGTCGCCGTCGAGGTCCGCGAGCCGAGATTCGTGATTGCCGAAGCCTTTTGCCAAAAGCTCGCGGTCGAGTTCACCTCGCCCATTCCCTCGGAACAGCAGCATTCGCGCCCCTGGATTGCTCTGATGCCTTCCCCATCGCCCCATTTCCGCCACCAGGACATCAAGGTGACCGTCCCCATCGACATCTCCAACCTGGAGCGAATGCCCGTGCACGACTCTGCCTTCGAGCCGATGAGGCACCCACCGCGCTCCGTCCCAGTTGTACCAACGGGCAGGGCCGTCCGTATCCCCCGGAACGAAAACGATCTCGGGGTAACCACCCTCGATCAGCTGCCCGACGGCCGCCCGGCTGAAACGCATACCGGTATCGACTGGGTGTACCGAGAATCGCTGATCGGCTTCGTGACGGTACCAGTTTCCGCCCCCGACCAAGTCAATCGTGCCGTCCCCGTCGATGTCTGCCGATGCCAACCCCTCGTGTTGCGCATCCTGGTCCCACTGATAGATGGCAGAGTAGGTCCAGGGTCCCGAAGAGCGGGGGTCTGCGGGAACCTCTGCGCGCAGCAAGGCCTTAGCTTGTTGGTTCCAAAAGACGAGCTCGGGCTTTCCGTTGCCGTCGAAGTCACCGAAGATCTGGTCGTGATGCTGGCGCGCCCCCGATGCCTTGATCAGGCGTCTGATCCAGGGGCGGCCAGAATCCAGCTCAGGGCTCGGGTTTTCCCACCACCAAACCTGTGCGCTGCTGGCGTCTGCGCCGAACACGATGTCGGTGTCACCGTCCGCATCGATGTCGGCGGTCGCTCCGCCCGCTTCGATGGGAAGCCGATCCGACTCGATTAGGCGCCGTTCCCAGCCGCGGCCCGTACGGCGAAACCACACGATCGATGGCGACTCTGTGCGCTCGGCGAGAACGATATCGTCCAGGCCGTCCGCGTCGATATCGGCGATGAGAGATGCAGTTTGCTGTTTTCCCCGGAACGGGACCGGCAGCTCGCCCTTTTCGCTCGTCAATGGCGTCCAACCTCTGGCAATCCAGGTCGCTTGTTTGCGCTCACAACCCCCTGTGATTAAGAGCAAGATGAGGGAAAAAACCAATCCCGGGCAGGTGACCCTAAATCGCCAGGACTGAGGAACACAGTCATCGATTCGATACATGAGAGATCGGGCCTCTTGCCGGACGCGGTGAGTCAGGGAGCCCCAGGATTGCGTATCACGGCATCCTCCCGCAAGCACCGGCCTTGCCCACTGCTGATGTGCGTGCCCGATGATGTCAACCTTGATGCGACTCAGCACCCTGGCGCGGCCACCGCCCCGCCTGGCGTCGCCACTGACCCTGCCCCCCATCGCTCTCATGCTCGCGACGCCGTCGCCAATCGCTTAGGCGGCCGAACCCTGGTATGACAGCGTCGCGAACCGGTTGGCCCCAACCGGCTCCCGCCAAGGTCCATCATTGCAACACCAAATTCTGAATATTGCTGTCAACTTCCCCCTGATATACTCCGGCCCGTCTACGCCCGGGTCCCGGACCGGCGATGCCAGATCCAAGCTTCAGGAACGACCATGAGCAACAAGCCCGACATCGACCCCCAAGAGACCCAGGAGTGGCTCGACTCCCTGGAGGCCGTACTCGAGAACGAGGGCGTGGAACGCGCCCACTTCCTGCTCGAACGGCTCATCGACAAGGCCAGGCGCAGCGGGGCCTACTTGCCGTTCAGTGCCAATACCGCCTACCTCAACACCCTGCCAGTCACCAGGCAGGAGCGATTCCCGGGCACCCGCGCCGTCGAGCAGCGCATCCGCTCATTCGTGCGCTGGAACGCCATGGCCATGGTGGTCCAGGCCAACCGCCTGTCCACGGAGCTCGGTGGTCACATTTCCTCCTTCGCCTCGTCAGCGACCCTCTACGACGTGGGCTTCAACCACTTTTTCCGCGCCCGCAACGAGGACTTTGGCGGCGACATGATCTTCATCCAGGGCCACTCGGCGCCCGGGATCTACGCCCGCGCCTTCCTGGAGGGGCGCATCAGCGAGGAGCAGCTCTACAACTTCCGCCAGGAAGTCGACGGCAACGGTCTGTCGTCCTACCCCCACCCTTGGCTGATGCCAACCTTCTGGCAGTTCCCTACGGTCTCCATGGGGCTCGGTCCCATCATGGCCATCTACCAGGCGCGCTTCATGCGCTACCTGACAGACCGCGGCATCGTGAACGCCGAGGGCCGCAAGGTCTGGGCCTTCTGCGGCGACGGTGAGATGGACGAGCCCGAGTCCCTGGGGGCCATCTCGCTGGCCGCCCGCGAGCGCCTCGACAATCTGGTCTTCGTGGTCAACTGCAACCTCCAGCGCCTCGACGGCCCAGTGCGCGGCAACGGCAAGATCATCCAGGAGCTGGAGGCGGTCTTCCGCGGTGCCGGCTGGAACGTCATCAAGGTCATATGGGGGAGCTACTGGGACCCGCTTTTCGCCCGGGACAAACAGGGGCTGCTCCTGAAGCGCATGCAGGAGTGCGTGGACGGCGACTACCAGGCTTACAAGGCCAAGGGCGGCGCCTATACGCGCGAGCACTTCTTCGGCAAGTACCCCGAGCTGGCCGCCATGGTCGCTGACATGACCGACGACGACATCTGGCGCCTCAACCGCGGCGGGCACGACCCCATCAAGGTCTACGCGGCCTATGCCGCAGCCATGCGCCACAAGGGGCAGCCGACGGTCATCCTGGCCAAGACCGTCAAGGGCTACGGCATGGGCAATGCCGGCGAGGGAATGAACATCACCCACTCCCAGAAGAAAATGGGCGAGACGGCCCTCAAGGCTTTCCGCGACCGCTTCAACATCCCGATCTCCGACGACCAAATCGGCGCCGCCCCCTTCTACAAGCCGGCCCCGGACAGCCCGGAGATGCAGTATCTGCACGAACGCCGCGAGGCCCTCGGCGGCCCCCTGCCGGCCCGCCGCGTGGATGCCCCCCCGCTGAAGGTTCCTGACCTGGAGACCTTCGCACCCCTGCTGGAAGGCAGCGGCGACCGGGAGATGTCCACCACCATGGCACTGGTACGTCTGCTGACCATCATCCTGCGGGACAAGGAGATTGGGCCCCTGGTGGTGCCGATCATCCCAGACGAGGCGCGCACTTTCGGTATGGAGGGGATGTTCCGCCAGCTCGGCATCTATTCCTCCGTCGGCCAGCTCTACGAGCCGGTGGACGCCGACCAGGTCATGTATTACCGCGAGGACAAGAAGGGTCAGATCCTCCAGGAGGGCATCAACGAGGCCGGGGCCATGTCGTCCTGGATCGCAGCCGCCACGGCCTACGCCAACCACGGCCAGGCCATGATCCCCTTCTACATCTACTACTCGATGTTCGGCTTCCAGCGGGTGGGCGACCTCGCCTGGGCCGCGGGCGACCTGCGGGCCCGCGGTTTCCTCATCGGCGGGACGGCCGGGCGCACCACCCTGGCCGGCGAGGGGCTGCAGCACCAGGACGGGCACAGCCCGATTCAGGCCTCGACCATCCCCAACTGCGTGGCCTACGACCCCGCCTATGCCTACGAGCTAGCGGTGATCATCCAGGACGGCATGCGCCGCATGTACCAGTCGCAGGAATCCTGCTTCTACTACATCACCGCAATGAACGAGAACTACCTCCAGCCTGCCATGCCTGAGGGGTCGGCAGAGGGCATCCTCAAGGGGATGCACCGGGTCCAGACCGGCGAGGGCACCGGAGAGGGAGCCAGCCCCCGGGTCCAGCTCCTGGGAGCCGGGGCCATCCTCCGGGAGGCCCTGGCCGCGGCGGACCTGCTCACCCGCGACTTCGGCGTCGCCGCCGACGTCTGGAGCGTCACCAGCTTCAACGAGCTGCGGCGCGAAGGCATCGACTGCGAGCGCTGGAACATGCTCCACCCGGAGGCCGAGCCGCGCCTGAGCTTCGTTGCGACCCAGCTCGCCGGAACCGACGGCCCCGTGGTCGCGGCCACCGACTACATGCGTACCTACGCCGACCAGATCCGCCCCTATGTCCCACGCCGCTATACGGTGCTCGGGACCGACGGCTTCGGGCGCAGCGACATGCGCAGCCAGTTGCGCAAGTTCTTCGAGGTCAACCGCTACTACATCGCCCTGGCCGCTCTCAAGGCCCTGGCAGACGATGGAAAGATCCCCGTCGCCAAGGTCACGCAAGCGATCGCGAAGTACCGCATCGACCCGGACAAGCCCAACCCCGTGACGGTTTGACCGGCCGCAACAGGGCCTAGGAGGACGCAAGCGTGGCAACAGTCGAAGACATCCTGGTCCCCGACATCGGGGACTTTGCCGGGGTCGAGGTGATCGAGATCCTGGTGAAACCCGGCGACCGCATCGAGGCGGAACAGTCCCTGCTCACCCTCGAAAGTGACAAGGCGACCATGGAAATTCCGGCCCCGCGCGGCGGCATGGTGAAGGAGATCAAGGTCCAGATCGGCGACAAGATCGCCGCCGGGGACCCGATCCTGAGCCTGGAGGCAGCCGACACCCCAACTGCCG
This sequence comes from uncultured Gammaproteobacteria bacterium, assembly GCA_963709645.1. GTDB lineage: Bacteria > Pseudomonadota > Gammaproteobacteria > Chromatiales > Chromatiaceae > DYRB01. The sequence goes on from CAVPXP010000005.1 coordinate 49,810, forward strand.
CTGCACCGACCGAAATGCCAGTGCCCACGACGGCGCCAACCCCAGGGAAAGTCCCGGCGTCTGCCCCGCTGGCGGTCCCCCCCACGGCAGCAATCGACACCAGCCCCATCCCCATCCAGCTCCCGGACATAGGCGACTTCCACGACATCCCGGTAATCGAAGTCCTGGCCGCCCCCGGCGACCACGTGGAGGCCGAGCAGTCCGTCCTAACGCTCGAGAGCGACAAGGCGACCATGGAGATCCCCGTCCCCCAGGCCGGGGTAGTGCAGGAGATCGCGGTCAAGGTCGGGGACAAGCTCAACCGTGGCGACCTACTGCTGACACTGATCCCGGACGCCCCCGGCCAGGTTTCGGGGGTCGCAGCAGAGGTCCCCGGGACCGCCGCCGAAGACGCCGAGCCGGCACAGGCCCCGGCGCCAGTGGCCAAACCCCCACCAACCCAAGGCGGGGCTCAGCAACGTCCGGGGGGGCGCATGCCCGGAGAGAAGGAGCCGCGCCAGGCCCCCATCCTGCCCCGCCCGGCTGACATGGCGGCCATCGCCGTCGGGCGCACCCCCCATGCCAGCCCAGCCGTGCGGCGCTTCGCCCGGGAACTGGGCGTGGACCTCCTCCGGGTCAAGGGCAGTGGTCCCAAGGGCCGCATCCTCAAGGGGGACGTGCAGGGTTTCGTGAAACAGGCGCTGACCGAGGGCACAGGCTCCGCGGGGCCGGGCGCCCCGTTCCAGCTCCCAGCTGCCCCAGCCGTGGACTTCGCCAAGTTCGGCCCAGTGGAGACGGTCCCGCTGTCGCGCATCAAGCGCCTGAGCGGCGCCCACCTGCACAGGTGCTGGCTGAGCATTCCCCACGTCACCCAATTCGACGAGGCCGACATTACAGAGCTTGATGCCTTCCGCAAGGCCGAGAAGGACGCGGCCGCAGCTCAGGGGGTCAAGCTCACCTTCCTGCCTCTGCTGCTCAAAGCCGTCGCTCATGCCCTGACGTCCATGCCCAACCTAAAAGCGTCCCTGACGCCGGATGGCGAGGGAATGGTGCTAAAGCGCTACACCCATGTGGGCGTGGCGGTCGACACCCCCAACGGCCTGGTGGTACCCGTCGTGCGCGACGCAGATCAAAAAGGTGTTTATCAGCTCGCCCGAGAATTGGGGGAGCTGAGCGACAAAGCGCGTGCCGGCAAGCTATTGCCAGGCGACATGCAGGGCGGCTGCTTCTCCATATCGAGCCTGGGCGGCATTGGCGGAACCGCCTTCACCCCCATCGTCAACGCCCCCGAGGTCGCCATTCTCGGCGTCTCCCGGGCCGCCACAAAGCCGGTCTGGGATGGCGCCGCCTTCGCGCCACGCCTCATGCTGCCGCTATCCCTCTCCTACGACCACCGGGTCGTGGACGGCGCCGAGGGGGCCCGCTTCACCCGCCTGCTCGGCGAGCTTCTGGGAGACATCCGGCGCGTGCTGCTTTAGGCGCGTTTCTTCCCAAACCCGCCTTGTCCGCGCCGAACTGAGCGGAAGGTCCGAGGCCGTCCTTGCGGTCTCGTGTCGCCGCTGCGTCGTGACGCAGCTCCTGCTATGCGCTGAACTTGCCGCCGGACACGAGCACGGGATGGGGTTACGACCCCGTCCCGTGCTACAGGAGCACCGGCTAGACCGGCGTTTCTTATGCGCCGAAGAAGGTCCGCGACAGAATGGCAATCAGATTGGCAAAGGAGCGGACGGTGTCGAGCGGGACCCCGTGTCCGGTGATGGAGCCGCCGAACTTGGTGCGCATGGGCAGATTCTCCATCTTGCCGTCCACCATGGTGTCGACGTACATGCTCTCATCCATGGTGATGGTCCCGCTGATCCCATTGACCGTGGCGAACATGTCGCTGTCGCCCGTGGGGGTGGCGAACATGGCATCGTCGCTCGCCGCCTCGCTGGTGGGCAGCGTGAGCACCAGGTTGTAGAGGGTGCGACCCTCGACGCCAGGGGCATCGACCCAGGGCATGTTGCCCTTCATGGCGTAGGTCTTGTCACCGCAGATCGCGGTGAGGTCCATGAACCAGCTCTCGGACTGGTAGGCAAATGCCATGCTCCCCCGCCAACGGCAGCCCTTGTCACTGGCGAAGCCGGCGGACGGGATGAGGAGGTCAGGCAGTTCGACGGTATCGACGCGGGTATCGAGCATGCTGCCCGAGTCACCGGTCGCCGTCGCCTGCATCTTCTTCAGCACCAGTTCCTTCAGCATGTTTGCGGTGGGCGACGGATTCTCGGGTTTGAGGTTGACCACCCCGTTCAGATTGCTGGTCGACGCCTGAACCTTCCCGACGGGGAGGTAGCTGATCTGGATTTTCGACATGTCCGTCGAGCCGTCGGGCTGGACCGTGAACCCGCCGGTGTACTGGGTACGGGGGAACTTCTGCTCCGGGTTATTCGGGTTGATGATGGTCCCGTTGCCCGTCACGGAACATTGTTCGTTGGCCTTGACGAGACCGCCGAGCGCACTCGTGCCGGCCTTGCACTGAATGTTGAAATCGGTGACCACCTGACCGTCGGACAGGACGAGGTTGAATTTGTCGTGCTCCTTCGCATCTTTGAGGGACGGCATGTACGCGTCGCCTCCAAAGGTCACTGTCGCAGGTACCTCGGCAGCCGCGACGAGCGGGCTCCCAGCAAGGACAAGCAGCGCGGCGGCCAGGGCCGTCTGGGTATGTGAGACGCTCATGTTGTCGATTCCTCTTCATGTGGTTGCCGTGGGTGGAACGTCCCCCAAGCCGGCCCGGCAGCATAGCTACCGGACCCGGAACGGGGCATCTATTGGTACAACAGGTGGAGGCCTGAGTCCAGCACCGATATGCACCCTCAAGGCGCCCGCGATGGGGCAGCCGGTCATGGGCAAACCGCTCCGAGTCTGCCGCTTTAGGGTGTGCGTCTCACCGGCTCGACGATCCGTTAGCGTACCCCCCTGGGGTATACAGCGGATCCGGTCCCGGCATGCCGTACACCCATCGGGCCGAGTCCAAGCACTTCCGCCAGCACAGATCAAGTCCAAATCGCGCGCCGGATGCGGCCGCGGCCTTCTGCGGGAGCGCGTGGCAGGGCCGGGAACGGTGCTCGCTGTCCACCACGATGCGGAACGACGAGCCCGCTGACGGGGGCCGCTGGCGCACGGCCGGGCGTATCGGGGCCCCGCTGGTTTTTGTTGCGACCAGGTACAATCTTGGGCGCTGGAGCATACTCGTATCACCGCATTGCTTGGGAGCAAATTCGCATGAGCTGGAAAGAACAGTTGGACAAGGCCGTGGCGTCCATAAAGGAGGCGGCGGACAGCGAGCAGGCGCGCAACATGGCCGCCAAGGCGAAGGCCACCGCGACCGTCCTGGCCCGCAAGGTCAAGGAGGGCGCCGTCGGCGCGGCCGATGCTTTGGTGGAGGCCAACCGGGACCCCTCGGTCCTGAGCGTGCGCTTCCTCAACGCCGACCTGACGGTGCTGTCGCCCTCGGAGGCTATTTCCATCACCAGGCCGGATGCCGCCACCCTGGTGGTCGCGGACGGGCAAGGCAACGGGCTGGTCATCAACGCCGCGGCCGACCCCGCCTTCGTCGCTGAATTGATCGGTACCGTCGCCCGTCTGAGCGGCAACACCTTCGATCTGGGTCCGGAGGACGGGACCAACGTCGTCGTCACCAAGTTCTGAGCGATGCGGCGTCCGCGGCGCCAAGGTCCTGCCGATTGGCTGATGCCAGCCTGGCCGTCCCGGATCCCCGTCAGCTTGAGCGCGCGGTAGCCCACGGCCCCGGCGCACAGCAAGGGTGCAGCGTCGGCGTCGGCGAAGGCCGCCGGGATCGGAGCAAGCATAGCCCTCGGGCACCGTCATGCACTCGGCATAGCCGCCATCGGCATCCCGGCCCGTCGCCCGGAAGCTGGGGCTCAGGTTCTCGTCCGCCGCCCCGGACGAGGCTTGGATCCAACCGACCCCCAGCCGCTCCCCGATGCGATACCGAGTCGCCCCGGCCCCGAGCTTGTCCACCCGCCCGACCACCTCGTGACCCGGAACGACAGGGATCCGCGGCGGGGCGGTCCGCCCCTCGATCTCGTCCAGTTCGGTATGGCAGACGCCGCACACCGAGATGCGGATGCGGATCTCCCCTGGGCCCGGCTGGGGCACTGGGAGATCGACCAGGTCGAGCGGCGATGTCTCGTCCTGGAGGGACGAGATCCGGTTGATGACCATTGCCTTCATGGTGCCTACCCCCCTCCGAGCAGAAAACATAGCTCAGGGCGGCAGCCCTGTGGGACCTGGCGCCACCAAGCCGCGAAGACCTGGCGGGGGCACTGGCCGATATGGCGGGCCGCCGCAACCTCGGCCGAGCCCCCGGCGCTGCGAGGGCGGCGGCGCGGTCCAACCACTGGCATAATCCGCCGCACGGACCAGAACCCAGCACCCGACCGCCCCCGGGCACGAGGAACTCCATGACCGAGACCGCCGCAAACACCGCCCAGGCACAAGACATCCAGGCCGAGGTTGTCGTCCTCGGCGCCGGCCCCGGCGGCTACACCGCCGCCTTCCGCGCGGCGGACCTCGGCAAGAGCGTGGTCCTGATCGAGCGCTACCCCAGTCTGGGCGGAGTCTGCCTCAATGTCGGCTGCATCCCCTCCAAGGCCCTGCTGCACGCGGCGGCCATCCTCAATGAGACCCGGGAGATGGCCCATTTGGGCATCACCTTCGGCGAGCCGCAGATCGACATCGACAAGCTCCGCGCCAATAAAGACAAGGTCGTCGCCAAGCTCACCGGGGGGCTTGCGGCCCTGGCCAAGCAGCGCAAGGTGCGGGTCGTGCAGGGGACCGGGCATTTCGATGCCCCCAACCGCATCGGCGTGGACACGCGCGAGGGGCGTGTCAGCATCCTGTTCGACAACGCCATCATCGCCTGCGGCTCCACTCCAGTGCGTATCCCTGGCTTCCCGCACGAGGACCCGCGGGTTTTGGACTCCACGGGCGCTCTGGAGCTGGCCTCCATTCCCGAGAGGCTGCTCATCCTCGGCGGCGGCATCATCGGCCTGGAGATGGCCACGGTCTATCAGGCCCTGGGCAGCCGCATCGACGTGGTGGAGCTACAGGACCAGCTCATCCCAGGCTGCGACCTGGACCTGGTGAAGGCGCTGCAGAAGGTCATCGCCAAGCGCTACGACAACCTCTGGCTGGGGACCAAGGTCACCGCCATGAGCGCCGGCGCCGCGGGGATCAAGGTCAGCTTCGAGGGCAAGAACGCCCCGGCAGAGGCCACCTACGACAAGGTCCTGGTGGCAGTGGGCCGGCGCCCCAACGGCAAGCTCATCGACGCCGACAAGGCTGGGGTGCTGGTCGACGAGCGCGGATTCATCCCCGTAGACGGCCACATGCGCACCAATGTCCCCAACATCTTCGCCGTCGGCGACGTGGTGGGGAACCCCATGCTGGCCCACAAGGCCACCCACGAGGCCAAGGTCGCGGCGGAAGTCATCGCAGGCCTGCCGGCCCTGTTCGACCCCATGACCATCCCCTCCGTCGCCTACACGGACCCGGAGGTGGCCTGGATGGGCCTCACCGAGACCCAGGCCAAGGCAGACGGCGTCGCCTACGAGAAGGGTGTCTTCCCCTGGGCCGCCAGCGGGCGGGCGCTCGGCATCGGCCGCGACGAGGGCCTGACCAAGCTCCTGTTCGACCCCGAGACCAAGCGCATTCTGGGTGCCGGGATCGTCGGCCCCAACGCAGGGGAATTGATCGGCGAGACCGTGCTGGCCCTGGAGATGGGCGCCGACTACGAGGACATCGGGCTCACCATTCACCCGCACCCGACCCTCAACGAGACCATCGGCCTGGCCGCCGAGATGGCCCACGGGTCCATCACGGACCTGCTGCCTCCACGCAAGCGTTGACGGCGGGGGGCGCGCGGCCACCCGGCAGCGTGGCAATCGAGAGCCAGTGCAGACCACGGAGAGGTCGGCCGCCTGAGCTGCGGACGGCCAGGCGTTGTCCGTGGCGGGCGGTGCAGGGGTACATTATTCCAGGAACACGACACCGATCTTCAGGACGCTGTCGTCCAGATCCTTGACCCAGCGAATCTCTGCCCTGAGGGGCGCCAGGTTGCCGACCATCACCATGCACTCTGTCCCCTCGCGGAGCCAATCGTGGACCAGGGTGATCAGCCCGCAGCCGTTCAGCGCCTCGTCGGTCACCAAGGCAGCAACGGTCGGTTTGAAGTCGTCCTTGTCCTCATGCACGCTGGGGTCGATCCACGCCACGGCGCCCTCATCGGGCGGGAAGCGCAAGGCTCTTCGAACACCGGTGCTCATCGTTCTCTCCTACAGGCTGGATGACAGACGGAAATCTCTTTCGCATTCTAGTGCGAGAAGGTAGCTGCCGCACTCGTTGTGGGTGGCCGAAAGCGCCCGGATCGCGGTGCCAACCCAAGGGCCCTCCCCTGCAGCCAAGGCATCTCTGGCGGAGCCTCAGCTTAGGCGATTTCTGACAAATCATGCACCAGCCAGCTTGTCTTTGCGCCCGCCTTCTTTGTCGTGCCAGCAGTCACATAGCCCGGCTATGCTCCTGCCGGCACTCCTTGAAGGCGGACGTAAATCCGGCGCCATTTGGTACATGATTCTCCGGCAATCGCCTTAGATCCGACGCCCGAACGCCCCGTTGCCAACGCACCCCAGATCCAGCCGGCAAAAGCTCCTTGTTGGACAGATGTGCGAAAGGCTTCGCGGCATCGTACCTCGAACCCAATCGATGGCGCGTCCTGCGAAGACGCACCCGACGGGTGGGAGCTTAACCTGGCCGATAAGGTTCGCAGCGTCAGCCGGGCTTGCGTGCGATGCAGATCACGTCGAGGGGAGTGTCGTCCCCCGGCGGCCTGGCGATCCGCTGGGCAACCAGGCCGAGCAGGGCGCCGAAGAGCAGGCTGAGGTGCCAGAGCCAGGAGTGGCGGAAATAGCGCTCGCCGGTATGCACCAGGGAGAAGCGGCGGATCCAGTGAACCAGGCTGCCGAAGGGCTGGCCCGGCAGCTCCTTGACCTCCACCACCTCCAAGCCGAAGGTCCGGCACATCGCGCGGAAGGCGGCGGGCCTCCACCAGGTCAGGTGGTGGGGCGGAGCATTCAGCACGAAGTTCGGGAGATCGGTCATCGGCGACGGCCAAGTCGGCGCGGCGAGGATCAGCAGACCGCCGGGACGCAGGGCCGAGAGCATCTGCTCCACGAATTGCCGTGGCTCCGCGACGTGCTCAATGACGTGAAAGGAACAGACCACGTCGTAGGCCCCGGGGTGGCGACGGGCGTGCTCTTCCAGGGGCTCGGCGATGACGTCCGTCCGGGGCTGCTCGCACTCCAGGTGAGGCTCCAGCCCCAGGTAGCTCGCGTCCGGGATGTAGGACCGGATCCCCCAGCTACCGGGGCCAATCTCCAACACTCGGTCGCCCGCGCCGATGTGGCGGGCCGCGGTGCGATAATCTATGCGGCCCCGCGGATCGTACTCGTGCAGGACGTAGGCCGCCTTCCACCGCCCATAGAAGTCGCGGTAAAAATCCCGATCGCCTTCGATCCGCGGCTCAAAGAAGATTAGGCCGCAAGGGGATTCCCACATGCCGACGCTGCGCAGATCGGCGAAGATCCGAGCCACATTCACCTGAAAGCTCGCCTTCCAGAGGGCCGCCAGCAGCGCAGTCGGGATCCTTTGGATAGATCGGCGGGCAGGTTCTCCAGTGATGGGGCATGGGGGGTTCATGACTTGAAACGACGCTCGCGCAGGATTCGCGTCTCTTTGTTGCACACCTTGCCGCCAATTGCCATAGACCGCCGCCCGTTTTCCCTGAGCTTGCCCGCCGGGCTCCGTATCCAATTTCCCGGCAAGCTCCCTCCCGATTGTTCCAAGCGACCAGGCTTTCCCGGCGCACCAGCACCCCAATCCTTCTATTCCGGTGCGACCTGCGGTCTGAGCGAGGGGTCGCCGAGCCGTGTCTGGCAATCCGATCCTGGTTAGAATCCATGGATCTAAAGGGGTTGAGTTGCACAAGTAGATAAAGATCGGGTGGTTCCAAGGCCAGCCCAGGTAGAATGCGGCATTGGGACTACCTTGACAGTTGCCGACCCTGCAGACCTGTGCAAACCCGAAAAAGCAGAGCGCCAATTCGAATCAATTGGATCTGCCCATCTAAACCGGAAACGGTGGTCTATCCCTGGTTTCCCCTCGAGGTCGCCGATCCGCCCATCCTAGTCGAGTCAGGCGTCTCGTGGTCCACCGGCCGAGGCAAGGGTTGTCGTGGGCTAGGCGCCGGCCTATTCTGGGCCGCGTGCGTGGATGGTTCTGCGCCGCAACCCTCGGGAGTCCCCATGCCGCTGAGCACCGCATTGCAGAACTACCTAAAGCGTGGCGGGCTGCCACTAACCAGCAGCGACGGTGTCGGCCTGTGGGCGGAGCTGATCAGTGCCATCGAGCTCAATCCAGTGCAGACGATCACCGACATCACCGCGGCGATGCTCGCCTTTCGCGGGCTGGCTTTCGACGACTGCTTCTCGGCCGAACTGGAGGTCAATCATGTCGTCATCAATACCGGTCAGAACCAACTGAATGCGCTGTTGGGTGCGATGCATGCGCGGCTGTGCAGCAACTACAGCGTGGCCTATCGTGAGCCGGTGCAGAGCCTGATCCAGCGGGTGCGTGCGCTGATGGAGACCCGTGGCGGCCTCTCCGAGTCGTCGGTCAACCTCGGGCTCGATCACAACCACCTGATGGGCAATGGCCTGGTCGCGGATCCGCTGACCTGCCTTCCCGATCGGGCCTGGGGGGTCGTCTTCGGGTCCGTGCCGGACCAGTCGGCGATCGGTATCGCGGCGCCGGCCTGGCTGGTGTTGAAGCGGCGCGCCTTCGAGCAACTCGGGGTGCTGACCCGGTACGGTGCCAAGCCCCACTACGTGTTGGCTCATCTGCTCAATCACAACCTCAACGGACCCGGCGACGAGCAGCAGAACGTGGTGCCGTTCTGGGCCACGGCAAATACCGCCATGGCCAAACAGGCGGAGTCGCATGTCAAGGAGCTCGTGCAGCGGGGTGCCGAGGTCCGGTACATCGTGCGGGTGGGTCCGCCGGTGGGCATGACACCCGGGCGTCAGGCAGCACTGGCCGCGTGCACGGAACAGGCCCAGCGTGACCTGATCGAATTGGAGCAGCATCTGCCGATGAACCTGGTCATCGAATGTGATGCCCTGGATACAGCCAGCCACACTTGGATCAACGTGGTCAATTGCACGATCGACAACTACGTGCCGGAGACCGTCCCCTACCTGTTGTCATAGGGCGGCGCTCGCCGGGCGCTGCCGACCGAGCCGAGGGTTCTGGCCGCTGATTTACCTCGGGAAATCGGGGAGAGGCCACGGTTTCCTGGCAAAGCTTGGCCACCGGTTTCTTCCGAATAACACATCGGTATGCCCCGCTGGAGGGCCAGGTCTCACATCGCTCATCATGTGCAATGTGAGACCTGGCACTGATCCTTCTGGCACTGATCCTTCTGATCTTATCGGTGGCCATCCGATCCTGCCGCGCGGCCACTGGCCCTTACTGGACCGACACCCTCATGGCCGCAAAGTCGAGCCGCAGCTGGCCGTTGCCGATAAAGCCGTCGCCGAGCAGGCCGCCGATTCGGAATCCGAACTGGTGCTCCAGGCGGAAGCGCGCGAGCATCATGCCCGCGAGGTCTCGGCGCTCGAGGCCGGCGGCGCAGACTGAACGGCAAACGATGGGCATCGCGGGCAGGGTGTTTTGGACGCCGTAGCCGATGCCCTCGGCGTCAACCAGCGCCTCGACGTTGGCCGCTCGGGCCATCGACAGCGGCAGCGCGATCCCGGTGCCGGCCATGCCAGTGTCCAGAAACAGCAGGGTGTCGAGGCGGTCGTTGATCCGCGCCTGCACCAGGGGATATTGATCGGACGCCAGATAGAAGGGCATGCCGTGTCCCATCGGCTGATCGCCGCCCAGTCGCAGGCTCCGGCGCCTATAGTCGAGGGTGACCGGCAGCCGGCTCAGCAGACCACTCCCGATCACCCCATCCACCGGGAACGGCAAAAGCTCCGCCATGCTCCTACGCGTCTCGTGCACGTGCACCGGCAGATTCGCGACGCTCAGCCCGCCCAGCGTCAGCCGCGGCAGCAGGCCCTGCCCGATACGCCCCGCGGGTCCGGCCGGGAAGTGGATCGCCTCCTCGCCGAACACCTGCACCCCGGCTTCCGCTGCCATCGCCGGGTCTAGCAGGGTTTCCCCAACACCGGTATCTATGAAGAAGTGCGCCGGCCGCGGGCCCTGGCGGGTGTCGACCAGCGCCTCGATCACCGGGACCCGTGTCTCGCCGACCCAGCGCAGGTCGACGCCCTCCGTCGGGGCATCCAGCAGGTACCAGCCCAGGCCGGCGGCAGCCTCCAGCTTGGCGGCCAGCGCGCCGCGACCCAAGTCGCGGTAGAGCCCCGCGGCCTTTGACAACCGATCGGAGCGCCGATACGACTCGGCCAATACGGCCTTCAGGCGCACAGAGTCCGGTTGCCCGGTCAGGGCCGCCGACAATAGCTCCGCCGCCTGGGAGGGGCGGTTCTGCCATAGCCGCAACTCGCCAAGCAGCCCTTGCAGGGGCAGCGAGCGCGCGCCCTCCCCCCACAGCCCCTCACAGCGCGCGATGCTGTCGCCAAAGCGCCCGCCGTGGAACAACTCGAGGGCGGTCTTCAAACGCGGGTCGGGAGCAAACATAGCGGGACGAGGCCGGGGCGGGAAGTTGCCACGATCTCAACCGATGACGTTGCGGCCTGTCAAACGCAGGCCACGTCGCCTGGCAAAGTGGCCACCCGGAAGCTGCCCATTGATTCGGGCTGGCCGTCGTGTTGATTGATCTGTTGCTGTGACCACCCCGGACTTGGCACAACAGGGGCGACAGCACCTACAGGTGCTGTCGGACATACGGGCCGGCGCTACTTCTCGGTGGTAAATCCGATCGACTTGTGGCTGCCGTCGCAGAAGGGCTTGTTCTTCGAGGCACCGCAGCGGCACAGGGCCGCGTTCGTGCCCTGCCAAGCCAGACGTCCACTACCGGCGTGGATGCTCAGGTTGCCGTTCACCAGCAGGGGGCCATCGGGCAGCGGCTTGATGACTAGGGTGCCGCCGCTGGCGCCCATCCCCGGCCCGCGCTCGCCCACCGAGCCGTAGTCTTCAAATCCCGCACTCAGGTGACTGTTGTCGCAGAAGGGCTTGTTCTTCGACTGGCCGCAGCGGCACAGGGCGACGCGGAATCCCACCCCCGGCATGTCGTCGGGCGCCCCCTCGATGTCCAGCCGTCCCTGCGCGAACAGAGGTCCGTTGTAGGCGACGGTCAGGGTGTTCTCCGCCGCGGCCTGCTCGGGCGCGCCGGTCTTATCCTTGTATGTCAGGGCGCCACTCGGACAGCGTTCGCAAATCTCCCTGACCTCGGCGGTTCCGGCCTGGTCGGGCAGGCACCAGGGCTCGCGCCCACCGATGAAGAGATCGCCCTTGGCGTTTCCACACTCGCCGATATGGATGCACAGCCGGCCGTCCCACTGGACGTCGATCTCGCCGCCGGGAAAATTGAATACTTTCTTGTCGCTCATGCTGTAGTTCCTCTTTGACTGACGGGTCGGGTGGTTCGGGTACTTCCGGTGGTTCGGGTTCTCAGACCTGGGTCATGCCGCCGTCGACGGCAAACTCCGCACCGGTGACGTATGAGGCGTCATCCGAGAGCAGGAAGGCGACCACCGCGGCCACTTCCTCGGGGCGGCCGAAGCGCCCCAGGGGCACCTGGGACACGACCATCTCACCGAAGCTGTCGACGACCTCCTTGGGCATCCCAGCCCGATCGAAGAAGTTGCTTTCGATTGGACCAGGACTTACCGCGTTCACCCGAATGCCGCGGGGCGCCAACTCGCCTGCGAGCACCCGCGTGAGGGTACGCAGGGCACCCTTGGTCGAGGCATAGATGGCGGTGTTGGGCATCCCCATCTGGCGAGCCACGGACGTATTGATGACGATGGAAGCGCCGTCGCGCAGGGCCGATGCCAGCGCCTTGGCCTGGAGGAGCGGGGCACGGACGTTAACCGCGAACTGGGCGTCGAACTCGGCTGCGGTGACCTCGGACAGGGGCGCGAAACGGCCGAGCCCGGCGTTGAGGAAGGCGCCGTCCAGACCGCTGAGTTCCGCGCGCACCGTCTCCGCCAGGGCATCGGCGGCCTCGGGGTCGGCGGCGTCGTTGGCGACGACCACCGCCCCGGGCATGGCGGCATGGGCGGCTGCGAGACGGTCGGGATTGGTGCCGGTGATGACGACCCTGGCGCCGGCATCAGACAAACGCCGGGCGGTGGCGAGACCGATACCGCTGGTGCCGCCGGTCACGAGGATTCGGCTGTCAGAGAAGCTGGTCATTTAAATGACTCCTGCAAAGGCGTTGTTGAGAGAGGGTCTGGGGGTGACCCGCGTGTTCACCCACCAGGTTTCGCTCGGCCGCCCCAAGGTCCGGGGGCGGGCGTTCCGCTGTCCGGTCACCGCAAAAGTCACGCCCTGCGGGCTCCTTGTGCGTCCGCTCCCTCTGGGAGTGGACCGGATTGAGGGAAACGACCATGGCATCCACGCCGTAAATATTCCGGAGTGTTGTGGGCGCGACGGGCGTTAGGGCAAGTCGAAGAGCAGGACCTCGGCGCCGGCGATGCCTTCCAGCAGCACCTTGCTCGCGACATCGATGGCCACCCCGTCGCCGTCCGCGAGGGTTTCGCCATTGACCCTGACGCTTCCTCTGGCAACATGGACGTAGGCGCGCCTCCCCGGATCGAGTCGATGCTCCAGGCGGCTATCGGCGTCCAGTAGGGCGCCGCAGAGCAGGGCGTCCTGATGGGACGAGATCGACCCGTCACGACCATCCGGCGAAACCAGCAGCACCAGGCGCCCGCGTCGATCCTCCGGCGAGAAGAACCGCTGGTCGTAGCCGGGCTTGACGCCCCGTTCGTTGGGCTGCAGCCAGATCTGCAATAAATGCACGGGCTCTTCCGAAGAGTGGTTGTACTCGCTGTGGCTAACCCCGGTACCGGCACTCATGCGCTGCACATCCCCCGGGCGCATCACCGAGCCGTTGCCCATGCTGTCCTTATGTTCCAAGGCGCCATCGAGCACATAAGTGACGATCTCCATGTCGGCGTGCCCATGGGTCCCGAACCCCTGGCTGGGGGCGATGATGTCGTCGTTGATGACCCGCAGATTCGAGAACCCCATGTGCCGGGGGTCGTGATAGTTTGCGAAGGAGAAGGTGTGATAGCTGTTCAGCCAGCCGTGATTGGCGTGGCCGCGTTCTTCGGCGCGTCGCACTGCGAACATGGTCGTTCTCCGATGGTTCGTTCGATGCTCATAACCTAGCGACGTGCTCGGGTAAAATAAACGCGGTTTTGCTCAAAGGATCTTTGCGGCTGGCGCAAAGTTGGCGCGATGCGCCTGGTGACACCTGGGGATTCCGATGGACGAGCTTGATGTGTTCGTGGCGGTGGCGGAGGAGCGGGGGTTCAGTGCCGCGGCCAAGCGGCTGGACTCCACGCCCGCGGCGGTCAGCCGCCGTATCAAGGCCCTCGAGCAGCGGCTGGGCGTCCGGTTGTTGCAGAGAACCACCCGCAAGGTCCAGCTGACGGAGGCCGGTGAACTCTACTTTCGTGAAGTCAGCAGGCTGTTGGGCGATCTTCGATGCGTCGAGGGCCGACTGGACGAACTGATCGGTCAGCCGACGGGCGAGTTCAGGATCGTCGCGCCCATGTCCTTCGGCCAGCGTCGGCTCGCCGCCGCGGTCGTGCGCTTTGCCACCAGATATCCGCAGCTCCGCGTCACCTTGCAGTTGGAAGATCAAGAGACAGATATCATCGGGGGCGGTTTCGATCTGGCGTTGCGCATCGCCCAACTGGGTGATTCGTCCTTGGTAGCCCGACCCATCACCTCGGTACCGAGAGTCTTCTGCGCCTCACCCGACTATCTGCGACGACGCGGTACCCCGCAAACATCGAACGAACTGCTGCAGCACGACTGTCTCCACTACAACCTGATTTCCGAGCGGGAGGAATGGTCCTTCGGCGGGCCGGGCGGCGACGAAACGGTTGTGATCAAGGGGGTCTTTTGCAGCAACAATGGCGACGTGTTGGCGGAGGCGGCGATACAAGGGCTGGGAATCGCCCTGTTGCCGGAGTTTATCGTCGAGGATGCCCTCGCCGGTGGGCGCCTGGTGCGGGTGTTGGAGGGCAGGGAGCATTCGCCGCTGACGCTCTCGGCGCTCTATCCGTCCCGGCAACATGTTCCGGCCAAGACGCGGCTGTTCATCGATTACCTTGTCGAGCAATTCGGTTGACGGGTCCGCGTCCGCTTCAGGTCGGGACGGCAGAGGGGCGGGAAAGCCCAGCGCTCCGTGGCCGTGCCCCCCTCCCGGGGCAACGCCAACGTCGTCTCTATTCCTCTGGCACCCAACCCCCTGTACCCTCCGCCGACCACCGCGCCTTCACCACCCTCGTTGGCGCGTGCACGCGCTATCCGCCAACCATCCGCGGGTTCTCAAAGCCATCGACACGCGTGAACAGGGATCTTCAGGCGTCAACCGCGGGGCTCTTGATTACCCTTCCGATGGCGGCAACCGGAGCAGGCGCTCGCTGCGCCAGACCCGCACGACGCGAACCCGCGCTGCCTCGCGGCGGTAGACGATTCGGAACGGTGGGTGGATCAGCTCGCGCAACAAGGACTGGGCGAACTCGGGCACGGCCCGCCCGATGTCCGGGTGATCGGCGAGGACCTCAATGCGGTCGAAGATCTCGCCGACGAGGCGGTCTCCGACCTCCGGGACGGCTTCTCCCGCGTACCGCTCCCGAATGTCTTCCAGGTCGCCGAGGGCGGACTCGCCGAAGCTGATCCCGGCGGCGGGCATCCCCCTATTTCAGGCCGAGGCGCGTCTTGGCGTCGGCGAGGGAAACCTCCCTCCCTGCCTCCAGGTCGGCCAGGCCAGCGACAACGGCGCGCATGAACGCGCGCTCCTCTTCGCCCTGCTCGTAATCGGCAACCGACTGGACCACGGCCACCCCGCGCCCCCGACTGGTGAGCAAGACGGGCCGGTGGGTGTCGGCCGCGTGTTTGACCACACGACCCGGATTGACCGTGAGGTCCGTCAGGGGAACGACGTCCTCGGAGAATTTCACGCTCATGCACCACCATCTCGCATCTTGACAGGACCAGAGAATAGCACCTGTCAAGCGGTCTCTAAACCCTAGAGGGGAGGAGCGAAAGAAGGCGCCTTTTTTTTACCCAAGCGACCTGGGGAAGATGCCGGAGACCCGGCTGGTTCAGTCCTCGTCGGGCAACAGATGCTGATCACCGGCTCGCCCTGGTAACCGCGATCAGCAGTCACCTTCAGCGTTGTGATCGGGGCTGCGTCGCCCTGCTGTCCCGCGGCACGGGGGGCGGATGGTACAGCGGCGGAGACGGGCGGCGGGTCTTCCCTTTGGACAGGTGACCAAGGCAAAAGGGTAGACCCCGCGCCTTCTTGCTGGTGGCGCACGCCTGGGGCACGGCTCAGGCCCGGTCCACGGAACGGCGCCGCACGGTGGAGCGGCTTTCGCAGCCAACCATGACCGTGCTTGGTCGCGCGCCTGTGCGTTCACCCAGCCCACCGACCGGGGTTGACCTCAGTAGTGAGGGAAAGCGGCAGCGCCATTACAACAAAAAGAGGGCTGCCGCTGATCAGGCTGTCGCCGGGCCTTGCGTGCGATGCGCGCGACAGTCGTGAAGTGCAGGCCGAAGAACTTGGCAATCTCGGCGTAGCTGTACTCCCCGGTCGCGTAGGCCGCGGCAATCGCCGCATCTCGGCTGTTCGAAGCCTGACGGATCTGCTCCAGAGTCGGCGGCGGTCCGCGTCGCTGCGCCCTGGGGATCTGAACCTCATCTCGCGCATCGCTGCGCTCCTGCTGCATGCGCTCCACGAATCGCTCATCGCCAAGGTAGATCTGGCGACTCAGAGCAGCCCAGATGCCGTCGGCGCCCATTCCGTCCATCACGAAACGCCGATAGGCTTCCCGGGCCTTCCCCTTCGTCCGTGCGAACGTGGACAGGATCGCTGACGTCGTCAGCCACGGCGGCGCCGAGACCAACCCTGCCGTCGCGCAATAGCTGCTCCAAGGCCAGTCGCCCGGGTCGGCAACCATCCCCGCACGCACGGGGTTCAGCACGACATAGCGGCTGAGTTCCTGAAGGTAGCTCTCCGAGTCCACGAGAATCGCCTTGTAGCGTCCTTGGAACAGATGCCTGGTGCCACCGTGGCGTCTGTTGGACCACTGGGTGAAAACGCCGTTGAGCCGCCGCATGCCCTTGGACAAATTGGCATGTGCGGTTTCGACGAAGAGGTGGTAGTGGTTGGTCATCGGGCAGTAGGCATGGCAGCGCCACTCGAACTGCTGAATGACGTCCCCGAAGATGGCGAGGAAGGCGCTACGGTCCTCGTCGTCCTAGTAGATCGCTTCGCACCTGTCGCCACGCGCCGTCAGATGATAGAAGGCGCCTGAGAACTCGCTACTCTGCCCTAGTCAGGCCCGCGGCTAACGGCTACCTGGGCAGGCTTCCCACCTGCAAGATAACGCGGCCTTGCCAGGCCGCAACAAATGGTGGCCCCGGCCACTTCTGACCCCGGCCACTTCCCTATGTATCAGGTAGACCAGCTCGAAACATCGGGTGTATTGCTGGTGCTCAGGACTTGATTGCGCCCGGCATTTTTGGCGGCGTACAACGCCCGATCAGCGTTTGTCAGAAGGGCCTCGATTCCGGCCGTCGATGTTGGGCTTACGGCAACGCCGACGCTGACGGTCATCCGGAAACTGTAATCTTGATGAACGATAGACGCGGATTCGATCGCGGCACGGATCCGCTCGCCCACCTGCGTAGTTCTTGCCCGATCAGCTTCGACGACAATCACGGCGAATTCCTCTCCCCCCAAGCGTCCGAAGAGATCGACCTCCCGCACTTCGCCCCGAACCCGAATGGCACTGACTTAAGCCTAAGAGCCCAGGCGGCGACACCCAACAGACTGACTCGGAGTGATTTTTTTAGCGCTGCTTCTTCGGGTGGCCGTGATCGCGGATGCGCGCCTTGGCGGACGCCCGCGGTTCGGTGAGCAGTGCAAAGGGTTTGAGGCGGCGTTTCAAGGCACGCGGCTCGATACGCCCTGGTCGTAGGCCCACGCGGGGTTGGGCGATCAGGATCAGGATGGCGTGGAAGCGCTCGCCGTCCTCGCGGTCGCCGCCCTGTTGTTGCCATGCCAGCCAGACCTGCACGGTATGCTTGAAACTGAGCTGGCGTGGAATCTGGTCGGCCAACAGAGCGGACTGGGCCATGAGCAGTCGGATCAGGTTGTAGGCCAGTAGGTAGACCCACAATTCCTTGATCGCCATCTCCGGGGTCCGGCAGCGCAGGTGCTCCATGTCCAGCGTGGTCTTGATGTTCCTCAGATCAAGCTCCACGTGCCAACGCTGACGGTACAGTGCCTTGAGTATCCCCTTGGGCGTCTGGTTCGGGTCGAGGAAGGTCGTCACCAGGATCTTGCCGCCCGCTTCGCACTCCCGGACCTTGAGCGTGGCCGGTGCTCGGTCGTACTCATGCTGGCTCATCCAGTCGGGCCTTGTCGCTGGCTTGACCAGTTCGATGAGGTGATCACGCACGCCCAGCGCCTCCCCTTTGGCGTA
This sequence comes from uncultured Gammaproteobacteria bacterium, assembly GCA_963709645.1. Lineage (GTDB taxonomy): Bacteria > Pseudomonadota > Gammaproteobacteria > Chromatiales > Chromatiaceae > DYRB01. Next base: position 67,551 of record CAVPXP010000005.1, read on the forward strand.
GTCGGTGCGGCCTCGGCGCGCCCCGAACTGCTCGAACACCCCGTCGGCGCCCCCGCCGATCAGCTCCGCGAGGAGAAAGTAGGTCGCGTAGAACGCATCCCCGAGCAAGATGTCGCCCGCTTGCACGGTATCGAGGATGTCGCGCAGCAGCGACTGCTCGTCGCTGCCTTTACCGACGCAGGGTCCGACGGCGACATCGCGCAAGGCGCCGCTGCCCAAACAGAGCAGGGCGACCATCCGCGCCAGGGGAAACCCGAGCCCCTCCTTCTGGCTGCTTGGCTGCGGATAGGCCGCTTGGTTGTCCGCGGTGTCGGCCAAGGTCACCGTGGCCCCATCGACCAGGAGCACACGGCGCCCGCGCCAGTGCCACCAGCCGGGTGCCCCGTTGGCAACGATGTCGCCACACCCGCGTGCCAGGGTGGCGATCATCGCCAAGGGCAGGCGCGAGCGCGCCTTGCAGTAGGCGCCGGTGTCGGTGCTGCCAGGCGCCAGTCCGGCGATCAGACGCGTAACCATGGCGGCGTCCACCGCTTGCTGACAGCTCCCATCCGCTGACAAGACCTGAGCGACGAACATCGACAGGGTCTCGGTTGGCGGATACAGCCGCTCGCGGTGCTCCGGTAGTGCCACCTCAACCCGCTCCAGCAGTTGGGGACCCGTCAACAGGTTGAACATCGCCGGGGCATCGGCTCTGCCAGCATGACGGCGCACCCGTTGTTGTTGCCTCGTTGCCGGGCGCTGGCTAGCATGCATGTGGGCTGGCTCCTCGGATGGTTGCTGTGGTCTCGCAACCTGCAGCCTATCATCCGGGTCGGCCGGCCCGCCATTTCCCACATGAAATCAGTTAGTTCTGAGCTGGACGCTCAAGAGATTCGCCTTAAGTCAGTGCCATTCGGCTCTGGGACTGTCGCACCAGGCTCGCCGTCTCGAAACTCAACTACCCGGCAATCCAGGGTGACCTCCGCGCACCTGCTCGACGCCGGTGAGGTCAGGCTGGCCCTCAGTATCCTGGGAACCGTGGGCTATCCGCAAGGCCCCGGGGTCGAACGGGGGCCCCAGAACCCGGACAATGCAGGCCCCGCAAGCCAAGACGGTGCCTCGTTCTATGCCATTGTTTGACATCCTCGCCATCCTGATCACCCTGTCGGCCCTGTTCAGCTGGGTCAATCACCGCTTTCTCAAGCTGCCGACGACCATCGGGTTGATGCTGATATCGCTCCTGATGTCGCTGTTTCTTCTTGCGCCGATCCCCTTCACCGACGACCTGAAGCACGACGTGATGCGGATGCTGGCCAGCGTCGATCTCGACCAGACCCTGTTGCACGGGATGCTCAGCTTCCTGCTGTTCGCCGGGGCCTTGCATGTGAACCTGCACGATCTGAGCAAAACAGGGCTGGGTCATCGGGATCTTGGCGAGCTTCGGCGTGCTCGGGTCGACCTTCCTGGTCGGCGGCGGTGCCTACCTGCTGTTCGGTTGGTTGGGCCTGGAGGTCCCGCTGATCTACTGCCTGCTGTTCGGCTCCCTGATCTCTCCAACCGACCCGATCGCGGTGATGGGTATCCTCAAGAGTGCCGGCGCATCCAAGTCCCTGGAGACCAAGATCGTCGGCGAGTCCCTGTTCAACGATGGCGTGGCGGTCGTGGTCTTCCTGGTGCTGCTGCGGATCGCCGCAGGGTGGAGAGGAGGTCAGCGCCGCGGGAGTCCTGGAACTGTTGCTGCACGAGGGGCTGGGCGGCCTGTCTTCGGGCTCGCGGCGGGCTGGGTGGCGTTCAAGATGCTGAGCCGGGTCGACAACTACCAGGTGGAGGTACTGATCACCCTGGCGCTGGCGGGTGGTGGCTATGCCCTGGCCGAGCACCTGCACCTGTCCGCGCCCATCGCGGTGGTTGTCGCCGGGCTCCTGATCGGCAATGCCGGGCGCGATCAGGCCATGTCCGACCGGACCATCGAGCACCTGGACACCTTTTGGGAGCTGATCGACGAGGTGCTCAACGCCGTGCTGTTCGTCGATCATCGGCCTGGAAGTGATGGTGATCTCACTGGCAGGCCACTACCTGGTCGCGGGGCTGTTGGCGATCCCGCTGGTGCTGATCGCACGCATCGTCAGCGTCGGCGCTGCCCATCGGCATCATGCGCCGATTCCGCAGCTTCTCGCCCGGGGTGGTGACTATCCTCACCTGGGGTGGGCTGCGCGGCGGCATCTCGGTGGCCATGGCCCTGTCGCTGCCCTGGGGGAGCCCCGGACGGTCCTGGTGACGGTGACCTATGTCATCGTGGTGTTCTCGATCCTGGTCCAGGGGCTGACCTTGGGGCCCGTGATCCGGGCCCAGGCGGGTCGCGCCGACAGGGAGTTGTCGCGCACCCACCTCGGGGAGGACGCCGCGGGCGCGACTTTCCCAGAGCACCATAATCAGTACGACCAGCGCCGCACCCGGCAGCAGGGGCCACGAGGGATCGTCCATGGCCAATAGGGTTAGGCCGGAGAACAGGGCCCAGGCAACCGGGATCGGCATTAGCAGCGCACGTAAGGGGTGCCGAAGCAGGATCAGGAGCCCAAGGGTGGCGAGGGTCGTGGGGTCCGGTGCGTTGCCGAACAGTTCCAGCCCGGACCAGGAGCGGCCGAACCACAACCCTAAAGGCGGCGCGACCAATACGGCACAGGCCAGCAGGCCGTACCCGAGACGCACCCCGCGTCCGGTTCTGGGGCTGGGGCCCGTGCCCCAAGGTGCCATGGCCACCCCAAGCAGCAGCATCCCCTGGGCCGCAAAGGCCGCAGCGGCATAGGGCGCGGCCCAGAGGAGCGGCGCATAGGTCTGCCACAGGAAGGCCCAGGCGATCCAACCCCAGCACCCGGCAAGTAACCCAAGGGCGAGCCGCAGCCGCCCTGGGGTCGGGCTGCGCAGCAGCCACAGCAGCCAGAGGCCGACTACCAGACCGATGGCCGCCGCCGGCCAGAAGCGGGCGTCGTACAGCTCGAACAGGCGCAGATAGGTCATGCGGGAGAAGGGCAGGAAGTCCGCCAGGGAATAGCGCAGCCAGTCGGCCATGGCGGCGGGTGTGGCCTCTAAAGCGCGGCGAAATCGGCGGCCATCCGACGGCGCAGGGCGGCATCTGGAATGGGGCCGAGGCCGGCCCCCATGTTCTCCTGCATGTGGGCCACCTGGCTCGTGGCTGGGATGGCGCAGGTAACGGCCGGGTGGGAGACGATGAACTTGAGCAGGACCTGGGGCCAGCCGGTGCAGCCGATCTCCGCGGCCCAGCCAGGCAACGGATGGCCCTGGCTGCGGGCGACCAGCTCGCCGCGCCGCAGTGGGCGGTTGGCGATGACCGCGATGCCGCGCTCGGCGGCCAGGGGCAAAAGCCGGGCCTCGGCCTCCCGGTCGGCGATGTTGTAGGTGAGCTGGACGAAGTCGATGGGTTCCGACTTCATGATCTGCTCCAGCTCCGCGTGGCGGCGACCATGGGACGTGGTCACCCCGAGATAGCGCAGGCGTCCCTGGGTCTTCATGGCCTTGAGGGTCTCCAGGTGGTCGCGCCAGGCAAGCAGGTTGTGGACCTGGAGTAGGTCGAAGCGGTCGACGCCCCAGAGCCGCTGGGACTCGGCAATCTCCGCCGGGCCATTGGCCCCGGACTCGGTCCAGACCTTGGTGGCGGCGAAGAGCCCCGCGGGCCGCTGGAGCCGGGCCAGCGCCTTGCCCACGACGGCCTCCGCCGAACCATACATAGGCGATGAGTCGATCATGCCGCCGCCAGCGGCAAAGAAGGCCCGGAGGATCTCAGCGCGGACGGCCACGGCCTGCGGATCCGAGCCGACATTGAAGGTGATCCAGGTCCCCATACCGATGGCCGGCATGGGCCCGCCGCTGGAGGGGATGGGCTTGGCCAGGCGTGCCGAGGTGTCGGCGGCGGCGATGGACGCGCCAGGGAGCAGTCCGGCGCAGGTACCAGCGATAGCGGTCAGAAAGGTGCGGCGTCGCATGGCTTGAAGGTCGCTCCGTTACAGCCCCGCAGAAGGGCGAGAAAGTGAGGATCGAGGGATATTTGGGCCCAAAAGCACAAAAGCAGCGCCGGGGTCTATAGAAAAGCAGAGCGCGCGATGTATGGCGATAGTCAGATGCTCTGTTTATAGACCCCTTTCCTGGCGTTCCCGAGGCATTGGGCGCTGCGACCCCGGGGCGCTGGATGACCCCGGCGATGCGCTACACCTTGAAGTAGTGGAGTGGGTACCATTGGAAGGTATGTGCCAGCCCCTTGGTATTGCCGCGACCATGTAGCACCCAGTCCAATGGCTTGGTCTGCATTTCTAAGGCTTCCCAGGGACCAGTCTCATACCAGGGATCGAAACATTCGACTTTGGTGTCAGATACCCCGGTGATCACGATGACGTGATTGCTGGACTCGAACCAGCGTCCCGTCGCCCATACGGGACTCCTGCGCACATGCTGCTTGAGGTCGTGCTCGGTCACCGGCTGTCCATAACCGCTGCAGCCCAAGCCAAGCGCCTGAGCGGCCTTCTTGTTGTCCTTGAGGTGGAGACCGCTGTGCAGCGCCTCGTTTACGTCAATGCCGGCTTCCCCCAACACTCTGAGCACGTATGGCTCAACATCCTTCCGTGCCATGCCGCCCCAGCCGAACAGCATTGTGTACCCAGCCAGCCAGCACCGGCTTATCGTGGATTGCGGCACGCCCTGCATATGCTGGTAATGCGGACAACGCACAAACTCACTCATCGTCGACCTCCCGGGCCTTCGACCCAGCTGCTGCTAGTCCGCCAGTCGGCCCAGGCCGACGTAGCGAGGTCCCCAGACCGGGGACAGGTCATCTATTCCCCGCTTTGCGAAATACGCTGAATTTCATGGCGTTTCACGGCCCGGCTGACCGTCATACGGCTGACGCCGAAATGCTCGGCAATCGCTTGCATGCTGTAGGCGCCGGTTCGGTACGCCTCGGCAAGTGCTCGGTCTCGTTCGGCGTAGCGCGACGCATAATAGTCCAGCGACTTCTCGACGGGACGACGTTGGCGCTTCGGTATCTCTCGCAACGGACGCGCGGGATCGATCAACGTCCTGCATCTGTTGGACGAATTGCTCGGAGCCCAAGTAGACCTGATTTTTCAGCTCGAGCCAAGGACTGGAGGCGCCGATCCCCTCGGCGACAAACCGTCGGTATCCGGCCGCCGCTTCCTGGCGAGTGTCGGCGAACGCGCGCAACAGCCAGTCGGTCGCCAAGAACGGCGGGGCCGTTTCCTGTCCTGCAGTCGCCCGATAACTGCTCCAAGGCCACTCCTCGGGTCGGCGCACCATGTTGGCCCGGACCGGGTTTAGCACCACGTAGCGTGCGAGCTCAAGGAGGTAGCTGTCCTTCTCGACCAGGATGCCTTTGAAGCGTCCCTGAAAGAGGTGGCCAACGCGCCCATGGGTGCGGTTGACGTGCTGGGTATAGACCCCGTTCAGCTGTCGCATCCCTTTGGAAAGATTGGCATCCGGCGTTTCCACCAACAGGTGGTAGTGGTTGGTCATCAGGCAGAAGGCATGGCAGATCCAGTTGAAGCGCTCGCAGGTGCGCGCCCAGGATGTCCAGGAACATCGCTCGGTCGTCGTCGCACGTTCCCGAGGAAGATGCTGCGCCGCTCGTTACCGCGCGCTGTGACGTGATACAGCGCACCAGCAAACTCAAGCCGCAACGGTCTGGCCATGGCCCGTTTACCCTCGTCTTGACCACCTGCAGCAAGCATAGATCGAGAGTACTCTGTGGGCAATGTGAGACCTGAACATCCCGCTGAAACCTTCATAGCCCACGCGGATGTCTATTCGCTCGCTAATCACGAATTGCATAGTCGCGATCCTGCTTGAGCATTTGAAAGATCACGCGGCACAGATGGCGACCCAGCGCGCGAATCGCCTGGTTGTGGGTTTTCCCCTCGTTGCGTTTTTTTTCGTAATAGGGCTGCGAGGCGGGGACCGATCGCGACGGCGACCACCGTCGGTCATCATCGCCGCCTTGGCGCGAGTATCGGCGATGGCGCGGCGCCAGTCGGTCTGCTGTTAAACGGCGCTGTGATCGAGGTTGGTCTTGCCCAGGTAGAGGGCCAGACTCGCCCGATGGCAACACCGTTCCAGGGTGCCGATCTCCTCGGGTCGCGGAGCAGACCAGCGCGAACCGGGGATAGTACGATGCGTCGGGCGATTTGGGAGACCGCCTGAGGGCTTGGCGGCGTCTCTCCAGGGCCTTGATCTGGACGCGCAGGTCCAGCACCCGGCGGGCGTCGGCGACGATCATGGGGCCGGCATAGGCGACCTCGTGGCTGAAGAATACCTTTGAAGCGCCCTTGGAAAAGGTGCCCAACCCGCCCACGGCTGCGGTTGACATGCTGGGTATAGACCCCGTTCAGCTGTCGCATCCCTTTGGAAAGATTGGCATCCGGCGTTTCCACCAGCAGGTGGTAGTGGTTGGTCATCAGGCAGAAGGCATGGCAGATCCAGTTGAAGCGCTCGCAGGTCCGCCCCAGGATGTCCAGAAACGCCACGCGGTCTTCGTCGCCGTCCCCGAGGAAGATACTGCGCCGCTCGTTGCCGCGCGCTGTGACGTGATACACCGCGCCAGCGAACTCAAGCCGCAAAGGTCTGGCCATGGCCCGTTTACCCTCGTCTTGACCACCTGCAGCAAGCATAGATCGAGAGTACTCTGTGGGCAATGTGAGACCTGACCCCGCGCCTGACCCCGCGCCTGCGGACCCCGCGCCTGCGACCCCGCGCCTGCGCCGCGCCGCGACCCGCTCCAGCAGCCGTGGCCCGGTCAACAGGTTGAACATGGTGTCAGAGTCGGCGTTGACCGCATGATGGCGGACGCGTCGTTGTTGCCCGGACACCGGGCGACGGCTAGCATGCATTTGGGCTGGCTCCTCGGGTGGTTGCTGCGGTCTCGCAACCTTCAGCTTACCATCTGGGCCAGCCAGCCCCTATTTTATCGCTAATAATCAGATGGTTGGCCTTAAGTCAGTGCCATTCGTGCTATGCACTATTTGGAGGTCGGACATCGACAATGGAGGCACTGAATGGTTGTCAGATTCGATACGTTTAAGTTCAGACTCATTATCGCGAATATCATGGCTGCGGCAATCGAGTATCGCATCGGTAAAGACCGGCGGGGCAAAATTCTGGGCAAAGTGCCAACCATAGGGATGGGGTCGCATCTGCTGAACGGCAACGTCACCAGCCTCGACTGCTCGGGTTTTGTGCGCTATGTAGTCTACGGCGCGACCAACGGGCTGCTCGATCTGACAGGCGGTTCTGACTCGCAGCGCAAGATTCTGGAGGGCAAGGATTTCGACCACTTTGATTTAACTGTCAGAATATCGAGAAAACAATACTATCAACGTGAAGCAGCGAAAATCGATGACCACGTGCGCATCGGATTTCGAGAGACCACCTATGAAAAGAATGCAGACGGCACCAACAAAAAGAACACGGCCGGCAGACTCGTTGTTGCCGATGAAGGTGTCGGGCACGTCTGGCTGATCGTCAACGGCAAGACCTATGAGTCGACGACAAAGACGGGGCCCTCGGGACAACGGAACGATGGCCCATGCTCGCTCGACTGGAATCAGAGAGAATCCGAGGCGAGTGATATTTTCCTGCTCGGGATCGCGCCCGGATTCAGCGCATTGACGATTCAGTGAGCTGAGTCAGCGCTTGGACTGACTTTCGCAGAATATCGGCCACCTCGACATCAATGTCGACAAGCGAGTTTCGGGCGGCGCTGTCAGAATCCAATGGAATCCTAGTATTTGACCCGCCCTACGCGCCATTCGAATCTAGGAGCGGGAGCGCCGGCGGAGCGCCAGGGTCAGGCGGAGCGCCGGGGTCTAGTCTTGCAATCCAGCACCGAGGCATTGGTATCGGAGAATATGTCAGGTCTTGCATCGTCCATCGGCTGAGAAGCGCAACACCAAAGCTCACCCCACAAACCGGCACTGACTCGCCGCCGTCCGCGTATCCATATTCCGCCCGCGCGTTGCATGGTCCTCGATCTCCGCCGCCTCGCCGACCACGCGGCCGTAGAGGAAGGTGGTGAAGGCACCGTATCTCCAGGAACCGGCCGTCGATCTCGCCGTTGACGTAGGGCCGCCACAGCATCTTCAGCAGGATCACGGCGATGACGGCGTCGATGTTGACGCAGTAGACGTTGCTGCTGACCCCGTAGCTGGCCAGGGCCTGGACCAGCTCGTGGTAGAACTCGTGAAAGACGTTGTAGCTCCCGCGCTCGCGGAACAGGTCGCGGACATAGACCTCGCGCGGGTCGAGGTTGACCTCCTTGCCCTTGAAGACCGGGTGGTTGACGCAGGGGATCTTCGCGTAGGACAGGTTGCCGGCGGCCTTGGCCTTGGTCTTGTACGCCTTGTAGTCGAGGGCGTAGTCGGCGGCGATGCGCACCAGGTCCAGGCCGTGGGCGGGGTCGCCAGGGTCGGCCAGGCTCAGCCCGCCGAAGCGCTCGATCAGGAACTGCATGGCCTCGAAGCCGTTGCCACCGTGGGCGAAGCCGGTGTGGCTCAGGAAGCCGACGTAGGCCTTGTTGACCTGGACCCGCTCCGGCACCTCGGGGCCGTCGGCGCTGACCGCGCCCTTGGCGCCCTGGGCGGAGATGGTGCCGGGTCCGTTGGAGGCGGTGAGCCCCAGCAGCACGGTGAAGGCGAAGCGCTCGTCCTCGCCGGGCCGGCGCGCCAGCAGGGCCAGGTAGGCGGTCTCGGTGAAGCTCCAGCCGGCGATCAGCTCGCGCATGGGGACCCCGCCGAAGGTCGTCCGCCGTCTGCCGCTCCGGCGGCACCGAGGCGCCCGACCACGGCGCCGACGATGCGCAGGTGCCAGGGCAGGTTGGACAGGGTGGTCACCGAGATGCGCTTGTGCAGCAGGGGCCGCCAGGCCAGATGGCAGCAGATGGCGGCGAGCACGGCGTCCGCGCTCGGATGGGTGCCGTGGCGCTCGCCGAGCGCGATCAGGAAGCGCAGGAAGACGGATCCGGCCGCCCCGCGGGCAAGGGCGCCGGCCAGCATCGCCTCGGCCAGCGGGTCGGGCTCCGCGGTGGTCAAGACCTGGGTCTGGTCGCGCTTCCGCGGCCGCCACCTGGGCGTCGACGTCGAAGGCCGCGTCCGACGGGTCCGTCAGGCCGGACTCCCGGAACAGCGCCAGCAGCGTCTCCACCGCGATGCCGCGCGCCCTCCAGCATCTTCGGCCCCAGCATGGCGACGGCCGCGCACAGGGCCGTGTTGGGGCTGTTGCCGGCCTCGCGGGCGGCCTGGGCGGCGGCGAGCATGGGCGTCCCGGCCAGGTTGACGTAGGCGTTGAGCACCAGGTTGGCGAGCGCGCGCCCGTCGTCGTCCGGGTACTCGCGGACCAGCGCGAGCACCAGGTTGTCCTCGTAGGGCCGGGTGGCCAGGTCCAGGATGCTGGCGCCGTGCAGGCGGGTGACCTGGGTCACCGGGTCCATCATGGACGCGCCGGAGGCGTCCTTCATGCTCTCGCGCGGCTGGATGACGCCGAGCTGGCGGTTGACCGCCTCGATCTGCTCCCGGTAGGGCTCCACGGCGGGCACCGGGCGCACGTCGAGCTCCGGCGGCAGGGCCAGGCCGGTGTCGTCCGCGAACCAGCACTTCATGGACAGGTCGCCGTGGGGGGCGAAGTCCGGCGCCTGGCCGTTCAGGGCCATGACCGCGGTCATCGCGGCCGGCACGTCGGCGATGTTGGTCACCACCGCACCCTTGGCGGAGCAGATGGGGTTGTCGGCGGTGAAGATGTCATCCACGCCGAGCTTATCCATGAACCAGCGCTCCTTGGCTGCCGGCGTTGTCGCCGCTGCCGGCGATGGCCCCGGCATGGCCGCAGGCCTTGGTCAGGCGGTCCTTCCAGCGCCCGACCACGCAGGCGACCACGGGCTTTTCGAACGACCAGGTCCTGCTCGTAGTAGCCGCCAGGCTCGATGTACATCACCGCGGCCCGGCTGCGCGGGTCCTTGTGGAAGGCGTTGGTGAACTCCGGCGCGGCGAAGTGGATGTAGACGTCCTTGCCAGACGACAGGGACACGGTCGTGCCCCAGCCGGCGGTGAGCAGGTAGACGGCGATGGTGGTGGTGAAGTTGCCGGAGTTGGAGTAGATGGCCACCGAGCCCGGCACCAGGGACTCGGCCGGATGGCTGCCGCCCAGGGCGCCGCCGATGCGCACGTGCTGGTGGGCGTCGGCGATCACCGAGGCAGTTGCCGCCGAAGACGTCCACGCCCTGGAACTGGCAGTACTGGCGGATGATCCGGGCGTCGCTCAGCGGCACCTTCTCGGTGATGATGATCACGCGGACCAGGCTGGGATTGACCCGCACCGCCTCGATCACCGCGTCCTTAACGCCCGCGGGCGGGACGTAGACCACCGCCACGTTGAACTTGCGCCCGGCGGCCAGGGCCTCGGCGACGGTGTTGTAGACGGGGATGTCGTTCAGCTCGGTCTTGAGCACGGAGCCGGAGCGCCCGGGCTGGACGCCGCAGACCACGTTGCCGCCGGAGTAGACATGGCTGACCGGGGTGACGGTGCGGCTCTCGGTGCCCAGGATGTTGAGCACGCAGACGCGGTCGTCGCGCGTGGCGAGCTTGGTCAGCGAGTCGAGGCCGACGAAATAGTGCGGGAACTCGGGGATGCCCTTGCAGCGCCCCGACTCCCGAATGTGGGCGATGTTGCCAATCATTGGCTGGTCCCCGCTCTGTCCGCGGCGATGCCCATGCAGCGGGCGATCTCGGCCTTGCCGCCGTCGCGCATCCACTGGTCGATGGCGCGGGCGTAGTTGACCACCTCGCTCATGGCCGAGTCGTGGCCGAACATGCGGTAGGGGATGCCCAGCCCGTCGAGGGTGTCCTTCAGATAGGCCATGCCGCGGATCAGGTTGGGACCGCCGCGCCCGACCACGACGAACAGGGGACGTGGACCCTGGGTATTGAAGTAGTCGCGCAGAGCATCGGCCATGGCGCGGAAGGTGGTGTAGATGTCCGTGTTGTTGGCCTTGCCGCCGATGATGAACAGGACATTGGTCTGCGCCAGCCAGTGCTTGTAGACGATGCGGCTGATCTCGGCCATCTTCTGGTAGGGCGGGTTGCCGCCGAAGTCCGACGAGATGGTGCCGCGGTCGCCCAGCAGCTCGGTCACCAGGGCATTGGCGCCGCCGCCGAAGGTCATGGCCGTGATGCTGCCCTGCTCGTTGATGACGAACACATCCGACTGGCCCTGGTAGGTGCGCAGCTCGTTGACCTCCAGCTCGAAGGCCGAGTAGTTGCTGGACTCCAGGCTGGGTGGCAGATTGAGCCGCTGCCAGGCGGGATCGTCGGTGTCGAAGCTGCACTTGAAGTCGCAGGCCACCGGCACCAGCCGCCCGTCCTCCTTGGGCATCATGCGGATCGGGTTCAGCTCCAGCATGCTCATGCCGTAGTTGTTGAACAGGTCCCACAGCTTGGGCAGTTGCTGCACCAGGGGGCTGATGATCTCGGCGGGGGCGTCGATGCTGTCCAGGGCATTGGCGACGATGAAGCCCTTGAATCCGGTCAGGGCGTCGAAGGGGATGCGGGCGATCTTGTCCGGCGGCAGATCCTCGATGTCCATGCCGCCGTGGTGGGTGATGGTCAGCGTCGGGGCGCGGAAGCGGGTGTCGTCGGCGATGGAGAAGTAGATCTCGTGCCTGGCGGGGATGGCGCTCTCGAAGGTCACTCCCTCGGCCTTCGCCACCGAGTGTCCCGACCCGGTGCTCGACGAAGAACAGGCGCTCCTTCTCGCGCATGGCGGTCGCCACGTCCTTGGCGTGACCGATCAGGCCGGCCTTGCCCTTCTTGCCGATGCCGCCCTTGAACACGGGCTTGATCAGTACGCTGCCGTAGCGGTCGATCAGGTCCTTGATCTGCTCGCCGGTCGCCTCCGGTCCGAGCACCTCGGAGGTCGGATAGTCCACGTAGTTGAGGAGCTTCGCCCCCCACAGCATCCCGGTGATCTGCACGGCTTATCCTCTGGAAACGGACGAAGGATGCGGCATGTCAAACGGGGCCACGACCTGTAACCCAGCTCAGGGAGTGGCGGACTAAGTTCTTGTCGCGTCTCCCGCGGCACCGCCACGAGGCGGCTATCCTAAACCCACCACGACAGAGAGGGCGAGCGCCCAACCGCACAGCCGGGTGGACCCTGGGGCCCCTGCGTCGCCCCGGCCTGCCTCTACGGGCGGACCTTGGCCTTCTCGCGAGCCGGCGCAAAATGCGGCTGGCTCAGGTAGGTGTGAATCTCCGAGCGGAGATGCGCCCGCATATCGTGTCCCGTGCGACGCTGGCGTTCCTGACGCAACGCCGCCAGATCGATCGGCCCCACCACGACTTTTTCGCCTGGACCAGGGTCCGCCTGGGCCAAAATGCGACCGTCGAAATCCAGAACCATGCTGCCGCCCGGCCAACTGAAGGGTGGGTAGTTGGACCGACTGGCACCCTGGTTGGCGGCGACAACATAGGTGGTGTTTTCGATGGCACGGGTGCGGTTGATCAGTGTCCACCAATCCATCGGGGGCGTAGCTCCCCAGGGATCCATGTAAGCTGAAACGCGGAGAATGATTTCCGCCCCGTTAAAAGCGATTTGCCTGATGGTTTCCGGGAACAGCCAGTCATAACAGACGGCCACCCCAAGCTTGCCAAGTTCAGTCTCGACGACTGGAAAAGGGTCGTGGGGATAATCTTCGATATCGTGGGGGCTGGTGTGCAGCTCCCAGGGAATCCAGGGATTGACCTTGCGATATTTCGAGAGAATGCCGGCGGGGCCAATCAATACGGTGGTGTTGAAGACCATGCCCGGGTAATCCGGGTCCGATTCCAGAAATGTGCCGGTCTGGATGTAGCAGCCCAGCTCTTTGCAGACTTGGGCATAGCGGTCAGTGTGCTCATTGGGGATCGGGATCGCCAACCGGTCGAGTAGCTTCTCGACGCTGTCGTAGATGGGCGCGGCGTGCGCAAACTCCGGGAACACCAATAGCCGGACATCAAAGAACGGCTCGTAGCCAAGCACCGTCTCCCGGGCGAGATCGCACATGCGATGGGTTCGCTGCCCGATATCCCGGCGCGCGGTCGGGCAAGGAAAGTCGGTCTGGCACGCGGCGGCGTAATAGCGTTCGATCATATGGGCAGGAGATCTAGCCGCCTGAGATGCTGGTCAGCCAGCATTCTTAGAGCCGGTCCGCCCGGTGTCAACGTCGGCGAGGGGCCACTCCCCCAAGGCCCCAACCCAGCACGGCGTAGCCTTCTTGCGTTGGGGGTGCGCTTGACCGCTCGGAGCCACGCAGGTGCTGCCGCGCTCCAACCGGGAACTCGGCTTGGGTTGCCTGGCTTGGAGCGGGAGGTGCTGCAGCCCGTCGACCCGGGTCAGCGGCCCGGGTCCGGACGCCACCCGCGCCCGGGCGGGAAGACCTCTGGCCCGAAGCTGTCGACGGCAAAGCCCCAAACACCGGCGCCCTGGTTGCGGGCGATCTTCTCCAAGGCAAGATACTCGAAGGGGGCGCTCGGCAGGGCCAGGGCCAGGCCGCGCTCGAGCAGGTAGGCGGCCAGATCCTCCCCCGGGTCGAAACTGGTGCGATCCACATAGCAGGTGGCATCGATACTGCCGTCATCGTTCTCTCCGGTGGGGAAGCAGCGGATGAAGCCCTTGACCTTGAAGTCCAGGGCCAGCGCGGCGCGGGAATCGCAACGCACGGGCTGGATCCAGGCCCGGCAGTCCCGGTTAGTCGGGGGACATAGATCCCGGACAGACGCACGATGTCGCCCTTGATGAGCAGGCTGGCGTCGCTCTGGACGATGGCGTGACCGACAAGCTCGCGGGCCTGGACCGCGGCGGTCCAAAGGAGCAGGATCAAGAGCGCGCCGAAGGGCAGGCGGGGGACTGAGCGGAGCCTTGGCATGGCGGTTCTCCGGTTCGGTTCAGTGCTGGCAGCGGGGGCAGTAGAAGCTCGACCTCTGCCCGATCCGCTGTCGCCGGATGGGTGCGGCGCAAGCCGGGCAGGGCTCGCCGACACGCCCGTAGACCTGGAGCGACTGGGCAAAATAGCCTGGGCTGCCGTCCTCCTGGACGAAGTCGCGGAGGCTGGTCCCGCCCTGGTCGATGGCGGCAGCGAGCACGGAGCGGATGCGTCCGGCGAGTGACCGGTAGCGATCCAGGCCGATGCGCCCGCAGGCCCGGTTCGGGTGTATCCCGGCGAGGAACAGGGCTTCGTTGGCATAGATGTTCCCAACCCCGACCACGACCCCGGAATCCATGATGAAGGCCTTGACAGCGACGCGCCGCCGACGGGAGACCTGAAATAGGTAGTCCCCGTCGAAACCGTCCTCAAGGGGTTCCGGGCCCAGATGCGCGAGCAGAGGGTGCGCCTCGGAGGGGCCCGTCAGCCACAGAAAGGCCCCGAAGCGGCGGGGGTCGCGCAGACGCAGGCAGGACCCTTCGGCGAGGATCAGATCAATGTGGTCGTGCGGCCCTGGCTGGATGGACGCGGGCAGGACGCGCAGGCTGCCGGACATCCCGAGGTGGATCAGCAGGGTGCCATGGTCCAGATCCAGCAACAGGTACTTGCCGCGCCGCCGCAAACCGGTGATTCGCTGCCCGGCAAGGGCCAGGCCCAAGTCCGGGGGCACCGGGTAGCGCAGGCGCGGGTCGCGCACATCGAGGCCGGCGATGCGCCGCCCCTCCAGGCGAGGACGCACGCCGCGCAGGGTGGTTTCGACCTCGGGGAGCTCGGGCACCGGCCTGAGCTCAGGGGCGGAGCTTGACCGCCGGGGGCGGGCCCGCGGCCTCTTCCGGGGAAACGATGATCTCACCGTCGACGAGCCCCGCCTCGTCCCGCTGGATCTGGGCCTGACTGCGCACCGGCGGCCCCCCGAAAGAGGCCGAGACCGCGTCCTCGATCTGGCGCCGGCGGGCCTCCTGGGGGTCCAGATCCGGGTCCTGGCCGGATGAGGGCGAGCCATCCGGCGCCAAGCGCTCGACGCGCATCTCAACCGAGGTGTCGGCATCGACGATGGGCTCGTCCAATGCCTCGCCGCTGGACGGGGACAGCTCGGGCGTCGCACCCTCGGAGTCGGTCCCGGCCACTGCCGACATTTCCGCCGTTGGTGCCACCCCCGCCTCCTCATCCGCGGCATCCCCGGGCCCAAAGCCGACCCCCTCGACCACGCCCACCGCTTCCTCAGGCAAGGGCGCGTCTGCCTCGACCTGACCATCGGTCGGACCTGCGGCCCGGCCCGCCGGCGCGCCCGGGGCCTCCTGGTCCACCAGGGCCGGGGGCGGACTCGCCACCAGATAGGTCAGGCGCAGATCGGGCCTCGACCAGCGAAGCCCGTCGGGCGAGACCAGGAAACGCAGGGCGGCAGCATCGCCCTCGGGCTGGATACTCAGGATACGGCCGGTCAGGTCGCCGTCCAGGGGCTCGACTCGCTCGGCCTTGAGTGCCGCAATGGCCGTCAGGGTCGCGGGATCGAGGGACTCGCCGTCGACCTCCCCGGACGCCGGGATCAGACCATCGGGCAGGAGGCGCGCGTCCACATAGTCCGAGGCCGGGGCCGTGAGCAAATGGTAGTAGATGTCGTTGGTGAGATGGACCAGATCGCCAGAGCCCACATAGCGCAGCCCGTCGATAGGCTCCGTCCCGCCAAAGCGCAACGTTTGCCCGCCCAGGCTAACGCGCACCGGGTCGGGCTCCAGGCCAAGTCGATCGAGATCCACGCCCTCAGCGGGAAAGCTGCGCACGACAGTGGCGCGGACGACGTCGATCAGGCGCCCCACCCGCTCCGCGTCCGCCGCGATCCCATAGGGTGCGGTCAGGCGCCAACCGCCATCCATCACGCGCTCCAGCTTGACGGTGTCGCGGCCAGGGCGGATCAACTCCACGCCCTCGATACGGGCCGGGTCCATCCCCGTCAGGCGAGTCGTCTCCCGGCCCTCGCGCAGGTCGCCCAGCATCGCCCAACCCAGGCCGGCGACGAGGATCAGAAGGAAAAGGTTGAGAGTCCAGCGTGCGCGCATGGGGAGAAATCCGGGACTGGCCAAGGGCAACCGGGCCAGCCGCGTTCACCTGACCCTGGCGCAGTGTAGCGGAATCTGGGTATCCCGTGCGCCGAGCCTGCGTGGGATGGCGGCGGGTATGGCGCAGGCGGCGCGCCCCAACCTCAACTCTCGGGAAGGGCCAGGGCGGCACCGTCCAGCGAACGGCGGGCAATCACCCCCCTAAGGCGCCGTTCCACCGCCGCGATGGTCCGATCCCAACCAAGCGCCTCTGCGACACCCCGAGCATCGGCACCCATGCGACGAATCTGGTCGGGTTCCGGGACGGCTGCGGCGGCGGCCGCAAGGAAGGCATCCTGGTCGCCCTCCGGCACGGTCCAGCCATTCACACCAGGACGGATGTGCTTGTGCGCTGCGACATGATCGTCCGCAATAACCGCAAGCCCGCTGGCCATGGCGTCGGGGACCACGTTTCCGAAGGTTTCGGTCAGGCTCGGAAAGATGAACAGGTAGGCGCTGGCGTAGTGCTCTGCCACATCGACGCCAACCTTGGCCCCCGTGTAGACCTACTCGGAATGGGTTCGGCGCAGGCGCGAAAGCCCGGGCCCGTCGCCGACCAAGGCCCCGCGCATGCCGGAGTTGGCCGCCCGGGCCTCAGCGAGGGTCGCACGGATCAGCTCAAGGTTCTTCTCCGGCGCGATCCGCCCGATATAGAGAAGGACGAGGTCCCGGGGACCGCATCCCCAGGCCGCGCGCAGATCCTCGCGACGCCGATCCGGGAGAATCGCTGCGTGTCGACCCTGCGCCCTTCCATGCCGAAGACCAACTCGTACATGGTGTTGGCTACCCCGTTGATCTCGCGCGGGTAGGTCTCGGTAATGACGGCCAAGTGCAGAGGACGCGCACCCGCGGTGCTGGCCATAGGCCGGTCCGCGTCAGCGCGCATCGCCCGGCTGGACGATGATATGGCCTGGGGACGACGCACCCTCGCGATGCGGAGCACGGGGTCGGCCAGCGGACTCGGCGCAGTCCAGGACCAGTCGTGCGGCAATGGCCTGGCGGGCCTCGTCGGCAAGACCACGCCGGTCCAGGTCGGCCACAGGGATCGGGGCGAGGAAGCTGACCCGCACCTCCATACCGGGGTGACGCAGCACGCGCCAAAGATGCGCCACCAGCGTTTCGTCGCCGAGAAAGGGGGCGATGGGGTCCGGCTCCGGCCCGCTGCCGTACCGCAGAGCGACGGGCTGCACCGGCAGACCGGTCTGCTGACAAATCGCAAACAACCGCGGGTGGAAGCGCTGCACCTCGCGGCCGTCGGTGGTCGTGCCCTCCGGGAAGACCACTACCGGCTGACCGGCCTGAATGCGGGCATCGATCCCACGCACGACCTCGCTCACCTGATGCGCGCCCCGAGTGATGAAGACAGTCCCGGCCAGCTCGGACATCCAGCCGATCAGGGGCCACTGGCGAACATCGGCCTTTGACAGGAACCGCATGTTGCCCTGCGAGCCGATGACTGGGATATCAAGCCAGGAGATGTGATTGGCAACCAACAGCGCGGTGCCGGCGGCTGTGCCGTCGACTCGCACACGCACCCCGAGGCAGCGCAGCAAGCGGCGGTACCACCAGGTAACCACGGCATCCAGCGAGGTAATCCGATACCCCAATCCCTGGCCGGCGGCAATGACGACGGCCACGGCAGCGCCGCTCAACAGGTGCTCGGCAATGCGAAGCCCCTTCCAAAGGGGCACCAATATCGGCATGGGTCAGGCGTCGATCACGCGTTCGAGGAAATGCCGGGAGTATGTCGGGCTGAGGTTGTTGACATCCAGCAGCATCAGAACATCGGCCACTCCAAAATCGGAGTCGCGGCAAGGCTCCCCGCAGGCCTTGGCGCCGAGGCGAATATAGGCCTTGAGCAGGGCGGGAAGCGGTGCGTCGAGGACGTCGTCTGGGGCCAGGGTCGTCCGCAGCGGTTGGCGTGGGGTCACCCGGACGGTCTCCTCCGACATGAGCAGGCGGCGAATGCGGTTCATCATCGCAGCCGCCTGCACATCGTTTTCGCCGAGGGGGATGCTGGCACAGCCGAAGAGGTAGTCGATCCCGTGAAGGCAGATGAATCCGGCCAGCCCGGACCAGAGGACGGCGATGGCCGAACCCTGACGATACTGAGGTGCAATGCAGGTCCGGCCCACCTCCAGCAGACGGCCCCGGAGGCTCGGGATACCGCCGAGGTCGAACTCCTCCTCCGAGTAAAAACGTCCACAGCGCCGCGCCCCGTCGTCCGTGAGGAGGCGGGTGCAGCCGACCACTTGCCCAGTCCTTGCCTCCCGCACCAGCAGATGCTGGCAGTGGGCATCGAACTGGTCCACATCAAGGCCCGCGGCGCCCAGCTTCAGCCTAGCCCCAAGCTCCTCGCTGAAGACCCGGTAGCGCAGAGCCTGTGCCTCGCGCACCTCCGCCTCCTGCGAGGCGAGCTCGACAAAGAGGCGGTCCCCACGCTTGATTGGCAAGGCGGCGGCAATGGCTCCCACGGGGCATCCTCGGCAGTCGGTACGGATTGGGGAGACGATACCGCCGGAGTGTTGCGACCTCATGTAAAGGGCGTGACGGAGCGATGAAAGCGTAAACGGCGGCCAGCATCCTCAGCCGTCGACTCGGTGCCTTGTGCCTGTCCGACGATCCAGGCCCCGACTGCCGCGCTTGGCGGTTCGGGGCGGCGGGGCCGCTGCTTGGGCCGACAATTGGGAGCCGGCTCTTGACGGCTGTAGGCCGGCCCGAGGCCACAAGCCCCAGCCCAGCGTCGCCTGTCAGCGTAGGGAGATCACCGGCCACCCCCGATCCTGCGCATAGGCAAGCAGTTGGGGATCCGGGTCCACGGCGATCGGATAATCAACTCGATCCAGCAGCGGGATGTCATTGTGGGAGTCGCTGTAGAAGGTGCTACCTGTGAGGCTGTAGCCAGTCTGAGCAAGCCAGGCGTCCAGTCGGCGAACCTTGCCCTCGCGAAAGGCCGGGGTCCCGGCGACATCCCCCGTATAGCGCCCATCAACCTGCTCCGGCTCGGTGGCGATCAAGTGCGAAATGCCGAACCGTTCCGCGATGGGGGCCGTGACGAAGGCGTTGGTGGCCGTGATCACGAGCAACACATCCCCGGCCACACGGTGACGGTGCACCAGGTCGCGTGCCGGGGCAAGGATCACAGGGTCGATTTTTTCGCGCAGGAAGTCCTCCCGCCAGGCGTGGAGGACCGGAATCGGATGCACAGCGAGAGGCCTTAGGGCAAAGCGCAGGAAGGCCCCCATGTCGAGCCGCCCGGCGTGATAGTCGCGGTAGAAGCGCTCGTTCTCTTGCTCATAGTGCTCCCGGTCCACGATGCCCTTCTCTACCAGGAATTGGCCCCAGAGGTAGTCAGAATCCCCCGCGAGTAAAGTGTTGTCGAGGTCGAATATGGCGAGTGGCAAAGAGGTACTCCTGCGTGCGCCGGGCGGTGCGGACAAGGGCCGCGACCATACCGGGAAATTCGTGCATCGGCAAAAGCTTATTGATTCTTTGGGTTGCCCGGCGGGGTGGGCCTGTGGAAGAATGCAAACATACTCTATCCTGTGGATGGCTCCCCTTGATCGACCCGGACGGCTTCCGGCCCAATGTCGGCATCATCCTTTGCAACGGGGAGCGCAGGCTCTTCTGGGGCAGGCGTGTCGGCCAGAATGCCTGGCAATTTCCTCAGGGCGGCATCCACCCAGACGAAACGCCGGAGCAAGCCATGTTCCGGGAGCTCGAGGAAGAGGTGGGGCTGCGCCCGGATCAGGTCGCGTTGCTCGGCTGCACCGGCCGCTGGCTGCGTTATCGTCTGCCCAAGCGTTACATTCGCCGGCACTGCGGCCCTGTGTGCATCGGCCAGAAGCAAATCTGGTTCATGCTACGGGTCAATTGCGAAGAGAATGCCTTTTGCCTCGATGGCTCCGACAAGCCCGAATTTGACCAATGGCGCTGGGTGAAGTACTGGCAGCCCCTGCGCGAGGTGGTCTACTTCAAGCGCCGAGTCTACCTGCATGCCCTCCAAGAGTTAGCGCCCCTGTTATACCCGGACGGCCTGCCCACGGCCCAGCCGCGCCGAAAGCCGGAAGCCACCGTACAGCCGGCCCACGGACCAGGCTGACGTCCGGGCTGAATCCGCCACCTGGGCCCGCACTCCCGATCCGCCGCCGTCTGGCAATCGTGGCCCCTCAGCGCCAAATCACCAACATCCCTTGCTGCGGTCGCGCCTGCGCGGCCGCCGCGGCATCCCAAACCCACCCGAACCCCTGATCCGAGCCATGCTCGAACACCTGCGTCGCATCGTCCAAGAGGTCAATGAGGCGCCCGATCTGGAACGGGCCCTTGATGTCATCGTGCGGCGCGTCAAGCAGGTGGTCCGGGCCGATGTGTGCTCCGTCTACCTGACGGACTTCGATGCGCGCCAGCACGCACTCCAGGCCACAGATGGCCTGCGTCCTCAGGCTGTCGGCCGGGTGCGGATCCCGCTGAACCGCGGCTTGGTCGGCTGGGTGAGCGAGCGGGCGGAACCGGTCAACCTCGCAGATGGATCGACCCACCCCCGCTACCTGCGTGTCACCGAGACTGGAGAGGAGCGCTTCCGCGGCTTCCTCGGGGCACCCATCATCCAGAACCGCAAGGTCCTGGGGGTACTTGTGCTGCGCCGCTGCGAGGCCCAGCGCTTCGGGGAGGACGAGGTCAACTTGGTCCTTACCCTGGCGTCCCAGCTTGCCGGGGCCATCACCTACGCCCGAGCCAGCGGCGAGCTCGCCCGGCTCCAGGAGGGGGGGTTACCAGCCCACTTTCTGGCCGGTCTACCCGCCTCCCCCGGCATCGGCATCGGCACGGCCGTGGTGGTTTATCCGCCGGCAGACCTGGACGCGGTCCCCGACCGCACGGTTGCCGACTTCGAGGCAGAGGCAGATGCCTTCCGCAACGCCCTCGACGAAGTTGCCGAGGACATCGAACGCTTTGCTGTTCGCACCGCCACCTTATTACGCCCGGAGGACCGCGCCCTATTCGACGCCTGGCAGCTCATGCTCGAGAGCGAGACACTGGTGGACGGCACGCTGGATCGGATCCGGTCCGGCAACTGGGCCCCCGGAGCCCTGCGCGACACCATCACCGAACATGCCCGGGTCTTTGACGGCATGGACGACGTCTACCTCCGCGAGCGCGCCTCGGACGTGCGCGACCTGGGGCGGCGCATCCTGATGCGGCTGCAGAACATCCAGGACCGTCCGACAAGCTACAAACCCGGCACCATCCTGGTCGGCGAGGAGCTGAGTGCAATGCAAATTGCTGATGTTCCGCGGGAGCTCCTGGCCGGCGTCGTCTCCACCTCCGGCTCCGGGTCGTCGCACATCGCCATCCTGGCCCGCGGAATGGGGGTGCCGGCCGCCATGGGGGTCGCCGACCTCCCGGTCGCGCGGGTCGAGGGACGCGAGATCATCGTCGACGGCTACCTCGGGCGGATCTATGTGGCCCCTGGACCGGGGGTCAAGGCCGAGTATCGGCGCCTGATGGAAGACGATCTCGCGCTCAGCAACGAGTTGGAGGCCCTCCGCGGCCTGCCACCGGAGACCACCGACGGTTATCTGCTACCGCTCTATCTCAACACCGGCCTGGTCTCGGAGTCGCGTCCGGTCGGTATCGAGGAGTCCGCCGGGGTAGGGCTCTACCGCACCGAGCTGCCTTTCATCGTGCGCGACCGCTTCCCGGGCGAGGAGGTCCAGGTCTCCAACTACCGGATGGTCCTCAAGACCTTCGCCCCGCGGCCGGTGACCATCCGGACCCTCGACGTCGGCGGCGACAAGGCCCTGCCCTATTTCCCGGTGGTCGAGTCCAACCCCTTCCTCGGCTGGCGAGGCATCCGCATCACCCTGGACCACCCGGAGATCTTCCTGACCCAAGTGCGCGCCATGCTGCGCGCCGACATCGGGCTCGGTAACCTGCAGCTCTTGCTGCCGATGATCACCACCGTGGGCGAGGTCGACGACGCACTGCTCCTCATCCGTCGGGCCCGCAACGAACTGATCGACGAGGGCTTCCCCGTCTCCTTGCCCCCCGTAGGAGTCATGATCGAGGTCCCCGCCGCCGTCTATCAGACCCAGGCCCTGGCCCGGCGGGTCCAATTCCTGTCGGTCGGAACCAACGACCTGACCCAATACCTCCTCGCCGTGGACCGCAACAATGCCCACGTCGCCGGGCTCTACAACGAGCTGCACCCCGCTGTGCTGCGGGCCCTGGTGGAAATCATGGAGGGGGCCCGGGCCTACGGACGGGAGGTGAGCATCTGCGGGGAGATGGCCGGCGACCCACTGGCCGTTCCGCTGCTGTTGGGGTTGGGCGTCCATAGCCTGAGCATGGGCGCGGGCAGCCTGCTGCGAGTCAAATGGGTGATCCGCAGCTTCTCCCGCGCCCGGGCCAAGGAGCTCCTGACGGCCGCCCTGCAATGCGAGCAGGCATCCTCGGTGCGCCGGCTCCTGGTAGACGCACTCGGGGAGGTCGGGTTGTCTGGGCTGGTGCGGTCGGGTACTTGACTGCGACCCCGCGCCGTCACCACAAGGTCAGCCAGACAGCCAGGAGCCCCAGGACCGCAGAACCGACGAGGGGCAGTGCGACCGCAAGGCCAAGCCGCTTGCCCCCGATGGCGCTTGCCATCGCGCCCTTGACGAGGCAGTTGGCCGCCGCCGCGACCACGACCCCGGACACCGCAATACCGGGGTCCAGACCCTCGCGGCTCATGCCCGCCAGTGAGAGGGTGATGGCGTCCACATCGGCGAGTCCGGATGCCGCAGCCAGGGGCAGGAGGCCGGCGCCACCAAGCCGCACCTCGACTCCCTTGGCCGTGACCATGACCAGGGCCAGGGCCAGGAGGGCACCGAAACCAATGGCTGAGTGAAGCTCCAAGGGGTTGGTCAATGGCGTGGCGGCCTCCCCATGCCGTTCGCTTGAGATCCGCCATTGCCGCAGGGACGCACCATAGACAACCAGAGCCATTACCGCCAGGGGGAGAAGAGCCGGCAGGAACACGCCTGGAGCAGTCACCGCCAGAACCAAGACCATGCGCGGAAACATGGTGCCGCAGGGGAGCAAGATCCCCGTGGCGAGCGCGGGAGTTAGGCCGGACTCGCTCCCAGCGGGCCGACTCCTTGGCGCTCTCCGCTCCCGGACCACACCCGCAGGCCGGCCGCGAACCTCAGGGGTTTCCGGCATGGAGCCCGTCTTTAGGTCAGGTTGAGCCCTGCGATCTAATCAGCGCCATGGCAGCTAATTCTTGTCCGTCGACTCGCAGCTTATGCTCCACGATTCCTTCCCACGCTCGGTGGCCCTCGCGCAGCTTCGCTTCACTTCGTTCGCTGTGATCAACTTACGGCGGGACTCGCACCTGCAGGAGTGCGCCCATGCTGGGCGCACTAAAAAAAGACCCCGGCAAGCCGGGGTCGAGAGAGAGGAGCCGAAAATCTACGGCATGAGAACAACAGGCGCGACAGAAGTTCCGTCCAAGACACGGCCTTGCGTGGGCAACTCGACACCCTGCCGCGGACGGCGTCTCACCCACGAGCCGCTGCACGCCGGGCTGGAGCCGATATGCTGAGAATCCATGAAAGCCGTTTCCTTTCTGGGCGATTTAGTTGATACTTTGGCTGTCTGCGCGTTGGAAGCAGGTTCCTGGCAGACCCCGGAAGCACAACAGGGAGTCCCGGGATAGCTCGCAGCGCCATCCCTTTAAGTGAGTCCCCCGCTGGGTGAGGTCGTCTTGACGGCGACTCTTCCGTTGGGCAGCTGCTACGGGCCGAACTCCCCGTTTCGGGGACCTCACCCGAATAATCGGTCTTGCTGGGGCCTCGTTCGGGCGACCATCTTGAAACTCCAGCTCCTGACGCAAACTGCCGAGCTGAGGTAGTGACTCATAACTCACCCTACCCAACCAGGGCCCATCGGGCCCGGGAACTGACAGAGCCACCTCATCAGGCGCGCCATAAGATAGCGAGCCGCACAACAGGTCGAAAGGAACCCTCAACAGGGGACCCAACTCGCCCCGCCGGCCCACAAGATTTGCGCCTGCCCGAACGGGGCAAACGACGGCCCCCCACCCCTCAGAGGCCACAGATGGCGAAAACCGAATCAACCCTCCCTCCCAATCTTCACATCGGGGGCGACATGCTCGCCCTGGACCGGGCCCTTCGGCGCCTGATCGTGAACGAAACCAGCGAACTCAGAGAGCGCTTCCCCGACCAGACGGTCGATTTGCGCGTCCGAATCTGCGAAGAGTTTGACCCAGTCCGCGGACACAAGACCCGGTGCGAGGTCGTTGCCTCCCTGGTCGACCGCCGTCAGGTGGTCGTCCGCGAATTTCGCAAGGAGCCGCGCCAAGCGATCACCGAAACCTTCGCGGCAGCTAAGGTCCAGCTTCGCCGCCTGCGCCGCCGGTCGGTCCTGCCCATGGCCCCCGCCGGCACCACCCTCAGCGCCGCTGGCATCTGATTCCCAGCGGTCTTCGACCGCGCCGGCCCCGATCCAGTAGACAGGCCGCTGTCGTGATCACCCTCCGCCGTTGCCAGCAGTGCCAGCAGAACATCGCCTAAACCGACGCGATCCCCGCTAGAGCGCTAGGTCCAAGACGCCACGGCCGACTCCAGCCCCCGTGACAATCAACAATCTCCTTGACAAGGCATGTACGCCCGGTCATGAGAATTGGGCGCAATAGCACGGGCGAGCCAAAATGCCGGCCAATGAGTCGGTTGTTGGTTGCACAGTTCCAGTTCAAAGTGCACAAAGGGACCAGTCAGTCGAACCGTGTCCCTTACCGACCGTCGCCCGGCAGTGAGCTCCTTATTGAGCCTGAAGGCGCCGTCGGCGTCGGCTTGCAGAACGCCTGTCGGCCCAATGCCTTCAAGGCCCGCAGAGCATGTCGACAACCGTACAACCCTGGCTAAGCCGGGCGGCTACCCCCGCGGCCCGCGATCACAAGTAATATTTATCTGCCAATTACCTTGACAAATAGTCTTCAGGTCCTATCCTGGACTTCACCTAGCAATGCGCTTGGTCTTTCGCAGTTCACACGCAATTCGTCACAGCTGGAGCACCCTATGGCCAACGAAGTCGTCGACGAGATCCTGGAATCCTACTGCACCGATAGCCGCGTGCACGCCCTGATCAACAACCCCATCACCGAGGGGATCGACGAGGGCTAGAAGCCCCCCCTGGGGCCGGCGCCCGCCGGCCCTTTGACCCTTCCTTGTCGGACCAAGATTTCCACCGCAGCCTTCAGAAGCAGTCCGCCCCGCGGGAAAAGCACACCGTGAACATGGGCATGATCGGTGGAACCGGCCTTGTCGGACCCCGCCTGGTCGGCCGACCGATTGCCGGTGGGCATTGGCCGTGTCTCTTCGCACCACCGAGAACCCTTGCCTGGTTGGCCCAAGACCTGTGAGAACGTTGAGGGCGGAGTGCGACGCAGTCGTCTGCTTGATCGGCATCCTGCGCGAAGGCCCAGTCTGTGGCGCGACCTTCGAAGACCTTCAGTTCCTTTGGCTTAAACGCACCATCGCTGCCGCCCAGAGAGCTGGAGTATGGCGATTCCGCCTGATGCGCCGACGGGGTGAAAGCCGAGGGGACGCCTTACCCCTGAACTAAATTTCGTGCAGAAAGGTCCTTGACGGAGACGATGGATTCGACATTCCGGGGCTCGTCCCAACCCCCGTCGATGCAACAAGCCTTGCTTACCTGAATACCTGATTGGGGCCGAACGAGCCTAAGCCAGCCCCATGGGGCCGATTTCGACCAAGGGAAAGCGCCATCTGGCACGCTCTGCATGAGTAGCACGGGCGCGCCCATCGGGGCTGCTACGGGGGTGCCCTGGTGCCCCTTTGTCTCTCAGCAGCACGAGCCTGAGGGACGGGACCCCGCGGGCCTCAGCGATCGTAGAGGCCGCGGAAACCATCCTCTGAGAAGCCGCTCATACGCCGGTCCCCAACCAGTATCAGGGGCAAACCGCGGCCACCGAGGCGCTCGTACTCGCGGCGGGCCGCCGGATCCTTGTCGATGTCGCGCTCCCGGAAGGCGACTCGGTTTGCCTGGAAATAGCGCCTGGCCTTGCGGCAGTACCCACACCACTCGGCGCTGAACATCACCACCGACTTTGCCTTGGCCTGCCGCTTGGCCGCGACCGGCTCACCGGGCGTCGCCTGCGCCGGGATCCTCCCACGGGAGCTGTTGGTCAGCGGCAGCTGGAACTGATCGGCGGGACCCTCGGCGGGGGGCCTGTCCGAGAACTGGACGACACCTTTGGCGTCCGTCCACTTGTAGACTCCCGCCAGGGCTGGGGACACGGCGAGGGCGAGAAGGGTCAGGACGACGACTGGGAGACGCCGC
Organism: uncultured Gammaproteobacteria bacterium; assembly: GCA_963709645.1. Taxonomy (GTDB): domain Bacteria; phylum Pseudomonadota; class Gammaproteobacteria; order Chromatiales; family Chromatiaceae; genus DYRB01. Next base: position 94,014 of record CAVPXP010000005.1, read on the forward strand.
GAGCTGGTTGCGGGGGTATCCACGGGTCGGCTCGCGTCTCGGTTCAGCGGATCAATTGCTGTCCCACATCACATTGCAGCCGTCGCGTGCCGCCGCTTCGAGCAGCGCAATCAAGGGTAGAGCGCGATGCGACAGGGTCACCGGAGGCTCGTCAGCATCGTCGCCGCGTCCAGGCTTCGGCCCCGGGGCCGGGGCATCCGGATTGGCCGCCGCCCCGGCGCGCAGCCGAGCCAGGGCGTCTGGCACGTCCTCTGCCAGGATAGCCCCTGGGACGGAGCCGCTGTGCCCCATGAGGTGAATCAGGTTTAGCGCCACCTCGCCGAACATGGTGATGTCCGCGTAGGCCTTGGTGCGAAAGGTGATGAGCATGGGGGTCCTCGACTGGGTCAGGGGTCGCCAGTGCCATTGGACCCGAAAGGCCCTTGCACTGCAAAGCCGGGCGTTGCCGGGCCTGGCGACTCGGTGCCGAGGATTGAGCCGACAGCCACCGTCAGTACTCGAATCCCCAGGTCAGTCCCTTCCCTGCCGGGTCGAGCCGGACCTGCCTCGCCGGGGCGGCCGGGGCCTGGGCTTCGCCGGGTAGGATCAGGACCTGAGCCCGCCGGGCGAGCCAGTCGGCCAGCCCTCCGAGCCCCGGCAGCCCGATGCGACGTTCCGCCCGCGCGGCAAGACGCAGCAGGTCCCGCCGGGCAGCCGGATCGAACTGGGTCCCAAGAAGGCTCGGCAGCGGGACAGGGCAAAGCACCCACAAGGCCGCATCAAAGCCATCCAGAGCCCGCGTCGCCACCAGCCGGGTAATCGGATCACCCAAGGTCGTCGCCAATACCAGCCCGCGGTCCGGGTAGCGCTCACTCAGGCGCCGCAGGCAGGCGTCGATCAGCTTGCGGGTACGCCGGTCCGGGCGAACCGTCCGGTCTGCTTCCGGAACCCCCAGGATCAGCCCGCGCACCAGGGCCAGACCAGAGCGCGCAAGCAGGGTGGGGACCAGGCGGACGACGTAGCGGTCGAGGTCCTTCATGGGCTCGCTCAGGTCCGCGTAGGGGACGAGCTGGGGATGGTGACGCAGGCTGTTGTCGCGCACCGACGCATAGGTCCAGCCGTTGAGGTAGCGGTCGGCCGCCCAGCGGCGATGCTCGACCTCCGCTAGGCGCTCGACCTCCAGTGGGGCGAAGGCGAAGGCCGGTGCCTTGGCGAGGGTGATCGTGCGGCAGTCCGTGGCGGCCAGCTTGGCCCAGAGGTGGTCTGCCTGGTGGCGGGAGGCGTCCCGGTAGGACCCGTCCAGCATGGCCCAGGGGCGCCCGGCAGGCTCCAAGTCGGGGTCGCGCCCCTGGGCCTCAGTCGTGTCGCGGTAGTGATCGTGGATCACTTGGGCCAACCGGTCACCGCTGGCATCCAACAGGGCCTGGGCCCCACAAGCGGCGTCGAGCCAGGACACCGGGACTATCTGGCCATCCCAATCATCGATCGCCCCCGCCGGGGTAGCGTTGCCCACCTCCAGGTAGATAGGCGGGGCGACCCCCTGCCCACCGCGGACTCTCGCGGCAAGCAGCAGCGCGGCGTCCAACCCCGACTCCGGCGGTTCCAGGAAGACCCAGACCGCAGTAACTGGAGGCGCGGCGGCCAGCTCCGGTTCCTGGAGCCTGGTAAAGCCCAGCCGGCAGCACTGCTCCGCCTGGGGGTAGGCAGCACGGACCGTTAAGCGCCAGGCATCGGGCCGCTCCACCGCCAGCGTGAAGGCGGGCTTGCCATCGCCGTGATGGGCCAGGCGCATGGCGTGGCCCAAAAGGGCCAGGGCCGGGGGGGCGGACCCAACGATCAGGAGGTGCGGGACCTGGCCAAACAGCGGGTCGAAGCCGGCGTGCAGGGGGTGGGCCGCGAGCAGTGCACGGGCGGCCTGTGCCTCTAGGGCGAAGCCTTCCAAGCGCACTCGGGCACCCTCCGGCGTCCGGACATCGGAGGGCCAATCCCCCCGATGGACCAGAACCAGGCGCAGTGGCGAGCCACGCCGAGGCCGGGCGCTGCAGAGGTCGAGCACTTGGGCAACCGCGGCGGCCGGGTCCGCCGGATCGGCCAGGATCAGCGTCTCGGCGCGGCTGAGCCGCCTGGAAGTCAGGTCGGTGGGGGCGAGCAGGCGCGCCGCACGCCCGTCACGACTGAGCCTGGCAAAGATGGCGGCGGCGATGGGTCCGTCACCGCTCACAAGGGTGGGTTTGGTGAGAAAGGGCAAGGTGTTCACCCGCAAAGGCTGCACCTTAGCAGGGCCGGCAGGTCTAGGACGGCCCGTTCCAGGTCCATGACCTCAATGCCCCCGACCCCCTCCGAGGGCAGATCGAAGGTGGGCGGATCGCCGCCGCGCAGCTGGACGGCAAGGACATCTGCGATACCGCCGGTGCCGGCCAGGACCAGGGCAGGACGGCCCAGACGCAGACCCTCGCGCAGGTCGCGCAGGGTCACGGTCCCGCCCCCGACCACGAGGGTCAGGTTCGGCAGACCGCCAGCCAGGACTGAAGCGGCGCCAGCAATCCAGGGCGACTCGTCGCCCCATTCCTCGCCGGGGACGAACAGAAACCGGTCATGGCCCGGATCCAGTTCGGCGCGATCGTCCAGGCCGGCCGACGGTATCGCGCCATGCGGACCTGCCTCCGGCAGGCGAACCGTGCCGACTGCCACCACCCCGAGAAGTGGAATCCCGGTCTCAGCCGCAGCCTCCCCCATGAGGGCCATGACCCCGGCCCTGGTCCCGCCATCCAGCACGACGGCCCCGGCGGTGCGCAACACCGGCCCAAGCGCGCGAAAGAGCGCAGTCAGCGCAGGCCCCAGGCCCGGGTCGAGCCCGGCGGCGGCGCCGACCAGGACCAGGACGGGCCGCGGTCCGGCGAGACCCAAAGCAGCCAGGGCGGCCGACAGTCCTGCCGGCTCGGTGACCCGAACGGCCATGGCCACGCGACCCGGGCCCAGGATCAGTCGCTGCGGGTCGCCCGGGATGGGCAACGGCCGCCCCATCACTCTGAGCTGTGCAAGACCTGGCCTTGCTGGTCGGTCACCTGAACCCGAATGGGGATGCCCTGGCGGATGCTCGAGCTGACCACGCAGAAGTCCTCGAACAGGTCCTTGCAGCGGTTGAAGCGCGCCGACAGGGCCAGCTCGTCGCTCACGACAAGCTTGACCTCCATACGCCCGATGCGGGCCCGCTTCTTCTCGTTACGCACCAAAACGCAACTCGCCTCGGTACGCACACTGTGGGCCGGAGGGGCATCCTTGGACAAACAGTAGAGGAGGCTGGCAGTCATGCAGTTGGCGGCCGCTGCGGCAAGCAGCCGCGAGGCGTTTGGCCCGCTGGCCTCCCCCAGGGGAGGGGGCTCGTCCATCAACAGATCGGCTGCCTTCTTCCAGTCGAAACGGACATTGATCTGGTAGTCGTCGAGCTGCTCCAGATGGATGGTGAAGCGGCCTTCTTCCTCTGACATGGAGTCTCCTCGCGGGTGATGAGCGATGGTGGAAAGAGCGTTCAGCCGTAGGCGCTCGGCAATCGCGAGGCCGGCTATACCGAGTCCGCCCGCAGGGCCTGGCGGACGGCCTGGGTCTTGGCGTTGCGGGTATTGCGGATGGCTCCCGCCCGCACGGACCCCGAGTCACGGGTCAAGTCGCGCCAATCGCCGGACCGGATCACTTGGCACCCCTGGATGCCGCCGCGATAGTGGTAGATCCATGTCGCGCCGTAGGACGTCGACATGAGAAAGCGACCGTAGAGGCGAGGGTACTCCTCCAGCTCGTCAAGGCGCCGCAAGGTCGCACCGTCGACACGGTAAACCTCCCCCACGACCGCCGTGACGCCTCCCCGAACCAGACCTGGGTAGGTCCCCAGATTGTAGAGGGTGAAGGCCGCCGCCGTGCGATGGGAACCAAGGCAGGCCGCCCCTGCGAGCAGGTCGTTGTTGACCTGACCGCGCAGCAGGGTGCCGTAGACGAAGACCCGTTGTTGCATATCGGTTGCGGGGCTGGCGTTGGTCTCTGACCTTGGTCCGGAGCCGGCCTAGGGCTCGATGCGACTGCCCAGCACCGCCAGGAACTTTCGCATCCACTCAGGATGAGCGGGCCAGGCGGGGGCTGTGACCAGATTCGCGTGGACATGGGCATTGCTGAAGGTCTCGTTTACCTCGTGCCAGGTGCCGCCGGCCGCCTCGATCTCGGGGCGCACCGCCGGGTAGGCGGTGCACACCACGCCCTCCAGAACGCCGGCGGCCACCAGGATCTGCTGACCGTGGCAGATGGACGCGATGGGTTTGCCCGAGGCGGCGAAGTGCCGAACCATCTCGATGATCCGGGGATTGAGGCGCAGGTACTCCGGGGCACGCCCGCCGGGGATGACCAGGGCATCGTAGGCGGAGGGATCCACATCCGCAAAACTGCCGTTGAGGGAGAAGTTGTGCCCCGGCTTCTCGCTGTAGGTCTGATCGCCCTCGAAGTCGTGCACGGCGGTGCGCACCCGATCGCCGGCCCGCTTGTCGGGGCACACGGCGTGGACCTCATGGCCCACCATCAGCAGCATCTGGAAAGGGACCATCACCTCGTAGTCCTCCACATAGTCGCCCACCAGCATCAGGATCTTCTTCGCGGCCATCAGGGTGCTCCTCCAGGGAATTGGATTCGGGACGGGCGAAACTATAGGCGAAGCCTGGGCACGGTGCACCGGGCGCAGGGTCCGCGGCAAGACGACGCCTCAGGCTAGCGGGCCATCACTTCCCTGCTGACGTCAAAGGCGCGGGTCGGCCTGAAGACCGACCTAGGAGAGTCCCAGGGAGAGCTGGCGGACGTCCGCCGCCGGGGGGACGAAGCGGTCGGTGGCCAGGTCCCAGGCCTCGCCTGGGTCCCCCAGCCCGAAGCGGCGCACCGCCAGGGCGAAGCGTTGGGCGATGAGGTCGGCGATGGGGCCGCTGCCGCGCATCCGCGCCCCGAACCTGGGGTCGTTGAGGCGCCCATCCCGGCATTGGCGCAATAGACTCAGCACCTTGGCCGCCCGGTCGGGATAGTGGACCCTGAGCCAATCCTCAAAGAGTCCGGCAAGCTCGAGGGGCAGGCGCAGGATGATGTGGTTGGCCTGGCTGGCCCCAGCCTGTGCCGCCGCGGCCAGGATACGCTCGATCTCATGGTCCGTGAGCCCTGGGATAACCGGCGAAACGAGGACCCCGCAAGGGACCCCGGCGGTGACGAGCCCCTCGATGGCCGCCAGCCGCCGCCGCGGGGCCGCGGCACGCGGCTCCAGACGCCGCGCGAGGCCAGAGTCCAGGGTCGTGATGGAGACCAGGACCGCGGCCAATCGCTCCCGGGCCAGGTCCCCCAGCAGGTCCAGGTCGCGCAGGACCAGGTCGGACTTGGTGACCACCACCACCGGATGGCGGGTCTCGTGCAGGACACCGAGCAAGCTTCGGGCAATGCGCAGGCGCCGTTCGCTGGGCTGATAGGCGTCGGTGTTGGACCCCAAGCGCGACCGCGGCGGGGCGGTAGCCAGGCCGTGCCAGCTCCGCCCGCAGCAGCGCCGGCGCCTCGGGTTTGTAGAAGATCTCCGTCTCGAAATCGAGCCCCGGGGAAAGCCCGAGATAGGCGTGACTCGGGCGTGCATAGCAATAGATACAGCCGTGCTGGCAGCCGCGGTAGGGGTTGATGGAGCGGTCGAAGGGGACGTCCGGGGAGTCATTGCGGGACAGGATGCTGCGCGCCGAGTCCAGGTGAAGACGGGTGCGGAGAGGTGGCACTGGCGGGTCTGCCCCACACCGAGGCGGAAGGCCCCCGGGCGGCGGCGCGCCGGGGGGCGATCCCCAGTCGTCGCGCCAGCCGTCATCGACGGCCTCGCGGTCGTGCTCTGCGAAACGTGGCTTGGGGTTGGACAGTGCCCCGCGACCCTTGCGCGGTCGCAGCGTCCCCGGCGGGGGGTCTTGGGCTTTGCTCATGCTCGTGATCCGAGACAGGTCTTGCGGATTGATGCCACAACCACTGCCCGCTGGGGGTGGCCTCCACGGTTGCCCAACCTGGCAGAAGCGCCAGCCACCATATCTACAGGCGCTGCGACGGATCAACTCAGCAACCACGCAGCGCGCTCACTCCACGCCGGCGGTACAGGCGACACCCGCCAGCCAGCCAGCAGGGCGAGCAGAATGTCGACGGGCTGGGCGGCCGGGGTCGTCGCAGCACAGGGCTTCGGTGAACTTGGCATCGACCCCGAGCAGGGTGTCCCACGGCCCGGCCGCACCGCCCACCTTTCTCCATCGGTACCCAGGTCGGGTAGCGGGGCATTCTAGCCCCGGTCACCGTCTACACTCACCCGTTCATCGCGGCAGGTTCACGCTGTTTGCGGTCACTTCGGGCTTTGGGGCTGGGTGGGCATTAACAACTCGGAACGGACGGCGAAATACATGGCAGGTTACGCCCCCTTCAGCCACCCCGCACACCACTTCCGAGCATATGTCACCTGCCACCCCGAGGGCGCAACTTCCCGCATACCTGCGCCACGCTCAAGCCTGGACAGTTGAGTACTTTCGTTTAGTATTATGCCAAGCGGGTAGTTGCTTTCCAGTCGCCCGTGCCTTACCCATCACAATATCCAGTGCGGCGATGCGGTGCGCGCATCGCCCAGTCCCGCCGCAGCGTGTCCGTCACTCGGAGACACCAATGCGACGTTCGAAACCTGGGCGCTTGGCAGCGTTCGGCCTGGCCAGCCCTAACCATCCGTGTGGCCGATCCCCGCTGATCGCTGGAAGCCCGACCATACCCAGTCGGGCGCCGCCAGGAGGCACATTGCCCGCGGGGGCATAATTCCGGTGGCACGGATGGCGGCAGGCAGTTGCCTCCGAAGGAGGGCTTCCGGGAAATTCGCGCGCTTTGGCGTTAATCACGATTACCAATGGGGGAAACGGAGATTATGAAAAGTTTTTCAAGAAGGTCCGTCTTAGCGGCTCTGACATTGCCGTTCTCGGTGGTCGGGCCCGTGCAGGCAGCTCCGGATGCCACTCTCACCGCACTCACCGACAGCGGAGCGCGAGTCGGCTACCATCGCGAGACCGGTAATGTGAGCTTCATCGGCATGAACGCAGGTGCCGTGGCGCCGCTTTCTGTGCCAGGGGCGGGGCTGTTGCCGGCCCAGGGGTCCGCGCTCGGCTACGCGGCCCAGCTTGGGACGCTGTTTGGCCTCTCAGACCCCACCAAGGATCTCCAGATATCGCGCACGCAAAGCGGCGCCAAGAAAGGTTCTGCGGTGCGCTTCCAGCAGGTCTATAACGGGGTGCCGGTAATCGCCGGCGAACTCATCGTCAACCTTGACGCCTCGGGGAGCCTGCGCTCGATCAACGGAGAGGTGTCTCCCGAGCTGAATCTGAGCACGCAGCCAGCCATCACCGGCGACGATGCCACCAACGCAGCCGTGGAAGCAGTCGCCAAGGCCCAGGGCTTGGAGGCCGACGACCTCAAGGCCAGCAAGCCCAACCTGGCGATCTATGACCCCCGCCTGCTGAGCCCGGGCTCCGGCCAGCCGGGTCTGGTCTGGCGACTCGAACTGACCTCCGACAAGCCGCCAATTCGTGAATTCGTGGTGGTGGACGCCCAGACTGGCGCGGTCCGGCTGCATTTCAATCAGATCGATACCGCCCTGGACCGTGCAACCTACACGGCCGACGAAACCGCCGTCCAGCCCGGCACCCTAGTGTGCGACGAAACCGACCCGACCTGCGCGGCCGGCGACTCCGACGCCCAGCACGCGCACCAGTATGCCGGCGACACCTACGACTTTTACCTGAGCCACCACGGCCGCGACGGCATCGACGGCGCCGGCATGACCATTGTCTCCACAGTGCACTGGAACGATGGTGTCAGTTGCCCCAACGCCTTCTGGGACGGCACGCAGATGGTGTATTGCGCTACCCTCTCTGAGGCCGACGACGTGGTCGGACACGAGCTCACCCACGGCGTCACCCAGTATGAATCCGGCCTGTTTTACTACTACGAATCCGGCGCCATCAACGAGTCCCTATCCGACATCTGGGGCGAGCTCGTCGACCTGACCAACGGTGCCGGCACCGACAGCGCCGGCGTGCGCTGGCAGATGGGTGAAGACGTCTCGGCATTCGGCGGCGCGATCCGTGACATGGCGGACCCGACCGTGTTCGGCGACCCCGACAGGATAACCAGCCCCTTCTACTACACCCTCAGCGGGGACGGCGGCGGCGTGCACACCAACAGCGGGGTCAGCAACAAGACCGCCTTCTTACTCACCGACGGCGAAAGCTTCAACGGCGAGACCGTCACCGGGCTGGGCATCGACAAGGCCGCGGCGATCTTCTACGAGGCCCAGACCCACCTGCTGACCTCAGGCTCGGGCTACTTCGATTTCGCCAACGCCCTGGTCCAGGGTTGCCAGAACATCATCGGCACCCACGGGATCAGCTCGACGGACTGCGACCAGGTGAGCAATGCGGTGGCCGCCACCGAGATGGAGGAGGAGCCCTTGCTCGGCTTCAACCCCGATGCCGCGCTGTGCCCCGCCGGCCAGGAAGTCGCTCAGTACAGCTTCCTGGACGACTTCGAAACGGCGCCCTATCCGTGGATTTTCGCCAACCTGAGCGGCGCCAACCCCTGGGGCCTGGTCTCCGGCTATGCCAGTTCCGGTGACTTATCGCTCTATGTGCAGAACATCGCGTCCGTTTCCGATTCGACGGTATACAACTCCCCGGCAGTCACCCTGCCCGCCGGGGCCTACCTGCACTTCAAACAGAGTTACGGCTTCGAGCCGCCAAATTACGACGGCGGTGTCGTTGAGTACAGCACCGACGGCGGCACCACCTGGAGCGATCTCGGCGCGCTGTACAGCGCGGGCCGGGACTATACCGGCACCATCAGCAGCGACTGGGGAAACCCGCTGGGCGGGCGTTCCGCCTTCGTCGACTCCAGCCACGGCTATGTCTCCAGCCGTTACGACCTGAGCTCGCTGGCTGGCAGCAACTTTCAGGTGCGGTTCCGGGAGGCCAACGACAGCATCGTCGCCGGCCCCCTTGGCTGGGTGGTGGACGACGTGGCGATTTACACCTGCAAGGCCGCGTTCACGAACCTGAGCATGGTCGGCGTGAGCGCCAGCAGCCAAGTGAAGGCACTGTTCCGCGAGGCCACCACCAAGGCCGCAAGCACGACAGTTGGCTTCGGCTCCACCCTCAGTCCGGTCGCGGCAGCCAACATGCCCGATATCGACGAATCGGGTCATCCGGAGTTGGCGGTGCTCGGCACCCAGAGCGGCAAGGTTAGGGTACTCGTCCGAGACACGGTGAATCGCACCCTGGTGAGCAATGTCGCATTCAATCCGAACATCGCACCGCTGGCCTTGACCACGCTGCCGGACATGGACGGCAACGGGGTGACCGAGCTGGCGGCACTGGGCCAGCGCGGTTCCGATGGCCGAGTGTTCGTGCAGGTCAAGGACCCGGTCAACAAGAATCTGATCAACCTCATTCCGTTTCTAGTCTCCGACACCCCGGTGGCGGTGGCGCCACTGCCCGACACCGATGGCAACGGTTCACCTGAGCTGGCGGTGCTCAGCAAACGCATCGCGGACGGCGCTGTGCGGGTGCAACTCCGTGACGCCCTCTCCGACGCGAATCTCGGGACGGTCGGCGGCTTTCATAGCGCCTTTGAGCCGAAGGCCCTGGCGGTGCTGCCCGACATCAACGGCAATGGCCAACGCGAGCTGGCGGTGCTAGGTGTGAGGGCTTCAGACGGACGGGTGAGGGTCGAGGTCCGCGACTCACCGTCCGGCACCTTGGTCAACGTCGTTCTGTTCGACCCGGACTACGATCCCCAGGCCTTGGCGGCTGTGCCCGACCTGGACGGAAACGGGATCGTCGAGCTAGCAGTGCTCGGAGTACGCGCCGACGGTGTCGCCCGGGTCCAGATGCGGGACGCTGCAACAGACGCGCAGGTGAAAAATGTCGGGTTCGGCAGCACACTTTCTCCTCAGGGCGTGCTGGGCCTGACCGTATTCGACTGAATGGGCCGCCGCCCGCCCGGGCCGCGAAATGCGGGCGGGCCGGATCGACCCCTGGCGCTGTGGCGGGAAGGCGAATTCCTGGTACAGCGGGGACTTCGGTCCCCGTTTTTTTTGGGGTGACAGCAACTGGCACGGTCTCAACCGAGGGATTTCGCGCGTGGTCGAGGCCCATCAATGTCCGGTGCCGATGGATCGGTTGATCTTGTTGGAGATGCTGTAGTTGCTGCGGGTGAGCGAGGCACGTCTGCGGCAAAACACCCCGGCGGCGTCTTCCAGCCCCTCGACAACGGCCAGGTTGCGTCCCGCTAGACGCGGGTCTCGACACCTCAAATTCGGGCAAATACCGCCAGTCGGGGCCGCCGACGGGTGCCGCAATAGTCTACTCGCCGCAATCTGCTGAACCAGGACTGTGTCAGCAGGAAGTCGACCTCGGAGACTAGCCGGCCATCGCACGACGCGACGGCGCGCATTGCCGCTCAGGATCGGGCTCGCCCGCGGCAGTATCGCCCGCATTTCGCGCTGGCCCCCGCGAAAGGCCCCTATCACTCAGCGGCCGTAGTAGACAAAGAACGCGGATGCGACAGTGTTCGCGGGTGGCGCCCGCACGGCTCCTGTCAATCCGACGGACTATTCCTTCAGTCCAGGAACGGTGGGTAGGACATTGAGCGTGTACACCGTGCTCTCGCTGCCTCAGTCCCTGGCAGCGGTCCACTCGATCCGGTGGGACCCCGTTTTCAGGGGCTTCACATAGAGATACCAGCATTTGTGGACGCTCGGGCTCAGCAGCGGCCTTTCGATGTCATCGGTTGTGGCCCCGAAGAGATTGTCCGTTGGTAACTGTACCTGGAAGAGTTGCGACTCCTCCGCTGTGGTCTCGTATTTCACCGGCCTGGCGACCGCCACCCCATCGATCTTTACCGAGACATCCTGGATGCTGTTGCTGTCGCAGCCCGCCAGTTGCTCACGGAGAAAGGCCCCAGAAGGGGTCGTGACCTCACCGTCTTGATGCACCGAAGCGCGCTTCGGCCTCGCGAAAAAGTGATTTGACCCTGTCGATATCCCATGGACGCTCGATGAGCGTCTCGTGGTCCCATTCGCTTCTCGGTGCCTCTGGCTCGAAGAAGTCACCGCCATAGACGTGGAGCGCGCAGGTCATCTTCCCGATGGGATTCAGGACAGAGTGAATGATGTCACGCCCCAGGGTGGCAACGTCTCCGACTCCCAGCGACTTGGCTCCCGCGGCTTCGATGGAGGTTTCGGTCCTCCGCAAAACACGTTGTCTTCGCGACCAGAATAGATGCCGACAACAGAGAACATTTGGTGATTGTGTGGCATGAGGCTCATGCAGGGTGCCCATGCGAAATTGATGATAGTGAGACCATCCGCGCGGTAGATGGGCGTGATGCCAGCATGTTCCGGCGCGCCAAGCTCAGACATGACGCCGACACTGTCCGAGACCGCTGTGGATACGAATTCACGAATGGCCCCTTGGCCAGCCGGGATGGCGTCGATACAGTCTTGGATGAAGTGATCTTTGTCGAACACGGCTCTTTCTGACGACGGACGCTGCTGCTGGCTTGGACGATTCCATCAACCCCAAGACCGGGCGCAAGGTGTTCGCTGCCAAGACACCTTCGACCACGCCGCCAAGACCAACCAAAGCCAGTATCCGTGGGCACAGACGATTGTCACGGTCGGCCTGCTGCAAGTGATCCATGGACGCTGGTGCTGTCTGCCATTGGCCTTCGCGTTTTATCTGCGTCGGGCGACGTTGCGCACCCGCTGCCTGCGCGTGGGGGGCCAGGCCGTGGTCTTTCAGACCAAGTTCGCCCAGGCAGTGCGCCTGATTCGGCGTCTGGCGGGGGTCTTCCCGGCGGCCCCGGTCTTGGTGGTCGCCGACAGCTGGTTCGGCAACAACGGTTTGCTCAAGCCCTTGCGCGCCGTGCTGGGGCCGCGGGTGCAGCTGCTCTCGCGCCTGCGGGTGAACACCGTACTCTACGACCTACCGACCCCGATGGCGGGGCGCCGGGCGACCGCGCAAGTACGGCGCGCGCTTGGGCAATACCGCCAGCTCGCCGCCAGCCGCAGCCGGCGCCTCCTCAGCTGCTCCACTTTGTATCCCTTACTGCATGAACTTCGGAACGTACTCCGTGATCTCCCCGGTATCGAGAAACGGCCTTGTCACTGCCCGGTAATAGTGGGATCCGGTGTCCAGCCAGCGTTTCCAGGACGCCTTCCATGGCTCCGGCATCTCCTCGGGTAGCCAGAAGCCTTCCGGGATCGCCTCCACGGGTAGCGGGGCTGAAGTCAGGGTGATCTCCGCAGCTGCGATACCCGCCCCGTGCTCCGCGGCCCGGCGGGCCAGGATGTTTCCGCGGGCGTCCACCACAACAGCCTCGCCGAGGTACGTCGAGTCATAGGGTACATCTGGAAGGTCCGGACTCCAGTAACCGCTGAACGGTCCGGCGTGGGATCCGTGGACCACCGGGACCCCCAGCATGCGTGCGAACCGTACGGGTGCCTCCTTCAACATCGTGAGGTTGGTTTCTCTCAGAGGATCATCCGTTCCGGCACTGTCCGGCAGCGTCCACCAGCAAGACCCTCCGATCACCAGTTGGACCTTGCCGAAAAGACGCCTCGCAGTCCCGGAGCGAAGAAACTCCCAGCACAAGGCAGACCCCACGTCGCCGATCGGCGTCGACAACACACCGTCGTCGTCTCCGCCGCGGGTGATGCAGTTCTCCCAAAAGCTCGGAAAGTCCTTGTCGTGCCAAACCAGGCTGCCGTCGGGAAAGGCCATCAGATAACTGTTGTAGACATCGCCATCGCGGCTTGCGAGAAAGGAGCCGCCGATCACGCTATTGCCCTGGCGGGCGAGGCGCTGCAAGAGCCGGGTCGGCTCGCCATCGAAGGGTCGGATGGCGGCCAGCATGTCGGAATGAAACGCCGCGGCAGAGCTAAATAACTCCGGCAATGCGATCCATTCCGCGCCCTGCTGCTGGGCTTGACGAATCAGTCGCTCGGCCTGCTCGAGATTTCCGGCAACATCACCGAGCCGGGGCGTCATCTGGATGGCTGCGACGCGCAGTGTTCGCTGGCTATGCGGTGTCCCGGTGCCGGAGCGCGACAGCCCCGGCAAGGACCCGGTGGTGATCCCGAATGCCAGCCACTGGTTGAATCGGCGTCTGTTGATCATGACCCTACCCTCACTGCGATTGGATTGGGTGGCGGTGTCGGGGCGGCGGGCTATGGCTTGAGGTAGGCATAGCCCTCGCGGATCTGCAAGCGGGCGATCTCGGCGATGCCCGAGGGGACGATCACCGCAGCGTCGAGGACATCTTCTTTGGCAATGCTCCGTGCGCTGAGCGTCCCCTGGCAGACACGAAATTCCACCCCTCGTTCGACCAGACCCAGCACGGCGGGAGCATAAGGATTGCTTTTCTTGTCTTCCGCATCCTCGAGCAAGAAATCGATGCCGGGTCCGTAGGTGACTACAACGATCTTTGCCTTGGGGCTGTCGTCCAGGTAGGAACGGGCAAGCATCAGGGCCCAGCGGGCATTGGCGGTCTCATCCACGTGAAAGACCACCTTCTCCCAGGTTTCTATGGAGTCATCCGACCAGGCGGGTGCGGCAAACCCAATCAACAGCAGGGCGAGCACGCAGCATTGTGCGTTGTGTTTCATGTTCATCATCCACTCCTCCAACGTCGTGTTATGGGTTTGACGGCATGAGGCCCCGTCGGCCGCCCGAAGGCGGCCCGTAGAATTGGGACAGCCTCAACGCCGGACCGTTGCTCGACCGGTTCGGCGTCAGTGCGGGGCCAGCATGGTGTCGACTTCCGCTTTGAAGGCATCGAAGTCATACGCCATTCCGTTGAGGACGGTGCTCCAATGGCGCACATGCGCAGCCGTGGCTACGGCTTCACGAACCTCGGCCTCGGAGGCGCCCTGCTGACGCGCCATTTTGGCGTGGTAGTAAACGCAGTAGATGCATGGAATCTGGGCTGCCACGCCCAAGGCGATGAGCTCACGGGTCTTCGCGTCGAGCTTTGCGCTGTCGCCGGAAAGAACGGCCTCGGCCTCCAACCTGGACTTGAGGGCGTGCTCTGGATAGGTGTCCTTGTAGAATTTCGGAGGCCCTGCCGCCAAGGCTGTGGTGGCAAAAAGGACCAGTGCGGTTATTCGAATCATGGTGCTCAAGCGCTTCATGTCTCATTCCTCCGGGTGGCAGTATCGGTCGATGGGCTTCATCGACCCGACACATTTGGATGAAATTCCCAGGAGCTCCCATGCCATCGAGACTGCGCTGTCGGTGGGCTCCGGGCATTGCCGCTTCAGAAGATAGCGCTATGCTCGAAGAGGGTGCCGATGGAGCTCCGATGTTTTCCCGAAGAATTTCTTACGCCTGCAGGGCGGGATCATTCATGCATTTCTGCACAGAGGGGCGGCGTTGGCGAACGAAAGGCTGCTGAACCAGACCGGCCCCTTCCAGGTCGCCGAGTATTGCGTGGAGCCTTCAAGCCTCCGGGTGACCCTGGATGGGGCTGAGGTGCGGCTGGAAGCCAAGACCATGCTCGTGCTGCTGTATCTGGCCGAGCACGCAGGGCGCGTGGTGAGTCGAGCCGAGCTAGAGCGAGAGCTGTGGCCTGGCAGGATTGTCACCGAGGACTCCGTAACCAACGCGATCGCGAAACTTCGCCGGATATTTTCAGACGATGCCCACAACCCCCGAGTGATCGAGACCGTTCCCAAGAGCGGCTACCGGTTGATTGCCGAGGTGGGGCCGATCGATGCGGCTGCTGAGGGAGGCGGAGTCCGTTTGATCCCAACCCCATCCGCAGAACCGCAGGCCAGGAGACCGCGCGCCCCCTACATCACCGGGATTGTCGCGGTCCTGGTACTGCTGGTCGTTTTCTGGCGGGTTCGGGATGGCGTTGAGATCGCCCCCGGCCGGACCGGTCCGTTGTCCGACAAGCCAGCCGTGGCCGTTATGCCCTTCGAGAATCTAGGTGCGACCCCGGAGCAGGACTATTTCGCCAATGGCATCACGTCAAACCTGATCACCGATCTCTCCAAGCTGGAAGGACTGCTGGTCATCGCCCCAGGCTCTGTGTTTGCCTACAAGGGCAGCACCGCAGGACCCCGCCAGATTTCGGCGGAGCTGGACGTCGATTACGTGGTCGTAGGCAGCGTTCAGCGCCAAGCGACCACCCTGAGGATCAATGTCCAACTCATTGAGGCAAGGGTTGACCGCGCACTCTGGGGCGAACGCTACACGGGTCTGTTGACGGATGTCTTCGACATGCAGGACCAGCTCGCGTCGGGGGTCATCGCTGCACTCCAGGTGGAGTTGGCCCCCGCAGAGCGGGCGTCCCTGGCCAACCGGCCAACGGCAAGTGTGGCCGCCTATGACCACTACCTGCGCGGCCTCGAGGACCACGGAAGTCGGACCGAAGCGCAGAACCTGTCGGCAAGGGGACATTTTGAGCAGGCGATCGAGCTAGATCCAGGGTTTGCGCGCGCCTATGCAGGCCTGGCCTTGACCCATTCCCGGGACGCCATCGACGGCTGGACGGCGACTCCGTCCCGATCCTTGGAAGTCGCGGCACAACTGGCGGACAAGGCGGCACGCATGGATCCATTGCTCCCCCAGGTGCATTTTGTCACCGGGCAGGTCGATCTTTTCCGGCGCCGACACGAGCAGGCCATCGCTGCCGCCCAGCGCGCGATCGCAGTGGACTCCAACTACGCAGACGCCTATGCCTTGCTTGCGTGGACCCTGAGCTATGCCGGGCGCCCTGGCAGGGCGCTGTCCGCGTTGGAGAAGGCGATGCGCCTGAACCCGAGGCCGCCGGCCTCGTATCTGGAGATTCTTGGTGAGATTCGATTTGTGCAGGGCAGGTATGGTGAGTCGGCATCCACCTTCCAACGGGTACTGGACATCAATCCCGGCTACACACGGGCTCGGATGTGGAACGCGGCAGCCCTTGCCCGGGCGGGCTCGATGGACGCGGCTGCGTGGGAAGCGACCGAACTGCTGGTCGCAAACCCCAATTCTGCGCTCGCGCGATTGGAGTTTGCTTTTCCGTTCAAAGACCCGCGGACACTGGATACCCTCTTTGATGCGTTGCGAGATGCCGGCCTGCCCGGTGGGTAGCCCGGGACTCGCACACTGTCGATGGCCCCCGGTGGTTGGAGCGGAAGACGCAGTGCGCGCAAACGGCGGTCGATCTTCGGCTTGACCTGCGGGTCGTCGTCCAAGAGGAAAATGGCGCAGGTGTTTGGTCCCGAGTGGTTGTGATCGTCTGCATACGGAAGTCCTGGGGATTCTGGTGAGGGATCGAGGGGTCAGTCACGGGGCTGGACCACCCCGCCATCGGGATGTTGGGCAGCAAGCTTTCGCAGCATCCCGTTGTGGATCAGTTCGACCCGCTGCTGCGACATGCCCAGCGCGCGGCCGATCTCGCTGAAGCTCGCGGCGGCCTCCGGCATGAAGGACTGGCCCTCGTGCCGGGCGAGACGTGGCAGAATGAGCAGATTCGGCACCAGCGCAACGACAGACGCAGCGAGCCGCAGCGCTGTGGCGGAGGCGCCTCATCGATCCGCCAGCTCCTATTCCACCGCCCCAAGGGGGATCCCCATGCACGGACCCAAGCGTCTTGCCCTCACCACCGTCGCCATCCTGTCGTCGCTCGTCAGCGGCCTGAGCCTGGCCGCCCCGGCCGCGGGGCGGGAGGTGGCCATCACCCAGGGGGCCGACTACCACGGGGCCGACTACGCGACCCTCAAGGAGGTGGAGCTCGACGCCTGCGAGTCCGCTTGCCTGAGCGACACCCGTTGCGAGGCATTCACCTACAACACCAAGGCCCGCTGGTGCTTCCTCAAGGAGGGGGCGGGGGAGCTGCGCCCCTTCCCCGCGGCTATCTCGGGGCGCATCGTCACCGCGGCCGCAGGCAAAGACGTCAGTACAGAAACCGCGGCGAAGCTTGAGGCGGCGCGCACCGCAGAGCTCGCCTTCCTGCCCAGGTCCTACCTGGAGGAGGCCCGCGGCCTGGCCAAGCGCATCGCCGGCATGGCCCAGCGCGGCCGAGACCCCGCGGCCCTCACGGTCCAAGCCGCGGGCCTGGCCAGCAAGAACGAGCCGGCCCGCGCCGCGGACCTCTACGCCGCCGCGCTGCGCCTGTCCCCAACCCAGCCCGGTCCCTGGCTCGGGTTGGCCCAGACAGCCATGGCCGTACGTCCGGACGACTGGCAGTCCCAGCAGCGCTACAAGCAAGACGGCTCGGCTGCGGCGATCAACGCCTACCTGCGCTCGGACGGCAAGGCGGAGCGGGCGGACGCCCTGGCCACGCTCGGGCGCGCCCTCGCCCGCCGCGAGGCCTGGCGGCCGGCGATCCGCGCCACCCGCGCCGCTCTGGCGCTGGGGGAGGCACGGGACCTGCGCGCCGAATACGAGGCCCTGGTCACCAACCACGGCTTCCGCGTCAGCGGCCATCAGGTGGACTCCGACGCCGCGAGCCCGCGGATCTGCATCCAGTTCTCCGATCCCCTGCCGCGCAACCGCCCCGACCTGGCGGACTTCGTGCGGGTGGCGGACGCCCCCGGGACCGTGGTCGAGACGGAGCCCCAGCAGATCTGCATCGACGGTGTGGTCCACGGCGGCCGGTACCGCATCCAGGTCCGCTCCGGGCTGCCCTCGGCGGAAGGCGAGGCCCTGCCCAGAACAGCGGATCTGGATGTCTATGTCCGCGATCGCGCGCCCATGGCGCGTTTCCTTGGCCGTGCCTATGTCCTGCCCAAGGGCGGAGAGGCCGCCATCCCGGTGGTGAGCGTCAACACCGATACCCTGGAGGCCAAGGTCTACCGCATCGGCGACCGGGCCCTGACGGAGGCCCAGGCCGACGGGACCCTCTTCTCCCAGCTCGATAGCTGGAAGACCGAGCAAATCGAGGAGCGCAGCGGCGAGGCCGTCTGGCGCGGGGTGGTGGAGGTGAAGCCGGACCTGAATCGGGAAGTCACCACCGCGGTCCCCGTCGGGGCACTGGTCGAGGACCTGAAGCCTGGGATCTACGCCCTGACCGCTACCCCCCGAAACGCCCCCAAAGACCAGGACACGGCCGCGACCCAGTGGTTCGTGGTCTCCGACCTGGGGCTCGCCGCCTACTCCGGCAACGACGGGCTGCATGCCCTGGTGCGCTCACTGTCCGGGGCCGGGCCCCTCGCCGGGGTCGATCTGCGCCTCATCGCGCGCAACGACGAGGTGCTGGGCCAGGCCAGCACCGACGCCCAGGGCTATGCCCGCCTCGACCCCGGCCTGCTGCGCGGCAGCGGCGGCAATGCCCCGGCCCTGCTGGTGGCCCAGGGCCCCGACGGGGACTATGGTCTGCTGGACCTGACCAAGACGCCCTTCGACCTCAGTGATCGCGGGGTGGAGGGCCGCCCCGCCCCCAAGCCCCTGGACGTCTACCTGGTCACGGAGCGCGGGGCCTACCGTCCCGGCGAATCCATCCACGTCACGGCCCTGGTGCGCGATGCCAAGGCTCAGGCGACGGGGGACCTGCCCCTTACCCTGATCCTCAAGCGCCCGGACGGGGTCGAGCGCGAGCGCGTCCTGACCCAGGACCAGGGCCTCGGTGCGCGTCAGGTGGACTTTGCCCTGAGCCCGACGGCCCAGCGCGGGACCTGGCGCGCCGCCCTCTACACCGACCCCAAGGGACCTGCCCTGGCGGAGGTCGCCTTTTTGGTGGAGGACTTCGAGCCCGAGCGCCTGACCTTCACCCCAACCAGCCCGGTCCCCGTCATCGACCCCGCCGACCCGCCCGGCCTGAACATCGAGGCCAGCTACCTTTTTGGGGCCCCGGCAGCAGAGTTGGCGATCGAGGGCGAGACCCGCCTGACGCCCGCCGACGCCCTCCCCGGCCATCCCGGTTATCGTTTCGGCCTGGCCGACGAGGAGGTCGAGCCCCGTTATGAGCCCCTGCCCGCGGCGACGACCGATGCGCAGGGCCGTGCCACCGTGGTGCCCCAGCTCCCGGACATGGGCCCCACCAGCCGCCCCCTAGAGGCGGAGGTCAACCTGCGCGTCCTGGACGGCAGCGGCCGACCGGTGGAGCGCAGTCTCAAGCTTCCGGTCGCCTCAAGCCAGGGGCGCATCGGGGTCAAACCGCTGTTCGAGGGCTCCGTGGACCAGGGCGGCACGGCACGCTTCGAGGTCATCGCCCTGGGTCCGGACGGCAGCCGTCAGACACTGCCAGGGCTACGCTGGACGCTGTCGAGGGTCGAAACCAGCTTCCAGTGGTACCAGCGCGACGGGCAGTGGGACTACGAGCCCGTCACCAAGACCCAGCGGGTCGCTGACGGGAGCCTGGACCTGGTCCAGGATGCCCCAGGCCGCATCGAGGCCAAAGTGGACTGGGGCGGCTACCGCCTGGAGCTGGCGACCCCTGGCGGCAGCGCCGTCCTGCCCACGAGCCTCGCCTTCGAGGCCGGCTGGTACGTCGCCCCCGGGGCCTCAGACACCCCGGACCTGCTCAAGGTGTCCCTCGACAAGGCGAGCTATCGCGTCGGCGAGTCCGCCCGTGCCCGCATCGAGCCGCGCTTCCCCGGCACGGCCCTGGTCATGGTCCTGGACGACCGCCTGATCGCCATGACCCAGGTCGAGGTTCCCGCCGAGGGCACCACGGTGGATCTGCCGGTGACGGCGGACTGGGGCCCAGGCGCCTATGTCACCGCCGTCCTCTATCGCCCCATGGACCTGGCGGCCAAGCGCATGCCCGCCCGCGCTCTGGGTCTGACCTGGGCGGCCGTGGACCCCGGGGAGCGCCGCCTGACCCCAACCCTGGAGGTGACTGAGAAGGCGAGCCCCCGGGCACCGCTGGAGATCGGCCTGACCCTTCCCGGCCTCGCGGCCGGCGAGGAGGCCTATGTCACCGTTGCCGCCGTGGACCAGGGCATCCTCAACCTGACCCGCTACCAGTCACCCGACCCGGACGGCTGGTACTTCGGCCAGCGGCGCCTCGGGATGGAGCTGCGCGACCTCTACGGCCAGCTCATCGACCGCATGCAGGGCGTCCCCGGGGTGGTCCGCTCCGGCGGCGACGGCGGCATGATGAACATCCAGGGTCCGCCCCCCACCGAGGAGCTGGTCGCCTTCTTCTCCGGGGTAATCAGGGTCGATGCCCAAGGCCGAGCGCAAGTCCGCTTCGACATCCCGGACTTCAACGGCACCGTACGGGTCATGGCCATGACCTGGTCCAAGTCTGGGGTCGGCCACGCCGTCAAGGACGTCCTGGTGCGGGACCCCGTGGTCGTCTCCGCTTCCCTGCCCCGCTTCCTGGCCCCAGGGGACCGGTCCCGGGTGCAGGTCGAGCTGACCCACGTCGAGGGCCCGGCGGGCGATATGGCCCTGAGCCTGGAGACATCCGCTGGACACGTTACCGTCCCCGTCTCGTCCGCGACTCGGACGGTGCAACTGGCCCAAGGCGGTCAGGCCCGGGTCGAGGTGCCGCTGACAGCACAGACCGTCGGCGACGAGACCCTGACCATCCGGCTGCGCACCCCCGACGGGCGCGACCTGATCAAGACCCTCACCCTCGGAGTACGCGCCAATGCCCCGGCCATAGCCCAGACCAAGGCCATCCCCATCCCCCCGGGAGGGGAAGTCACCATCGGCGCCGACGCTCTGGCCGACCTGGTTCCGGGGACCGACTCGGCCCTGATCTCCGTCGGTGGTGTCGGCCGGCTCGACATCCCCGGGATTCTCATGGCCCTGGACCGCTACCCCTATGGCTGCAGCGAGCAGCTCGTGAGCCGTGCCTTGCCCCTGCTCTATCTGGATGAGGTCGCCCTGGCCGCCGGGCTGCCCGAGGACGCAAATACCAAGGAGCGGGTGCGCCAGGCCATCGGCGAGGTCCTGGCCAACCAGTCGAGCTCCGGCGAGTTCGGGGTCTGGGGGGTCGGAGGTGACGACGCCTGGCTCGATGCCTACGTCACCGACTTCCTCACCCGGGCCCGGGAACGCGGCTACCAGGTCCCTGCGGTGGCCTTCGACAACGCCGTGGACAACCTGCGCAACCGCCTGTCCTATGCGGGAGACTTCAGCGACGGCGGCCAGGACGTCGCCTATGCACTCTATGTCCTCGCCCGCAACGGGCGCGCTGCCATCGGAGACCTGCGCTACTACGCCGAGACGAAGCTCAAGGCCTTCGCTACCCCGCTGGCCAAGGCCCAGATCGCCGCCGGGCTCGCCCTCTACGGCGATCGGCCGAGGGCGGATGCCGCCTTCCGCGCGGCCCTCGCCGACCTGGATGGCGGTACGGACGACGGCAACACCTGGCGCATGGACTACGGCTCTGGCCTCCGCGACGCCGCGGCCCTCCTGGCCCTTGCCGCCGAGGCCGGTACGGGGGCGCTGGACCTCAGCTCCCTGGCCAAACGGGTCGAGGCACGCCGAGAGGCGGCCCGCTACACCAGCACCCAGGACGACGTCTGGGTCCTGCTCGCCGCCCAGGCCCTCATGCAGGGTGCGGCCCGACCGGAGCTGGCGATCGACGGCCAGTCCCTGGCCGGCCCCCTCTACCGGCGCCTGGACGGGGCCAACCTCCTGGCACGGCCCCTGGTCATCGCCAATCGCGGCACCCGCCCGGAGGAGGCGCTGGTCACGGTGATCGGCGTCCCCCTGATCCCGCCCCCGGCCGGCGGCAGCGGGTACCGCATCGAGCGGGCCTACTACGACCTCGAAGGACGCCGTGTCGAGCCCAATGGCGTCGTCCAGGGCGCTCGGCTGGTCGCCGTCCTGACCGTCACCGGCGACGGCCCGCGCCAGGCGCGGCTCATCCTGGACGATCCCCTCCCGGCGGGATTCGAGATCGAGAACCCGAACCTGCTCAAGGCCGGGGACCTGAGCGCCATCCCCTGGCTCGGGCTCGAGGAAACCGCCGCTCATACGGAGTTCCGGTCCGACCGATTCATTGCCGCCCTGGACCGCGGGCCCCAGGACAGGGCCCAGTTCCAGCTCGCCTACCGGCTGCGTGCCATCTCGCCGGGAACCTTCACCCAGCCGGCCGCCGCCGTCTTGGACATGTACCGCCCGCAGCGGCGGGGGTGGACCGGAACCGGGGTGGTGGAGGTGAAACCGGCGAGGGGCGCCTATTAGACGCGCAGCCAGCGGCCTAAGGAGATGCCGATTAAAGCCATCCCTGGCTTGAATCAGCTCGCGCTCCCCGAGGCGCGGCTCGTCGAGCGCTCCATTTTCAACGGCTTGACGCCGTTGGAAATGGCGGGCCCTCCGTGGCCCGAACAGGAAACGCCTTAATCAGCGTTTCCCTAACCCCTCGTTTCCCCAGGGATTGCCGGAACCCAGGTATCAGTGGCGGTGAGCAACCTCAACGGAACCCGGACGGCGCCGGACCGCCGAGAAATGGCGCGAACTACCACGAGGGAAGGGTGCCAGAGGGCACCCCTCAACTCGCTCCATCGCTACCGGCGCGGCTTATAGGTGAACTTCTGACCCCCGACTGTTGCCGCGTACATGAGGCCACCCTTAGCGACGGTGAACGTTGCCATTCCCTTGTAGTATCCGCCCACGGTTGTCGCGTTGTTCATTGTGCCGCTGGCGCCAGCCGACGAACCAGTTGTGCTCGCCGCAGCGCTGGCCCCCGCAGTAATGGCGACCGCGCTGGCGTCGGCGCTGAATTCGAAGTTTCCGCCGGTGAATTCATTGAAGGCACGCTGATCCTCGAAGAAGATGATCTGGCTGTAGGCCTGACCGCCGAGCTGCCAGCCCGCGGTCACCTGCACCACCGTGGTATCACCGACGTCACGCCCTTGCCGGTAGACGCGGCCTTCGCCATAGGCGCCGCCCACCACGAAACCCCCTTTGCCGATGGTCGGAAACACCGCGTAACCGTAGGCGCTACTGAAAAAGGCATTACTCGCCCCAGCCTTCTTGAAAAGGTTGATGGTGGCGTCGTATTCATCTGCGCGGACGGTGGAGGCAGAAAGCGCAAACAGGAATAGCGCGACGATCGATGTCAGATATTTGTACATGAATTGAACTCCAGGTTTGAATTTGGCCGCCTGCTCGACGCAAGGCCGCAGGTCAGCGTGAGGAACGAACCCCGATAGCTTCAGCTCAGCCACTACGTTGGGGTTCGCAAAAGTCACCCCAACCTCGCACGACGCGATCCTCTTTGGGAGCCCGGGAGCGAAACGACACACGACCCCACTAGCTCGTTTAAAGTATACCGTCGAAGAAATCGACGACTCCTGTCTCCAGCGAATACTCCGCACCCACGACGATGAGCCCATCTCCCTGAATCAGCTGCTCGATAATCTGCGACCCGTGCCGCAGGTGGCTTACGGAGGTTCGAATGTTCGCGCGAATGGCTTGCCGCACCAGGTCATCGGGGTTGTTCCGGAGCTCTGTCTCAAGCAATCCCTCTACAGAGGGTCGGACGCGATCTACGATGGAACGGAGGTTCCGCGACCGGCTTCCGGTCGGACGTTCAAGCTCTTCCAGAGTGGCCAGGACAGCCCCGCACATCGAGTGACCTAGCACCACCACAAGCCATGTGCCGAACCGATCCACCGCGAACTCGACGCTTCCAATTTGGGAAGGCGCAACGATATTGCCGGCTACCCGGATGACGAACAGGTCCCCAAGGCCCTGATCGAAGATGATTTCCGCCGGCACGCGCGAGTCCGAGCACCCGAGCACGATGGCGAATGGCTCTTGCCCCGCCACCAATTCGGTTCGGCGGGCCTGGCTGGTGAATAACCCGCGGCCTTGCACCTCCGATACAAAACGCCGATTGCCTGCTCGCAGGCGGTCAAGTGCTTCAAGCGCTGTGATCATCACTGTGACGTCTTACTCCGGCCGACGCCGCAAATCACCGGCGAGAAAAGCAGGGCGGTAGGTTGGGGTGAGGAACGAAACCCAACATCTTCGGCTGAGCTACCACGTTGGGGTTCGCAAAGCTCACCCCGACCTACCCGCCGCCCCCGGGTCACCATAAATGGCCATGAAGCGCAACCTCGGCCGAGATGACGGTACGGGAGAAACGGTCTCGTCTTCCAGAAACGCCGCCCTATGCCCGCCACCGATACCAGCGTATCACCAACCCTGAAATCAGGAACACCAGCGGCAGGACCACGAGGGACAGGCCCCCGACCAGCAGCCGGCGCAGGTCGTCGAGCTGCACCTCGCGGTCTCCGGCCCAGCGCTCGGGGAGGGCATCCGGGCCCTGCTGACCGCTAGCCCAGCGGACCAGCCGCAGCCCGAGGTCGCGGTTGCCGCCCTGTGCCAGATTGGCATTGCTGAGGAAGTCGCCGTCGCCCACGACAACGACCCGCTGCTCGCCCCGACCGCCCTCTGTGGGACGCGGCGATGGCCGGGTCACGGCCAGGGCGACCGTCAGCGGACCCGCCTCCTCCCCCGCGACCGGGTCACGGGACAGCTCGCCTCGGATGGGGCCGGTCTCGTTCCAACTCCCGGTGCCGGTGGTGAGCCGGGCCGCGATGGTCCAACCTGGCGCGACCTCCGGCGCCAAAGCCGCTGTCCCTGGCAAGAGCGCGGCGGCCTTGAGGCCGGCGGAGATGGGGTGGTCCGGGTAGTCGGACACCAGGGCCACGGTTGGGCTGTCGATCCCCACACCGCGGGCGTTGGCATCCAAGATGGTCCCCGGGAGGAGACGCAGACCCAGCTCCTGGGCGAGGGGATCGAGTCCGCCGAGGCCTTCCGGGTCCATCAGCCACAAGAGATTGCCCCCGCCCCGCAGATACTCGACCAGCTGCTCGACCTCCCCTGGAAAGAAGTCCACCGCTGGGGTGGAGACCAGGAGCAGATCGGTATCGTCCGGGACCTTGTCCTCCACTGCCAGGTCCAGGGCCTGAGCGCGAATGCCCTGCCCTTGCAGAAGCTGGCCGAAGCGGCCGAGATCAGCCCCCGCCGGACTCATGACGCTGCGCTCCCCGTGCCCGATGAGGGAGGAAACCCAGGTGGGGCGGTCGGCCGTGAGGCGGGCGATGGCGGCGGTCAGCGTCCCCTCGCTCAGTTCGCGCAGAGTCTCACGCCGCCCCTCGTACTCCAGGACCAACTGCCCCAACACGGTGACGTCGGCGTCCCGTGCCTGCTCCGGAAAACGTTGCGGGTCGATGAAGCTGAGCTTCAGATCCGGGCGGGCCTGGCGATAGAGGGCGACCAAGCGTTCGATTGGGTCTGCCAGGGGATGGTCGCGCCCGACATAGGCCCCGATGCGCAGCGGGGCCTTGAGGGCGCCCAGCACGGCCACGGTTTGGGGGGAGACGCTGTTTTGCCCGCTCCGCGTCCAGTCCCAATAGACGTCGTGTCGGGCGGCAAGCCATCCAGTCAGAATCACGGCGGTGATGAGCAGCACCACGAAGACGGCGTCCGCCAGAGCACGATGCAGGGGAGTCAGATTGGCCGCCAGGGACATCGGACGTGTCGGGACCAAAGGATCGGGTCCCGACATGGCGTCCAGCTCAGTCACGGGAGGGGACGGCACCTCTGGGGGCACCGCCAGCTCCTTGGGCTCCACGGACTCCCTCACGCGAGCCTCCTGTTGGCCACCCGCCGATGTGCCAAAGCCAGGAACAGGGCCGTGAAGAGTAGGTAGTAGGCGATGTCGCTCAGCCGCACGGCACCCACCAGGAACCAGAGCAAGTGCTCATTCCAGGACAGCCAGTCGAAGAGGGTGGTGGCGGGCGCAAAGACCTTCTTCGCCTCGCCGACAACGG
Organism: uncultured Gammaproteobacteria bacterium; assembly: GCA_963709645.1. Lineage (GTDB taxonomy): Bacteria > Pseudomonadota > Gammaproteobacteria > Chromatiales > Chromatiaceae > DYRB01. The sequence goes on from CAVPXP010000005.1 coordinate 119,794, forward strand.
AGAACAAGATCAAGGCCGCATAGGCGGCCACCAGGGCCACCCCTGGCTGGGCGCTGAGGGTGGACGCGAAGAGCCCGACGGCGGCGAACATCAGGGTCGCGAGCCAGAGCCCAAGGGTTGCGGCAGCGAGCAGGCCGAGATCGAGGTCTGCAGCCCCCGACAAGGTGAGGGCCAGTAGAATCGGCAGCAGGCAGACCAAGGTGAGCAGACCCGCCAGCCCCAGGTACTTGCCGAGGACCAGCTCGGCGATGGAGACCGGCGCCGCCCCGAGGAGCGTGGCGCTGCCCTCGTGGCGCTCCCCCGCGAACATGCGCGCGGCCAGCAGGGGGGCGCTGAGCAGGGTCAACGCGGCAGCGAAACCCCAAAGATTGAGTGACAGCTCCAGAGTCAGACCGACTGTGCGTTTGGCCGCTTCCAGTCCGGTGTAGCGCTCCAGAACCTGGAGGAACGTCCAGCCCAGGACCACCTGGCTGGCCGCGAGCAGCACCCAACCGAGGGGCGTGAGGAGCCCGGCACGCAATTCACGCCGAGCCAGGGTGAGGATCAAGCTTCACCCCCGGCGGGTGCCGCCGCAGCCGTCTGGGGCTCCGGCTGAGCCACAGGGAGATCGGATGCCTCCTCGGGGGCCCCCAGTTCCAGACCCAGGGTCTCGAAGTAGATCCGCTCCAGATCCGTGCGCTCGGGGGTCAACTCGCGCAGCCCCCAGCCAGCCTCCACCAGGGCCCTGGCCAGGGCCGACGGGGGCAAGCCAGGGGCCAGGTTGATGCGCAACATCCCGTCCTCCCCCGCGAGGGCTGTGGCCACGGCGGGAAGCCGCAGCAATTGCTCCTGCGGCGGGGGGCGGTCGAGGCGGACCCGGAAGGCCCCGCTGCGGTGCAACTCGCGCTGGGGCGCCAGCGGCCCCTGGTGGACCGGACGCCCGTTCCGCAGTATGAGGACCTGGGTGCACACGGCCTGGACCTCCGGCAGGATGTGGCTGGAGAGGATCACGCCGCAGTGAGCGGCCAACTCGCGGATCAGCAGGCGCACCTCGCGGATCTGCTCCGGGTCCAAGCCCTCAGTGGGCTCGTCCAAGATCACCAGGTCCGGCTCGTGGATGATGGCCTGTGCCAACCCCAGGCGTTGGCGATAGCCTCTGGAGAGCTTGCCCAGGAGCCGCCGGCCCACGTCTTCCAGTGCGCAACGGGCCTTGACCCGGCGCACCGCCGCGGCGACCTGACGGGACGGGAGCCGGTGCAGCCGGGCGCACAGCTCCAGGTACTCGTCCACCCGCATGTCCGGATAGAGGGGCGGTCGCTCCGGGAGGTAGCCCAGGTGGCGTTTCGCCTTGATCGGGCGGCGCACCAGATCGATCCCGCAGATCTCCACGCGGCCGGCGCTGGGTGCCAGGTTTCCGCTCAGGACCTGGAGGCAGGTGGTCTTGCCGGCCCCATTGGGACCGAGCAGGCCGAGCACGCCGCCCCGCTCCAGAGTGAAATCCACCCCGCTGAGCGCGGGATGGCCGCCGTAGTGACGGGCAAGACCGGTGACTTTCAGGAGGCTGGGCATGGCGGGCGAAGATACCGCGGTTGGGGCCGAGGGCCAAGCGCCGTGACACTGGCGCCCCTGGGGCTGGCCCGGCGAGAATAGCCGCCAGCCGTCTCTTGCTAGCCTTTTGCTTTCAGCCTTTCAGCATGTTCAGCGATTAGCCACAAGCCACAGACGTAAGCAACTGAGAGCCAACCCAATGACCCGCCTCGGCATCGACACCGGAGGGACCTTCACCGATTTCGTCCTCTGGCGCGGCGGAGAGGTGCGGGTGCACAAGGTGCTGTCCACGCCGGCAGCGCCGGAGATCGCCATCCTGCAAGGGATCCTAGACCTGGGCCTGGACCCTGCTGGGCTCAAGGTCATCCACGGGTCCACGGTGGCGACCAACGCGGTCCTGGAGCGCAAGGGGGTGCGCACCGTCTATGTTGCCAACCGCGGCCTCAAAGACCTGCTCACCATCGGCCGCCAGGCCCGCGAGCGCCTCTACGACCTGCAGCCCCCCAAGCCTCCGCCGCCCGTACCGGCGGACCTGTGCCTGGAGACCGGGGGGCGCCTGGCCGCGGACGGCACCTGGGTCGAGCCACTGACCGCGGGCGATATCGTCGAGCTGACGGCGGCTCTCGGGCGCCTCGCACCCCGGTCGGTGGCCATCAACCTGCTCTTCTCGTACCTGGACGACAGCGCGGAGCGGGCCCTGGAGGCGGCGGTCCCGGAAGGCATCTCTTGCTCACGCTCCTCTGAAGTCCTGCCGGTGGCGGGCGAGTACGAACGCGGGATCGCCACCTGGCTCAACGCCTGGGTCGGGCCCCTGGTGGGCCGCTACCTGGAGCGTCTGGGAGCCGGGCTCGGCGGGGCGACCCTTTCGGTGATGCAGAGCAGCGGTGAGGCGGTGGCCGCAGACCAGACCGCGCACCGCGCCGTGCACCTGCTCTTCTCCGGGCCCGCCGGCGGTCTGGTCGGAGCCGGCTTCGTCGGCCGACTGGCGGGGTACGAGCGGCTCCTGAGCTTCGACATGGGTGGTACCTCCACGGACGTGGCCCTGCTCGCGGGGGCGCCTCGCCTGACCGGCGAGGGCCGGGTCGCCGGCTACCCGGTGGCCGTCCCCATGGTCGACATGCACACCATCGGGGCCGGGGGCGGCTCCATCGCCCGCCTGGACCCGGGCGGGGTCCTGTTGGTGGGCCCTGAGTCTGCCGGGGCCGATCCCGGCCCAGCCTGTTACGGGCGAGGCGGCACAGATCCGACGGTAACCGATGCCAACCTGGTCCTCGGTCGGCTGCGTCCGGAGGGCTTCCTGGACGGGCGCATGACCCTGGATGTTGCCGCTGCGCGGGCCGCCGTCGCCCGCCTGGCCGAGGCCATGCGGACGACCCCGGAGCAAGCCGCCCAGGGCGTAGTGGACCTGGCCAACGAGCACATGGCCCGTGCGCTGCGGGTCATGTCGGTGCAACGGGGGACGGACCCGCGTGGCTTCGTCCTCGTCTCCTTCGGCGGCGCCGGCGGTCTGCACGTCTGCGCCCTGGCGGAGGCCCTCGGGATGAGCCGCGCCCTGGTCCCGGTTCATGCCGGGGTCCTTTCGGCCCTGGGAATGCTCGCCGCCCGCCCGGGGCGCACCCTGACCCGGACCTGGGGGCAGGCACTGGGGGCATTGACCGACAGGCAGGTGGCAGGGCGTCTCGCGGACCTCGCCGAGGAGGGGACCCGGGCCCTGGTGGCCGAGGGGCTGGCCCGAGGGGACTTAGCCACGGAGCTATCCCTCGACCTGCGCTACCGCGGCCAGTCCTACACCTTGAACGTCCCCTGGCAGGGGGTATCGGCGAGTGCCGAGGGGTTCCACCAAGCTCACCTGGCCCGCTACGGACACCGCCTGAACCTGCCGGTGGAGTTGGTCAACCTGCGGGCCCGGGTTATGGGGCCAGGGCCCGATCTGCGACTACCGCGCGCGGCAGCATCCGAGCCAGGCATACCGCGGTCGACCGCCCGGGTGGTCGGCTGGGAGACGGAGATCCCGGTCTTGTCCCGCGGCGAGGTGGCGAACGGCCGCATCACCGGACCGGCGATTCTCATCGATCCAGTCGCCACCACCTGGGTTGCCCCCAATTGGGTTGCAGAGGCAGATACTTACGGCAACCTGTTGCTGCGGCGCGGTGGACCATAGGAGCCGGCGTCCCCTGCCGCGGCGACGCCGGTCCAGCGCGCGTCAGTTAGCCCCCACCTAGTCGAAGGCCCCAAGCATTACCTATGGTACTCCAAGGGGTAGTCCGCTAGACTGAGCCGTCCGTTACGCTAAGCCTCCGGCGCTCCCAGCGCCCCCAGCAAGCCCCCACCCCTGGGGGAAACCGCAACGATTCCAGGCCCGCTGCGCTACCCGCACTCCGTTTGGAGACCCCGGCGAGCCGCGGGTACAGGCCCAACACCTCCGAGGACCCCTGATGAGCCCCTATGGCATCTTAGACGTCGGCCCCTGGCAGGCCGTCGCCGCCACCCTGATCCTGACGCATATCACCATCGTCGCGGTCACCGTTTTCCTGCACCGCAACCAGGCCCACCGGGCCCTGGACCTGCATCCCTGGGTAAGCCACTTCTTCCGCTTCTGGCTGTGGCTCACCACCGGTATGGTGACCAAGGAATGGGTCGCGGTCCACCGCAAGCACCACGCCAAGTGCGAGACACCGGACGACCCCCATAGCCCCAAGATCCTGGGGCTCGGCAAGGTGATGGCCGAGGGCGCCGAGCTCTACCGCGGGGCGGCCGGTGACAAAGTCACGCTGGAGCACTATGGCCGGGGCACCCCAGACGACTGGGTCGAGCGCAACATCTACAGCCATTACACCTGGCAGGGAATGGGCCTGATGCTGATCCTCGATGTGCTCCTGTTCGGGGTCTACGGAATCACCATCTGGGCCATCCAGATGCTCTGGATCCCCTTCTGGGCCGCCGGCGTCATCAACGGCGTGGGGCACTACTTCGGCTACCGCAGCTACGAGTCGCCGGATGCCTCCACCAACATCGTCCCCTGGGGCATCGTCATCGGCGGTGAGGAGTTGCACAACAACCACCACGCCTTTCCCAGCTCCGCCAAGCTCTCCTCCAAGTGGTGGGAGTTTGACATCGGGTGGTTTTACATCCGCAGCATGACGCTTTTGGGTCTGGCCAGGGTCAAGAAGGTCGCCCCCGAGCCGCATATCGTCCCCGGAAAATCGGTGATCGACATGGACACCCTCAAGGCGGTCATCGTCGCCCGCATGCATGTCTTCGCCCGTTACGCCCAGGAGGTCATGGAGCCCGTGTCCCGCGCGGAGCTCTGCCGCAACCAGGGGCACTGCCGCCGCATGGCGCGGCGTGCCCGCCGCCTGCTGATCTTGGAAGGGCAGCGCATCGACACAGCGGCTCGGGCACACCTGGAGCAGTTGCTGGCCCAGAGTCAGCAGTTGGCGACCGTCTATCAGTACCGCGAGCGTCTGCGCGAGATCTGGGAGCGGACCGCCCCTAGCCAGGAGGCGCTGCTCAAGTCCCTTCAGGACTGGTGCCAGCAGGCCGAGGCCAGCGGCATCCAGGCCCTGGAGACCTTCTCCCGCAAACTGCGCGGCTTCTCGCTGCAGCCCAGCGTCCACTAAGGCGATTTCTGTCAAATCATGTGCCAGCTAGCTGGTCTTTGCGCCCGCCTTCTTTGTCGCGCCAGCAGTCACATAGCCCAGCTATGCTCCTGCCAGTGCTTCTTGAAGGCTGACGCAAATCCGGCGCCATCTGGTACATGATTTTCCGGCAATCGCCTAAGTCCGGCCCGATTGGGGGCGCTATCGGCGCCCTACTGCACGGCATCTATACCTAGGGAGCGTTCCGGGGCCGGACCCGCTCGGCGGGCGGTGGCCAACACCGCCCGCAACCCTTCTGGCAGAGCTAAGGCCCCTTCCCCGTCCTTGGCCAGGTGCACATGCACGGTGCGGGCGCGGGCGCACAAGGTGCCGGCCCCGTCCCGAAACCCGTAGGCCAGGGTGAAGCTGGCCCCACCCAGAGCCGCCACGCCCACATCAACCTCGATCTCCGCACCGTGACGCATCGGCTTCAGGTAGTCGGCCTCCGCGTGGACGAGGGGCAGCCGGCACCCGGCCCGGATGAGCCCGTCCAGGGGCAAGCCCAGGGCGCCGATGAACCCCTCGTAGGCATCGTGGGCGTGGCGGAAAAGGTGCCCATAGAACATGACCCCGGCGGCATCAATATCATGCAGATGGACGGTGAAGTGGTAATCGAATCCTTGGGTGCGCATGGGCATTGCTGGGCTGGTGGTTGACGGTCCGGGGCGGGCCGGGTAAGGGCTGTTGCAGTGCAGGCGGCCCATTAGAACGGGCGGAACCCCCCCCCGGGGACCTGGGAGACCTGGATACGCCCAAGCCTCGGGCGCGGGGCCTCCCCAAGTCCTCCCCCAGCCACCCGGCAGTAGCGAGACCCTGGGGTATGGGGCTGCCAATGGCAGCAGCCAGGTGCACCGTGGGCCAGAGCCCCGCCGCGGACTCGATCAGGCTGGTGACCACGACCTCCCGTCCTGCGGCCTCCGCCGCCCTGGCCAGCGCCAGGGTCCGGCGCAGGCCGCCCAAGGCCGCGGGCTTTAGGACCAACCGCCGCACCGGGACCATAGCGAAGTTGGGCCAGACGCCCGCACGAGTCAGAGATTCGTCCAGGGCCAGGGGGAAACGGGCCTCGACCTGGAGCTGGCGCATCTGCCCCGGGGCCGGATCACAGAGGGGCTCCTCCAGAGACTCGACCGGCAGGCTGTTCAGGACCGTCACGGCCCGCCGGGCCTCGGCCAGAGTCCAGGCCCCGTTTGCGTCGAGCCGGAACTGCCCACCTGGGGGAAGGCACTGGGCCAAGTCCCCCAACCAATTCAGCTCAGCGTCCAGCCCGTCCAGACCGACCTTGACCTTGAAGACCCGGTAGCCCTCGCTGGCGCAGTCCTCGATCTCCCTGGGCGTCAACCCGCCCAGCGGGCCGAGGGCCGCGTTGACCGGGACGGACAAGGGGGCGCTCCGACCCAGGCCGGAGTCCAGCCACCGGGCGAGTGGCACCGCTGCGACCTGCGCCGCGAGGTCGGCCACAGCGCACTCCGCCGCATAGCGGGCGGCGGGTGACCAGCGGCCATCCCGGTCCAGCTCGGCCAAAGCGGCCCCCAGCGACTGCCCGATGGATCTTTGGCGCCAGGCGCCGAGCCAGTCCCAAGCGGCGCCTTCGCCCTCGGTCCCGGCGCTCGGGAGGGGGGCACAGTCACCGAACCCAACCAAGGCGCCGGCCTCGATGCGCACCAGCCAGCCGCGCCGCTCCCCGATTTCTCCCCTAGCGCTGCGCCAGGGGCGACGCAGGGGCAGGCGGTAGGGGTCCAGGGCAATGGCGGTGATCACCCCGGCAGGGCCAGGCCTAGAGCGAGGGAGACGACGACGACCGCCTGGTAGCCCCCAGTCGCCCCGAGCAGGGCATTGAGCCCGGACCCGCCAGGTCCGCGCCAGAGACGAAGGATCAGACTTAAAGCCAAGGGCAAAGCCGCCAGGGCCACCCAGGGGCGTCCGGGGAGCCCGGCCGCCAGCAGGATTGGGAAGGGCCCGAGGAGCAGGGCGGCATAGAGCAGTCGCGCCCCGCTCGGCCCGATGACCTGGGCCAGGGTCCGGCGCCCGGCCGCGCGGTCCGTCTCCAGGTCCCGGTAATTGTTGAGCAGCAGAACGGCGGCGGCGGGCAGACCCAGGGCCAGCCCCACCAGCCCGGCATCGGGTCCGTGGGTCAAGGTCTGAAGGTAATGACTCCCCCAGACCGCCGCGACGCCAAAGAAGGCGAGGACGAATACCTCGCCATAGGGCCCGTAAGCGATGGGCCGAGGCCCGCCTGTGTAGGCGAAAGCGGCGGCTAGCGACGCGAGGCCCAGTGCAACGATGGGCCAACCTCCGCGGAGCGCCAACAGGACCCCAAGGGCAAAGGCGAGCGCGAAGGCCAGATAGGCGGCCGTCTTGACCTGGTCGGGTGTGAACCAGCCCTGGGCCGTCGCCCGCGGCGGCCCCAGGCGCGCCAGGGTGTCGGTACCGCGTTCGAAATCGGCGGCGTCGTTGTGCAGATTGGTCCCGGCCTGGATCGCAACGCTCGCCAACAGGGTGAGCAGGGCGGTGAAGGGGGCCAGGTGCCCGGTCTCCGCAGCCGCGAGAGCTACCCCCGCGACAACCGGCGAGGCGGCCAGCACCAGGGTCTTGGGCCGCGTAGCCGCAACCCAGTGGACGATGCATTCACCCGGTCCAGACATGGCGCGCTCCCGGTCAGGGCCGCCGCGGGAACTTGCCGAAATCCGGCGGGCGACGCTCCAGGAAGGCGTCGCGCCCCTCCTGGGCCTCGTCGGTCGTGTAGAAGAGGGCGGTGGCATTCCCCGCCAACTCCTGTATTCCGGCAAGGCCGTCGGTGTCGGCGTTGAAGGCGGCCTTGAGGCAGCGCAGGGCCGTGGGAGAGAGACGCAGCATCTCCCGGCACCAATCCACCGTCACCGCCTCCAGATCGGCGAGAGGGACCACTTCGTTGACCAGCCCCATGTCCAGGGCCTGGGCGGCGTCGTACTGGCGGCACAGGAACCAGATCTCCTTGGCCCGCTTGAGTCCGATGGTGCGCGCCAGCAGCCCGGCCCCTAAGCCGGCATCGAAGCTCCCGACCCGCGGCCCGGTCTGGCCGAAGCGGGCGTTGTCCGCGGCGATGGTCAGGTCGCAGACCAGGTGCAGGACATGCCCACCGCCGATCGCGTAGCCCGCGACCATGGCCACCACCGGCTTGGGCAGCGTACGGATCTGGCGCTGCAGCTCCAGCACATTGAGGTGCTGCATCCCGGCCCCGTCACGGTAGCCCTCCTCCCCGCGGACGCGCTGGTCGCCACCGGAACAGAAGGCGAGGTCTCCCGCCCCGGTGAGGATGATGACTCCGATCTGGGGGTCCATGTGGGCCCGATGGAAGGCGTCGATCAGCTCGCGGACCGTCTCCGGGCGGAAGGCGTTGCGCACCTCTGGGCGGTTGATGGTCAGCTTGGCGATACCCTCGGCCTGGTGGTAGAGGATGTCGCGGTAGGTCAAGCCCTCGCGGGTCTCCCAGGTGATGGGGCGGCGCAGCGACGTCGAGTCTAGGGGCAACGGCATGAGTCGGCACAGGCTGGTTGAGATCGGTACACGGAGAGGCCCCGCAATCTGGATTTAGGACTGGCCCCGGAAACGGGGGGTGCCCAGCCGCAGGGCCTTGGTCCCTGCACTTTCTCCGAGCATGGTGGGGTTTGCAAGCCCGGCGCACCGGCCCGAGCGTCGGCTCATCCGGTCCATAAAGCGGCCGCGCCCCGGCAGCCGCGCGGCCCAGGCCCAAAGCACTTGATCGCCGCAAGGGCCCATATGACACTACGAGTGGCCCGGGATATCACCACGAGGACGCCCCCATGACCGACCACCTGAGCGACATCGACGCCTTTGCCTCCATGCGCCAATCCCCACTGAGCGAGGGACTCACCGACGATCAATTGCAGGCGCTGACCGCGATCACCTTCTGCCGCCGGCTCAATGACCAGGAGGTGTTGATCGAGGAGGGCAAGATCGACAACAGCCTGCACATCATCACCGAGGGGGCCCTGGCGGTCACCCGTGACATCGGCAACGGAGACTTCACGACGATTCATGTGTTGAGGACTGGCGACATGGCAGGAGAACTGGGCTTTGTCAGTAGTCGGCCGCACTCCGCAACCCTGAGGTCATTGGGTCGAACCCAGGTATGCAGCTTCGACCGGGAGCGCTTCGAATCCCTCTTGGATGAAGAGCCACGGATGGTCTACCAAGTCATGCGCAACATCGTGCGCGTAACCCACGACATCCTGCGGCGCATGAATGCCCAGTACATCGAGCTGACGAAGTACGTGACTCGATCCCACGGCATCTATTGATCCGGCCCGCGACCCGCTATCACCGGGCTCGGCCGGCACCTACGACCTCTGCGGCGTCGGACTGAAGCCCCACTTGCTCAAACCAGAGCGCGGCCTGGGAACCGCGTTCTGGTTTACCGCGTGAGCGCGGTGGTCATCAGCCCTCCGTGACGGGCACGATGGTGATGTCAACCCGGCGGTTCAGCCGGCGGCCGGCGTCGGTGTCGTTGCTGGCAATCGGCTGATTCTTCCCATAGCCGGCGGCGTAGATGCGCTGGGGCAGGACACCGTCGCGCTCCATGTACTGCTGGACAGCCCCGGCACGGCGCTCGGACAGGGCCTGGTTATGCTGGGCGGAGCCGGTGCTGTCCGTGTGGCCGGCGACGTTGAGCTGCGTCTTGCCGTACTTGTTCACGATGCCGGAGATCGTGTCCATGGTGCTGTAAAAGCCTGGGTTGATCCGGTCCGAATCCACCTCGAAGGCGGTCTCGCCGGTCATTCCGACCAGCAGCTGGTCATTGGGCAGCTTCTGGACCCGGATGACGCCGGCCGCGATCTGCGGCGCCAGTGCCTGCTCGAAGTCCTTGCGCTGATTCTCCATGTAGGCCCCCACCATGCCGCCGGCCAGGGCCCCGCCGACCGCACCGATGAGGGCGCCACGGCCCGCGTTGCCGCTGAAGGAGCCGATCGCGGCCCCCAGGGCGGCGCCGGAGACGGTACCAATGGCAGCCCCCTTGCCAGTTTGGGTCATGGTGCCGTCAGAGGCACACCCGGCGAACAGAACGCTGGCGGTCGCCGCAGTGGCGATCCCCTTGACGAAGCGACGATTCATAGAGACTCCTCGAAGGTGTTGGTTGGACTGGGGCGAGGCCCAGCCGAAGGCCGCCGGATTCTGACCCAGCGGATCGGGCGGCGATCATACCAGAGGTACCCCGGGACAACCCTTGCGCGCAGTGCGGACAAAGAACCGGTACACCGAACGGCTTTGGGCGAACCGCGCCGGCACAGGTCGCGCGGCAACCTGCCGACCATCTTGCAATAGGCCGGATTCTCCAGGCCCTCGCCGCCCCCTTGGCAGCGATTTTTGGCGAGGTAAAACGCACGATTTTGGTCTAGTATTGTGACGGCGATCACAAGATTGCCGATAAGTTCCGGTCGGTCACCTGCGGGCTGCGTCGTCAGTATCGGCCGCAGCGGCGGTGCAGAGGTGCCGCCCGTTCCGGGTCATGCCCCAGCCATCGTGAGAAACCATGCCACAGCCCAACCTTCGGACACCTACTCCTACTCGGCCTGCCAGGGCTCGCCCTCGCCGCGCTGTCGACCGGCGCCCTTGCGGTCACCGCGGACGACGTGGTCTGCGTACCGCTGGCTGCGTCGACTCCATCGATATCGCCAACAACTCCATCACGTCGGCGGACATCAAGAACTACCAGGTCAAGCAACAGGACATATACCCCGACATCACCCTTGGGAAAAACCACCGTCGGAGGCAGACTGGCGATTCGGACCACGGCGGATGCTCGGGGCACTCGTATTTGAGGCAGATGGCGCGTCAGGTGTGAACGTGGTTCGGATCGGTCGCGGTGGCGCTTCCGAGACGAACGAGGACACGGATCTAATCGTTATCGATCCCTTTGCCCTAAACCCGACCGACCCTGTCATGCAGATGGACGCTTCGACCGGAACCCTGATGCTCGGCTCGGGGAGATGCTGTCACTCCAGGCCTATCGGGCGAGACTCTACATCGAGGACGGGGCGGGTAGGATAGGCGTCCGGCTCCTCGGAAACGGGCAGGCCTACCTGGGTAGCTCGGCGACATCGGGAACCCTCAATATCGGCCACAGCACGAACAGCCTGGAACGCGATCGTTCTGTCGGGCTCGACCGGCAACCTGACCAACCTATTCGACGGTGACGGTCTCGTCAAGGCCTGGGCGCGGATCAACCCGGACGGCACTGTGGCCAGCTGCTACCGCTGCAACGCAGCGACGACGGAGACGCAGTTGATCCCCGGCTTCACGGACAGCTACGAGGTCGACTTCACCCCGGTCGGAACCGACATCTCCGGCCGGCCATGGACCTGCTCCCTGGGTACGGGCGCGGTGCACGGTGCCATCGGCCAGATCGGCTGTGTTCAGAGGACCGGCGACCCAAGCTCGATCTTCGTCGATACCCGAGACACGACCGGTGCCAATGCCAACCTGGCCTACACGGTCGTCGTCTATTAACAACGCCGCTGGGCAGCCGCCTCCCGACAAGGTTGCCGAGCCAAGCATAAGCGCTTCGGCACGCCGCCCCAGGCGGCGTGCCGAATCGGTTCTCGTCGTGCATGCGGCACCTGCGCGGCCCTGTGGTGGACCGGGCGACGGGTCGACCCTGCGGTCCCTGCAACGCGCAACTCAAAAAGGCATCAACGAGGACTCAGTCGTGAGAACCAATCATCTCTGTGGCGACAGCATTCGCCGCCGCCCTATGGACATCGTCGGCCGGGCCCGCCGCCGCAGAGGACGCGCGCCGCTCAGGGTCGAGGCCGAGGGCGAAACAGTCACTGTCATTGCCAAGCATGTGCCGCTCAGAGACGTGCTCGATCAATTGCAGGCGCAAGCGGGATTCGCCCTGATCGAGAGCTCCGACCGCTGCAGCGCCCCGTGACCATCGACCTGGAAGCGGTGCCGTGGCGCGACGGGCTTGCGAAGCTGCTGCGCGGCTTCCGCTATGCCCTGGCAATGAATCCGGAGACGAACCAGCCTGACAGGCTGGTCATCCTGTCGTCCGATGGGTCGGCAACACCGACAGCATCCGGTGACGGGGAGACCGAGTCGGCCGCAACTGCGACTGCGTCAGACGACGGCAATACCCGTCAGGCAGCGGATCGGGGCGAGCACAGCCTGGAGGAGGCCATCCGCATCGCCAACGAGCTGATGGCCCAGCGCGAGGACCCGCTCCAGTACGCCCTGCGCCAGGCGCGTGAGGCGGCGGCTGCAGCCGGAGCGGCACAAGAGGCCGCCGAGAAGGAGCAGGCGCGCCGAGCCGCGGAGGGCGAAGACGCCGCGGCGCTGGACGATGGACCGCAGGATGCCTACAGGGCCTATGCCGATTCCCTGCGTGTCTTGGGACAGTTCCAGGACGCCGAGCGCCTCGACGTGCTCGCCCCGGCCCTCGGCTCCACGAGCACGGAGGTACGCAGCGCGGCCCTGGAGGCCCTGCGGGATGGCACCGCGAGCGAGGACCCGACGGTGCTGGGGCAGGTCCGCGGCATGGCGACGGGCGACGCCGACCCCTTTGTGCAGCGCGACGCCCTCGAGGTCTATGTCCGCTATGGGGACCAATCGGAGGTGCTGTCCCTGGTCCAGTCCCTGGGGCGCACCAGCGGCCCGACCCGCGACATCGCCGTGCGCGAGTGGATCCGCATCGAGAAGGAAAGGGCCGATGCGCCGCTTGCCGATGAGCAGCTAAGGCAGGCCGGCCGATAGTTCGCCTGGCATTGCAAGCGCTGGGATCGATCCGGTCCTGAAGAAGGGTCGCGTCTCACCGCCCTGGCATCGGGGTCAACCGGGCAGCAGGTGAGCCTGGGCGATACGCTGCCAAAATCCCAAATGCACGGCGCGGCTCTCCTCGGCGTCGATCATGACTTCGATCAGTTGCGGGCCGGACGCGGTCAGGGCCTCCGCCAGGGCCTGATCGAACGCATCCCCGTCGCTCACGCGACGATGGCTCAGCCCGAACGGGCGGGCCAGGTCGGCGATATCCAGGTCCAAAGGGGTACGCCAGAGGGCGTCGAAGCCAGGGAGTCCGTGCTGGGGTAGGTAGTCGAAGATCCGGCCCCCGCCATTGTTGATGACCACAATGGGGCGTTGGAGCCGACCGGCCAGGAGCAGGCCGCTCAGGTCGTGGGCCAGACTCAGATCCCCCAGCAGCCCCAGGGTCGGGACCCCCGCGGCGTTGATCCCCGCGAGGGTCGAGGCCTGACCATCGATCCCGCTCGCCCCGCGGTTGCCGAACACCGCCAGCGGCGCGGACCGGGTCCCGGACCAGGTCTCGAGCTGCCGGATGGGCAGGGAGTTGGCGCAAAAGAGACCCTCGCCTGCCGGCAAGGCCGAAACGAGGTCGCAGATCAAGTGGGCCTCGCACCAAGGGGACTGGGTCAGATGGTCCCTGGCAAGAGCCGCGACCTGACCCTCGACTGTCTCCCAGGCGGCCATCCAGCCCGAGTCCGGCTCCACCAGTCCCGACCTGGCCAGCCAGCGACAGAAGGCACCAGGGTCGGCCTCTAAGTTGGCAATACCATCGTGCGTCGGGTCGGCCCACCGGCCCGCGGGGTCCACCAGTAGGGCCGGAACCCCGGCAAGCCACTCCACCAGCGTCCGTGAGACCGGGGCCGCACCTAGCCGCAGGACCCAGTCCGGACGCAGGGCTGCGGCTGCGGCCGCATTGCGCAGCAGGGAGTCGTAACGGGCGATGCGCCCAGGGCCGTCTCCGCCAAAACGCAGGCCCGACAATGGGTCGGTCAGGACTGGAAGGCGCAGTGCCTGGGCACACTGCCACAGGTCGGGGGCACAGGGGCCCAGATCGCCCGGACCGCAGCAGATGAGCCCCCGCCCCCGCAGCAACGGCGCCAGGGACCCCGGGACAAGGTCCAGGACCTGACGTCGCCCTGGCGCCGGCCCAGATGCCCTAAGCCCAGGCAGGTGCTCGGGGACTTCTGCGCATCCTTCCCGCGGGACCAGCGGCTCCGGGAAGGGGAGATTGATATGGACAGGGCCGGGGTGCGGATTGGAGGCCACGGCCGCCGCCCGGCGACCCAGGGCGCGCATGGCCTTGAGTGCAGTCGCACCGCGCTGCGGCAGCCCCGGGTCGTGGAACTCCCGGACGAAGGAGCCGAACAGGCGGGTCTGGTCGATGGTCTGGTTGGCCCCCCAGCCGCGGAGTTGGGGCGGGCGGTCGGCGGTGAGCAGGACCAGGGGGACGCCCGACTCGGCGGCCTCGATGACCGCTGGGAGCCAGTGCCCCGCAGCGCTGCCGGACGTGCACAGGAGCGCCACCGGCCGGCGCGAGGCCCGCGCCAGACCCAGAGCAAAGAAGGCGGCGCTGCGCTCGTCCAGGATCGGGGTGAGATCAATACCTGGCAGGCGCTGGGCCGCCAGGACCAAGGGGGTGGATCGCGACCCGGGGGATAGGACCAAGTGCCCAAGCCCTCCGTCGACTAGCCCCGCGAGCAGGGCCAGAGACCAGTGCAGGCTGCGGCAGGCCCTGTCTTCCAGCGGGTGCTGGTCGGGGTCGTGGGGCAACGCCGGCATCAGGCGAACTGCAGGGCGGTGAGCATGGCGGCGAGCTTGTCCTCCGTCTCCCTCCACTCGCTCTCGGGGTCGGAGCCGGAGACGATGCCGGCCCCAGCATGCAGCAGCGCGGTGTCGCCGTCGATCTCGGCGCAGCGCAGGAGGACCCAGAGCTCGCCGCTGAGGTCCGGGTCGAGGCAGCCCGCGGCCCCGGTGTACCAGCCGCGCCCCTGACCTTCGGCCTCGCGCAGCCAGGCCCGTGCAGCGGCGCCCGGCTGACCATTGGTGGCAGGTGTCGGGTGCAGCAGGTCGGCCAGTGCCACCGCATCCAAGCCGGGGGCCAGCTCGGCGCGAATCGGTGTCCATAGGTGCTGGACGTTGTTCAGGTGCAGCAACCGGGGCTGGACCGGAATCTCCATGCATCGACTGTGGGGTGCGAGGGCGGAGCGCAGCGCCTCCGTCACCAGTGCGTGCTCGTGCAGCTCCTTCGGCGAGCTGCGCAGGGACTCGCCGAGGGCCGCGTCCGGGGCGCTTCCGGCGGCACGCGGGGCAGTCCCGGCGATGGCATCTACCTCGACTAGGTTGCCCCGCTGGGCCAGCAACCGCTCGGGCGTGGCGGCAACCAGGCACTGCTGGTCGCACTGCAGCTTGACCACCTGGCAGGACGGGAACAGATAGGCGAGAGCCGCTACCAGGCGATCCAGGTCGAACGGGCGGCGGCCCTGGACGCACAGGCGGCGCGCCAAAACCACCTTGTCCAGGTGCCCGCGGGCGATCGCGTCCAGGGCCGCACCCACCCGCAAGTCCCAACCCTGTCGGTCCGGCTGAGCCCAGCGGCGCTCCAGAGGGGCCGGGGTGAGCGGACCGAGGGAACGGGAGCAGAGTCTTGGCACCAGACGGTCGAGCCAGGCCGACCAACGTTCGACGACCTCGCCGGCTTCCGCGGGTAATGGCGTCGTCAGAACCAGGGCGGCCTGGCCCCCCCGGTGCCGGACAGCAAGCTCCGGGAGCCAAAGCATGGCATCGGGGAAACCACCAGGCACGGGGCCCCCACGGACTGGTCCCAGCGCACCCGGAGCCGCCGCGAAACCGAGCAGGACGAACCCCTCCATTCCGGTCTCGTCCGGGTCGTACTGGTGCCAATGCCCCCTGAGCCTTAGGGCTTCAACCCGCAGGCGGCGCAGTCGGTCTGGCCCCGCCGCTCGCCACTGGGCGGCGATGCCGTAGCCTGCACGAAGCTCCTCGCGGTGGGCCTGGGAGAACAGGAAGTGCGGGACAGGCAGGTCTGGGGCCACCCCGGGGAGGTGGGGCAATTCCAGCGTCAGGGAGGCGAATCCCTGCTGGAGCGACAGGGGCATCTGGGGGACAGTCTCATGCAGCCGCGTCAGGAGCTGCGCTTTAACGAGATCCGATGTGTCGACAGGCGCTAGCATGGGTCACTTGGCCCCTACGCGGGGAGTGCGGATCGGACGTACGTCGCCGGGGGCTGAATCATAGCGGAGGAGGAGCACCGGGTCCCCTACCTCCAAGTTCGGCAGCGACCCGCAGCGGGCAACCGCGGGCGCTGCCCGAAGCACAGGTATCCCCTTCCTCCGCTCGCCGGGGTTCGCTATGATCCCGACATGTCCACACAGCCGCCCAACGCCCGTGTCGTTGCGACCAGCCGGTCCGCCCTCGCTGCCCTGGAGATTGTCGGGCTCGTCATCATCTCACTGGCAACCCTAGTCGCGGCGGGCCAGGAGCTGGCCAAGATGATTGGCGCACAGGAGGTGACCCTTGCCGACCTCCTCCTGCTCTTCATTTACCTGGAAGTGCTGGCGATGGTCGGGGTCTATCTGGAGTCCGGCGCCCTGCCCATCCGTATGCCGCTCTACATCGCCATGGTGGCGCTGGCCCGGCACCTGATCCTCGACATGAAGAATCTCGGGCCTTGGGACATCATCGCAACGGCCACCGGCATCCTGATCATCGCCTTGGGGATTCTGGCGGTCCGCTTCGGACACGTCAGGTTCCCCTACGAATTGCCCAAACGCGGCGCGTCGGGCGAGGTCAACGTCGAGTAGGGATCGTCGAGCCGGGGCCGGGTAAGGCGGCCTTGGCCATGTTCAGGTAAGACCGATGCAGGGCCTCGACGGCCGGGCCCAGGGCCTCCGGCGAGCCGGAGTTGTCGATGACATCGTCCGCCCCGGCGAGGCGAACGGCGCGCGGCACCTGGGCGCGCAGGATGCGCAGAATCTCCGCATCCGGAAGGCCGCTACGCAACCGCACCCGCCGGACCTGTTCCGCCTCGGGCAGATCCACCACCAGGACGCGATCCGCCGGGTCGGTCTGACCGGTTTCGAATAGAAGCGGAATTACCAAGAGTGCGTAGGGCCCCGAAGCGGCCGCGACGTCGGCCTGCATCCGTTCGCGGATGCGGGGGTGGAGCAATCCCTCCAGCCGTTCGCGCTGCATCGGGTCCCCAAAGACGATACGCCGTAGGACAGCACGGTCCAGGGCTCCGGCGGCATCGACCAGACCAGCCCCGAAGGTACGCCCGATTTCTACGACCGCCGGTTGTCCGGGCGCGGTCAAGGCATGAGCGACGGCGTCCGCGTCGATAACCGGGACCCCCAAGGCGGCAAACAGGTTTGCCACCGTGGATTTGCCGCTGCCGATCCCGCCGGTGAGCGCAACGCGAAACACCCCGCCCTCAGCCGAGACGAGCCCACTCCGCGTAGGCTCGATTGATCACATCCCCCCACATGAGCGCAATCCAGCCCGCCGCCGCCAGATAGGGGCCAAAGGGGATGGGGATGTCGCGCCTCTGACGCCCGCTCGCAATCAGGGCCAAGCCGACCAAGGCCCCGACCACGGCAGAGCCCAACACAATCTGCGGCAGGTACTGCCAGCCGAGCCAGGCCCCGAACAGGGCCAGCAGCTTGAAATCCCCGTAGCCCATGCCCTCCTTCCCAGTGGCCAGACGGAACAGGTGGAAGACGACCCAGAGACTGAGGTACCCGGCCACCGCGCCGACGATGGCGGACTGCGGGTCGGTGAAGAGTCCACCGAGGCTCAGCAACAGCCCCAACCAAAGGAGCGGCAGGGTGATGGCGTCGGGGAGCAGTTGGGTTTCCAGGTCAATGCTGGCCAGAGCCACCAGCCCCCAGGTCAAGACCAGGGCCGCGGCGGCCTCCCAGCCCGGGCCGAAGCGCCAGACGACGGCGATAGACAGGAGGGCGGTGATGGCCTCCGTTACGGGGTATCGAAGACCGATGCGTCCCCCGCAAGCGGAACATCGCCCACGCAGGACGAGGTAACTCAGGATCGGGATGTTCTCCAGGGGCGTGATCGCGTGGCCGCAGTGCGGGCAACGGGAACCGGGGGAGGAAAGTGTCAAGCGGGGCGTCTCATCCTGGACAGACGCATCGCCGTTGACGTCCGCGCACTCCCGCTGCCATGCCTCGGTCATTATCCTGGGCAAGCGGTGGACGACCACGTTGAGAAAGCTGCCAACCACCAGACCCAGCAGCAGGGTCCCCGTGTAGTACAGCACCGGCTCGTGTAGGAGCAGATCGATCCAGGGCATAGGGCCGCCGTACTGAGAGCGCGGGGTCGACGGTCCTCAGACCACAGCGGCGAGTTTGAAGATAGGCAGGTACATGGCGATGACAAGGCTGCCGACCAGGCCGCCGATGACCACCATGATCAGTGGCTCGAGCAGACTACTCAGGCTGTCGACGGCGTTGTCGACCTCCTCTTCGTAGAAGTCCGCGACCTTTCCCAGCATCTCGTCCAGGGCGCCGGACTCCTCGCCGATGGCGGTCATCTGGATCACCATGTGCGGAAACAGGTCCTGCTGGCGCATAGCGAGCTGGAGCGCCTGACCCGTGGCGACCTGCTCGCGCATGCGGTTGACGGCGTCGGAATAGACCACGTTGCCGGTCGCTCCGGCGACAGACTGCAGGGCCTCCACCAGGGGTACCCCGGCAGCAAACATGGTCGAAAGGGTCCGCGCAAATCGAGCCAGGGCGGCCTTGTTCAGGATGTTGCCGATGACCGGGATCTTGAGCACAACCTGATCCACGATGCGGCGGAACGCCGCGGAGCGTTGGAACAGGTTCTTGATGAAGTAGGCGAAAGCCGCGATGCCGAATCCGAGGGCCCACCAGTAATCGGTCAAGAAGTCGGACATCGAAATCACCAAGAGGGTGAAGGCCGGAAGGTCCGCCCCGAAGCTGGTGAAGAGCGCCTTGAACTGGGGTATGACGAACAGCATGATGACGACGGTCACGATGATGGCAACGCCAATGACCGCCGTGGGATAGAACATCGCCTTCTTGACCTTGCCCTTGATGGACTCGGTCTTCTCCTTGTAGGTTGCGATCTTGTCGAGCAGGATATCGAGTACGCCCGCCTGCTCGCCAGCGGCGACCAGGCTGCAGAACAGGTCGTCGAAATAGAGCGGGTGCTTGGACAGGGCCTCCGCCATGGCGGTACCGCTCTCGATATCGGTCTTCATCGAGAGGATCAGGTCCTGCATCGAGGGGTTGTCGTGACCGCGCCCGACGATGTCGAAGGATTGGACCAGGGGCACGCCCGCGGCCATCATGGTGGCGAGCTGGCGACTGAAGATGGCGATGTCCGCGGTCTTGATCTTCCTTTTCCCGCTGAACAGCGGGTCAGCTTTCTTCTTGACCTTGGTCGGATTCACACCTTGTCGGCGTAGCTCGGCCCGCACCACTGTCAGATTGGGTGCCCGCGTCTCGCCCTTGATCCGAGCGCCGCGGCGATCCATGCCCTCCCAGGCAAAGACGTGGGATTTTTCGGCCTTGGGTACCGGCTTGCGTGGTGCCTTGGATTGTTGGGTCGCGGCGATGGCCATAGTTAATCCTTCGTGACTCGGTTGACTTCCTCAAGGGAGATGATTCCGGCCTTGACCTTGCGCAGCCCGGAGGCCCGTAGATCCGCCACCCCCTCCCTGCGCGCTTGATCGGCCAACTGGATGGCGTTGCCGCCCTCCATGATCAGGCGCCCGATGGCGTCGGAGACACCCATCACCTGGAAGATGCCGATACGGCCCTTGTACCCGTTCGTGCAGCGGTCGCAGCCCACCGCCCGGTAGATGGTCAGGCCCTCATCGATCTCCTCGTGGGTGAATCCCTCTTCGATCAGGGCCTCCCGGGGCAGGTCTTCGAGTCTCGCGGCAATGGACGCACAGCTTCCGGGTCAGACGCTGGGCCATGATCAGCAGGACAGACGAAGCGATGTTGAAGGGTGCCACCCCCATGTTCGCCAGCCGGGTGAGGGTCTGGGGCGCATCGTTGGTATGCAGGGTTGAGAGGACCAAGTGGCCCGTTTGCGCCGCCTTGACGGCGATCTCGGCGGTCTCGAGGTCGCGGATCTCGCCGACCATAATGATGTCCGGGTCCTGCCGCAGGAAGGATCGCAGGGCCGCGGCGAAGGTCAGCCCGGTCTTGGGATTCATGTTGACCTGATTGATCCCGGAGACCTGGATCTCCACCGGGTCCTCAACGGTGGAGATATTCACGTCCGGCTTGTTTAGAATATTCAGCGCCGAGTAGAGCGAGACCGTCTTGCCCGAGCCTGTCGGTCCCGTGACCAGGATCATCCCATAGGGCCTCGCGATGGCCCGCATGAAGGCCTCGCGCTGCTCTATTTCAAACCCCAGGCTCTCGATGCCGACCTGCGCCGCCGACGAGTCCAGGATACGCAGCACCACTTTCTCACCGTAGAGGGTGGGCAAGGTATTTACGCGGAAGTCGATATCGCGGGAGCGGCTGAGCTTGAGTTTGATGCGTCCGTCCTGGGGCACGCGGCGCTCGGCGATGTTCATACGCGACATGACCTTGAGGCGGGCCACCAGACGCGCGGCGATGTTGACCGGCGGGAAGGCCACCTCGCGCAGCATCCCATCCTGACGGTAGCGGACGCGGAAGGTTTTCTCGTAGGGCTCGACATGGATGTCGGAGGCTCCGCCTGAGATCGCATCCACCAGGATCTTGTTGACGTAACGAACAATGGGCGCCTCATCGACGTTGAGATCTTTGTCGTCCTTCTTGTCTTCTTCCTCCTCAGCGACATCGAGGTGGTCCAAATCCGTGTCCATGAGCCCCGTCATGGTGGTGTCTTGGGCCTCGATAACCTGCGCCATCGCCGCAGTCAGCTTGTCCTCCTCAACCAGCACGACCTCCGTGGTCAACCCGGTATTAAAACGCACGTCCTCCAAGGCTTGACCGTTCGTCGGGTCGGAAAGCGCCAGAAACAGGCGCGTGCCACGCCGGTAGATCGGCAGTGCTCGGTGCTTTCGGATCAGCTTCTCATCCACCAGATTGTGGGGTAGATCGGTCAGATCGATAGCATTGAGGTCCATCAAAGGGACACCGAACTCGTGCGACGCCGCGATCGCAATACGGCGGCTGTCCAGTATCTTTTGTTCCACCAGATACTGGACGAAGGGTTGTCGGCGCATGGCAGACTCGACGGAGGCGGTCTGGGCCTGGGTCTCAGAGATCAGGCGGTCCCGCACCAGGCGTCCCGCCAGGCCGGACGGCCTCAATGTCACTCTGATTGGTCGCCATGGGAGTGCCCCTAAGCTCGCGTCGAGGCTGACACTATTGCACATCAACGATTAACATTGAAGGCAAGACGCACGTTATTGGCCACCAGGCCGTTGTCCTTCTGCTCGCTCTCGTGGACGTAGAATTCCAGGATGGTCTCCCGGTTCATGAGCTGGTCCTCGGTGACCTCGTCGGCAAGCTCGTTGACATGACAGAAGACGCTTGCATAGGGCGAGCCCTCGTCGCGCGGGTCCGTAATCCAGAGGTCAGGCGAAATCCGCCTGATGAACCGCAAAAACCCGTATCCCTTGTCTGGGAGCCACTTGGTACAAACACCGCGCACACAGGACCCCGGAGCGCCCCACTCGTTCCGCTGCTCGTAGAAGACCGGCAGGAGGTCAGGGATCAGAAAGCCGGAATAAAAGGCATCGACCTCCTGCTGCAGCTGGCGAGAGACATTGCGAAAGCCGATCAACTCCACCCGGCAACCCTTGTTCTGCAACGCGGTGACGACCTGGATGAAATCGCCGTCCCCGGTTACCAACAAGACCTGGTCGAGCTTGTCGGCCTGGAGCATGGCCTCAACCGCCATATCCAGATCCGCGTTGGCCTTGGTGGTCACGTTGCCGGACTCATCCGTGTAACGACGCACCGGCTTCACGAAGATCTTCCACCCGAAGTCGCGGACCATCTGCTGGTAGGCACGGGATTTCTTGGCGTATTCCGAGTCCTCCTTAGCGCGATCGACATCGAAGGCTTGATAGGTGTTGAGACGCTGAAGCGTACCACCCTGGCGGCCGGCGAAACGCCGCAGTACGTCGTAGCGCATCTGGTAGCCGCCGTTGTACCGCACGTTCTCTGCATCGACAAAGACGCCTACTCTCAGATCTTGACCCAATTAACAGAACCCCTGAAAAAATCGAAACCAATGACATACATCCCTTACGACAGCAGGCACACCCCGGCGCGGACGGGGCGTGCCGCCTCAAGCGACCGCTTGCAGCATCAGCGGTTCGCCCGATTCTCGATCAGCTCGTTGACCACCGTTGGATCGGCCAGAGTCGAGGTATCGCCCAACGAAGTCAATCTCGTTGGCTGCGATCTTGCGCAGGATGCGGCGCATGATCTTGCCCGAGCGGGTCTTCGGCAGGCTCGGGGCCCACTGAATGATGTCCACGATGGCGATGGGCCCGATCTCGCCCGCGCACCATAGCAACCAGCTCCTTCTTGAGGGCGTCCGTGGGCTCCACGCCGGCCATCGGCGTGACATAGGCATAGATGCCCTGACCCTTGATGTCATGCGGATAGCCGACAACCGCCGCCTCCGCCACATGGGGATGGAGCACCAGGGCAGATTCGATCTCGGCAGTCCCCAGGCGATGGCCGGAGACGTTCAGCACGTCGTCGATGCGCCCGGTAATCCAATAGTCGCCGTCGGCGTCGCGCCGGGCACCGTCACCGGTGAAGTAGGAGCCCGGGTACTGCTTGAAGTAGGTGTCGATGTAGCGCTGGTGGTCGCCGTAGACGGTCCGCATCTGGGCTGGCCAGGGCCGCGTGATGACCAAGGCGCCCTCGCCCTCCCCCTCGATTAGGGAGCCATTTCCGGCGTCAACCAGGGCCGGAACCACGCCGAAGAAGGGTTTGGTCGCGGAACCTGGCTTCAATGGGGTAGCGCCCGGCAGGGGGGTGATGAGATGCCCTCCAGTCTCGGTCTGCCACCAGGTATCGACGATGGGGCAGCGCTCGTCGCCAACCACCCGGTAGTACCACTCCCAGGCCTCCGGGTTGATGGGCTCGCCCACCGAGCCCAGGATACGCAGGGACTTGCGGGAAGTCTTCCTGACCGGCTCCTCGCCGGCCCGCATCAAGGAACGGATGGCGGTGGGAGCAGTGTAGAAGATCGACACCTTGTGCTTGTCGATAACCTGCCAAAACCGCGACATGTCCGGGTAGTTGGGGATGCCCTCGAACATGACCGAGATGGCACCATTGGCCAAGGGGCCATAGACGATGTAGGTGTGCCCCGTGACCCAACCGACGTCGGCGGTGCACCAATAGACCTCGCCCTCCTGGTAGTCGAAGGTGTACTTGTGGGTCATGGCGGCGAAGACAAGGTAACCGCCGGTGGTGTGCAAGGCGCCCTTGGGCTTGCCGGTAGAGCCCGACGTATAGAGGATGAACAGCGGGGCCTCGGCGTCCATCGGCTCGGGCTCACAGGTCTCAGAAACACCCGCCATGGCCTCGTCGTACCAGACGTCACGTGCGGCATTCCAGACCACGTTACCGCCGGTGCGGCGCACCACCAAAACGGTACTGACGTTCGGGCACTCCTCCAACGCCTTGTCGGCGTTCTTCTTGAGGGGGACCTGGCGCCCGCCGCGCACGCTCTCGTCGGAGGTAATGACCACGCGGCAGTCGGAGTCCAGGATGCGGTCACGGAGCGAGTCCGGGGAGAAGCCCCCAAAGACGATGGAGTGCACCGCCCCGATGCGGGTACAGGCCAGCATGGCCACCGCCGCCTCGGGGATCATGGGCATGTAGATGCACACCCGATCGCCCTTCTTCACGCCGCGAGCCTTGAGGACATTGGCGAGCTTGCAGACCTCGCGGTGCAACTCGCGGTAGGTGATCTTGCGATCCACTTCAGGGTTGTCCGACTCCCAGATGATGGCGACCTGGTCGCCCCGGGTCTCCAGGTGCCGATC
This sequence comes from uncultured Gammaproteobacteria bacterium, assembly GCA_963709645.1. Taxonomy (GTDB): domain Bacteria; phylum Pseudomonadota; class Gammaproteobacteria; order Chromatiales; family Chromatiaceae; genus DYRB01. Next base: position 143,776 of record CAVPXP010000005.1, read on the forward strand.
CAGGCAGTTGTAGGAGACGTTGAGCTGGCCGCCCTTGAACCAGGCAATGTGCATATCCTCGGCCGCGAAGCTGTAGTCCAAGACCTGGTCCCAAGGCTTAGACCAGGTCACGAAGCGCTCGGCCTGCTCTGCCCAGAACCCCTCCGGATCCTCCACGGAGCGGGCGTATAGGGTGGCGTATTGGTCCTGAGTTATGTGGGCCTTGGCCGCGATAGCCGCCGGGACCGGGTAGACCTTGTGATCTGACATGGCTTGTATTCCTCTTTGGTGATGTTTTCCGCGCCGCCGTTAGCGGCGGTCGCCTGGGGTCTTGGATGCCACGCGAAACAGCGCCCAATACTAGTCCGTCCCTGGGCCATCCGCTACCAACCTGGGACTGGCAACAATCGCTCACGGGCGTCCTGCCCCCAAAGGCACTGGCCCGTCCACGGGCGGGGGGCATCCGCCCCCGCGGGTCAGGCGAGCAGCTCCCTCAGCCGCAGGCTTCGCCCGTCGCCCAGGTGCCCGGCCTGGGCTAGAAACAGCTCCGCCGCTGCCAAGGCGTCATACAAGGCATTGTGGGCGGAGTAGCGCGGCAGGTTGTAGCGCTCCCCCAGGGCATGCAGGCGCAAGTCCGACCCCTTGTAGGCGATCTGCCGCCGCTCGAGCTGGCGTTGGGCCAGGACCTGGGTGTCTACCACCGGAACAATGATGCCGACGCCATAGACCTGCCGGCAAGCCGAGCCGATGAACCCGGTCTCCACTCGGGCGTGATGAGCGATGAGGACCTTGCCGGCCAGGGCCCTCAGCAGGTCGGCCAGCACCACCGGCAGATCCTCCCCCAGGGCCGCCTGGTCGTCGGTGATCTGGTGGATAACAGCGCTGGCCGCCGGGACATCGCCGACAATACGCACCACCCGGTGCTGCGCGCTGGCCAGATCGATGCGCCCGCCGCCCAGGCTGACATGGCCCACACTCAGGATGGCGTCCTTGCGCTGGTCGAGCCCCGTGGTCTCAAGATCCAGGGCGAGGTAGTCCACCGAGCGCCATTCGGTACCGGGCTTTGGAAACGGCCGAGACAGGTAGTCGCGCAGCGGACCCGGCGGGGCCTTCCGCAGGAGCCTGCGGCGACGCCAGTCGAGGAGCCAAGGACCAAGCATCGTCAGGCGAAGCGCCCCGCCTGATACCTTTGCCCCAGGAACTCCTGCATGCCGTTGATGAGCACGAAGGCGTCGCGCAGGTGGCCGCGCTCAAGGGGCGAGAGGTCATCCGGGGACAGAAAGTTGTCTGCCGGCTCACCGCGGCGCAGTTGTTGTCCCTGGTGGCGGATGCGCAGTGTTCCAATCAGCTCCATGGCGTCAGTCAGGTTAGCGGCGCCCTCACGACTCAGGCTCCCGCGCGCAGCTGCCGCCTCGATACGTTCCAGGGTATTGACCGCCGGGAGCCCGGCTGCCAGTGCATGGACCCTGGCCATATCGATCACCGGGACCGTGCCTCGGTGCTTGAGGTCGAATGTATGGTCGTGCTCCCCGCCATGGATGAGAACGAAGTTGCGAAAGAATCCCAGCGGCGGGCGGTGCCTGAGGGCATTGGCCGCCATGTAGGCGATGAAGATGCGGTTGGCACGGCTGTGGTCAAGGACGTGTTCCTGGAGCTCCCCGAACATTCCCTCGGGGTCGCGCACGGCGCGCAGATCGAAGAACACACTGGCGAGCATCAGAGCCATGGGCTCCGGTCGCTCGATCCAGTTGGTGAAGTACTTGCGCCAAATCCGCAACGGCTGGCGCCACTTTGGGTTGGAGGCCATCACCTCCCCAGGGCAGTAGACGTAACCGCAGGCGTTCAACCCGTCGTTGACGTACTGGGCCAGGGCCCCAAACCAGGCGTCATCGTCCGGCTTCATGTGGTCGGCGATGAGCAGCGCGTTGTCCTGGTCGGAGTGCGACGACTGCTCGCGCCTGGCCTGGGAGCCGCCGGCCAACCAGGCGTAGGGGACGGGCGGGGGACCAAGCTCAGCCTCCGCCAGGTCCAGGAAGCGGCTGGTCAGCGCGTCAGTAACGGCGCTCACCGCTTGTCCGACCTGGTCCGCGGTCGCGCCGCTGGTGACCAGTTGCACCTGGAGCTCGGGAACCTTAGCGCTGATCTGCACCAGGACATCCGGGGAGCGGGCCTTGTGGATGTCACCAACCAGGTAGACAGAGTTTGCGCTTTGCACACGGACGAAGTCGGAGGTAGAGACCACCCCTACCACCCGCCCGGCCTCCACGACCGGGAGGTGGTGGACGTTGAGGCGTGTCATGGCGATCAGGGCCTGGAACCCCAGGCTTCCCACGGAGGTCGTGTGCAGGTTCTCGGTCATGATGCGCGACACCGGCTCGTCTGCGGACAGGCCGGCGACGATACAGCGGCTGCGCAGGTCGCGGTCGGTGATCATCCCGGCCAGGCGCTCGCCGTCCATGATGACCAGGGACGACACGCGGTGCTCGGTCATGATGCGCGCCGCCTCCCGGATGCTGCTATCCGGGGTAGTGGCGACCAGGCTGCGACCGATCAGGTCCCCGACCTGCACAGTCATAAGCCCCACCCCAGTCCCGGGACCCTCCTTGAGGGTATCGATCGCCTTGCGCAACCGCTGTGCGACCGAATGATCGAAGTGCTCCGCAAAGGCCTCGTGGCCCTCGCGCAAGGCGGCGAGCTCGGCGCAGGGAAGCTCGTAGACCAGGGTGTCCTCCACCGTGACGCCGGTGTAGTCCGTGGGTTGCCCCTCGATCTGGCATCGCATCGGGCAGATATCGCCCTCGGCGAGCTTGCCGAGCAGCTCACCTGCGGGGTCACGCAGCTCCACGGCCCCGCGGCGTAGGATGTAGAGCTGGGGCTCGCTGGCGGACCCCTCCGGGGGGAAAGGTGTCCCGCGACGGAAGTAGCGCACCGCTAGCTTCCGTGGGAGGCGGTCAAGCGCCTGCACCGGCAGCAGGTCGAAGGGCGGGTGGTTCGCAAGAAAATCGCGGATCTCGATCAGCTCGACGTCCATCAGCTCCCCCAGGGGTGTCGGCCCAGGTCGCTCCCCCGGACCTCTTGGACCAATAAAAAGGCCCCGCCGGGGCGGGGCCTAGGTGCCGATCAGGCTGCCCCGATCAGGCGCCGCCTCAGTGGGCGACGGCCTCACCGGCACCGCGCGGCACGCGGATGTCTTCTACCAGATGCTGGATGTGCTCAGGCGGGGGCGGCGTGATGCGCGAAACCACCCAAGCGACGGCAAAGTTCAGCAGCATACCGATAGTGCCGATTCCCTCCGGGGAGATCCCGAACAGCCACTCGCTCGACGGAACTGCGGGCATCCCGAGCAGGACATCGCGCTTGAAGTAGATGATGTACCCGAGGGTGAAGACCAGTCCCGAGAGCATCCCGGCGATGGCGCCCCACTTGTTCATCCGCTTGTTGAAGATGCCGAGCAAGATGATGGGGAACAGCGACGACGCGGCCAAACCAAAGGCAAAGGCCACCACCTGGGCCACGAAGCCTGGCGGATTTGCGCCCAGGTAACCGGCGATGAGGATGGCGACGGCGATGGCGATACGCCCGGAGAGTAGTTCCCCGCGTTCGCTCAGGTTCTTGGTCATGATGCTCTTCATCAGGTCGTGCGAGATACTGGACGAGATGACGAGCAGCAGTCCAGCCGCTGTGGACAATGCCGCAGCGATACCGCCGGCGGCCACCAGGGCGATGACCCAGTTGGGCAGGCCGGCAATCTCCGGGTTGGCCAGCACCATGATGTCACGGTCCACGGTCAGCTCGTTGCCCTTCCAGCCCTTCTCGGTCGGCCGCGCGCCAAGATCGCCTCGTTCTTGGTCTTGTCGTTGTAGTACTGGATCTTGCCGTCCTGGTTCTTGTCGTCGAACTTGAGCAGTCCGGTCTTCTCCCAGGTCTTGAACCAGTTCGGCATGGTGGCATACTCGGCGTCCCGGTCTGATCCGGACCACCGACGGTGTTCATCAGGTTCATGCGGGCCATGGCGCCAACGGCGGGGGCCGTGGTGTAGAGGATGGCGATGAAGAACAGGGCCCAGCCGGCAGAGGTGCGCGCATCATGGACGCGCGGAACCGTGAAGAACCGGACGATGACATGGGGCAGGCCGGCCGTTCCGACCATCAGCGCCATGGTGATGCAGAACATGTCGAGCATGGCCGTGCCGCCCAGTGCATTGGTGTAGGAGCCGAAGCCCAGATCGGTGACGATCAGGTCGAGTTTCTGGAGCAGGTACAGGTTGCTGCCGTCGTTCATCTGGCTGCCGAGGGCAATCTGCGGGACCGGGTTCCCGGTGAGCTGAATGGCGATGAAGACCGCTGGGACCGTATAGGCGAAGATCAGCACGACGTACTGGGCAACCTGGGTATAGGTGATCCCCTTCATGCCGCCGAACACCGCATAGACGAAGACGATGCCCATGCCCACGACCAGGCCGGTGATGATGTCCACCTCCAGGAAGCGGGAAAAGACGATGCCGACGCCACGCATCTGGCCGGCGACGTAGGTAAAGGAGATAAAGAGCAAGCAGATCACCGCCACCACGCGGGCGGTCTGGGAGTAGTAACGGTCGCCGACGAATTCCGGAACCGTAAACTTGCCGAACTTACGCAGATAAGGGGCCAGGAGCATGGCCAGCAGGACGTAGCCGCCGGTCCAGCCCATCAGGTACATGCCACCCTTGTATCCCAAGAAGCCAATCAGGCCGGCCATGGAGATGAAAGAGGCGGCGGACATCCAATCGGCGGCCGTCGCCATGCCGTTGGCCACCGGGTGCACGCCGCGCCCGGCGATGTAGAACTCGCCCGTCGTGGCCGCTTTGGCCCAGATGGCGATACCGAAGTAGACGGCGAAGGTCGCGCCGACCACGATGTAGGTCAGTGTTTGCAGATCCATGTCGATAGTCCCCTTGGGTGGCGCCGGTTAGTCTTCGTGGACGTCGTATTTCTGGTCGATCTGGTTCATGCGCACGACATAGACCACGATCAACAACAGGAAAACGTAAATCGACCCCTGCTGGGCAAACCAGAAGCCCAGCTTGAAGCCGCCCAGAGGGATGGCGTTGAGGGGCTCGGCGAGCAGGATGCCGAAACCGAAGGAGACCAGGAACCAGATGACCAGCAAGGTCACAAGCAAGCGCAGCGTCGCCGACCAATAGTCGGCGCGATTTTCAGGTGTCATGGACGAGTCGCTCCCAGTTGGATGGTTGGCGGGGGACGGCCGGGATCAGGGCAACGTATTGCGTCGGGGGTTCCCGCAGCGGCGGTCCACCGACCGCCGACAACCACCTTCCCCCCAGCACCCGGTCGGCGCCTCGGCATTGTTGTCGTCGTTATGCCGCATGGCCGTATAGAGCCAGGGCTCTGGCATTGTGTTGCCGTCGCAGCAGCCCTGTCAACGTGCGCACCGACTGATCAGCCAGCCGCTGGCGGTAATTTTCTCAATCCTTGCTATTGCCCTCCTGTCCAGGCGGGTCGCCCTAGCGGATTCAACGCGGGCCCTTGATCTGAGGATGGAATCGGCTTAGCGTGTGGCGTTTTGTCCGATGGGGGCATTGGGATCAAGCCCGGCGTCCCTCGCCGCATGGGGTGCAGTCGCATGAACTATGTCAGTACCCGCGGGGGCGTCGCCCCGGTGGACTTCGCCCGGGCCGTGATGATGGGCCTCGGGACCGACGGCGGGCTGCTGGTCCCGGCGACCATCCCCGAAGTCGATAGGGACACCCTTGCGTCCTGGTCGCGCCTGCCCTTCGCCGATCTGGCCCTAGAGGTCATGGCCCCCTTCGTGGGGAATGCCATACCCCGAGACGACCTCGCCGGGCTCATCGGCCGCTCCTACGCCAGCTTCAGCCACCCGGAGGTCACCCCGGTGGTAGAGGTCGGCGACACGCGGATACTGGAGCTCTTCCACGGCCCCACCGCCGCCTTCAAAGACGTCGCCCTGCAACTGTTGGGCAACCTATTCGAGTACCTGCTCGAACGCGACGGGGGCCGCATCAATATCGTCGGGGCCACCTCAGGCGACACCGGCTCAGCGGCCATCGCAGGGGTCCGCGGCAAGGCGCGCATCGAGATTTTCATCCTCCACCCCCAGGGGCGCGTCTCCCCCATCCAGGAACGGCAGATGACCACGGTGCTGGACGCCAATGTCCACAACGCGGCCGTACGAGGGACCTTCGACGACGCCCAGGGGATCGTCAAGGCGCTGTTTAACGACCTCGCCTTCAAGGACGAGTATCACCTGGGCGCGGTCAACTCCATCAACTGGGCCCGCATCCTGGCCCAGACGGTCTACTACTTCTACGCATGGGGCCGGGTGAGCGCCGGCGACCCGGACCGGCGCCTGAGCTTCGCGGTCCCCACGGGCAACTTTGGCGATATCTTTGCCGGCTACCTGGCCAAGCGCATGGGGCTGCCGACTGAGCGGCTGCTCATCGCCACAAACCGCAACGACATCCTGACGCGCTTCGTCCAGACCGGGGTCTATGCGGCCGGCGAGGTCCACCCGACCCTGAGCCCCGCCATGGACATCCAGATCGCCTCCAACTTCGAGCGCTACCTCTACTACCTCCACGGAGAGGACCCGACCGCCGTGCGCACCCTGCTCGAAACCATGCAGCGCACGGGACAGTTGAGCGTGGGAGAACCCCTGCACCGAGCTGTTACGGAAGACTTCGACGCTGCGGCGGTCGACGACGCTGGCACCCTGGAGCAGATCCGCCAGACCCATGCGGCAACCGGGTACATCCTCGACCCGCACACCGCAGTCGGGGTGCGTGCGGCCGCCGCACTGCCAGAGTGCATCTGCCTGGCCACAGCCCACCCGGCCAAGTTTAGTGAGGCGGTGACCGCTGCCATCGGCCGGGAGGCCCCACCGCCGCCCTCGCTCCAGGGTCTGATGGACAAGCCGACCCGCTGCGCCCTGCTCAACGCCGATGTCGATGCGGTCAAGGGGCACATCCGCGCCACGCTGGCGGACCGGGCCGGCGGCTGAGGTGGTCATGGACTTGAGCCCCGGGCGTTACGTCCGCATCCTCGACACCACCCTGCGCGACGGGGAGCAAACCCAGGGGGTCTCCTTCGCCCCGGAGGAGAAGGTCAGCATCGCCAAGGTCCTGCTGGAGGCTGTGACGGGTGGACCGCATCGAGGTGGCCTCGGCACGGGTCTCCGCGGGAGAGCTCGACGCCGTCTCCCAGATCCTCGACTGGGCCGAAGGGGTCGGGCTCGCCGACCGGGTGGAAGTTCTGGGTTTCATCGACCACGGCCAGAGCGTGGACTGGATCCGCCGGGCCGGCGGGCGGGTCATCAACCTGCTCGCCAAGGGCAGCGAGCGCCACTGCCGTTACCAGTTGGGCAAGACCCTGGACGAGCACGCCCGCGACGTGCGCGAGGCCATCGAGACGGCCCTCGGCCGAGGGCTGGCGGTCAACGTCTATCTGGAGGACTGGTCCAACGGCTACCGGGACAACCCGGACTACGTCTACGGATTCATGGATCGCCTGATGGACCTTGGCGTGGGCGACTTCATGCTCCCGGACACCCTGGGTGTCATGACCCCGGACCAAATCCGAGCCGCCTTTGCGGACATGGGATCCCGCTACCCTGACTGCGCCTTCGACTTCCATCCCCACAACGACTACGGCCTGGGAACCGCCAACGTGATGGCGGCCGCCCAGGCCGGGGCCGCGACGGTGCACTGCACCGTGAACTGCCTTGGGGAGCGCGCCGGCAATGCCTCACTGGCGGAGGTGGTGGTCAACCTGCGCGACCAACTCGGCCTGACCCTGGGCATCGACGAGACCCACCTGGCCCGGGTCAGCGAGTTGGTCTCCTATTTCTCCGGCAAGCGGGTCGCGGACAATGCCCCAGTGGTCGGGGCCGATGTCTTTACCCAGACCGCCGGAATCCATGCCGATGGGGACAAGAAGGCGGCCCTCTATCAGACGCGCCTGAGTCCCGAGCGCTTTGCCCGGCGGCGCAAGTACGCCCTGGGCAAGCTCGCCGGCAAGGCGTCCCTAGCCAAAAATCTGGAGCGGCTGGACATCACCTTGTCACCGGAGAACCAGCGGAAGGTTCTGCAGCGCATCGTCGAGTTGGGGGATTCCAAGCGGGTCATTACCACCGAGGACCTCCCCTTTATCATCGCCGAGGTTTTGGAAAGCAGGGACCAAGACTACTGCGAGCTGCTCGCCTGCACCTTCACCAGCAGCATGGGGCTTACGTCTACCGCGAGCCTGCGCATCCGCATCCAGGACGAGGAATTCAACGCCGCGGGGAGTGGCAACGGCGGCTTCGACGCCTTCACCACAGCCCTGGCAAAGGTCCTGAAGAAGACGGGCATCGCCCTGCCGGCGCTCGTCGACTTCGAGGTCCGCATCCCCAAGGGCGGGCGTACAGATGCCCTGACAGAGTGCATCATCACCTGGGACGAAGGGGCCGGCGGGCTCAAGACCCGCGGTGTCCACACAAACCAGGTCTTCGCCGCTATCAACGCCACTTTACGGATGCTCAACATCCTGATCCATCGAAGCGTTCACCCCACCGCGCCCGAGGCAGTGGATCAATAGGGCGATGCCCGTCCGCAGTGGACTGCCGAAAAGCAGAAAGGGCCGGATCGGGCTTCCCCGATCCGGCCCTGCCGGGACTCCAGGCTAGGGCGAATCCAGCGGCTAGTCGAAGTTCTTGACCGTGAAGGCGTAGAAACGGCCGCGGCCGGTCTCGACAGCCCACCGGAGGTAGCCCTCGAAGGCATCCCGCATGGCCTCGTTCGGCAGTACGTCCTCAGCCCCGGTGCGAGGCTCGTATGCCGCCAGACGGCTCAGACCTTGTTCCTTGGTCCAGGCCAAATAGGCGTTGAACTGGTCTTCCATCTCCTGTGTCGGGAACGAGCCCGATGCCGAGACCTGGGCGTTGATGGCCGGTTCGAGGTCGTTGGCCCTGGAGACCGTGGCCTCTGCGGCTCGCGGTCCAGTGACCAAAAGCGTTAGGGCGATGGCCCCGGTGATCAGAGTTGGTTTCAACATGTGAATGCTCCTGGTAACGATAATATTTTTAAATATTATCGTTTACTAATATATCTGAGTCAATCCTTACTATTTCTGTCGCACTTTAACGCGGCACCCAACATCCCTGAGGCCCGGCTCAACAGCGGGCTATCGCGGGACGGGCCGTCCAGGCTGGCCATCACCGACCACTTGGTTCGAGCGGACAGGCTGGCGGCATGACCAGCCGCCCCCTGCCGACCCTGAATACCTGCTTGCCACTAGCGGCTACACTCTTGCCAACCGAGCGGCAGCACACGGCAGGCCCGCCCGCCAACCTCGTCCGCAGGGTACTGAAAGACCGAGCCAATTCAGGCCGAAGCGAAGCTGGCGCACTTCCTGCTGGGAAGCAACCACTACCCACCAACCGGACACCGCGATGACCGCCACCTTCGACCCCTTCCCTTTCACCGGCCCGGGCAGCCAACCCGGCGAGACCGACGGGGCGGGCCTGGACTATTTGCCCATGCCCAAGGGGATGGAGACCTACAACGCCCCTCTGCTGCCGGAGCCGGAAGAAATCGCTGGTTTGGAGCAGGGGCTTGGCGTCCTGCGCCGCCTGCTAGCCGCACTGGAGGGCTATGACCCAGAGGCGCCGCCAACGGTCCTGGACCTCATCGACGTGCCGCCGTCGGACCTCGATATGCTCACCCAGGCCCTCGGCGAGGGCGAGGTGAGCGCCGTAGCGACCGGAACCGGCGCGGCGCGCGTCCAGGAGACCCGCCTCGCCGGCGTCTGGCGCGTCCTGTCCACCCCTATGGCAGATCAACCCCTGGCGGACCACCTGGAGGTGGCGGATGTCCCGCAAGCGGTCCGCGCCGGCGCCTTCGCCGGGGCCAGGAGCAGAGATGGACCTGGCGGCAGGACACCCGCCGGGCGTGCACAATGCACCGCCGGTCCTGGCCGAGCTGAACGACCAAATCGCTCGCTGGCGCCCCGGCGACGAGCCCCATGTGGTCAACCTTACCCTGCTCCCCCAGACCCCGCAGGATCTCGCCTACCTGGAGGCCAGCCTAGGGCAGGGGCCCGTGACCGTCCTCTCCCGCGGCTATGGCAACTGCCGCGTGCGCGCCACGGCGCTGCGCAACCTCTGGTGGGTGCAGCACTTCAACTCCGACGACCGGATGATCCTGAACACGCTGGAGGTTGTGGATGTCCCTGCCGCCGTTCTCGCCGCCCCGGAGGACCTCGCCGACAGCGCCCAGCGCCTCGCCGAGATCCTGGATGCCTTGGCATGAGCGACCCGGCCCACTTCGAGGGGTCCTACCTGGGAGACGCCGCCCGCATCGGCGCCGACACGCGCATGGAATGCAAGATCTGCTGGTACGTCTATGACCCGCGGGAGGGCGACGACACCTGGCAGATCCCGCCGGGGACGGCCTTCGCCGATCTGCCCGACCATTGGCGCTGCCCGCGCTGCGACGGCGAGCGCGACCAGTTCATGGCCCTGGAGGACTGACATGGACTGCCCCCAGGCCGTCGCCGAGCGGTTGGAGCGGGTCTTCGAACCATCCATCGGGAGCGGATGCGGGGCCTGCCCGTCCTCAATCCGCGCCTGCGGGTGCAGGTGGTCGGCGCCCAGACCTGGGCCGGTGGCTGGCTCGGCGTTCTGGTTACCCCGTGGTGCATGAACTGCTCGCCCTGCCTGCCGACGCCGTCGGTCTGGGCCCTCCGGGCAGCAAGCGCAGCCGGACCTTTCCCTCCGGCGACTACGAGTTCATCGCCGGCGAACCGGCGGAGATCGGCCCCCACGAGGCCTGCTCGCTCTTCTCCCCGGTCCACGAATTCGCCGATCAGGACGCGGCGATGGCGACCGCCCATGAGGTCCTCCGGGTCCTGATGGAGCCGACGGCAGCGGCGGCCAGCCCAACGTCGGCGCCCGTCGCCGCCATGGATCGGAAACTCAGCCGCCGCGGCCTGTTCCGCGCCCTCGGTGGCAGCGGTCCCGGGGCCGAGCCGGACGCAGCCCCGTGATCGCCCCCGTCTGCGGCACCGAGGGGTCACTGGACATCCGCCTGGGAGTCGACGCCGGGCGCGTCGCCGCGGTGGACATCCGCTCGACCCGTCCCCTTGGGGTGACCAGGGTATTTCTCGGCAAACCCGTCGACCAGGTCCTGGGCACCCTGCCCCTGCTCTACAGCGTCTGCGCCACTGCGCAGAGTGCCGCGGCGGTGCAGGCGGCCGAGGCCGCCCTAGGCATCCGTCCCAGCAACAGCCAGCAGAGGGCCCGGGAGGCCCAGGTCCTGGCCGAGACCGCCCGCGAGCACCTCATCCGCTGCCTGCTGGGCTGGGCGGACTGGCTTGGCGAGCCCCCGGACCCCCAGGCCCTGGGTCTGGCCGGGCGCCTACGCGGGGCACTGAGGTCCGCCCTCTACCCCGAAGGACGACGCCTTCAAGCTCGGCGGGGGCCGGCTGGCCCCGGACCGAATCGCGCGTAGCGGAGAGCCTGGACGCATTGGAGTCGCTGCTGGCGAGCCAGATCCTTGGGCCTGCCCGTCGCCGACTGGCTCGCGATCCAGGACGCCACCGGCCTCGCCGCCTGGGCGACCGGGGCCGATACCTCGGCGCCCGGGCCATCGCCCGGGTCCTGGCCTCGGGCTGGGCCGAGGTGTCGGCTTGTTCCGTCCAGCCCTTGGGCGAGACAGCCCCGGAGGAGCTGGACCTGCGACTGACCGCCCCGGACGCGGACGAATTCATCGCCCGACCCACCTGGAACGGAGCCGAGTGCGAGACCGGGGCCTTGGCCCGCGAGGCCCACCGCCCTTTGTTGGCCGACCTGGCCAAGCATTACGGCAACGGCCTGCTGACCCGGCTCACAGCCCGCCTGAGCGAGCTGGCCGGGCTGCCGGGGCGCATCGCCGCCGCGTTGGACGGGATCGCCGCCGAGCCTGCGCCCGCGCCACCGGCTGCGTCCGCCGGCTCCGGCAGCGGCATCGGCCAGGTGGAGGCCGCCCGCGGCCGGCTCATCCACCGGGTCGAGATCGAGGCGGGCCAGGTCCGGTCCTACCGCATCCTCGCCCCCACGGAGTGGAACTTCCACCCCCAGGGCGTACTGGCCAGCGGGCTGCTGGGGCTGGAGGCCGACGCCGAGCTGGAGGCCCTGGTCGCCTTACCGTCGAGGCCATCGACCCCTGCGTTGGTTACCGGATCGAGATCCAGACCGCACCATCGCGGACCCCAAGAGCCACACCCCCGTCTCACAGCCAGCTTACCCCCGCCGGGATATATCGGGCTACCTGTAAATCCGATGGTAGACCCCGCGCCAATGCTCCTGGTCTACCTGGCCGCGCACCAGGGGCAGGTGGTCTCGCGGCAGGGCTTTGGCGCGCCACGTCTGGCGTGGCGCGCTCGTCGGCTACGACGCGGTGACGGGCACCATCATCAAGCTGCGCAAGGCCCTCGACGACGACCCGCGGCAGCCGTGCTACATCGCCACGGTACCGAAGCGTGGATACCGTCTGCAGCCAGGGGGCGTACAGGCACACGAGCCGACACCCGCCGCATCGCAGCCGGGCGCCCCCGCACCCGAGCCGCACGCCGGCGCCCATCGCGCAAAGGTCCAGGGTGCGCTGGACCAGGATGGCCGTCGTTGGCTTTGGGCTCTCACTCCTCCTTGCGTTCGGCGTCGCGCTCCTCATTCGCCAGGAGCGCGGTCAGATCCCCGCTCCTCTGGTCCCGCGGACAGTGGGCATCCCCGGCTTGGCCGTGCTCCCCTTCGCCAACCTCGCCGGAGACCCCGACGAGCAGTATTTCATCGATGGTCTGACCGAGGACCTGATCGCCAACCTCTCGAGGATTTCGGGTCTTAGGTTCATCGCCCGCGGCTCCGCCTTCGCCGGGAGCGACACGGACCCTCGGGAGGCGGCCAAGCAGCTCGGCGTTCGCTATATGTTCCAGTGCAGCCTGCGACGGCCAGCGGCCAGGCCTCGGATACCGTCCAGACTCGGAGAAGGTCGGGAAGATGGAGCGGGGGCACTTTCTTCGAGCCGGACTCAGGGTCCCAGGGTGACTTCGTGCTCGCCCGCTCCGGTGCGAGGGTAGCTAACCCTCACGCTGGCCAAGATACAAGGGTGATTGTGGGCAACGATCACCGCCGAGGCGCGGTCCGCCAGAGCATCGGCGAATACCTCGCGGAGGTGGACGGGCGTCCGGCCGGGATCGGGCAACTCGGCTTGGCGGCCGTTGTCGGCTGATGCCCCATCAGGGCGAGCCGACGGCCACCCGAACGCTGCAGCCGTCGAGGTAGTCGATGTCAACGTGGGCCGGAGCCCCGTGCGCGAGGGCGCAAAGCAAAGTCAGGCTGCGGGCCGCCGGCACGCCTTGGTGCAGCGCCGCGAGTCCCTCGGGCAGATCAGCCTCCGAGCCGGTGGATCTCACGTCGGCGTCGAGCGTGGCGATGCTCCGGTCCGTTCGCTCCGGAGCAAGCACGAAGGCAGCGCCAAAGACGGCACTGATCGGCCGCACGGACCGCAGCGGCTCCGGATAGGGCGTGTCGTAGGCCACGAGCACCACCGGTTGCCGTTCCACGGCGACCCACGCCAGGGCCTCGATCAGTCCTGCGGCGAAGCTCCAGTCGTAGGCACACAAGGACGTGGAACTCTCCATCGCGCCTGTGGCAACGCCCCAGTAGCCGGCCGGTGCGTTGTGCACCGAATTGTGGAAACGCGTCGGCGACACCTCCCGCATCTCAGAGGCGAGCGTTTCGCAGATGGCATGGTGGTTGTCGCCGTCACCTCCTGACGAGGTGAATACGGAAGCGAGCGAGCGCGGCGCACGCCCCGAGTGCTCGCAAGCCTCGCGACCCACCGCGAGGGCGAGGCGCACGCTGCCGCCGGTGCGGCGTCGCTCCGCCGGTGGTAGCCAGTCGCTGGGCGCGACCTCCACCGGTTCGGGGCGATAGGGCCGTGTCCCGGCGAGCACGGGCTGGCTGGCATGCCAGCCTTGCAGGCCGGGGCCGATCACGCCGATGCCTTCGAGCCACGCGCGCATCAGGCGGCGAGTCCGAGCAGCAACGCGCAGTTCGCTCCACCGAAGCCGAACGAATTGCTCATCGCGATGCGTGGCGCACCCGCGCGCGGTTCCACGAGATAGTCGGCGTGAAGCGAGGGGTCGCGTTCCTGGGTGTTTGCGCCGACGGGCAGGAAACCGTCCTCGAGCGCGATCGCCGTGATGATCGCCTCGATCGCGCCGGCGGCGCCCAGTGCGTGGCCGGTGAGCCCCTTCGTCGAACTGCACGGCGTGGCGGCGCCGAACACTGCCATCACCGCGGTGTCTTCACTGCTGTCGTTCGAACGGCTCGCCGTCCCGTGCAGGTTGATGTAGTCGACGCGCTCGGCTGTGATGCCCGCCGCGGCCAGCGCGTGCTGCATCGCCATGCGGGCGCCTGCACCTTCCGGATGGGGTGTGGACATGTGGTGGGCGTCGCTGCTCTCGCCCACGCCCAGCAGGTGCACGCGTGCCGGGGATGCGGAGTGTTGTGGCTTCTCGAGCAGCACGAACCCCGCACCCTCCGAGATCGAGATGCCGTCGCGCGCTGCATCGAAGGGACGGCACGGGTGCGGCGACAGCAGACCCAGCGAGTGGAAGCCATACAGGGCGGTGAGGCAAAGAGAATCCACGCCGCCCACGAGCGCAGCGTCGCACAGCCCGACAGCGATGGCGCGGGCCGCGCTGCCGAACACTTTCGCGCTGGAAGCGCAGGCGGCTGACACGACGACCGCGGGGCCTGAGAGTTCGAATGCGTGCCTGACGTAGTCCGCCAACGAATAGGTATTGTGCGTCTCGCGGTAGTGAAAATCAGGCGGCAGCCGACCTTCGGCGTCACGCTTGCGATAGGCGAGTTCGGTCTCGAGGATACCCGAGGTGCTGGTGCCGAGAAAAACGCCGATGCGCTTAGGCCCATAGCGGTCACGCGCCGCGATCACCGCGTTCGAAAAACCATCTGTTTCCAGGCCCAGTTGCGCCATGCGATTGTTGCGGCAGTCGAAATTGCGCAGCCGGTCTGGTACGCGCACTTCGTCGACGCCGCGGACTTCGCCGACACAGGTGTCGAGCGTCACCGTCTCGAAGGTGCAGGGCGCGAGCCCCGTGCGCCCGGTGCGCAACGCGGTTGCATTCGCCGCGCGTCCGGCGCCGAGGCACGTGACGAGCGAACTGGCGGTGAGCGCTAGGGGTTGCACAGCGATCGAACCATGGAAAGCGATGTCCTGGATGTTAGCAGAGAGGCCTTGCGACGAACGGATCTCGATCGAGCAGCGCATGCCACAGCGCGATCCACGTCGGCCAGTCGTGTTCACCTGCCAGCCGCGCCACGCGGTGCGCAGGCAAAGCCTTCGTCAGCACTTCGATCGCCGGCGCGAAGCGGTCCTGCTCGCCGTAGCCCACGTAGATAGGTGTGCTCTCGGCGGGCACGGCAAGTACACCGCGCAACCAGGCTAGCAACAGCCGTTCGTGGTCATCCGCCGCGGCGGGCTGCGGCTGCCACTGCGCGAAACCGCCGGCCCGGATCACCTCGTTCACCGCGGGCCGCGAACCGAGATAGGGTGCGAGCAGCAGGAGCCCTTCGATGTCGGCGGCGTGCGATTGCATTGTGAGCAGGCTGCCGAAGCCGCCGATCGAGATGCCGGCGAGCCACAGGCGCCGGTAGCCTTTCGCTCGGGCCGGTGCGATCACGTCGGCGTGCAGCCGCGCGACCACGGTTTCGTCCAGGTAGTGGTCCGCGATGGCCCCCGCGGCAATCACATCCACAGGCAGCCCGCGGCTGCGAATCGCCGAGACGAAGCCGTGGTCGACGAAGTCCCGCGCCGAGCCGTACGCAGGGGGCAGCAGCACGAGCAGCACGCGCTCGCGCGGATCGCCCTCGACATCGGCGATCGTTTCCATCAGGCCCGGACTGCGCGCGGCGCCAGCGCCGCAGCGAACAACAGGCTCAGTAGGGCGCCGATACCCAGCGTCGAGCCGATCGTGCCGAGCAGGGTCGCGACCGTACCGGACAGGAAACGGCGCCTACTTCCAGAAATCATGGAAGTTGAACCAGTTGTATGGCGCGCGCCGGGCGTGATGCTCGAGCCGCTCGGCATAGCGCGCGGCGAGTCGTTGGACATCCGAGCCCTCGAGCGGCAGCGGCTCGTAGTGGACTTCATAGCGATTGCCGCCGAGATAGATGCCGAACATGAGCACGATGGGGCGGCGCAGCAGCGCCGCGAGACGGAACGGTCCGGCCGGAAATCGCGTGGGCGTACCCAGGAACGGGACGGTCACGCTCTCTTCGTCCCCCAGGCGCCGATCGGCGAGCATGCCGACGAATTCACCGGCATCCAGGCTCTCGCGTACGCGCAGCATCGAGTGCATCGAGCCGAGCGGGATGATCTTCGTGCCCAGGGCCGGGTTGATGGCGCGGATCGTCGCGCCGATGCGTTGCGCGTTGGCCTCGTACATGAGCAGGCTCACTTCGAGTCCCGGCTGCATCCGTCCTACGGCCCGCGTCACTTCGAAGCTGCCGAAGTGCGCGCCGAGCAGGAAACACCCGACGCCGCCGGCATGAGCCTCGCGCATCGTCTCTGTGCCGACGAGGCGCAGCTCGAACAGATCGAAGCGGTCGTTCAGCAGGAACACGCGGTCGAGAATCGTGGAGCCGAACGCGTGGTAATGGCGGAACTGCTCCCGCCAGCGGGGTGGGCGGCCCAGCACGCGCGTGAGCCATTCGCGCGACGCGCGCCGGGGAGCCACGGAGAAGCAGAGAAAGTAGAGGCAGATTGGCAGCAGCAGCGCCCGCGCCGGCGTGCGCCCGAGGTGCAGCGCCACCCACACGATGACGTGCAGCGCAAGGGTGTTGCTGCGCTCGGCCCGCGACGTCCAGTCCTGCGTGGCCGTGCTCATGAGGGCGCGCGATCGGTCCGCAGCCGCGCGGCGAGCGCGAGCAGCGCCTCGCGCGGAACCTTGCCCGTGGCGTTGCGCGGCAGCGCGTCTACCAGATGCAGCGGCCTCGGCAGGAAAGCCGGATCGATGCGCTGCTGCAAGGCGGCCACGATCTCGCGCGCGGTGCGGCCCGGTGCAACGGCGAAGGCCATCGGCCGTACGATACGGCCGGAGTCCTCGTCGGGCATAAGGAAAGCGCCGTCCTGCACGCCGTCGATGGTGTTCAGTTGCAGGTCCAGGTGCGCGAGCGACGTGCGTTTGCCGGCGATGTTGACGAGGTCAGCGGTACGGCCATGCAAGATGAAGTGTTGGCGGTCGACCAACTCGATGACGTCGGCGAGCAGGATATTCCCGGGCACGTGCCCGCCGCTCGCCCATGTGCCCAGATCGTCCTGTCGGAGGGATACGTCACGCATGAGGCGCCACTGGGCCGAGCCGAGCAGGCGCCGCGTCGCGAGCTGGCCCGCCTCGCTGCACCCGTAGATCTCCTTCACCGGTGCATGGAACCGCTGCTCGGCCTCGGCGGCGAGCTGAGGCGCGAGCGGCGCCGTGGCGCTCAGTATCAGGTCGGCTCCCGGAAGGACTTCATCGCTGGCGCACAGCGCACGCAGGTGCACGGGTGTGGTCACGAGCATGCGCGGCCGGGGCAGCGCGGCGAGCGCGGCGCAGACATCGGCAGGGAAGAACGGGCGGCCGGCATCGAGCGCGAAGCCGTTCTGCAACGGCAGCAGCACCGTGGACTCGAATCCGTACGAGTGCTGCGGCGGAACAGTGCCGAGAATGACGAGTCCTGGCAGCGCGCCGAGTTCGAGCGCGGCGGCCTCGCTGCGGCCGCTCGTGACGAGCGCCCCCCAGCTCTTCGCCGTCGGCACCGGCTCACCGGTGGAGCCGGAGGTGAACAGCACGGCGGCGACACGCTCGCGCGGAATGGCGGGAACGTCGAAGGGCGTGGCCTTCGGATCGCCATCGCTGGCCACACCGATGCACGGGAGGGCCATCTCGGGCCCGAGCGTGTCCGTCAGCGCGTGGAGTCCGGGATGCTCGCGCGCGAGCCGGTCGAGCGTCGCGGGCGCATGGTTCGCGGGCAGCAGCGTGCGTTGACCTCGCACCAGGGCGGCGCCGAGGCCGACGGCGAAGCTGTAGCGATCGCCGCAGGCGTTCAGCACCTCGAGCGTGTCGGGCAGCCGGTCGGCCAGGGCGCGGACATCCGCGAGATAGCGATGCGCGTCGATCGTGACGCCGCGCGAGAAGGCGATCGGCGTGTCGGGCTGCGTGTGTACGAACAGCGGAACGTACGTCGGAACCGGATGCGGCATGGCGATGGTCGACCTGCCGGCGCGACGGCTGCGGTCGCGTTCAGCCTCGAGCGGGGCGGCTGGGCGACCACATGGAGTGGACCACGCGCGCGTCGTTCACTTCGTGCGATGCTGCTGCAGGTGCTCGTTCAGGCTGCGCAGTGAGCCGAAGATGCGCACGTTGTCGGCGTCATCGGCTTTCAGCTGGACGCCGTAGGTTTTCGAGATGACCAGTGCGATTTCCAGGATGTCGATCGAGTCCAGGCCGAGCCCGTCGCGATACAGCGGCGCCCCGGGATCGATCTCCTGGGGTGTCAGTTCGAGATTGAGGGCCTCGACGATGAGCGCCGCGAGCTTCGATTCGTCGGCGGTTTGTGCGGTAGTGGTGGTCACGATGAAGCCGTCCTACGGGTCAGCTGCCAAAGTCGGCAAGGTGCCGTCCTAGAGCGACGAATGCGGGGTCGGCCGGCGGGAACTCTGCTGCGGATCCGCACCGGGCGTTCCGGACCGCCGCCGACCGCCAGTTTAATGGCGTAGTCGATGGGAAACAAGGTTTCAGCCCGCCGGTTTCAGCCCGCCGGCTGTTTCAGCCCGCCGGCATCGCTTCGTCCGTGAGGAAGGTTGCGAGCGTTCCGCACAGGACAGGCGTCGAGCCCAGGTCGATCTGCATCGCATAGTGCGTGAGCGGCAGCGTAGCGGCCTCGAGGCGCACGGTTGCGAAGAACGATGCCTCTGCCGGAATGCGTTGTGCGAAGAATCTGACCTCGCGCAATCCCACCAGGTAGCCCAGCCGCGGTGGGGCTGCGCCGCCCTCGCGGAAGCGTCGCGTCGCCTCCCACAGGGCTGCGGTCTGGGCAGCGGCTTCGATGGCAGCGACGGCCGGTGCGGTGCCCTGCGCAACCAGCGCGCATCGGGCGGGGATGCGGGCAGAACAGGTGAGTCCCTCGGCCGACTCGGCGATCAGTGAGGTGACGAAGCGCATCGGCGGTTGGTGCGGGAGCAGGGTTTCCGCCGGTGGGGCGTCGTTCATCGCGGTCCCGCTCGCCAGTACCGGTGGCGGAGTCTCGATTAGCAGATGGCCCAGCCGCAGTTCCGCGTTGGTGACCGTCGTTCCTTCCCGCGCGAGCGTGACGCGCAGGGCACCGTCGGGCCGATCGTCCGCGGTGAGCCTCAACCGATCGCCCGGCACGACCGGTTGCCGCATGCGAGCGAAGCCGATGCGGTTCAGGACGACCGGTCGTCCACGATGGCGCGTCAGGGCATCGAGGATGAGCGCGAGCTGGGAGACGCCGGACAGGATCGGCCGTCCGGGAAAATGGCCTTCGAACCAGGCATCGTCCACCGTGATGTCGATCGTCTCCGTCATGCACGACGCGCGGTGATGGCCGCGACCAGAAACGACGGCCAGGCGTCCCGCAGCGCGGCGATGTCGGGGAGGATGTCGATGTTCCTGAACCCGTTCGATTCGAGCGCTTCGGTCCACTGCTCCGGTGTGAGGAATCCACCGTTGGGTCGCCACCCGGATACGAGCGAGGGCGCGCGAAAGGATTCGAGCAGATTGAACACGAACTCTACATACAAGGGACGGTCCGCGAACGGCCGCACGCATTCCGCCAGCACGAGGGCCCCGTCGTCCGCGAGCGACCGCCGGATTTCGGCGAGCGTCGCGGCGAGGTCGGCGGCTATGTGGAGCACGTTGACGCCGTAGACCAGGGAACAGGATCCGGGGGCGATGCCGGCGTGCCCGAACGGTTCGTTGATATCGAGCCAGGCGAAGCTGAGCGGATGTCCGGGGAACCTCATCGAGAGCGTCTTGCGGGCACGCCGCAGGAACGCCGGCACGATCTCGGTGAAGCGATACGCGGCAAGCGTCCTGCCGGCGCCGACGGCTTGCAGTCTTTCCAGCAGTGCCTCGGCGCCGCTGCCCAGTCCGCCGCCGAGTTCGAGCACGGTGGCACCGTCGGGCGGCAAAGCGTGCTCCGCCGCAATGGCGCCGATGGCATTAGCGATCGCGTAGGTCGGATTGCCGTTGGAGAAATAGTCGAGCCATGCGCCGATGTGATCCGGCGCGAACAGCGTGTCCTCGCCGGTGATGGTGCCCCGCAGCACGGCGGGGTAATGCTCGGCGGCGAGCGCGGCAATACGGTAGGTGGGCAGGCAACGGGGATCGTGCGCCGCTTGCACCGCAGCGATTTCCTCGGGGTCCAGCACCGGCAGCCCGCGCAGGCAACGATAGCGGGACGCATCGACCTGCTCGACCCAGCCCCGTAAAGCGAGCGTGCGGAGGATCCAGGCGGTCGGTACCAGGGCGGTTGCCGGCGCGAGACCGGCGCGGCTCATGGCCTCGGATACCGTGGCTGCCTCAGTACACGCCTGCTCGATCCCGGTGGAACGGAAGACCGCGACTGCCAGGCGGTGAACGTATTCCTCGACCAGTTCGCAGGAACGAACGAAGGCGTCGTCGAACAGGCCGATGAGGTCCGCAGGCAGCACGGCAGCGAGGGTTTGTTGGGTGGGACTTGGCGGAGGCATGGGGCTTGTTGCTAACGCAATTGAAAACACATCGGTGTAAAGCGCGGCCTGGTTGCGCTTCCTGGATTTCGGCAGCTCACCCAGGGCGCCTCCAAATCCTTTCGCGAGTGCATTGCAGGTTCGGGTCGGCGCGCATTCCCTCTGGTTGCACCTCACGGATTTCGGCAGGTCACGTCGGGCGCCTCCGATCGATCGCCCGAATGCTTGGCAACATCGAGTCGGCGCCTGCTAGGGGTCACTAGGGGTCATCTTGCCGTCGATCCCCACCCCACGGGTGTGGGCCCTGGCCGGGTGGTTCACCCTAGCCCACCCGCCACCGCAATGATCTGCCCGGTGATGTAGCTTGCGTTCTCGGAGGCGAGAAAGCCCACCAGCGCCGCCACTTCGTCCGGCGTCCCGGCACGCTGCATTGGCACCACGGCTTTCACACGCTCTTCTGAGAATGCTTCGGCGGTGGTGCCTGCGGCGATGACGCCCGGGGCGACAATGTTCGCCGTGATGCCCCGCGGGGCGAGCTCCAGAGCGAGCGAGCGCGTCGCGCCATGCAGGCCGGCCTTGGCCGCCGCATAGTTGGCCTGTCCGCGATTGCCGATCAGGGCGCTCACTGAGGAGATGCTGATGATGCGTCCCCAGCGGGTCCGGATCATCGGCAGCAACAGCGGCTGGGTCACGTTGAAGAAGCCGTGGAGGCTCACTTCCAGCACGCTCGTCCACTGGGCGCTGGTCATTCCCGGCATCGGCGCGTCCACGTGCAGTCCGGCGTTGTTGACCACCACCTGGATGGGGGCGCGAGCGAGCAGCTGATCGAGGCTTTGGCGCGTACCCTTCGCGTCGGTCACATCGAACAGCACCGCCTCCGCAGAACCCCCGGACGCCACGATTTCATCGACCAGCGCGGAGGCCGCGTCGGGATTGCGGTGGGCATGGGCGATGACATGCAGGCCGCTGGACGCCAGGGTCCGGCAGATCGCCGCGCCTACGCCGCTGCTGGCGCCGGTCACGAGCGCGCGCTTCACGCGGGCTCCCGGATTCGGTTCGCAGGGTCAGTTGAGGGAAGGGCGAGCGCTCTTGCAGGTGACATCAGTGCGATTGTAGGGCCTGTGCACCCACAACACGAGCCTGCGATCGTCGATCGGGTCGGCGAAGTGAACCAATAGTCGGCCGGTGGCCGAGAAGTGCCGGCACAGCCCGTCCTGGCTACCCTTCGCATCCGCCTGAGAAATCCAAGGCTTGCGGCGCCGATGGCCCTCAGATCAAGTCCACGGCAGCAGGCCTTGACTCGAGTTGGCCGGACCGGTTCTCATCGACCAACCTCTTTGGCGTCGGAAACTCACGGAGCCGCTGTGGACTCGAACCTGGTCGCTGCCCTGATCATCGCCCTCGGGCGGGCGGTCCGGCGCCTGCTGCGTCCGGCACGCTCCGGGGCGAAGTTGATGATCGGCGCCGCCGGCGATCTCACCCGTACGCGATCGGAGCTCATGGCGGAGAACGCCTTGCTGCGTCAGCAGCTCATCGTGCTGCGTCGCAGCATCAAGCGGCCTCGACTCCACCGCGACGACCGCGTGCTCCTACTCGCCCTGGCCCGATTGACCCGCCGATGGCGAGACGCCTTGCATGTGGTCAGCCCCGAGACGCTGTTGCGCTGGCATCGAGACCTCTTCAAGATCGTCTGGAGACGAAAGTCCCTGCCCCGTGGTCAGCCGAAGCGACTCGCGCCGGAGGTCGTCACGCTCATCCAGGCGATGGCCAAGGACAACGTGCTCTGGGGCGCAGAACGCATCCGAGGCGAGCTGCTGAAGCTGGGCATTCGCGTCAGTAAACGAACCATTCAGAAGTACATGAGGCGGGTACGGCCACCCGGTAAACGGGGCCAGAGCTGGAACACCTTCGTCGGAAACCACAGCTGCGACATTTGGGCATGCGACTTCCTGCAGCTCTACGACGTCCTGTTCCGTCCTATCTTCGCGTTCTTCTTCGTGGTCCACGGCACGCGGGAAGTCGTTCACTTTAATGTGACCCGCTGCCCTACCGACGCCTGGGCGGCCCAGCAACTTCGCGAGGCCACGCCATACGGTGACGGACCGACGTACCTCATCCGAGACAACGATGACAAGTTCGGAAGAAGACTCGACGCCGTGGCCGAGGGGACGGGCATCGATGTCGTGAAGATCCCGCCACGCTCTCCCAATCTGAACCCCATCTGCGAACGCTTCCTCGGATCTGTGCGTCGGGAGTGCTTGGACCACGTGGTCATACTCAGCGAACGGCACCTGCATCGTGTACTGCGGGAGTATGTTGAGACCTACTTCAATAGTGCCCGTCCGCATCAAGGGTTGTTTCAGAGGATACCGGCCCTGGCAGAGTCGCGGTCGGTCTCGGAGATCGGCAGGAACGTCGTCGGGCTTCCGATCCTCGGTGGGCTCCACCATGACTACCAGAGGGCGGCGTAGGCGCAGCAACTTCGGGAGGCCACGCCATACGGTGACGGACCGACGTACCTCGTCCGAGACAACGATGACAAGTTCGGAAGAAGATTCGACGCCGTGGCCGAGGGGACGGGCATCGATGTCGTGAAGATCCCGCCACGCTCTCCCAATCTGAACCCCATCTGCGAACGCTTCCTCGGATCTGTGCGTCGGGAGTGCTTGGACCACGTGGTCATACTCAGCGAACGGCACCTGCATCGTGTACTGCGGGAGTATGTTGAGAACTACTTCAACAGTGCCCGTCCGCATCAAGGGTTGTTTCAGAGGATACCGGCCCTGGCAGAGTCGCGGTCGGTCTCGGAGATCGGCAGGAACGTCGTCGGGCTTCCGATCCTCGGTGGGCTCCACCATGACTACCAGAGGGCGGC
>CAVPXP010000006.1:0-34302 GCA_963709645.1 uncultured Gammaproteobacteria bacterium
AGCACCCCGGCATCGTTCAGGTCTTCGAAATCGGTGAGACCGACGGCCTCCCTTACTTCTCGCTGGAGTTCTGCCCCGGCGGCAGCTTGGCCTCGAAACTCGACGGCACGCCACTACCCACATGCGAGGCGGCATCGATGGTCGGGGCGTTGGCCCGGGCGGTGCAAACGGCCCATGAAGCGGGGGTGATCCACCGCGACCTCAAGCCGGCCAACGTCCTACTGACCGCCAACGGCTTTCTCAAAGTGACCGACTTCGGACTCGCCAAACGCCTCGACCAGGCCGGCCAGACGGCGACCGGGGCAATCCTAGGAACCCCTAGCTACATGGCACCCGAGCAGGCCGGAGGGAGGAAAGAAACAATCGGCCCGTCAACCGACGTGTACGCCCTGGGGGCAATCCTCTATGAGTTGCTAACCGGACGGCCACCCTTTAAGGCCGAGTCGGCGATTGAAACCGTCACCCTCGTGATGGACGCAGAGGTCGTGCCCCCACGGCGGCTTCAGCCAGCTGCGCGATCTAGAGACGATCTGCTTAAAGTGCCTGGAAAAAGACCCACGGCGTCGCTACACCACGGCAGGGGAGTTGGCGGCAGAGTTAGGGCGATTCCAGAGCGGTAAGCCGGTCCAAGCACGGCCCGTGGGCCGGGTAGAGCGAGGCTGGCGGGTCGTCGGAGGAACCCGGCCGTAGCGGGTTTACTCGCTTCTTTGGCATTAGCCCTCTGCATCGGAACGTTCGTCTCTTCCATGCTTGCGGTCTATGCAACGGTTGAAAAAAACCGGGCAGACGACAGAACCGTTCGCTCGAGAAGTTATCGGTCGTGGCCGAGAAGGAAAAAAATAGGGCGGACGATAAGGCGACAGAAGCCATCCATAGCGCGAGACTCGCAACCACGGAGCGAGATAAAGCACAGCAGGCGTTACGTTTAGCAAGAAAAAATCTCTATTTGTCGAATTTGCATTTGGCCGATATTGCTTGGAAGGCCGGAAGATATGGGAAAGTGCGGGAGATTCTGGAGAGTCTTGTCCCGGGAGAAGGGGAGAGAAGTTCGAGGTTTGGGTGGAGATACCTCTGGAAGGAATGCCATCGGGAATTACAGACGTTCAAGGGGGGACAGGTCTGGGCCTACAGTCCGGATGGAACGAGGCTGGCGGTATGCTCGGGAAACAAGATAGCAGTCCTCGACGTGACTACTGGGAAAGAACGAATTAGTTGGCAACGGCATAAAGGTTACGTCACAGGGGTGTCCTTCAGCCATGACGGCAGACGGCTGCGCCGAGCATTAGCCTCAACGAGCCTGTTCTCCTATGGGATTTGCCGGAACAAAAGTTAATAGGGGAGTTGCCGAACTCGAAAGACGGTGGCAAGGGGGCGGCTCATAGTCCTTGTGGAAGGTATCTCGCCTATGTGAGCGAAAACAACGAAATAAGAATTTGGGGTCTGAAGAGCAATAGCCTCATACAGATTTTACAATCCAAGGAGCCGCCGAAGGCCGATCCCTCATTGGGTATTTTACAACCCAAGACACCAAGGAGCGGTCGGCCGAAAACGGCCGAGGATGGAAGAGCGACAGTACGTCGCGTGCATCGGATCGAATTTCAATCGCGAAGGGAGCTGTCTAGCGGCACAAGGCGACAGAAGTATCACGGTCTATAAGGTGGGGGCGGCCGGCGGAGCCGAAAAAACGGTATTCGGAAGTTCCTTCGCGTTCAGCCCGGACGGCCACACGCTCGCCACCATTAGTCATGAGAGCATCGGCGAGCAAGGTATAGTCACGCACTCGACTGAGGCGCTATCTCTCTCGACATCATCCAGACCCGTGACGTCAGCGATTATCGCACGGATGCGGGTGCTGGCAATAGTGCCCCGGGCGCGGCCTGGATCTTTGCTACAGCCCGGACGGTAAGTGGATAGGGGTATCCTTTTCAGACAGAACAATTAGAATAATTAGTACAAAGAAGAAAATGATCGACGCTTCTCGCTCTCAGGACGCCAAATTATTAAGCTCAGCGGGTTTGACAAGTCCCTCCTTAAGATTTTATTCACCTCGGACTCCGCCATGATCATCGGGAGTGGTGGTGAAGAGCACATTAAGTTATGGGATTCGTGGTCTAACGTGAAGGACTTGTTATTAAGTAATACGGATCAGATGATAAAAGGAGGACATACGGCATTCGGAGTGCCACAAACGTTTGAAAACTCCGGATTAAAAGCCGTTCAGTTTCATGCCCCGACGGTAGGCAGTTGGCCATGGGTGGAGTCGGCTCCTATGACCCGAAGGATGCAAACCTGTCCGTATGGGATCCAGCCGTCGGAAGAAATGTAGTCTGGACTCGCTCAAACATTGAATCTGGTTGGTCTGGAGTTGTACGTAGCGTTGCCTTCAGCCCGGACGGCAAACGCATCGCCTCGGCGGGGTACGACGGAAAGGTGCTTATCCGCAGCCCGGAAACGGGAGACATAATCCGCACGTTGCTTACTGGTCCTGATTCCCCTGCCGCCGGGGATCCAATATCCTTGTACGGCGTCTGTTTTAGCAACGATGGTAGATTAATTGCAACTTCGGGCGGTGGGGTTCGTGAATTTCCCCATCTGGGTTTTCATGGACGGTTTAACGCGGACCCGGCTAGGCCGGGAAAAATTGACGTCTGGGATTCGACGCGGGATAAAAAATCCTTACGATCCATGCGCAACGGGTTCCGGGAGGCCGACAAACCGGTAACGTGCGCTGGGTCTTATTCGGTCGTGACGATAATCGTCTGTTTGCCGCGAGTGGTCAACGGTACACTCGGCGGGGGTGAGGATGTGACCCCCGACTCATTAGATTATATCATGTGCTGGAACGTCTCGTCAGGGAATGAGGTGTTCAGGATTAAGTCTGAGCACGGACGTTGCTTAGGATTAACTATAAGTCACGATGGTAGGAAGCTAGCGTCTGTGCATGAGGGCGGGGTCGCTGCAGTATGGGACGCCGAAACTGGAAAACTACTCCATAAGATCGCCGGTCATAGCGGCGTTTTCTGGTGCTCGTCATTCAGCCCGGACGGAAGACGACTGGCGACGGGGGGAGAGGATGGGGTTGTTCGACTATGGGATGTTGAACTAGGCCACGAGTTAATCGCCCTCGAATGGCACAAGCGTCTAGTGTTGGGCGTTGCATTCAATCATGACGGATCGTTACTTGCAAGCTGTAGTGATGACGGATCCGCTCAAAATTGGGGCACGGCCATCGTTACCTCAGACGTTATTTCTAAGCGTGAGGCCGCGCATTTGCAGAACACGGCCGACGCGTCCTTGAGGGTCTACGTCGAGTGGCACTCAAAGTTTCAATATCTTATTCGCGACTCGGGACCTAAACTGTATCAACTTGTTATCTCCAACCCCGATGCTTTTAACACTCTGAGCTGGGAATACGTGAAATACTCCCACCGCACGCCAGAGATGTATCGAGTTGGTCTTCGCTACGCGGAGGCCGCCAACCGCCTTCGTCCCGATACCTGGCAGTATCTGAATAGCCTGGGTGTCGCCCAGTTTCGGAATGGGTTATTCCTCCAAGCACTTCAATCATTAACGCGTTCTACGGAGCTACACCGTAAGCAAGTTGGCAGTCCTCACCCTGCCGACCTCGCGTTCCTCGCGATGTCGTATTACAAGCTGAACCGATTTGATGAATCGGCCGCCGTCTCGCGGAGATTAACAGCCCTCATGAAAGAATCTCGGTGGCAGTACGACTTGAGTCGCGGACCTTCATCTCTGAATTAACACGATTAAATCGCCGCCGTGAATTTGATACCGCGCAGGATTACCGGTCAGTTCTTTGTCCCGCCTGCGCTAAAACAACATATTGCGGCTTATTCGTCGAGTATTATTTCTCTCGGTTTCGTATACAAGCGGGAATGAAATTTGAATTATGATTTGTTGGAAGAATAGCAATCCTTTTTTCCCGCTCAGGTGCTAATGTCCCATACCTCTAATTGCTCCAACCCTTTCACCTCGATGTTACGCAGGCCGTGAGGTATACTTGCACGTGTTTTGCAACTACTTCATACGTCGGCTTAGCTATACACAACTTCCCCGGCAATGCAAACGTCTCCAACCTAGCCCCCAGGTTTACCGTCGTCCCAAGTGCCGTGTTTCATCTTGTCGTACGTCCCTACGTTACCCTGAAACATCTCACCGGTGCTGATGCCGACCCGGGCCTCAAAGGGCTGCAGCCCCAAGACTACTCGCGGCTCGTTGAACTCGGCCATGGCCGCGAACAGGTCCAGCCCCGCTTCCACTGCCCGGACGGCGTGGCCTGCCCCGCGGGACAGGGCCAGGAAGCCGTCACCGCGGAAGACGCTGACGTGCAGGCCGTGCCGCCTTAGCACTTTGGTCATGGCGGCCATCATCTGGTTGATCGTCAGAAAGACTTCTTGCGGGTCGCGGCCCCTGGCATACTCTGTCGAGCCTTTCAGATCCAGGAACAACACGGTGGCGTTCTCGCGGGTGCCGCTCAAGAGTGAGGTCGATTCCGCGTCGAGGTCGCGGCCGCGGACGCGCCGATTCTCGGGACATCGAGGGCTCATTCCCATGGGATGACTCACCCCGTGTTCAACAAACGCCAGTTCCACACCATATCCTCAGCCGTTGGCAGATAGGACGACCCGATAGATGGACGGTTCCTGGTACGTTTCGCCGGCATTGTGTCATGCCCTAACTCTGGCAGAACGATCCAATTTGCTCGATGAAGGCAGGTTCCCCCTGTCATCGGAGGCAAATGATGTCGAACGAAGCCAAGGCCGGTTGACTCGCTGGCAGCAACAGCCGCCATTTGACGACGAGGCGATCTTCGCCCAGCGCTTGGCCGCGGATGGCCTCGACAGCGAACGTTTTGGCACGGATATTCAGCGCCTCAGCCGAAACGCTGAAGCAGCGCCAGGCCACATCATCAAGCTGGATGGTTGAGCTTGGCGATGCCTATGCGAAGCCGGCGGCGACCGTTGTCGACCTGCCGCCGGGCGAGGAGATTCTGGGCTTTCTCGAACTGGTCGCAGCCACTGGTGGATCGTGCTTGTCTTCGCCTCTCGACGGCGCTCGATAGGCTGGCTGACGAGTTCCCCGACTGCCCTTTGATCCGGAGACGATTGAAAATATACTGCTGGTGAATCTGGCAGACCCCCTACTGCTGAGGTTAGGACGGACCCTGGCTCTAGAGTTGAATGTGGCCCGCCTGCAAGGACTGCTGGCGGGTGAGACGCCGGAGGACACGCTATCGAGAGCTTTCTTGCTCGCCTGCGTCAACCGCAGCATGCCGTTGCGATCCTGACCGAATACCCTGTGCTTGCGCGCCAACTCACGATCTGCATCGAACAGTGGGTCGATGTCTCTCTCGAGTTCGTCCGACACCTCTGTGTGGACTGGGGGTTGATCCAGAGCATTTCTGTCCGGACAACGACCCGGGTCTGTTGGTCGAACTGATGGGCGGCGCCGGCGACACCCATCGCCAGGGCCATTCGGTCATGATCGCCGAGTTTGAGTCAGGATTTCGCATCGTCTACAAGCCCAAGTCATTGGCGGTCGACGAGCACTTTCAGGAACTGCTGGACTGGGTGAACAGCCGTGGATGCTAGTCCGTCCCTGCGCACAGTTACTGATACTCGACCGTGCCGAGTACGGCTGGGTCGAGCACGTTCAGGCAGCAGGTTGCACTTCGATGGAAGAAGTCAGGCGCTACTATCGACGCCTCGGCCTCTACCTTGCATTGCTCTATGCCATCAACGCCTCCGATTTCCACCTGGAAAATCTGATCGCGGCCGGCGACCAGCCGGTGCTCATCGATCTGGAGACGCTATTCAACCCCGAATTCGAACGGTTTGAGGGCGACGACGCCGAAACTGCAGCATCACAGGCCATGATGCACCTCAGTTCTGGTGGTCGCCATGTTGCCGCAGCGCCTCTGGTCAATGGACGACTATGCCGGCATCGACATCAGCGGGCTGGGCGGCGAAGCGGGGCAGCTTTCGCCTGACCGCACACCCCAGCCGACTGAAGTCGGCACGGATGCCATGCGCTATGTCCGTGAGCGACTCGAACTGCCCGGTGAGGCCAATCGCCCATCGCTTGACGGTGTCGAAAGCAACGCCGTCGATTTCGTTGAGGATGTGGTGGCTGGATTCATCGACATGTACCGGTTGCTGAGTGGAACACCGCAGTGACCTGCTGGCGACGGATGGCCCGCTGGCACGGTTTGAAACCGATGAAGTGCGTGTGCTGTTACGGCCCTACACGCACCTACGACCAACTGCTCTACGAGAGCTTTCATCCCGACATGTTGCGTGATGGTCTCGAACGCGATCGTCTCTTCGACCGCCTCTGGGTCGTCGTGTCGGAGCGGGCACACATGGCCAAGGCCGTGGCCGTCGAACAGGCAGAAACTGCAACTGGGCGACATCCCGGTCTTCACTACGCAGCCCGGCATCGCTCAGTCTGGTGAGCGGATCCGGCGAGATCATCGACGGCATCCTGATCGAAAGTGGCATGGACCTGGTTCGACGCCGGGTGCAACGGCTCGACGACAAGGACATGCAGCGCCAGCTATGGTTCATCCGCTCAACGCTTGCCACACTGGCGCCGGTCGGCATCGACATCGATCTGCCGCCGGCCCCGGTAGCCTACCGATTGCAGCCGTGACAACTGACACAGTTGACAGCGATCGGCTGCTTGCCATCGCCCTGCGCGTGGCCGAACGTCTGGCGGAGACGGCCCTGCTGGGCGAAGATGACGTCACGTGGATCTGGACTTGAACCGATCTTGGATCAGAGTTGGGATCTCGCGCCGCTGGGCATGGATCTGTACGGCGGCATTGCCAGGAATCGGCCTCTTTCTGGCCTACGCCGGGTTGCGCTTTGACGATGAACGGTTCACGACACTGGCTCGCCGGGTTCACCACGCGATTTCGCAATACGTCGACCTGGCCAGAGAAGTGGTTCCGGTGATCGGGGGCTTCGAGGGCTGGGGCGGCCTACTCTCCACGTTGACCCACTTTGCCGCGCTGTGGGACGACCCGGCAGATCGTTGCCCAGGCAGAGGCCATGCTGGACGTCTTTCCCCGTCTTGTGGTTGAGGACGAGGCCTACGGCATCGTGCGCGGCAGCGCCGGGGCCATCGCCAGCCTGCTCGCCTACCACCAGGCCTTTGGGTCCGATCAGGCACTGGCCGCGGCCGTGGCCTGCGGCGATCATCTGTCTGGCGTCGCGTCCAGGCCCATGGAGCAGGGCATCGGCTGGGTGATTCCACGCTTCGGGTCGGCGCCGTTGTCCGGCTTTGGCCACGGCGCAGCCGGCATCGCCTGGGCGCTGCTTGAAGCTGGCCGCAGCCAGCGGGGAGGAGCGGTTCCATATCGCTGCCTTGCAGGCCATCGACTACGAACGAAGCCTCTTCTCCGCAGGGCGGGCAACTGGCTCGACCTGCGCGGCGCTGATCCGATTCGGACGACGGGTCTGCAACCATCGCCCCGCTTTGCGACGGCCTGGTGTCACGGCGCGGCCGGCATCGGCATGGCGCGGCTGCATCGCCTAGAATCCATGGACGGGCCGCAGATCCACAGAGAGATCGATACAGCACTTCAAACCACGTCTGGCACACGGCTTTGGCCAATCCCATTCCCTCTGCCATGGAGATCTGGGCAACCTCGATCTGTTCCTCCTGGCCGAACAGACGCTGGGTGTTGGCCTTCTAGCCGCACAGCGACAGCGATCTGACCGCCATGGATCATAGAGAGTATCGAGCACGACGGCTGGCAGTGCGGTGGCCCCTGCGCGGTCGAGATGCCCACGTTTATGCTCGGGCTGGCCGGCATCGGCTATCAGTTGCTGCGCTTGGCTGATCCGGAGCAAACGCCGTCGGTGTTGACGCTAGAAGGACCGGTGGTGGGAACGAGCATTTGAAGTTCACCGCGTCGATCTCTTAAGCGCGGATCATGGTCCTACCAGCTTCAACTCTGTATTTCCAGAAACGTTGGTGGCACGACGCCGGTCCTAGCGCAAACTGGCGACGATTCGGAACATCTGGTACACCCTTACCGTCTTGATCGTGAGTGCCGAACAGCGCGCGAGTCAGCACCATTCTACCGAAGTATCAAACCCGTCTTTCACGAATTTGAACAGGAGGTCACCCATGTCGCGCCTTCCTTCAGATGGCCGCACTCTCCTCATTGCTATTGCGGCCCTGGCCTTGATGTTGCTGCCTGCTCTAGCCTGTGGTTCCGCGACTCAGTTGAACCATACGGCCGCCATCCCAGAGGACTACTATACAGCGGAGATGGTGGACCAAGCCATCGTCGCTCCAGTCCAGGCCACGGCCCGACCAGGGCCCACGCCTGACGCCATGTTCTTCGAAAACTACGGCGTCAACCCCTTCATCGACACCGAGGACGACAATCTCTCCACCTTCGCCATGGACGTCGACACGGGCTCGTATACGCGTGGCGCGCCGCTATATCGAAGATGGGTTCCTGCCGCCCAAGGATGCTGTGCGTGTCGAGGAATTCGTGAACTATTTCAATTACGACTATGCACTTCCTGACAAGGACGAGACCTTTGCCATCCATCTGGACGGTGCGCCCTCGCCTTTCGGCGAGACCGAACGCTACGAGATGGTACGTGTCGGCATACAGGGCTACCAGATCCCTGCGGAAGAGCGCAAGGACGCTGTCCTGACCTTCGTCATCGACGTCTCCGGCTCCATGGACCGGGAGGATCGCCTCACACTGGTCAAGCGTGCTCTGACGCTGATGGTAGAGGAGCTTCGACCCACAGATTCGGTGTCCATTGTCGTCTACGGCGACGATGCCCGTGCCGTGCTGCCGCCCACACCGGCCAGCGAGAAGAACACCATTCTTGACGCAATCTATTCGTTGTCGCCGGAAGGCGCGACCAATGCGGAAGGTGGTCTGCTCCTTGCCTACCGCCAGGCAGAGGCGGCGTTCGATGCACGAGGCCAACAATCGCGTCATTCTCGCCTCGGACGGCGTGGCCAATATCGGCGAGACCGGTCCGGAATCGATCCTGCGCACCATCGAGGAGTATGCCCAGCGAGACATCTATCTGACCACGGTCGGTTTCGGCATGGGCAACTACAACGATGTGCTCATGGAACAGCTGGCCAATCAGGGCGATGGCTTCTACGCCTACGTGGACACCATCAACGAAGCCCGTCGTCTCTTCGTCAACAACCTGACCGGCACCCTGGAAACCATCGCCAAGGACGCCAAAGTGCAGGTCGACTTCAACCCGGAAGTGGTGGCACGCTATCGGCTGCTCGGCTTCGAAAACCGGGCCATCGCCGATGAAGATTTCCGCGACGACAGCGTTGACGCCGGAGAGATCGGCGCCGGCCATAGCGTCACAGCACTCTACGAGATTAAGCGCCATCCCGATGCGGAGGGCCGTATTGGCGACGGTTCATCTGCGCTGGGAAGATCCGGAGAGCGGAGAGGTGAGCGAGATCAGCGCCGACCTGGACAGCGCTGATCTGGTCGACAACTTCGAGGCCGCCGACCCGAGCTTCCAGTTGGCCGTCGTCGTCTCTGAGTTCGCCGAGGTGCTGCGCGAAAGCTATTGGGCGCCAGAGAATTCGCTTGCCGGCGTATTGGACGAGGCGGAACGCATCGGGGGGCTGTTCGAGGACAACCAGGAGGTGTCCGGTTTTGTTGAGTTGGTAGAGGCCAGCGTGCAAGTGCCGGTCGAGTGAAGCTGCACCCACGAGTGCTACGGGTGAATTCAGACTGGTTGAAGCGATCCTCCGGGAGGGTGATGACAGCAGACTGGAAGTACCCAGGGCCCCTCCCGGAGGGCCTTGAGAGGTAGGATTGGCATTCACCGGAAAGGCAGATGCTGGAAGCAACCCTAGAACACGTAGTGCCGGGAACGGTCTGGTCCAAATCGATGGGTGTTGCCGTCTCAAGCGTGTTGTTTGGTTCGCTGATATCTGCAGCCGGGATGAAACTATTCTTGAAGAAGAACGGCTTAATATCGCGCTGACTGCCGTCGCCACCGGCAATTTCCACAGTGAACGGTTACGTGCGAGACTTGCGAGCAGAACCGTGTGCTGCGAAAAAGGTTCATCTGAATTTACACACATTCTAGCGTTCGTCAAGCACGTTTTTCCAGGATTCTCACTGAGCTTCAGCATGCTTGTCCATTTCCGTCTTCCTCAATAAGATCGGCCTTCACAGTGGTGAGCGCACTCCTACTCTGTTCGTTCGACACGTGGGGATGCAGCTATCGCCAATTTTTGTGGTGTAGTCTTCAGCGAATTCGAGACAGGACATGAAACGTTTGCTCTTTGTCACGGTGCTCTTTCTACTCAGCCTGGCATATTCGGGCTGTAGCCCAGCCAAGCGACCGCCGACGCCAGGCATAACGACCAACATGCCGCCAACAGCCGTTTCCCGTGACGATCCGTTGCGAGTAGAAGATCTGGCTGGCTGTCGAGAACTGGCTCTATCAGCTCCAGCGCGGTAATGCCAAGCGAATCGGCGAGACATCTTTCGATCTGGTGGTTGTGAGCATCTCGACGGCCGGCAGTTCGCCGCAAACCTTTCCGGCGCTCAAACAGAGCCCAGGCGGACCCAAGATCGTGCTCTGCTATATGAGCATTGGCCAGGCCGAAGACTATCGAAGCTACTGGCAGCCGCAGTGGAAGGAGCGTCCGCCCGATCTGGCTGGACCAGCCCGATCCGGATTGGCAAGGGGACGATCGGGTCAAGTATCGGGTCCGGGATGGCAGGGGATCATTTTTGGAAAGCCGGAAAGCTATCTGGACCAATTGATCGCTTTGGGTTGCGATGGCGTCTATTTGGATCGCGTAGACGCCTATGACTACTACAAAGCGCAGGGACGTGAAGGCGCCGCCCGCGAAATGGTCGACTTTGTCATCGCTCTGTCTGCGTACGCCCGCCAACGCAGCCCTGGCTTCGGCATCTTCCCGCAAAACGCCGAAGAATTGGGCATCAGTTTCCCGACTACCTGAGCAGCGCAACAGGCATCGGCATCGAAGACCTCTACTACGGCAATCCACGAGATCACCAGACCAGCCCGGCCGAATGGACGGCCGAACGAGAGGAGATTTGCGCCGAAATGGCGAGCCGCGGACAAACTCGTGCTCACAGTCGACTACACGTCCAAGCCCGATCAGATCACCGATGCTTATCGCCGTGCATTGGACAACGACTTCGTGCCCTATGTTGGGGATCGTTCCTGGGACGACTGCGCATCAATCCCGGCTTTGAACCGAGTCGCTCACCGGATCAATACGATTTCTCGGTCGATTAGCCGGCTAGCATCATTCGTCCAGTTAGCCCGCCACTCGAATACAGTCCTCGGGGCCAAAGCCGACCAACTGGACCGGACGCATAGACCGCATGTGCGACTGTGCCATCCCGTCGGAGGATGAAGTCGGTGGCATGGATGATCTCACGACGGACTTCGTAGAAAACCCCCGTCTCAGATGCAAACTCAAAATAGTCCAGCCCATAGCCGATGGGAAAGGTAAGCCCCAGCGTGTCGATCAATTCGCGCGCATCCGCATCGTCATCCACCGATGCAGCAATCAGTGCGATGCCCCTCGCTTCCAACGCAGGTAGGTTTGCCTGAAAGTCGGCCAACTGCCGACGACAATGGCTTCACCACTTACCGCGATAGCCCAGGAAGATGGTGTGTTCAGCCGAGAGATCATCAGGTAGCCTCAGTGGCGTCTCTCTATTGATCATGTGGAGGCTCATGCTGGGAAACAGATCGCCTGTATCAAGTTTGGTTGTGTCTGTCTGTGCCACGGTTTTCCTCCGAAACAGTGCTCTATCGGTTCAAGAGTCTGTAGGGGCAAAAAGATCGAATGGGGATGACGCTTCACCGTTTCCGTCGCTCTCCAGTATACTGGTTTGTTGAGTGTTATGGCCAAATCCGCGTGGCATACGGTACTGGAAATGGGGAACGCATGGCAAAGCTCAAACTGGATCTACATGATATCTACAACAAGGGCGATCGTATCGAGATGGAGTTGAACGACATCATCGAAGAGGCCATGGAGAAACGGATCTCGCTGGTAGAGATCATTCCCGGCAAAGGCAGCGGACAGCTGAAGAAGAAGGTGTTGCGCTTTCTGAACCAGCCCCATATCCGCGCCCAGTATCATCGTATCGACAAGGATAGCAAGAATCTTGGGCGCATCTTTGTCCATTTTCGGCACAAGTAGGTGTCTGTACTATGATTTGAATGATTGTTTGATGGGCGATGATTCATGGCCGCCGCACCATCATAGCTCTCACTCAATCACCAAAACCATAGTCCCCGACAAGGAGCATATCCCCCATGATCAACGAACAATACTTGCACTCCGCCCTCACCGAAAAGATTATCGGCTGCGCCATGGAAGTGCATCGGAATCTTGGCAATGGTTTCCAGGAAGTGATCTACCAACGTGCGCTGGCAATCGAAATGGTACGACAGGGTCTTGCGTTCAGCCGTGAACATAAGATGCAGATCTTCTACAAAGGCCACGGCATAGGCACCCGACGCTGTCGATTTCTTTGTTGACGAAAAAGTCATGGTCGAACTCAAAGCGGTCATCCAGTTGGAAGACGTCCACCTTGCCCAGGCCATCAACTACCTGGAAGCTTCCGGCTCCCGAGTTGGGCTGCTCATCAATTTCGGCAACCGCAGCCTCCAATTCAAGCGTGTGATGAAACCGCCCAGAAATCGTGATTGAGATCCCCGCAACGGCTCACCGTTATGAAAAATGAGGGCTCGGCATGGGTGCAGAACTTACCGCTTTCTGCGGCTCACTTGTGCTATCGTATACAGACGAATTCAGGTTTTTCATGACCCTGGAAAGTATTGCCCGATGACCATTTTGGAAGCACATAGCTTGACCAAAACCTATCGCATCGAGGATCGCCCCATTACCGTTCTCGACAATGTTTCATTCTCGGTGGAACCGGGTGAGTTTCTCGTCATCAAGGGCAGCAGCGGCAGCGGAAAATCGACGCTACTGAGCCTGCTCTCCGGCCTGGACAGTCCGACATCAGGGCGCATCGTGATCGACGACATCGACATCACCGATCAGAGCGAAGATGACCTAGCGCCGATGCGCAACCGCACCATCGGCTTTGTCTTCCAATCCTTTCACCTGGTACCGTCGCTCAACGCGCTGGAGAACATTATGTTTCCGGCCGAGCTGGCCGGCGATGGGCAGGCCGAGGCCAAGGCTGTGGATCTGCTCAAACGCGTCGGGCTTGCCGAGCGCAGTAACAATTTCCCCCACCAACTTTCCGGCGGCGAAAAGCAGCGCGTCGCCATTTGCCGCGCCTGGTCAACGATCCGCAGATCCTCTTTGCCGACGAGCCGACCGGCAACCTGGACTCCAAGAACGGCAATGCCATCCTCGATCTGCTGCTCGACCTGCATGCAGAGCGACAGATGACCCTGATTTTGGTCACCCATGCAGAAGAGATCGCGGCCATGGCACAACGGGTTGTCACGCTTCAGGACTGGCCGCCTGGCCGGTGACGTGCGACGCCAATGACCATGATCAACAGACGCTTCATTCGCCGCCAACTGACCAACTCCTGGCAACAGTCCACGATCTTCATCCTCTCGGTGGCGCTGGCCATGGTCTCGCTGGTGGCCCTGCGCGGCTGGGCGACAGCATCAATCGTGCCCTGCTCAGCGACGCCAAGGAGCTTCAGGCCGCCGACATTTTGGTCGAGTCCAACTTCGCCTTGTCTGAGCCAACGTCTGCCGAGATCGATGACCTGGCGGATGAGGGAGTGGTCGAGGCGGCGCGGATTTGGGAATTCTACACCGTCGCGCGTCTGCCCGAACGCGAGGAGACGTTGCTCTCCAACATCAAGGCCATCGAGCCTGGCTATCCATTTTATGGCGAGGTTGAATTGGCGTCAGGGCGCAACTTCGCCGATGTGCTGGCGCCGGGCGCCGTTGTCGTCGATCAAGCAGTGCTAGATCGGCTCGCACTGGAGCCGGGCGACGAACTCATTCTGGGAGAGGAGTCGCTTGTCATCGCCGACGTCGTGACCCACGAGCCGGATCGCCCGGTACAGTTCTTTGCGCTGGAACCGCGTATCTTCGTGGCGGCAGCCGATCTGACTGCCCTCGATCTTGTCCAGCCCGGCAGCCTGTGTGACCTACACGACGCTGCTCAAGCTGGCCGACGACACCCAGCTTGAGCGCGTCGCGCAACGTCTGCGCGATGTGCGCGAGGAAGGCATGGAGGGCGTCGAAACCTATCTGACTGCGCCATCGGGCGTGCAGCGTTTTTTCGACAATCTGCTCTTCTTCCTCAGCCTTGTGGCCATCTTCACGCTGCTGCTGGCCGGCATCGGCATCCAGAGTGCGTTGACCGCCTATCTGCGCGAGCGCTACACGACCATTGCCATTGTCAAGACGCTGGGCGCCAACCGGCGCTTCGTCACGGTGAACTTCTACGCCATCGTCGCCGCTCTTGGTCTGGTCGGCATGCTGCTCGGGCTGCTGTTGGGCGTCCTGCTCCAACTTGCGATGCCCGCGCTGGTACGTGATTTCCTGCCGCCAGACATCGAGTTGACGGTTTCGGTCCGCGCCGTGCTTGAAGGGCTGCTGCTGGGCGTCTTCGTGGTTGCAGCCTTCAGTTTCATTCCACTCTATCGGTTGGGCGAACTCAAGCCGAGCTTCATCTTTCGCAAGAGCCTATCGGCCTGCAACAGCGTTGGCCCTATGTCGTGGCCGTGGCTCTGATGCTGGGCGCGGTTTGGGGCTATGGTCTTCTGGCTGCTGGGGGAAGTACGTACTACGCTCTATTTCGTGGCCGCCGTGCTAGGGCTGTTGGCCATCTCCAGTCTGTTGACCGAGGCGACGCTGCGCCTACTGCGTCGTCGCCGTCCCCGTTCCTTGCCCGCTCGCCAGGCGCTGCGCGGTCTCTTTCGCCCGCGCAACCCGACCCGAGCCATCATCATCACCCTGTCGTCCAGCCTTGCCGTGCTCTTCTGCATCTTCCTGGTCGAACAGACGCTGGACGCCAGCTTCGTCGCCGCCTATCCGGAGGACGCGCCCAACGTCTTCTTCATCGACATCCAGCCTTATCAGTTGGAGGACTTTGCCGTGACCCTCGGCCAGGAGAGCGAGTATTTTCCCGTCATCCGTGCCACCGTCGCGGCCGTCAACGGCGCGCCGCCGAGTCGACGGGCGACAAGAGCGGTACACGCAGGAAGACGGCCGTGACTTCCAGTTTGGACTCACCTATCGAGATGAACTGCTGGAGAGTGAAGCGGTTGTCAGCGGCGGCCCGCTCTTTGATTCGACCGTTGAGGGCGCGGAAGTATCGGTGCTGGACACGGCGCAAGAATTTGCAGGTGTCGACCTGGGCGACGTAGTCACCTTTCGCATCCAGGGCATCCCGCTGGACGCTACCGTGACCAGCGTACGCACCCAAACGGATGAATCGGTTCAACCTTTCTTCAGCTTTGTCTTTCCAACGGCGGACCTGAAGGACGCGCCCCAGACCATCTTCACAGCGCTGACCGTGGCCGAAACGGAGATTCCGACGCTGCAAGAACCGCATGGTGGCCGCCTTTCCCAACGTCAGCGTCATCGACGTGACCGCGGCCATCGACACCTTCTCCGACCTGGCCCGGCGAGTGACAAAGGTGTTGCGTTTCTTCACAGTTTTCAGCATCTTCGCGGGTCTGCTTATCGTGGTCAGTGCAGTCTTTGCCACGCGTTTTGCCCGCATCGAAGAGGCAGCCTACTATAAGGTACTGGGAGCGGAAAGCCGCTTCGTGCTGCGCGTCTTCACGCTGGAGAATGTGCTGTTGGGCTTGCTCAGCGCGCTGTCGGGACTAGCCATGGCCCAGTTTGGCGCCTGGCTGATCAACACCCAGCTACTGGAATTAGACTACCGCCCATTTGCCGCGGCCAGTATCGCCATGGTGCTTATCACCATACTGTTGGTCACGGCGGTGGGCATGTTGGCGTCCGTATCCATTCTGCGCAGCAAGCCGATCCAGTTTCTACGCGAACAGGCAGAGGAGGAGTGAGGCTTGTGTTGGAGAAGGCTGTTGGTAGATTCAGTCGCGTGTCGTCAGTCCAAGGGTCCATCCAGAAGCAAGTCCCCATTTTGGAGTTTGACGTTCGGATGATGACCATGTAGGGCGGAATGGCATTCCGCCTGGCGGAGCCAAGCATAGCCAGGCTGGTCGGATTCCCAATCCGACCTACGGTTTTTAACGCAGCATCACTCAAGAGGAAGCGACGCCAGTTCCATCGGGTTGACATTGAACGAGCCGCTGTTGCCCAGGAAGACAACGACCGTCTCCCGTTTCGGATCGATAACCAGGCTCGACCCGAAGCCGGGTGTGCCGCCGGCGTGGCCCCACACCCCGCCCTGGAGTTGAGCAAGCCCCAGACCGTAGCCGGTGAAGCCGCGATCCTGGCCGGTGCTCACGAAGTCGGTCATCAGGCCAAGGGTTTCGACATCCTGGAAGAGCAGCCCATCCATCAGAGCGTGTGCGAATATAGCCAGATCGCCGGCGCTCATGGCCAGCGCCTGGCTGCCCACGCGCCTGATGCATTCCAGCGGGTCATGTCGGCATAGTCGCCGTTCATGGCATTGTAGCCGCTTACGATCTGGCCATCTTCGGGAATACCTTCCAGCAACACTGCCTTCTCCAGTCCCAAGGGTTCGAAAATGCGCGGCATAGAGTTCGCCCAAGCGCTGGTCAGTGGCTCCTTCGAGCACCATTCCCAACACGATGTACCCAGTGTTGCTGTATTGCCACGCGCCGGGTGTGCCCGGCGCAAAGAACGGCGCTTTGTTCGCTGCAACCCACTCGACAATCTCGACGGGTGTAAATCCTCGCTCCAGCAACGCCCGATCATTGATCATCGGCTGCAGCGGATAGAGATCGCGTTCGTAGTCGTTGATTCCGGCAGTATGAGAGGCTAGCTGCAGCAGCGTCATCGCCTCGCCGTTGGGAATGGTCTCGGCTAGCTCCGGCAACCACATGCTTAGCTTGTCGTCCAGCGACAGGAGACCTTCTTCATGCAATTGGAGCAGAACGACCGCGGTGAACAGCTTGGTGATGCTGCCGATCTCGAAAGCGTCCGCTGGATCTGACTGCCCGCTTCGCAGCCAGATCGGCAAAGCCTGCGGCTTCGAGAAATCGACCTGCAGGCAGATCAACCAGCAGCACTGCGCCCGGCGCACTTCGTTGCGGCGGAGCGCCGGGATGGTGAACCAGGGATTCCAAATAGCGGGAGAGCCGTCCATTGACATTGTCGGAAAGCGGCGGCAAGTCCGCCGCAGACGATTGCAGCGGCTGGATGGCTGGAGTCGGCTCGGCTTTGGCAGGTACAGGTGGAGCGGTTGCCGGGGCATCCGGTGATACAGTTGGATCGGCGATGGATTCGACAGATTGTTCACGCTCAGGCGCTGCCACGGTTGCTGCAACCGGTGTCGATGTTCTACCGCAGGCAGAAAGCACCAGAACAATCAGACAGAGTACGATGGTCGTTTGCAGAAAACGCATCAATCTTGACCTCAATCGATTACGAAACATACCGCGTCGATCCGCGTCGTTGGCGTCGTTCGGCGACTACTCCGCTTCCATCTCTTCCATGCCGACGGCCATCAGGTAACCCCGGGCCCGCTCTGTTCTTGGGAAAGCGATTCGACCAGCTTCCAAAATTCGGGCCGTGATTGGCTTCCAGCAGATGGGCCAGTTCGTGGACGATCACGTAGTCCTGGACAAAACGAGGCATGTCGGCGAGTTGATGTGCGATGCGGATGGTGCCGTGGGCCGGTGTGCAACTGCCGTAGCGTTTGTTCTGGTTGGTCACCCAGCGGATCGACTGCCATTGCAAGCGGCCATCAAAGTATTGCCGATTGAGACTCGCGTGCTCGCTTTTCCAGGGCGTCGTCATCCAGTTCCGCCTTGGCCGTGCGCCGCTCCATTCGCTCGACCAGTTTGGCGACATGCGGCTCCAACTCGGCGTCCGACATGGTCGCCGGGCGCGCGCACTTCGAGCGTTTCGCCGACCTTGCGGGCCTGGATTGTCTTGCGCCGCTTGTTGCTGCGGATGATGCGCACGTCCATAAGTTGCCATACCCATTCGAAAAAACCCGACCTTCCATGGAAAGCCGGGCAGTGAAAGGATAGTTGGTATTAGCCGCCCTGAGTCCCCAACGTCCCGCCGCTCTGTTCGATATCGTGAACGGTGGCATTTTCCACACCGGCCTCGACGGCGTTCTTCGTGTACTGCCTGCAAGACCTTGTTGGAGACGCCGAAGGAATGGGCATCACCGCCGGCCTTCTTCAGTTCTTCCTTGGTCGGCTTGACCTCAAAATCGTCGCAGAGGACCACGACTGCGGTAGCGTCGCCGGTGAGCTTGCCCTGGATGCTCGCAAGATCGCTGTCGCTGAGCCCCAACGAGCCGCCGGTCATCTTGCCCGCCACGCCGCCGATGGCGCCGCCGGCGACCGCGCCGACCAGCAGCGAAAGACCACCGGTCAGACCCGCTGTGACCAACCCGAGCGCGCCGCCAATCAGCAAACCACGACCCGTGTTGGAACTGCCATATTTCTTGGTCTCCAGCTTGCCCTTGTCGGACAAACTCAAGCGTCCCATGGTCCCAAGCTTGACGTCGTCATTGGCTTTGTCCCAACTCATGAGGGCCTTGGCCGCACTGTCGGCAGCATCGCCGGTTTCGAAAAATGCGACGATTACCTGTGTATTCAGATCCTGTTCAGACATCTGTGTTCCTCCCTGGTGGTGCATCAAGAGCGAATCGCCTTGCTACGGGTTCGCTCGGACCATCGTCATCAAGACAGATTGTAGACTGCGTGGCCTCATTGTGCAACTGAACTGAAGTTGCTGCGAGATCAAGGTTCTGTAGGTCCGACTTGCATTCGGACGAGCTACATAGACCAAACTGCCGTGGCTCTGGCCGACGGGTCTGGTTGGTAGAGTAGAGTTGTCACACTACAAGTGTGACCTGGCAGAGATCGTGTTCCCTCGATCCTCCAGGTCAGCGACTACTGTGGCCCATAGATGAGCCCCAGAATCGGCAGAGCCATGAAGATGAAGAAGAGCACGCTCATCAACCAACTGAGCCACTTCTTCTCCGGATGATTGACCCAATAACAAAGGACAAAGACAAGGGCCAATGCCTGAATCAGAACCTCCGGCAGACCAAGCAGATGCACGTTGAACGGCAGAATCGTGTAGATCATGCCCTCAATCGATCCGGGGGACGGCCCGAAGGTTGAAAGAATGCCGATACAGACCAAGACGGCCCACATGATCAGCCATCCATGTTTGCGACCAAAGAACGTATCGCGCAGCAGATAGAAGACGATGCCGAAGAGGAGGCCCCTGATGGGCTGAAAAAGGCCGCCGGCCATGACCATTGGGTCGGTGATCGGTCTGATGAGTCTCCGTGGGCGAGCTGGAGCGGGTGATCGCCGCCGGCGGCGACCCGACCAAGACCATCTTCTCCGGGGTCGGCAAGCGCCCGGATGAGCTGCGACGGGCCCTGGAGGTCGGCATCCGCTGCTTCAACCTGGAGTCCGAGGCGGAGCTGGCGCGCCTCGACGAGGTGGCCGGTTCGACTGGGGCTGGTTGCGCCGGTGTCCCTGCGGGTCAACCCGGACGTGGACGCCCGCACCCACCCCTACATCGCCACCGGGCTGAAGGAGAACAAGTTCGGCATCGACATCCGCGAGGCCCCCAGGGTCTATGCCCATGCCGCGAGCCTGGCGCATATCCGGGTCACCGGCATCGATTGCCACATCGGCTCCCAGTTGACCGAGGTCGCCCCCTTCCTGGATGCACTCGACCGGGTGCTGGAGCTGGCCGACGAGCTGGCCGCCGCGGGCATCCCCATCGAGCACCTGGACCTGGGCGGCGGGCTCGGCATTCGCTATACGGACGAGACGCCGCCAGAGCCCTCGGACTATGCGGCGGCCCTGGTGGGCCGGCTGGCCGGACACCCCTACGAGATCCTGCTCGAGCCCGGGCGGGCCATCGCCGGCAACGCCGGGGTGCTGCTCACCCGGGTGGAATACCTCAAACCCACCGCCCACAAGGACTTCGCCATCGTCGATGCGGCCATGAACGACCTGATCCGCCCGGCCCTCTACCAGGCCCATCAGGACATCGTCCCGGTGCGCACCGATACCGCCGGGCGGGCCGGGCGCTACGACCTGGTCGGGCCGGTCTGCGAGACCGGTGACTTCATCGGCAAGGGCCGCGACCTGACCCTGGCGCCCGGCGACCTGCTGGCCGTGCGCGGCAGCGGGGCCTACGGCTTCACCATGAGCTCCAACTACAACACCAGGCCGCGGGCGGCGGAGGTCATGGTGGACGGTGACCAGGCCCACCTGGTGCGCCGCCGGGAGACCGTCGCCGAGCTGTTCGCCGGGGAGTCGACCCTGCCATGAAACGCCGACCGGAACCCGAGCTGATGGACGAG
Source organism: uncultured Gammaproteobacteria bacterium (assembly GCA_963709645.1). Lineage (GTDB taxonomy): Bacteria > Pseudomonadota > Gammaproteobacteria > Chromatiales > Chromatiaceae > DYRB01. The sequence continues at coordinate 20,506 of CAVPXP010000006.1, forward strand.
GCCGAGCAGGCCCTGGCCTATGCCGAGGCCGACTTCTCCGAGCCTGACGCCCGCTTCATCGCGCTGCTGGAGCAGCAGGCCCCCGGCAGCCTGGAATGGGTCCGCGCCCTGGACCTGGGCTGCGGCCCCGGCAATGTCCTGCTGCGCTTCCTGCGCGCCTACCCGGAGGCCACCTGCGACGGCCTGGACGGCTCCCAGGCGATGCTCGCCCACGCCCAGGCGGCCCTGGACGGCCTGCCGGGGCTGGCCAAGCGGGCCCGGTTGCTGTGCGACTGCCTGCCCTCGGAGCGCCTGGAGCAACACGCCTACGACCTGGTGCTGTCCAACAGCCTGCTGCATCACCTCCACGACCCCCAGGTGCTCTGGCAAAGCATCCGCCAGGCGGGCCGCCCTGGGGCCCTGGTACAGGTCATGGACCTGATGCGCCCGGCCTCCGCCGGTTGGGCCGAGGCCCTGGTGGCGACCTATGCCGACGAGGCCCCGGAGGTCCTGCGCAACGACTTCCGCAACTCCCTGTTCGCTGCCTTCGAGCCCCAGGAGGTCGTGGCGCAGCTGCAGGAGGCCGGGCTCGATACCCTGGAGGTGGGCGTGGTCAGCGACCGCCACCTGGCGGTATTCGGACGCCTGCCATGAGACTCAGATTCACGAAAATGCACGGCCTGGGCAACGACTTCGTCGTGCTCGACGGCACCCGCGAACCCCTGCCCCTGAGCGCCGAACTGGTCCGCGAACTTCCGGACCGGCGCTTCGGCATCGGCTGCGACCAGCTCCTGGTGGTGGAACCCCCGCGGGACCCGACCACAGACTTCTACTACCGCATCTTCAACGCCGACGGCGCCGAGGTGGAGCAATGCGGCAACGGGGCGCGCTGCTTCGCCCGGTTCGTGCGCGAACAGGGCCTGACGGACAAGGACGAGATCCCGGTAGGGACCGCCGCCGGCCCCATTCGCCTGTATTGCGAGCACGACGGCCAGGTGCGGGTGAACATGGGCGCGCCCATCCTCGAACCGGCGCGCATCCCCTTTCTGGTGCCCGCCCAGTGCCTGCGATACGACCTGACGGTGGCGGGCGAGACCCTGACCATCGGCGCTGTGTCCATGGGTAACCCCCATGCGGTACTCCAGGTCCCGGATGCGGAGTGCGCCCCGGTGGCCATGCTGGGGCCGAACATCGAACACCATGCACGCTTCCCGGCCCGGGTTAACGTCGGCTTCATGCAGGTCATCGGCCCCGAACACATCCGCCTGCGCGTCTACGAGCGCGGTTCGGGCGAGACGCTCGCCTGCGGCACCGGCGCCTGCGCAGCCGTCGTGGTAGGGCGTCTGTGGGACATCCTTGGGGAGCGAGTGCGGGTCTCCCTGCCGGGCGGGGATCTTGTGATACAGTGGCTTGGAGGGTCCGAGCCGGTGTGGATGACGGGCCCAGCCACGACCGTTTACCAGGGGGAACTAGAACGATGAGCCGCAAGCCATCAGGACCCAAAAAGGCGCGCGACAAGGCCACCGAACCAGCCGTACCGCCCCAACTCGCCGCACCCTTTGCCCCGGCGGACACCTCGGCTGTGCAGGCCGAACCACCCGCGGCGCCAACTGCCCCCGCCCCCGCCCCCGCAGAGGTATCGGACGCCGCCGTAGCGACCTTCCTCAAGGCCGACCCGGGGTTCTTCGAGCGCCACCCGGCCCTGGTCGCCGAGCTGCGCGTGCCCCACCCGAGCGGGGCCGCGGTCTCCCTGGTGGAGCATCAGCTCGGCATCCTCCGCGGCCAGCTCGACGACCAGCGCCGCCGCCTCAGCCACATCATCGCCAGGGCCCGCGACTATGAGGTCCTGTCCGCCCGCCTGCACAGCCTGACCCTGGCCCTGATCGCTGCGCCGGATTGGCCGGCCCTGGAGGCGGTCCTGGACGACGCCATGTGTCGCGACCTCAACGCCCAGTGCGTCACCCTCAAGCTCTTCGATCTCCCGGCATCCGAGGGCCAGGACGACCCCTTGCTCGCCGCCTTCCATGACTTCCTCGACCGTCGCCACTGCCTGTGCGGTCCCCTGGCATCGGACAAGAGCGGCCTGCTGTTCGGCGACTTCGGCCCGCAGGTGCAGTCCGCAGCACTGATCCCCATCCATGCCGGGGACCAAGCGGGGGTGCTGGCCATCGGCAGCAGCGACGTGGCCCGCTTCCACCCGGACATGGCCACGGACGTCCTGGACCGCATGGGCGAGGTCGTCGGGCAACGCCTCCTGGCCATCGACCACGGCCATGCCTGAGGACACCAGGGGAGCCGCGAGACGCGCCGACCTGGAGGCCTATCTCCACCATCTGGCCCATGAGCGACGCCTCTCGCCCCTGACCCTGCTCAATTACCGCCGGGACCTGGAGGGCATCGATGCCTGGCTGGTCCGCGAGGGCCTGGGTCCCTGGGAGGGGCTGGACGCCCAGACGGTGCGCCGCTACGTTGCCGCCCGCCACCGCGGCGGGGTCTCCGGCCGCACCCTGCAACGGGAGCTCTCCGCCCTGCGCGGTCTCTATCGCTATCTGTTGCGCGAGGGCCGCATCGGCCACAACCCCGCCCTCGGGGTGCGTGCCCCCAAGTCCCGGCGCAAGCTGCCCGCCACCCTGGGTGCCGACACACTTTGCGCCCTGCTCGACCAGGCCCCTGCGGGGGCGGACGACGAGCCCATGGGGCTGTGCGACAGGGCCATGATCGAGCTGTTCTACTCCTCGGGGCTGCGCCTGGCCGAGCTGATCTCGGTGAACTTAGGGGATATCGACACGGCGGATGCCATGCTCAGCGTGGTCGGCAAGGGCGCCAAGACCCGCCGCGTCCCGGTGGGCGGCAAGGCCCTGGAGGCCATCCGCGCCTGGCTCGGGGTGCGGGGCCTGGTCGCGAGCCCTGGCGAGCCGGCACTGTTCGTCAGCAGTCGCGGCGGGCGCTTTCACCCGCGCACCGTCGAGCGGCGGCTACAGCGGTGGGCCCAGGAGCAGGGCTCGCCCCGGGGCATCCACCCCCACCTGTTGCGCCACTCCTTCGCCACCCATGTGTTGGAGTCGTCCGGGGACCTGCGTGCGGTGCAGGAATTGCTCGGCCACGCCGACATCGCCACCACCCAGATCTACACCCACCTGGACTTCCAGCACCTGGCGGAGGTCTACGACCGCGCCCACCCCAGGGCGAGGCGCAAGGGCGTGAAAGACTTGTCCGCGAATGAACGCGAATGAACGCAACTGCGTGCACCAACATTCTTCTGAGCAACCAGCATCACACTATGCGAGTCCTAGGCATCGAGACGTCCTGCGACGAGACCGGGGTCGCCATCTACGGCGGCGGCGAGGGGCTGCTGGCCCATGCCGTCTATAGCCAGATCGAGATCCATGCCCGCTATGGCGGCGTGGTACCGGAACTGGCCTCGCGGGACCATGTACGCAAGGCCCTGCCCCTGATCCGGCAGGTCCTGGACGAGGCGGGGCTCGCCGCACGGGACATCCAGGGCGTCGCCTACACCGCCGGCCCCGGCCTGATGGGGGCCCTGCTGGTGGGTGCTGCCCTGGGCCGCAGCCTGGCCTGGGCCTGGGGCGTACCGGCCATCGGGGTCCACCATATGGAGGGACACCTGCTCGCCCCCCTGCTGGAGGAACCGGCCCCCGAGTTTCCCTTCGTCGCCCTGCTGGTCTCCGGCGGCCACACCCAACTCATCGACGTGGACGGCATCGGTCGCTACCGCCTCCTGGCCGAGTCCCTGGACGACGCCGCCGGCGAGGCCTTCGACAAGACCGCCAAGATCCTCGGCCTGCCCTACCCCGGCGGGCCCGAGCTGGCCAAGCTCGCCGAACAGGGCGACCCGGGGCGCTACCGCTTCCCGCGGCCCATGACCGACAGGCCCGGGCTCGACTTCAGCTTCAGCGGGCTCAAGACCTTCACCCTCAACACCCTGAACGCCGAGCTGGCCAGCAGGCCGGACCCGGAGCGCACCAGGGCCGACGTGGCCCGCGCCTTCGAGGAGGCCGTCGTCGACACCCTGGTCATCAAGTGCCGCCGGGCGGTGCGCCAGACCGGGCACAAGCGCCTGATCCTGGCCGGAGGGGTGAGCGCCAACCGAAGGCTGAGGGGGCGGATGGACGAGATGATGGCGGCGGAGGGCGGGCAGACCTACTACCCGCGCCTGGCCCTCTGCACGGACAACGGGGCCATGATCGCCTACGCCGGCTGGCAGCGGCTGATGGCCGGGCAGAGCCGAGCCCCTGTCCTTCCGGCCCAAGGCCCGCTGGGCCATGGAGACCTTGCCGCCGATTTGAGTGGGATTAGGGCGCGTCGGCGCGGTGCACAACCGCCCTGAGTGCGATCTCAGGCGGCGGGGGGTTGCCCGTCCGACCCGCCGATCTGGCCCTCTTGGCCGGAGACGAGCTTTTGGATATTGCTGCGGTGCCGCCAGAACAGCAGCACGCTGATCACCAGCTGCATACCGACCAGCACAGGCTCCGGCCAGAGCAGCCAGACGATGACCGGTGCCAGGGCCATGCAGACCAGGGCGGCGAGGGATGAGATCTTGAGCACCTTGGCGACAAACAACCAGATCGCCGCCACGGCAAGCCCGATGGGCCACCAGAGCCCGAACTGGACCCCCAGGGCCGTGGCCACCCCCTTGCCCCCCCGGAAACCGAAGAACACCGGATAGAGATGCCCGAGGAAGGCTGCCAGCCCGGTCGCCGCCAGGGCGGTCGCATCGACCCCCAGCAGGTGCGCGACCACCATGGGGATCAGCCCCTTGAGGCTGTCCCCCAGCAGGGTGACGGCCGCTGCCCGCTTGCCGCCGATGCGCAGGACATTGGTCGCCCCCGGGTTGTTCGAACCCTGGGTGCGCGGGTCCGGCAGACCCATGAGTCGGCAGACGACGACGGCGCTGGAGATGGACCCCAACAGGTAGGCAAGGATGACGAGGGCGATGGACAGCATCATGGGCGCGCATTGGAATCGGAAACCCCCGCCTGGTCAACCGCGGGGTTGCAATGCGGCGCCTTTGCCTTACCTGGGGTGACGATAGCGCATGTGAACATCGGCCCCGGTAGGGTGGATCAGCGCAGCGCATCCACCTTGAAAAGGAGCGCACCGGGCGGGTGTCAGTGGATGCGGCGCGATTATCCCCGCGTCGCCCCCATGCACCCTGCCACGCGCCTCATCCACCCTTGCCTCCATGGCCACTGAACCAGGGGAACTACAATGGACATCGTCTTCATCCGCGGCCTGCGCATCGAGACCACCATCGGCATCTACGACTGGGAGAAAGCGATCCGCCAGCCGGTGGTCCTGGACCTGGAGATGGCCAGCGACATCGCCCGCGGCGCCGCCAGCGACCGTATCGAGGACGCCCTGGACTACAAGGCGGTGTCGAAACGACTCAAGGAGTTCGTCTCCGAGAGCCGTTTCGAGCTGGTCGAGACCCTGGCCGAGCGTTGCGCCGGGCTGATCCTGGCGGAGTTCGGCGTGCCCTGGCTGCGGCTGACCCTGAACAAGATCGGCGCCGTCACCGACTCCGAGGGGGTCGGGGTCATCATCGAGCGCGGCACCCGAACCTGAGCCCCCATGCCGCGTTGTTGGCTCAGCATCGGCAGCAACCAAGACCGTGAGGCATCCATCCGCGGGGCGGTGGACGGACCTGCACGCCAGCTTCGGCGCCCTGGTCCTGTCCGGCGTCTACGAGTCCCCCGCCGCGGGCTTTCAAGGCAACCCATTTCTGAACCTGGTAGCAGGCATCGACACCGACCTCGATGTCGCCGAGATCGACGCCATCCTCAGTAGGATCGAGGACGCCCATGGCCGGGTGCGAGGCCCTGACAAGTTCGCCCCGCGCACCCTCGACATCGACCTGCTGACCTATGGAGATTGCGTCGGGAACCTGGCCGGGCGGGACCTGCCAAGGGACGAGATCTTCAAATACCCCTTTGTCCTCGGCCCCTTGGCGGAGGTCGCCCCAAACGAGGTCTGCCCGGGTACCAAACGAACCTATGGTGGACTGTGGACAGACTTCGACCAAGCGGCGCAACCCCTGACCCTATTCCCCCTCGACCTAGAGCCGCATCGGGCACACCACCCGCCGACGGCTTGACAGCATCGGCGCAAGGTAACACCCTTGCGGCCCCTGTCGTCGAGGTCCCTCCCCCGTGCAGTCCGCCCCTACCCTGGCCCGTCTCGCCTGGCATCTGCTGGCACTGTGCCTAATCGGCACAGCCTGGTCTGCCGAGACCGTCGAGCCCATGCCAATCACTGTCGGCGTTCCTCAGCGCCCTGGACCCGGCCCATGCTTTGGACCCTTTGGCGGTGGATAGCAGCGAAGTCGTACGCCGACTTGCGCGCCTGATGGCAGACTCAGAGCTCCGATGACCACATCCGTGCCGGCCATTTCCATCACCGGGGCTGCGTACTCGTACGGGGAGGCGCCGGTGCTCGAAGGCGTCGACCTGGAGGTGGCCCAGGGCGAGTTCCTCGGCCTGGTGGGCCCCAATGCCGGGGGCAAGAGCACCCTGCTCAAGCTGATCCTCGGCCTGTTCGAGCCCCAGGCCGGGCGGGTTCTGGTACTCGGTCGCCCGCCGGATCAGGCGCGCCGCCTGCTGGGCTATGTGCCCCAGTACCCGGCGTTTCCGCGTGACTTTCCCATTACCGTGGAACAGGTGGTCCTGATGGGACGCCTTGGTTCCGGACAAGGCTGGCGCCGCTGGTTGGGTGGCTGGTCCCAGACGGATCACGTCGCGGCTCGCGCGGCCCTGCAAGAGGTGCGCGCCGAGGACCTGGCCGGGAGACGCATCGGCACCCTGTCCGGCGGACAATTGCAGCGGGTGCTGGTGGCTCGGGCCCTGGTCGGGCAACCGCGTTTGCTGATCCTCGACGAACCGACGGCCAACATCGACCAGCGCATGGAGGGCGAGATCTTCGACCTGCTCCGGGTGCTCAACAAGCGCATGACCATCCTGGTGGTGTCCCACGACGTGGCCTTCATCTCCGCCTATGTGACCCGGGTCGCCTGTCTCAATCGCACCCTGGTCTGCCATCGCACCGAGACCATCGACGGCGGGATCATCCACGAACTCTACGGGGAGGACGTGCGCCGGGTCGCGCATGAGCACACCCTATGATCGAGTTCCTCCAGGCCCTGTCCCACCACGCCTTCCTCCAGACCGCCCTGCTTGCGGGATTGCTGGCGGCCCTTGGCTGCGGCGTGGTCGGCACCTTCGTGGTGGTCAAGCGCATCGCCTTCCTGGCCGGAGGCATCGCCCACTCGGTCTTGGGCGGCATGGGAGCGGCACTCTACTTCGGCTTCGATCCCCTGGCCGGGGCCCTGGCCGCGTCCCTGGTCTCGGCCCTGCTCATCGGCTGGGTGCGCCTGCACTGGAGCGCCCAGGAGGACACCCTGATCGGGGCCCTGTGGGCCATCGGCATGGCGGTAGGCATCCTGTTCATCAGCAAGACCCCAGGCTACAGCGGCGACCTGATGAGCTACCTGTTCGGCAACATCCTGTTGGTACCGACACGGGACCTGTGGGTCATGGCGGGGCTCGACGCCCTGCTGCTGGCGGTGGTGCTGACCTTCTACCGCCAGTTCCTGGCGGTGGCCTTCGATGAGGAACAGGCGCGCCTGCGCGGCGTGCCGGTGACCTTCTTCTACCTGCTGTTGCTGTGCCTGGTGGCCGTCACCGTGGTGCTGCTCATCCAGGTGGTCGGGCTCATCCTGGTCATCGCCCTGCTGACCCTGCCGGCGGCCATCGCCGGGCACTGGGTGCACACCCTGGGACGCATCATGCTGCTGGCCACCGGGCTCGGCGCCGTCTTCACCAGCGCCGGCCTGGCACTGGCCTATAGCCCGGACCTGCCGGCCGGGCCGACCATGATCCTGCTCGCCGGGGCCACCTATGTGGCCTCGGCCCTGGGCACCGGCCTGCTGCAACGCCGCCGGGCAAGGCGGCGAGCGACGGCGGCCTAAAGCAACCCCTCGCGAACAAGGTATCGATCGCACCCCATGCGGCCATCCAGTCACACCTCCAGCCACCCCCTCTGCCGCGGTCCCACCGGCTGGTTGGAGGAGATCGGCCTGGCCTGGCTGGCGCTGAGTTCCTGCCTGGTGCTCTACGTGCGCATCCTCGCCGGGCGGGACCGCCTGGACCTGCCGGCCTTCGCCGCCGCCCTGCGCCAGACCGGACTCTCGGTGCTGCCGGCCATCACCCTGGTGGCCGCCGCCCTTGGGCTGATCCTGGCCAGTCAGGCGCAGAGCCTGTTCCGCGACCTGGACGCGCCACGCCTGCCGGTCCTGACCCTGGGGCTCGCCCTGCTCCTGGAGTTAGTCCCGATCCTGGTGGGCATCCTGGTCGCGGGTCGGGCCGGCGTCGCCCTGGCGGTGCGCCAGGCGGGGCTGGTCGGAAGTGGCGAGATGGAAGGCCTGATCGTCAGCGGGGTGGACCCCGTCCGCTTTACCCTGGGCCCGGTACTCTTGGCCATGTTGATCATGTCCTTCGCCCTGACCATCTGGGTCGCGTTGGTCACCTGCGCCGCCCTGACCGCCTGGCTCTGGGCCCGCAGCGGGGTACCGCCGGCCCTGTTCCTGGATGCCCTACGTCAGGCCGTGGACCCGGGCGACCTCGCCGAGCTCCTGGCCAAACCCTTGATCTTTGCGGTCATCGTGGCTCTAATTGCGAGCGTCTGCGGCCTCACTGCGGGCCGCGACCCCTTAGGTCAAGGGCGCGCCGCCACCCGCACCATGATCGGGGCGGTCGCCGCCATCCTGATCGTGGACCTGGCCTTCGTCCTGCTGCGCTGAGGGATACCCATGGAGGCGGCTGTCCATCTCGAAGACATCTTCCAGCACGTCGGCAGGCGCTGCGCCTTGGACGGGGTGAGTCTGGAACTGGCCCAGGGCGAATGGCTGCTCGTGGTGGGGCCCAACGGCGCCGGTAAGTCCCTGCTGACCCGGCTGATCCTGGGTCTGGACTCGCCCTCGGCCGGAACGGTGCGGGTCCTGGGCCGGAACCTTTGCCAAATGGGCGTGGCCGCCATGCAGCGCTGGCGCGGCGAGGTCGGGGCCGTCCTCCAGGGCGGCGCCCTCTCGGCGGACCTGACGGTGCTCGAAAACCTGTTGCTGCCCCTGCGCACCACGGGCGCGAGCCGCGCCGAGATGGCCCGGGCTGCGCGCCTGGCGATCACGCAGTTGCAGCTCGACGGCCTCGAGGGGGAACTGCCCCGCGCCCTGTCCCTGGGCCAGCGCAGGCGGGTCGAGCTGGCCCGCGCCCTCATCCACAAACCGCGCCTGCTGGTGTGGGACGGCCTCACCGAGGGCCTCGACCCCGCAGGGGTGCGTGACACCCTGGACCTGCTGCGCCAACAACACGCCAACCGAGGGCTGACCCTGATCGCAACCGACAACCGACCCGCAGAGCTGCTCGCCGCTGGCACCCGGGTGGCCGTGCTGGACCGCGGCCAATTGCTGTTCGACGGTCCGGCCGCGGCCCTGGAGGCCGCGGCCGGCGACCGCCTGGAACTCCGCCACGTCCTGGCCGGGCACCCATGAGCCGCCTGGAACGCCTCTATGCCCCGCCCGAGATCGGCGCCCCTGGCAAACGGGCCGCCGCCCGGGTGCGCCGCGACCTGATCCTCGCCGGGCTCTTTGTCCTGACCATGGCCGCGGTGTTGATCGGCACGCTGACCCTGATCGTCCCTACCCTGTTCGGCAGCAGCCTGCGCCTGTACGCCTATTTTCCGGACGCGGGTGGACTCGACGCCGGCATGCACATCAGCCAGGCGAACTATGTCATCGGTGTAGTGGAGTCGGTGGAGCCGGTCTTTCCCAGCGACGAGGCGACCAACCCCTGCCCTACCCCGGAGGCCGCCGGTCCTTGTTTCCGCGCGACCCTGCGCATCCGTGATCTCTGGCCCATCCCACAGGACAGCGTCGCCCAGGTCACCAGCGCCGGGCTGCTCCAGGGGAATGCCCTGCGCATCCTCCCGGGCCGGGACCGGGACGCCCCGCTGCGAGACGGCGAGCACATCGCCGTGGTTGGGCGCGAGGCCGACCTCGTGGCCCAGCTCGCCCTGCTCACCGACTCGCTGCAGGGGCTGGTCGAGCAGACCATAGCCCCGGCCCTGGCCGACATCGCCGAGCAGATCGCCACCCTCAAGGGCCTGATCGGGGGCGGGACCAGGGGACCGCCGGCGACGGTCCAGGCGACGGGGAACCGGGCAATAGCGACCGCCTGGCGGGCGTCTTCGACCACCTCAACCAATTGAGCGCGGACCTGGCAACAGCGCTGGACCCGGCCCAACTCACCCGCATCCTGGGCTCCGTGGAGACGATCTCCGGCAACTTGGCCGGGGTCTCGGCGACCCTCACGGACCGCAGCCAGGACATGCAGCAGGCGGTGCAACGCTATGGCGACCTGGCCGCGGACCTGCGCCGCCTGGTCAAGCACAACCGCCCGGGCATCGACCGCTCCGTCACCGACAGCCAGTTCCTGCTACAAGAGCTGGCGTCCGCCCTAGGCCCCATCCTGGAGCACATCGAGACCGCTACGCGCAACCTCGCCGAGCTGTCCCGGGACCTGCGGGACAATCCGGCGGTGATCATCCAGGGGCGCGAGGTGCAGGACAACGCCAGGAGATCGAAAAAGTGATGGGCAAAACCCTAAGCCCGGCGGCGGTAGTGGCCATCTGTCTGGCCCTGGCGGCCTGTGCGAGCCGGGGCCCGGCCCCGGTGGACCACTACTACGCCCTAGCCCCGACCATTCAGGTGGTCCCCGGCCCCAAGGCCCCGGTGGCCGCGACCCTGCTGGTCACTCAGCCCACGGCGGGCGGGCTGACCATCGGCCGTGAGCTGGTCTTCCGCAGCACCGACAGACCCGGCGAGGTCCAGCGCTACACCTTTCACCTCTGGAGCGAGCCGCCCGCCGCGGCGATTGCCGCTGCCCTGACCGCGGCCCTGCGCGAGGCACGCCTGTTCACCTTCGTCATCGCCCCGGGCCAGCGGGCGCGGGCGGACTACCTGCTCACCGGGGAGCTACGGCGCCTGGAGCACCTGCCGGACGCCCAGCCCCCCCGGGTCGCCGCCGAGATCCACCTGACCCTGATCGACGGCTACGACCGCAAGCCATTGTTTGCTCAGACCTACCAAGGGACGGAGCCGACGGGACCAACGGATGACCCGGCGACCGCAGCGGCGGCCTTCGACCGGCTCCTGGGGCGACTCCTCAGCGACGCGGTGCGAGACCTACAGGCGCAGCGCCCGCGGCTACGCTCGGCCGATACCCGAGACCTCTGATCAACCTGGAAAGGGCAGTCAGCGATCAGCATTCCGCTTTCAGCCTTTAAGAATCAGCCGCATGGAGAGCAGCAGGGCATCGCCCATTGGGTGAGCCATCTGATCCGGCCAAATCGTAACTTCTCAAAAAGGCGGGGCAACCGCCGGTCGTAGTCTGGGTCAAGCGAAGCGGACCCAGCAAAGCCGCGGGCTTCGAGGCGGTCCAGGTTGTTCCAGAGTTTACGGGCCTCTCGATCAAACAATCCTGTTAGTCCTGCGACATCCTGTGTTGTCTCCAACAATATTGCGTCACGAATTCCCCACATTCATCCACCTTGCCACCCGCTATCCTCGTCACATTGCGGCACCGTACGAGACAGGGCGGGAAGGTCCGTAATCGACTCAACCCCAGAGCGGGAGCCACCACGAGTCTGACCACCGTCGCTCCCGCCGGGGCTCGATCCAGACGCCTGTTGCGACTGACCGCTTCCAAGTGCGTCGGGTGACTCCTGCCGGCCACGACCAGACGGTCACCTATGCTCCTGACCGGACATTCGAGGGGCCGCTCCACACTAAAACCTGCCCGATGCCCAAAGAGTACAACTCGGCCGAAGCTGCCGGTGGAGATTCGACCCGGCAGTGACTGCAATGGGTTGGTCACCGGACATAGGCCAGGGAATCTCCGCGAACGGCTGCTTTTTGATTTCCTGACCGGCAGGTCCCGACCCAAAGCTGACACTCACCGTGCTGCGCAGTGTGGCAGTTCTGCGACGCAAACCGGTCATCGGGGATGGAAGGGCTGTCGAGACGGAAACGACGCTTGCGATTTTGTGGTCTGGCCCCGTTGTCTCCTTGGGTACCAACACGCCATGATGACGGCGGCGATGCAGGCGCGACGGCGGGATCAGGGCGGCCAGGTGGTGAATGAACTCCAGCGGGGTGAGGGATAGCCCCGCGTGACCATTGCGCTGTGGTTTGGGCTCGAGGCTGCTCGCTACGATTTCTTCGCAATCTCTCAGGCGCGTGACATATCGTGCGGCACGGACGATTCTTCACCCGGCGCTTCCGCCGCAGCCAACTGGTTCCTGCCGGCACGCTTCGCCCGATACAGGGCCCGGTCCGAGCGACACAACAGGTCCCTCGTCGAGACGATGCCGAGGTCATGCGACGTAGCGACCCCAAGGCTGACGGTCACCCGACCATCAACCGCGGGCGCCTCATGAGGCAGGTTGAGCGCCAGCACCCGCTTACGGATGGACTCGGCGACCCGCATCGCGCCCTTCAGGGGGGTGTCCGGGAGCAATACAGCGAACTCCTCCCCGCCGATCCGCGCCGCGATGTCGCCGGGACGATTCAGGGCATCGGACATCGTCTTGGCGACGGTCGCCAGACACCCGTCGCCCGCGGGGTGCCCATAATGGTCGTTGTATGCCTTGAAGTGATCGATGTCCACCATGATCAACGACAGATCGCTGCGCTCGCGCCGCGCCCGATCCCATTCCCTTTCTAGCGCCTCTTCGAAAAGGCGACGGTTGGCGAGACCGGTCAGAACATCCACCCGTGCCATCTGTTCGAGGGCGTGTTCGGCCTCGACTGCCGAGGCAAGGCGTGACCTGAGATCGATGGACTCCAGAAAGAAACGCCGCATCTGCGCCGATGCCGCCAGCATGGCGAGCCCGAACACCAGGATCATCGGGGCCATGGCGATGTGCACCTGATCACCGGCCTCCATCATGCGATAGGCGATAGGCAACACGATCGGGATGACGAAGCACGGGAACGCGGGGCCCAGAAAGGACAATAGGGGGATCGCTCCGGCGACCATCCCCGCGAGGACGAAGGCGAGGAACATCTGGTGCGGCAGAGACTCGGCAACAAACAGAAAGTAACCAGCCGCTCCCCACGCCAGGCCGGCAGCGCAGGCCCCGAGCACCGAGTAGGTTGCCCACAGGCGTTCGGCCCGGGCGTCGGCGGTTCCGCGATGGTACGCCCGCAGCAGGACGTAGCGCATAGCGGTGACGACCAGAATCGTCGAGAGCCAGACATCTAGCGTCGTGCGGTCAACGGCCTCCCAGAGGAAGAAGGACAGCAGCAAGGCGATGACTAGGTGGACAAGCAGCGCAATCGGCAACTGGCGGTAGGACTGCTCGACCTGTGCGCGCAGGACCGCCGACATGGAGTTGGCGGAACCGGAACTCACTGTATCAGCCATTTCGTGTCTTCCGCGGGGCAACGGTGCCCTTTAGCTTAGCGGGCCACACGACCACCCGTCGGATAGCTTTGGCGCCCAACACCGCGCGAGCCCCACGATGAATCGCTGTGCGGAGGGCCGAGGCGGCACACAACCCGTTGCTGTCACTCAAGGCAACGCCGGCAGCGTCCGGTTTGTCCCAAAGGACTCGCCGTCCTTCTGCCACTGACGGTTGTCGGCCAAGAGTTCTCGCTCGCTGGTCAGGTCGCACCTTCTGGCCGACTGCTGTCGGTCAGCCGTGTCCAAGGCCGGGGACGACTGGGCGTGCAGCCCACTGACGGCA
>CAVPXP010000007.1:0-543343 GCA_963709645.1 uncultured Gammaproteobacteria bacterium
CCGGCGCCTGGATGACGAAACTTCCGCCCCTGGAATCGATGATTGCCTGTGGGTAGTCGGCTCGCAGGTCGGCGATCTCGCTGGCGAGACGTTGGTCATAGATGGCCTGCTGGCGCTCCTCGAATCCCCGGGGGGACCCGACCGTCCAGTGAATGCTGAGGTCGGCGCGGACCTCGAAGGCGGTCCGTGGATAACGGTCCCGGAGTTGGCCGACCGCCGCCTCGATCTGGCGGAAGGTCTCGGCGTCGGCCTCCCGTTGCAGCTCACTGGGGTCATACGCCTTGAAGCGCCCGCGTGCCTGCCGAAGGGTCTTGCTCGGTATGGAGAAGGCCAGCCGGTGCGCCTTACCCTCCCGGTCCTCGATACGGTAGTCGAGGGTGACGGCGCCGGACCCCCGGGTGAGCCCGAAGGCGGTCTGCCCGGGAGCCGCGAAGGTGGGCGGCGGGAGCAGAAGCGACAGGGCGAGTGCCATGGGCAGCAGCCTGCGCAGAGCCAAGGAACCAGGGCTCAAACCGACCGCCGGACGCGACCCGGCGCACGTACGCCACCCGGCGGACCCAGACGCGCAGATGTCAGCACCGTTGAATGGCGGCCTCGAATCAGAAGCTCGGCCCGTCATGGTCCAGTCCCAGGGGCGGATTGGGAGCGGGAGCTACGCAGAGACCTCACTTTGGTGCGGCTTACCATCAATTCGTCCCTATGGTCGCCCCGACGGCTGTTCCCGCCCCAGGCAACGGACACAGAGCACCCAGATGCAGGGGCAGATGGCGGACATCCGGTTCGTAGCCCCGCATCGAGAAACCCGCTCAAGAAGCCTGCGGCACGGGCACTCACAAGGCTGGCAGGAGCCGCTGGCGTACGAAGCGGCCCAGGGCATCAAGCTCCGGATAACGCTCAGCGACCTCCAGAACGTAGCCAAGGGTGCGTGGGATGTCCGCCAGGTAGCCCGGCTTGCCGTCGCGGCGGTAGAGCCGTGCGAAGATGCCGCATGCCTTGAGGTGACGCTGCACCCCCATGAGGTCGAACCACCGCATGAAGCGCCCTTCGTGCCCCTGCTCAAGAACCCCGGACTGCACCGCCAGAGCGAAGTAGCCGAACGCCCACTCCTCCACCCGCCCTGGCGGCCAGGCGATGTAACAGTCCCGAAGCAGGGAGACGAGGTCGTAGGTCACAGGCCCGACCACCGCGTCCTGGAAGTCCAGAACACCCGGGTTGTGGCTCGGCACAACCATCAGGTTGCGTGAGTGGAAGTCGCGGTGGACGCAGACCTGTGGCTGCTCCAGGGCGTTGGCGACCAGGCAGTCGAAGGCGCCGTCGAGCATGGCCGCCTCTTCGGCCGTCAGATCGAACCCAAGGTGATTGCCCAGGAGCCATTCCCTGAAGATGTCGAGTTCCCTGTGCAGGAAAGGCCCGTCGTAGACCGGCAAGCCGGAGACCGGACCGCAGGCCTGGATGACGGCCAGGGCCGCCAAGGCGTCTCCGTAGAGACGTTCGACGCTCGCTTCGCTCAGAGCCTCCAGATACAGACGCTCACCCAGGTCACCAATCAGCAGCAGACCCTGCTCCAGGTCCTGAGCCAGAATCTCCGGAGTATTCAGACCGATGGCGCGCAACTGCCCGGCGATCCGCACATAGCGCCCACAGTCCTCAACCGCCGGCGGGGCATCCATCGCGATAACGGTCCCGCTACCGTGGCGGACCCGCCAGTACCGCCGAAAACTGGCGTCGGACGAAGCCGGCTCCAACGCCAGGTCTCTGACTCCCAAGGTCTCACAGACCCAAGCTTGCACCAGGCTGCGCCTGTCCGGCATCGCATTACTCCCAAGTCTCGGTACCCCAGGCAGAGCCGGAGGCAGTGTCTCGCAACGAAGCCAAATTGCCGCGTCCGCCCGAATATGCGATTTTACCCACTCTGCTCAGCCCAGGTTACCCCGCGTAACCGCCAGTGCCGGGCGCAATGTCGCACCCATAGACCAGCAGACCCGTGCCACCGCGCAGTTTCCTAGCAGCCGCTATCGCTCTCGCCCTTTCCGTATCCGTGACCGGCAGCCTCGCCCAAACGGCTGGGGCCACTGACGGCGCAGGGATGCGGACCGCCACGGCTTCACCACAGGTGATCGAGCAGACATCCCAGCCCCCGCGTCCGCCCACGGACGAGGCCCAGGCAACCGATCCCATTCCCGCGCGGCCCATGTCCGCCGCAGAGACCGCCGCCGCCGAAGCCCGACTGCACCGCGACCTGACCTGGGACTATTGCGGCCCCCGTCCGGCGGCTCTTGGACCCCCAGCTGCGCCTCCGGCCCCTGGCGACCAGGAACCGATCCAAATCGCCGCGGACGCGGCTGAATACGACCAAGCCGCAGAGTTGGCCCTATTGCGCGGCGACGTGGAGATCCGCCGGGCCGGCCAGATCATCGAGAGCCAGGAAGCGACCTACAACCAATCCACCGCCGAGGCCATCGCCACCGGCGGGACCTTCCTCGAACAGCCTGGCCTGCGCGTCGCGGGCTCCCGGGCCCAATACAATCTTGGGACCGATCAGGGCAGCATCTGGAACGCCCACTATCGGCTAACGGGGCCGAGTAATGCCCACGGATATGCCGATCAGGCCGTGATCTTTTCCCGCGATCTGGCGCGCTTCGACCACATCACCTACACCACCTGCCCCCCGACATCCAATGCGTGGGCCCTAAGGGCAACCAAACTGGACATCGACCGGACCACAGGACGGGGAACGGCGCGTAACGCGACCCTGCGGGTCCGGGATGTCCCGGTGCTGTACACGCCTTACTTCAGCTTCCCCATCGATGACCGCCGCAAGAGCGGGTTCTTAGTCCCCTCCGCCGGGGTTTCCGGCAGCAATGGATTGGACCTCACCATCCCCTACTACTTCAATATCGCGCCCAACCTGGATGCCACCCTGACTCCACGCATCATGAGCAAGCGCGGACTCATGTTGGGCGGTGAGATGCGTTTCCTCACCGGATCACAGCGCGGGGCGCTCGAGGGCCAGATCATCCCCCACGATTCCCAGTCCGAGGGGGATGCCACGCGTTGGGCCTTTCACGCAGACCAGTTTGGCCAGCTGAGCCCACAATGGTCGACGGCCGTCAATTACAACGCCGTGTCAGACGCCCAATACCTTGGGGACTTTGGCAATCGTCTTGAAACCACCAGCGTGCGTAACCTCGAACAACGCGGCGACCTGACCTATGCCGGGAACGGCTGGTCACTGCTGTCCAGGGTGCAGCAGTTCCAGACCGTGGACGACACCATCCCGGCGAGCGACCGACCCTACGGCAGGCTGCCCCAATTCCTGTTGAATGTCTCACCATGGAGCGCTGCCAACGGGGCGCAAGCAGGCGCAGACGCGGAGTACGACTACTTCGACCACAGCGCCAAGGTCCATGGCCAGCGCTTCGCCGTGGCCCCCTGGCTGAGTTGGCCACTGCGCCGCCCCTATGGGCACCTGATCCCCCGAGCCAAGCTGCGCGCCGCCGCTTACTCCCTGCTGGACCAGACCGAGGGACTGTCTAGCGACCCTGCCTACGCCATTCCGACCGCGAGCATTGATGGCAAGCTGATCTTCGATCGCTCGCTCAACTGGTTCGGCAAACCCTCGCTCCAGACCCTGGAGCCGCGGGCCTTCTACCTCTACACGCCCTATCAGGACCAGTCCGATGCCCCGACCTTCGATACCACCGCACTGGACTTCAGCTTCGCCAGCCTGTTTCGCGACAACCGCTTCACTGGGCGCGACCGTATCGGGGATGCGAACCAATTGACCCTGGGGCTCACCTCCCGCACCCTGGACGAGGGTGGGGGCCGCGAGCTATTCAGTGTGAGTATCGGTCAGGTCCTCTTCTTCGAGGACCGCCAGGTGCAGATATCGAGCCCGACCCAGGATAGCCAGACGTCGTCCATCGCCGGGGAGGTAGCCGCCCGCTTGCTGACCAACTGGAGCGGGAGAGCCAGCTTTCAGTTCAACCCCAATGCCGACTCCGACCCCTGGGAGAGGCGTGTACTGCAGCTTCATTACGAGACACCGGATGCACGCCTGTTGAACCTCGCTTACCGGTATAATCTCGGCACCAGTGTCCAGGACCGTTACGAGGACACCGATCTGACTTTCCGCCTCCCGATTGGTCGGCGCGTGGAGTTGGTCGGCCGCTGGCTTTACTCCCTGTTGTACGATGAGACCAGCGACGCCTTCGCCGGGATCGAGTTCGGCCAATGCTGCTGGCGCATGCGGCTGCTTGCCCGCAACTACAGGAACAGCGCCACCGGCAATAGCAACACCTCGATCATGCTCCAGGTGGAGCTCGCCGGGCTCGGTAAGTTTGGGCAATCGATCGACAAATTCCTGGAGAGCGGGATTTATGGCTACCACACGGATTGACAGGCCCCTGTGGCCGCGGAAGCTGGCCCTCGCGACGATCCTGCTCGCCCTGGTTGCCTCCGCACCTTTGCGGTCGGCCACCGCAGCGGGGGTCGAAGAGCTCAACGCCATTGTCGCTGTGGTCAACGACGACGTCATCGTCAACAGCGAGCTTCAGCGCGAGGTCGCAAAAATCATCCCGGAACTTCAGGCCCGCGGCACACCGATACCTCCGGACAAGGTCCTGAACAAGCAGGTCCTGGACCGCGTCATCTCCAAACGGTTACAGGCCCAGCGTGCCAAGCAGCTGGGTATCAAAGTAGACGACGCCACCCTCACCCAAACCATGGCCAGCATCGCCAGCCGCAACAACCTCAGCTTGGAGGAACTGCGGGCGACTCTGGAGAATGGCGGGGTGCGCTTCGAGGACTTCCGGGAAGATACCCGCGCCCAGATGATCGACGCCCAATTGCAGCGCCAGGAGGTCCTCACCACCATCACGGTGACGGAGCCGGAGGTCGACCGCTTTCTTGAAAAGGAGTCGGGGCGGTTGGTCGAACGTACCGACGTCCGCCTTCAGCACATCCTCGTTGCCTTCCCTGAGGGCGCCTCCTCTGATCAAATCCAGAAGGCCCAGGCCAAAGCTACGGGGCTGGTCCGGCAGCTCCGCAGTGGCGCCGATTTCGCGAAGCTGGCCGTCGCCAACTCGGACGGTCAGCAGGCCCTCGAAGGAGGGGATCTGGGCTGGTTCAAGATTGCCGAGGTCCCCAGCTTGGTGTCGGAGTCGGCCCGCAACCTGGGGAAGGGCGAGGTCAGCGACCCACTGCGCAGCCAAGGCGGCTTCCATATCGTCAAGGTGTCCGACATCAAGGGTACCGAGAGCGAGGCCGTCACCCAGACCCACGCCCGCCACATTCTGATACGCACCAACGAGATCCTCTCGGATGACGATGCCAAGACCAGGCTTGCGCAATTGCGCCTGCGTATTGTCGGCGGCGACGACTTCGCGACCCTTGCTCGCTCGCACTCCGACGATACCGGGTCCGCGCTCAAGGGCGGCGATTTAGGCTGGGTCAACCCGGGAGATACGGTCCCCGACTTCGAGCAAGCCATGAGTGGCCTGGCACCCAACGAGATCAGCGCACCCTTCAAGACCTCCTTCGGTTGGCATATCGTCCAGGTGATCGAGCGTCGGCAGGCCGACACCACTGCCGACGTGATGCGTCAAAAGGCCAAGGAAGCGATCCGCCAGCGCAAGGCCCGGGAGGCCACCGAACTGTGGGTACGGCGACTCCGCGACGAAGCCTACGTGGAAATCCGGCTCGATCCAGAGACTGACTAACCCCAAGGTGGGCAAAGGCACTGTCACCCGCCTCGCCATCACCCCAGGCGAGCCGGCAGGCATAGGACCAGACCTGTGCGTGCGCATTGCCCAGCGCGACTGGGAGACTGAGCTGATCGCGGTCGCGGACCCGACCTTGCTGGCGGCCCGGGCTAAGGCCCTTGGGCTACCCCTGAAACTGACCGATTGGAATCCCGCGACCGCGCCGACCCCCCACCGAGCCGGCACCACCAAGGTGTGGCCAACCACCCTATCGGTTCCAGCGCAGCCAGGTCTCCTAAACCCCGCTAATGCCGGCTATGTCGCCGGAACCCTGAAGGCCGCCTGCGACGGCTGCCTCAAGGGGCTCTTCGACGCCATGGTCACGGGCCCAGTCCACAAGGGTCTCATGAATGACGCGGGCCTGCCCTTCTCTGGACACACTGAGTTCTTGGCGGAGCGCTGCCGAGCAGACCCGGTCATGATGTTGGTTGCACCGGGGTTGCGCGTCGCCTTGGCGACCACTCACCTGCCACTATCCGCGGTCAGCCGGGCAATCACCCCGGAGGTCCTGACCCAAGTCCTGCGCACCCTGGACCGCGACCTAAGGACCCGTTTCGGGATTGGCCACCCGCGCATCCTCGTGTGCGGACTGAACCCCCACGCAGGGGAGGGTGGGCATCTTGGACGGGAGGAAGTCGAGGTCATTGAGCCGACACTGGCCACACTCCGCGCCGCAGGCATGGACCTCACCGGGCCGCTCCCGGCGGACACCGCCTTCGTCCCGCCGAGGCTGGCCAAGGCGGATGTGGTCCTAGCCATGTACCACGACCAGGGGCTGCCTGTGCTCAAACATCTGGGGTTCGGGCAGGCCGTCAATGTCACCCTGGGGCTGCCCATCATCCGGACCTCGGTGGATCACGGCACGGCCCTGGAACTGGCAGGAACGGGATTTGGCGATACAGGCAGCCTGGAGGCCGCCATCGCCTGTGCGGAGGACATGGTCCGATACGCCCGCCTCTGATGCCCTCGCCCGGCCGGGCCGGTGTGTCCCGCTTGACTAGGCGTGGATCTTGCCACGCACCTGAAGCGCGACATCCAGGGCCTTGAGCCCGACGCGGCCATCGACGATTGGCCGATTCCCCGTGCGCACGCACGCAACGAAGCTCTCGATCTCGCGATCCAATGGCTTGACGGGCTCCACCTGGATGCGCTGCCGCACGATCTCCGGTCGCTCCGCACCAGGCACAGGCCGCGGTTCAGCGATGTCGATGGTCTGATCGATAAAGTCCAACGAAAGGTACATCCCGGGCTGGAAGACGCGGATACGCCGCATCTTCTTGTCCGACACGCGACTCGCAACCACGTTGGCAACGGCACCATTGGAGAACTCGAGCTGGGCCGCGGCAATGTCGACATGCCCGGTGAGGACGGGGGAGCCAAGGGCGGAGATGTGGCTGATTTCCGAACCGACCAGGGACAGGATGATGTCGATGTCGTGGATCATCAGGTCGGAGACCACGTCCACGTCCGTGGCTCGCTCGACAAAGCCGCCCATGCGTTGCGCCTCGATGTAGCGCGGCTCCGTGATGCGCTCTGCCAGAGCCATGACCCCGGCATTGAATCGCTCGACATGACCGATCTGAAGGATGGAGCCTGAGGCTTCAGCCAGGCGTACGATCTCGCCCCCCTCCGCCACCGTCGCCGCAATGGGCTTCTCGAGCAGCATGTGGACGCTGCGGCGCAGCAGTGGGGCTGCGACCTCGAGGTGCGCCGTAGTGGGCACAACCACACTCACCGCGTTCACAACGGAGGCGAGTTGCTCTGCGTCCGCGAACACCGGACAGCCGGCCTCCGCGGCAACCTCGCGGGCGCGATGCGGGTCGGCATCCACAACACCGACCAATTCAACATCCGCCATGCGCGAGTAGATCAGCGCATGGAACCGCCCGAGATACCCGACCCCAATGACGCCCACGCGCACCTTGTCCACCATCGCGCTACCCCCCAGAAAACACGGCACGGTGACCTGCGCGATCACCCTTGCCCGGAAGCGAGACCGGGGCAACCTGGCTCGCGGCTCGACCAACCAATCTAAAGATACCGGAACAGGATCCCCTCGACGAGGCGATCAACCCGCCGCACGGCGCCAGCGTCCACGCATTGGTGAGGATGGAGGGTACGGGGGAGCCGGCCGCTTGGCGACCAGCGGGAGGAACAAACCGCGCAGTACAGACCCGCGCGCTACCTGCGAATCAACCGCCGGAGCGCGGTCCCGAGGGAGCCTGCTTCGCAATCGGCACGGCACTGGCACCGTAGTAGACATTGATCTGGTATGCCAAGGTGACCGACATCCCCAAGGCCACAACGACCAGCAACGCGGAGAACAAATCGGGCTTGCGACGGCTGCTCTTGAGTGTCATGGACGTACAGGCAGTAGATTCTAGTAATATTGCAGGTCCCGAGCCCAATACCCTGATTAGATAGCAGGGAACCGCGCCATCCGGGAACCCCTCCCCCAACCCGGTAACACAAGCACATTATCCCCATTTCGTGCCAGTTTGTCTGCCCTACCGCACGATAATGCAAGCCCGTACACAGAGATCGGCGCGGGCGCCCAGATCCGTCCTGACGCGCCCAGGTACTGCGATTGCCAATATAGTCGGCCGTACTTGCGTTGCCTTTTCGGTTTGCGCCCCTTACCCTCTCGCGGAGATTATCGAGGGATCCCAGATGAAGACCGAAGACAATCAGCGTTACCGAATCAAGGTCAGCGTTCGCAGCGATTACCTGCCAGAGCAGTCCCACACGACGGAGCACCGGTACGCCTTTTCCTATACCGTGACCATCGAGAATCTGGGAACCGAGCCCGCACAGCTCCTAGACCGCCACTGGGTAATTACGGATACCGACGGCAAGGTACAGGAAGTCCGCGGAGAGGGTGTAGTCGGCGAGAAGCCCCATCTGAAACCGGGGCAGAGCTTTCGCTACACGAGCGGAACTCTATTGGAGACCCCGGTGGGCAGCATGCACGGGAGCTACGGCATGATCTCCGACGATGGCACTCGCTTCGAGGCAGAGATCCCGCCATTCTCATTGGCTATGCCGAAGACTCTGCATTAGGTGCTGCGGCCGCGCCTATGGCGACATACGCGATCGGTGATGTCCAGGGCTGCTACGACTCCCTGCGCTATCTGCTGGACCGGATCCGCTTCGACCCAAGCAACGACGAACTCTGGTTCGTCGGCGACCTAGTCAATCGCGGCCCCGACTCCCTGTCCGTCCTGCGGTTCATCCGGTCCCTGGGCGACCAGACCGTCGTCGTACTCGGCAACCACGACTTGCACCTGCTGGCCCGCGCCGAGGGCCAGACGCGAAACGCCAAGAAGGACAACCTCGACGACATCCTGACCGCCCCGGACCGCGATGACCTGCTGACCTGGCTGCGCCACCGCCCCTTGATGCACCACGACGCGGACAAGTGCTTCGCCATGGTCCACGCCGGGCTCCCACCCCAGTGGGACCTCCCCCTGGCCCTAGCCTGCGCCCGCGAGATCGAGGACGCACTGCGCGGTCCCGACTACCGGGACTTCCTCTCTGCCATGTACGGCGATGAGCCGGCCATCTGGTCGCCTGACCTGGCCGGCATGGAACGTCTGAGGTTCATCACCAACTGTCTGACGCGCATGCGCTATTGCGACCCTCTTGGCCGCCTCGATCTTTCCGCCAAGGGGCACCCCGCGACCCAGCCGATCACAGCCTTGCCCTGGTTCCGGGTCCCCTGGCGTGCTACCAGGGGCGAGCGCATGGTGTTCGGGCATTGGTCCACCCTGAAGTGGCTCGCCGAGGACAACGTCTGGTCCCTGGATACCGGCTGCCTTTGGGGCGGACACCTGACCGCGATCCGCATCCGCAGGAAGAAGGAGGTCAAGCGGTTCGAGGTCGAGTGCCCCACCTACCGAAAGCCTAAGGGGCCGTCGTCGTCCTGAGCGCCGGTCGGCTGCCTGGGAGCCTGTCGGACTCAGGATGAATCTACTGCGCAAGCGGGAGAACGGCCCATTTTGCCCCCGGTTTTCGTTACATAGAGCCCACTATACCGCTCAGTTTTAAGTTTTAAGTTTTCAGGGTGAAGAAAAGACCGTAGAAACAGAGCTCTTCATCCCTCCGAAGACTGAAAATCTCCAAAGATCGGTGTATGCGCCTCAAAGCCGGAACAAAATGGTCTCGCTCTCCCACTCCCTCGCGAAGATCCCCCTTAGTCCGATAGGCTCCTAGCGGCGCTCCAACCGCAAGAAGGTCAAGTCATAGGCATTGCGCTCGTCCCGCGCGCGTCGCTCCCGCCACAGTTCCTGCCATTGATCGGGGTCCCACTCCGGAAACCAAACGTCTCCCACCAAGTCGGCCTCCACCAGCGTCAGCTCCATGCGTTCGGCACTCGGCAACAAAGACAGGTACAGGGCTGCCCCGCCCACCACCATCACCTCGGGCACCGCCCCGGCGGCGGCGATGGCCGCTGCCGGCGAGCCCACGACCAACGCCCCCGCAGCCCGGTAGCTCGGGTCACGGCTGACGACGATGTGAGTTCGGCGTGGGAGCAGCCCGGGAAGCGAGTCCCAGGTCCGCCGTCCCATGACGATGGGCTTGTCCAAGGTCAGGCGCTTAAAATGGGCGAGGTCCGCGGGGAGATGCCAAGGGAGGCGGTTGCCCAACCCGATCACACGGTTGCGGGCCAGGGCCGCGACCAGGGTGATGGTGGGCTGTGAGGTCATGTGGAAAGTCCCGTGTCGGGATACAAACCCAAGGCCGAAACGAGGCGGGCAATCACCTCGGAACGGAGTTCCGCCGGGGCGACCACCTCCACGTCCGGCCCATACTTGAGTATGTCCATGAGAAGCTCCGGGGTGTTGCTGTAAGGGACCCGCAGCTCGTAGCGACCATCCAACAGAGACTGTCCCTGCTGATCGCGGTGCCAGCGTTCCTTGGCCACCCAGCGCGCCCGCCGGGCGGCAAAGCGCAGCACAGCGAGCCGGCTGGGGGCACCCGCGAAAATCCCGTAGGAGTCGGCGTAGTGGGCATCCAGCTCGGCGTCTGGCACATCCAGCGCCTGAATATCGAGGGCACGGCCCTCTTCGATGGCATCCAGGGCGAAGGTGCGGAGCCCATTGCGCAGATGACACCAGGCGTCCAGGTACCAATTGTCCCGGTAATAGGTCAGGCGCTGGGGGGAGACAGCGCGCTCGCTGCGGCTATCGTCGCCGCGATTGAAGTAACGCAGGTGCAGTTGCCTGCGCTGCGCCAGAGCCCCGGCCACGGTAGGGAAACACACCCCGCCCTGCCGGCCCGCCGCCTGCAGGACGCGTATACGCGCCGTGAGTCCGTCGGAGCCGGCATGCTGGAGGTCCAGCAAACCGTCGATGCGTTTGTTGAGGGGCCTGAGGAGCGGGTCGAACAGGCCCGGCTGAACCTCAGCCAGCAGTTGCTGAACCGAGAGAAGCGCATGCAGCTCCGAGGCATTGAACCAGAGTCCCGGAAGCTCGTACATCCCCTCGGATTGGTCGTAGAAATAGCCGTTACGCTCTGCGTCGTAGACGATGGGGGCATTCAGGTACAGGCGCATGTCTTCGATAATGCGGTTGACCGTGGCCCGCGAGCACTCCAGGTCCGCCTCGATACGCTTGCGCGAGACCGGCTGCCGCGCCGCCTGCAGGATGCGGTTGAGCTCGAAAATGCGGTCGAAACGGTCCAACGAGGCGCGAGACGATTGGGGTTAGCGGTCGATTACGCCCGGGCGCCCGTGCCGCCGAATCCGCTCAGGCAGGGGTGGTGCCCGCCGCTCGAACCGCAACCTCAGCCGGGGCAGACCACAGTCGCTCCAGAGCGTAGAAGTCCCGCACCTTGGGCAGCATAACGTGGACCACGACCCCATTGAGGTCGATCAATGCCCACTCGCCCTCTTTGACCCCCTCCGTTCCCAGCGGCTGCTCACCGGCATCCTTGGCCCGGTAGGCCACGGTCTCGGCGATCGACTTGACGTGGCGGTCCGAGGTGCCGGACGCGACCACCATGTAGTCAGTCACTGGGGTTTTGCCGCGCACATCCATCAGGGTCACGTCGCGCGCCTTCATGTCGTCCAGAGTCGTCAGGACTAGCTCCTTCAGTTGTTCAAGCTGCATGCGGTCTCCTCTGCTTCAGGTTGAGCCGGGCGCACCGCGCCGGGGGTCGAAATATCGTGGGCAGCCGGGTTTCCAGTCGGGTCCCGGTACAGGCCGTCCCGCTCGATGATGTCCAGCACCGGGTCCGGGAGCAGATAGCGGGCACTCCTACCGTCGGCGATCAAGGCGCGAATCCGGCTCGACGAGATACCCAGCTGAGTCACTCGCTTGTGCAGGATGCGCCCACCGGGCAGGCGGCGCAGCTCGGCCGTGTCGTTGCATCCCCGCTCGGTCACCCAGTCGCGCAGCACCGGGTCGTCAGGCTCGGGGGCACCGGGGCGCTGCATGACCACCAGATGGGCAAGGGTCAGGATGTCCGCCGGGCGGTG
Source organism: uncultured Gammaproteobacteria bacterium (assembly GCA_963709645.1). Classification (GTDB taxonomy): domain Bacteria; phylum Pseudomonadota; class Gammaproteobacteria; order Chromatiales; family Chromatiaceae; genus DYRB01. The sequence goes on from CAVPXP010000007.1 coordinate 12,241, forward strand.
CCAGGAGAGGAAACCGTTGAAGGCATCCGCTCCAACGAGCAGGCAGATGGGCTTAGTTGGCCCGATTTCCCGACGCACAGAGCGCAAGGTATCGTAGGAATAAGACGCCCCGTCCCGGGCCAGCTCGCGCCCGTCGGCCACCAGCCCCGGAGCCCCGGCGATGGCTGCTTGGACCATGCCCAGACGTGGGTGGGCAGCCGCCCTTGGCTGGGCCCGGTGCACCGCGACCTTGAGCGGGATGAACCGCACCTCATCCAGCCCGAGGGACTGAAGACAATCGAGGGCAGGACGCAGGTGACCGAAGTGAATGGGATCGAAGGTGCCGCCGAGGACGCCTATCATGCCGCGCCGCCGCGTGCGAGGCCGAGGATGCGGATACGAGGACCCATGCGGCGACCCACCAACACCCCCACCGATTGGCCCGAGCCGGCCTGGCATCCCCGCCCTGGGAGCTGCGGGTTCGGACAAGCGTTTGCGGACGGATCGGTCTGATGCAAGTCTCTCGGTTGCAGCATGCTCTAGGACTTGTCAAAGAATCTAGCAGAAAAGGCTGCGGAAGTAACGGGGCCCGAGACTGCCAGGCCCACCACCACCCGGTTTTCCCGGCCCCGTTGGGGTTGGCCAGGCTAGCGCACCTCCCCATTGCCCAGCACCACGAACTTCACTGAGGTCAGGCCCTCCAGCCCCACCGGACCGCGGGCGTGAAACTTATCGGTGCTGATGCCAATCTCGGCCCCCAACCCATACTCGAAGCCATCGGCGAAACGCGTCGAGGCGTTGACCATGACCGAGCTGGAGTCCACCTCCCGCAGAAAGCGACGGGCGCGACTGTAGTCCTCGGTGACGATGGCATCGGTGTGGGCGGAACCATGGGCCGCGATGTGGTCCATGGCCTCGTCGACCCCCGGCACCACTCGCACCGAAAGGATAGGCGCCAGGTACTCGGTGTCCCAGTCCTCAGGGGTCGCCGCCACCGCCTGGGGCAGGATCGCGCAGGTCCGGGGGCAGCCGCGCAGCTCCACACCCTTCTGCGTCAGTGCGGCGCCAAGCCTCGGCAATATGCCCTCCGCCACCCCCTCGGCCACCAGCAGGGTCTCCATGGTGTTGCAGGTCCCGTAGCGCTGGGTCTTTGCGTTCATGGCGATGAGGAAGGCCTTGTCCAGGTCGGCGCGGTCGTCGATGTAGACGTGGCAAATCCCATCCAGGTGCTTGATGACCGGCACCCGGGCGTCGCGGCTGATGCGCTCGATGAGCCCCTTGCCGCCCCGGGGGATGATGACGTCGATGGAATCGGGCATGGCAATCATCGCCCCCACAGCGGCACGGTCAGTGGTGGCCACTACCTGTACCCCGTCAGCCGGCAGCCCGGCGGCGGTAAGCCCGCGGCGAATACAGTCAGCGATCGCCTGATTGGAACGGATGGCCTCCGAGCCGCCGCGCAGGACGGTCGCATTCCCGGACTTGAGGCAGAGCCCGGCCGCGTCGGCGGTCACGTTGGGCCGCGACTCGTAGATGATCCCGACCACGCCCAGCGGCACCCGCATGCGCCCGACCTGTATGCCGGAGGGGCGATAGTTGAGGTCGGTGACGGCACCGACGGGATCGGCCAGGGCGGCAATCTGCCGTAAGCCCTCAAGCATGGCGTCGATGCGCCCTGGGGTCAGCTCCAGGCGGTCCAACATCGGGGCGTCGAGCCCCTTGGCGGCCCCCGCATCGAGGTCCTGGGCGTTGGCCGCGACGATTTCGGGACGACGGCCGTCGATCTCCTCGACCATGGCCAGCAGGGCCCGATCCTTGGCCGCGGTCTCGGCCCTAGCCAGGAGGCGGGCGGCGGCACGGGCGCGCCGCCCCAAGTCCGCCATGTAGGCGCCCACATCGGTGATCTGCTGCTCGGACATGGCTGTGGTCAACCTCAACGTCTCTGGTCAGTGGTCGGTGGTTGGTGGTTGGTGGGCTGTGGTGAAGGCACTACATGCGTTACCAAGGGGCTAAGCCGGCTTCCAAGCCAGCCCCGGCGGGCTCTCCCAATCCCCGCTTGGACCGCTGGCCAGGCCATCCGCGATTCGGTGCAGCAACAGCCAGGGGTCAGCGCAGGCGAGGCCCTTGATAGCCCGGTCCGCCTCGGCGCAACGTCGCACCAGGACCTGAACCCGGTCGAGGGGAAGGCGGCGCACGGCCCGCAGGATCGCCGCGTGGCGCATCTCCGGCACCCGCTGCTCGGCCAGCGTTCGGGAAGGGTCGCGCCCCTGGGCCTGGGCATAGGCCGCGGCGGCCAGCAGGCGCAGCTCACGGGCCAGAACCCACAGCACCAGGGGTGCTGCGGTGCCCTCTGCTACCAAGCCGCCCAACACCCGGGCAACCCGAGATCTGTCCCCCGCCAGGGAGGCATCGGTGAGATCGAAGAGGTCGAAGCGGGCGTTGTCGCAGATGGCCGCGACTAGACCCGCATCGTCCAGTGGACCAGGGTCGCGCAGGAGCCTTAGCTTCTCGATCTCTTGGGCAGCCGCCAGCAGGTTGCCCTCGACCCGTTCCGCCAACAGGGCCGCAACCCCGGGAGCGGGCTGAAAGCCGGCCAACCGAAGGCGCTCGCCCAGCCAGGCCACGAGCCGTCCCCCCTCTAGGGGCCAGACCTGAACCAGTACCCCGACCCGCTCCAGCTCCTGCACCCACTTGGTCTTGAGGTCTTTGCGATCGAGCTGGGGCGCGATCATCAGGAGACAGGTGTCCGGATTGGTCCGCCCGCAGTAGCGCCGAACCGCCGCGCCGCCCTCCTGTCCCAGGGTGGCGGCACCTAGACGCAGCTCAATCAGCCTGCGGCTCGCAAAGAGGGACAAGCTATCCGCCGCGGCGGCCAGGGCGGACCAGTCGAAGTTGGCCTCCTGGTCCAGGACCTCCCGCTCGTACCCCTGCCCAAGGGCGTGTGCGCGCACCATCCGAACCGCCTCGCCGACCTGCCAGGGCTCCTCCCCGCAGAAGAGGTAGATAGGGGCGAGCTGACGCTGCAAGTGCCCAGCGAGCTGATCGAAACGCAGGCGCATGGGCTAGCGCTTGATGAGGGCCGCGCGCAGTCGGATCAGGACCCGGTCGGCGGCGTCGTCAATCAAATCCTGGTAGATCAGCTCACCCTCCAACTGTTTACCGAGGACCTCAGTATCAGGGTTATCGAAGCCGCGCACCAGGTCGATGTCCTGACGCGGCACGAGCCCCTGCGCATCCGCCCCGATGGCATCGAAGGTCAGCCGGTAATGCAGCTCGTAGGACAGCACCTTGCCGCTCCGGTCCACTGCCACCACGCGGGAGGACCGCAGCTCGACGAGGATGCGCAGGACCAGTTTGGCCTCTTTGGCGTTCGCGGCCAAGCGCACCTGTGTTCCGCTAAGGCGATCGCGAATCGCCTGAGCCACCGGGGAAGCACCACCCGCCTGAATGAACATGGGGTTAAGGCTCGGCGGGATCTCCACCTCCCCGCGCAGCTTGAATCCGCAACTGGAGAGCGTCAGGGCCAGGCCCAGCAGGGTGCCCCAGACGCAGAGCGCGCACGGGACCCGACGCCAGGGCACAGCAAGGCCGCACTCGGCCATCAGCCCGCCACCACGTTGATCAGTTTGTTGGGCACCACCACGACCTTGCGAATCTGTCCGTCGCCGATAAAGCGGCGCACATTCTCGTTGGCGAGGGCCGCGGTCTCGATGGCCTCGCGGGCCGCATCCGCCGGGACCTCGACCTTTGCACGGACCTTGCCGTTGACCTGGACCACATACTCGATCGCGTCCCGCTGCAGAGCCGCCGCGTCGACGGTCGGCCAGCCTGCAGCCAGGATGTCCTCTCCCAGGCCCAGCTCTCGCCAAAGGTGGTGGGCCGCGTGGGGGGCAATCGGGGCGATCAGACGCAGGACGATGCTCACGCCCTCTCGCTGCACGGCCCGGCTCGCGGGGGAATCGTCCAGGCGCGCCAGCGCGTTGACCATGGTCATGCAGGCCGAGACCACGGTATTGAACTGGTGGCGCTCATAGTCGTAGAGGGCCTTCTGCAGGGTAGCGTGTACCTCGCGGCGGACCACTTGGCCCAAGTCGCCCAAGTCCGACAGTCCTTTCCCCCCACCGAGGTCAGCCGTGCCCAGGGCCAGATTCCAGAGGCGCTTCAGGAAGCGAGCGGCTCCCTCTACCCCGTCGTCGTTCCACTCCAGGGATTGGTCCGGGGGCGAGGTAAACATGGTGTAGAGGCGTACTGTGTCCGCCCCGTAACGGTCGATCAGCACCTGGGGGTCGATGCCGTTGTTCTTGGACTTGGACATCTTCTCCATGCCGCCGGGGGCGACGGGTAGCCCATCCTCCTGCAGCACGGCCCCGATGATGCGCCCCTTCTCATCCCGAGAAACGGTCACGTCCGCCGGATTGAACCATTGTTTGTGCCCGTCTGCGCCCTCGCGGTAGTAGGTCTCGGCGACCACCATACCCTGGGTGAGGAGCCGGGTGAAGGGCTCGTCGCAGGCCACCAGACCCTCGTCGCGCATCAGTTTGTGGAAGAAGCGGGCATAGAGGAGGTGCAGAACGGCGTGCTCGATACCGCCCACGTACTGATCGACCGGGAGCCAGTAACGGGCTCGTTCGTCCAGCATCGCGGTGGCGCAATCACTGGAGCAGTAGCGGGCGTAGTACCAGGACGACTCGAAGAATGTATCGAAGGTGTCCGTCTCTCTGATCTCGCCGTTGGTGAGATCAGAGAACGAAACCATGCTCTTGAGGGGCGAGCCGGAGCCGTTCACCACGACGTCCTCGGGAAGACGGACCGGCAGATCCGTCTCGGGGCGGATGCCGCCGTCGGCGGTACGAACCACCGGGATGGGGCAGCCCCAGTAGCGCTGTCGGGAGACACCCCAATCGCGCAGACGGAAGTTGACCCGCTTCTCGCCTCGCCCGCGCTCGGACAGCCAAAGGGCGATGGCGTCAAACGCCTGGTCCGAAGTCAGGCCATCGAAGGGGCTGGAGTTTTGCAGTTCCCCTTTGTCGACATAGGCCGCCGACTCGATACCGCAGGGGGAGCCGTCGGCGGAGACGATGACCTGCCGCTTGGCGATCCCGTAGCGCTCGGCAAACTCCCAGTCGCGCTGGTCGTGCGCCGGGACCGCCATCACCGCCCCGGTACCGTAGCCCATCAGGACGAAGTTGGCCGCGTAGATGGGCACGGCCTCCCCGGTGACGGGATGAATGGCATCCAGACCCAGGGGATAGCCCCGCTTTTCCATGGTCTCGATCTCGGCCTCGGAGACGCCGCCGTGGCGACACTCCTCGATGAAGGCGGTGAGCCCCGAATTGCCTTGCGCGGCCCGGTGGGCCAATGGGTGCTCCGCGGCGACGGCCACATAGGTCACACCCATGATGGTGTCCGGACGCGTGGTGTAGATCCCTAGACGCTCGTCGGACCCGGCGATGCCGAACTCCATGTAGACACCCTCGGAACGACCGATCCAGTTGCGCTGCATGGTGCGCACCTGTTCGGGCCAGCCCGGGAGGTCATCCAGGGCGCTGAGCAATTCCTCGGCGTAGTCCGTTATGCGGACGAACCATTGCTCGATCTCGCGCTTCTCGACCGCGGCCCCGGAGCGCCAGCCCTTGCCGTCGATGACCTGCTCGTTGGCGAGCACGGTCTGGTCCACAGGGTCCCAGTTCACCAGGGCCGTCTTACGGTAGGCCAGGCCCTTCTCCATCAGCCGTGTAAAGAGCCACTGCTCCCAGCGGTAGTAATCGGGGTCGCAGGTAGCCAGCTCCCGGTCCCAGTCATAGCCGAACCCCAAGCGCTTGAGCTGGTCCTTCATGTAGGCGATGTTCGACCGCGTCCACTGGGCGGGGGGCAGGCCGTGTTTGATGGCCGCATTCTCCGCCGGCAGGCCGAAGGCGTCCCAGCCCATGGGCTGGAGTACGTTCTTGCCCAAGGCCCTCTGATAGCGGGCGATGACATCCCCGATGGTGTAGTTGCGCACGTGCCCCATGTGCAGCCGACCCGAGGGATAGGGGAACATGGACAGGCAGTAGAACTTTTCCCGGCTATGGTCCTCCACCGCCTTGAAGGATTGGTGCTCTTCCCAATAGCGCTGGGCCGCGGCCTCAACGGCGCACGGGTCGTACTCTGGATGCATGGGTCTCGGACCGCGTTTGTGGAACGGGAAAAGGGCCAGTAAGGATACCGCAGTCTCGACTGGGCAAGCGAGCGTCGGGCGACGACCCGAACCTGGGAGTGCCCAGAGTCTTCCGAGACCGCCGTTAATTGGGTCCCGCCCCCATTCGGGTGTGCCTGGCGCACCGAACTCTACAGGCACCATCACAGCCCCGGGGCTTTAGAATCAAAGGATACCGGCGAAGGGCTGAACCTCTACGAGATCGCCGGGACCGACGCCGCCGCTGTCTTCCGGCAAGCAGATGAAGCAGTTGGCGTCGGTTACGGAGCGCAGGACCCCGGACCCCTGGTTGCCGGACAACCGCACCCGCCACTGGCCATCGACCTGAAACAGGACGCCCCGCGGATACTCGCGCCGGCCAGGCAGCTTTCGTATCGGGCCGTCGCAGGGCACCCGAAACGTCGGATGGGCCGGCAAGGGATCCATGCCCTGTAGCCGATAGAGGGCATCCAGGACAATTTGGTAAAAGCTCACCAGCACCGCCACCGGATTGCCCGGCAGGCCGAACAGCCAGGCCCCCCCAAGCCGGCCGAAGGCCATGGGGCGGCCCGGCTTGATGGCGATGCGCCAGAATCGCACCTCCCCGAGGCGTCCCATGATCTCCCGCACATAGTCGGCCTCGCCCACCGAGACCCCCCCCGTCGTCAGGATGGCGTCCGCCTGGGCCGCGGCCTCGGTGAAGACGCGCTCCAGAGCGGCGGGGTCGTCGCGGACCACGCCAAGATCGAGAACCTCCGCCCCAAGCTGGGTCAGCAATCCATAGAGGGTATAGCGGTTGCTGTCGTAGACCTCGCCTGGGGCCAGGGGCTGTCCGATGGACGCGAGCTCGTCGCCGGTTGAGAAGAAGGCGATGCGGGGCCGGCGGTAGACCGCCACCTCAGCAACCCCGAGGGAGGCCAGCAGACCCAACTCGGCCGGACCGATGCGACGCCCGGCAAACAGGGCGGGACGGCCAGCCGCCAGGTCTTCTCCGGCCCGGCGCACGTTCTGCCCTGGCTTTGGGACCCCGTGCAGAACAACGCGGTCACCCTCGACCCGCGCCGCCTCCTGCATAACCACGGTGTCCGACCCCTGGGGAAGGACGGCACCGGTCATTACCCGCACCGCCTGGCCCGACCCCACCAGACCGGAAAAGGCCCCACCGGCGTAGGCGGTGCCTACTAGGTCGAGGCGGTTCACCTCCGCCCTCAGGTCGGCCGCCCTGACGGCGAAGCCGTCCATGGCGGAGTTGTCGTGGGATGGGACATCGAAGGGGGCGACGATATCCTCCTTGAGGACCCGCCCCAGCGCGGAGCGGATTGGGACCCGCTCCCAGCCGGCCACAGGGGCGACGGCGTCGAGCAGCGTCTCGCGGGCCTGGGCGACCGTCAGGGAGGGCGCCTTGCCGCCGCAGTCGGGGGTATCGGGCATGTTGGCCTCGGCTGATAATGGCTCTGAATCAGGCCGTCCCTGGGCTGCTCAGCGCGAGAAATGCGCACACGCGACCTCCGCTTTCGTCTGTGCCCTGTTGCTTACGGCGGCTGAAGAACGCACGACATCCCGCCCAGGGGAACAGGATCATGCCTATTTTGCCGCATTCGGAAAGAACAATTGTTCCCCACCGATCTTGTAGTCCGCGATGGCCGCCTGGCCCTTGGGCCCGGTAATCCAGTCGATGAACTGCATGCCCGCTTCTTTCTTGACCGCCGGGTGCTTGACCGGGTTAACCAGCATAACGCCGTAGGGGTTGAACATCGCCCGGTCCCCGGCGTAGAGGATCTCCAAATCCTGGCGGTTCTTGAAGGACAGCCAGGTGCCCCGGTCAGCGAGGGTATAGGCCCCCAGGGAGGCGGCCATGTTGAGCGTCGGGCCCATACCGGAGCCCGACTCCTTGTAGCTAGACCAACCCTTGGGGTCCACCCCGGCGGCCTTCCAGAAGCGCAGCTCGGCGCCGTGGGTACCGCTCTTGTCGCCCCGGGAGACAAAGGGGGTGTCGCCCGCAGCGATGCGCTTGAAGGCGTCGGCCGCGGACTTGGCCTCCTGCACCTTGGCTGGGTCGGACTTGGGTCCGACCAGGACGAAGTCGTTGTACATCACATCCCGCCGGTCCACGCCCCAGCCGTCGGCGACGAACTGATCCTCCTTGGCCCGGTCGTGGACGAACACCACGTCGGCGTCGCCGCGCCGGCCGGTGTCCAGCGCTTGGCCCGTCCCTTGGGCAACGACCTTCACCTGGATGCCGGTAGCCTGCGCGAAGAGCGGCAGGATGTGGCCGAACAGGCCGGATTGCTCGGTGGAGGTCGTGGAGGCCACCACGATGGACTCCCCGGCCTGTACGGCAAACATCGGCACCAGGGTGGCGGCACCGAGCATCAGGGCGGCCAGGATCGGCGGGCGAGCAGTCAATCGGGAAAGGCGATACGCCATGGAAGTTCCCCTCTGATGAATAAACGGGCCTCTTGGGACTGGGGCCGTGAAAAGAAGCGGGCCGAGGGGGTGTGCTCCCGCACCCGTCCCGCATCGATAAAGACGATGTCGTCCGCCAGCCGCATGGCCTGCCCCAGGTTGTGGGTGGTCATGAGGATCTTGGACCCGTCGGTGCGGATTTCCCGCACGATCCGCTCCACCGCCTCGGTGGCGGTGGGGTCCAGGGCGGCGGTCGGCTCATCCAGCATGAGCAGCCTGGGGCGCACGGCCCAGGCTCGCGCAAGGGCCAGGCGCTGGCGCTCACCCCCGGACAGGTGGCGGGCGCTGTCGCGGGCGCGATGGGCCAGGCCCACGCGGCCCAGCACCTCACTGACCCGCCTGCGGACCTCAGCCCTGGGCAGCCCCAGGGGCTTGAGCCCCAGGGCGGCGTTACCGGCCACGGAGGTACGCAGCAGCATGGGGTGCTGAAAGACCATGGCGATCCGCCCCGTCGGGGCCCCGTTGCCGGCCCAGGCGATGCGGCCCCCATGGGGGCGCTCCAGCCCCGCCACGATGCGCAACAGCACTGTCTTTCCCGCACCGTTGGGGCCCAGCACCAGGGTGATCCCCTCTCCGTCCAGCGCCAGGTCGAGCCCGCTCAGGACCGGCCGGCCGTTGGGTGTGAACTCTAGTCCAATGAGATGAATAGGGAACATGGCTGGCCCGGATTTTTCACTGTCCGGACGCAGAACGCAAAGTCGAGCTACGGCGAGACCGGCAACGACCCCGCCCTATGGATCGGCTGGGAGTCCTCAGATCCGAACATCCTCCACTGGCCCCAAAGTTTGCGCCGGGCTTGGCGCTTCGGCCAGATTCCCGCGAGCTCTACTGCCGTTCGCGCGACCGCACTGCGTGACCCTCAACTCCTGGCGCGATCGTGCCGAGGATCATGCGCAAGACCTTTCCAAACGAGCGCAAACTGCGCCATGTCGCTTGCATGGGCGCGTGATGAAGGATGACCCGGCATTGCAGTGGCGGCCAGCATGGAATTCTGTGTGATCGGCGAAGGCGTTGAAACATCCAGTCAACTGGATTTCCTGCGCCTGAAACATGGCCAGGAGGCCCAAGGATTTCTACTCAGCCGACCGCTGCCAGCTGCCCAGGCCGAAGCCTTCCTCCTCAAGAATGTCTCGTTGCTGGCCGAATAGACCGACCATCCATCGGCGGGCATGCGGCAGGACCCTGCGGTTGCGTCCAACTGAGTAACCGCCGGCGTCGGGTCCGACGCAGCGCCTCCTCTGCTCAGGTGGCCGGGACGGCTTCCGGCGATCGCCCGAGCTTTCGCTCAGAGCCGCGGAACGACACCCGCAGCCCAGGCTGCCGGCGCCAGCGCTGACATCTGCTGACCCGGGCGGCCGTTGCCGGGGTCAGCCATACCTGCGCATGGCCCACTGGCGCAGCCCGTAGGCCAAGGCGTTAAGGGCAACCACCAAGGAGATGAGCACCAGCCCCAGCGCGATGGACAGGGGAAGGTCACCCTTCGCGGTCTCCAGCGCGATCGCGGTGGTCATGACCCGGGTGAAGCCGTCGATGTTACCGCCCACGATCATCACTGCCCCCACCTCGGACATGGCCCGGCCGAGCCCCGCCAGGACCGCCACCACCAGGGAGAAGCGGCAGTCGTGGAGCAAGGTCGAGACGGCCTGGGAGCGGTTGAAGCCGAAGGCGGTCAGCTCGGTGCGGTAGTCTGTCCAGGCGTCCTCCACGGTCTGGCGGGACAGGGCCGCGATCAGGGGCGTCACCAGCAAGGCCTGGGCGATCACCATGGCGGTAGGCGAGTAGAGCAGGCCCAGGCTGCCCAGAGGTCCCGAGCGGGACAGCACGAGATAGACGATGACCCCGAGCACCACCGGCGGCATCCCCATCATGCCGTTGAGTAGGACCGTGAGCGCCGCCCGACCGGGAAAGGCGGCCACCGCGATCCAAGCCCCCAACGGCAGGCCGACCAGGGCCCCCAGGACCGTCGCGCCCAGGCTCACCTGAAAGGAAAGCCAGACGATGGCCAACACCTCCGGGTCCAGCCGTGCAAGGAGCGAGACCGCCTCCATCAGGGTCGCGCCCATGGCGTCAGCCGCCCCCCCGATGGGTCGCCAGATCCAGGTACGCAAGGAGCCCGGCCCGGGCCCCGGCCTCGCCCGCGGTGAAGCGGATGCGGACCCGGATGGTGGGCAGGCGCAGCAGCGCGATCACGCGGTCCGGGCCCGGTGTGAGATCGATCTCCATGACGGCACCGCCCCGAGTCACCAAAAAGCTCAGGGGACCGCCCTCGATCGCATCTGGGAAGGCGTTGCGCAGCCCGCGTGCAAACTCTGCCGGGGAGGCGGACACCTCCCGCTCCAGTACCTCGACCGGACCCTCCCCCAGCCCCAAGGGCTCAACCACCCGCGATGGGCGGCCAGACCGCCAGCTGGTCGCCGGGCTCCAGGCACCGGCCGGCCCGCTCGGCCGGGGGGATATAGACCCCGTTGATCAGGACCAGGTGGATGAGTCGCTCGGGCAGTTGACAGCGGTCAAGAACAAGCTGGAGCGAGTCGGCCGGGTCGATGTCCAGCTCCACCCGATTGTCTTTGCTGCCGGGCGGCAGGTAATCACCCAGGGTGGCGAATAGCTTGAGCGTGACCCGCATCATTTGCGTCCGGTCGCGTTCAGCTGCGGGCCTGCCTGCATCAATGAACCGGCACCATCGGCATCAGGGCGGTCGGCTGCTGGCTGCGTGCCACATAGGCGTCCGGGAAGCGCAGGGGCGTCGCCATGAGGACCTGCTTCCAGCCCCCCAGCCGCGTCTTGTTCTGGATCAGGCCCCGCAGGACGCCCACATGCTGGGTGAGGCCGATCGAGGTCGCACCGATCAGCACGTCCCCCTGGAACTGCAGGCTCAGGTACCTGTGGTGGTCCTCATCCACCAGTTCCACGCCGTCTGGCTCATCGCCCCCCCACCACTGACCGAAGGACGAGGAGATGAGCCCCAGGGTGTCCAGGACATTGATGGCCAAGACCCCGGGGAGACGCACGTCCCGTCCGGCCATGTTGAGCGCTGCCACCCGCGCCTGGTCCGCCGCGTTGGGCTGGATGGCAGATACGAGGTGGGCCCCGGTGAAGAGGTCCGGGGCTTCGGCCACATCCCCCGCGGCGAAGATACCGGGGACCGATGTCTCCATGCGGTCGTTCACCAGGACCCCCTTGGCCACATGCACCGGGGTCGCGTCCAGGAATCCCAGATTTGGGGCAACCCCGGCGGAGACGATGAGCAGGTCCGCGGGCAGCCTGACGCCCGTCGTGAGGTGCACCTCCAGGGGGGCAGCGCTTCCGCCGGGGGCGCCGCCCCGCTCGATGCGGTCGATCCCGGCCTGGGTGATCACCCGAATGCCCTTGGACTCCACCCAGCCGCGGATCATGTTGCCGGCCTTCTGGGTCATCATACGCGGGACCATGCGGTCGCCCAACTCGACGACCGTCAGCTCCACGCCTCGCGCGGCCAAGGACTCCATGATGATGCAGCCGATGAATCCAGCCCCAAGCTGCACCACGCGGCTGCCCTTCCTGGCATAGCGGGCGATGGCGCGGGCGTCCTCTAGGGTCCAGCAGGTGAGCACCTCGGGCAGGTCGATACCGGGGATCGGCGGGCGGATAGGGTGTGAGCCGGTCGCCACCAGGAGCCGTTCGTAGGTCTCGTGGGTGCCATCATGAAAGAGGACGCTGCGGGCAGTCGTATCCAGGGCCACGGCGCGGCCCCGCCGTTCCGTGATGCCCAACCTGGCGTAGTGGTCCGCGTCCTTGCGCAGGTAGGTGCCGGGCTCATCGATCTGGCCCTCCAGTAGATAGGGGATCGCCATGCGGGAATAAGGGGGCGCGTCCTCGCTCCCGACCATGACGATTTCACCAACCGGGTCGGCACCGCGCAAGGTCTCGGCGGCGATGACTCCGGCTGGGCCGTTGCCGAGGATCAGGTGTTTCATTAGGAATTCCTCAATCAGACCAGCGCGGGCTTGGTGCCATAGGGAGCGGCGCCCGCCGCAGCCGAGCGCCGCTCGCGCTGGGGCGGGCGCCTTTGGGACTCAGAGACCCAACCGCTCCAGGGTCTCGGCCTTGGGCACGCCCTCCGTATCCCAGCCGCGCAGCGCGTAGTATTCCGGCAGCATGACGTCCAGGCCGTTGACCAGGCCCTTGGCGGGGCCGGTCTTGGCCGGCTCCGTCGTAAGCCTGGGCGGCAGGTTGTCGTCCTTCTTGGTCAACCCGGCGGCCAGGTTGAACTGCTTTTCCATATTCCAGATGCGCTCACCCATCTCGTTCAGCCGCTCCATGGACCAGTCGCCCTCGCAGGCGGCCTGAATCTGGGGCTGGATATCCGCCAGGCCCCAGGCGAAGCTGGTGAAGATGCAAAGCCCAGAGGCGTCAAAGACGCCGGTGGCGTCCTGGAATGCCTTGACCAGACCTGCCTTGCCCTCGGTGACGAGGGGGTCCGTCTTGAAGGGGATGCCCAGCACCTCGGAGGCGACGGTGTAGCCGCGCAGGTGGCAGGCGCCCCGATTCGAGGTCGCGTAGGCCAGCCCCATGCCCTGGATGCCGCGGGAGTCATAGGCCGGAAACTCCTGGCCCTTGACGGTCATGGACAGCTCCGGGTGACCGTACCTGGTGCAGAGGCGCCTGGACCCCTCGCCCAGCTCCTTGCCGAATCCCTCGCCCCGGGCGGTCATCTCCGCCAGGGTAACCAGTGCCTGGGCGGAGCCAAAGGGGGCGTCGATCCCGATCTGCTCCTTGGTGATCACCCCGAGGTCGTACAGCTCCATCGCAGCACCCACGGTGGCCCCGAAGGAGATGGGGTCCATGCCCTGCTCGTTGCAGATCAGGTTGGCGTATTGCAAGGCGTCCAGGTCGCCTACTCCATTGGCGGCGCCCAGGGCCCAGGCGGCCTCGTACTCCAGGCCGCCGGAGGCGCCCCAGTACTCCGGCTTGTTGACCACGGAGAAGTGGGTCTCGTCGATCTTGGCAATGCGCCCGCAGGCAATGGTGCAGCCGAAGCAGGCGGCGTTGGTCACGAGTTGGGGCTTGCCGTCCGAGGCGCGCGGCTCGTGCATCGCCTCGCCGGAGATCTTGCCGGCGGACTCGAACTGGACGTCCCGGTGGTTGCGGGTGGGCAGGGCCCCCATCTCGTTGATGACGTTCATCAGGACCTGGGTCCCGTACTTGGGCAATCCCTGGCCGGTGACGGCGTTATCGGCCAGGATCTGTTTCTTCTCCGCCGTCACCTTGAGGAACTCCGGGAAGTCCCGGATACCGGAGAGCCCCTTGGTGCCGCGGATGGCGACCGCCTTGAGGTTCTTGGAGCCCATCACCGCGCCCACGCCGGAGCGCCCGGCGGCCCGGTGCAGGTCGTTCACCACGGCGGCGTAGAGCACCCCGTTCTCGCCCGCCTGGCCGATGGACGAGATGCGGATCTGCGGGTCCTGGTGCTGGGACTTGATGGTCTCCTCGGTGGCCCAGGTGCTCTTGCCCCAGAGGTGCGAGGCGTCGCGCAGCTCGGCCCGGTCGTTCTCCAGATACAGATAAACCGGCCTGGGCGATCGGCCCTCGAAGACGATCATGTCCCAGCCGGCGAATTTCATCTCGGCACCGAAGTAGCCGCCGGAGTTGGAGCAGGCAATGGCGCCTGTGAGCGGTCCCTTGGTCACCACGGTGTAGCGCCCGCCGGTGGAGGCCATGGTCCCGGTGAGGGGACCGGTGGACATGATGAGCTTGTTGTCGGGCGACAAGGGGTCGACCCTGGGGTCGATCTCCTCGACCAGGTACTTGCTCGCAAGCCCCCGGGAGCCGAGGTAGTCGAATGCCCAGTCCATGTTGAGGGGTTCCGGGGTGCAGGTGCCGGCGGTCAAATTGACGCGCAGGATCTTTCTGTTCCACGCCATGTTCTGATCCTCCTGTTAGAGCGTCGCCGCGTTGGCGCGTTGAGCCCAGGCACGCATGCGATCGAGCCCGGTCCAATCGGCGTCCACATAGGTGATTGCCTGCGTGGGACAGGCCTTGGCGCAGGCAGGATCGCCGTCGCACAGGTCGCATTTCTGCACCTTGCCCACGTCGCTCATGTAGTTGATGGTCCCGAAGGGGCACGCGATGGTGCACACCTTGCACCCGACGCAGGTCGCCTCCAACACCACCTTGGCACCGGTCACGGCGTCGAGCTTGATGGCGTCGACGGGACAGGCGTGCAGGCACCAGGCCTCGCTGCATTGGGTGCAGGTGTAGGGCACCTTGCGCCCCTCATGCTCGAAGCTGAAGATCTTGATGCGGGACTTGGACGGATTGATGGTCTGCGTATGGTGGTAGGAACACGCCATCTCACATTGAAGACAGCCTGTGCACTTGACCGGATCGATATTGAGCGACTTCTGCATTGAACTCCCTCGCGGCACTGGTGGACCGAACGGTTAGGCCGCCCTGGCTTGTTATAGTTGACCGAAACGCTGGGCTAGTATTGTGCACTTTTCGCTCGGGCGCCAGGGAACCATGCCTAAACGCCTTGCCACCGGCCCTCGCGCCCCTACTTTTCACCATTCATCTCCGCCACCCGCGCCCAGGCCAATGCTCAGTCTCTCCACCCACAACGCCATCGACGAGATCCAGGCGGCGGACTGGAACCGCCTGGCAGACCCGGACACCCCCTTCCTGCGCCACGAGTTCCTCGCCGCCCAGGAGCGCCACGGCTGTGTCGGCCGGACCTTGGGCTGGATTCCCCACCACCTCGCCCTGCGCGACCAGAACGGGACCCTGGTCGCGGCGGCACCCTGCTATCTCAAGTCCAACTCCTACGGCGAGTTCGTCTTCGACTGGGCCTGGGCCGATGCCTATGCCCGCGCAGGGCAGCGCTACTACCCCAAGCTGGTGGTCGCATCCCCCTACACCCCAGCGACGGGCCCGCGCATCCTCACCGAGGACACACCGCGACGACCAGAGTACGCTGCCGCCCTCATCCGCGGGGCTTGCGAGGTCGCCCGGGGGTTGGGGGTGTCGTCTCTGCATTTGCTCTTCACGTCAAAGGAAGAGACGGACTGGGCGGAGCAGCAGGGCCTGATGCGCCGCATGGGCTGCCAGTTCCACTGGCACAATGCAGGCTATGGGTCCTTCGACGACCTCCTGGGGGCCTTCTCGGCACCCAAGCGCAAGAACGTGAAGCGCGAGCGCCGCCGAGTGGCGGAGGCCGGCATCCGCTTCCGCCTGCTGCGTGGCCCCGAGGTCAGCCAGGGGGAATGGGCCCTGTTCCACCGACTTTACTGCGATACCTTCGACAAGCGCGGCGGCATCGCGACCCTGTCGCTGGCCTTCTTTCAGGAGATTGGCCGGACCATGGGGGAGCAGTTGCTTCTTGTGCTCGCCTACCAGGGCCCAGACCTGATCGCTGCAGCCTTCAATCTGGTCGGCACCCGAACCCTGTACGGGCGCCATTGGGGCTGCTTTACGGACTTCGACAGCCTGCACTTCGAGGCCTGCTACTATCAGGGGCTGGAGTTTTGCATCGCGAACGGTCTGGAGCGCTTCGAGCCGGGGGCCCAGGGCGAGCACAAAATCAGCCGCGGCTTCCTGCCGACGCCGACCTGGTCGGCGCACTGGATCGCCGATCCGGGGTTCCATAAGGGCATCGGGCATTTTCTTCAGCTGGAGACAGAGGGCATGACGGACTATCTCGCGGACATGCGGGCCCGCAGTCCCTTTCGCACCGATGCGGCTGCTACCGGGATAACCCTCTTTGAGGGGAGCGAAGGGGACTGACAAGGTGCTTTTTCTGCTCGACCCCAGCGTCCCCAGGGCCCCTTTCCCGGCTGCCGCCCTGGCGGAAACCGACCCCAACGGCCTGTTGGCAGTCGGCGGCGACCTGCACCCCGAGCGCCTGATCAATGCCTACCGCAGCGGCATCTTCCCCTGGTTCAATGCGGGGGATCCCATCCTGTGGTGGAGCCCAGATCCGCGCACCCTGCTTTTCCCAGCACAGGTGCGCGTTTCACGCAGCCTGCGCAAGGCCCTGCGCCGCCGCCGGCTCGCGGTGACCATGGACCGAGCCTTCAACCTCGTCATCCAGGCCTGCTCCGGCCCTCGCCGGGACGGGGCCGGGACCTGGCTCGTACCTGAGATGATCGACGCCTACGGCGAGTTGCACCGCCGGGGCCTGGCCCACTCGGTGGAGGTGTGGCAGAAGGACGAGTTGGTGGGCGGGCTCTATGGCGTCGGCCTGGGGCGCGTCTTCTACGGAGAGTCCATGTTCTCGCGGGTTGACGATGCCTCGAAAGTCGCCCTGGTGCACCTATGCCAGCGTCTGGAGGCTTGGGGCTTCGCGATCATCGACTGCCAGGTCATGTCCGATCATCTGGTGCGAATGGGCGCGCAGCAGATCCCGCGAGGCGCGTTCCTCGCCCTGCTGGGCCGCTGGTGCCCCCTACCGGGGCGCGACGGGAGTTGGGACGACGGGGCCGTCTCCTTCCCCCTGCCACCCGGGACTGACCAACCGGACAAGGCGCCGACAAGCGGCCTGCCCCAGACGCTTGCAGCGGCAGGGGACCTGGTGCCGTGAACCGCAACCCAGGCACGGGACAAAGCCGCCCCATCGCCCTCTACCTGACCGGGGAGCACCCCTGCTCCTACCTACCGGACCGCGCTGCACGCACGCTGTTCGTCGATCCCCTGGCGCGGATCGATGGTGCCACCTTTCAGGCCCTGCTGGAGCAGGGCTTCCGGCGCAGCGGGAGCCACATCTACCGGCCCGCCTGCCGCGGTTGTCAGGCTTGCATCTCGCTGCGCCTCCCGGTGTTGGGCTTCGAACCCAATCGTTCGCAGTGGCGAAACTACCGCGACAATGCGGGCGCCTTGAAGGTGACCGACGGGCCCCCGACGTTCCGACCCGAGCACTTCGCCCTTTACCAGCGGTACTTACAGGCCCGTCACCCGGAAGGGTCCATGGCAGAGGGGACCAGCGAGAACTACCGGGACTTCCTCATCGACCCTTGGGGGGGCGAGACCCGGCTGATCGAGTTTCGGCTGAGCGGGCGGCTTGCGGCGGTGGCAGTCACCGATGTAACGCCCGGCGGCCTTTCTGCCGTCTACACCTTCTTCGACCCGGATCTCTCCCACTTGGCCCCGGGGACCTTCGCCATCCTCTGCCAGATCCAGGCAGCCAAGGGTCTGGGGCTGCCCTACCTGTACCTCGGTTACTGGATCGAGGCATGCGGCAAAATGAGCTACAAGTCCCGTTTCCGGCCGCTGGAGGCATGGAACGGACGGGAATGGGAGCGGTTCGGCCCGGGGCAACCCATCCGCCTCCGGCCGCCAAGGCCCTGAGCCGATCGCAGCTACTGACACGGCCGAGGATCAGGTCAAGGGCCAGGGTGTCACGACCCTTCACCCACGACGCCCAAACCCCCGCGCTCGGCCCCGTCGGACTCCGACGCCGTCACCACTCTGTTCCGGCCGAGCGCCTTGGCGCGGTACAGGGCATGGTCAGCTCGACCGATGACCGTCTCCGCGGTGTCGCCTGAGCTGGGCATTGCGACCGCCACCCCCAGGCTGGCGCTCAAAGCGCGCTCCCGCAACCCCTCGGGGGACAAGTGCCCGATCGCTTGCAGCAAGGTCTCGGCCCGATCGCGCGCAGCGGCCTCGTCAACCCCCCTGAGCCCGATCACGAACTCCTCGCCACCGTAGCGCCCGCAAAGGTCACCGGCCCGAACGTGGCGGTTGAGGGCCTCGGCGACGGCCACCAGCACCCTGTCTCCCGCCAGATGCCCGAGGCGATCATTGATCTGCTTGAAATGGTCGATGTCGAGCATGATCACAGCCACCGGCCCCGGTGGCTGCGCCCCCGAGGCCAACAGGGCGTCGAGGCACTCGACGGATGCCCGATGGTTGAGCAGCCCCGTGAGGCTGTCGCGGCGCGCCAAATCCGCGAGCCGCGCATTGGTCTGTTGCAAGGCCCGGGTACGGTCGTCGACGCGGCGCTCCAGGTCGTCGGTCAACTGCCGCAGGTAACGGTTGGAGGAAGTCACCGCAGCCTCCTTTTGCTCCCGCAGCGAGCGTACCCGGTCCAATAGGGCCAGGGCGAGAACCCAAACCTCCAGGACAGAACCGATCTGCATCGCATAGGTCGTGTAGAAACCGCTGGGCAAGACACCGGCCGTTGTCAGCCCAGAGATGGACACGCCGGACAGAACCAGGCCCCAGGCAATCACGAAATAACCCGCCGTCCGTACCCCCCGCCTGAGGGATGTGACGCCGGCGGCGAGAACCAGGGGCAGCATCAAGGTCCCCACCGCCGTAGCCAGGGGGATCGCAACACCGGGGGGGGCGAAGACGCCCAGCAGTACGACCATCAGGGCCAACCCGAGGAACGCTCGGAAGGCGAGGCGCAGCATGCGGGAGTAAGGCCAGAAGCCAAGGAAGCGGATGGTCAGCCACATCATGCAGATCATCGTGGTGCCGATCAGCACGATGGGCATACGGGTTGCCGCCATGCCCGGTCCGGACCACAGGAACTGATGCGAGAATCCGTTGAGGGAGAACTGGAGCAGTGCGTCGCTCGACAGGAACAGCGTGAAGAGCAACAAATTGATGTCGCGGGCGTAAACAAAGATGACGCACGCCAGCAACGCCAGCGACAGGAGACCGCCGTAGTAAACCCCGAAGCCGGCGTACCGTTGCGCGACGTACTCGGAGTGGGCCAAGGGGTCGCGGAGCATCAATGGAAACTGAAGCGAGCCCGTCGTCTGCAACCGAAGCAACAGGGTTACGAACCCTTCGCCCGGAAGATCGACGGGAAAGGTCGGATTGGCATAGTGCAGCGGGCGGACATCGAAGGCACGCACGTCGCCCGCCTCGAAGGTCTGGCGGCGGCCGTCCGGATAGAAGAGGGTCAGCGAGACCTGATCCAGGAGCGGGTAGGCGACCTCCAAAGCGACCCGCCGGGGCCCCCCGGTCTTGCTGGCCAACTCGAAGCGTACCCACAGGGGGGTAGTCGTGAAGCCGAGGCCGTTGTCGCCCCCCGTGTTGGGCACGAATCCCGCGTGATCCCTGGCCTGTTCTGCGGTCAAGGCAGCAGGCGCTTCGGCCAGAAGCTCCACCAGCGGCTGCAGGTCAAGCCGCTCGAACCCAGGACCGACCTCGACCAGGGGCACGGACGCCTGCGCCAAGCCCGACAGATTGAGCAGCAGGACCCAGACCAGGCGGATCGGCGACCCGCGTCGCGCGGGTCGAGTCGGTGCAGACGAGGGCCGGGGCTGGCGCTGGGGCACGGTGATCCTCGGCGTGTGCAGGGGTCGCCATGATGCCCTCAGGCCGGGCGGCGGGTCCAGCAGACGAGAACCAAAGTGCGGGACCGCCAGGCATACTGCGGCCTGGCGCGAAGCGGCTGGAAGGAGTCAGCGACGGCGTCCGGGGCCAGGCGAATCGCATTGCGCCCGGGTGACGCAGCTCAATATGCTGTTTCACCGTTTTGCCGATCCGTTTCGACTGATGCCATGCCCACCACATCCACCAGCCGCTGGCTCAACGGCCTCAAACCCCTTGCCAGGCCTTATCTGAGCCTGGCGGTTGCCCTGGGCACCGGCAGCGGCCTGCTGCTGATCGTCCAGGCGTGGCTCCTGGCCAAGGTGGTAGACGGGGTGATCTTCCAGGGGGCGGGACTGGACGAGGCGAAGCCCTGGCTGTGGCCCTTGCTGGGCCTGTACCTGGCCCGGGCCGTGCTGGTCTGGCTGGGCGAACGCGCCGCCTTCCGCGGTGCCGCGCGTATCAAGGTGGCCGTGCGTGACCGCGTCTTTCGCCACATTCATGCCCTTGGGCCCAACTACCTCTCTGGTGAGCGCAGCGGGGCCCTGGTGGAGTCTCTAGTCAAGGGCGTCGAGGATCTGGAGCCCTACTATGCCCGGTTCATCCCGACCGTGGCGCTCACCGCCATCGTCCCTCTGGCCATTCTGGCGGTCGTCCTGCCCCTGGACTGGTTATCAGGCCTGGTCCTGCTGGTCACGGCACCGCTGATTCCCTTCTTCATGATCCTCATCGGCAAGGGCGCCGAGGCACTCAACCAGCGTCAGTGGCAGAACCTCGCACGCATGAGCGGCCGGTTCCTGGACGTGATCCAGGGCCTGCCGACACTCAAGCTGTTCAACGCCAGCCGCCACGAGACCGAGACCATTGCGCGAGCCTCAGAGGGCTATCGTCACAGCACGATGGAGGTCCTGCGGATCGCATTCCTGTCCTCGGCCGTGCTGGAGTTCATCGCCAGCCTGAGCATTGCCGTCGTGGCCGTATTCATCGGCTTCCGGCTCTACCGACTCGACCTGCCCCTGCCGAACGCCCTCGGGGTGCCGGAGATCGGCTTCTTCACGGGCTTCTTCGTTCTCCTCCTGGTTCCCGAGTTCTTTCTCCCATTGCGCAACCTCGGGACCCACTACCACGGGCGCATGGAGGCCATCGCTGCGGCAGAGCGCCTTCGGGATGTCCTCGATACGCCCGCCCCTCAATGGAGCCAGGGGACCGCAGCCGTACCCCGGGGCGTGGCACTGAACCTGCGCCTGGAGAGAGTGCGCTTCGCCTACGCACCCGGGCGGGAGGCGCTGCAAGGGCTGGACTGCGAGCTCAGGGCCGGCGAGCGTGTGGCGCTGGTGGGGGCCAGCGGGGCAGGCAAAACCACCGTGGTCAACCTGCTGCTGGGCTTTCTGACCCCAGATGCCGGGCGCATCCTGGTGAGCGGGGTGGACCTGGCAACCATCGACCCAACCGACTGGCGCCGCCACCTAGCTTGGGTACCGCAGAGCCCCCGCCTCTTCCATGGCACCGTCCTGGACAACATCCGCCTGGGCGCCCCGGAGGCGGAACTGAATGCCGTGCGCGCCGCCGCACGCCGGGCCCGCGCATCCGGGTTCATCGAGGCCCTTCCCCTTGGCTACGAGTCCGTGGTCGGCGAGCGCGGCCAGGGGCTATCGGGCGGGCAGATCCAGCGCATCGCCCTGGCCCGAGCCTTCCTGCGCGACGCGCCGTTCGTGATCCTGGACGAGCCCACCGCGAGCCTCGACCCCGCCAGCGAGGTCCTGGTCCAGGAGGGCATCGACGACCTGGCCCGCGGGCGCACCCTGCTGATCATCGCCCATCGCCTGACGACCGTGCGCAACGCCGACCGCATCCTGGTCCTGGACGCGGGGCGGGTGGTCCAGGCCGGCAACCACACCGACCTGATGGCGGCGGATGGGCCCTATCGGCACATGGTCGCCGCGCACGGGAGAGCGCCGTGAGAGACCTGGGCCGCCTCTTCCGGCTGCTGGGACCAAGCCGCGGCTGGATGGCCTTGGGTGCCCTCCTCGCCCTGATCACCCTGATCGCCAACCTGACCCTGATGGCAACCTCCGGATGGTTCATCGCGGCCATGGCGGTAGCCGGCGCGAGCGGAGCATCCATGAACTACTTTACCCCTGCCGCCCTGATTCGCGCGGCTGCCATCCTCCGTACCGTCGGGCGTTACCTGGAGCGACTGGTCACCCACGAGGCGACTCTGCGTCAACTCGCCGGGCTGCGGGTGTGGTTCTACGCGCACCTGGAACCGCTGGCCCCGGCGCGGCTGCAACAGCTCCACAGCGGCGACCTGCTGAGCCGCATCCGCGCCGATATCGACGCCCTGGACAACTTGTATCTGCGGACCCTGGTACCGGTCGCGGTGGCCCTAGCCGGGCTGGCCCTCTGTGTGGCGTTTCTCGCGACCTTCGACCTCGCGGTTGCCATGTTCACCCTGGGGATGCTGCTGGTGGCCGGGGTTCTGGTCCCGCTGTGTACCCGAGCGCTGGGAGCGGCGCCCGGCCGGCGCATGGTAGAGACCCAGGCGGAGCTGCGCAGCCTGGCCATCGACGGCATCCAGGGGTTACCGGAGCTCCTGGTCCATGGGGCCGCGGCCGCCCAGGCGCAGCGCCTGAACGCACTAAGCCTGGCCCTGAGCGCGGACCAGGACCGCATGAGCGCCTACGCTGGTCTCTCCCAGGGTGCCGTCAGCCTGGCCGCCAATCTGGCGCTATGGGGTGTTGTCTGGCTGGCCATCCCGCTCGTCGGCCCCGCGGGAAGCGGCGCCTCCCTCGCCCCGCCGAGCCTCGCCCTGTTGGCCCTGTTCACCCTGGCCGCCTTCGAGGCGGTGGCGCCGCTGCCGCTGGCCTTTCAACACCTCGGCGGGACCCTGGCCGCGGCGCGGCGCCTGTTCGAGATCGTCGACGCGGCCCCGGCGGTACCGGAGCCCAAGGGTCCATCCCCCAGGCCCCTGCACTTCGATCTGGAGGTCAACAGCCTCGGCTTCACCTACCCGGACGCCGACCGCCCAGCCCTGGCGGGGATCAATCTGCGGATACCCGAGGGCGGGCGGGTCGCCGTAGTGGGGGCTAGCGGCTCCGGCAAGAGCACTCTGTTCAACCTGCTGTTGCGCTTTTGGGCCCCGGACCTGGGGTCGATCCGGATGGGCGGTCACGACCTAGCGACCTTCCATGGGGAGGATCTGCGCCGCCATGTCGCGTTGGTCAGCCAGCACACCCACTTGTTCGCTGCAACCATTCGCGAGAACCTGCTGCTCGCCAACCCGCAAGCGCCCCAAGGGGCCCTGGAGCATGCCTGCGAGGCAGCCCAGATCCATGCGTTTATCGCGGGGCTGCCGGAGGGCTATGACACCTGGGTCGGGGAGACGGGAGTTCGCCTTTCCGGGGGCCAGGCACGCCGGATCGCCATCGCCCGGGCCCTGCTCAAGGATGCTCCCATCCTGCTCCTGGATGAACCGACGGAGGGCCTGGACGGCCGGACGGAGGCTTCCATCATGGCAGCCATCGATCACCTGATGCGCGGGCGCACCGTGCTGCTCATTACCCATCGCACCATCGGCCTGGAGCCCATGGACGAGATCCTGGTTCTAGACGAAGGACGCGTCCGCGAGCGGGGCACCCACCGACAGCTTCTGGCCGCGGAATACTACCCGCGCTTGCTGGGGTTGAGGTGATCGCGGATGCGAAAGGCCATCGACACCGACGGCGTTCCGGTGCCGCGCCGGGAGCGGAACCCTGAGCATCGAGCAAAAACCACCCATGAGTCCCCTGGTATTCGCATTCCCTGCGCTGAGGGGCCCATGGGTGGGTTGATTCCGCGTCCGGCCGACGGATCTGTTAGCGGATCTGTTCCTGCAGCAAGCTCAGGATCTTCTGGCCCGCGGGGGTATCGTCACGCTGGCCTGCTGCGTTCAGAACGCTCACCCGCGTCTCCGCCCCGCTGCCGACCAGCTTGACCTGATACTTCTTGACCGGATCGATGTCCCTGCCACGCCAGAAGGCCATCTTGGAGAAGAAACCATCCTTCTTCTTCGCACCTTCGGAACCCGGGTCGTACCGTACATAGTAGGTGCCCGTGCTCATGTCCCGGTCCTCGACCGCGAACCCGATGCGGTCCAGCGCCACACCCGTCTGACGCCAGGCCCGCCGGAACTCCTCGGAGATCACCAGGACCGATCCAGCACCATCGGGGACCAGCTTGACCGTCGTCGGCCGTGCCGCCGCGTCGCCCCCGCCGGGGGCAGCGCTTGCCGTCGCACTGGCGGCACGCTGTTGGGTCACGCCGAGGTAAACCATGAGGCGCTGCAACATCTCGGCCTCTTTGCCGGGGTTGCTGGGCGCGGGCTCCCAGACGGCATTGTTGCCCTCGCCCACCGTGTTGCTGAGGATACGCTCCTCCATCGCCGTGTGGGTCAGGTAGACGTCGGTAGTCCCCGGCTTAGCACCCCGCTCCAGCCTGACGCGGTACTGATCGCGGGTGGCCGTGGCGTGAAGTCCATCGGCCACCTTGCGCATCATGCGGGTAATGAAGTCCTGCCGAATCTCGGCACGATTCTCGAGCCAACCGGTCTTCATGACGCCCACCGACGGATTCTGCTCAACCAGCAAAATCCCCTGCTCGCGCCAGAAGGACACCACCCGCGGCCATACCGCCTGGGCGGGGGCCGAGATCTCCAGCCAGCGGCTGTTTCCCTCGCGCCTGAGCTCAACGTCCTTGACATCCGGCAGGACTTCGCCACTGGTGGCCACCTCGCGGCGCTTGCTGCGCTCCCCGGCGTACTCGGAAAGGGTCGCCGACCCGGTCGCAGGGATATCCAAGGCATCGTTGATATTGCCCTTGGACAGATCCGGCGGGATCTCCAGATTCTCGGCGGCCTCGCGCTGTTTCTTGTACGCCAGGGTTTGATCGGGAAGCATGTCGTCGATGACCGAACTGCTGCCGCAGCCCGCGAGCATCAGCCCGGCCAGGATGGGCGCAATCAGATGACGGAGTTTTCGCATGTCGTCTCGCTTCGCGTAAGGGGTGCTGATGAGCTGTCTTCGATCCTGCGTCGCTCGCCTACCCGGAACCACAACCGGCCCGTCGCGGGCCGAGTCCGACGAGGGCAGCCGCGCCCCCCGCACGACCCGATGGGCACCAGGAATGTTTGGGCCGACCGCTGAGGGCTCCGCCAGCCAGGGGCCGGCACGCCGGTTGATCGCTAGCCAAGGCCCGCATGGCGCATCGCTTGTCGGACGCGGGGTTGTAGTTCCTCGGTCAGCCAGGTCAATGGGAGGCGTATCCCCCGCAGGGCAAGGCCCAACTCGAATACCGCCCATTTTACGGGGATAGGGTTTGACTGCACGAACAATTCGTGGTGGAGCGGATCGAGCCTGGCGTTTATCTCCATCGCCGCACCGCGGTCGCCGGCGAGGGCCGCGGCGCACATCTGCGCCATCAGGTGCGGTGCGACATTGTTGGTGACCGAGATGACGCCATCGCCGCCGCGCAGCATGAATTCACACCCGGTGGCATCGTCCCCGCTATAGAGCCCAAACTCCGGGCCGCACAGGGCCCGCAGGCGAGGGAGGCGGGCCAGGTCGCCGGTCGCATCCTTGAGACCCACGATGTTCGGCACTTCGGCGAGGCGCGCCGTGGTCTCCGGCGTCATGTCGCAGGCGGTCCGCCCAGGGACGTTGTAGAGGATCTGCGGTATCTCCACCGCCTCGGCGACCGCCCTGTGGTGCAGGTAGAGCCCCTCCTGGGTCGGCTTGTTATAGTAAGGGGTGACCAGGAGGGCCGCGTCGGCGCCAGCCTCCTTCGCCCAACGGGTCAGGCGGACGGCCTCCGTCGTTGCGTTGGCGCCGGTGCCGGCGATGACCGGGATGCGCCCGGCGGCAAACTCGACGGTGCGCCGAATCACGGCACAATGCTCGTCTTCGTCCAGCGTGGCCGACTCGCCCGTCGTCCCCACCGAGACGATGGCCGCGGTCCCCTCGGCAAGGTGCCAATCCACCAGTCGGCCCAATGCCTCATCGTCGACCCGGCCGTCCTCGTGCATCGGGGTAATGAGGGCAACGATACTGCCGCGAAACATGGGCTAGGCTCCGAACCTCGTGAAAAAAGAGGGGCATGGTAGCTTGGGCGTGCGCCTTAACACAACCTGCAGCCCCGGACCGACCGGCCCAGGCTGGGCACTTCGGCCCCGCCCATGCCGCGCGAGCGCGATGCCACCCAATCGACTTGTCCGATCCGCGCGGATCGAGTAGATAGTGTGCCCAGCCCACCGACGAGCCCGGACGCCCATCGGATCTGCAAACTGGCCCCATGACATGCGCCGCGCCCAGGACCAATCCAGGCCCATGTTACACTGTGGCCACCGAGGCCCATGGCCCAAACACTCGCCGCCAGATACCCGATTCGAAATGGCAACCCAGAAGACCTACCTCGTCATCTCTGCCCTCGGTGAAGACCGCCCCGGCATCGTCAGCCAGCTGTCCAAGGTCCTTCTGGACCACGGCTGTAACATCGAGGACAGCCGCATGTCGGTACTCGGCGGCGAATTCGCCGTGATGCTCCTGGTGGAGGGCAAATGGAATACCCTGGCCAAGGTGGAGAACAGCCTCCCGGAACTGGGCCGCCAGCTCGGCATGACCATCATCTCCAAGCGAACCGGCCCGCGTGCCGTGGGCGGTAACCTGCTGCCCTATGCGGTGGACGTGATCTCCATGGACCACCCGGGGATCGTCAACAATCTGGCGGGCTTCTTCTCGGACCGCGGGATCAACATCGAGGACATGGCCACCAGCAGCTACGCCGCCGCCCACACCGGAACGCCTATGTTCACGGTGCATATGACCGTCGGCATCCCCTCCTCGGTCCATATCGCCGGTCTGCGCGACGAGTTCATGGACTACTGCGACGGGCTCAACCTCGACGCAGTGCTGGAACCCATCAAGGGCTGACAGGCCACTGCGCCCGGGCCGCCCGCCACCATCAGACCAGGCAGGCTACTCATGACGCTGCACCTTGGCGACGCCGTCCCCGACCTGGCCATCCCCGCCACCGGCGACCACAGCATCGGGTTGTCCGACTTCCGCGGCCAGAACCTGGTCCTCTGGTTCTTTCCAAAGGCGAGCACCCCAGGCTGCACCCTGGAGGGCCAGGGGTTCCGCGACGCGGCGGCTGCCTTCGCGGCGACCGGCGCAGCCATCCTCGGCGTCTCCCGCGACAGCGTAAAGGCCCAAGACAACTTCAAGGCCAAACAGGACTTTCCCTTCGACTTGCTCAGCGACAAGGACGAGGCCCTGTGCCGAACCTTCGACGTCATCAAACTCAAGAAACTCTACGGCAAAGAGTCCCTGGGCATCGAGCGCAGCACCTTCCTCATCGACGCCGAGGGCCGCCTCCGCCGGGAGTGGCGCGGGGTCAGAGTCAAGGGCCATGTCCAAGAGGTTCTCGACGCGGCCAAGGAGCTCGCCCGCGTCTCCTGAGTCGAAGCCGATCCGATCACGCCGAACGCCCCGACGGACGCCCTTGCAGCGCCACCCCCCAGGAAGCCCATGATCAAGCGCCAACACGACAAACCCTGCCTGTTCGTCCTGGACACCAACGTGCTGATGCACGACCCCACCGCGATCTTCCGCTTCCAAGAGCACGACATCTTCCTGCCCATGGTGGTACTCGAGGAGCTGGATGCCGCCAAGAAGGGCATGTCCGAGGTGGCCCGCAATGTCCGCCAGGTCAGCCGCTTCCTCGATCACCTGATGTGCAATGCGGACAAGGAGGAGATCGACGCCGGCCTCCTCGTCAACCCACCCATCGAGAACGCCGGGGGCCGCATCCTGCCACCCACCGGGCGCCTCTACTTCCAGACCCAGCACCTGCGCCCGCGCATCGCCGAGCCCCTGCCAGGGACCAACGCCGACAACAACCTGCTCGGTACCGCCCAGGCCCTGTGCGAGCTGCGCCCGGACCGCACCGTCGTCATTGTCTCCAAGGATATCAACCTGCGCATCAAGGCCGCCGTCCTGGGCATCCCGGCGGAGGACTATTCCAACGATCAGGTCCTCGACGACGCCGCTCTGCTCTACACCGGCATGCAGGCCCTGGACGCCGAGTTCTGGGAGCACCACGACAAGGGTGTGGACTCTTGGAAAGAGGAGGGGCGCACCTTTTACCGCATCACAGGCCCAGACATCGCCGACTGGTATCCGAGCCAGTGCATCTATCAGGATCAGGAGGGCGGCCTGGAGGCCATGGTCCGGGAGAAGCGGTCCCATATCGAGGCCGTCATCGAACTGGTCACCGACTACCGCCCCGTCCGCCACAATGTCTGGGGCATCACCGCGCGCAACCGGGAGCAGAACTTCGCCCTCAACATGCTCATGGACCCGGACCTGGACTTCGTCACCCTGCTGGGTGCCGCGGGAACCGGCAAGACCCTGCTCGCGCTGGCTGCCGGGCTCACCCAGGTCCTCGACCGCAACCTCTACCGCGAGATCATCATGACCCGAATCACGGTCCCCGTTGGCGAAGACATCGGGTTCCTGCCGGGTACGGAGGAGGAGAAGATGACCCCCTGGATGGGTGCCCTGATGGACAACCTGGAGGTCCTCAATCAGAACGAGGGCGGCGACTGGGGGCGTGCCGCCACCAGCGACCTGCTGCGCAATCGCATCCGCATCCAATCGCTCAACTTCATGCGCGGGCGGACCTTCCTCAAGAAGTACATCATCCTCGACGAGGCCCAGAACCTAACGGCCAAGCAGATGAAGACCCTGATCACCCGTGCCGGCCCCGGGACCAAAATCGTCTGCCTGGGGAACATCTCCCAGATCGACACCCCCTATCTCACCGAGACCACATCCGGCCTCACCTATGTGGTAGACAGATTCAAGAACTGGGCCCATGGCGGGCACATCACACTCCAACGCGGCGAGCGCTCGCGTCTGGCGGACTTCGCCTCCGATGCGCTCTAAGGCAGACGGGCGTGCCTAGGCGTCGAACGAGCCTCAGCCCGCAACGACCCGAATGCAGTGCACCCCCCGGGTGAGGCCAAGCCGTGTCTCGGCCGGATAGGCCGTGGCGCACTCGGGTCCAGCCTCCGGGCAGCGGGGGTGGAAATGGCAACCCGGCGGCGGATTCGAAGGGGACGGCATATCCCCCTCCAGGCGGATGACCTCGCGGCGACCATCGCGGTCTATGGTCGGCACAGCGGAGAGCAGGGCCTTGGTGTAGGGGTGACGCGGATCGCCCAGCACCTCGTCCACGGCGCCGTACTCGACGATGCGGCCGAGGTACATCACGGCAACCTCGTGTGCCAGGTAGGACACCACCGAGATGTTGTGGGTGATGAACAGGTAGCAAAGCCCGGCGTCTTGCTGCAACTGCGTGAGCAGGTTGAGGATCTGCGCCTGGACCGAGACGTCCAGGGCACTCGTGGGTTCGTCGCAGACCATGACCCTGGGCTCCACGGCCAGAGCGCGAGCGATACAGATGCGCTGACGCTGACCGCCGGAGAACTCGTGGGGGTAGCGACTCGCAGCCTCTGGGGCCATCCCCACCACATCGAGCAAATCGGCGACACGCTGGCGGCGGGCGGCCCGATTGGGCTCCAGCCCTAAGGCCTGGAGGCCTTCGCCGACGATGTCGCCCACGAGCATACGTGGGTTCATGGAGGCGAAGGGATCCTGAAAGATGACCTGGAGGTCCTTGCGGTGGGGGCGCATTTCCCGGTCGCTCAGACTAGCGAGGTCGACCCCCTGGTAGTCTACGCTCCCCGCAGTGGGGCGCAGCAGTTGCAGGATGCCCTTGCCGACGGTGGTCTTACCGCAGCCGGACTCCCCGACCAGAGCCAGCGTGCGCCCGCTATGCAGCCTGAACGAAACCCCATCCACTGCCCGGACCTGCCCTACCACCCGCCGAAAGACGCCGCGCCGGATAGGGAAGTGGACCTTGAGCCCGCTGACCCGCAGCATTCCATCCCCGTCCGTGAGAGGGGCCGACGCGGGCCCCCGATCCGGCTCGATCACCGGCGGCAAAGGCGGGTGGCCTGTCGGCCCAGAGGTGGCAGCGCACGGCGTGATCGGGACCCGGCTCGAACCAGCCGGGCTGGATCTCGGCGCACGAGGGGAGGACGAGGCGGCAGCGGTCGGCGAAGCGGCAGCCGGGGAAGGCGCGGTCCAGGGGAGGCACCCTCCCGGGAATCACGGCCAGGGGCCTTGCGCGCCGCGCCGGGGTCGGGACGCTCTCCATGAGGCCCCGACTATAGGGGTGGGCCGGACCGGCGAAAAACGCCGCGGAGGTCGCCGTCTCCACGATCTGTCCGGCGTACATCACGGCCAGCCGGTCGGCGGTCTCCGCCACCACGCCCAGGTCGTGGGTGATAAGCAGTACGGCCATCCCTGTCTCGCCCTGTAGGCGCTTGAGCAGGCGCAGGACTTGGGCCTGAATTGTGACGTCAAGGGCCGTGGTAGGTTCGTCGGCGATGAGGATCTCCGGGTCCCCGGCCAAGGCCATGGCGATCATCACCCGCTGCTTCATCCCTCCCGAAAGCTGGTGGGGGTACTCACGCATCCGGCGCTCGGCATCGGGAATACCGACCTCGCTCAGCAGGCTCAAGACCCGTGCTTGGACCTGGCCCTTCGCCCGTCCTTGGTGCACGCGGACCGCCTCTGCAATCTGTTGACCAACAGTGAGGACGGGGTTCAGGGAGGTCTGGGGCTCCTGAAAGATCATGGCCATGCGCCCGCCGCGCACCCCTCGCATGGCGTGCTCCGGGAGTTGGAGCAGATCCGTTTCGCCCAGACGGACGGCCCCGGCAACCACTCGGCCCGAGGGGGGCAGGAGGCGCATGAGGGACAGGGCAGTCACGGACTTGCCGCAGCCGGACTCTCCAAGCAGGGCGAAGGTTTCGCCGCGCCGGATCTCCAGGTCCAGGCGATCCACCACCAGAACGGGTCTCTCCCCATCACCGAGCTGGGTGCTGAGGTTCGATACGCGAAGCAGGGGATCGGTCATGGGTCTCTTGGTCCTTGGAGCTTGGGATCAACCCCGGTCGTGCCGAAGCGGCGCAGCCACGGCGGTTTGCTGATGTCCCATCATGCGCCGCCGCTCAGCCGCGGGTCGAAGGCATCGCGCACCGCATCGGCGAAGAGGTTGGCGGCCAGCACCAGCGCGAACATAAACAGGAAGGCGGCGGCGAGGGACCACCAGACCATGGGCTCGCGGGCCAGCTCCAGCCTGGCACTGTTGATCATGTTGCCCCAACTGTTCATGGTCGGATCGACGCCGATATTGACGTAGGACAGCACCGCCTCCGCCAGGACCAGGCCGCTGAAATCCAGCACCACAGTGATCAGGACGATGTGCAGGACATTGGGCAGGATATGCCGGCCGATGATGCCGAAATGCCCCACCCCCAGCGCCGCGGCAGCCTGGACATAGTCCGCCTCGCGCAGTTTCAGTGCCTCCCCGCGAAGCAGCCGGCAGAGCCCGGTCCAACTGGTGACGCCGAGGATCAGGCAGAGAAACAGGAGCCTCAGATCGGCCCGCTGCACCAGGCTGGTGAACTCGTCCTCGTGGTTGCTCATGTAGACCTGCAACAGGAGGATGGCGGCGGCAATGAGCAGAACCCCGGGGATGGAATTCAGCGTCGTGTAGAGGTACTGGATCAGGTCGTCCACCCAGCCGCGGAAGTAGCCCGCCATGATCCCCAGCAAGATTGCGGCAGGGAGCATGACAAGCGTCGTGAGGGTCCCGATCACCAGCCCGGTGCGGATGCCCTTGAGGACCTGATAGAGGACGTCCTCCCCCACCTTGTCGGTCCCCAGGACGTGGTAGGACTCGGACAGCGACCCCAGCGAAAAACCCAGGACCAGAACAAACGCAAGGCTCCCAAAGGCCGTGCGCCAAGGTAGAGATTCAGCCCCGGCGGCGACGCGCCAGGCGGTCAGAGCCACTGGCTCATCTCTCCGCCTGGCTAGGAGCGAGAGAGCCCCGACCACCGCGAGGGCCCAGCAGGCCAGGCCCGCGAGGGCGCCGAGAAGGGAACGGATGACAAGGTCCGGGAGCCGCTCGCGTTCTGGGTCCATCAAGTGACGACCGCCCCAAGCCAACCTGGGGTAGTCGCGCACAACAGTCCCGTCGGGCCCCGGGATGGCCTCCTTGACGAACAGATGGGTCGCGAGCGGGGCCGAGTAGGTCTTTTCGCTGCGCTCGCGTAGCCCCGTCAGGGCGACGTCCAATAGGCTCAGGACCTGGCCCGCATGACGGGTGCCGTTGGCGCCCTCGCCGTCCGCTGCCCGCGGGTGGAAGTGCACGGTATCCAGCAACCCGACGGCGACGTAGCAGGCGAGCACCACCAAGGAGGCCATGGCCAGGGGGGTGCGCAGAACCCGCCGCCAGGGCGCGCGCAGATGCTCGCGGCGGGCGGCAAAGACCCCAAAGCCGACGGACAGCACCAGCAGCAGGTAGATCAGGGCGTCAGTCCAAAGCAGCACGAACATGAAGCAGGCCTCAGGACAGCCGCACGCGGGGGTCGACCAAGGTGTAGGAGATGTCCGTGAGCAGGAGTCCCAGGATGTAGAGGACCGAGCCTAGGAAGACCATGGCCCGGACAATGGCGAAGTCCTGGCTGTCGATGGCGTCGATGGTGTAGCTGCCAAGCCCAGGGATGCCGAAGAAGGACTCCGTGATGAGACTCCCCATGAAGAGTAGGGGCAGCACGACCACCACCCCCGTCAGGATGGGGATCAGGGCATTGCCCAGGACGTGGCGAAACAGGACCACCCGTTCACTCAGACCCTTCGCTCGGGCGGTGCGGACATAGTCCTTGGTCGTCTCCTCCAGGAACAGGGTGCGGTACCAGCGGGTGCCGGACCCGATGCCGCCGATGACCCCGATAGCCGCAGGCAGGACCAGAAACTTCCAGGCGTTGAGCCCGGTGTCGTAACCAGAGATGGGCACCAGGTGAAAGAGCTTACTCAGCAGGTACTGGCCGCCGATGATGTAGAAGAGACCGGAGACAGACATCATGGCAACCAGGAGCACAACGCTGCCGATGTCCAGGTAGGTCGCCCGAAACAGGACGATGAACAGCGCATAACTGATGTTGACCGCGAGGCCGACCAGCAGGACAGGGACAGCGATGGCGAGGCTTGGCCACATGCGCTGGGCGATGTCATAGCCGATGTCCCGCCCGCTGTCCGATGTCCCGAAGTCGAAGGCGAAGAGCTTGACGGACTTCTGAAAGAAGATGGTCTCCGTCGCCCGCCCGAGCCCTGGCGCCTCGGGGTCGTAAAGCAGCCGGAGATCGTAGCCGTGTTCCGCCTTCCAGTTCTGAATCGCCTCGGCCGTCACCCGTTTGGCCCCGAGCTGCATGCGGGCCATGTCGTCGGGGGAGTTGACCACGAAGAACAGGACGAAGGTGAGCAGGTTCACCCCGATCAGGATGGGGATGGCATAGAGCAGTCGTCGGAGGATGTAGGCGATCACAGGGCCCGGCTCCGCTCGCGCCGACGGTAGATCCAGACCGCGGGCAAGGCCCCCAGGACCAGGACCAGTCCGATACCCCACAAGGGCCAGAGGAGCGGCCTGTTCCAGGCGCGGCGCGCCCCCTCGCGGACGATCGGGTCCACCCGGCGGTACTTGAGGGTGTTGTTGGCCATGAGGTTGGGCACCGCGTTGTAGAGCCAGGCGTGGTGCAGGCTGTAGGACACGGCATGGAAACCCCAGATCCAGGGGGCGTCCCGGCGGGCGACCGCCAACATGTCGTCGATGACCGC
Organism: uncultured Gammaproteobacteria bacterium; assembly: GCA_963709645.1. Lineage (GTDB taxonomy): Bacteria > Pseudomonadota > Gammaproteobacteria > Chromatiales > Chromatiaceae > DYRB01. Next base: position 45,943 of record CAVPXP010000007.1, read on the forward strand.
CTGGCGCTCCGGGCCGTTGTCCATGTTGCGCATCTGCTCGAAGAGGGCGTCGAACTCGGGGCTGGCGTAGTTGGCCGCGTTCTCCCCGTCAGTCCTGACCTTACCGTTGGGGCCGTAGAGCAGGAACAGGAAGTTCTCCGGGTCCGGGTAATCAGCATTCCAGCCCCACATGAAGATCTGGGCCGTCCCTTTGCGCATCTTGTCCTGGAAGCGGTTGTAGTCGGTGGAGCGGATCACCAGCTCGATGCCGAGCTTGGCGAACTGTTTGCGAAACCAGTTGAGTCTGGACTTGTCGTCCGGGCCCCCTGCGGCGGTATCGAAGTACAGGGTCAGGGTCTGACCCGTCCCCTGGTCCCGCCCGCCTGGCCATCCGGCCTGGGCGAGCAGTGCCTTGGCCTCGTCCAGGGGGCGCCGCACTGGGCGGCCGTCCTGCCAGTGGAAAACATAGGGGTCGATCCCCGACGCCCCTTCCCGAAAACCGAAGATCCCCGGGGCCAGGGGCGACTGGGCTACCATCCCGCGCCCATTGGCGAAGACGGAGATGTACTCATCGAAGTCGATGGCGATGGCCAGCGCCCGACGCAAGAGGCGAGACCGCTCCGAGTCCCCGCCCACAACGGGGTCCTGCATGTTGAAGCCCATGTAGGTAACGGAGGCACGCACGGACGTCAGGAGGCGGATGCCCTTGGCCTCCATGGCCGCCGTAAGCCGCGCATCCCCCTGGGTATCGAGCTGCACCGCCTGGTCGAAGGCGTCGGAGGAAACCCCCGAGCTGTCGTAATAGCCCTGCAGAAACTTGTTCCAGTAGGGGATACTCTCTTTCTCCAGACTGTAGACAGCGCGGTCCACCATGGGCAAGGGGCGGCCCGCGTCGGCCAGAAGCCCGGCCTCCTGGTCGCCGGGCATGCCAGCGGCGGGGTAGGTCTCGCCACGGAAGTTGGGGTTGCGCTCCAGGACCATGCGCAGGTTCGGGTTGTTCTCCTTGAGCCAGTAGGCGCCGGTCCCCACCGGGTACCAGTCCAGGGTCAGGTTGCGCGAGCGCATCCCCGGCTGATTGTAGAAGGCCTCGGCCTCCCAGGGCATGGGGGCAAAAAAGGGCATGGCCAGCCAGTAGGCAAACTGGGGGTACTTGCCCTTGATGCGAACGCGATAGGTCAGGGCGTCCACAACCTCCGTGCCTTCGAAGGGGGTGTGACGCAGATCGATGAATGGGTGCTCGGCGTCCTCCGCCTCCGGTGTCAGGCCCTTGAGTCGCTCGGCCAGCTCCGCGAAGCCTGCAATGTGCTCGGCCATGACCCCGGCAATGGGCGAGTGCGACCAGGGGGCGGCCAGACGCTTGATCTGATAGACATAGTCCTCGGCGGTCAGATCCCGGGTCCCGGTCTCCGGGAAGTCCGCCAAGGTATTGACACCGGCCAGGTCGGCCTCGCTCAGATGGTGATACCGGTAGGACCCGGCGGCGTCCCTGGCGAAGGCTGGGTGGGGCTGGTAACGGCCACCCGGCTTGAGGCGGATCAGGTACTCGCTCTCATGGATGTCGGAGACTGGGGCGTCCGCCGGGAGGATATTTCCCGCCCTGTCGCGGTAGACAGGGAACGGGACCGTCTCGGCGGTCAGGGGGACCAACTGGTAGGGGCGCAGCAGCAGGTGGTACTGGAGCGGAGGCTCGTAGATCTGCGCGATGAAGACGTACTCGTTTTCGCTGTAGGAACGGGCCGGGTCCAGGTGCTTCGGCCGTTCGGCGAAGGCGCTATAGACCAGGTTCGCTTTGGCCTGGCCGGCGGGATAGGGGTCGTTCCAGGGGGTCCCATCGCAGCCCGCGAGCAGGAGGGCGGCCGCCAGGCTCGCACCCCGGCTGAGCGCCTTAGCCCAATGGCCTCTGGCCGCACTTCCTGGGTTCACGGGCGCGCAGCTTTCTGCAATCATACCGGCTCGCCGCTTGGCGGCCCCCGGCCGACCAAGCCAATCCAACAGGGGCCGATCACCATGGGATTCTTGCAAGACAAACGGGTACTCATCGTCGGGGTGGCCAGCAACCGCTCCATTGCCTGGGGTGTCGCCGAAGCCATGCATCGCGAAGGGGCCCAGCTCGCCTTCACCTACCAGGCGGACAAGCTCAAGTCCCGGGTCGAAGAGGTCGCGGCCAAGTGCGGATCGGACCTGGTCCTGCCCCTGGACGTGGCAAGCGACGGGCAGATCGCGGCCACCTTCGATGCCTTGGGCGGCCACTGGGACGGGCTCGACGGCATCGTCCACTCGGTAGGCTTCGCGCCCCGGGACCAGCTGGAGGGGGAATACATCGACGTGGTGACCCGCGAGGGCTTCGCCATCGCCCACGATATCAGCTCCTACAGCTTCGCGGCCCTGGCCAAGGCCGGACGGGCCATGATGAAGGGCCGCAATGGGGCCCTGGTGACCATGACCTACCTGGGGGCGGTGCGCGCAGTCCCGAAGTACAACGTGATGGGGATCGCCAAGGCCAGCCTGGAGGCCAACATGCGCTATCTGGCCGCCTCCCTGGGCCCCGAGGGGACACGGGTCAACGCCATCTCAGCCGGCCCCATCCGCACCCTGGCCGCCTCAGGGATCTCGGACTTCCGGTCCATGCTCAAGCAGGTCGAAGAGCACACACCCCTGCGCCGGAACGTGACCATCGAAGAGGTCGGCAACACGGCGGCCTTCCTGTGCTCCGACCTGGCCTCCGGGATCACCGGCGACGTCGTCTACGTCGACACCGGTTTCCATATCCTCGGAATGGGTTAGCGCCGGGCCATCCGACTCTTCGCTGTCGGTGGAAACCCAGGCGCAGCGCCCGGGCGGCTGGCGAGATTTGCAGCCGCCCGCGGCGGCGTTCATTACTCCAGCGCCGACCCTTCCGCCGGGACCTTGCGCTCGATCTTGGCACGCGACTCCAGATCTTTGACCAGGTGCTCATAGCCCTGAGATCCGACCGCCCGAGCCATCGCCGCCCACTGCTGCGCGCGGGCCCCTTCCGGGGCACCTTCCAGGCTGCCGTCCTCGACCTGCGACACCACCACCAGCGCCGCCCCATCGTTCAGTTTGGTGCTTCCGGCACTGACAGAACCTTGCGCTGGACGAGACAGGGTGAACGCCACATCGCGGACTTCTTGTGGTACGCCACCATCCTCCCGCCTAACAGATCCTGGGCTCGCGACCGCGTAGTCGCCGGCTACATCGGCGAGGCTCGCGCCGTCGTTCAGACGTTGACGCATGGCCTCTGCCGCGGCAAAAGCCGCCTCACGGGCGCGTACCTGACGCAGTGCCGCAACAATCTCATCGCGCACGTCTGGCAAGGGCTTGGACGAGGCATCCCGATGGTCCAGCACCCGCAGCACCAACGCCTGCATACGGTCTCTCTCCGGCTCGATAAGCTCGCTGTTTACACCCTGCTTGATCAGGTCATCGCTGAAGGCGGCGTTGAGCACCTTGGGGTTGCCGAAAAAATCGGTGCCGCCAGTGCGCGGGATCCAATCGCTTGTCTGGACCTCTAAACCGAGCTGCTCCGCTGCGGGTGCAAGGCTGTCGGGGGCCTCGTAGACCAGGGTCGCAAGTCGCTCCGACTGATCGAAGAAGTGCGAAGACGCCTCCTGCTGGGTCACCTCGGCGATCAGCTCCGCCCTGACGGCCTCAAAGGGCTTCGTGCTGGCAGGCGTGATCCCAGTGGTTTCGATCAGGTGGTAGCCGAAACGGCTACGCACGGGCTCGCTGAGTTGTCCTTGGGTGAGGGAAAAGGCGGCCTGCTCGAAGGCGGGGTCCATCACGCCGCGACCGAACTCCCCCAGATCACCGCCACGGCCCTTGGTGCCCGGATCCTGAGACACTTCCTGGGCGACGGCAGCGAATTCCTCGCCCTCGGCAATGCGCTGGCGTGCGGTCTGGATAGCGGCCTTGGCCTGGGCCTCGGCGGCCACATCAGCCCCAGACGGGACGCTGACGAGGATGTGCCGGGCGCGGCGACGCTCCGGCTGACCAAAGTGCTCCGGGTGCGCCGCGTAGGCCTCGCGCAGCTTGTCGTCGCTGGGGGTGTCAACGCCGGGGAGGTGCTGAACGTCCAGGACCAGATATTCGACCTTGACCTGCTCCGGAACCTGAAACTTGGCACGGTTGGCCTCGTAGTAACTCGCGATCTCGGCCTCGGACACCGGGTCATCGGAAGCGAACCGCTCGGCGGGTAGGGTCAGGTAGCTCAGATCCCGCGTCTGGCGGGTCAGGCGCGTGGCCTCGTCCATCTCGCGGTCGGTGACGACCTCGGTCGCCTCCAGGGCCCGGGCGAGTTGGGCGACGAGCAGGCGCTGGCGGAGCCGATCCTCGAACTGGGCGGGGATCATCCCGTTCTGGCGCAAACGGGTCTCGTAGATGTCGTTGTCGAATCGTCCATTGGCCCGGAAGGCGGGGTCGGCCAGCACGGTCAACCGGACCTCTTGATCGGAGGCGCGCAGCCCCAGCGCATGGGAGGTCTCAAGCACCAAGCGCTCGCGAATCATGTCGTCGAGCACTTCACGGCGCAACTGCTTGTCATCGAAGAGCTCAGGACGATAGGCAGCCCCAAGCCGCTCGCGCAGCTCCATCCGCGTACGCTGAAAGCGCTGATCAAGATCGCGCTGGGTGATATCAGCACCGTCGACGGTGGCAGCCACCGGCTCGCCGCCAATACCGGTGTACGACTGGATGCCCCAAAGCGCGAAGGGGATACTGATGAGAATGACGATGAGCCAGGCGATCCATCCCTGGGCCCGTTCTCTGATAGCCTGCAGCATGGGCTGAAATCCGTTGAATCGAGGTCAGAAACAAAAACGGGGTATCCGGATTGGATACCCCGCTTCAATCAATTGGCGGAGTGGACGGGACTCGAACCCGCGACCCCCGGCGTGACAGGCCGGTATTCTAACCAACTGAACTACCACTCCATCGAAACATCATGGTGGGTGCTGCAGGGATCGAACCTGCGACCCTCGCCTTGTAAGGGCGATGCTCTCCCAGCTGAGCTAAGCACCCGTACTAGCTTTCCTAGAGTCGGGGCGTGCTCCGCTCGACTGCTACGTCTACCGCACCACTCTTGTGTTGCTTCCCAGGGATGGCGCCTTGACGTTGATCATCAGCGCCAGCCTGGTCCGGCCCCAACCAAGGCCCGCTACTTTAGCGCATCCTTGAGGGCTTTTCCAGCCTTGAAGGTGGGGGTCTTGGACGCCGCAATCTCGATGCTCGCACCCGTTTTGGGATTGCGCCCCGTGCGGGCGGCACGCTCCTTGACCGCAAAGGTCCCAAAGCCAATGAGCGACACCGTATCACCGCCCTTCAGCGCCTCGGCGATCGCGTCGGTCATGCCTTCTACGGCCCGCCCCGCCGCCGCCTTCGAGATATCCGCCGCCGCGGCAACAACTTCAATCAGATCCGACTTATTCATTAATCCCCCTTTCTGGTCCAATGATAACCCGCGCCACCCGGTACGCTTAGGTCGGCGCGCGTTGGCGCAAGCTGTTATATCGGTCGACCAAAAGGCTGTCAAGCAGCCGTAATGCTTGTATCAGATCTAATGGTGGGTGCGCACTCGGGTACTCTTCTTCTTCTCCGGCTCTTCGGCCGGTCGCGCATCAGGCACCGCGACCGCCTCGGGTTCTCCATCCGGCTTGACTGCCTCAGCCCCGGGTCGCCCAATGAGGGCGATATCCAGGACCTCATCGATCCAACGCACCGGCCGAATGGTCAGATTCTGCTTGATATTCTTTGGGATCTCCGTGAGGTCGCGCTCGTTTTCCCAAGGTATGAGCACGGTCTCGATACCGCCGCGGTGCGCGGCGAGGAGCTTCTCCTTGAGGCCACCGATGGGTAGGACCTCCCCGCGGAGCGTGATCTCGCCGGTCATGGCCACGCTGGAACGCACGGGCACCTTGGTAAGGGCGGAGACCAGGGCTGTGCACATCGCCACACCCGCGCTCGGCCCATCCTTGGGGGTGGCGCCCTCCGGGACATGAACGTGCACGTCGTACTTCTGATGGAACTCGGGATCGATCCCCAGAGCCTCGGCGCGACTGCGCACCACCGTCATGGCGGCTTGGATGGACTCCTGCATCACGTCGCCGAGCTGACCCGTGTAGGTGAACTTGCCCTTGCCCGACACCAGTGCCGCCTCGATGCGCAGCAGCTCCCCCCCCACTTCGGTCCAGGCCAGGCCGGTGACCTGCCCGACCTGGTCGACCTGGTCTGCACGACCGTAACGGAACCGCTGCACCCCCAGGTACTTCTCCAACCCCTTGGGCGAGACGGTCACGGTAGCCTCGCGCTTCTTAAGGAGCACATCCTTGACCACCTTGCGGCAGACTTTGGAGATCTCGCGCTCCAGGTTGCGCACCCCGGCCTCGCGGGTATAGTGCCGGATGATGTCCCGCAGCGTCCCCTCACGGATGGCGAGCTCGTTGTCTTTGAGCCCGTTGTTCTTCATCTGTTTGGGGATCAAGTACTGCTCGGCGATGTTGACCTTTTCATCCTCCGTGTAGCCGGAAAGACGAATGACCTCCATGCGGTCAAGCAGAGCCGGCGGTATGTTCAGGGTGTTCGCCGTGGCGACGAACATGACCTCCGACAAGTCGAAGTCCACCTCCAGGTAATGATCGTTGAAGGTGTGGTTCTGCTCCGGGTCCAGCACCTCGAGCAGCGCGGACGCGGGATCACCCCGGAAGTCCATCGCCATCTTGTCGATTTCGTCCAAGAGGAACAGGGCGTTGCGCGATCCGGCCTTGGACAGGTTCTGAATGATCTTGCCCGGCAGGGCGCCGATGTAGGTGCGCCGATGGCCGCGAATCTCGGCCTCATCGCGCACTCCGCCCAGGGACATACGTACAAACTTGCGGTTGGTGGCGCGGGCGATGGATTGGCCCAGCGAGGTCTTGCCGACACCCGGGGGCCCAACCAAGCACAGGATGGGACCCTTGAGCTTGCGCACCCGCTGCTGCACGGCGAGGTACTCGAGGATGCGCTCCTTGACCTTGTCCAGGCCATAGTGGTCCTTGTTCAGGACCCCCTCCGCGACCAGGAGATCGTTGCGGATGCGGGTCCGCTTCTGCCAGGGGACGCCGAGCAGGGTATCGACGTAATTCCGCACCACCGTCGCTTCGGCAGACATGGGCGACATCAGCTTGAGCTTGTTGATCTCGGTGGTGACCTTGGCCTTCACGTCCTTCGGCATCCCAGCGGCCTCGACGCGGCGCCCGAGCTCTTCGAGCTCGTTCGGGGCATCCTCAAGCTCCCCCAGCTCCTTCTGAATCGCCTTCATCTGCTCGTTCAGATAGTACTCGCGCTGATTCTTCTCCATCTGGCGCTTGACGCGCCCGCGGATGCGCTTTTCCATCTGAAGGATGTCGCTCTCAGACTCCATGAGCCCCATCAGGTGCTCCAGGCGCGCATGGATATCGACCATCTCCAGCACCCGCTGCTTCTCGTCGAGCTTCAGCGACATGTGCGCTGCCATGGTGTCGGCAAGGCGCCCGGGCTCATCGATACTGGAGAGCGAGGTCAGTACCTCAGGGGGAACCTTCTTGTTGAGCTTGACGTACTGGTCGAACAGATTGACCGCCGACCGCATCAGCACTTCCTGCTCCCGCTCGTCCCCACTCATGGGCTCGACGAGCGGCGTGATTCGGGCAGTGAAGGCGTCGTCGGTGGTTACATAGGCGTCGATCCTGGCTCGCTGGTTGCCCTCGACCAGGACCTTCACGGTCCCATCCGGGAGTTTCAGCAGCTGCAAGATGTTGGCAAGCGTACCAATCGAGTGCAGGTCCTTGACCGCCGGATCGTCCACATCGGCGCTTTTCTGGGCAATGAGAAGGATCTGCTTGTCGCTGGCCATGGCCGCGTCGAGGGCCCGGATGGACTTCTCGCGTCCGACGAAAAGGGGGATGACCATGTGGGGGTAAACCACCACATCGCGCAGTGGGAGTACCGGCGCCTCCTGGATGGGGGCAGCGCTGGCGTGTTTGCTGGTGTCTTTGGGGGCCATAGGAACCTTTGCTCAACCTTTGGGAATGCCCGACGTAGCGGCTGGGGTGAATGCGGTTACCGCGGGGGCCGTCCAAGGACGGACATCAACACGGTGCCTGGGATGAAACTCCCGCTGCAAAAGACGTCTGGGGGATAGTTTGGGTTGGCCTGACCCAGTTCAACGTCAGGGCGCACCGCTGGACCAATCAGCCCCGACCAGACCGACCCTTGGGCAGCGCCCAGGGGTCGGCTGGAAAGACCGGGTCGCGCTTGGTCAATCAGAGCCGGCGGCCTGCTTTTCGATGCCTTCGTAGATGACGAAGGGCGGGTTCTCCCCGGCGATGACAGACGCATCCACCACCACCTTGCTAACGTGGTCCATGGAAGGCAGGTCGTACATGATGTCCAGCAAGACCTGCTCCATGATGGTCCGCAGACCGCGCGCCCCGGTCTTACGCGCCATCGCCTTATGGGCGATGCCACGCAGCGCGTCATCGCGCAGTTCGAGTTGGCAGCCCTCCATCTCGAACAGCCGCTGGTACTGCTTGGCAAGGGCGTTCTTAGGCTCCGTCAGAATACGCATGAGGGCCTGTTCATCGAGCTCCTCCAGCGTAGCCACCACCGGGAGGCGACCGACGAACTCTGGGATCAGGCCGTAGCCGATCAGGTCCTCGGGCTCAACCTCGCCCAAGATCTCGCCGATCTTCTTGGCGTTGTCCTTGCTGTGGACCTCAGCGGAGAAGCCGATGCCGCCCTTCTTGGAGCGGTTGCGCACCACTTTGTCCAGCCCGGCGAAGGCCCCGCCCACAATGAACAGGATGTTGGAGGTATCGACCTGCAGGAACTCCTGCTGGGGGTGCTTGCGCCCGCCCTGGGGCGGCACAGAGGCAATGGTCCCCTCGATGAGCTTTAGCAGGGCCTGCTGCACGCCCTCGCCGGACACGTCCCGGGTAATGGACGGGTTGTCGGACTTTCGCGAGATTTTGTCGATCTCGTCGATGTAGACGATGCCCGTCTGCGCCTTCTCGACATCGTAGTCGCACTTCTGCAGCAGCTTCTGGATGATGTTCTCGACGTCCTCACCGACATAGCCCGCCTCCGTGAGGGTCGTGGCGTCGGCGATGGTGAAGGGGACATTGAGCAGTCGCGCGAGGGTTTCTGCCAGCAAGGTCTTGCCGGAGCCGGTCGGGCCGATCAACAGGATGTTGCTCTTGGCGATCTCCACGTCACCCTTGGTCTCAGCGGCCTCCATGCGCTTGTAGTGGTTGTAGACGGCGACCGACAGGGTCTTCTTGGCCTTCTCCTGACCGATCACGAATTGATCTAGGATCTCGTTGATGCCGTGCGGCTTCGGCAGCTTGCTGGTGGCCTCGCCGACGCCTTCCTGCATCTCCTCGCGGATGATGTCGTTGCACAGCTCGACGCATTCGTCGCAAATAAAGACGGAGGGACCCGCGATCAGCTTCCGCACCTCATGCTGACTCTTGCCGCAGAAGGAACAGTAGAGAAGCTTGCCTTCGTCGCTCTTACCGTGGCTGTTTCCACTCATCGGGTATGGGTCTCCGGAAGGTCAAGTGTGCCGTGCCGGTCCTGCAAGCACCCAGGGACGCCGCGGGCGCCCCTGGGTCCTCGATCTAAGGACCAGGGATACGGACGGCAGGAACAGCCCCCGCCTCTTTAGAATCATGTGCTCCGTCGGACAACGGCGAGAATTCCGCGGGTCTTGCAAAGCATCGCACGCGACGGACGGCCCAAGGCGCAGTTCATCATAACGGTTTGGGCAAAGATGGCAAGGCGGTGCAAGGCCGACCTCTGTGCTTCACCGCGCGGGCTATTTCTTTTCCTTTTCAGCACCCTTGTCAACAAGGGGACCGCGCTCGTCCAGCACCTTGTCGATTAGACCGTACTCCACCGCCGCCTCGCCGCCCATGAAGTTGTCGCGCTCGGTGTCCAGGGCGATCTTCTCTACGGGCTGGCCCGTGTGGCGCGAGAGAATCCGGTTGAGTTGGTCGCGAATCAGGAGGATTTCGCGGGCGTGGATATCGATGTCCGTGGCCTGCCCAGAAAACCCGCCCAGCGGTTGATGAATCATCATCCGGGAATGGGGAAGACAGAAGCGCTTGCCCTTGGCGCCGCCGGCGAGGAGCAAGGCGCCCATGCTGGCGGCCTGCCCAACGCACATTGTGCTCACGTCCGGGCGGATGAAGCGCATGGTGTCGTAGATCGCGAGTCCGGCGGTCACCGAGCCCCCGGGTGAGTTGATATAGAGATGGATGTCCTTATCCGGGTTCTCCGACTCGAGAAACAGGAGCTGGGCGACGATCAAATTGGCTACGTGGTCCTCCACGGGGCCCACCAGGAACACCACCCGCTCCTTGAGCAACCGCGAGAAAATATCGAACGAGCGTTCGCCGCGAGCGGTCTGCTCAATGACGATGGGCACCAAGCCGAGCCCCTGAGGCTGCCATTCGGTGTGTCCTGACTGTCCGCGCATGGCCTGATTACCTCTTAAGAGCTGTGCTGGTGTGTAGGTGCGGCCGGGAGGGGGGACAAACTCGGCCTCAGCGGCCAGCGTCCATATCCGTCAACTGCTGAAACGACATGGGCTCGTCCTCGACCCGCGCATGATCCATGACCCAGTCCACCACTTGGTCCTCGAGAACCATCGTCTCGATATTGGCCAAGTTGTCCTTGCTGGCGTAGTAGTAATCTACGACCTCCTTCGGGGTCTCGTAGGTGGACGCCATGTCCTCGACGGCAGCGCGCACCCGCTGCGGGTCCACCGCGATCCCGTTCTGCTTGACGACCTCCGCGATGATGAGCCCAAGTGCCACACGCCGACGTGCGGACTCCTCAAACAGGGCATCTGGCAACTGCATGCCGGACGGGCCGGCATTGCGACTCGTCCTGTCCTTGAGGACGGCAATCTCCTCACGCACCAGCACGCCTGGGACCTCGACCGGATTCGCCGCGACCAAGGCGTCCATGACCTGGTTCTTGACCCGGGCCTGGACGCGCTGGCGCAGCTCACGCTCCATGTTGGCGCGGACATCCTGCCGGAAACGCTCGACATCCCCGTCCTCTACGCCGTATGAACGCGCCAGCTCGGCACCCAACTCCGGCACGACCGGACCCTCGACCGCGGAGACCGTGACCTCGAAGACGACCGGCTTGCCCGCCAAGTGCTTAGCATGATAGCCGTCTGGGAAGGCCAGATTGAGGGTGCGGGCCTCACCGGCGGAAATCCCAACCAACCCATCCTCGAAGCCCGGGATCAGATGCGCGGCCCCGATCTCGATGGGGCGATCCTGGGCCGAGCCGCCCTCGACAGCCTCACCATCCACCCTGCCGGCAAAGGATGCGATCACCCGGTCACCTGTCTGGGCTGGACGCTCGACCTTAGCCCAGGTCTTGCGCTGCTGGCGCAGGCGGTCGAGCATGGCCTCCAGATCCGCAGCGCCAACCTCCACCACCGGACGCTTGACCACCCGGTCCTCCACGGACCCCAAAGCGATGCTCGGCAGAACCTCGAAGGTCGCCGTATAGCCATAGCGCCGCCCAACGTGGTCGATGGAGGGGACGACCCGAGGCGGACCGGCGGGACGCAGCTGCTGTTGCCCAACGGCCTCGGAAAAGCTCGACTGCATCAGATCGCCAAATACCTCATGGTTGATCTGCTCGCCGAAGCGCTGCCGCAGAACCTTGAGCGGGACCTTGCCGGGACGAAACCCTGGCAGGCGTGCCGTGCGCGCCAATTGCTGGAGGCGGCTGGCCACCTCAGCATCGAACTGCTCCGGGCGCAGATCGACCGTCATGCGCCGCTCGAGACCCTCGCCGCTTTCCACTGACACCTGCATCGCCTTGTCTCCACCGGCGGCCGTGACCTGCCGCTCGTCGCTGCTATTCGGATAAACCTAAGTCGATCAAACCGCCGCCCCCTCTCTTCACACAGGGACCAGCCGACGGCAAAGCCGCGCAGTATAGCCGCTCGGGCCACTCGGTTCCATTGACGCGGAGGCTCATTGTCGGCACAGCTATCCCGCGGTGTCGTCGGGGAGGTCCACGCCACGTTCCAGTTCCCCCTGGCGACGCAGCTCACGTTTGAGGATCTTGCCCGCAGCGTTCTTGGGCAGGGCATCGCGCAAAACCATGCGCCGCGGGACCTCGTGGCGCCCGAGCCGTGCCCGGCACCACTCACGCAAATCGGCCGTACCCAGGTCCGCCCCGGGCTTGGCCACGACATAGGCCACGGGCAGTTCCCCATGCAGTGCGTGCGGCTCCGCCACCACCGCGGCCTCGGCGACGTCCGGGTGCTGGTACAGGGCCTCCTCGATCACCCGCGGATAGACGTTCATGCCATTGGTGATGATCAGGTCCTTGATACGGTCCACCAGATAAAAATAGCCGTCCGCATCGCGCCAGCCGAGGTCGCCGGTGCGGAACCAGTCGCCGAAGAAGCTGGCCGCGGTCTCCTCTGGCAGACCCCAGTAGCCCCCCATGACGTTGGGGCCGCGCACACAGACCTCGCCGTGCTCTCCGTCCGGGAGTGGGTGGCCCTCGGCGTCCGCGATGCGCATCTCGACCCCGGGGATGGCAGGCCCGACCGAACCCGGCTTGTGCGGACCCGCGACCGGGTTGACGCAGGTCACAGGGGAACACTCGGTAGGCCCGTCACCCTCTAGGACCGGGATGCTGAAGCGTGCTTCGAAGGCCGCCATGACCGCCTGTGGCAGGGCCGCGCCGCCGCAGACGCAGAGCCGGACACCTCGCCACTGGGCCACGGCGACGTCATCCAGGCGCAACAGCAGGGCATACATGCTGGGGACACCGAGGAAGACCGTGGCCCCGTGCTCGGCGATGGCCGCGCTCACCTGGCGCGGATCGAAGCGCACCGCGGGAACCAGGCTCAGACCATGCAGCAGGGGCACGAGCACCCCGACGGTGGCGGCGAAGGCGTGGAACATGGGCAGGACCACCAGGATGCGGTCGCGTCCAGGCTCTAGCGCCAGGGCCTGCATCACGGAGGCTGCGTTGGAGCCCAGATTGCGGTGGCTGAGCATTGCCCCCTTGGGTCGCCCCGTGGTCCCGGACGTATAGAGGATCGCGGCGAGATCGTCGCCGGACACCTGGCCGCTGAGGCTGGGCGGCACCAAGCCGCTCGCCGCCATGGCGTCGAGGTCGAGCACGCCGCCACCAAATCCAGTCCCGGATCCGATTCCCACCCGGATGACCACCTCGGGGGCCTCATCCAGGGCCCGCCGCGCGGACTCCGCCAGACTCCGATCATAAAACAGGCCCTTGACGCCGGCGTCGCGCAAGATGAAGCCGATCTCCAACGGATTGAGCAGGAGATTGATGGGCACAACACAGGCCCCGGCCTTGAGGATGCCGAGATAGGCGATGACGAAGGCGGCCCCGTTTGGACAATAGAGACCAACCCGATCGCCGCATCCGACCCCGGCCTGTGCCAGTCCCCCGGCCACGCCGTCGGAAGCGGCATCCAGGGCGGAAAAGCTCAGATGCAGACCGTCACCAACCAGAACGGGCGCCTCCGACCACCGCCGGACTGTGGCTCGAAACAGGGCGGGGATGGACGCCGCGGCGGCCTCCGGCACGGACACAGCTAGATGACCTTGGAGAAGCCGACGGGACCCTGCTTGGTCGCCAAGTAGGCGTCGAAGGCCATGCAGATGCTACGGATCAGGAGCCGGCCGCGGGGCAGCACACGAATACCCTGGCCGTCTGTCTCCAATAGCCCATCCGCCGCCATTGGGGCCAGCTTGGGCAAGTCCGCCGCGAAGTAGTCGGCAAAGTCGATGCCCCAGGCCCGCTCGACCTGCGCAAAGGGAAGCTCGAAGTGACAGATGAGGCGCCTGATCACGTCCCGGCGGATTTCGTCGTCCCGACTCAAGGCGATGCCGCGAAAAACGGCCAGGTGCCCAGCGTCGATGCGGGCATAGTAGTCGTCCAGTCCGCGCTCGTTCTGGGCGTAGGTGTTTCCGACCTTGCCGATGGAGGTCATGCCGAGACCGATGAGGTCGCAGTCGGCGTGGGTCGAGTAGCCCTGGAAGTTGCGGTACAGGGTCCCGTTACGCTGGGCCAGCGCAAGCTCGTCATCCGGGCGGGCAAAGTGATCCATACCGATATAGACGTACCCCGCCGCAGTGAGGCGGTCGATGGTCTCCTGGAGGATCTGGAGCTTGACCTCAGGGCGCGGGAGATCGGCCTCGTCGATGCGCCGCTGGGGCTTGAAGCGCTCGGGTAGATGGGCGTAGTTGAAGACTGAGAGTCGCTCCGGGGCGAAGGCGATGATCCGGTCCAGGGTCCTCCCGAAGGACGCCACCGATTGCCTGGGCAGGCCGTACATCAGGTCCACGCTCACCGAGCGGAAGCCCTGGGCGCGGGCCGCCTCCAGCACAGCCAGGGTCTGCGCCTCGCTCTGAATCCGGTTGACCGCTTGCTGGACGGCAGGCTCGAAGTCCTGCACCCCCAGGCTCATGCGGTTGAACCCGAGTCGGCGCAGCAGGGCGACCGTCTCGGCGTCCGCCTCCCGCGGGTCGATCTCGATGGAAAACTCCCCTACGGCGTCGTCGGCGAGCCTGAAGCGGCGCCGCGTCTCCTCCATGAGCTCCGCCATCTGGTCACGGCTGATAAAGGTCGGTGTCCCGCCGCCCCAATGGAGCTGCTCGACGGTCCGGCCGGGGTCGAACAGCTCGGCCTGCATGCCCAACTCACGGTAGACCCGGTCGAGATAGGGCTGGGCCAGGGTCCGGTCCTTGGTCGCAAGCTTGCTGCAGGCACAGTAGAAACAGACCGTGTCGCAGAAAGGGATGTGGAAATAGAGCGACAGGGGACGACCGCTCGCATTGGTCGCCGCGCAGGCCGCCCGGTAGGCGGTCTCATCGAAGCCGGGGTGGAACTCAACGGCGGTGGGGTAAGAGGTGTAACGCGGCCCGCTCTGGTCGTAGCGGCGGATCAGATCGAGATCGTAGGTGATACTCTGGTCCACTGAGATCCTCCTTAAATTCTGCGTAAGTCCTCTGGTCGGGCTGCATTGCGACTGCAACCCGTCCCTGGGGCATCCCCCAGCCCCGCCATCCTGGCGGGTCCTTTACTCGGCTGCGGCGTGACGTTAAGTCACGCCGGTCCTCGCTCACCCCTCGCCGTCGACTTCTAGGCCGCGGCGGTGGGTCTCGTTGATCTGCTTGAGCAGGGTATGGAAGGGGATCTCCTCGGAGAACTGAGCTGCCAGGTCCATGAAGGGCAGGTCCTCGCGCCCGAAACCATAGGTCCCGTCGAGCATGGACTGATGCAGTCCCTTGATGCCCTCCTCCAGGGGGTCGAGGAAGGCCGGGAAGCGCTGCAGGTCCTCGATCTCAAACTCCAGGCAGGCACGTAGGTCATCGACCTCGAACACCGCCTGGCGAACCCAGTCCACGTACTCGTCCACCGTCTTTGCACGCCTCAGGCTCATGCTTGCCCAGCCGCCTCCACCAGCGCCTCGTGATAACTGACCAACTGGTCCCGGTTGAGCAGGAAGACACCCTCCCCGCCACGCTCGAATTCGAGCCAGAGAAAGGGCAGATCCGGCAGTCGTCGCGTCAATTCCGCGCCGCTGTTGCCCACCTCGACGACCAAGATGCCCTCAGAGTTCAGATAACTGGGGGCATCGCGCAGGATGCGCAACACAAGATCCAGCCCGGATTCGCCCCCCGACAAACCCAAGGCCGGCTCCTGCCGGTACTCCTCAGGGAGCGACGCCAGCTCTTCGGCCCCGACATAGGGGGGGTTGCTGACGATGACGTCGTAGCACCGCCCGTCCAGGGCCGAGAAAAGGTCTGACTCCAAGACCCGCACCCGCTCCGTCACACCGTGATTATCGACGTTCTTCTCTGCCACCCGCAGCGCAGCCGCAGAGATGTCCACCAGATCCACCTCCACGTGGGGCAGATAGACGGCGGCGGCGATGCCGATACAGCCGCTGCCGGTACAAAGGTCCAGCACCCGTCCCACCCCCTCGGCGTCGATCCAGGGGTCGAAACCGGCCTCGATCAGCTCGGCCAGCGGCGAGCGCGGCACCAGGACATCCTCATTGACGTAGAACTCCAGCCCGGCGAACCAAGATCGCTGGGTAAGGTAGGCGGCCGGCTTGCGCTCCCGGATACGCCGCTCCACCAACTCAGTGACCACGACCCGCTCGCCCGCCGTCAGGCGGCAGTCGCGGTAGACCGTCGGCAAGTCGGGGGGCAGATGCAGGACGTGCAGCACCAGGTGAAGGGCCTCGTCCAGGGCATTATCGGTACCGTGCCCAAAGAAAAGCCCGGCAGCATTGAACCGGCTTGCGCCCCAACGCACGAAATCCTGGATGCTGATCAGCCCGTCTGGTTGTTCGGACATAGGATGTCGGGCTCCGCTGCCAGGTAAAAAAAGGCCACAAGGTCATCCCCCGCCGCCGCTTCGCGTGCCGCCGCGAGAAGGTCCCAAGAATAGCACCATCGCCGCGCCCGCTTCAGCCCCCGGCCGGCCGGCGAAGCGAGCACCCTCGACGTTGTGGCCCAAGGATGGCTGAGGCGGTCCGCCAGTGGAGGATACCGCCCGCCCCGCTTCGGAGGTTAGTATCTGAACCTCGAGCCAAGGTGGCTCGGGTCCTGAACCGGAGACCATTATGGCGGACGTCACCAACCGTATTCCCGGAAGCCGTATCGAAGTTGTCGATCTCGATGAGGCGATCACCATCGGCCGGTCCCGCAGCGCCTCCGTACAGCGCGACGACCGCGAGACCGTGCTCGGACAGAAGAGCGTCTCGGTGGGCAGGAAACTGACGCTCCAGGTCGGTGACGAATTCGAAATCGTCGTCGGTCAGGCACGCCTCCAGATGAAGAAGGACGGCACCATCGTCATCAGTGGGCGAGACCTGGTGATCGACGCCAGCGGCGCAGTCAACATCAAGGCGAGTCGGGATGTGGTTCTGAAGGGAAAGAAAATTATCGAGAACTGACAGGGAGGCTACCCGAGCCCGCGGCGCTCCCTGCAAGCCCCCTGCTCCTCTGTCCCGCTCTTGTCCGGCCGCGATCAGCGACAGGGAACCACCGTCACCAGATTAGCCCCCCGGACTTGCGCGTAGTAGAGGCGCGCGACTGCGTCGTCTATCTTCGGCAGTAAGACTTGCACAGTCTTCTCCGCTGGATGGAGCTTTGCGGCAAACCCGAAGCCGACGACGGTTCCGCCAGCGTCCGCGGTGAGAAAAAACCCATTACCGGTGACGCCCTCCGTCAGGAACCTGGCCAGAGTGTACTGGGGGCGTTGCCCCGGCGCGACCTGCTGTTCCAGGAGCGAACACCTTGCGTTAGTGGCAGTCTCCATCGGCGGCAGGGGACGACCCAACCCAAGATAGCCGGCACTTCCGAATACCGAAAATTCGCGTTCCCTGAGGAATGCGTGCAGGTTCGAGCGATAGGCAAGCCCTCCGTCTGGCTCACTCGGGCCGAGAAGGACCTCGCTGCCCGGTGAAATAGCATAGACCGGCATCTCCAAACGGCTCTGAGCGAACGTGGCCGCGGGATTGTAGGACCGCAGAGAGAACGCAAAAATATCGGCCAGCAAGTAGCTCAAGATCGTCAGTAAGGCGAGAAGTGCGCCCACGCGAAGCACAGGCCCGCGAGGCGTCACAAGTGCCCGCGCGGACAGGAAAAAGACGCCCATCGAAAACAGCGTCGCATAAGGGGTGTATCTGGGAACGGGGTCAGTCGTAATGCCGCTGGAGTTTCTCAGCCAAGTAGCGAGGGCAATCGAGACGATGCCGACGACCGCAAACGCGATGGCGAACCGCGGCGACTGATCGGACCGCGAGCCCCCGGCATAATGCGAACCAACGAACAGCGCCAAGGCCATCACCTGAATTGCGGAGGCTACAATCGCTAGATTGGCTGCCGTCCCAGGCTCGATTTTCAAGGCTCGAAGCACCATCAGGACATGCATGGAGAGAAACATCGCAAAGTTATGCGTGAAGGCCAGAAAGTCCCAATCCAAAGCGAGTGCAGATGCCTGAAGGACTGGGCGTTCTCGCAACGCGAAATACAATGCCAAGAGGAAGGCGACGACAAGCGCGTGCAGCAGGACGTCCCGGTAGTTCTTCCGTAGCGCAGCATCCAAAGCGAGAAAGAGTGGCGCCGCGATAAATGTCTCAAACGAAAAGAAACCGACGACGGCGACGCAAAGGTATCCAATTTCGCGCAGGCCGCGAGTCACGCCGCGCGAGCGGTTTTCGGCCGAGTCAGGTGCGATGATTGCGGCCAGCGACAACGAGAGTAGCAAGGCGGAGGCAATAATATCCAGCACGGGATAGGTCAGTCCAACGCTGTTCGAAGGGCTTAACCACAGCGCCATTGCGCCTGCGGCGGCGGCGAAAGCGTAGGAATTGGGGACCCTTGCGAGCCGGAAAAGGCCAAGGGCGAGGAATGCCAGACACACGAATATAGCGGCCGTTGCCCCAAGAACAATAGCATGGAGCAGTTCAAGGCTCCCCCCGGCAAGCCACGCATCCAGGTACCAAACAAGGCTTGCGACCGCATAGGTGTGTACGTCGTGGAACAGATACTCGTCGAACGTCCCGTTCCCTGCCAGTACGTTATAGTTGCGCCAGAAGTCGAAGTACAACAAATACTCGGTCTGGGACTGATTGTGGAGCAGCAGCCAAACGAATCCAATCAGGATCGCCGCACATGTCAGTAGCACGAAGGGTCTGATAGCTGTAGTCATAATTGTTCGAAAACTGATTGATGTCGGCAAGCTGAGGACGTGGCTATCAATGCGCAACCCCTCGGACCTGGCGGAGCGGAGTCAATGCGTCCGCGAACCGCTGCTCCCCGAACCCGGAATGAATCCGCGCCCCCGAATGCATCTCTGATTATAACGGTCGAATTTTGCACAGACAATTATGCGCACTACCTGTTGCAATTGACAAACGCGATACACAAGTCTTTATTGTGTTTGTCCTGACGACTGCGTAAATCATGCCCATATTCATACTTGATAGAGCACCATAGCGATCATTGTCTTTCTTGGGCGGTGTGGGCCCAATCTTAACACATCGAAGATCTACTCCAAATGCAACTCAGACGAAACCATAGAATACCTAAGATGACACCATCGCTGTCCATATATTACCTTCGTGCATCCTCAGCCGTAGGGACGCCGGTTACCCCATCCCATTACACACATCTCATAACCCATGAGCCTGCCTAGCAAATTTGATTCCGGCGGCGAAATCCATGATGCGCTGCAAACCGAGCCAGATGATCTTCACGCCGGGTTCGCGGTCGCCTTTGCGCCCGAGAAAGTCGCCTAAGTGGGCGACAAGGCGCAGCACCTCATTGAGTCGCTGGGGCTGCTTGGGCAAGAGTTTCTTGGCGAGGATATAGGCAGCCTGCCCTTCCGCGGGTTCCAGCAGCGGCGAAGCTCGGCAGCCAAGTATGCCGTCGGCTTGTTGCGCATGTTAGCTGTTTGTTACGCCAAGAGTATCCAAGAGCGAATACGACTCACCTAATAGCCCCTTCCTCTCGGCAATTTCTTTCGTATTTTGGAGTTGGCGGCAAATTTCGATAAATCGACTTCTAATGCGACAAAAATCTAGTGAATCATACTCTTCCAGTATCCATTGAATCTCCGCTTCTGAGAGGGAGGCTATAACTTCCTTTGGCAGATAATCAACGTATCCAATGAGAGCATCGGTTGTCGAATGCCAAATGTCATTCTCCTTTATCTCTCGACCCAGAAGTTTCGGTATGATGTAAAGATTCGATAACATCGTTTCAGCCAACATCTTCCTTGCTTTTACATTTTCACCCATTCTCCTCAGGATTAACGCCCAGCAGAGTCTTTGGATTGGCTCTCCTACATCGTCTGAAAACTCATTTTCGTACCATTCAATATAATCTTTCGATTCTTCAACGTCATTCAATACGCAATACAAACTGAACAGCAAATACCTTTTCCCGTCACCATCGTGAACATAACCGAATTTCTTTTTCTCCTTTAATAGGGATGATTTGTAGCTTGAGATTCGATTCTTCAACGTCTTTTCTGTTTTCGGGAACTTGTACATCTGCTGATCCTTCTATTGCAGCTAACGACCAATCTCAGCCGACCGAAAAGCGCGTAGCGGTTTTTAGGTCGGCTGGAGCGCCTCTAGCCCTTCACTGCCACACTACCTAAGCTTTGCAACAGATGAGATGGCCGCATCAGGTGTTTCTGCTTCTAGCGTTTGAATGTGCTCATAACCTCTCTTTTTCAAATTGCTATTTCTCCAGTCATTCCCCTTTACACCAAACCAAATGAACACCCCAAGTTCCAGCAGCAGCATTACAAGCACGCCACCTTCGCTACCTTCCTGCTCAAATACGGTTTCTATAATTACAAGGACAAGCATTATCCCAATAAATGCCAAACACATACCCCATAACTTTTTTATGAACGCCCATATCCATGTAAAGAAAAACGCTGGCCAAGAGAATCCTCTTTTTACGGCTTCATGTCCTTGCGTAGGGTGCTTGTATACATCGAAGGTTTTCATATTTTTTCCTTGTCTGGTCTTTCAACGCCTAACGCCGCGCATCACAGGACGCGCGCTTGCGCGGTCCGTTGTGCATGCGCTGGTTGGGCTCAGTGCTCTGAGCTCATCATCGAAACCTGAAAGAACCAATCGCCTTGCCTCATCGATATCGATAGCCTCTCACTGTGCATATAGTCGTGCACCATGTTCGTGCAATTGGGCTAGCAAGTAGCCGAATTGATACGCCCCACCGTTCATATTTGACCGAATAGTTACGTGCTGTTCTCCGGACGCTGCCCAGACTCGCAGCAGTTCGAAAGCCTGAGGATCCTCAAGCGCCTCCGGCGCGATGAACAGTTCGTTTTCTCTCATTTCAAGCTCTTTCTGATAAGGCCAACGCGAGCCTCAGCGGGCGGGCCGGTCCTGCCGGAACCACTACCAAGGCTATTCCGAATTGGCGCCGACGCTTCACCCCGTCCGCTGTAGGCTATGGTTCTGTGTCGCTTTTGATGTACTTGTTCCCGTCCCAAGCGTAGCTCAAGGTGATGAGATGCCTGGGGCCTTCTTCGGTTAATTGTTTGTTGTAATCATCCTCTGCGAACTGGTTACCCCGTTCATAAATATCCAGAGTAAGGCGCTCGCTTTCTTCCCATTGAATCTTGCTGGCGATTGACGCACTTTCAAATTCCAATTCATCTCGAAGGAGATGGTGTTCTGCTCTGTCGTGTATGATTACTTGAAGTCTTCTGTTGCCTCTTTCAGTTGGCTCTTTCCCAGGAGGATCCCAGCTGATGACCTTGCATAAATATTTCCAATCGTTCTCATTTGGCTTGCTGCCAGGCGGGAATGAGAAATATTGGCTGCTGTAGCTTCGAGAGCATGCAAATAGGACCAACAGAGAGAACAGTAGTGCCGATATCTTGCGGGCCTGATCTTTCATTCTTCTCACAGAACGCCCAAACTCAGCCGCGCCGCCAAGGGCGTTTAGAGAAAACCGCTGTCGTCTCCGGCGTCGGCTGCAGTGCATTGTTAGCCGGCCTTACTCCGGATCACCACTCGAGTGTGCGTTGCGCAACATTGCACGAACGTCTTCAATTGAGCGTGTCCGTCCACCAAGGTGAATTACAGCGTGACAATTTGGGCACACAGGGCGTAGATCGTCTATCGGGTTAACGGTATACTCTGCGCCGATCTCAGACAATGGAGTTACGTGATGAACGTGGATGAAGCCATCAGCTTCGGAACCATATGTCGTAAGGAAGTTTAAGCCGCATCCGAGGCACGTAGCACCGTAGTGTTGAATGCATTTTTCCCGAGCTCCAGCATCGCGCTCATAAGCGTTTACGAGCACCTGTCGCTTGGAACCCTCTCTGTACTCTTCTGTCGCAGTTAGTTCTCCGGGCCAGGAAAATGAGTTTTCCACGATGCGCTGGCACTCGTGAAAGTGCTCCTCTCGCGAAACGCCAGAATACTGCGACAATTCGTCCCAGTTGGTGCGTCGCCCTTTTTCGCCAGTTGGCAGTCCGGTGAGGGCGTGCTCACCTGGGTTGCGGCTTATGCCTGCTTCGTCGCACATTGCGACGATGTTCTGAATCTTCATCCGAATGGACGAAAGACTTCGAGACTCAAGAGAATGGATGGCGTCGATTCCACCGATGTCAGCGATATCGTAACGCGCTGCGTAAATACACAGCACGATCTCGTCTCTAGTGAATTTCTTTCTTGTTGCCATTAACGCCCTTGTTGTTGTCGGCTAACGTTAGCGGTAACCGGACCGGTAAAGTGGTGTGGGTTTTGTGGCAAAATCGAGCGAAGCGAGGCCACAAAAGCCGCGCCGCTTTACGGGGTCCGGTGTTGACCACATGGTTAGGGCCATTTTGCGAACCTCAACAGAGCAATTTAAAAACGGTTTACTACATCTTTGATAGTGCAATCCAATTTTCTTGAGCAATCCGCCGGTTCGCATACGTACGTGTGAATTCCTTCATATACCACTCCTGGATTATTCCTCACGGTGTCCGAATTTATAGCGACTTGATTCTGTGTCCAAGTAATACATTCTCGTTTGCTACTAAACCGTGCCGGATGGGAACTTCTCTCGCCCGTTGGATAAACAACGACCGCCTTAAATCTGGCGGGCTCATATGCGATGTAAGCAGCTACTAGCCCTGCTATCGCAAGCAATATTCCGAGCAAGCCTTGCATAGAATGGGGCTTCAACGATTTTGATGACTTACGCCCAGCAAGAGAAAAACCAACTACGACTCCAATCGCTGCTCCTATTGATGCTCCTAACATAGACCCTTCGATAATAGCGCCACCGTAAAAACCCAACGCACCAAGTATCAAGGCGAAAAAACCCCCTCTCAGCCATCTGCGACGAGGGGGCCGCTTACGTTCAGTTGAAAATGTGTGATCAAGATCATTATTAGAGACAGCTTCAGCCGGGATCACTGGCATTCCGCAATTTGGGCACGCCTTGGCCAAGCTAGAAACATCGTGCCCACATTCTGAACATTTTATCAATGCCATGTGTCTTCCCTATTTATATGATCTTCTGGTGCCTTAACGACAAGAATAAGCCGACCGAAAAACCGCGCCACTACAAACGTAAAGCATTGCTCATAGCTCGACGCGCGGTTTTTCGGTCGGCTTTATTCATTTGTTAGCTTTTCAGCTTTTTCCAATCAAATGACACTATAGCTTCTTGCCCGTACACGACAATTGACGTATTGGATGGCGCTTCAGGCCAATATTGATGCGGAAGATCATTGAGATATACAGGCGTCTCTGTTTCATAATCTATATCTTCGTTTCTCCATTGCGACAACTCAGCCACTTTAAACTCATATCCAGGTGGCTCTTCAAACGTAATTAAAAACGCGATGGGAAAGAACTTTAGGAACCATACGACCACCGGCTCCTTTACTTTCAAGTCGGTTAGGGCGCAGTCTCTGGCCATGATGTGGTTTTTATACGGAAATGGCCAATAATAGATTTTTATCTCTGGCGGCAAAGGTTTGCTTGGATTCTGAAAATAACTAGCGATTGGCTCCGTTATGAAACCCTTTTCATATCTGTTCACACCTTGCGCGCACATATGCCTCAATAAAGAGCGCATAACCCGTTGAGGTTTTATTTTTACTTGCATTACCGGAGGAAGGGTAATGTGAGTCTTTAAATAACCCCCGATCCTATTTACAAATGCAATAAACTCCGGATCGTACTCTCGGCCAAGAAACCCATTATTACATTTGCCACATAATGTTCTGTACTTTACACCGTTTTGTGACAGCCTGCCCTTTGACTTAGGAGGCGTAGCGTTTAGGTGTTCTACAATGTGATGCAAATCAACCTGTCCGATTTTCACGCAACCCCTCGGCGGTGTGTGATCCTCCGTTAACTTACCGGTACTGCCGCAGATATTACATTTACCCGATTTAGGTCCTCTTGTTGCTATTAATACAGACAACTCCTTCTCCAAAAGCTAACGTGGCCATCACCGGCGGGAATGGAGCGCAGCGGAATTCCCGTCCGAGTGCATGGCATGGTTCGGCTTTGTCTTTCCTCAATGCGAATACGCAAGCTCGCCGATGAGAGCGTCGCCTTCTGCGAACAGCTTATCAAGGCTTGTTTGGAGTCGGTCCATAACGAACTCGTGCCTTTCTTGGGCATTAACCTTGAAGATATCAATCTTATCAATTGCGTAGACGATGAAGGTTGTGGCCAAACCGGTAAGTCCGCCGACCAGCACCGTGGTTAGGATGTCCGCAAAGGGCTCCAGCCAGGGTGCCGCCTTGATCATGTTGTCGATATGCTGTTCAACCGCAATACCACCGATCACAGCAAGACCGGTTGCAATAAGCTTGGACGCCTCGTGAGCCGCTTGTGTGAACGTCATGCCTTCGGGTGGGAAGCATAGCATCTTGATCGCCTTGAGCAGTGAAAAGAACCCTTCTCTGATGACACGAACGATTCTCTTGCCTGTGCGAACAAACATGTTGATGACGACTGTAACTAAGTTCGACAAAAAACCTGAAATAAACCCGTCTCTGAACGCTGCACATGCGGCCTTCCATTTGGCGGCAATGCGTCTTGCGATGCGAGACAGCCGCTCCTTCAAAACATGAAAGAAGCGACTATCATCAAACCCATTAGAAAAGCCATTGGCATAAATATCTTGAATTTCATCGAACGTCGCTTTGAAGAACTCACACAAAACCAGTCCCAGTGCCTGCTGTGTTCCCATTTTTGCACCCTCGCGAGCCCCCGTGGCTGCAAGGCGACCGCCGTAGTACTTGACTTCGTCTGAAGTACTTGGACCGTGCTTCTTGGCAGTGGCTTTTCCTTTCTCGTATTTCTCGTTCACCCGCTGACGGTCTACCCCGTAATGCTCCTCATTCGTTTGTTCACGTCCAGCCTGTTTGCTGTCAAGCCACTCCTTCTTGTCGTGGTCATTCATCGACTGGTTTATGTCCCTGCGTGTCGATGCAAGATTGTCAGTATCCGTTGCGTAGTCGGCTTTACGCTCTGACTTCAGCATGAAGCCACCGTCCTTATGGAAGTCGGAATTTGAAACAACATGGTCGGGGCTTGTATCCGAGCCTCTTTCGGTTCGTCCGGTGTACGCGTCAGTGAGGTTCTGATTGCCATCCAGTTGAGAACGAGTAAACTCACTACCGACTGAGTTCTTACCACTCCCCTCAAAAGAGTTCCCCTCGCTGTTCTTCGCTCTGGTGTAATCCTCCCGTCTGTACTGATCCTGCTCTCGTGCGTATACTCCTTCTCTTGCATTGTGGATGGTGGTGACATTTCCACCATTCTTGTCGCCGCGGGACACGATGCCCCCAAGCCCAAAAGGCCCCACGACCGCAGATAGAACATCATCGCGACACGAAGTTAAGAGCTGGCGAAAGCGCTCATCGTTGAACTCGCGCTCCAAGAAACCGAGATGTTCTCTTACCTCCTCATCGCTCACCTCAACACCAAACTCAAAATCGTACTTGGCATCCAGTTCCTGTTCAGTTCTCTTGACTGAGTCCCAGTCGACTTCAGAGCGGAGAAACTCATCGACAAGCGCGCTGTCTACCACAACTGTCAGCCCATGCCGGGAATGCCGTTGCTCTTGTACCCGCTTTCTTCTGCGAAACCTCTCTACACTATCCATGACTGCACCTCCAATCTCTACGCGGCTGCTTTGCGGAACGCGCTCAACAGCGCCGTTTCTTCCTCTGACACCTTTCCATCGCTGGCCGAAACGACCTCAATGACCGACTCGAAAAGGCTCAGATCGATATTCTCGAGTTTTGATACATGCGTCATTGCTGTCTTGAGGTTTGGCGGATTGTTCTTCAGCCTTGTGATCGCTCCCTTCACGTGGGGGGGCAGGTTCGAGTGACCAATCCCCGCAGTGAACTCCTCAAGATCAGCCATTTCTTCATCAGAGATGTCGCCATCGGCATTCGCGGTTGCCATGCCAACGGCGAAAAGAGCGATGAGCAGTTGGAAGTACGACTTGTCATCGTGTAGCTTCTCCTCGGCTTCCTGAAGCGCTGCCACGAGTTTCTGAACCTTCTTCTCGTACTTGGCCGTTGCGACTCGTTCTCCAGAACGACGAGCATCGCTCTTCTCTTCCTCATCAATGGCAGACGCCGCGGCGCCGGCCAATCCACCAAGACCAGCACCAACCGCCGCCCCGACGGCGGTGACCGCGCCTATCGGCCCAGCCACCGGTAAGAGCACCACTGCGCCAACTCCCGCCGCGACTCCGCCAAGCACTTTCCAGAATCCCATCTTTCTTCTCCTTTTGTTCTTGTTTCCTACGATGACGAGTTGCCAACGCACATCCCGTCGGTTTGATCATCTCGTGCCGAACGACAAGCTGTGGGGCGCGAGCCGCATCGCGGCGAAAAACGTCCCACACGAGCGAATTGTTATAAGCCATTTTTGCTGCCTTCGTGAATTAGCAAGCCGATGCCACTGTTTGGCTTTACTTCAATATTTGGCAGAACATCGTCACTTGTATATGGCTTTTCATCTGGACCGACCCCTAGCAGATAGTAGTGGGATGGGTCCTTTAATTCATAGTGGTAATAGCGCGGCTCACCACCTATTTGTATATGCGTGGCATCGAACACGAAAACCATAGGGTTTTCTGGAAGTGATTTGCGTAAAAGTTTCTAAAGAATCAGGGTACTGACCATTTTGGATTTTATATAAATGCAATGGTTTGGACAAGTGATGTAATTGTGCTTTTACTTAACTGAGCCCGAAGATCATCATAAACACCACCTCTTTGAACAAAGCCAAAATAAAATAGTGACCCATAAAGGATTACGCTGAAGCCAATACCACTGGCTCCGATAATTGCCAGTTTTTTACCACCAAGCTTTTTAGTAACTAGCCCCCAAATAATTGCAATGATGCCAAAAATAATGCCAATGCCTGGAATAAATGATACGCCACCAATTACATATGGGAACGTTCCTAATTTTTCTTGCTCTTCGTTCATAATCTTTCCGTGTATGGCTGACAATGTTACGGGTAAGCTGGCGCCTACTGCGCTTGCACGGTGCTTCAGAATTGCTGCGAGCTCGATGCGCAGTAGGCGGTCAGCTTGACCCGCGTGTTAGGCGACTCGAGGGTTGCAGACTCAAGGCGCGACTAGCCCCCATTCGTCTTTGAAATAGTCAGTTCAACGTCACGAAAATCTAGTCGTTGCAAGCCTTCGGAGGTTGGCGTCCTGTTTTTTCTCGCGCTCGTGACTCGCCCTTATCATATCTTCGACTTGAGACGATGGAATCACTTTTTGATGCCATACCTCATATGTTGTGGACCCAATGCTGAAATAGGTCTTCGTATGATAGAACCAGTCAAAATCTTGAAACTGCGTCATTTCAAGGTCTCCATGTAAAACCTTTTCTTTAATTGAGCCGTGAACTAAGAATGGCAAAAGTCTTTCTTGAGTCTTTTTAGATCCCGAGCCGGCCGTGTATAATCTTTTGAGAGAATCCGTATTTTTCGAGCTCCTCCTCAATTACCTCGGGAAAATTCTCGGCGGCGTTCTGGCGAGTTCTCACTATATCCTGCTTCTACAATTAATATGGAGACTACAAGGCCATACAAACCATCGGCTTCTTCCGCAAGGTCTAAAAGCAGGGACTCTTGCGATGGGTTTGGCATGACACGCATTCTGTGATGGATCATGGTCTTGTAAATGTCGACGGTATCCATGTCTGGATATTCCGCGATAACTCGCTTGGTAAAGGTCAGCGGCCCATCTTGCGGCGCCTCCTACGTTGCCTTTCCTAGCCATCCATTTTAAAGCGCCCATTTTCAATGCCTCGCTATTTCTCGTGCAAGATTTCTTCGCCTAACCAGTATTAGACGGACGAACGGTCCTCATAAACCGGTCCACGTGGCGAAGTCCAGCACACAACCCGCTGTCGGTCAACGGCTTTTCTCCCGGACTGGGCTGCATCGTTCGTGGTTTATGCGGCCAACTGGCCGCCTAAACCGGATCGAAACGCGGGTGGCCGCATATGCAGGCGGACGTGATTGGTCGCAGTTCTGGGAAGAGGTCTGTAGATGAGGAGCTTATCGGGCTTTTGGAATGGGAGGTCAAGGACTGTTAGGCGGCGACGCGGACCAGATGGTAAAACGCCCAGGGCGGGATTGCTCCCGGCCCTGGTTCCGGAAGCCGTTACGCCGCCAGCCTGCGCAGCACGTAGTGCAGGATGCCGCCGTGGCGGTAGTAGTCCACCTCGTTGGGGGTGTCGATGCGGACCTTGGCCTGGAAGGTCTTGACCGACCCGTCCGCGGCGGTGGCCCGCACCTGGACCTGCTTGGCCTCGCGCGTTGTCGAGCCCGGTGATGTCGAAGGTTTCGGTCCCGGTGAGCCCCAGGGACTGGGCGTTGGCCCCATCCACGAACTCCAGGGGCAGGATGCCCATGCCGACCAGATTGGAGCGGTGGATGCGCTCGTAGCTCTCGGCGATGACGGCGCGCACGCCCAGCAGCCGCGGGCCCTTGGCGGCCCAGTCACGGGACGAGCCGGAGCCGTACTCCTTGCCGGCCAGGACGATGGCCGGTGTGCCTTCGGCCTGGTACTTCATGGCGGCGTCGAAGATGGACATCTGCTCGCCGCTCGGCTGGTGCAGGGTCACCCCGCCCTCGGTGCCTGGCGCCATGAGGTTGCGCAGGCGGATGTTGGCGAAGGTGCCGCGCATCATCACCTCGTGGTTGCCGCGGCGGGACCCCAGGCTGTTGAAGTCCTTGGGATCGACACCCTTGGCGATGAGGTATTGGCCGGCGGGCGAGTTGGGCTTGATGGACCCGGCGGGGGAGATGTGATCGGTGGTGATGGAGTCCCCCAGCACCGCGAGGCAGCGGGCGCCCAGGATGTCACCGGCCACGCCGACCTCCATGGTCATGCCCTGCGAAGTAGGGCGGGTTGCGGATATAGGTCGATTCCGGCCAGTCGTAGGTCTGGTCGGTGCTGGCGGACGAGTGACCGCCAGCGCTCGTCCCCGGCGAAGACGTCGGCGTAGGCTGACTTGAACTCGTTGACGGTGACGTTCTCGGCGATGGCGCGGTCGATCTCCGCCTGGGTCGGCCAGATGTCCTTGAGATACACGGGCTTGCCGGCGGCGATCCTGGGTCAGCGGGTCCTTGTACGGGTCGAGGTCGATGCGCCCGGCGATGGCGTAGGCGACCACCAGGGGCGGGCTCGCCAGGTAGTTCATCCGCACCTCGGCGTGGACCCGGCCCTCGAAGTTGCGGTTGCCCGAGAGGATGGACACGGCGCACAGGTCGTGGTCGGCGATGGCCTTGGAGACCGGCGCGGGCAGGGGCCCGGTGTTGCCGATGCAGACGGTGCAGCCGTAGCCGACGTTGTGGAAGCCCAGCGCCTTCAGGGGCTCGATCAGCCCGGCGCGCTCCAGATAGCGGGTCACCGCCATCGAGCCCGGGCCGAGCGAGGTCTTGACCCAGGGGGCGCGCTTCAGTCCGAGGGCCGCGGCCTTCTTGGCGACCAGCCCGGCGGCGAGCATCACCGATGGGTTGGACGTGTTGGTGCAGGAGGTGATGGCGGCGACCACGATGGAGCCGTCGCGAGATCTCCACCTCCTGGCCGTCGATGGTCGTCGCGACTGGCCCTTTGTCCGGGATGTTGCGCTCCTTCTTGAGGGCCGCCAGGGCCTTGGGGAAGTGCTCGGCCATCTCGGTCAGCGCGACGCGGTCCTGGGGTCGCTTGGGGCCGGCGAGGGAGGGGACAACGGTCCCTAGGTCCAGCTGGAGGGTCGAGGAGTAGTCCGCCTCGGGGGCGTCCTCGGTGTGGAAGACGCCCTGAGTCTTGGCGTAGGCCTCCACCAGGGCGACCTGCTCCTCGCTGCGCCCGGTGAGGCGCAGGTAGTCCAGCGTCACCTGGTCCACCGGGAAGAGGCCGCAGGTGGCGCCGTACTCCGGCCCCATGTTGGCGATGGTGGAGCGCTCGCCCATGGGCAGGGCCCCGATGGCGGGCCCGTAGAACTCGACGAACTTGCCGACCACGCCGTGCTTGCGCAGCATGTCCACGATGGTCAGGACCAGGTCGGTGGCCGTCACCCCCTCGCGCAGGGCCCCGGTGAGCCTGAAGCCCACGACCTGGGGTACCAGCATGGAGACCGGCTGGCCGAGCATGGATGCCTCCGCCTCGATGCCGCCGACGCCCCAGCCCAGGACGCCGATGCCGTTGACCATGGTGGTGTGGGAGTCGGTGCCCACGCAGGTGTCGAAGTAGGCCTGAGTGGAGCCGTTAAGCAGGCTTCGGGAAGACGACCCGGGCCAGGTACTCCAGGTTGATCTGATGGACGATGCCGGTGTCCGGCGGGACGACCTTGAAGTCGTCCAGGGCGTTCTGGCCCCACTTGAGGAACTCGTAGCGCTCCTGGTTGCGCTCGAACTCCAGGGCCGCGTTCTTGCCGAAGGCGTCGTCGCTGCCGAAGTAGTCCACCTGCACCGAGTGGTCGATGACCAGCTCCGCCGGCTGCAAGGGGTTGATCTTCTTTGGGTCGCCGCCCAGGGCCTGCATGGCGTCGCGCATCGCCGCCAGGTCCACGACGGCGGGTACGCCGGTGAAGTCCTGCATCAGAACACGCGCCGGGCGGTACTGGATCTCCCGGGAGGGCTCGGCCATCGGGTCCCAGTTGACCAGGGCCTCGATGTCGTCGCGGGTCACGGTGACGCCGTCTTCGTTGCGCAGCAGGTTTTCGAGCAGGATCTTGAGCGAGAAGGGCAACCGCGCGCTGTCCGGGAGTGCTGTTACGCGGAAGATCTCGAAGGACTGGTCGCCCACCTGGAGTTGGGACTTGGCCTGGAAACTGTCTTGCATGGTGAGACTCCGCCTGTACGCCTGGATCATGAAACAACGAAGGGGCGATTCTATACCGCCGCGATTGGCATCGGCACGCGAGTCCGGCAATACAAAGCCTTGGGGAGGCAGCACCCAGAACCGGGCGCGACGGATGCGCCGCGTTCTCAGCCGAGCACTGCGGAGGACAGGTAAGCCCCGGCAGACTCCAGGAGCGTGCGCTGGCCGAGGATGATCTGCCAGCGACGTCCACCAACCTGTCGCCAAAGCATGGCGGCACGGATGCCAGCGAGCAGCACGGCGCGGATACGGCTCTGGTTGTCCGGGTTCTTGAGGTGCAGGGGCTCGCCCTTGACGATGATTCGGGGCGCGAGGTGGCTGACGGTATCGCTGTAGATGGTGGCCAGGGACGCGAGCAGGTCAGGATCCAGCAATGGCTGGTCGCCCCGACCCGCGGTGATGGCCTCAATGCCCGGCGCGGATGGCTTCTAGCATGTCCCGTCGCGCGGACAAGGCACGCTCCAGCTTGACGATGGTGACCACGTAGCGGAGAAGCTCCTGGTCCCGCGGGCGGCCCTCCGTTGGAGCCGGCGGTGAGCTGGGCAACGAATTGGCGTGCGCCGGTGGCGACCGCCCCGGGCGGGCCGAAGGCTGCAGCGACGCTGGGGGTGTCGATCTGGAACAGGCTATGGATGCACGGCTCCATGATGCGGGTGTCGACGGTTCCGTGACGGGC
This sequence comes from uncultured Gammaproteobacteria bacterium, assembly GCA_963709645.1. Lineage (GTDB taxonomy): Bacteria > Pseudomonadota > Gammaproteobacteria > Chromatiales > Chromatiaceae > DYRB01. The sequence goes on from CAVPXP010000007.1 coordinate 77,572, forward strand.
GATCTGGCGGACGCAGTGGGCCGCCTGATAGACGCCCGCGAATGCGGTCAGGCGGTCCAGGTCGGTATAGCTCATTCGGTGGTCCTCGACATCCCCGACGGTAGCCCTGCTCAGAGGTCCCGGTGGATCGGGACATTGAGCGAATTATCGGGAGCTTAATGAATATGCCGTAAAAAAACGCTGCGGGGCGGGATTGCTATCAGTCCGGAGCGACCCGACAAGCCCTGTGCATCCTTTCAAATCCTGCTGCGCCTGTCTATTGGCCTGGCCCCGGGTAGCCACCGCGACCAGCGGGCACCCGATCAGGCCTCTGAATATTCGATGACCCCTCCGCCTAGGCACTCTTCCTCGCGGTAGAAGCACCAGTGCCTGGCCTGGCGCCAAGGCGCGCTGGGGCGCCTCGAATCGCACCCGACAGCGACCCTGATCGTACCCCAAGACTGTGCAGGCTTGCAGGGGCTGGCGATGCCGCGCCCGGGCGAGGCAGTCCAGTGGAAGTTCCGGCGGGCCCCCAGAGATCCAATGGACCTGGGTGACGGCCGCCCCGCCGGAGAGCAGCAAGGGATGGTCGCCGCCCTGGACCACGATCAGGGCGTTGCGCGAGGGGTCCTTGCCGGCGACGAACCAAGGCGCCTGCGCCCTCCCGCGCAGGCCGCCGACGCCGAGCCCTTGGCGTTGGCCGATGGTGTAGTAGGCGAGGCCGAGGTGCTCTCCGATGGTCCGCCCGTCCGGTGTTTCGATGGGGCCTGGCTCGTGCGGCAGGTAGCGGGCCAGAAAGTCGCGGAAACGCCGCTCGCCGATGAAGCAGATCCCGGTGCTGTCGCGCTTTTCCGCGGTGACAAGCCCGAGCCGGCGGGCGATCCCGCGTACCTGGAGCTTGCGCAGTCCCCCCAAGGGGAAGAGGCTGTGCGCCAACTGGCTCTGGTCCAGCAGATAGAGAAAATAGGTCTGGTCCTTATCCGGGTCGGCGCTCAGACGGAGGTGCCAACCGGCGGCGTCCTGGTTAATTCGGGCATAGTGCCCGGTGGCGATGCGAGTGGCGCCCAGCGCCATGGCGTGGTCGAGGAAGGCTCGAAACTTGATCTCGCGGTTGCAGAGTACATCTGGGTTGGGGGTGCGCCCCGCCCTGTATTCAGCGATGAAGTGGGAGAACACCCGATCCCAATACTCGGTGGCGAAATTCACCGCGTGGAGCCGAACACCCAGGCGCTCTGCTACCGCGCGGGCATCCGCCAGGTCTTCGGCGGCGGCGCAGTAGCCGGCCTGGTCGTCCTCCTCCCAGTTTTTCATGAACAGCCCTTCGACTTGCAGTCCCTGTTCCAGGAGCAGGGCTGCGGCGATGGAGGAGTCCACCCCACCGGAGAGGCCCACCATGATGGTCTCCGTTGAGCTACTGGCGATCAAGGAGGGCGTGCTCCAGGGGGTTGGAGTCGGGGTAGGACGGCAGGTCGGTGCTGGAGGCTTTCGCGCCAGGCACGGGGGCCGGACCTGGTGCTGGGCGGCGCCTAGTCGCTGCCTTCCCACAACCGCTCGTCACTGGGTCCGCTGACTTTGTGTCTGGCCCCCAGATGCAAGCGGCGGAATTGCTGACAGCGGTCGAGGTACTCGCGGGTACTGACGGGCATCACGACCCGTGCCCGCACGATGTGGGTGACCAGGGCAGTGCCGTCCTGGACCAGACGGGTCCCAGCCTGCGCCTCGCGGACCTCGGCCCGGGTGGGGGCCCGGGGCAGCGTCGGCTCGATCTTGCACAGATGATCCGCGGCCACCACGAGCACAGGCCAAACTTCGAAGATGGCCGGGTCGGTGCGCAGGATCTCGCATTTGCGCTTGGCCGCTTCGGTGAAACTGTGGACCTTCGGCGCAATCTCCATGACTTGGGTGCTGCCCACAAAGGTATCGATGATGGCCGCCCCGATGCGGTCGATGTCGCGCATGACCTGGGCCATCTTGATGTAGCGACTGGTGTAGAAGACCTCGATCGGCTGGGTAAATGCCTTGAACGGCTCACCCCAGAGCTCATCGATGCCCTCGTCGCCGCTGCGGTGCCGGACGATCTTGCCTAAGTCCAGGGCTTCCAGAAGGCACTGCCCGCACTCGCGCATCAGAGGGTCGTCTGGCGCAATCTCCACGCCGACGGCTTTGAGCTCCACCACTTTGGTGAAGATGTCTCCGGCCCGGTTGAAGAGGGCCCCTGCGAGCATGGCCCCATTGACGCGCTTGCATTCGGGGTCGGCCTCGCGCTCGTAGGCTTGGCGGGCCTCCTTGAGGCGAAAACCGGGGATGTTGATACCGTGCTCGACATGGTTGAACAGGCGCCGGGTCAGGGCCTCGATGAGGCGGGTACGGACCACCTCGCTGTCCGGGGGGGGGTCGTACCACTTAATCCAGTAACCGTCGTAGAAGACGGATGGGCGACCGTCAATCTCCCGCCGGGTGCCGTTGGCAATGGACTCGAGCATGGCAATCTGCCGGCTGCAGTGAGCGTGAAGGCCCATAGTGTACGGAAAATGCGCCCCGCCGGCCTCTGCAGCGTATCCGTTCGCCGCCTTGTGCGGACCTGTCGGCCGCACGGGGCGGCGCGGCCTTCTGGACCCGGGCCAGAAAGTTGCCGTCAGCGATCGGCAGCGACGGCCCGACGGCGACCAATACGCGGCGCCATTGGCTATCGCCGACCTGGGCATCCGGTGGCCTTGGGTCGAGGATCAGTCGCCGCCGAGCCCAGGGTGCCGCCACACGCGACGGCCGTCCAGGACATACACGACGACCAGGAACAGGGCCAGCAGCAGAGTCCCGGTGACCGGCGCAGGCCAGGCGAGTCCGGTCACCAGGAGCCGGCTGGCCCCGTAGAGCGCGAGCCCGAGGGCGACGTAGCCCAGCACTCGCCGATAGGTCATAGGGCACCGGGTAGTACCTGCGACCCAGAGGTAGGACAGGGCGACCATGGTGCCGTAGCAGGCCAGGTGGGCCCAGGCCGCACCTACGTAGCCGTGGATCAGGCACCCACCAGAACAGAGGGCCACGGTGACGGCGGACCCTGCCAGGGTGACCCAGGCCCCCATCAGGGTGCGGTCTGTGAGCTTGTACCAGATGGAGAGGTTGATGTAGACCCGAGCAGGAGGTTGGCCAGGAGCAGGATCAGGGACCACGTAACAGCCCCTCGCGGTAGTCTGCGCCGACGAAGTACTGGAACACGTCCAGGAACAGCGTAACCAGGAGGAAGAGGAAGACGCAGCAGATGACGAACCAGTTGAGCACCAGGGCATAGGTGCGCCCCGCGTCCACCTCCTTGGCGTGGGCGAAGAAGAACGGCTCGCCCGCGTAGCGGAAGGCCTGGACAAAGAGCGTCATCAGCACCGAGAGCTTGTAGCAGGCGCTGTAGATACCAAGTTGCGCCATGTTGGTCGCGTCGTCGTAGGGCAGCAGGTACTTGAGGGCCGCGCGGTCGAGCATCTCGTTGACGATTCCGGCGAGTCCGATGAGTACCATGGGGAGCGAGTAACGCATCAGGCGGCGCAACAGGACGCCATCGAAGCCGCCCAGGGCCCCGCGCAGTTCCGGGGTCAGCAGCAGCAGCTTGAAGCCGCTGGCCGCGAGGTTGGCCAGGAAGACGTAGCCGACCCCGATGGCGGGGTCCCAGAGGACGCCGAACAGGGAGAGTGGGTCGGCCTCAAATGCCTGGCGGCAGAGCACGATGAAGAAGAGGTTGAGCCCAACGTTGGCGGCGATCTCGGCCAGCTTGATCAGGGCGAAGCGCAGGGCTCGATTCTCCGCCCGCAGTCGTGCGAAGGCCACGGCGCCGACCGAGTCCAGGGCCAGGATGGCCGCACACCACCAGATGTACTCCGGGTGCTCGGCGTAGCGCAGGATGTCCGCGATGGGTTGGCGGAACCAGGCCAGGGCCAGGAAAAAGGCGAGGTTCCCCAGGAGCAGGACGCGCAGGGTGGTCCCAAAGACCAGATCGGGGGACCACTCGCCTCCGGAGCGGAAGCGGAAATAGCCCGTCTCCAGGCCAAAGGTCAGCAGCACGGCCAGGAAGCCCATGTAGGCGTATAGCTCCGCGACGACGCCGTACTCCGCAGGGGCGAAGGTATAGGTGAAGAGCGGCACCAGCAGGTAATTGAGAAAGCGCCCGAGGACGCTGCTCATGCCGTAGATGGCCGTCTGGGAGGCGAGGCGCTTGAGGGCGTTCAACTTGGACCTGCGTTGGCGATGGCGGGACGCGGCACCGGATTGTATACCGGCCAAGTTTCCTGGGCGGCGAGGGCAGGGCCGTTTCGTTCCCGGGACGCCGTCCTGAGGCGGTTCTTGAGCCCTGTGACAGCCTGGATGACAGCCGACAGGCACTCTGGCAACGGCTCAGCCATACTGCATCGGATCGAGAGGGTGGGGGTCTATCGAATAGCGTGGCCAATCTGGCCCAGAGGCTCGCCAACAGCGTCGCAGACATCCTGCGCGAGGTGGAGCCTGCAGCCGATCAAGAGGAAGTGCTTGTCGGGCACAGACTGGGCGGTCTGCCCGGTTATTCTGGTAGGGTACGCCGATCTGAAGCTATGGGACGCCCCCCATGACCTCGCCCTGCCGCTTGTTTTGCCTCGTGTTAGTGGCGCTCGCCCCGACTCAGGTCGTCGGGACCGACATCGTCGCGTGCATCGTCGCCGATACCCAGAACAATTCGTCCTACTACGGCATGGCTACCACCGTGACCCGCCTCAAGTGTGAGTTCACCAACAAGGACTATTACCCGACCCTGCCGGAACTCTACCGTCAGGGCTGGCGGTTGATCCAGGTCCTTGGGGGGATCAAGCCCTGTCTCAGGGTACCCGAGGTCCTTCGCCGCTCTACCTGCTCGAACGTGAGGCTCCACAGGCGCCGCGCAACGCTTCACCGGCTACGGCCCCCCTTCCTGGCGCTGCGGCCGCTGCCAAGGTCCCGCAGGGCGCCGCCGCGCCCGCCTCAACCGAGAGGCCCCAGTCCGAGAGGTAGCGCCTTGGGGCGCAGGCCCAGTTTGCCGCCGGCCGCTCCGGCCACGCCTTGGCGGAAACAAAAAGGCCGGGCTTTCGCCCGGCCTTTTCGATGCTGAGACTCAGGTTAGGCGCCGAGCCTTCAGGCCGCCTTTACCTGGCCCTCGATCAGCTTGCCGCCCTCTTCTCGGCGGATCTCGATCTTGCGGGGCTTGACCGCTTCCGGGATCTCGCGAACCAGGTCGACGTGCAGCAGGCCATCCCTCATGCGGGCGTCTTCCACGCGGACATAGTCCGCAAGCTGGAATTGCCGCTCGAAGCTGCGGGTGGCAATGCCGCGGTACAGGTACTGGCGATCCGTGGCCTCCTCGTCCTCCTTCTTGGTGGCGGAGACGGTCAGGATGTTCTCCTTCACCTGAAGGTCGAGATCGCCCTCAGCGAAACCCGCAACCGCCATGGTGATGCGGTAGCGGTCCTCGCCGGTGACCTCGATATTGTAGGGCGGGTAGCCGCCGGCCTCCGCCCGATAGGCGGACTCCATGCTGGACGCCAGCCGATCGAACCCGATCATGGACCGGAACAGGGGCGAGAAGTCGATGGTTGTCATGGACATATCCTCCAAATGAGCAATATGAAACAGAGTGCGTTCCGAAGAACCGCGTTCGCGCAGGCCCCAAGCGGGCGCCTGCGTTATGTAAAGTAGTTCCCGTTGCGGACGGATTCAAGGGACAGCCTTTGGGTTTTTGTGGGCATCCTTGCCATCGCGTACGCGGCGCTCTGGGCGATGGACTGGTGGTCGGCAGGCGGGTACATGGGTTTATACTTGGCACGGATTCCGCGGCTTTCCACCGACTGGGGGTTGCCCGATGAGCGCCACGACACCTACGGGGGTGACCGATCTGGTCGCCGCCTCCCTGACCCACCTCGGGCGTAACCCCGAGTACCTTCTCCAGCACCTGATCGAGGTCCAGCGGCACTGCTCCTGCGTCCCGGACGAGGCGGTTGAGGCCCTGGCCTCGGCCCTCGACGTGACCCGCACCCAGGTCCGCGCAGCCATCCGGTTCTACGCCTTCCTGCACGAGACGCCGCGGGGTGCGTTCGACATCCTGCTGAGCGATAACATCACCGACCGCATGTTGGGTAATCGGCGCCTGCTGAGGCTCTTGTGTGAGCGACTGGGCGTGCAGCCCGGCGTCCCGCGGCCCGACGGTCGGGTGACGGTAAGCCTGACCTCTTGCACCGGCATGTGCGATCAGGCGCCCGCCCTGCTGGTCAACGGCACCGCCGTCACCCGGCTCGATGCGGCCCGGATGGACCGCATCGCCGACCTGGTGGAGCAGGGCACCCCGTTGCCACGCTGGCCGGGCGACTTCTTCCAGGTCGACGACAACGTCCGCCGCCCTGGGCTGCTCCTCAGCAACCCGGCGACCGATGCCTCCGGACTGCGGGGCTTGCTGGCCAAGGGCCCGTCCGGGGCCTTGGCTGAGTTGGAGCGCTCAGGGCTGCGGGGGCGCGGCGGCGCAGGTTTCACCACGGCGCTCAAGTGGAAGTTCTGTCGCGAGGCGGCGGGGGATGAACGCTTCGTGGTCTGCAACGCCGACGAGGGTGAACCCGGTACCTTCAAGGACCGGGTGTTGCTGACCTCCTACGCGGACTTGGTGATCGAGGGCATGACCATCTGCGCCCGGGTCATCGGGGCCAAGCAGGGCTTTCTGTACCTGCGCGGTGAATATCTGTACCTGCGCGAGTATCTCGAATCGGTTCTGGCCCGGCGGCGCCTCGACGGCCTCCTGGGCCGGGACATCCTGGCCGAGCCGGGCTTCGACTTCGACATCGACATTCACCTGGGTGCCGGGGCCTATATCTGCGGCGAGGAGTCGGCCCTCATCGAGTCCCTGGAGGGCAAGCGCGGCGTGACCCGCAAGCGCCCGCCTTTCCCGGTCACCAGCGGCTATCAGGGCCGCCCGACCGTGGTCAACAATGTCGAGACCTTCCTCGCCGCTGCCCGCATCGTCCAGTGGGGCGGCTTCTGGTTCCGCGGCGAGGGGACGGACAAGTCCGCCGGCAGCAAGATCCTCAGCGTCAGCGGCGATTGCCGCCACCCGGGGGTGTACGAGTACCCGTTCGGCACCCCGGTGCACCAGGTCCTGACCGACTGCGGGGCCGAACACACCCAGGCGGTGCAGATTTCCGGGGCCGCCGGCGCCACCTTGGGCCCGGCCGAGTTCGACCGCATCATCGCCTACGAGGACCTGCCTACCGCCGGGTCCTTCATGGTCTTCGACCAGAGCCGGGACATGCTCGACATGGTGCGCAACTTCGCCGCCTTCTTCGCCCACGAGTCCTGCGGCTTCTGCACTCCCTGCCGGGTCGGCTCCGCCCTGTTACGCGACTTGGTGGAAAAGGTCGCGGCGGGGCAGGGGTCCCGCCACGACCTTGCGGAGCTGCGCCACATCGGCGCCGTGATGCGCAATGCGAGTTACTGCGGCCTGGGGCACACGGCCCCTAACCACATCCTAAACACCCTGGACAAGTTCCCGCAGGCCTGGGAGCGGCATCTGCGCAGCACCGACTACACCCCATCCTTCGACCTGGATGCGGCCCTCTCCGAGGCCCGGGCGCTCACTGGGCGCAACGACGCCGCCGCCCACCTGGAGGCAGAGGCATGAACATTGCGACGACGATCCAACTGGACGGCCAGACCATCCCCTTCACTAGCGGCCAGACCATCATGGACGCGGCCCTGGCGGCCGGCGTCTACATCCCGCACCTGTGCCACAACCCGGAGTTCGCCCCCCACGGGAGCTGTCGGGTGTGCGTGGTTGGCGTCGGCGGGCGGCACGTCTCCGCCTGCACCGCCCCGGCGGCGGCTGGCATGGTGGTCGACAACGCCAGCGACGAGATTCAGGGCCTGCGCCGGGCCGTGCTGCAGATGCTCTTCGTGGAGGGCAACCACGTCTGCCCGGGCTGCGAAAAGAGCGGTGCCTGCCAGCTCCAGGCGGTGGCCTACTGGGTCGGCATGCTCAATCCGCACTTCACCCACTTCTTCCCGCGCCGGGAACTGGATGCCTCCCACCCCGACTTCGTCATCGACTTCAACCGTTGCATCCTCTGCGAGCTGTGCGTGCGCGCCAGCCGCGACGTGGACGGCAAGCGGGTGTTTGCCATCAGCGGGCGCGGCCTGGACAGCCACTTGGTGATCGACTCCGAGTCCGGAAGGCTCGGCGACAGCCGCTTCGCCGCCAGCGACCGCGCCGCCCATGTCTGTCCGGTCGGGGCCATCCTGCCCAAGACCCGTGCCTATGCCGCCCCCATCGGCCAGCGCCTCTACGACCGCGAGCCCATCAGCCAGGTGGGCGATGTGGCCGCCAACGAAGGGAGGGGCTAGGCCATGGCCGAGAAGCTCAAGGTTGCCACCGCATCCCTGGCCGGCTGCTTTGGCTGCCACATGTCCATCCTCGACATCGACGAGCGCATCCTGCAACTGGTGGAGCTGGTGGAGTTCGACCGCAGTCCCATCACCGACATCAAGGCCGTCGGTCCCTGCGATCTGGGCATCCTTGAGGGCGGCGTGTGCAATTCCGAGAACGTCGAGGTGCTGCGCGAGTTTCGCCGCCACTGCAAGATCCTGGTGGCCATGGGGGCCTGCGCGGTCAATGGCGGCATCCCCGCCATGCGCAATCAGTTCACCGTCAAGGATTGCCTGGAGGAGTCCTATGTCCATGGGGTCGGGCTCCACAACCCGGGTATCCCCAACGACCCGGAGATTCCGCTCCTGCTCAACAAGGTCCATCCGTTGCATGAGGTGGTGAAGATCGATTACTTCTTGCCCGGCTGTCCGCCCACGGCGGACGCCATCTGGACCTTCCTCACAGAGCTGTTGGCCGGCAAACCCATTAGTTTCCCCTACACCCAGATCCACTACGACTGATCGTAAGGCGCTGTCGCGCCTTTCGATTTGACGAAGCGTCGAGTTCCTCGTTCCCAGGAAGGGGCGCCGAGAAGAGGTTGAATATGACTAGCACACTCGAAACCGCCAGCCACCCCGAGGCCCTGAAGCGCGTCTGCATCGAGCCCGTCACTCGGGTCGAGGGCCACGGCAAGGTCACCCTGCTGCTGGACGAGGACAACCAGATCCGTCAGGCGAGGCTGCACATCGTCGAGTTTCGCGGCTTCGAGAAGTTCATCCAAGGCCGGCCCTACTGGGAACTGCCGGTCTTGGTGCAGCGCCTGTGTGGCATCTGCCCGGTGAGCCACCACCTGGCCGCCGCCAAGGCGACCGACCAGCTCGTCGGGGTGGACCAACTCACCCCAACGGCGGAGAAGGTCCGCCGACTCATGCACTATGGGCAGACGCTCCAGTCCCATGCCCTGCACTTCTTCCACCTGTCCTCCCCGGACCTGCTGTTCGGCTTCGACGACGCGGTGCGCCACCGCAACATCGTGGGGGTTATCCAGGACCACCCGGACATCGCCAGGCAGGGCGTGCTGCTGCGCAAATTCGGCCAGGAGGTCATCCGCGTCACCGCCGGCAAGCGCATCCACGGGACCGGGGCCGTCCCCGGCGGGGTCAACAAGGCCGTATCCGCGGAGGAACGCGACTACCTGCTGGCGGACATCGAACAGATGATCCAATGGAGCCAGGCGGCCGTGGGGCTCATGCGCAAGGTCTACCTGGCCAACGCCGACTACCATCGGCAGTTTGGTCGGGTCGAGGCGAACACCCTGTCCCTGACCGGTCCCGGCGGTGCCCTGGAGCTGTACCACGGCGGCCTGCGCGCCCGGGACCCGGCCGGTGGGACCATCTTCGACCAGGTCGACTACTGCGACTACGAGCAGCACCTGCGCGAGGGGGTGAAATCCTGGAGCTACATGAAGTTCCCCTTCATTGACAAGCTGGGGCCCGATCTCGGCTGGTATCGGGTCGGTCCCCTGGCCCGGATCAACAATTGCGACCGGATCGATACCCCCCTGGCCGAGGCCGAGCGTCAGCGTTTCATGGCGGAGGGGGAGGGTGGCCGGCCCGCTCAGGGGGCCCTCGCTTACCACTGGGCCAGGCTTATCGAACTGCTTTATTGCGCCGAGGCCATCCAGAACCTGCTCCACGACCCGGACATCGGCGGCGGCGAGCTTCAGCTCCGCGGGGAGCTGCGGACCAAGGGCATCGGTGTGGTCGAGGCCCCGCGCGGGACACTCTTCCACCACTACGAAGTCGATAGTGATGGTCTGGTCACCAAGGCCAACCTGATCGTCTCGACCACCAACAACAACCAGGCCATGAACGAGTCCATCCGCCAGGTGGCGGCCGAGTACCTCAGTGGGCGGGAGTTGACCGAGCCGCTACTCAACCAAATCGAGGTGGCTATCCGCGCCTACGATCCGTGCCTGTCCTGCGCGACCCATGCCGTGGGAAAGATGCCGCTGGAGCTGACACTGGTGGACGCCGCCGGCCTGGTGCTCGACCGGATCGAGCAAGGCCCGACCGGGGAGGTCCGGCGCTGAGCTGGAGTCCCGGACGCCCGAGGCCCATCCTGGTCCTTGCCTGCGGCAACCCGTCGCGCGGCGATGACGCCCTTGGCCCGGCGCTGCTGGAGCGTCTGGAGAGGTGCCAGGCCGGGGGGGGCCTCGTGGACTGCGAGCTTCTTACGGATTTTCAGCTCCAGGTGGAGCATGCGCTGGATCTGGTCGGGCGGGACCTGGTGATCTTCGTCGACGCGAGTCTCGCCGGGCCGGAGCCTTACGCCTTTACCCCTGTCACCCCCGAGATCGACCTGACCTACAGCACCCACGTCATGACCCCGGGGGCCGTGCTGCGCGTCCACGCCCAGATTGGTCCCGACATGGCCCCCGCGCCTGCCCCGACGGCCTGGCTACTCGCCGTCCGGGGCTATCGATTTGACTTGGGTGAAGCGCTGTCCAGAGGCGCGCGCGCCAACCTGGATGCTGCGGGCGACTTCATCGAGGCTTATCTTAAGGAGCGGTAGGCGGGTGCCGCAACCGTCCCAGCCCGCCCTTGGTCAGCGGCCCTGGGCGCAGGCCGACAGGCAGACAAACACATCCAACATCTCGTCCGAGAAGTGGTCGGGGTCCGCCCCGAAGATGGGGATCTGGATCACCTCGTTGCTGCGGTGAGAGGCGTTTCCATACTGGTCCGCCTGGATGTCAGGAAGGCCCCCACGCCGCTCCAGGACCAGCATCCCCTCGTCGGCGAGTACCTCCACCAAGCGGCAGGTACCGCCGAGGTACTCGCAATCCCGTCCGATCAGGCCCCGCAGCCGATCGAAGAAACTATCGTCTGTCATTCGCACGCACCGGCTCTGGTTCTGGATTGGAAGAGGAAATGGGGACGAAGGGTGAGGACTGGAAGCACGCGAGCCGAGGGCTGTTTCGGTCTACCGTATCGGGCTCCAGAGGAATCCGCTACCATGATTGAGCCTGGGTATTCCAGGCCAACAGATTGGGGATGGAGGACGCATGAACTACGTAGACTCGACCTTGGCGGCAGCGCTGGTCACCCTGGGGATGGGCGTGGCTGCATTGGGGCAGGCGGCCGGTTTTGGCGGCGGCAATCCGTCCGCTGGCTATGATGATCGGGCATACGGCGCCGGACCTTCCGGTGCCTACGGCGGCCCGACCTATGGCTCGCCCTCGACCGGCGCACCTGGGCGGAGCGACCCTGCCGCTAGCGGGTACGGACCCAGCTACGGAGCTCCTTCGATCGGCGGGTACGGACCCAGCGATGGCGGCCAAGGGGGCGGTTACGGCCCAGGCTACGGCGGCCAAGGGGGCGGTTACGGCCCAGGCTACGGCGGCCAAGGGGGCGGTTACGGCCCAGGCTACGGCGGCCAAGGGGGCGGTTACGGCCCAGGCTACGGCGGCCAAGGGGGCGGTTACGGTCCAGGCTACGGCGGCCAAGGGGGCGGTTACGGTCCAGGCTACGGCGGTCCGGGTGGCGGTTATGGTCCAGGCTACGGCGGTCCGGGGGGTGGTTATGGTCCTGGCTACGGCGGTCCGGATGCCGGTTATGGTCCTGGCTACGGTGGGCCCCGCGGCGACTATGGTCCGGATGACCGCGATGGCGGCGATCGCTCTTCCGGTGGCAGCGGTTTCAACCCCATGAAGAACATGAATCCCATGAAGAGCATGCCGAACCCGATGAAGATGTTTGGCGGAGGCAACCGGGACTGAATCGTTGGCTGCATAGGGGCCCGTGCGCGATGGCGGCGAGTGCCGGCGACGGTGGCGGGAGTTCCGCCTGCCCTGTCGGACGTCCAGGGGTGACCCGTGCTTCGACAGCGTCCTGCGGAGGCGCGGCGGTGATCGGTCGGCGGGTTTCCCCTCGGCCCGGATGGAGCACTAGCAGTTAGCGGAGGCGAGTGATGAGTTTACAGTTGAATGTCCTCTTCCCTGGCGGCAAGCGCGTCGATGTGGAGGTCGGCGGCTTCACGATTGCGACGGATCAACTGGTGCGCGACGGTGGAGAGGCGTCGGCTCCACCCCCGTTCTTCCTGTTCCTGGGGTCCATCGCGACCTGCGCGGGTATTTATGCCTTAAGCTTCTGTCAGAGTCGTGACCTGACCACGCAGGGTCTCGGCCTCACGATGGACTGGGATTGGGATCCCAAGCGGCCGGGACCTGCCGGCGCTGTCCTGCGGCTGCGCCTGCCCGAGAATTTCCCGGAGCGCTACCGCGACGGCATCGTCAAGGCGATGGAACTGTGCGCCGTGAAAAAGAACATCGAGGTCCCACCCGAGTTTCGGATCGAGGTCGAGGGCTAAAAAAAATGCCCCGCAGAGCGGGGCCAATCACCACTGAGGAGGTCAGAAAACGGAACCAACAGAGGAATCATTCCGGACTCGACCGCCTAGAGACTCGCCGATGAATCGTCGATCTTTTCTATCGGCCCTGGCCGATGCCTGCTGCGGTCTACTGACCCTCGGCCCTGCTCCGCGTGCCAACTTGTCCGCCCGCCTGACCAAGCCGATCCCTGGGAGCGGGGAGCCGCTGCCGGCGATCGGGCTGGGTACCTGGATTACCTTTAACGTCGGCGATGACGCGCAGGCCCTCGGGGTTCGCACCGAGATCCTGCGAGCCTTCTTCGCCGCCGGCGGCGGCATAGTCGACTCCTCGCCCATGTACGGCTCGGCCGAGGCCGTGGTCGGCAAGGCCCTCGCCTGACTCGGCCAGCCCGCTGGACTGTTCGCGGCAAATAAGGTCTGGACGGCGTCCGGAGATGACGGACCGCGTGAGATTGCCGAATCCAAAAGTCTTTGGGGCGTAAAGCGCTTCGACCTGCTCCAAGTGCACAACCTGCTCCGGTGGCGCGAGCATTTGGAAACCCTGCGGGCGATGAAGGCGGACGGTCGATTGCGCTATCTCGGTCTGACCACCTCCCACGGGCGCCGTCACCCGGAGCTGGAGCAAATCATGCGCTCCGAGCTGATTGATTTCGTCCAGTTGACCTACAACATCGCCGATCGGGAGGCCGACGACCGGCTGATGCCCCTCACTGCAGAGCACGGCATCGCGGTGATCGCAAACCGCCCGTTCCGGCGCGGCGAACTCATCGGCATCTCCCAGCGACACCCTCTCCCAGGATGGGCGGCGGACATCGGCTGCACTGGCTGGCCGCAGGTGCTGCTCAAGTTCATCGTCTCGCATCTGGCGATCACCTGCGCCATTCCCGCCACGAGCCAGGTGGCGCACCTGCGGGAGAACATGGCGGCCGGCCTCGGCCCCCTGCCAGATGCGGCACTGCGCCGTCGCATGGCCGCCGACTTCGCGGCCTTGTAGCCGACCTCAGTAGTGCCTCTGGAGGGTAGAGCCGTGGCCGATTGGGTGAACTATTCGCTTGCGGATCTTGTGCCCTTCACCCGCGGGACCTACCTGCGGCTGTTCGAGTTGTACAACGCCCGTGCCTGGCCGGCGGCGGCTATCGGCCAGGGATTTGGTATCTGGATGCTGTGGTTGCTGTGGCGACCCGACGCGGGTCGAATTCGCGCATGCCTCGGCGCCCTTGGGGTCTGCTGGGTCTGGATCGGCTGGGCCTTTCACCTGGATGCCTAGAGCCCCCTCAATTGGGCCGAAACCTATGCGGCGGTCACGTTCGCGGCCCAGGGGCTCTTGCTTGTGGGGATCTCGGCGGCATCCGGGGCAGCCGGTCTGACTGCCTGGACGGGTCGCGCTGCCTCTCTCGGTGCCCGCCTAGTTGTCTTTGCGGTGCTGGCGATGCCCTGCCTCGGGTTGTTCTGGGGTCGGTCGTGGTCCCGGCTGGAGCTGTTCCGCACTGCCCCCGATCCGACAAGTTTGGCGACGCTGGGGTTGGTGCCGCCGATCCGGCACCGGCTTCGCCCGATGCTGTTGATAGTCCCGACGGTGTGGTCGTTTGCCTCGGGCCTGACCCTGCTGGCCATCGGCGATCCGCTGTGGCCCGTGCTCCCGGCATTGGCCTCGTCGACCCTCGTTCTGGTTTTTTTGCAACGGCGGTTGGGCCCCAGTGGAGCCCTGTAGCGGCCCGCAAGCAGCGCCTTTTCCAGCGCCGATCGACGAGAGACGGATGTACTGCCCGGATCGGAACCGCCATCGGTCGGGGGCTCCTGAACGATCGGGCTGCCGCGGCACTAGACAGGATACTGACCCGGACGCAGCGATCTGTACGACCGCCTGCGCCACCTGTCGGGGCTGGATTAGGTGACCCGTCAGAAAGCGGGGCTGGAGTTCGTGCCTAGCCCTGCGACGACCGGTGCGTACCATGAGCCAGTTGACCCAGCCAGACGCCCGCGGGTGCCTGCCTGGACCGGAAACAGGAAGAGGAGGGATGTGGCGCCGGCAGTCGCCCATCCAAGACGCTCAAGTTGCCACACCCCGGACTGGCATCTGCCAAATTAGGATACGGGAATTCTGGTTGACCCTGACCAAGCTGGGTTATCGTTGTCCGCAGGCGCTTGCGGCGCAGGCATCTCGCCGGTGCAGCAGGCCAGGCGCATTCACCGGGGGTAAAAGCGATGGACGTAAGACAACCCAATCCGCGTCCGGTCGGACGGCGGCTGACCCTACCCGAGCCGTTGGTCGCGATGGCTCGGCGGGGTGGGGCAGTGGGCGTATTGATCCTGCTTCTCGTGGTGGGACTGCCCCTCTACGTCTGGTTTTTCTGCCGCATCGAGCCCCAGGCAGGGGAGGTCGCGATCCTGACCGCCAAGACCGGCAAGGATCTGCCTTCGGGCGAGATCCTGGCTCTGGGGCCGGACCATAAGGGCATCCAGATCGATGTGCTGCCCGAGGGGCGCTACTTCCGCGATCCCTATCACTGGGCCTGGGTGATCACGGAAATTACCGACATCCCTGCGGGTCGGCTCGGAGTCCGAACCCGGCTGTACGGCCGCGACCTGCCACCGGGGCGCATTGTCGCCGCCGAGGACACCAAGGGCATCCTTCCCGAGGTCCTCCGGCCTGGCAAATACCGCATTAACCCGTACGCTTACACGGTCGAGCTATTCGATGCCATTTCGATCCGTCCCGGGTCCGTGGGCGTGGTCACCTCGCTGGTAGGGAAGGGGGTGCTGAACGACGTGCTTCCGCCGGAGGAGCGTAACCTGTTCCTGGTCGGACCGGGTATGAAAGGCGTGGTGCCGGACGTGCTGGACCCGGGCACCTATTACCTCAACCCCTATCTCGTGAACGTGGTGGAGGTGAATCTGCAGAGTCAGCGTTTTGAGATGAGCGGTGACGACGCCATCACCTTCTTTACCCTCGACGGCTTCACCGTGCGGGTGGAGGGTACGATCGAGTTCAACATAGCCCGGGACAAGGCCGCCCTGATCACCCACCGGGTGGGCGACATGGAGGACGTGCTCAAAAAGATCATCCTGCCCCGGGCGCGGGGCTTCAGCCGCATCGAGGGCAGCAAGCACCCGGCCATCAATTTCATCATCGGAGAGACCCGCCAGCAGTTCCAGGACAACTTGGAAACTCACCTTCATCAGCAGGCGGAGGAGTGGGGGGTGAATGTGCGCTCGGTGTTGATTCGCAACATTCTGCCGCCGGACCAGATCGCCAGCGTCATCCGCGAGCGGGAGGTGGCGGTGCAGGACGCGCGCAAGTTCGAGCAGCAAATCGAGCAGGCCCGCTCCCAGGCGGAGCTGGTGCGCCAGGAGATGCTCGCGCAGCAGAACAAGGAGAAGGTGCAGGCCGACACCGCCCGCATCCGCGCCGTGATCGGGGCGCAGCAAGAGCTCGCGGTGCAGGTAACCGCGGCGCAACGGGAGCTGGAGGTGTCACGACTGGAGAAGGACACCGCCGAGTTCCAGGCCGAGGCGATGCTCGCCAAGGCCCAGGGCGACCGCGACGTGGTGCGGCTGGACAACCAGGCGCGGGCCACTGTGCTGCGTACCCAGGTGCAGGCCTTCGGCAGCGGTCTGGACCTGGCGCGCTACGCGCTGTACCGCAAGCTCGGCCCCCGCATCGAGTCCATCCTGTCTAGCGACGACGACCAGGGTCTGGGCGCCCTGTTCCGGCCCTTCCTCCCCAGCGCCGGAGCCAAGCCATGAAGCGCGCACTGGTCATCCTTGGGCTGGGTCTGGCGGCAGCGCTCTTCGCCGTTTGGTGGGGCTGGTTCCGCTTCTACGTGCCAGCGGGCCATATGGCCGTGCTCACGGCCAAGGTGGGGTCGCCCCTGCCCGCGGGGCAGATCCTGGCGGGGCCTGGGCAGCAGGGCATCCTGGAGCAGGTGCTGGGCGAGGGCCGCCACTTCCGGAACCCACTCTTCTGCGACTGGGAGATCATTCCCGTCATCACCATCCCCGCAGGCAAGGTGGGCATCGTAGTGTCCAAGGTCGGCAGCGATCTGCCCGAAGGGGAGTTCCTCGCCGCCTCGGGCCAGAAGGGCATTTGGCGCCAGGTGCTGGGTCCAGGCCGCTATCGCTTGAACCCTTACGGCTACCACATCGATCTGGTAGACGCTATCAGCGTGCCCATCGGCTACGTGGGCGTGGTCACCGGCCTGTCCGGGCGCCAGGCCCCGGCGGGGGAGTTTGCCGGTCCCGGGGACAAGGGGGTGCGCAAGGACGTGCTACAGCCCGGCCTTTATTACGTCAATCCCAAGGAGCTGCGGGTGGACGTGCTGGAGATCGGTGTGAACCAAGTCTCACTGCTGGGGGAGAAGGGCGGTGAGGTCATAACCAAGGCGCAGATCGCCACCCAGAATGCGGCCATGGAGCAGCTCTCGCGGCGCATGCTTGATGAGCAAAAGGAAAAACGCATGGACTACGCGGCTCAGCGCAGCAGCATGCAGGAGAAGTCCACATCCGCGCCGGCCGCGGCCCCCTTAACCGCGGACGCGGTACGCCAGGTGCGCCCGCCGGACGCCTCCGCCGCCCTGAGCCTCGACCAGGTAGTGGAGTTCCCGTCCCGGGACGGCTTCGAGATCAGCCTCGACATGACCGTGGAGTTTGAGCTGCTGCCGGAGAACATTGCGTCCATTTACCAGAGCTACGGCGATCTCCCCGCCGTGGTGGACAACATCATCATGCCCCAGATCCTGTCGGTATCGCGCCTCAAAGGCTCCGCCTACCGAGCCAAGGACTTCATCGTGGGGGAGGGCCGGGAGCAGTTTCAAAACGACCTCAAGGAGACTCTGGCCCGCACTTTGGGCAGCAAGCGCATTGTCATCCACAACGCCCTGATTCGGCACGTTAACGTGCCGATGCAGATTCTCGATCCGATTCAGCAGGCAAGTATTGCCGTGGAGCAGAACCTAACCAACAAGGAGAAACAGAACACGGCGCGCAAGCAGGCGGAGCTCAATACCGAGCAGGGCCTGATCGAGCAGCGCCGCGAACAGGTGGCGCAGGAGACCGAGAAGCTCAAGGCGGAGGTGGCCGCCGATCGGGAGAAACAGGTGGCGGAGATCGGCGCCGAGGGGCAGAAGCAGGTGGCCGAGATCCGCAAAGCGACGGCCGCCGTGCGGTCCGACAGGGTACGTACCCTGGGCCAGGCCCAAGCCGAGGTCGTGACACTGGTGGAAGGCGAAAAGGCCGCCGGTTTCGCCCTCAAGGGCGCCGCCCTGGGCGATCCCCATGCGTACACCCTGTGGGAGTTTGCCGACAGCCTCAACGGCGAGATCAAGGTGAACATTCTGCACGCAGGCAGCGGGACCCTGTGGACGGACATCGAGCCGCGCGCCCTTGGCAACCTCGGCGGGGCCAAGGTGTTGCAGCAGTAGGCCAACGGAGCGCCGGGGTCGTTTCTTGAATTTCATGCCGCGAGCTGGCGGAAACCCGCGAAGCTCGGCCCACAGTCGCGCATACCTGTTACTTAACATAATATACATTATGCGACATCCCGATTCGCGAACGGGAACTGGCGTTACGGATCTGGACGCCACCAACTCCTCGCCCAAACTCGCCGAACCATCACACCGTCTGTACGCCTTGCTCATGCTCCCAGACACGGCTAGGCTTTCCGCTTTTCCCGGTCTACGGGGGTTGAGTTCCGGTCCAGACCCGTCGGATCGGATGTGTTTATGCGCGGTGATACGACGATGGGAATAGCAGCTGTTGCCTTGAGCCGACGCGGTCGCATGTCTTGGTGGTTTGCACCCGCCGTGTTGTCCTCGCTACTGATGTTCGGGGCACTGGGCTGGCACGTCTACAACACTCATATTGTGGAGCGTCAAATCAAGGCTGACGCCGCCCGCACCGAGGAAATACGCAACCGGCTCTGCCTGTTCCATCAGCAGTTGGCGTCCAATGCGGTGATGGTTGTCGCCTCGGGTGACCCGCGATCGGAACAACGACAGCAGGAGCTGGCGGCCGGGCTCGTTGCCCTCATCGACGAGGCTCGGGAACAAGGGCCGCTGGGTTATGACCTCAGCGACCTGCGGGACGTTCACGAAGCCCAGCAAGGGCTGCGGAATATCGAGGATCGCGCGTTTGCCATGAACAGTCAGGGGCAGAAGGAGGCGGCACTGACTTTGCTGTCGAGTGCCGAATACCAATCCCTGCAAGATCGCTTTTCCCGGTCCGCTGCCCGTTTCGTCAACGACTATCGGAGCCTACTCGATGAGCGGCTGCTGAACGAAACCCACAAAGAGCTGGGCTCGCTGGCGGTTGCCTTCGCCATTTTCATCGTTTCGGTGGCGGTCTGGCTGGTCCTAATGACCCGCCTTCGGGGACGCGAGCAGGCGCTTCAGGTCGAGGTGACGGAACGCAAGAAGGCAGAAATAGCCCTTCAGCAACGCGAGGCCGTGCTTTCTCAGGCCCAAGAGATTGCTCACCTAGGGAGTTTTGAACGGGAGCCACTTACCGGCGAGGAACGCTGGTCCGCCGAGTTCTACCGAATTCTCGGCTACGCGCCAGGGGCCTTTCCCGCGAGTCAGCAGTTGTTCTTCGATCGGGTGCACACCGACGACTTGGCCCGGCTACGGCGCCTCGCTGAGGCGGCGGCCAGCTCCACGACTGGCTATGACGTCGAGGTCCGGATTGTCCGGCCGAGCGGCGAGGAGCGTAGTGTTTCGCTTAGGACCAAGCTGGAGCGAGATCTAGAAGGCGTTGTGGTCCGCGCCGTGGGCACACTCTACGATTCGACCGAGCAAAAGCAGATCGAGGCTCGCATCGAGCAATCCCGACAACAGCTCCGCAGCCTCGCGGTGCACCTGCTGTCGGTACGGGAGCAGGAACGGGC
Organism: uncultured Gammaproteobacteria bacterium; assembly: GCA_963709645.1. Lineage (GTDB taxonomy): Bacteria > Pseudomonadota > Gammaproteobacteria > Chromatiales > Chromatiaceae > DYRB01. Next base: position 97,215 of record CAVPXP010000007.1, read on the forward strand.
GTCGGTGGCCAAGGAGATCCACGACGATGTGGGTCAGATCGTTGCCGCGGTTCGGATGGACCTGGCCGCTGTACAAAGGAAACTGGGTTCCGATAGTCGGCAGCAGCAACAGCACATCGAACACACGATTGAGCTGCTCGGCAAGGTCGTCGAGACAGTGCAACGCGTGATGTCGGAGCTACGCCCCCCGGTCCTCGACGGCGTGGGCCTGGCGGCAGCCGTCGAGTGGCAGCTCGGGCAATTTCAGAAGCGCACCGGCATCAACTGCGAGCTGGTTTCTGAGATGGATGATGGAGTGCTGTCTGCGGAGGGGAATCTTGCTCTGTTTCGCATCCTCCAGGAGGCTCTAAGCAACGTTGCGCAACATGCCAAGGCTACGGCTGTGCAGGTCCGATTGGCGAATGCGCAAGACTGGCTGGAGATGGAAGTGAGCGACAACGGCCGCGGGATCTCTGAGGCCGATCTGCGAGGCCAGCAATCCTTCGGGATCCTCGGAATGCGCGAGCGTGTGCAGGTGATGGGCGGCGAGATTCAGATCGGGGCGCCGGAAGGCGGTGGCACCAGGGTCCTGGTACGGACGCCCATTGCCGATTCACTCGCAGGCTCGGCGATACCTCTGGCCCCGTAGTGCCGCTCCGATTGAACATAGAGAGGACCCCTCGCTTCATGCATCCTGAATTCGACCTCTCGCCCGATATGATTCACTTGAACCATGCGGGTGTGTCCCCCTGGCCCAGACGAGCGGCGACGGCTATAGCCCGCTTCGCGGCGGAGAACGCCGCCCAAGGCTCCCTGGAGTATCCGCGCTGGCTGGCCACCGAGGGATCGCTGCGCGCGCGCCTTGCGGACTTGATCGGGGCCCCCTCCCCCGCTGACATCGCACTGGCCAAGAGCACCTCCGAGGGGCTGTCGGTCGTGGCGTACGGTCTTGACTGGCACCAGGGCGACAACCTTGTCGGGATCGCGCAGGAGTTCCCATCCAACCGCATCCTGTGGGAATCGCTCGCCCCCCTTGGGGTGGAGTACCGACAATTGGACCTGGATGCCTCGCGGGAACCGGAGGCGGACCTGCTGGGCCTGTGCGATGGCCGCACCCGCCTGGTGGCGGTGAGCTGGGTCCAGTACGCTCGCGGTCTACGACTCGACCTCGAACAGATCTCCGTCGGGTGTCGCGCCCGTGGAATCCTGTTTGGGCTCGATGCCATCCAGGGGCTGGGTGCTGTCCCACTCGACCTCGCCGCCACCCCGGCGGACTTTGTGGTGGCGGACGGGCATAAGTGGATGCTGGGGCCGGAGGGGCTGGCCCTGCTCTACGTGGCCCCTGCCCTGCGGCCCCGGTTGCGCCTGCACCAGTACGGCTGGCATATGCTCGAACACCAGGGGGACTTCGAGCGCAAGGATTGGTCCCCCGCCATAGATGCCCGCCGCTTCGAATGCGGCAGCCCCAACCTGCTCGGAGCGCACGGCCTAGAGGCGAGCCTAGCCCTGCTCCAGGAAATCGGAATAGCCGCCGTGCACGCGGCCATCGAGGAGCGTGTCGCACATCTGATCGCTCTCCTCGACTCGCGGGGTTACGAACTGCTAAGCCCGCGATCTCCCGGACGGCACGCGGGTATCGTCAGCTTCCGCATCCCAGGCGTGAACCCTCGGCACCTCTATGACGGGCTCATGGCGCGGCGGGTCCTGTGCGCACATCGCGGTGGCGGCGTGCGCTTTTCTCCCCACTTCTATACGCCCCTGGAAGACCTGGACCGGGCCATGGACCTGGCGGCGCTGGCCGCCCACGACCCCGGCTAGGCCGGGCTATCCGCTTGACCCCGATGCGACCGGCAACCGTAACGCCCTTCACAGGGGCCTGCCGGTGCCCGTTTGCACGTCCGTGCCGCGCCGAGGATACCCCGTTGCACCGTGGAGGCCGGCCGGCGTATAGTGCCCAGTAATACTAGAGGTCCATTAGTGTTACTGAACGGCAACCCTCAGCTTCACCCTCGGGGCTCAACCCTGACCCAAACTCTCGCGGCGGGTGCGATTGGGATTCTTACCTTGCTTGCCTTCCCCGCCGCCTCGCACGACCTACAGCACACAGAGACCGCCGGCCAAGCCCTCGTGGTTCAAATGCGCTATGCGGACGGGAGCCCCTTCGCCTTCCAGGCCTACGAGATCTACCGTGAGGGCGAAAAGGCCCCCCGGCAACTCGGTCGGACCGACAAGGTCGGGCGTATCGCCTTTCTGCCTGATGGGCCGGCAACCTGGCGGGTAAAGGTGTTCTCCGAGGACGGGCACGGCCTCGACATCCGCGTCGAGAGCGGGGACGGCGGGACAGTCGACGCGGCGAACCAGCCGATCTTCGATCGCTTCCCCCGCATCGTCGTCGGTGTCGCCGTTATTCTCGGGCTCTTCGGTGCCCTCAGACTTTTTTTAAGCGGTCGCTGCGAATGACGCGCCCTACCAGCGGAGCGCTCGCGCTCTTCTGATGCACATCCCCGACGGTTTCATCGCGCCTGTTGTTTATCTTCCGGCCTACGCCGTCGCGGCCGGAGCCTGGATCTACGCTGTGCGCAGGGTCCAATCCTCGCTCGACGAAAACACGCTGCCCTTCCTGGCCGTGATGACGGCGGCGGCCTTCGTCTTGATGATGGTGGCCATACCGCTCCCCGGCGGCACCACGGTCCACGCGACGGGTATCGGGCTCCTCGCCGTTCTCCTGGGAGTCTGGACCACCTTCCTGGCCGTGAGCCTGGTGCTGCTCCTCCAGGCCCTCCTCTTCGGCGCCGGCGGAATCACCGCCCTGCCCGTGAACGCGCTTGCGATGGGCCTGGTGGGGAGCGCGAGCGCCTGGTTGGCCTTTGTCGGGCTACGCGGGTGGAGCGAGCGCGTCGCCCTCTTTTCGGCCGGGGCGCTCGCGGTCGCGGTCCCGGCCCTGCTCATCGCGCTCGCCCTTGGCATCCAACCCTTCGTTGCCCACGCCCCCGACGGCACACCACACTTCTTCCCCTTCGGCATTTCGGTCACGCTACCGGCTGTGGTGCTACCGCACCTGGTCGTTGCCATCGGCGAGGGGGTGTTGACGTTGATTGCTTACCGATACTTGAAGGCCCTGGGTGCATCGCGTGCAGCCTGAGCAGCGCACGATCTTCGAGCGCGCAGCGCTGGTCTGCTACCTGGGGACCCTGGTCGCGCTGACCAGTGTGCACGATCTCCATGTCCTGGGGATCGCACTCGCTCTGACCCTCGCTCTCGCCCGCCGCCGCGTTTTCGCGCTGATACGGCGAGTCGTTTTCGCCGTCGGCCCCTTCTGTGTCCTGGTGAGTCTTTCTTATGCCGCGCTGACGATCCCTTCGGGGCTGTTCGCCCCGGGATATCTTGTGCTGATCAATCTTCGGGTTGCGGTACTCACCTCGCTTACTTTCCTCGTCATGGAAAGAGTCAATCTCGCTCGCGCTCTTGGCTTCTCCCCTGGGCTCCTGTACGTCCTTACCTTGGCCACCAGTCAGGCATTGACCCTGCGCAAGGTGGCCGACGACTACCGTCTGGCGCTCAAGAGTCGCACGCTCGTCCGGCTGGGGCTAAGGGACCGCTACCGCCACAGCGGGGCGAGCGCCGCTCGGCTCATCGCCAAGGCGATGCATCAGTCTGGGGAGATCGCACTCGCCATGCGGGCCCGCGGTTTCTTCGACGAGCCATCCTCCCGATGATCCATCTCTCGGGCATCCGCCACGACTTTCCGGATGGGCCCCGCGTCCTCGAAGATGTCTCCTTCGCCATCAAACCCGGGGAGAAGGTGGTGCTGTTGGGTGCCAACGGCACCGGCAAGAGCACGCTACTGCGGGTGCTGGGTGGGCTCGTCGCCCCGAGTACGGGTGAGTACCGCTACAGAAATTGGCCGGTCACGCCGGCTGCCTTAAAGGATCGGGAGTTCGGACGCCGTTTTCGGCGGGAAGTAGTGCTGCTCTTCCAGCACCCTGACACCATGATGTTCAATCCCACGGTGTATGAGGAGATTGCCTTTGGCCCCCGCCAGTTGCGGCTTCCTGACGTCGATCAGCGGGTGACCCACTGGGCCGAGGTCTTCGGCCTGACCGGCTACCTCGACCGCCCCCCTTTTAGCCTCAGCGGCGGCGAGAAGCAGAAGGTCTGCCTCGCGGCCCTGCTTGTGCTCAAGCCTGATCTGCTCCTGCTGGACGAGCCAACCGCGCACTTGGATGCGCGCAGTGTCGGCTGGCTCGTCGACTTCCTATCCGACCTGAAGGTCACCTTGGTCGTCGCTACCCACAACCTCAGCCTCGCCCCCGAGCTTGGTGAGCGCGCTCTGGTGCTAGGCGAAGATCACCGCCTGCTCTACGACGGCGGTCTAGGGCCCCTACTTCGAGATCAGGAGCGGCTCATTGCGGCGAATCTGATCCACACCCACCGGCACCGCCACTTTCACGGTCACGACTGGGATTAAAGTACAGGGTTCGAGGCACACCGCCCCGAACCCTGTCCCTTTGATCCTAAGCCCTGACTACTTGCGTTGTTGTTTGAGCATCGTGACCACGCTGCGACGCATCAGCTCCAGCGCGTGTGCCAGCGCGCCAATTTCGTCATCTCGATCGACCTCGACCCTGGTATCGAGATTTCCTTGGCTGACCGCCTCGGCCGCTGCGGTTATCTTGGTCAAGGGCTTGATGACGCTACGTTTCATCATCACGTTTGCCGCAATGAAAAAGGCCGTAAAGACAGCGGTGAGCAACGCGATGACGGCCAGGCTCCGCTCGAGGGCAATACCGTCGATATTTCCGGCGGGCACCCCCACCACGACCACGCCGACGACGCTTCCGTCAGCCCCATAGTTATAGCCACTTGAAACGCCATAGGCGGCCTTGATTGCGTCCAACGCCTCCTCAGGCTTACCATGACAGGAGAGGCACGCCTTCTTGGTATGGCTAGGGCTTACGGAAACAAGGTAGGGTTTGCCACTCAGTTCGCCTTCAACGACGAGTTCCTTGAGCGACGAATCTGCCCGGTAGCGCTCGATGAGATCCATCTCAAACTCTTCCGCCTTATTCTTCGGGTTCAGCGGATTGTCTGAGGCCACCTTGATGTAATAATCGGGTTCTTTCTCGAGAAATCGCCGCGCAACCAAGGCGGTCGCAACGGTGCTGGAAATCGCCGGAGTATGGTAAAACTTCGCTTCCAACAAGGGTGGGCGAACATCGTCTGAGACGTAAGAACGCACGGCCTTCACCATGTTGACCAGCAGGCGCAGCTGCTCGCTCGCCGCATCATAAGCCTGTCCTCGCGAAATGACATACGCCAGCGGCGCCGCGACCACCAAGCTCCCAAGATAAAACGCCAGGACCAGCCAATTAAATCGGGTGGCGAGACTGCTTTTCGACATATCAATGACCTCTCTATGAGTGGAACCGGGAGCGGAATGGGTCTTCTTGGCCTAAGGGCGTGTTGTTCGCAACCGACGACACCCGACCTAAGGTGCCGTCCCTCTCGCTTGTATACCTAGGTGCTGCTGTGCGAGCCAATGCACCCTTGCCTTGTATGGAAGTGAATCTGCAGTGCTGTCGGCATCAAGAAGCCAATGATTCTAGCGCGCGCCGTACGCGCGCAACGAACTCCTGCCCTTCACTCGCGTTGTCTATCTCGCCCACCAAAGTGGCGATCAGCCGGTCCATCGCAACGGGCTCCCCTATTGTTCCGCCCGAATCGATCAGTGCCCGCTCCCAAACACTTCGCGCCACCGGTCCAAGGATTTCAACCAATTGCTTGGCGATGACGTCGAGTCCTTCTCTGGAAAAGACCCTGTCGATCTGGGAGATGACGTCACGCTCAAAGCGAGACTGTTCATCTGGTTCGAGAAGATCCGTCGCAAGCTTATGGACCAACTTCAGCATCTCATCGTGCGAGGCTGCGGCCAAGGCGCCGCGCTCGGCTTCGCCAACGACCGCTTGCGCCGCAGGGCCAATGTACTTCCCCAATTCCCGCGCGAGGATGCGGGCAATGAGGTTGCCCAGGCCGAGTTTGTCCGCCATTCCGGCGGCGCGTGGTATGGCGTTTTCCGCTGACTGCGTCGCAGCAACGGGCTTAATGTCTAGCTTTGCGGCACGAGGGGTCTCTCCGATAAGCTCCGCCAATGTCTCCGAGGGCGAGCCCAAATCCTGCCGAACAGTGGGCGGCCGCCCCTCTTCGAATTTGTATGTCAGGCCATCGCTCATGCGCAACATCGCGATGGCCTTCCTGCCTTTGAGGGAGCCGAAATAGGCGCCGGTAATGCCTCCCTTGTCAAACAGAACCATCGCGGCATGGTTGTCGCTGGTCCTCAAAGATAGAGTGCCCCCACGGCCGGCATCGCAGATGCCACGCACGGCCTGAATGAACTTGCGGTAGTTCTCATCGTAGGCCATCGGTTTCCCTCGATCCTCCCCTCCGGATGTAGACGCGATAGCCTCTTTGTTACTCGGAATCAGCCGATCGCGTCTGTCTTGTAAGTACGTTACAGCCATATCGAGTCCCCATTCCGCCCATGCCCAGGAATTGGCCGAGTTCGAAGGGCTCGAATCACGGCGCCCGTTCGGTAGTGGTTTCGGCTAGCACGACCACGCAAGACGGTGGCCGAAGAGAGTAAAACTGCAACATGTTTTTCGTCCGACAATCCGTCGGTCGGACGAAGGTTCAGCTGAAAATGCGCGCCGTCCCAAATCAGGCTGCTGGACCTGCGCGCAACGACCGATCATTCCGGATGGTAGAACTCCCACACAGTGTTGTACGGCAAGCCGTCGTTTTTCCACCCATTGAGGGTGCGGTATCCGAACGCGTCACCATCGCCTTCGAATCCATGTTCCATGTTGTACACGGTGAAACCGAGGGCTTCGAGCGCGGTTGCGGCTGCCTTGGAGCGACTGCCACTGCGACACATGGTCACCAGTACGACCTGATCCTTGTCCCGACCGAACCAGTACCGGGCGGTCGGATTGAACAGCTTATTTGGGACCAGTTTGTTGTTGACCACGTATTCCCAGGGGAGATTGACAACCTTGTCTGCCAATTCGCTCCACTCTCCTGCTTTGTTCTTGCCGGGGTGACCGACCCAGCGGTACTCCTCAGCGGTTCTCACGTCGAGAATGTAACAATCCGGGTTATAGACAGCGCATCTGAACGCTTGCTGCGAGGAGAGATTTTCAAACCCTGTCGCCGCGGATGCAGCAAAGAGCAAAGAAGAAGCGATGACTTGAGCAAGTCGCATGGCGAGGTTCTCCGAGGTGAATGACATTTTGGTTGCCATTGATGGCGGCACAATGCACCCGTGTCGAAAGAATTCGCGTCCAGAGCGCCGTACCCGCCACCACCGCGCATTGAACTTATCGGCTTGAGCCACCTCACGCCGTCACTCACATCACAAATTTCGCCCAAGCGGTTACTGATACTCTTGCGTTGGGACGGACTTCACGATACATCTTTGACTGTCACGGCTTGAAAGCTCACTAAGCCGACTATCGCCGCCCTTCCCCCCTGGTCCGTGCCACGGCTGGCGCAGGACTTGGGGCAGGCGGCTGCCACGCCCAACATGGCGAGTAATTCCCGTCGCTCCCCAGAGGCCCGAGCTGCGAGCATGGCACCGGCGTTGCCAGCGGCAGCCCCTTCTCGACAGCCAGGGGGTGTGCTCGTGGTATAGGCAGTTGCTGCTAAGCGCGCTACGCTAGCGCGCTCACCAAAACAGAACGCGAGGAGCTACGGGATGTTCGAGGCAACCAAGGTTGGGCGAAGCGTAAGCAAGGAGGACTTCAAAGAGCAGCAGGAGGAGTTGCGGACCCAGTTGCTGGAGGTCCAGCGGCAGCTTGCGGAGTCGAGGACCGCCGTTGTCGTCGTCATCTCTGGGGTAGAGGCCGCCGGCAAGGGCGAGGTGGTCAACCGCCTGAACGAGTGGCTCGATACCCGCGGTGTCCAGACCTTCGCCTTCTGGGAGGAGAGCGATGAGGAGCGCGAACGGCCTCGCTACTGGCGTTTCTGGCGCACCCTGCCCCCGCGCGGGTCCCTGGCGATCCTCTTCGGCGGTTGGTATTTGGCGCCTATCGAGCACCGCTTCCAGGACATCTGCACCGACGCGGAGTTGGACGCCGAGCTCAACCGCATCGTGGACTTCGAGCGTATGCTGATCCAAGATGGCGCCCTGATCGTGAAGTTCTGGTGCCACCTCGCTGAGAAGGCACAGAGGTCCCGCCTCAAGGAGCTGTCCCGCGACGACCGCAGCAGATGGAAAATGCTCCCTGACAAGGCCAAGTTCTCGGAGCACTACCTCAAGTTCGAGTCCGTGGCCGAGCGCGTCATCCGCCACACGGACCGGGGAATCGCTCCCTGGTACCTGATCGAGGCCGAGGACCGGCGCTACCGCGACCTCACCATCGGCAAGACCCTGCTCCACGCCATCCGCAGCCGGCTAAACGAGCCGGTCCCCACCGAACCGCCGTCCACCCTGGGGACCGTGGACCTGCCGGAGGTTCCGAGCGCCCAGATTACCCTGCTTGACCAGCTCGACCTGACCCAGGCACTGGAGCGCGAGGCGTACCGGGCCGAGCTTGCCCGCCTGCAGCAGGAGATCAACGAGCTGGCCTGGCAGGCCTACAAACAGAGGCGCACCACCGTGGTCGTCTTCGAGGGGGTGGACGCCGGCGGCAAGGGCGGCGCTATCCGGCGCATCACGAGCGCCATCGACGCCCGCCTCTACCGCAGTATCTCGGTGGCGGCCCCTACCGACGAAGAGAAGGCACACCACTACCTTTGGCGCTTTTGGCGGCATATCCCCCGGGCCGGCTACCTGTGCTTTTACGACCGATCCTGGTATGGGCGAGTCTTGGTGGAGCGAGTCGAGGGTTTCGCCAGGGACCCGGAGTGGCAACGGGCCTATGCCGAGATCAACCAATTCGAGGAGCAACTGGTGGAGAGCGGGGTCATTCTGCTTAAGTTCTGGCTGCAGGTGAGCCAGGAGGAACAGCTACGCCGATTCCAGGAGCGCGAGGCCGTCCCCTATAAGCAGTACAAGATCACCGAAGAGGACTGGCGCAACCGCGAGAAGTGGCCCCAGTACAAGGTCGCCATCAACGAGATGGTGGCGCGCACCAGCACCGAGTCTTCCGCCTGGACTCTGGTGGAGGGCGACGACAAGCAGTTTGCGCGCATCAGGATCTTGCGCACCCTGTGCGAGGGGCTCAAGGTCGGGATTGCGCGCGAGGTGTGCCACTCCGGCGAGTATGTCCCGTGTGGCAACAAGCGTGGTCCGCAGGAGTAATGCGGATCATGGCCGCAAGAGGTCGCCGGTAGCAGCGGGTTCGACTTCGGGCGCATACGGCATGGGCCAACCCCGGATTCCCCGCCGCCATGTCGATACGCCGACCACGCCCGCAGCTTGCACCGGTGTCTCGGGCGGGGGGCGCGCTTTCGCACACCTCGTGTGCCACTCCGGCGTGTATGTCCCGTGCGGCAACAAGCGTGTGCCGCAGGAGTAGTGCGGATCATGGCCGCGAGAGATCGCCGGTAGCAGCGGGTTCGACTTCGGGCGCATACTGCATGGGCCAACGCCGGATTCCCCGCCGCCATGTCGATACGCCGACCACGCCCGCAGCTTGCACCGGTGTCTCGGGCGGGGGGCGCGCTTTCGCACACCTTCTTTGCTCCCGCTTGCTCTCCTGCCGATCTGCGGCTAAGCCCCTGCGCAGGATGGTTCAAATCTAATGCGCACGCTTGCAGACATGGACGGGTATTTGCGGCGCCTCAGCAAGACACAGATTGTCGCATTGGCATCCGGTGGTGTCGCTGCCGTCGGCACCATCGACTATGTCGCCGGGTTTGAGTTATCACTGTCTTTGCTCTACCTCGGCCCGGTCGCGGCAGCGACCTGGTACGCGGGACGTCCTGCGGGCGTTCCGCTCGCGGTGATGTCCTGTCTCGTCTGGTATGTCGCCGACGTCGCCGCCGGACATACCTATTCCCACCCAGCAATCCCAGTTTGGAATGCACTCGTCCGACTCGGATTCTTTCTCATCACGAGCTTGCTGCTGAGCGCACTCCGAGACAGTCTGGGCACCCAGCGCCATCTGGCACGGACGGACAGCCTGACCGGCCTGTCCAGCCGGCGCGCATTCGAGGAAATGCTCGATCGAGACCTAGCCCAGGCGCGCCGCCGCCGGAGTGCCATCACCCTGGCGTATCTAGACCTGGATGACTTCAAGACCGTCAACGACACGCTTGGCCACGCCGAAGGGGATCAGGTTCTGCGGGCGACAGGCCGGGTACTGAGATCCACGATACGCCAGACGGACACAGCAGCGCGTCTTGGAGGTGACGAGTTCGCACTCATCCTCCCCGATACCGACAGTCACCAAGCGCAGGAGTTCGTCGGTAGACTCGTCCAGCAGTTGCACGACGCCTGCGGGACCAACAAAGCGAAGCTTTGCTGCAGCATCGGGGTGGTGACCTTCTTGGTGCCGGTGCTGTCGGGGGACACTGCGATCTCGGCAGCTGATGCCCTAATGTATGACATCAAGCGGAAAGGCAAGGGTGCAGTTGCATTCAGTGTGTTTGGGGATTCTGCTCAACTAGGTAGCCCTGCAGGCGCGACATCAGTGGCTACCGCAGAGCCGGAGTCGATGTAGAGGCAGAGCCCCGCCGGTTCGCGCACGCCCAATCGAGGGGCCTCGGAGGGGACCCCTGTGGCTCGGCCGCAAGTTGCCGCGGAATCACAAGCGCCACAACCTTACCTCCAAAGCCCTCCGCGGGCAGCAATTCCCCACCCGATCTGGCGCCCACCGTGAATTCAACCTCGTCAGCGTTTCAGCGCCTTGGCCAGAGCCTCGGCCATGGCGCCTCCCGACGAAGGCTTCTGCTGTTGCTGGGGAGGACGCTCTCCCCTGGGGCCGTCCTCACCCCCCCGGCGGTCAGGCCTACGGCCGCTCGGCTGGTGTTGAGGAGGCAGCGGGCGCGGCCCGCCGCGCGGAGCTCCGCCTTGGGCGGGCTCGACCCTGTCGCCGAGGCGCATGGTGAGCGCCACACGCTTGCGCGGGATGTCCACCTCCAGGACTTTCACTTTGACCAGATCCCCGGTCTTCACCACGGTGTGCGGGTCCTTGACGAAGCGCTCGGACAGGTGGGAGATGTGCACTAGGCCGTCCTGATGGACGCCGATGTCCACGAAGGCCCCGAAGTTGGTGACGTTGGTCACCGTCCCCTCCAAAACCATGTCGGGCTTGAGGTCGCCCAGGGTCTCGACCCCCTCCAGGAATTCAGCAGCACGGAATTCCGGGCGCGGATCGCGGCCCGGCTTCTCCAACTCCGCCAGGATGTCCCGGACCGTGGGGAGCCCGAACTGGTCGTCAATGAGCTCCGAGGGGTTGAGGCGGCGGAGCGTCGCGCTGTCGCCGATGAGCTCGCGGATCCCCTTTCCGGCCTTGACCAGGATGCGGCGCACCACGGGGTAGGCCTCCGGGTGGACGGCGGATGCGTCCAGGGGCTCGTCCCCATCCGGGACGCGCAGAAAGCCCGCGCACTGCTGGAAGGTCTTGTCTCCCAGGCGCGGGACCTGCTTGAGAGCCCCTCGGTTGGCAAAGGCACCGCGCTCCTCGCGCAGGCGCACAATATTCTCTGCGATGGTCCGATTGAGCCCGGAGACCTGGGCCAGCAGGGGCACCGAGGCGGTGTTGAGGTCTACGCCTACGGCGTTTACGCAGTCCTCTACCACGGATTCCAGGCTCCGGGAAAGCTTGCCCTGGTTGACGTCGTGCTGGTATTGGCCGACCCCAATGGCCTTGGGCTCGATCTTGACCAGCTCCGCCAGTGGGTCTTGCAGGCGCCGGGCGATCGAAACGGCCCCGCGCAGGGACACGTCCAGGTCCGGTAGTTCCTGGGAGGCGTATTCTGAGGCGGAGTAGACCGAGGCCCCTGCCTCGCTCACCACCAGGGACTTGAGCCCCAGCTCAGGGTGTCGCTTGATCAGTTCCCGGGCCAGGCGATCGGTCTCCCGCGAGGCCGTCCCATTGCCGATGCTGACGAGTTTGACCCCATGGGTCGCGGCCAGCACGGCAAGCCGGGCAATGGACTGGTCCCACTGGTTCCTGGGGACATGGGGGTAGATGGTGTCCGTCGCCACGACTCGCCCGGTCCCGTCCACCACCGCGACCTTGACACCGGTGCGCAGCCCCGGGTCCAGACCCAGCGTCGGCAGGCGCCCCGCCGGGGCGGCAAGCAGCAGGGCCGAGAGGTTGCGGGCGAAGACGTGGATGGCCTCCTCCTCCGCAGCATCCCCCAATCGGCCCTTGAGGTCCAGATCCAGACGGACCGCGAGCTTGATTCGCCACGCCTTGCGCACTGTCTCCAGGAGCCAGGGGTCCGCCGGCCGCCCGCGATCCCTGATGCCGAAGCGCTCGGCAACCATCAGGCGGCACACCGCGTCCGGATCCTCGCCCTCGCCCGACAATAGGTCCAGGTTCAGCACCCCTTGATTGCGACCTCGGAACAGGGCCAGGGCACGGTGGGATGGGACCTTGTGGATGGGCTCGCGGTAGTCGAAGTAGTCGGAGAATTTGGCGCCTTCCCGCTCCTTGCCGTCGATCACCCGGGAGACCAGGACACCCTGGCCCCACAGGTGCTCCCGGAGCCGCCCGGCCAGTTCCGGGTCCTCCGCGAATCGCTCCATCAGGATCTGTCTGGCGCCTTCGAGGGCCGCATCGGAATCCGCGAAGCCCTTGGCGGCGTTCACATAGGCCACACCCTCGGTCTGGGGGTCCCGTGTTGGGTCGCCGAGGAGGGCATCCGCGAGGGGCTCAAGGCCGGCCTCCCGCGCTATCTGGGCCTTGGTGCGGCGTTTGGGCTTGTACGGGAGATACAGGTCCTCCAACCGCTGTTTGGTGTCCGCTGCCAGGATCTCAGCGCGCAGGCCGGCCGTCAGCTTACCCTGCTCCTCGATGCTGCGCAGGACCGCATCCCGCCGCTCCCAGAGCTCCCGCAGGTAGCTCAGCCGCCCCTCCAGGTGGCGCAGTTGGATATCGTCCAAACCTCCGGTGGCCTCTTTGCGGTACCGGGCGATGAAGGGGACGGTCGCCCCATCGTCGAGCAGCCCGACGGCTGCCTCTACCTGCTCCAGGTGAGCCTTGAGCTCCTCGGCAATGATCTGAGTAATGCTCATCATGGGATACTTCACTTCTTCTCGTGCTGTTGGACAGACGGCGGGGCCCCGGGTCGGGGGCGGCATTGTCGCAGCATCCGGCAGCCCGTGCAGCCGGCAACGGGGGGAGGGAACGGGGGCTAGGGTGTGCCCGCGTGGTATCGGGACTTGGCGCGATCGCCGAGTCGCTCAGTCCGCCGAGCAGCGGGCACCGTAGACGGCCATGACCTGCTTGAGCTCGGCGAGCAACGAACGGACCTCGCCGGGGGTGAGATCGCGGGTCTCGGGGAGCGCATCGCCGCGTTCCAAGGCAGCAATATCCCCCCACACCTGGCGGCAGCCTTTCTCGCACAATGCCTCCAGGCGGGCCTCGATGAGCGGATCAGGGCGGTCTCGGCCCTGCGTAGTCAGGGTCTGGACCCGGTCGGCGGGATGGGCTTGCACTCGGGTCTCCTTACGGGGACTACAGCGGTGATTCAAGCCGGCGCTACTGCGGCAAGGCAGTAAGCCGGAGTGGATGCTGAGACTATTCTATGACCAACGGGAGCCTTGGCGCTTGATCGAAATGCTCCGCTTCTCCCCTTGGGACGCAGCGGCCGCGGCTCCGCCGCTCGGTGCGCATTCCCTGCACCTGTGGCGCATCCAGGCTGGGCCCGCCGGGGCCGACCCTGCCGCGCTCTGGCCCCTGCTGTCGCCCGCCGAGCACGCCCGGGCAAGGCGCATGGTGACGCAGACCCTTCAGGACCGCTATGCGCGAGTTCACGGGTACCTGCGTCTGATTCTCTCGCTTTACACGAGGGAAATGCCAGAGCGAATTGTTTTTACAACCTCTGGCCAGGGCAAGCCGTCGCTCCTTCAGCCCCCTGGAGCCCCCCCGCACCGCCTCAGGTTCAACCTGACAGGGAGCTACGACTTAGCCTTGGTCGCGATCACCCGAGACCGCCCGGTCGGTGTGGACTGTGAGCTGATCCGGCCGCGGCAGGACTTCCTCGGCATAGCCCGGCGGATGTTTTCGCAACAGGTGGCGGATGCGCTGGAGGGCACCCCGGAGCCCAACCGGCTGGGCGCCTTTTACGCCGCATGGACGGCCCTCGAGGCCCAGGTCAAGGCGGACGGATGCGGCCTGTTTCGGCCACGCGGCCGAGGCGCAACGCGCCTCACGACAGCCCACTTCGTCCCCGAGTCGGGATACGTGGCCGCGGTAGCGCGCGATCAACTCCCCCCACCTCGTCTCTGGGGGGCCTACGAGGTGACCGCGACTGGGCTTTAAGTGCCTTGGGATTGTGATTCCGGCGTCGCTTCGGGCGAGGTGACACTCTAAATAAAATGCCCGAGCGCCCGCGATCACCTGAGGATCGCGCACTGCCTGCGCGGCACGGGCACCTCCACACGGAGCAGAGGCCGTTGTCCGCGCGCAACTTCCGGGTTCGATGTTTTGGGGTTAATGGGCGACACGTGCCGCCGCGGCCGGATGTAATTTGCGTTACCGCCCCAATATCCCCCAGGAACCCCGGTCTGTCTCGACGCACGCCGCACCTTTACATCGTGCCCGTCGGGCTGCCTTTTACGGCGTCTTTTCAAAGCAATAACGGTGGATTTTATGGGCCTAACAACACCCCATCCGAACCCCTCGATGGCTACCGTCTGCGTGGCCAACCTCCCCAGCGCGACCAGCGAAGCGGACTTACGGGAGTTGTTCTCAGCATATGGCCCAATTCAGCAGGTCAGGCTTTTTCCTGCTCAACCCTATCGAAGTTTGCAGGGTCTGGGCTATTTCGACCTGAGAACTGAAGACGTCGAAAGGGCGGTCGCGGGGGTCGACGGTCAGCTGTTCAAGGGCGCGATCATCCGCGTCAGTCACGAGTCCCAGGGTCCGCTCCCGGCGGAGATGGCGAAGGACCATCCTGCAGCTGCAGTACGACCTGTGCATGACGAGCCGCCAAGTGTTGGGACGAGCAACCAATACGAGGTGGCTACAGTGGAGAAGGCCAACTCGCCCGAGGGCGGCCAGAGTGGGGACTGGTTTCGCTATGTGCTGTCGAGCGGACGCTCCCAGATCACCGGACTGCACTGCGGTACCTTGGACGAGGTCATGGAGTACGCGACGAGCTGCGCGGAGCTCGTCAATTCGCGCAGCGCGAGCGGAAAGAGCGCTCGCACCTACGCACCCAGCAAGAAGAAATAACCGCTCAACCCGGCTTGGGCTTACGCCAGGTGTAGACGGCTGTGACGGCGTAGTTCCAGACGGCCCCCACCAGTATCCCGGCTATGGCCGAGAGAACCCAGGATGAGTCCGCTTGGTACAGGTAGGTGGCGATGCCCACGTTGGCCAGGGCACCAATGCTGCAGGCCATTACGAAGGACAGCCAACCCCATAGCAGGGCCCGACCGCGTAGGCGGATGTCGCGGTAGGTCAAGATATTGTTTAGGAAGAAGTTGCTGGTCATGGCCACCAGGGCCGCCACGGACTGGCCGGTGACGAAGTCGAACCCGGCCTGCCGGTACAGAGCCCAGAGCACGGCCAGGTGCACCAGGACCCCGAGGCCGCCAATGATGGAGAAGGCGATGAAGCGGATCGGGATCAATGGCCCCAGGAACTTCTGCAGGACCATCAGCAGGTATTCCCAGAGGACCGCCTTGTCGAGCTTGCTCGCGCCGGCAGTGCGCTGGCGGAACTCGTAGGGGATCTCCTTAAACCGCGGCGGCTGCGGGCAGGAGGCGAAAATGTCCAGAAGGATCTTGTAGCCCACACCGCTCAATCCCCGCACGCAGGTCTGAAACAGCTCGGATCTGAGCATGAAGAATCCACTCATGGGGTCCTTTAGGTCCGCCTTGATCAGCCGTCGCCCGATGGCCCCGGCCAGCCGGCTCATAGACTGGCGGCGGGCGTCCCAGTCCCCTACCCCACCGCCGGCTGTGTAGCGGCTGCCCACCACGATGTCCAGGTCTTGCCCTTTGAGGGCGGCGAGCATCTGGGGGAGCAGAGACTCGTCGTGCTGGAGGTCCCCGTCGATCACAGCGATGAAGGGTGCGGCCGTCGCCAGCATGCCCTCGATGCAGGCGGACGCCAGACCACGCCGCCCCACCCGATGGAGGACCCGCACTCGCCCGTCGCCCCGTGCGAGGTCACGGGCCAGGCGCCATGTTGCGTCCGGGGAGTCGTCGTCCACGAAGATGAGCTCCCAGTCGATCCCGTCGAGGGCCGCACGCACCCGGTGCACGATCTGCGCTACGTTGTCGGCCTCGTTGTAGGTCGGGACCACCACTGCGATCTCTGGCGCGCGACAGGGGGCAGGGCCTGGCTCTTGCATGATTCAGTCTTCCGCAGGGGCCTGAGCAGGCCGGGTTCGGTTAGAATGCGTCGCGCCCCTGGGGCTCGGCGACGCGCCCGGCATTCTACACTGCCCGAGGCCTAGGGCCGCAGACCCCAGCCGCAAGCCCTGGCGAGGGCGAGGAGACACCCCGAATGAGTGCCCGCCACTGGGCCGAAAGCCCAGCCGGGCGAGCGGCCCTCCTCATCCTTCTGGTGACTCTCTGGCGCTCGGCCCTGGCCTGGCTCCTGCCGGTAACTCAGGACGAGGCCTATTACTTCGACTGGGCCCGCAGCCTCGCCTGGGGCTACTTCGACCACCCACCGGGCGTCGCCTTCCTCGGACTCGGCACCTGGCTGGCCCCAAGCTCCGCCCTGGCGGGGCGCCTCGGGACCCTGATCGCGGGCGCCATGACCCTCGTCGTTTTGGCCTCGTTCTACCGCCGCTGCGGGCTTGGCGGCAGCAGCCTGATCCTCGCGCTGGTCCTGTCCGCGGGAACAGTCCCCGGCGTCGGCGGGGCAGTCATCGCCACCCCGGATACGGGCTTGGCGCTATGCTGGGCCCTAGCCCTCCATGAGGCCCTCGCCGCCCTGCAGCGGGACCGCCGCCGCTGGCTTGGCGCTGGCCTGGCCGTCGGACTCGGGCTCCTGGCCAAGTATCCTATGGTCCTGATCGGTCCCGTCTTCCTCTGGGCCCTGGTGCGCACAGATCCCAAGGCCCTGCGCACCCCCTGGCCCTACCTGGGCGGCCTGATCGCCCTGCTGGTCTTCAGTCCACATCTGCTGTGGAATGCCCAGAACGACTGGGTCACGATGCGCTTCCAGCTCGGTCATGGCTTCGCCAGTGAGACCGGCGCCCTGCTGTCGAACGACCTCCCAGAGGCGCTACGCTCCATGCCCCAGGTGGCGGACGACGGACCCCAGACCCCGAGCGAGCGTGTCGTTAGCGTCATGGGCTACCTCGGAACTCAGGCGGCCCTATGGGGGCTCTTGCTGATCCCCGCGGTCATAGCCCTGGTGCGCCGTCGCGCTCCCCAGGTGGCGGGGACCGCCTCTTGGGGGGGGCTCGACCCAAGGGCGGGCCCCTTGCTCTGGGCTGGCGCCCTGTTCCCTTTGCTCTTTTTCGCCTGGATCGCGAGCCTTGCATCCCCTGAGCCGAACTGGCCTGCCATGTACCTACTGAGCGCAGCCCCTCTGGCCGCCCGAGCTTTGGACCGGGTCGCCGTCTGGGTCTGGGCCGCCGCCGCTGGCAACGCCCTGTTGCTCAGCCTCTATGCCTGGCACGCCGCCTCCGCCGCCTTCCCCCTAGGCAACGCGGCGGACCGCATCCTGCGCGAGACCCACGGCTACCCTGAGCTGGCCGCGCGGGCCGCGGCTCTGGAAGGGCTGGTCTTCGCCGACGGCTATCAAACCGCCGCCATGCTGCGGTTCTACCGGCCCGACCTTGCCGCAACCCAGTGGCCGGGCGTCGCGCGACCCTCGGAGTATCTGCGCGGGGTCATCGCCGCGCCCATCGGCTGGGATGAGGTCCGGCGTGCCGGGGGCTTTTGGCTCGTCGGCCGCCGATCGGACCCACCGCGGATTGCAGGCTTCGCGGCTCAGGTACCGCGGGTGCTTATCGACTGCAAGGGTTCTGGCCTGGTCGAGGTCTCGGCTGGGTCGCCGGAGGAAGCGCGACCGCCCTGCCCCCGCCCCCTGCACCGCTGGCAACTGGTGCACTACTCGGCGTCTGGGGAGCCGAAGACGCCCCACCGATAGGCGGGGCGGGTTGCCATTTGCGCCGGATGGGGCACACTTTGGAGGCGCCATCGAGCCCACTCGGGCCAAGGCGCCCACAAGAGGCGGACAACCAGGAGGCCAAGATGCCCGACAGCCAGAAGCCCGACGCGGTCGACCGCATGGTCGACGCCTATGACCGCATGCTCAAGCATACCCATGACGCCATCGCCGAGGCCCAGAAGGAGACGGTGCCGCGCATGCGCGAGCTGGTGGAGAAAGCCCGCGACCAGATGGTGGAGCTGGGCGAGTTGACCCGCGAGGAGGCGGCGAAGGTGGCCGGCTACCTGGAACGCGATATCAAGGACGCCGCCACCTACATCGCCGAGACGGGCGAGGGCCTTCGCGAGTGGTGGCGTTTCGACCTCCAGGTCATGGAGGATCGGATGCTGGATATCTTCGCCAGCGTGGCGGACCAGACAAGCCTCCAGTTGCGCGAATGGGCTGAACAGGCACGCCAGGCCCCTGCCTATCGCACCGGCGAGATCACCGGTCCCGGAACCCTGGTGTGCGAGGGCTGCGGCGAGGGGCTGACCTTTCTCAAGGCCGGGCGCATCCCCCCCTGCCCCAAGTGCGGTGGGACTGGCTTCAGGCGCGGACTGGCCTCCGAGGCATGAGCGGGAACCGTGGTTGGCAATACCCGGGCCGGCGGTTATAGTCCCCGCTCGCCAGCGGCCTTTCGTGGCACGGGTGTCGTACCGGGGCCTGAAATCGCACCGGAAAAATGAAGGCGGCGCCACCGGTCCATGGGGCCGATGTCGACGCCTTTTTTTCTTGCCCCCCAGCCCCAAGAGTCGACAGAGCCCGCCCTTCAGCCGCAGATACCCACCACCCGGAGTGAAGGATGGGACTTCAGACCCCTCTTTTCGCGGAGCACGAACGCCTCAAGGCCCGCATCGTCCCTTTCGGCGGCTGGGATATGCCCCTGCACTACGGCTCACAGATCGAGGAGCACCACGCAGTGCGCCGCGACGCCGGGCTGTTCGACGTCTCCCACATGCGCGTGGTGGACATCGAAGGCCCTGCCGCCCAGGGATTCCTGCGGGGCCTGCTGGCCAACGACGTCGCCCGGCTCAAGGTTCGCGGCAAGGCGCTCTATAGCTGCATGCTGAACCCGCAAGGCGGGGTGATCGACGACCTGATTGTCTACCAGCGTGACGAGCCCGAGTCGCCGGTCCGCTACCGGCTGGTGGTGAACGCGGGGACGGCCGACAAGGATCTGACCTGGGTGCGTGCCCAGTCCGAGGGGCTAGACTTAACGGTCAATGCCCGTACTGACTTGGCAATCATCGCGGTACAGGGCCCACAGGCGCGGGACAAAGCGGCGTCGGTCATTCCACCGGACCTGCGCGAAGCCGCCCTGGCTTTGGCACCCTTCTGCGCGGCCGAAGGTGGAGACTGGTTCATCGGGCGTACGGGTTACACGGGAGAGGACGGCTTCGAGCTGATCCTGCCCACCCTCCTGGCCCCACAGGTCTGGCGCGACCTGGTCGAGGCCGGCGTGCGCCCCTGTGGGCTGGGGGCGCGCGACACGCTGCGCCTGGAGGCTGGCATGAACCTCTACGGCCAGGACATGGATGAGAGCGTCGGCCCGCTGGAGAGCGGGCTCGCCTGGACTCTGGCCTTCGACCCGCCGGGGCGCGCCTTTATTGGGCGGGCGGCGGTCGAAGCCAGGCGCACCGACCCGAATCTGCGCCGCTTCGTCGGCCTGCTGCTTGAAGGGCGCGGGGTCCTGCGCGGGCATCAAAAGGTCTTCTGCGGCGGCCGGGAGGTCGGCGAGGTCACCTCCGGCGGTTTCGCCCCGACCCTGGAGCGATCCATCGCCTTCGCGCGGGTGGCTCCGGACACAGGCCCGGAGTGTGCGGTGGACATCCGTGGCCGGATGGAGGCCGTCCGCGTGGTCAAGACCACCTTCGTGCGCAAGGGTCAGCCTGTCGCGTAGACAGCGGCGCAACCCCATACAAGGCTGCGCAACTGTGCCCTGGGGTGCGAGAATGCCACGCGCCGACAGGTCGCCGCCGAACGACCTTAGTCAAGAACGCCTCAGTCATCGAACCGGGAGAGACTCATGAGCAAAGTCCCATCGGAGCTCAAATACAGCAAGAACCACGAGTGGGTGCAGGACAACGGCGACGGAACCGTCACGGTCGGCATTACCGACCATGCCCAGGAGGCATTGGGAGATCTGGTCTTCGTGGAGCTGCCGGAGATCGGCCGCAGCGTGGCGGTCGACGAGACCTGCGCCGTGGTCGAATCGGTCAAGGCCGCTTCAGACATCTACAGCCCCCTCAGCGGCGAGGTGACGCAGGTCAACGCCGAACTGGTGGACGCCCCGGAGACCATCAACGAGACTCCCTACGGGGCCGGCTGGATCTTCAAACTGCGCCTGGCGGATGTGGGCGAGCTGGCGGCCCTACTGGACGCCGACACCTATACGCAGATTGCGGAAGAGCACTGATCCGTCCTACCCGCCATGCCATTCGTACCCCACACCGAGGAAGACGTGGCCGCCATGTTGGCGACCATCGGGGCCAGTTCTATCGAGGACTTGTTCGACGAGATTCCCGCCGGACTGCGCGCCGGGCCCCTGGGCTTGATCCCGCCGGCCCTGTCCGAGATGGAGGTTGGCCGGCTCATGCAGGCGCGCGCCCAGGCCGACGGGCAGTCCCTGTGTTTCATCGGTGCAGGGGCCTACGAGCACCATGTCCCGGCGGCCGTCTGGCAGATCGCGTCTCGCGGGGAGTTTTACAGCGCCTACACCCCTTATCAGGCCGAGGCGAGCCAGGGGACCCTCCAGCTCCTGTACGAATTTCAGTCCATGATGACGGCCCTGACCGGCCTGGACGTTTCTAACGCGTCCCTGTACGACGGGGCCTCGGCTCTGGCCGAAGCGGTGCTCATGGCGGTGCGGGCGAACCACAAGGTCAAGTCACGCCGAGTACTGATCCCGCGGGCCCTGCACCCCGATTATCGCCGCACCGTGCACAGCATCGTGCACAACCAGGGGATTGAGTTGGTGGAGGTACCCTTCGACCGCGCCGGGGGTCATACCGCGCTCGATCAGGCCCAAGCCGCCGCCGGATCCGAGGGCTTCACTGCCCTGATCGTTGGCCAACCCAATTTCTTCGGGGTCATGGAGGAGGTGGATGCCCTGACCGACTGGGCCCAGGCCGAGGGGTCCCTGGTCATTGGTATGGTCAACCCGGTGGCCCTGGCCCTGCTCAAGCCCCCGGGGCAATGGGGCGGACGGGGGCGGATATCGCCTGCGGGGAGGGGCAGCCGCTAGGTATGCCGCTTGCGTCCGGCGGACCCTACCTCGGCATACTCTGCTGTCAAACAGGCCCTGGTACGGCAGCTGCCCGGGCGCATCGTCGGACGCACCCTGGACATGGACGGCAAACCGGGTTTCACTCTCACCCTTCAGGCGCGAGAGCAGCACATCCGACGCTCAAAGGCGACCTCCAACATCTGCACCAATCAGGGGCTACTGGTCACGGCGGCCACCATCCACCTGGCCCTGCTGGGGGCCGAGGGGCTGGCACGGGTGGCTGCCGCCTGTCACGCCAACACCCGCAGACTTTCGGACTTGTTGTGCGAGATCCCGGGTGTGGAACCGCTGTTCGACCGCCCGGTCTTTCACGAGCAGGCCCTGCGCCTGCCAGCTCCGGCCGCGGATCTGCTGCGGTCGCTGGCCGCCCACAATATCCTGGGCGGATACGACCTCGGGCTGGACTACCCGGAACTGGACCCGGCCCTGCTGGTCTGTGCCACCGAGACCCGCAGCGAGGAAGACATGGCGGCCTATGCCGCTAAGATGACGCGGGTCATCGCTACCCGCACCCAGGCGCGTTGCCCGGTGGAGCCGAAGTTTTCGTGGTGGCCACCCGTCGGCTTTCGGCGTTGGTGTTGCGCAGGCGCCCCGGTGCCGTTGACTAGGGCCAGTGCCCCAACTCTCGGCGGCGGTCGTGAGTCGACACCGATCACTCGCCATGACTGCTCGCGCTCATCCACTCGTCCTCACCACTGACCACCCGGAGACTCTAATGGCCCAAACCGCACTCAAAGGTACCCCCGTCAATCTGGCCGGCGACCTGCCTGCCGTCGGCTCGACCGCCCCGGAATTCAGCCTGGTCACGGGCGATTTGACCGACGTCGGCCTCGGCGCCTACGCCGGAAAGAAGAAGCTGTTGAACATAGTCCCGAGCCTGGACACCGGGGTCTGCGCCGCCTCGACCAAGAGGTTCAACGAGGCCATGTCCGGCAAGACTGACGCGGTGGCCCTGGTCATCTCGTCCGACCTGCCGTTCGCCTCGAGCCGCTTCTGCTCTGCGGAGGGCATCACCAACGTGGTCAATCTGTCCATGATGCGTTCGCGCAACTTCGCGAAGGACTATGGGGTCCTGATCACCGACGGCCCGCTCGCGGGGATCACGGCCCGCGCCGTGGTCGTCCTGGATGCCGACAACAAGGTCATCTACACGGAGCTTGTCCCAGAGATCACCCAGGAGCCCAATTACGACGCAGCACTGGCGGCCCTAGGCTGAGCCATCCAACCGGCGGGCGGCGGCCTTCCCGGCAACCACCCGCCCGGCCGAGGGTCCCTGCAACCCGCACGCCTCACCCGCAAAGCACACCTCATGCTGATCCACGAACACTCCCGACCCGGCCGCCGCGCCGCCGCCCAGGCCCCCCTGACGGCAGCAGACACCTCGGCCATTCCTCGTCACCTGCGCAGGAGCGAGCCCCCTGCTCTGCCGGAGGTCTCTGAGCTGCAGGCGGTGCGCCACTACACCCGCCTGTCCCAGAAGAACTTCTCCATCGACACCCATTTCTATCCCCTGGGCTCCTGCACCATGAAGTACAACCCCAGGGCCTGCAACACCCTGGCCATGCTGCCGGGCTTCCTGGCTCGCCACCCATTGGCGCCAGCGACGCACAGCCAAGGCATCCTGGCCTGCCTCTACGACCTGCAGCAGATCCTCAAGGACGTCACGGGGATGGATGCCGTATCCCTGGCCCCGTCCGCCGGCGCCCAGGGTGAGTTCGCCGGGGTCGCCATGATCCGGGCCTATCATCGGGCCCGGGGCGACGAGGCCCGCGCGGAGATCCTGGTCCCGGACGCGGCCCACGGGACCAATCCGGCCTCGGCGGTCATGTGCGGATTCAGGGTGCGCGAGATACCGACCGGTCGGGATGGGGACGTGGACATCGAGGCACTCAAGCGCGTGCTCGGTCCCGAAACCGCGGGGATCATGCTCACGAATCCGAGCACCGTCGGCGTCTTCGACCGCGGCATCCGCGAGATCGCGGATCTGGTCCACCGGGCGGGCGGGCTCCTCTACTACGACGGGGCCAACCTGAACGCCATCCTGGGCAAGGTCCGCCCAGGGGACATGGGCTTCGATGTCATCCACATGAATCTGCACAAGACCTTCTCTACCCCCCACGGCGGCGGTGGCCCAGGGGCGGGTCCGGTGGGGGTTTCGCCGCGCCTGGAGCCGTATCTCCCGGTCCCTCTGGTCGCGTTCGACGGCCACGACTACGCCTGGCTGACCGAAGGCGACCGCCCGCACAGCATCGGGCGCCTGACCGCCTTCGGCGGCAACATGGGAATCTTGCTGCGAGCCTACATCTACGCCCGCATGCTCGGGGCCGACGGGATGCGCCGCGTGGCGGAGTACGCCACCCTGAATGCCAACTACCTGATGGCGCGGTTGACGGAGGCTGGCTTCGAGGCTGCCTATCCGGAGCGCCGCGCCAGCCACGAGTTCATCGTCACGCTGCGGCGGGAGGCCAAGGCGCTCGGCGTCAACGCGATGGATTTCGCTAAGCGTCTGCTCGACTACGGATTCCACGCCCCTACAACCTATTTCCCGCTGTTGGTCCCGGAGTGCCTGCTGATCGAGCCCACGGAGAGCGAGTCGAAGGAGGAGCTGGACGCCTTCGTCGCAGCCCTGACGGCCATCCGCGGGGAGGCGGAGGAGACGCCGGAGCGGCTCAAGACCGCGCCTCACACTCTGCCGGTGCGGCGTCTGGACGACGTGCGCGCGGCCCGCACCCTGGACCTGGCCTGGCGCCCCGGATCGGGTACCCACGAGACCGATGGCTAACCACAACGTGCGGGGCTGGCGGCGGCTCACAAACGCCTTCCGCTTCTCCATGTCGGGGTTTCGGGCCTGCTTCCGCTATGAGGAGGCCTTCCGCCAGGAGGTCTTCGTGCTGATCCCGCTGTTTCCCCTGGCCCTGTGGCTGGGGGACACCCCGGTGGAGCAGGCCCTTTTGGCGGGAAGCCTGCTCCTGGTGCCCATCGTCGAACTGCTCAACTCGGCCATCGAGGCCAATGTGGACCGCGTTGGCTATGAGCGCCACGAGCTGTCCGCGCGGGCCAAGGACACGGCCTCCGCCGCGGTCTTGTCGAGCATCGCCTACACCCTGGTGATCTGGGGTATCGTCCTGCTACCCAAGTGGCTGTGAGGCGGCAGTTTGCCAGACGCCGAAGCGATGACTCATTGAGGACCCGCCATGACCGAACACTTCCACGACACAGGTTTTATCCCGCTCAACATTGCGGTGCTGACCATCTCGGACAGCCGCACGCTGGCCGACGACGGATCGGGAGACACCCTGCAGGGGCTTGCCGAAGGCGCTGGGCACCGGGTCCTAGCCCGTGAGATCGTGCGTGACGACGTCTATCAGATGCGCGCCGTCATCTCGCGCTGGATTGCCGAACCGGAGATCCAGGTGGTGCTCTCCACCGGCGGCACGGGAGTCACGGGGCGCGACAGCACCCCGGAGGCCGTCGCGCCCTTGCTCGACAAATACATCGAGGGATTCGGGGAGCTATTCCGGACGGTCTCCTTCGAGGAGATCGGGGCCTCCACCATCCAGTCCCGCGCCTTTGCCGGGCTGGCCAACGGGACCTTCATCTTCGGACTGCCCGGCTCCAGCGGGGCCTGCCGCACGGCCTGGAACAAGATCCTCCAGGCCCAGCTCGACCACCGCACCAGGCCCTGCAATTTCGCCCAGCTCATTCCGAGACTATTGGAGCGCTAGGCGGTGCACGGCATGACGGACCCGAACGACTGCTGTCAGACCAACCACCCACTGGCTGACATGGACCAGGCACTGGACCTGCTCCTGTCCCACGCCAAGCCCCTGACTGAGACGGAACGGGTCCCGCTCCTCGCGGGTCTGGGTCGGGTCCTGGCCGCGCCCCTGGTCAGCCCGATCGCCGTCCCGCCCTGGGACAACAGCGCCATGGACGGTTATGCCCTGCGTTCGGTGGACCTCGGCAGCGACGGGGCCAGGCTGAGGGTCGCCCAGCGCATTCCGGCCGGCCAGCGCGGCCTGGCCCTCGCCCCAGGCACCGCGGCCCGTATCTTCACCGGCGCCCCCATCCCGCCGGGTGCCGATGCCGTGGTGATGCAGGAGGTCTGCACGCAGGACGCCACCGGCAGTTGGGTCGAGGTCCCGGCCGGCATCGCCCCAGGTGTCAATATCCGGCTCGCCGGGGAGGACATCCGCCCGGGCGCCGAGGTGATCCCGGCCGGCGTTCGCCTGGACCCGCAACACTTGGGACTCGCCGCCTCCATCGGCGTCGCTGATCTAGCGGTCTTTCGCCGCGTGCGGGTGGCGGTACTCTCCAGCGGAGATGAGCTGGTCGACCCCGGCGAGCCCTTGGGTCCAGGCCAGATCTACAATTCCAACCGTTATACCCTGTGCGCCCTGGTCGCTGCCCTGGGCTGCGAGGTCGTCGACCTCGGCATCGTCCCGGACACCCTGGATTCCACCATTGGCGCCCTGTCCGAGGCGGCCGCCCAGGCCGATCTGATCCTGGCCAGCGGCGGGGTGTCGGTGGGTGAGGAGGATCACGTCAAGCCCGCGGTTGAGCACCTGGGGACCCTGGAGCTTTGGCAGATCGCCATGCGTCCGGGCAAGCCCCTCGCCTTCGGGTACGTGGCCGGGACGCCCTTCATCGGCAGCCCCGGAAACCCGGTCTCCTTGTTCGTCACCGCCTGTCTTTTCGCAAGGCCCTTCATCCTGCTCCAGCAGGGTGTTAGCGGATCGGTGCGGCCACCGGCCCTGAGGGTGCGCGCGGGCTTCGATTGGCCCAGGCCAGACACGCGCCGCGAGCTTCACCGCGCTCGCCTCGAGATGGGGCCGGAGGGCGACCTGGAGGTCCAGGTCCACCCTAGCCGTTCCTCTGGAGTTCTGTCGTCTGTGACCTGGGCCAACGGTTTGGCCGTCATCACAGAAGGCCGGGTCCTGCGCCGCGGGGACACCCTCCCCTTCATTCCCTTCAGCGAATTGCTCCGATGATCCACATTCTTTACTTCGCTCGACTGCGTGAGCAAGTCGGCACGGCTGGGGAGGAAATTCCCAGCGGACCCGATTCGGCTACCGTGGCGGACCTCGCCAAGACACTGCGTCGGCGCGGGGGCACCTGGGCCGACGCATTTGGCGTTGACCAGTCTGTGCTCGCCGCTGTCAACCAGGAGCTGGCGTGCGGGGAAACCCCGGTCGCAGACGGCGACGAGGTGGCCTTCTTCCCTCCTGTGACCGGGGGCTGAAGGCCCGAGACCTCGTCCCCAACCTGGCGATTGCCACCGCACTCAAATAGTCACGCAGACAAGGGCCCTCCCCCATTCGCGGTCAAGCGGTCAGGGGCCGTCTGCGTCTGAGCCCGTCGGTTTCCCGGAGATGGTCATCTTGTGCCGAGTCACCTGGGATGAGGACATGAAGTCACGCATGGCAAGGGCAGTGACGCGGATCAGCTCCTCCCGGTGGGGATAGGCGGCGATCTGCTCCGCCGTCCAGTCCTCCAGGGCCGCCTCTAAAGTCGCTCCATTGAACACGAAGACCCTGTCGTTGAAGTTCGCCATCGTCTGCCTGTCCGGATCCGAGTCGTTATAGTCAACGCATGACCGCGAAAGAGCCGGAATTGTACGACGCCGCGACCTTGCTTGCCCTGGCGGAGGGGTTTGCCATCGCAGGTACGCCGATCTCAGTCGCGCCGCTGGGCCAGGGGCTGATCAACGCCACCTTCGCGCTGGACACAGACGCCGCTCGCTACGTCTTGCAACGGATCAATGGGCAGGTCTTTCCGCGCCCCGAGCGCATCATGGCCAACCTGGGCGTCTTGGCCCGACACCTCGCGCGCCAGCCCAGCCCGGGGATCGCAATCCCAGCACCGATCCCTCGGCGCGACGGGGCCGGCTTCGCTGTCGATTCCGACGGCAACCTCTGGCGGCTCATGGAGCGTATCCCCGACGCGGTGAACCTGCCACGGGTCGAGACCCAGGCCCAGGGGTTTGAGGTCGGCTTCGCACTCGGACGTTTCCACCGCCTGGTGGCGGACCTTGACCCGAGCCTGCTGGCCGTGACGCTACCGGGATTCCACGTCACCCAGGGCTACCTGGCACAGCTCGACCGCGTCCTGGCGGAACATCCCCAGAGCCCTGTGGGCGCGGACCTGACCCATTGCCTGGTGGAGATCGAGCGCCGCCGCGGCCTGGCCGGGGCCTTGGATAGCGCGTTCCGGGCCGGGCAGATCCCGCTCCGCGTCACCCACGGGGACCCCAAGCTCGACAATATCCTCTTCCACCGGGGGGACGGCCGGGCCCTCGGGCTCATCGATCTGGACACCGTCCAGCCGGGACTGGTCCAGCACGACCTGGGCGACTGCTTGCGCTCCTGCTGCAACCGCCAGGGGGAGTCTGCCCTGGCGGAGGCGGGGGCGCGCTTCGATCTTGACGTCTGCCGACCCATCCTCGCCGGCTACGCTCAGGAGACCCAAGACATTCTGGGCCCAGCGGACGTGGCGGCCCTTTATGACGGGGTTCGCCTCATCCCCTTCGAGCTCGGCGTGCGCTTCCTCAGCGACCACCTCGCGGGGGACCGCTACTTCCGGGTGCGGGCCCGGGGTGAGAACCTGGCCAAAGCCCTCACCCAGTTTGCCCTGACCGCCGATATCGAGCGTCAAGGAGAAACCATCCGCGCCCTCATCCACGATGCCTTCGGCTTGCGCTGACCCAGCCGCCCCTCATGACCCTCTCGATCCGCACCAAGCTCTTCCTCGCCCTGCTCGGGACCGGAACCCTGCTGGTAGCGGCCATGCTCGCCTTCATGACCTGGACCTTCGAGCGGGGCCTGGTCGAGCTGGTCCAGGGACGTGAACAGCGTCAGATCGCTGCCATTGCCGAGCGCCTGGCAGAGGTCTATCGCCGCGATGGAAGTTGGGAACTACTACGCAGCGACCGCCGACTATGGGTCGCCACGCTGTTCGGGCGCGAGGGCGGTGCTGGCCCCGGCATGGGGGCACGCGTGCCGGGACAAGGTCGGGGCCCGCATTGGCGCCAGCGCGACCTATTGCAGCCAGGCGTCTGGCCCCCTGCGCGGGCACTGGGGCCGCTGCCGGCGGACGCCACGCCCCAGCCCGTGGAGCTGCGCCTGATGCTACTGGACGCAGCCGGCGATATCGTTTACGGGCGGCCCCAGCTCCTCCCCGGGACCAGCCGCTTCCCCGTGGAGATCGACGGGGTCAAGATCGGTGAGCTCGCCCAGCTGCCGGGACCGTCTGCCGCAGACCTGGGGGAGATCCAGTTTCAGACCCGGCACGCCCGTGCCCTCGTGCTCATCGCCCTCGGCATGATCGGGCTCAGCGCCTTGGTTGCCTTCGCCCTGAGCCGTCGCCTGATGAGACCCGTCCAGGGCTTCCAGGAGACCGCCAGACGTCTCGCTGGCGGAGACCTCGGGGCCCGGGTGGCAACCACCGGCGACGACGAGCTCGGCCGGCTCGGACGCGACATCAATACCCTGGCGGAGACCCTCGAAGCCAACGAGCAGGCCCGGCGACGTTGGGTGGCGGACATCTCGCACGAGCTGCGCACCCCGCTCGCCCTGCTGCGTGCAGAGCTGGAGGCTCTGCAGGACGGGGTCCGCTCCCTGGATCGCGCCGCCGTGGACGCCCTGCATGGAGATGCGCTGCGGCTGGGCCGACTGGTGGATGACCTTTACGACCTGTCCATGACCGACCTGGGGGCTCAGAGCTACCACAAGGCGGAGATGGACCCGGTACAGGTCCTGGCCGACGACTGTGAGGCCTACCAGCCCAGGTTCGCCGATGCGGGACTTAGCCTGACCCTGGACGACCGCCTCGGCCAACCCGTCCGCCTCCTGGGGGATGCACAGCGTCTGTCCCAGCTCTTCCGCAACCTGCTGCGCAACAGCCTAAGGTACACGGATCGCGGCGGCGGCCTCACCGTGATTCTGGAGCGGATCGGGGCCTGGTATCGGCGTCGATTTCCAAGACAGCCCGCCCGGGGTCTCTGAGGATGCCCTGCCTCGGCTATTCGAGCGGCTCTACCGGGTGGAGGGATCCCGATCCCGAGATACCGGCGGCGCAGGGCTCGGGCTCGCGATCGCTCGCAATATCTGCGAGGCCCATGGGGGCCGCATCGAGGCACGCCCAGCGCCCCAGGGTGGGCTCTGGATCCATATCGACCTGCCCCTGCGGGGAGTGCGTGACCCATGAACCAAGCCCGGACCGCGCCCATCCTGATCGTCGAGGACGAGGACAGGCTTGGCCGTCTGCTGGCCGACTACCTCGCGGTGGCGGGGTTCTCCACCCACCGCATCAGCGACGGGCGGGAGGTGGTCGAATGGGTGCGCACCCATGCACCTGCCCTGATCCTGCTGGACCTGATGCTGCCGGGCCGTGACGGGCTCGATATCTGCCGGGCCCTGCGGGGAGCGGGGCAAGATGTCCCCATCATCATGACCACGGCGCGGATCGAGGAGATCGACCGCCTGCTGGGCCTGGAACTGGGCGCCGACGACTACGTCTGCAAGCCCTACAGCCCGCGCGAGGTGGTGGCGCGGGTCAAGGCCGTACTGCGGCGTCGCAACCCGACCAGCCCGCCGGAGGCCGCGCTGCTGCACCTGAATCCCAACACCCTACGGGTCCGCGCCGCCGATGGCCGAGAGATCGAGCTGACGGCGGTGGAGTTTGCCCTGTTGCAAACGCTGCACGCCGCGCCTGGGCGCATCTTTCCCCGCGACCATCTCATGGAGCGAATCTACCGCGACCAGCGTATCGTCTCCGACCGCACCATCGACAGCCACGTGAAGAAGCTCCGCCGAAAGCTCACGGAGGTTATGCCTGGGCGCCAGCTGGTCCACTCCGTCTATGGGGTCGGTTACAGATACGAGGAGGGGGATCAATAGGCCGCAATGCCGGTTTGAGGTGCAAACCTGCCGCCATCCAGCAGCAACCTGGCATCAGGTATCGCGATCACGGCAGGCATATCCGCCCTGCCTACTTACCCCGAGGCTACCAGACCCGACCAACGGCGTGCCGGTGCTGATGCCGTGGCTCATGCGCGAGCTGGCCTTGACGGCGTGGGGAATGCGCCCGCATACGGCCTCCGCGGCCGCGGGACCAAACTGCCCCTTGGCCGCAACGGCCGCAGGCCCGCGCTCTACGCCTACCGGGGGCCAACCGGCTTCGCTCCGGCTTCCTTGTCGTTTGGGCTGGCTATGGCCCCGGTATTGTTGCGTGCAACCGCCGGGCGGGCAAACTGCAGCGCACGAACATCCTCCAACTCGGGAACCTTATCCAATGGCAGGCGGGCGGAGACGATACGTCCGGCCACGGCGGTCACCTCGGCGCCGAGCGCCTCCAGCGCGGCTTTGAGGTCCTGAGGAGCGTCGGCCGCGACAGCATCGATCACCACGGCGTCCCCGATCACCGTTGCCATGGTGTTCTCGGTGGCGAAGGTACCTGCCTTGGCCGTGCCGTTCGCGACTGCCTGCCTGTACGCTTGATACTCGGCGGACAGGGTATCGAGTCCCATGGTGAGCTTGGTCTGGCTACGCCTCGCAGGTGGAGTGGCGATGCTGCCTCCTGGGGCGAGTCCGGCGCCTTTCAACTCGAGGAGGTCTTCCGCGAGAATGGGACTCGCGCCGACCGCCGCGCCGAGCGTGATGGCTAATGCCGTGAGACCCGGCATCTGCGACGGCCTCACGCCAGTGGCCCGCATACAGAGGTCAGGAAGAACCTAGAAACGAGCCTTTCGTGGGCATCAAAGGTCCCGATCAACGCGTTTCGACCCCGCAGAGGTTGGGCCTTCGCCGTGCCGTGTGGAAGCCGCGAAGGCACGGTGGTGCACGACTGACAAACGGGAGGGATGGGTCATCAGGGTAGCGGACGGAAGATTGGCCCACGTCGTCAGTAGTGTTCATGAAGACCGGCGCCGGGTGGTGCGCTGTCAATCAGAGGCCGCAGCGCGCGAGGGCCGCCACGGACAACTCGCCCGAAATCACACTGTGCGCATATGCAACACCCCCGCCCTACCAAACCGCCACCCAACATGGTCTACCAGCGCCCGGACACCGGCAGGTCAGTGCCTAGCCCAAACGAGCTAGTAAGCGTATCGCCGCCCGCCGCCCCATCCCAGGTGTTGTTCCCGTTGCTGTCCAGCAGGAACTCCCGCGTGCTCGGGCGCCGGACGCCGACCTCGTCCTTGCCGTCGCCGTTCCAGTCGCCGGTCACGGGCAGATCGGTGCTGACGCCAAAGCGCGCTGTCAGTGTGTCACCGCCCGCCGTTCCGTCCCAGGTGTTGTTTCCGTTACTGTCCAGCAGGAACCTGCGGGTGCTCGGGCGCCAGACGCCGATCTCGTCCTTGCCGTCGCCGTTCCAGTCGCCGGTCACGGGCAGATCGGTGCTGACGCCAAAGGGCGCTGTCAACGTATCGCCGCCGGCAGTCCCGTCCCAGGTGTTGTTGCCGTTGACGTCCAGGCAGGAACGTGCGGGTGCTCGGGCGCCAGACGCCGATCTCGTCGTTGCCGTCGCCGTTCCAGTCGCCGGCCACGGGCAGGTCGGTGCTGACGCCGAAGCGGCGTCAATGTATCGCCGCCGGCCGTGCCGTTCCAGGTGTTAGCTGCCGTTGCTGTCGAGGAGGAACTTGCGGGTGCTCGGGCGCCAGACGCCGATCTCGTCCTTGCCGTCGCCGTTCCAGTCGCCGGTCACCGGCAGGTCGGTGCTGACGCCGAAGGGGGCGGTGAGCGTATCGCTGCCCGCCGTCCCGTCCCAGGTGTAGCTGCCGTTGCTGTCCAGGAGGAAGCTGCGTGTGCTCGGGCGCCAGACGCCGATCAGGTCGGGGCCGATGGCGGCCAGAGCGTCCTGGGCATTGATCAGGCCGGCACCGCTGTCATTGTCATAACCGGCGCCGAGGGACGCGCGGTCGCCGGAACTGCGGTTCAGGATGTCGACGGCGGTGTTCTGGAAGCGCCGAGTGACGTAGGCGGTGTCAAGGCCGGGGATGATCTCGCGCATGAGGGCGGCCACGCCCGCGGCGTGAGGCGCTGCGGCGGAGGTGCCGAAGAAGTTCGGCCAGCCGTCGGACTCGTAGTCGCTGCCGAAGAAGGTGTTGTTGCCGCCGTCCGGGGCGGTGAACTCGGGCTTCTGCCGGATCCGACTTGGTCGGATTGCCCGCCGTGTCGAACAGGATTGGCGTATTGCCCGCGGACGAGTAGGAGTTCAGCTCCGGCGGGTCCTCGCCAAAGGCCGGGGTGAGGAAGTAGGCCGAGGCCCCGACCGCGTTGGCGCCCGCCGCGTTCGCGTGACCAGAGACGGTGCCGGCATTGGTCCCGGCGTAGGTATCGACGAATTCGATGCTGCCGTACATCGACCAACTTGACCGGGTTGGGAGCGGGACCCGACCACCGCTCGATGGAGATTCCGAGGATTCCGGTGCCGGTTAGGCTGGCAATCTCGATCGGGTCGTCGCCGATGTTGTATGGCGGCGGAGCAACCGAACGGAGCTGCCGCCCCGACTGGGGAGTAAACGCAGATGTCCAGGTCCGTGGCCGCACCTGGGGCGCCGCTCACCGAAAAGAACGGGTCCTGCCACTGCATGACGTAGGTGGTGGTCCCTTCTGCTGGATCGTGAGGCGGGTGTCCACGCCTGGTCCGGGGTCGAAGTCATGCAGCTCGCCGCCGACTGGACCGGTCAAACCGGAGCCATTGAACGCCGCCTCGTAGGCCTGTCGGCCGGAGTTGCCGGCTGACGAGAAGTAGGGGATCCCCACGGCCTTTACCTGGCATCCACGGCCTGGGCGATGACGCCGTCCTGGAACATGGGCTCGGCAAAGTAGAAGACATCGTCCACGATGATGGTGGAGCCGGCGGCGGCGAGGTCCAGGATCCCTTGGGCGAAGTCGGCCTCGCCGTTGAAGGCCGTGTGGAAGGCCAGCCCAGCACCGGGGGCCACGTCGTAGACGATCTGGGCCATGGCACGGCCCTCGTCGACTGCCCGGACAGTCGCTGTCGGCGAGAACGTCGACGCCGGCCGGCAGGTCATCGTGCTCACGTCCGCGGCATAGCCGCCGAGGCAGTCGAAACTGTCGGAGAGCACGCCGACGGTAGAGCCTGCGCCGTCAACGCCGAAGCTCAGCTCGGGCCAGGTCCGAGCCTTGCGCCTCGTCCCCCTGACTGGTCACCGAGCCGGTGCGGGTGACGAGCCAGCGCCGGGCGGGCGAACTTCAGGGCCTCGACGCCATCAAGCGCCGGAAGCTGGTCCAGCGGCAGCCGAGCGGAGACGAGGCGCCCGGCGACGGCAGTCACCTCAGCACCGAGGGCCTCCAGGCTGGCCTGCAGGGCCTGGGGATCGTCCGCGGCGACCGCGTCGATGACCACGGTCGTCCCCGCTCACCCTGCCATGGTCTTTGGTCGAGACGAAGGTACCCGCGGGGACGGCGCGGCTCGACACCGCTTGCGCATAGGCCCGATACTCGGCCGACTAGCGTGTCGAGCCCGAGGGTGAGCTTGGTCGGACCTCGTTTCGCGGAGGCCGTTGCCGTGCTGCTTACCGCAGCCAGGCCTTCAGCGTTCGGCGCGATCTTGTCGGCTGCGAAGGCTGGATTCGCGGCGACTGCCGCTCCGAACGCGGCCATGCCGAGCAGGCGAACGAGCCGTTTGCGGCCAGCGGAGACGTCCGCTGTCCCGGACGGTCGCCAATGGAACGCGGCGAAAACAGGTGTTCGATACCACTGGTTTTGGCTCCGATGCAGTTGGACCTTCGCGGTCTGGAGGGGGAAGGGGCAAGGAACGCGGACGACTCAATGAGGTTTCAGGCGAGGCGGCGTTTCGGTCCGACTACTGCCCCCACCCAACTGCACCGCGGCGGACATTATCCGTTTCATGTCCCGCACCGCAAGGTCCAGCCCGGAGAAGATGGCCCGGGCAATGATGGCGTGCCCGATGTTCAGCTCGCGTACCCCGGGGATGGCGGCAATCGCCTTCACATTGTGGTAGTCGAGCCCGTGACCGGCGTTCACCTGCAGACCCAACCCGAGCCCCAATTCCACGGCGCGACGGATACGCCCCAGTTCCTGAGCGCGGGGCGCACAACTGGTCGCATCGGCATAGTGCCCGGTATGGATCTCCACCACGGGTGCGCCAACCCCTTTGGATGCCTCGATCTGGGCGGGATCGGGGTCGATGAAGAGCGAGACCCGGACCCCCGCTTCCGCCAAGGCAGCGCAGACGTCAGTCAACTGGCTGCGTTGGGCAACCACATCGAGCCCGCCCTCGGTGGTGAGCTCCTCGCGCCGCTCGGGGACCAGGCAGCAATCGGCGGGGCGAACCCGGCAGGCGATGGCGACCATCGCGGGGGTCGCTGCCAGCTCCAGGTTCATCCGGGTCTGGAGGGCGTCCCGGAACAGCTCGACGTCGCGCTCCTGGATGTGCCGGCGGTCCTCGCGCAGGTGCAGGGTGATGCCGTCGGCCCCGGCCTGCTCCGCCACCAGCGCCGCCTGAATCGGCTCCGGGTAACGGGTACCGCGGGCCTGGCGAATGGTCGCGACGTGGTCGATGTTGACCCCGAGCAGGATCTCGTCGGATGCGCACTTGTGACATGGATGGCTCCTCGATCGCGGTCATTCGCGGACAGACTGACGTTCTCGGGCGCCCGGCCCCACTGCTGGAACAACTCCCTGCTCTTCAGCGGGCGCGTCCCAAGATAGGGCGCCAGGGCGGCCCGCATCAAGCCCCGAGCCTCCCGCGCCAAGCCACCGGTCAGGGGCTCTCCGGCGGCCAGGGCCAAGAGGGTCTCCCCGCACACCAGCGGCCCCTCCTCGGTCCGACGGCGGCGCGCATCCCCCGTTCCGGCTCGTAGACGTAGGGTCGGCCCGCCACGACGAGGTGAGCTGTATCCCACTCCCGCTCAAGATCCAGGGCATAGCCGGCATCCTGCAAGAGGCGCAGCTCGAACTGGCGCAGGGGACTGTCCAGGTCCGTCCCCTGAGCGAGTCGGGTCAGGGCGGCGTGATAGAAGGCGAACAGGTCCTCGTGCGGATCGTTGCGCCCGAGGAGGCGCATCAGCAGCTCGTTGAGGTAGAAGCCGCAAAACAGGGCCTTGCCGGACAGGGTCAGGGCACCGCCGGCCGCCTCCACCCGCGCCAGGGTGCGCACCTCGCCGCGCCCGCTCCAGCTCAGCCAGAGGGGGGTGAAGGGCTGGAGCAGGGCCGCGGAGGGCGCGCGTCCCCGCTTCGCCCCCTTGGCGATGGCCGGAAAGCGTCCGTGGGTGCCGGAGAAGATCTCCAGCAGCAGGCTGGTGTTGGCATAGTCCCGCCGATGCAGGACAAAGGCCTGTTCGAGCCGATCTCTGCTGTGCAAGGCGCAGACCTGCCCGCGGATTCAGCCGGGCTCAGCAGGGCCGCGACTCACTGGTCGCCATACCCCAGCATCGCCAGGGCCGCCTCGTCGCTGGACCAGCTCTTCTTGACCTTGACCCAGACCTCCAGGTGCACCGGGCAGCCGAAGAGCTTCTGCATCTCCAGGCGGGCCTGCGTGGCGGCGGCCTTGAGCGCCTCCCCGCGGCTGCCGATGACGATGGCCTTCTGCCCCGGCCGCTGCACCCAGATCAGGGCGTGGATGCGGTAGCGCCCCCCCTCGTCTTCGAAGCGCTCGATCTGCACCGTGGTCTGGTAGGGCAGCTCCTCGCCGTAGCGCTGCATGAGCTGCTCGCGCAACAGCTCGGCGGCGAAGAATCGCTCCGACCGATCGGTGATCTGCTCCTCTGGGTAGGTGTTCTCGTGTTCCGGCAAGGCGGCAAGGACTGCCAGCTCCAGGTCCTCGACCTGAGTCCCTGAAGCGGCCGAGACCGGCACCACTGCGAGGAATGGGTGGCGGGCCCCAAGCTCTTGGAGATAGGGCAGCAGGCGCGGTTTGTCTTTGACCGCATCGACCTTGTTGACGACGGCGATGGTCGTAACCCCCTCTGCGACGATGGCGGCCAAGGCCTTGGCATCCTCGTCGGTCCAACGCATGGCCTCAACCACGAAGAGCGCCAGGTCCACGTCGGCCATGGCAGCCCGTGCGGCGCGGTTGAGGTAGCGGTTCAGCGCGCTGTCCCCGCGCTCGTGAATGCCTGGGGTATCGAGAAAGACCATCTGTCCTTCCTCGCGCGTCTTGATGCCGAGAACCGCATGGCGGGTGGTCTGCGCCTTATGGCAGGTGATGACCAGCTTCTGCCCAAGGATGCGGTTGAGCAAGGTGGACTTGCCGACGTTGGGCCGGCCGACGATGGCCACAGTCCCGGAGCGATTAGGCATCGCGGGCGCCCTCCAGGAGTTTCAGCAGGGTTTCCGCGGCCTGTTGCTCTGCCCTCCGCCGGCTGGTTCCGTCGCCTAAGCTCACGGTGCCATCGTCGGGGAGCATGCAACGCACCCGGAAGACCTGCGCATGCTGGGTGCCGGAAATCTCGGTGACCTGATATTCGGGTAGCGGCCTCCGGCGCGACTGGAGAATCTCCTGAAGGCGGGTCTTTGGGTCCTTTCCCCAGGCACCGGAGGAAAGGCCGTCCAGCAAGGGGCCGAACACGGCGAGGATGACGCCCCGTGCCGCCTCGAACCCCTCGTCGAGATAGACCGCGGCGAGCAGGGCCTCGACCGCGTCCGCGAGGATAGAGTCCCGCGCATGACCCCCGGTGCGCGTCTCCCCCGCCCCGAGCCGAAGGTAGTCCCCCAGTGACAGGCTGCGGGCGAGGTGCGCGAGAGATTCCTGCTTAACTAGGGTGGCCCGCATGCGGCTAAGGTGCCCTTCGTCCGCCGCCGGAAAGCGTTCCCAAAGCGCCTGGGCAATGACGAAACCGAGCAGGGCATCTCCCAAGAATTCCAGGCGCTCGTTGTTGTCTCCCCCCGCGCTGCGATGGGTCAGCGCCTGCCGAAGGAGACCCTCGCTGAGACCCGGTCGACCCAGGGAACGGGACAGGCGCTGCAAATCGGGGGTCACTGGCGCGGTAGGGTAGCCTGATAGTTGAAAGACAACACGGCATCGATGTTGAAGAAGAGGTGCACCCGTACCTCATAGTCCGCAACCAGCTTCCATGCGGAATCCTTCTGCTCGACGCTAAACGTCTGGGGCGGCAGCCCGCGGACATTGTTTATCTCGAGCCGACTGCTGAGTTTGGACATGATCTCCGCCCGGCCCTTGCCCTTCAACTCCGTATCCTCTGACACGGCGTTCATCGCCGACTTGACGGTCAAGTATTCCATATATTCAGGTCCAAGCTTGAACACCACGGTGAGCACCAGAGCCCCGACCGCTAGCCAAGCCATGACCCCAATCATCCCCAATCCGCGTTGCCGCCGCATAAAGCTGTTCATGATGTCGCATCCACCGCTAGTTGACCAACTTACCCAGCCGTTCCCATTCAATCGGAAAGCCGTCGCGTTGTCCGTCCCAATGCATCCAGATGGCAAAGGCCTTGCCCACAAGATTGTGGTCGGGGACCAGACCCCAGCACCGGCTGTCGTTGCTGTTGTCGCGGTTGTCCCCCATGGCAAAGTAGTGCCCCGGCGGGACGGTGATGGGCCCGTTGGCCAGCACTCGACAACCCGGAGGGAGGTCGGGAGCCATGGGGTTGATCAGGATGGCGTGGTCGCGGCCGGTGATGCCCTCCTCTGCGATGAGGTAGCCCGTCTGACCCGCGCCCGAGCCGACCCCCACATACCGGCCGTCGGGCACCTGCGGCATCGGCTGGCCGTTCACGAACAGGGTCTTGTCACGGTACTCGATGCGGTCCCCGGGGATGCCCACCAGACGCTTGATGTAGTCCGTGGACGGGTCCATGGGAAATCGGAAGACGACCACGTCGCCGCGCTCGGGGTTGCCGACGTCGAAGAACTTGGTGTCCAGCACCGGGAGCCGCAACCCGTAGGCATATTTGTTGACGAGGATGAAGTCGCCCACCAAAAGGGTCGGCATCATGGACCCCGAGGGAATGCGAAATGGCTCCACCAGGAAGGAACGCAGCAAGAGCACTGCCAGAATCACCGGGAAGAAGGACCGGGCGTACTCCACCACCATCGGCTCATGGGCAGTCCCGGCGGGGCCGGCGCCCGCCTCCGCGAGACGCCGCCGACGGGGAGCGAGCAGGACGGCGTCCAAGAGCCAGATAGCGCCCGTCACGAGGGTGGCGAGCACGAGCAAGGCAGGAAAATTAAAGCTCATGGGCTGGATCGTCCGCTCATCGTCTGTAAGGGTGTCTTGGGGCGGTCCGCGCGGGTCGGCGCGGACGGTGATTTGGGTGTGGTCGATCGTCTCGGGCGACGATTCGGGGGCTGATCGGTTAGACGGTCAATTATCCTTGCCGACCTGAAGCACGGCAAGAAATGCCTCCTGGGGAATTTCCACCCGCCCGACCTGCTTCATGCGCCGCTTTCCGGCCTTCTGCTTCTCCAGGAGCTTGCGCTTGCGCGTGGCGTCGCCGCCGTAGCACTTGGCGGTGACGTTCTTGCGCAGGGCCTTGACGGTGCTGCGGGCGATGACTTTGCTGCCAATGGCGGCCTGGATTGCAACCTCGAACATCTGCCTCGGGATCAGATCCTTCATGCGATCGGTCAGATCCCGACCGCGGGACTGAGCATGGTCGCGGTGAACGATCACGGAGAGGGCGTCCACCGGCTCGCCATTGATCAGCAGATCGAACTTGACCAGGGCGGCAGCCTGGAAGCGCTTGAATTCGTATTCGAAGGAGGCGAAGCCGCGGGTGGCGGATTTCAGGCGGTCGAAGAAGTCCAACACCACTTCCGCCATGGGCAACTCATAGCTGACCTGGACCTGGCCCCCCACGTAGTGGAGCTTCTTCTGGACCCCGCGTTTCTCGATGCACAAATTGATGACCCCGCCCAGGTGCTCCTGGGGGACGAGGATGTGGGCCTCGATAATGGGTTCGCGGACCTCGCTGACCTTGCTCGTCTCCGGCAGATTCGCCGGGTTGTCGACCATGACGATGGTGCCGTCGTTACGCAGGACCTCATAGATGACCGTCGGGGCCGTGGTGATGAGATCGAGGTCGTATTCGCGCTCCAGGCGCTCCTGCACGATCTCCATGTGCAGCATGCCGAGGAAGCCGCAACGGAATCCGAAGCCCAGGGCCTGGGAGGTCTCGGGCTCGTAGAACAGGGAGGCGTCGTTGAGGCGCAGCTTCGCCAGGGCGTCGCGCAGTTCCTCGTAGGCGTCGGTGTCCACCGGGTAGAGCCCGGCGAAGACCCGGGGCTGGACCTGTCGGAAACCTGGAAGCCGCTCGGTGGCCGGGGCGGTCGGCGCGGGTGATGGTGTCCCCCACGGGAGCACCGTCGATCTCCTTGATTCCGGCGATGAGGTAGCCGACCTCGCCGGGACCCAGTCGCAGGCGTTCCGTCTTCTTGGGCGTGAATACGCCCACGTTGTCCGCCTGGTGGCTGCGCCCGGTGGACATCATCAGGATCTTGTCACGCTTATTGATCTCGCCCTGCATGACGCGGATCAGTGATACCACACCGACGTAGGAATCGAACCAGGAGTCGATGATCAGGGCCTGCAGCGGGGCCTCCGCATCCCCCTTGGGGGCGGGGATGTGCTCGATCAGGGCCTCCAAAAGATCCGGGATGCCCTCCCCCGTCTTGGCGCTCACCCGCAGGGCATGACTGGCATCGATGCCAATGATCTCTTCGATCTCGGTGATCACCTTGTCCGGGTCCGCCGAGGGCAGGTCGATCTTGTTCAGGACCGGCAGGACCTCGAGCCCCTGCTCGATGGCCGTGTAGCAGTTGGCCACGCTCTGGGCCTCGACCCCCTGGGCAGCGTCCACGACCAGGAGCGCCCCCTCGCAGGCGGCGAGCGAACGCGATACCTCGTAGGAGAAGTCCACGTGCCCCGGGGTGTCGATGAAGTTGAGGTGGTAGGTCTGGCCGTTCCTCGCCTTGTAGTCCAGGGTAACGCTCTGGGCCTTGATGGTGATGCCCCGTTCCCGCTCCAGGTCCATGGAGTCCAGCACTTGTGCCGACATCTCCCGCAGATCGAGACCCCCGCAGGTCTGGATAAAGCGGTCGGCGATGGTGGACTTGCCGTGGTCGATGTGGGCGATGATCGAAAAGTTGCGGATTCGGCTGAGGTCGGTCATCTGGGGCAGATCGTGGGAAACCAATGGGCGGGCAGGACGCAGGGCCCGAACAGGGTGGGATTCGGGCCCTGCGGGCGGCGTGGAGGCAAGGACTTGCAGGCAGTGGCTTTGGGTCCCGCGCCACAGCAGCGGCCGGGATCATACCAGAACGGTCGCGGGCTGGGTTAACCGGGGAGTCCCGTCAGGCGGGGAAGGAGGCGGCGGGGTGCGAGATTCGATGTCTGCCACCCCGCCACCGGACCACCGCCAGTTGCCGCTACGCTTTGGGCACTTTCAACGCATAGAACATTCGCCCGCCGCCTCGCTGGACCAACATGGCCACGGAGCGCCCGGGCGGGATAGCCTCCACCAACTCCTTGAACTGCCGGGCATCGGTCACCGCCTGGTTGTCGAGCATCAGCACCACGTCCCCCGATCGGATGCCGACTTGCTCGGCCGGACCTGGCTTGACGTCCTCCACCAGAACGCCGCCCTTTGCGATCTCCGTTTGCTCGCGCTGTTCCGGGGTCAGGTCACGTACCACCAGGCCCAGACGATTGGCTGCCGCCGGTTCCCGCGGCCCGGGCTTACCCGCGATCTCGTCCTCCTCGGGGAGCTCGCCGATCATCACCGTCAGTTCGCGCGG
Organism: uncultured Gammaproteobacteria bacterium; assembly: GCA_963709645.1. Classification (GTDB taxonomy): domain Bacteria; phylum Pseudomonadota; class Gammaproteobacteria; order Chromatiales; family Chromatiaceae; genus DYRB01. The sequence continues at coordinate 138,518 of CAVPXP010000007.1, forward strand.
ACGCCCCCTCCGTAGGACCTCGACCTTAGCCGACTGTCCCACCCGGGTGACCCCGACCAGTTGCGGCAGGGTGCTGGAGGCGCCGACCTCGGTCCCATCGTACTTGAGGATGACGTCGCCCGGCTCGAACCCCGCCTTTTCCGCCGGGCTCCCGGGCAGGACCTGTGCGACCAGGGCCCCGATGGGCTGCTTCATGCCGAACGTCTCGGCAAGGTCGCGAGTCACGTCCTGGATCAGAACCCCCAGCCAGCCCCGGCTCACGCGCCCTTTGGTCTTGAGCTGTTCCACGGCGTCCATGGCGACCTCGATGGGGATGGCGAAGGACAGCCCCATGAAGCCCCCGGTCCGGCTGTAGATCTGGGAGTTGACCCCCACCACTTCACCGTCGAGGTTGAAGAGCGGTCCGCCCGAGTTGCCGGGGTTAATGGCGACGTCGGTCTGAATGAAGGGGACATAGTTCTCACTCGGAAGGCTGCGCCCGGTGGCACTGACGATGCCGGCGGTCGCCGAGTGCTCGAAACCGAAGGGCGAGCCGATGGCCAGGACCCACTCGCCAACTTTGAGATCCTTACCAGAGCCCAACTTGGCCGTCGGTAGGTCGCTCGCATCGACCTTGAGCAGCGCGGTATCGCTGCGTTTGTCCGAACCCACCACCGTGGCGACGAACTCCCGCCGGTCGTGGGTGCGCACGATGACCTCGTCCGCGGCGTCCACCACGTGATGGTTGGTCAGGATGTAACCATCGCTGGAGATGATGAATCCGGAGCCCAGAGATCGTGCCAGGGTCTCGTCGTCCGGTGCCTCCCCTTCGTCGCCGAAGTAGCGGCGCAGGAACTCGTTCAGCGGGTTCCCCTCGGGAAGGTCCGGCACCTCGAATCCGTGCGGAAGGCGCCCCTTGCTGTGGGTCTGCCTGGTGCTGATGTTGACCACCGACGGCCCCTGGGCCTCGACCAGGGTCGTGAACTCGGGCAGGCTGCTTGCCTGGACCGCAATCGGCCCAGCCACGATGCAGGTAGCCATCAAGACAGCGGCCACCAGAACTTGCGAGATTCGCATGGGGAGTCCTCTAAATTGTCAGTCGGAACGAGACGGTCAGGCCACGTCGGCCGCGCGGATGGCCGGACCGGTCCCGCATCTCAGGATACGGAGTCGGAGCCCGGCGCCACCTTTCCAGGCCGACCGCCGGGTAACGGAACAGCGACACTGGGCTCGGAAACCCGACGCAAGATGACGGCTCGGTAGGATGGGTCTCGGGTGTGGGCACGGCCGAAATGCGCAAGCCAGACCAGTCCCAGGCCGAGGCCGGCAAAAGCCATTAGAGCGCTTGCGCCATCGTCGCCGGATGCGAACAACACAGGCCCAGCCATGCCTCCCACAATGAGTCCCAGCAATGGGACCAGATAGGCCGCCAGGGACGCCCGCATCAGGCCATCCTCCGGTACGCCGACCACCACCAGATCCCCCGGTGACGCCCCGGCTCGGTTCTGGGCCTTCAACAGCAGGGGCTTGCGCCCGAGATACCGCGCCAGCAATGAGGTCCCGCAGGCCCCGTTGGCCGAGCAGCTGCCGCACGCCCCCTGACGGCGGGTTTCGACCTCCGCCAAGTCGCCTGCGACCCCTATTACCCGCCCGGTCTCCTCAATCATCGGGCGTTCCCTCCTCGTGGTGCAGGCCGGCGAGCACCGACGACACGGTCTCGGCAGGTACCTGTCCGACAACAGTCACCTGATGCCCGGCCACCCGCCCACCCACAGCGTGTACGGCTCCGATGCGGGTTGGGCCCGTGAGCCCGCCTTGCCCCTCGGCCTCGACGAAGACCGACAGCGAAGCGAGGTGGTCCGTCACCAGGAAGTGCTCGATTTTGCCCTCTGGCCCCTCCGGCCAACTGTCGTGCACACGGACCGCAAAACCAGGGGGAAGGGCACCAAAGCGCCAGGGAGAGAATGGGCGAACGTCGGAGGACGATGCTTGGCGCTCTGCGGGCCTGGTCCGGGCGGCCTCGGGCCGTGTCCGGCGTGACTCCACAAGGGTCTGATCATGCTGCAAGTTCGTCGCGGCGTCCCCGGCCGGGGCAACCTCCAAGGTGGCGAACATGACCTGCTCGATGGGGTCACCCTCGGTACCCATCAGATCAGACTTGAGGGGCAGCCCGGTCTCCCGGTCTAGGTAAAAGCGGTAACCGTAGCGATAGTCGTCCCGCGGTATGACCCCCACCACGTCGGCCTCCCTGCCGGCCACTCGCGTCTCGCCCAAGGGGTGGACAAAATAGTTAGCGGCAAGGATCGCCGGATCGATGGCGCGGGTGCGCAGAAGATCTGGGACTCCAGCCTTGCGCTTTACCGAGATGGGGGGGGCCTCGGACAGCACACAGGTCACCTCATCGCGCTGACGCGTCACCGCTCGCACCGGACCGCTGAGGGACACCAGACGCTCCTCGACATCGCCGCCAGAGACGCGATGAACGATGTAGAGCGTCTCCAGGCGATTGTCCGCGAGATAGACCAGGGTCCCCTCATAGGTAAGGCCAACCACTGCCGCTGCCATGCGTGCCAGGTGCGCGGCCGGCGAGATTTCGGGTCCAGATTCCGGCCCCGCCTGATCCGCCTCGACGGTACCTATTCCGACCAGGGCCAGTGCGAGGGCCGGCTGCAGCAGATACCGGCCGACCACGCTAGCGGCCGGTGTCATAGCTGACCAGGGTCGCGTAGGGAAGCATGCCGTTGATTCCAGTCGCCGGAGCGTACTCCTGATGATTCACCAGCAGGCGATCGAGCTTACTCGCTACGCCGGGCTCGTCCACATGCCAGCGCTGGAACGGCCGCCCGACCAGGAAGCGCTCCGATGCGGCGGCCTGGGATTCAGGAACCGCCGTATGCTCCGCCGTCTGTGCCATGGTGGATGCCGCCGACGGGATGGAGGCCGGCTCGAACAGGCTCGGGACGGCAAGAACGGCCAGAAAAGCGGCGGATGCGGCTAGGGCCACCCCCGCGAAAGGGGCAAGCCGCGATGGACGCCGCGCCCGGGGAGCAGCTGGAGCGAGAACGGTGGGTTCGCTCGCGACCCGCGCGCGGGTCTCTTCGGCAACGTCCCGGTATGCCATGACAACCGGCTCGCCGCGTAATGCACCGCCGATGAGGTGGTATCGCTCCCAGGCGCCTCGCAGCTCCGGGTCGCGTTCCAAGGTGTCAAGCACGCCATTGGCCTGGGCCGCGGTCAGCTCGCCGTCGAGAAGGGCCGAGAGGGCTTGTTGTTGCTGTTCTTTCATCGCGTGGGCCTAAGCAGTTCGCTATTGGGTCAGCAGGGGTCGCAAACGTTTGTCGATGGACTCGCGGGCACGAAAGATGCGTGAACGCACTGTACCAATGGGACACTCCATGGCGTCGGCAATCTCTTCGTAGCTCATCCCTTCGATCTCACGCAGGACGATGGCGGTGCGCAGATCGTCGGGCAGATCGTCGAGGGCCGCCTGCACCGTCCGGGCGATCTCGTCGGTGAGCAGCTCCCGCTCCGGGGTGGCGTGCTCGCGTAGCCGACCACCCATGTCCATCTGCTCCGCCATCTCGGCCTCCAGATCGTCCCCCGGCGGCCGCCTGCCCTGCGCAACGAGATGGTTCTTGACTGTGTTGATGGCGATACGATAGAGCCAGGTATAAAAGGCACTGTCTCCCCGAAAGCGGGGCAAGGCCCTATAGGCCTTGAGGAACGCTTCCTGGGTGACGTCCAGGACCTCGCTCGAATCGCGCATGTACCGCGCGATGAGGTTGGCGACCTTCTGCTGGTACTTGACCACCAAGAGGTCGAAGGCGCGCTTATCCCCCATCTGGGCCCGCGCCACCAGCTCCTCATCCGGCCCTCGCTCAGACATCCCGGAGGGCCCTCCGCGTACGCTTCCCTGTTACCGATGGCATGGACATCACCCCATTTCAAAAGTTCGCGCGGCTCGGCCGAGTGCGGCCGACGCCGCGGGCCAAATGCCGGCCGATTGATCCAGATCAGCCGGCGCGGCAGTTTAGTCGCCCACCAGTGGCAATGCACGTCACCCGGCGGGCCACCGGTAGAACCCAGCCCCGTGCTATGTTACGCGAAGAGGTCGCCGCCGCGGCACAGATCCCGTCAGGCCCAACCCAAGCCCGGACGTTCCCGTCTTAGGCGATTGCCGGAGAATCATGTACCAGATTGCGACGGATTTTCGTTCGCCTTCAAGGAGTGTCGGCAGGAGCATAGTCGAACTATGCGACTGCCGGCACGACACCGAAGGCGGGCGAAAGGACGAGCAAGCTGGTACATGATTTGACAGAAATCGCCTTAGGTCCCCACCATGCCCAGCGTTCAACAGCACGACGTCCTTATCCTTGGCAGCGGCGCCGCCGGCCTGACCCTAGCCCTCCAACTCGACCCTCACATCTCGGTGGGTGTGATCTCTAAGCGTGAACTGACCGAGGGCAGCACGCTCTATGCGCAGGGCGGGATCTCCGCGGTCATGGACCGTCAGGACACCATCGAGTCGCACGTCCGGGACACCCTCAAGGCTGGTGCCGGTCTGTGCGACCCGCAGGTAGTGCGCCTGGTGGTAGAACGCGGCCCCGCGGTGATCCGTTGGTTGCTGGACCAAGGGGTTCAGTTCACCCGGGACGACAGCGCCACGGACGCCGGCGGTTACCACCTGACGCGCGAGGGCGGCCACACCCACAGGCGGGTGATCCATGCCGCAGACGCCACAGGGCGCGCCGTCGAGACCACGCTGGAGGGCCAGGCACGCACCCGCCCTAATATCACCCTCTACGAGCATCACATCGCGGTGGACCTCGTCACCGCGCACAAACTCGGGCAAGCGGCGCAGCGGTCCCTCGGAGCCTATGTCCTGGACCGGCGCAGCGGCCGGGTGGAGACCTTCTGTGCCCGCTCTGTGGTGCTAGCCACCGGCGGTGCGAACAAGGTCTACCTCTACACCAGCAACCCCGACGTTGCGACCGGAGACGGCATCGCCATGGCGTGGCGCGCGGGCTGCCGCGTCGCCAATATGGAGTTCATGCAGTTCCACCCGACCTGCCTCTACCACCCCAAGGCCAAGTCCTTCTTGGTCACTGAGGCGCTGCGCGGCGAGGGTGCGCGGCTGCTGCTCCCGGACGGGACCCGCTTCATGAGCCGGTTTGACCCGCGCGCAGAGCTTGCGCCGCGCGACATCGTCGCGCGCGCCATCGACCACGAGATGAAGCGCCTGGGCAGCGAGTGCGTCTACCTCGACATCTCCCACCGTCCGCCCGAGTTCGTCAAGGAGCACTTCCCCACCATCCACGCCCGGTGCCTGGAGTTTGGGATCGACATCACCCGCGAACCTATCCCCGTGGTACCGGCTTCCCACTACACCTGCGGCGGGGTCCTGGTGGACACCCGAGCCCGCACCGACATCCCGGGACTCTACGCCTGCGGCGAGGTCGCCTACACCGGCCTGCACGGGGCCAACCGTATGGCCAGCAATTCCCTGCTGGAGTGCCTGGTCTACAGCGAGCTGGCCGCACGGGACATCGAGGAGGCACTGCGACAGCCGGCTGCCCCCTGCGAGATCCCGCCCTGGGACGAGAGCCGCGTCACCCAGCCGACGAGGAGGTCGTCGTGGCCCACAACTGGGACGAGTTGAGGCGCTTCATGTGGGACTACGTCGGCATTGTGCGGACCAACAAGCGCCTTCAGCGGGCCAAGCGCCGTGTGGACCTGCTTCGCCAGGAGATCATCGAGTACTACAGTAACTTCCGGGTCAGCAATGACCTTCTTGAACTGCGCAACCTGGTGGACGTGGCCGACCTCATCATCCAGTCCGCCCTGCGCCGGCGGGAGAGCCGTGGACTGCACTACACCATGGATTTTCCGCACAAGGACCCGACCCAGCGATCCCCGACGATCCTGATTCCGGATGCCTATGTGCCGCGCCCGCGGCGATCACCTGCGTGAGGCGGCATAGCCCCCACTTGGCCAGCCGCCGGGAGGGTGGCGTTTGCCGCCTATGGTCCGCGTGCACCCACAGCCTCGCGACCGGCCGCCACATCCACCCGCGCCAATAGGTAGGCCCCCGCGAGGAACAGAAAGGCGACGGGGAGCAGCGAGATCCTTGAGTCGCCGGTCAGCCCGGCGGTGACGGCGACCAGACCGGGACCCAGAATCGCGGCGAACTTGCCGACGACGTTGAACAGGCCGAAGAATTCGGCAGCCTGCCCAGGCGGGATCAGGCTGGCGAACAGGGCCCGGCTCAGGGCCTGGATGCCGCCCTGCACCAACCCGATCCCCGCGGCGAGGACGTAGAACTGCCAGACCTCTTGCATCCGCGAGGCCCCGACCACCATCAGAAGGTAGACGCCGATGCACAACATAATGCCGCGCTTCGCCCCCCAACGCTCACCGACCCGCCCGAACGCCAGGGCTGCGGGGAAACCCACCGCCTGGGTCAGGAGCAGGGCGGCCATGAGGTCGTTGGCACCGAACCCGATGGACAGGCCATAGTCCACGGCCATGCGGATGATGGTGTCTACCCCATCAATGTAGAGCCAGTAGGCGAGCAGGAACAGAAAGGTCATGGGCAGGCGCCGCACCTGCCCCAGGGTGGCGGCGAGCTGCCGCAGCGCCGCCCGCGTCACGCTAGCCCAGCGCCGGGCATGGCGGTCGGCGGCCGACACCACAGCGACCTCCCGGACCCACAGGGCCACAGGGACCGTGAACAGAGCCCACCAAAGGGCCACCCCGAGAAAAGCGACGCGCACCGCCTCTGCTGCGTTCGCCATGCCAAACCATTGGGGCTTGACCGTCATAAACACATTGACGGCAAACAGCGCGCCGCCGCCGAGATACCCCAGGGCATAGCCGAAGGACGAAATCCGCTCGTAGCGCTCCGGGCTGGCCACGTCCACCAATAGGGCATCATAGAAGACATTATTGCCGGAGAAGCCCAACAGTCCCAGGGCATAGACCACCAATGCCAGACCCCAGTGCCCCTGGGCGACCCAGAACAGAGCCCCGGTGGACAGCACTCCGAGGGCGGTGAAGACGAGCAGGAACCGCTTTTTGGCCCCGGCCTGGTCCGCCAAGGCCCCCAGGGCCGGGGCCAGGATCACTACCAGGAGGCTCGCCAATGCGTTGGCCAGGCCGAGCCAGAAGGTGCTGTCGGCCGGGGCGAGCTCGCCGGCCCAGTAGGCCTTGAAGAAGACCGGAAAAAAACCCGCCATCACCACAGTGGCGAAGGCCGAGTTGCCCCAGTCCACCAGGGCCCAGGCCCAGACCTCACGCCCTGTCGGTACAGCTCTGGGGTCACTCATCCAATGCGCCCGACCAAAAGGGCCATGCGGACCAGGTCCGCCAGCGATGCCGCCTGCATCTTGTCCATGACCTTGGCGCGATGGGCCTCCACGGTCTTGGCACTGACCCCGAGAGTCGCGGCAATCTCCTTATTGGACTTGCCCGCGGCGACAAGATCCATGACCTCATGCTCGCGCGGAGTGAGCTCTTCCAGCCGCGCCAATACTGCCGCGTGCTCAGAGCTCCGAGCCCGGGTATGGCTGTCTGCCTCCAGTGCACGCCGAATGCTGTGCAGCAGATCCTCGTCGTGAAACGGCTTCTCGATGAAGTCCAGGGCGCCAGCCTGCATGGCCTTGACGGCCATGGCCACGTCGCCGTGGCCGGTTATGATGACCACCGGCAGCCCGTAGTCCGCCCGCGCCAGATAGGCTTGCAGCTCCAAGCCGCTCATTCCTGGCATCCGTACATCCAAGAGCAGGCACCCTGCCCAGTCCGGCGCATAGGCCGTCAGAAAGGCGTCCGCCGAGTCGAAAGTCTTTACTCGCATCCCGGTGGACTCGATGAGCCACTTCAGGGAGCGGCGCATGGCCTCATCGTCGTCTACCACGAATACAGTCGGTTCTGGGTTCTGAGTTATCGGCATGATCGAAAATCCAAAAATAGTCTGCCACGGGCTCATGGTGAGGCTGGGACCCGCGCGGGGACCCAACCGGGTCCTCTGCGTTGCCCTTAGAGCCCTTCTACTCACTGATGCAGGGCCAGGCGGTTGCGATAGCTGGGCCAGCGCACCCCATGGTGCCGCACTCGACTTGCCCGAGCGGCGGCTGTGGGTATAATCCCGACGCATTAGCGTTTCACGATATTCACGGAGATCTTCAAGATGCCCACGTATGACTACCGCTGTGACGACAACGGCCAGGTCCTGGAGGTCAATCACCGCATGAGCGAGGGGCTGGCGACCTGGGGCGAGCTGTGCGCACGCCTCGGGATATCGCCCGGCGACACTCCGACCGAAGCCCCCGTCCATCGCCTGGCCACCGGGGGAAATATACTGTCCAGCTCCGCGCGCGGCAGCAGTGAGGCCCCGGCGTGCAGCACCGGCAGCTGCTGCCCCGGCGGCTTCTGTGGCTTGAACTGACGCCATCAGCCAGGGCGCTGGGTCGCCCCCGCGCCCTGTCCATCCAGCCTGTCGCCCCAACCGCGACCAGCAGTAACCGTTTCAGGCAACCTGCAGTCCGCCCGAGATGGCTCGAATTCTCGCTCCGATGAGCTGCCCCGTCCGCTAGGGCAGGCAAGTCCCCGGTCAGTCCAAGAAGACTTTGGTCTTGACAGCAGTCGGGTCGTATACGAAGGGCGGCCCCAGGGCGTCGAGCCGGAACAGATCGAAGATCCGGTGCCCATTGAAGTCCAGGACACGCAGATCGTCGCTCTGGTGCAGGTCATTGACCACTGCCTGGAAATGGCCCCCGTACTTGGCCTCGACCTCGTCAAGGGGAAGATCGTAGGCCATAAATTTTTCAATACCCTTGACGCGCAGCTTGCCAATTAGGACGTCGTCATCTAGGGCAGCCAAAGCGGAAAGGACCACTAAGGGCCCGCTTGCCGTCATCAGCAACAATGCCTTCATCTTGGTCACCTCCGGTCACGAGATAGTCCGACCGCCCCTCGCCCGTGTCAGGCAGCCCTGCGGCCATTCGGGACCGGGCCTGACGGCCCCCGGGCGGAGGCATTGCTGCGCGGCGACGGGAATGCCTCCGCGGCCATCCACGACATCAGCCGCCCGTGGACCAGGTCCGAGTTGAACCGGGACCTGCACGTCCGATCCTTGGCGGCGAACGGTCAACAAAACGCGGTCCCCAACGCTATGGCCCTCCAGCACTGTGATCAGGGCATTCAAACTATCCACCGCCTTGCCGTCCACCGCTAGAATGACGTCGCCGAGTACGAGGTCCCCGTTGCGCGTAAGCCGCGCCGGCTGCAGTCCGGCCTTGGCCGCGGAACTTCCTTGCTCGACCTTGAGCACCAGGATACCCGTCAGACCGACCTCGCCCAAGACGTGCTTGCTCAGGTCGTCGTCCGCCGCGATCCCCAGACTCGGGCGCACATAGCGGCCGTAGGCGATCAACTGAGGAACGATGCGGTTGACCGTGTCCACCGGGACGGCAAAGCCAATCCCCGCGGAACTGCCTGATGGGCTGAAGATGGCCGTGTTGATCCCGATCAGGCGCCCGGCGCTGTCAATGAGGGGACCACCGGAATTGCCAGGGTTGATCGCGGCGTCCGTCTGGATCAGGTGTTCGATCGTACCCCCGGACTCGGCCGGGATCGTCCGGTTGAGCGCTGAGATGACCCCGGTCGTCAGGGTGTAGTCAAGTCCGAACGGATTGCCAATGGCCAGGACCTTCTGACCAACTCGAAGGTCGCGGCTGGTTCCCAATGCGACGGCTCGCAATTTGGCCGATGGGGCATCGATGCGCAGCACGGCCAGGTCGTACTCTGGGCTGGCCCCCACAAGGACTGCATCGTAGTTCCGCTGATCTGACATGCGGACGTGGGCACCCTGCACGCCCTCGATGACGTGCTGATTGGTCACAACGTGGCCGCGTTCGTCCCAGATTACCCCGGAGCCTGTACCTCGGCGAACCTCGGTGACATCGCGAGTGATCAGGTCTAACACCCGCCCTGTCGTCGTGATGTAAACCACGGAAGGACTGGTGGCCTCGAAGATGGCGATGGTCGTCTGCTCGTCCGCGGCAAGATCTCCGCGGGCCGTGATCTCCCGAGGCTCGGCACGGTAAGCGATCAGCGCCCGCTCCAGCCAGGGCCGCGCTGCCATCGCGACCAGGAAGAAGATGATGAACCAGAACAGAAGGCGGGACGGGGCGAAGGCGTGCATGTCCGACGATGGGCCGCGTGGCATGTGACCATTGTATCAGTCTGCCTCGCCCGATCGTTGGCCGACGGTCAAGGGCCCGCCCCCTCGGGTGGCGACGGCTGATCAGGCGGCCGGGGCGTCGGCCGGGCGCGGCCAGGCCACCAGAATGGCCTGCACCAAGGTTGCCAGGGGAATAGCAAAGAAGACGCCCCAGAAGCCCCAGAGTCCCCCGAAAACCAGGATCGCGACAATGATGGCCACTGGGTGCAGGTTGACCACCTCGGAGAACAGCAGGGGGACGAGGACATTTCCGTCCAGCACCTGGATGGTGAGGTAAGTCGCCGCAAGCCAGCCGAACGCGGAGCTCCAGCCCCATTGGAACCAGGCGATCAGGAGGACTGGGATGGTCACGAGGGTGGCCCCAATGTAGGGCACGATCACCGAGAGCCCGACCAACACGCCGAGGAGCATGGCGTACTTGAGCCCGAAGGCATAAAAAGCGAGGTAGCTGGCTGCCCAGAGGATAAGGACCTCCCATGCCTTGCCGCGGATGTAGTTCGAGATCTGCCGGTCGACGTCATGCCAGACGGTTCCAGCAATGCGCCGGTGCCTGGGCAGATAGCCCCTGAACCAATTGACGATGAGGTCGCGATCCTTCAGGAAGAAGAAGACCAGGAGCGGCATCAAGACAAGGTAGACCGCGAGGGTGATGATGCCGACGACGGACGCCAAGGACCAGGTCACCACCTGTTGTCCGAAACTCGCGATCTCAGCGCGTATGGCCTCGATAAGCTCCTGTATCTGGCCCGCAGTGACGAACTCGGGATAGCGCTCTGGGAGCTGCATCAGGGCCTGTTGACCTTTGGCGATGATGTTCGGCAGTTGCTGGACCAGGTCCGTGACCTGCCGCGAGACCACCGGCATCACCCATACCAAGACCAAGACCAGGAAGACAAGGAAAGCGATGTAGACGACTAGTACGCTCGCGAGGCGAGGCGAGCCGAGGCGCTCGAAGAATCCCACCAGGCCCTCGAGGAGGTACGCGATGACGATGCTGGCCAGGACGGGTGCCAGCATATCGCCCATGGTGAGCACCACACCAAAGCCCACCAGGAGAGCGATGGAGAGGAAGATGACCTGCGGGTCGGAGAAGTAACGCCGGAACCAATCGGAGAGGACTTGCATCGCCCCGGTCACCCGTCGACCGATGGGTCCCGGGCGTCGCGGTAAGCCCCGTAATGGCGGGCAAAAAGGGCCTCCAACTCGTCGATAACCTCTGCCGCCTGCCGCCCCTGCAGGACGTGCGCGGACATCAGGGAGGAAGCCTCGTGCAAGAGGTCACTACGTTCCAACATGTGATAGGCGCGTCGCAGACGCTTGATGGCCGCGACCACGGATTCGTCCGCCGGGCGCTCCAAGGGCCCCGGGTGCAGGAGCTCGGGTCGAAGCTGGATCGCCTCCGCCCGCTGGAAGAGGAACTCGCCGAAGGCGAGCAGTGCCTCCCTGTCGGCTGCCCCTAGGGTCCGGTAGAGCTTGGCCAGGCGCCGCTCCTCGGCGCTAAATACCTGCTGTGGGAACATCCGCCGCCCCAAACCCTAGTTGCTATGTGATTTACAGTAGGCCCGGGCGAACTCCAGCAGTTCCTCCATGACCCGCAGTCTGAATTTTTGCTTTTGGTGGACGAAGGAGAATGGTCGATCCAATGGCGGGTCCAGGTTCAGCGACACCAGGGTCCCAAGCCGCAACTCCTTCTGGATGGTGGCCTGGGAGACGACCGAGACCCCCATCCCCGCCTCCACCGCCCCCTTCACTGCCTCCGGGCTGCCCAGCTCCATGGCGATCTTGATGCCGGCGTCGCAGTTCGACAGCTCGTCCAGATAGTCGTTGATGACTTCGCGTGTACCGGAGCCCTCCTCACGGCAGATGAAGGGGTACTGGATCAAATGCGCGAAGGTGACCGAGCCGAGTTTGGCCAGGGCGTGATGAGGCGGGACTATGGCCACCAACTTGTCGCGTTTGCAGGACTCAACCACGAGGTTCTTATTGGCAACGGGCGCTTCCACCACGCCGAGGTCGATGGTGTTGTTCTCCACCATGGAGACCACTCCCTCGCTATTGGAGACTTTGAGGTGAATGGCCACATCCGGGTGGTTTTCCTTGAAGTCACCAAGCAGGGTCGGGAGCATGTACTCTGCGATGGTGGTGCTGGCGCCGATGGTCAAGGCGCCGCTGATCTCTCCGGTGATCTCGCTCACCGCGTTTTCCATCTCCGAATAAAGCTCGAAAATCCGGTCCGCGTACTCAAAGACCTTCTTGCCCGCATCGGTCAGGCTGATCCGGTTGTGGGTGCGGTCGAAGAGACGGGTGTTGAAGTACTCCTCAAGTTGGCGGACCTGAAAGGTGACCGCCGGCTGGGTCATATGCAGCGTCTCCGCCGCCTTGGTGAAGCTCAATAGACGGGCAACCGTGTGAAAGACCTGAAGCCTGCGATCGGCCATGTGGATGACCCATAAGCACGTATATGTGAATAAGAAAACTTTATACCACAAAGGCGGTCAGGTTCACACGGGTTTGTCAAATCCGGTCTCAAGCAATCAGGTCGGCGCTACAAAAGGGGCTAAGTGTGCTTTCTGGGACACAACACTTGGCCTCTGGACAACACTGCTGGAAAGAAGCGACAGCTTCGCCTATGCTCTCACCCGCCTGGCCTGTGCGACGCTAGGGACGGTAGTTCGGGCGGACATAACCAGAGAGACCCGGGGGAAAACAACAGTGAACAAGATCCGACAGGATGCCGTCCTTTTGGCCTTGGCAGGGGGGCTCGCCGCCCTGACCATCAGCCCTCAGACGCAGTCATCAGGCTTCTCCGTGCCAGAGCTGTCCGCCGCCGGACTCAGCACTGCCAATGCGATGGTTGCCAACCCAATCGAGATCGGCGCCTTTGCCTATAACCCGGCCGCCATGTCATTCCACGATACGTCGAGCGTGGCCCTTGGCGGGCTGCTCATTAACATGAACCTCAGCGTGGACAACGCCAGCGGAAAGCATGACAGCAATGCACCAGACTGGGTCGCCACCCCGCTATTCCAAGCTGCCGTCAAGGTCAACGACCGGTGGCGGGTCGGTCTGGGTGCCACCACCCCCTTCGGGCTCGAGACCCGCTGGGACGAGGGTACCTTCCCCCCACTCTCCGGTAGCCGCACGCTGACCATCCCCAGCGTTGGCACGATCTCGGTGCCTACTGGCAACCAACCCACCAAGAGCCTGCTCCAGGTCGTGGACATTACGCCGACCGCAAGCTACCTCATCAACGACATGGTTAGCGTCTCAGCCGGCCTGGATTATTACTGGGCCAAGCAGGCCGAGCTCGACTCGTCGCTCGCGGAGCTGCAGGGGCGCGGTTCCGGACTCGGCTGGAACCTCGGTCTGATGTTCCGCAAAGACGCCTGGAGCCTTGGGGCGAGCTATCACTCGGCCGCCACCGTCGCCATCGACGGGACCTACACCCCACTGGACAACACCCTGGTCGCGCTTGGTGCGCTGACCCCGGGTCAAACCGCCAAGCTAGACCTCAATCTCCCGTGGCGCCTGCAGTTGGGTGCCCGATATGCCATCAACCCACAGGTCGCCATCGAGGTGGACTGGACACGCATCGGCTGGAGCCAGTTCGAGAACATCGAGGTCAGGACCAAGAACGGCGGTGTCCTGATCTTCACCGACACCAATGACTGGGAAGATGCGGACGCCATCCGGCTCGGCCTGACCTACGACGTCCGCCCGACCACCCAGTTGCGCTTCGGCTACTCGTATGATGAGACGGGTCAGCCCGACGCCCACTTCAGCGCCCGCGTCCCCGACAGCGACCGTCAGCTCTTCAGTGCCGGCGTCGCCCAGGATCTGGGCCAGGGCTTCACCGTCGAGGTCGGATACATGTACGTCTTGACCGACGATCGCAACTACACAGGTGATACCCAATACGGCGGACTCGGCACCGACGTCAATGGCAGCACGGCCATCGCCGGAACCTACGAGGGTGACGTCAACCTCTTCGCTATCGAAGTCAGCAAGGTATTTTGAGGCGAGGTGTGCCGCGAGGGGCCGCCGCCGCCCAAAGAAAAACGCCGCCCTGTCGGGCGGCGTTCTTTTTCCACTGTTCCTCGCCGAGGTTTTCTCGGCGGGGTACGGGTCAAATGTAGAGGCAGATGTCGCTCTGGCCAGCGAACTCAAAGAAAGCGGCGGCCCCGGCGTACTCAACACCTTCGATAAAGTCGTTACGTTCCATGTCGAACAGATCGACGGTCATCTGGCAAGCGATCAGCTTAACCTCGGCCTCAATACAAAGGTCCCGCAGTTCCTCGATGCTGGCCACGCCCTTAGCCTTCATCTTCTGCTTCATCATTAGGGTCATCATGGCCTGCATTCCTGGCAGAGCCGTGAGGATGACCGGGAACCACTTGTCCATCCCCATTGGCATCGGCATTCCCGGGTTACCTAGGGGGGTGACCTCCAGACTCAACGTCTTCTTCAGCAGCTGGAGGCCGTAGAAGGTGAAGAAAATCTGGGTTTCATAGCCCAAGGCCGCGGCCGTGGATGCCAGGATGAAAGGGGGATAGGCCCAGTCCAGTGAGCCCTTGGTGGCGATAATTGCCAGCTTTTTCTCGTCCATCAGTCACTCCTCAAGCGCTGTCGATAGATGAAGTACGGGCCCCGCTCGGCCGTAAACTCAGAAAGCCGGGGTCCGGGCGGACCGGGGTCCTAGGCCTTCTTGATCAGAAAATGGAATTTGCCGCCTTCTTCCTTGGACTCCATGAGCGTATTGCCAGTCTGCTTGGCGAAGGCATCGAAGTCCTTCACCGAACCGGGGTCCGTCGCGATGATGTGCAGGACCTGCCCGCCGCTCATGCTGGAGAGCGTCTTCTTCGCGCGTAGGATCGGCAGGGGGCAGTTAAGGCCGCTGGCGTCCAGTTCTTGATCAAAATCAGCCATTTGTATAACCTCCGGTGCTTCTCGTGTTTTAGAATATGAGAAAACTCATGAACTGTGCTTTATAGGTGAATTATGGCCAAAAGGCAAGGCACCGCCGCCGGTGATCGCAGGGTTTAGACAGAGACTGCGGCAGCCGGTGCAACCTCGAATCCGTGCCGAACCCAAGCCACGATGCCACCGCGCAGGTTCACCACCCGCGTGTAGCCTTGCTGCATCAGGTACATGCAGGCGTGGTACGAGCGTGCGCCACTGCGGCAGTAGAGGACCACCTCGTCTCCTCTGGGAAGCTCCGGCAGACGCAGGGGGATCAGGTGCATGGGGAGATGATCGGACCCTGGGATAACCCCCTGCGCCACCTCGCCGGCGGTGCGGATGTCGATGAGCCGCACCTGATCGCCGTCCGCGAGGCGACGGTGCAGGGTTTCGGAATCGATCTCTTCGATCACGTGCGAGCCCGGTTCTTTCCCGCTGCCAAGTATTTCAGTATATTAAAATGTTTTCGGGCAGACCTCAAACGGAGCGGGGCGGGCCCACCGCCTGCATCACCTAAACATTTATCCGAACCCAGACGATGCGATACCTACCGATCTTTCTCGATGTCAGGCACAAACCCTGCCTCGTAGTGGGCGGTGGTGAGGTGGCTGTGCGCAAGGTCGCCAGCCTGTTGCGTGCCGAGGCCGCGGTGACTGTGGTCTGCCCTGACCTGGCCGAGCCGCTGCGTCAGACGCTCGCGGAGGGAGCCGTGATCCACCACGAGCGGACCTTCGAGGACCGGGACCTAGACGGCGCCCTGCTGGTGGTCGCCGCCACCGCAGACCGCATGATCAATCGGCGCGTGGCCGAGCTTGCAGGCGCGCGTGGCATCCCGGTAAACGTGGTAGATCAGGGGGAAGACTCGACCTTCATCATGCCCTCAATCATCGACCGTTCCCCTGTGCTCGTGGCGATCTCTACCGGCACAGCCTCACCGGTTCTGGCCCGGTTGCTGCGCACCCGACTGGAGTCGGTCATACCCGCGGGCTACGGTCGCCTGGGGGAGCTCTGCGCCCGATTCCGGGAGAGGGTGAAGGCGCGATTCGCCGACCAGCGTGACCGACGCCGCTTCTGGGACCGGGTCCTCCAGGGCGGCGTGGCGGAGCGTGTCTTCTCGGGGCACCTGGACGAGGCCGACGCCGCGATGGAAGTCGAGCTGAGCACGACGACCCCGTCGGGGGGTATGGGCGAGGTGTATCTGGTCGGGGCCGGTCCGGGCGACCCGGACCTGCTCACCTTTCGCGCCCTGCGCCTTATGCAGCAAGCCGACGTCGTTGTCTATGACCGCCTGGTGGCCAAGCCGATCCTGGACATGACCCGGCGTGATGCCCGCCGCGTCTACGTCGGGAAGGAACGTAACAACCACGCCATGCGCCAGGAGGAGATCAATCGCCTGCTGGCGGACCTGGCCAAGGAGGGACACCGGGTCCTGCGCCTCAAGGGCGGCGATCCATTCATCTTCGGCCGCGGGGGGAGGAGATCGACACCCTGGCGGCTGAGGGAATCCCCTTCCAGGTGGTTCCCGGCATCACCGCAGCATCCGGTTGCGCCGCCTACGCGGGGATCCCTTTGACCCACCGAGATTACGCGCAATCGGTCACCTTCGTTACCGGGCACCTCAAGGATGGGACGATCGACCTCAACTGGACTCAGCTGGCACACCCCAGCCAAACCCTGGTCTTCTACATGGGCCTCGTCGGACTCCCGGTGATCGTGCGCGAGCTGATCGCCCACGGCGTCTCCCCGGAGATGCCTGTAGCGCTGGTCCAGCAGGGTACGACCCACCTGCAGCGGGTTTACACCGGCACTCTGGCCAACATCCTCGACACCGTAGAGGCCGACCCGCCCAGGCCACCGACCCTTGTGATCGTCGGAGAAGTGGTCAGTCTGCGCGACAAGCTCAACTGGTTCCAGACCCCGACCGTATCCGATCAGGGGGCCACGACGCCCATCGTCCCTGGAAGTTAAGCCACCGGCCGGTTCACGACGGCGGGCGATGACGATTAGCGGCATCGAACAGGGCCTCGAGTCCGGGGTGGGTCCCGCGCATCCGGTCAACGACCTCCAGAGCCCAGTCGAAGTAGGCCTGGCGGCGGCCCAGATCCCACCCGACCGGCGGGTTGCGGGCTACGTCGCGCAGGTTGCAGATCTTGTCTGCGAGCTTCACCAGGCGCGCCTCCCGGCTCGCTCCTCCGGCCCGGTCCACCTGTGACCGCTTGCGCTCCATCTTGGGCAAGGCCTTGTCGTCTGTCACCTCCAGGACGATGGAGGCAATCGAGGGCCCGAAGACGGCTGTCAGCTCTTCCGGGGTGGTCTCGGTGTCCTCCACCGTATCGTGCAGGAGTGCCGCGCAGAGGACGTCGGGCTGGGTAATCCCTGCCTCGTTGCACAGCACCTCGATCAGGGCGATGGGGTGATTGATGTAGGGCGACGCGGCGTGGTCCTTGCGCCGTTGATCGCTGTGCTTGCGGGCTGCGAACCCCAGGGCCTTGATGATAGACGCGAGCTCTTCTTGCAGGCCTAATTCCAGCATTGGAGTCTCCGGATTGTTAGTATTGCTTGCCTGGATCGCTCCAGAGGCATCGACATGCCCAATCACACCGGTCGCCTAATCCTAGCGCCGCGCGACGCGCTCTGCGCTCCGGACCGGGTCCCACTGATCCACGCCCTCGCCGAAGCCCGGTTTCTCGGCGCGCCCTTGACGCCAGATGGCAATGCCTATGCGGTCGGTGAGGCATTCCTGAACCTCGTGGCGTTCGCTGGCTGCGCGGTCCGGTTAGAGGTCAGCCCCAGCCCTGATTCCGACCGGCCCTTTTGCCATATCTGCATCGCCGGCCCATTCGTCGAACCAGTTATTCTGATCGGGAGGAACACTCGGCCACCGCGTTGCCCGGCCTGTCGAGCCCCATTGCGGGACTGGCGCGACGCACTACCGAACAGAATTGCCGCCGAGCCCCTGCCCTGCTCTGCCTGCACGGCGGCGTCTCCCCCCTGCGCCTGGGACTGGAAGGAGAGTGGCGGCTGCACCCGCCTCTCGTTGTCTGTGGAGGAGGTCTTCCCTGGTGAGGCCACACCGACAGATACCTTGATGCAGATCCTCAGAGGGGTCGGACGGACCCCCTGGCGCCACTTCTACATCCAAGACTGAAGGGCAGCGACATCATTCCAGCAGTTCGACTCCGCGCGGCAGGCCGATCACCATGCTCAGCGGTAAATGGTCCGACAGGGCGTAGTCGATCACCTTGGCTTCCAGGACCTCAAGCGGTCGGGACAGTAGGATATGGTCGAGGTTGCGCCGTGGCCGCCAGCTCGGGAAGGTCTTGAGCTCGCAATCCAGCCCTCGCAGGTCGTGCCCGGCGACCATGGAGCGCAGTGAGCGCGAGGAGCAGTCGCAGTTAAAGTCGCCCATCAGGACCAGATAGGGCTCCCGCTCCACCAGTTCGATCAGATAGCTCAATTGCCGGCGCCGGGCGTGCCAGCCAAGGGCCAGATGGACAATGCACACTGCCAGGGTTCCGCCGTCGCTGGTCGGAAACTCCGCCACCACGGCACCGCGCCCGGGGATGCCGCCGGGGAGTTTGTGCTCGATCACGCGGGCAGGGCGCAGGCGGGTCAACAGGCCATTACTGTGCTGGGCCAGGCGCCCGAGGTTGCGGTTGACCTGTTTGTACCAGAACGGGAACTGGGCGCTTTGGGCGAGGTACTCGATCTGATCAACAAAGCCGCTGCGCAGACTTCCGGCGTCCACCTCCTGCAGCCCAACCATGTCGAAACCGCGCAGCAGGGGGACCATGCGCGCCAGATTCGCCTGGCGCTCCCGGTGTGGCAGGAGGTGCTTCCAGCTGTGGGTGACATAGTCGCCGTAATGTCGCGACTCGATCCCCGCCTGGATGTTGTAGCTCAGCAAATGCAGCCGCCGCATGGTACTGGCACGTGCCTCTGGCGTCCTTCGGGCGGTCCCTAGCAGAACCCAGTCCGGTCCGAGCATAGCCGCAAAACGGAAAAGGCAGCCATCGGCTGCCTTTTCACCGCACCACCCTTAGGGCGTCCGTTGGGTCACTAGTTGGCACCCTGGAGGTACTGGGAAACGGCCGCGATTTCCTGATCGGTCATACGCGCAGCCACGCCGCGCATCATGGCGTTTGGATCGTTCTTACGAGCCCCGTCGCGGAAATACTTGAGGGTCTGGTCAATGTACTGCGCGTGCTGGCCCGAGATGCGGGGGAACTTGGCGAGCCCCATCCCCATCCCCTCGGGACCATGGCACCCGGTACAGGCCGGTACTCCGGAGGCCGCATTTCCGGCGCGGTAGATGCGTTCGCCCAGCGCCACGGTGTCGGCACCGGCCGCCCCGGGCGACTGCTCTTGGGCCGCGAAGTAGGCCGCGAGATCCAGCACGTCCTGATCACTCAGGGGCATTGCCATAGGGGTCATTTGCTCATTGACGCGGTTGTTGGCCTTGAAGTCCACGAGCTGCTTCTGGATGTATTCTGGGTGCTGTCCCGCCAGTTTGGGCCACATCGGAACCACGCTGTTGCCCATGGGACCATGGCAGGCCAGGCAAGCTGCAGACTTGGCCTCGCCGGCCTTGGCGTCGCCGGTCGCTTGCGCTGGACCGCAGACGAAAGCCGCGGCGACCGTGAGGATAATCAGCCATGTCTTCATGTGTTGTCTCGCCCTGTGTCTGAGGTGGATGCCTGCCGACGGACCCGGTTGGTGGGGCCAAAAGATCCCATATTGTATATCAGAACATCAGCATATGGGTCAAACCGCAGCCGTCATGAACATGGTGCCGCGGCGGCGATTGCGCCGTGGATGGCCTGCGCGGTGAGGGTATCGAAGGTCTCTTCGGTGAGGGCTACGGCGCCGCCCGCCAGCTCATACCAAGCCTGACCGCCGCACCAGGATGGCGGAGCGTAGGTCCCCTGCCGGCGACGCGGGATGCAATAGAACCGTTGCGGCGTGTAGACCAAGTTGTAACTGGCGCCTTCTTCGTTGAGCCGCGCGATGGCATCCCAGGCGTGGCCAAGGGCTTCGAAGGCGGCACAAGGGATAGGGTATGGAGTATTCCCACCATTGTGTCGCCAACCCGGGTCGGTCAGCGGAAGCGGCTCCCGCCTGAGAAAGAACTGGAAGTGCAGGTGGTTGACTGAGGCGAAGGCGCCGAAGCTGTTGTAGCCAAGCCCTACCCCCGGCAGGTTGCGCCCCAGGGTTTCCGTCATGGCCCAGGCCATCTCGTGTTGGGGGCGATCAAGGAACTGAGGGGCGTTCTCCAGCCGCCTCGGGACCAACAAGGCGTGCAGGTCCACGAAGGGAAACTTGTTGAACAAGAGTTCCACATCGACTCCGGCCAGTTGCCCCCGCAAAAATACCTCGCGGCGCAGAAAAGGCTTGTTGAAGTGAAAGCCATGAATATCGAAGCATGCCCGGTTGGACCGCGTCTGACCCGCGGCGGCCCGTGCGGGCCGCAGCCCCCGCAATGGATTGAACTGCAGCTCCCAGGGGCCAACGCGGCGGCGTTTGACCGTCGGCAGGTCTCTGAGGCCGATCGCCATCAGGCGCAGAAAGACCCCCAGATCGTCCGCGGGCTCGTCCGGGTCACGCCCCTGCCGCAGAGCAGTTCGGCAATCCTCGGCGAGGGCCTGGAATCGTTGCGTCAAATCGGGCCTGAGCTGTGCGAAGAGGACCGGATCGAAGGCGGCATTGTTTAGGACAAGATTGAATGGACCCAGACCAGGCTCCCTTAGAAGCAAACGGGAGAGTCCGACACTGAATGCCTCACGGAAAGCTTGGGGAGAGCGAAGAAACTCCACCCTCAGAGTCGGGGTATCGCCGACGACGCCCCGGCCAGCCATTGGGACCGGTGCCGACATCACTGGTGATGATGGCCCGTGACCTGAACCGCCCGCACTAAGGCGCCCACCTCGATGACCGTGCCGTCGTCCAGGGTCAGGCTCAGATCAACGGTATCACCGGGGGTCAAGTCGCGTTTTAACCCAATCAACATGACGTGCGAGCCCCCAGGCTCAAGGTTCACGACGCCGTCTCCGGGGACGTCGATCCCCTCCGTTCGGCGCATCTTCATCATCCCGCCCTCCATGGTGTGGGTATGCAGCTCCACCACTTCGGCCGCATCGCTCTTAGCCCCCACGAGGGCCCGCGCCGCAACTCCGCGGTTGACGATGCGCATGAACGCTGCAGTATTGGCCTGACCAGGCGGCACAGACCAAGCGTAAGGGTCCTCGATTTCTAGCGCGCCGCCGCCCGCTGCAGCCGCAGTCCAGTGCAACATCATTGCCCCAAAGACGATGCCATGGAACTTTCTCATCGAATTCTCTCCTGTTTGGTGGGTGTGTCGATCGATGGTGCCGCAACCTGGCTGGCGGCGAGCGGCTAATTGCTGACCGATCGATTTCGGCTGAACGGGGCGCCAGGCCCCTGATCGCTGTACGACCATCGGCGCCTTGCCGGCCGGGCAACCGGACGGCGGCCAATGTAAGGGTCGCCAATGGGAAAGCGGCGACCCCTCGGCAGTGCATGCGGCGCCGGTGCGACCCATCTGACCATTGCGAGCCGCGGAGCGCTAGGTCAGCATGACATGCCATGAGATGCCACACACGTGCCCTTCTAGTGCTGCCGCGCCCATCATGCCTGCCTGCTGTGCCGGCCCACCGAACTGACTGGGCGCCATGATCGCGCAGATCATCCGTTGGTGGCGTGGCCGCAAAGCCACAAAGGCCCTGGGCCGCTACCCAGCAGTCGCCTGGGAGCACGCCTGGGCAGGTCTTCCCCTGCTTCGGGGACTTGACTCAATCCAGGCCGCGGAGTTGCAGATCCTTGCAGCCCTCTTTCTGCAACAGAAGGCGATTGAAGAGGTCCAGGGGATTCGGCTCACCGCACCTGAGCGGCTGACCCTCGCACTCCAGGCCTGTCTGCCAATCCTTCACCTTGGGCTCGACTGGTACCGCGGCTGGTATGCGGTCATCGTCTACCCGGAAGAGTTCGTCCCCCAACGAGAGCGGGTGGATGAGGACGGCGTTGTTTGGGTCGAAAGCGAGGTCAAGAGCGGCGAAGCGTGGCACCAGGGCCCGATCATTCTGTCCTGGGCGGACGTGGAGTCGGGCACCGCGCGCAATGGCTACAACGTGGTCATCCATGAACTTGCCCATAAGCTCGATATGCGCAGCGGTGACGCAAACGGCCACCCGCCCCTGCACAGCGGGATGAGCGACACGGCCTGGGCGCAGGACCTCAGCGCCGCCTACACCGACTTATCCCGTCGAGTGCGCCGCGGCGAGGAGACGCCCATCGACCCCTATGGCGCCGAGTCCCCCGGGGAGTTCTTTGCGGTGTGCAGCGAGTCGTTTTTCGAACTGCCGCACCTGCTGCGTGACGAGTACCCACGGGTCTACGCCCAACTTGCCGCCTTCTACCGGCAGGACCCGGCGGTCCGTTTAAACCCTGTCTGAAGTGCGGCAGACTACCTGGGAGCCAAGGTCAGGCTGTTGGCCTCATCGTCGATGGTCATGCGGTACCGGCTCAAGACGCTCATACCCAGCAGTCCGCTGCCGCCGAGCTTGGCATCATCGATAAAGGCTGCCTGCACGTCCGTAACCTTGTGATCCCCGAACCAGATCGCCGCCAAGCGCCCAACCCGCGCAGACGTCTTGCCATTGGCGGTCTGCACCTCCCGACTCTCCAAACCCTGGTCCGGAATGCCGAGGGAACCCAGCATGGACGCGGGCAGGACCACGAAGTCCGCCCCTGTGTCCACCGTCAGCGACTGCTCGACTCGCTTGCCCCCAGCCCCTTCCAGGCCGACCCCGACGGCATGGGATGTGCCGCGTCGCTCGGTGGCGACGACGATGTCGCCGTCGGGATCCTCCGCAGCGTGCTCCTCGGCGCCGGCGGCATCCGGAGGCGGCGGTGGAGGAATCCAGGCCGTCTTGCGGCTGATAATGATCACTCGGGCCACGCCCCCGCCTGAGTTCTGAATGATGACGTGGTTAAAGTCGTCAAGGAGCGCCCGCAAGCGGGGGTAGGTATCGCCTCCCTCGTCGCGCCCATACGCGTCCCGCGCCTTGTCCAGCCCCGTTACCTCGAAGCCAACGTCCTGCGCAAGCCGATCGAGCGTATCCGGGATCGGCACTCGGTCGGCGCGGGAGACGGCCGGCAGCGCCCCCACAAGGCATGAGACAACCCCAAGTACCGGCCAGCTTACGCGGCTCATCATGGGGACACCTGGGGATTGAGCACTGGCACTGGAAACGCGCTCGCACTTTGGGGAAAGCGAGCGCCAGCCTAGCAGGTCCAAGCGTTCCCCGCCAGACCCCCTTCGGACGGTGCCTATAGACGCCCACCCTATTTTTGGGCCCGCCAGGCAGGCGGATTATGTTTCAATTAGCCCCTTGTGACATTCTGGGGTCACCGGCCATCGAACCGGGACGCTGATCCTCCGATTTCTTGACGACCGCGCGGCTGGTGAATGATGACACCCCGGCGGCTCACGCTGACGGCTCCTTACAGATATCACGCCATGCGCCATCCGCTGCCAACCCTACTCCTGTTCGCGCTCCCCACCGCTTCTTGGGCCTCGCCTGCTGTCAAGCCCCTAGACCTCACGCTGACCTGGGTCGGGGTCGCGTCCCTAATCGTCTTCGTCCTCGCCTATGTATTGGTCATGGCCGAGGAGTTCCTGCACCTGCGCAAGTCCAAGCCAGTTATCATCGCGGCCGGCATCATCTGGGCCATCATCGCCTACGTCTACACCACCCACGGACTGGGCCACATGGCGGAAGCGGCGGTGCGCCACAACCTGCTCGAATACGCCGAGCTGATGCTCTTCCTCCTGGTGGCCATGACCTATATCAACGCCATGCAGGAGCGGCGGGTTTTCGACGCCCTGCGCGCCTGGCTGATTCGCAGCGGTCTCGGCTACCGCGCCCTGTTCTGGATGACGGGGCTGCTGGCCTTCTTCATCTCCCCAGTGGCGGACAACCTCACCACCGCCCTGTTGATGTGCGCCGTGGTCATGGCCGTGGGCGCTGATAGCCCCCGCTTCGTGAGCGTTTCCTGCGTCAACATCGTGGTCGCCGCCAACGCCGGCGGTGCCTTCAGCCCCTTCGGCGACATCACCACGTTGATGGTTTGGCAAAAGGGTGTGGTCCCCTTCTGGGCCTTTTTCGACCTCTTCGTCCCGTCGGCCGTCAACTACCTGGTTCCGGCCGTGCTCATGCACTTCGCGGTGCCCGACCTTAGGCCCGAGACATCTTCTGTGCGCGTGCACATGAAGCGGGGGGCCAGGCGCATCATTATGCTGTTCTTGCTGACCATCGCAACCGCGGTGGCCTACCACAACTTCCTCACCCTGCCCCCAGTGGTGGGTATGTTGACAGGGCTCGGCTACCTGCAGTTCTTCGGATTTTTCCTCCGGCATACTCATGACCGCTGGCATAAGTTTAACCAGCACCACCCGGCCTCTCTGGAAGACACCCTGCCCTTCGACGTCTTTAACAAGGTGGCTCGGGCGGAGTGGGACACTCTGCTCTTCTTCTACGGTGTTGTCCTGTGCGTCGGCGGCCTCGGTTTTATCGGTTATCTGGCCCAGGCATCCGAGGTCATGTACACGCAATGGGGGGCGATCCCCGCCAACGTCGCCGTGGGGTTGGTGTCGGCCATTGTCGACAACATCCCGGTGATGTTCGCTGTCTTGACCATGAACCCGGATATGCCCCAGACCCAGTGGCTGTTGGTCACGCTCACCGCCGGGGTCGGCGGGTCCATGCTCTCCATTGGATCCGCCGCCGGCGTCGCCCTAATGGGCCAAGCACGGGGGGTCTATACCTTCTTCAGCCATCTGAAGTGGATGCCGGCCATCGCGCTCGGTTACGTTGCGAGCATCCTGACCCACCTGTGGATCAATGGGGCTAGTTGATTTTGCATGCGGCGATTGGTCTGCGGGGTGATACCCCCGCGGGCATCCAGGGTCCCATTGTGTCAGGCGGGCGCCGACTGCAACCCTGCTGCCGAGGCTCCCGCACCGCCCCAAGTCCCCCACCGCCTCAGCCGGCCCTTAGCGATGGACCGCCCCCGTCGCGCCATCCCGAATGCTCGACGGGCTGGCGGCACCACCGCAGGAGCCGCTCAGGATGTAGTCCAGCCCGCCGCCGAGGGAGCGGCGCACGCCGAGCGCGGTGCGCGCTGGGCGGCGGGTGGCCCGGTTGGCACTGGTAGAGACAAGGGGCCCGCACCACCGCCGGCAGAGGGCCGCAGCCACAGGGTGCGCGGTAACCCGCACCGCCAAGGTTGCATGGTTCCCTGTGAGCCAGCATGGCGTATCGCGGCGAGCGGGTAGGAGCCAGGTGACGGCCCCGGGCCAGCTGGCGCGGATTACCGCCATGCGATCGGGGTCCAGGCTCAGGACAAAGGGTTCGAGCTGACACCAGTCCGCTGCGATGAGTATCAGACCCTTGCGCTCGGGCCGGGCCTTCAGGGTCAGCAGGCGGCCGACCGCGGCCTCGTCGCGCGGGTCGCAGCCGAGCCCGTAGACGGCCTCCGTGGGGTAGGCTACAAGACCGCCACGGGCGATCCAGTGTACGGCCAGCGCGAGGCGGTGGCGCACCGCGGCAAGCGGGCCGCGACTGGTGCCGGACCCGCACTCAGCCGGGACGTCGGCGCTGGAGATCCGCATCCTTCGCCTGGACACCGCGGGCATTTTCCTCGCGCTCGTCAAACAGGCGCCGGGCCAGGTCGGCGTCGCTGAGAGCCAGGATCTGGGCCGCCAGGTAACCGGCGTTCTTGGCCCCCGCCTTGCCGATGGCCACCGTGGCGACGGGGATACCGGCGGGCATCTGGACCGTGGAGAGCAGCGCATCCATCCCCTGGAGCGGACCGGCATCCAGGGGGATACCAATGACAGGTTTGAGGGTCAGCCCCGCAACCGTGCCTGCCAGGTGGGCGGCAAGCCCGGCGGCCGCGATGAAGACGCCGCAGCCGCGCGCGTCGGCGTCCTTGACATAGGCATGGGTCGCCGCCGGGGTGCGGTGGGCGGAGGTGATCTTGACCTCGCAAGGGATACCCAGACGATCCAGGACGTCGAGGGTGACCTCTAGAACCGGAAGGTCGGAGTCAGACCCCATCAGGACGGCGACAAAGGGTTTGCTCATGGCATGATGCTCCTTGTTGGCAATAACGGTCTGCTGTCAGATGCACCGCGGCATCTAGCCGGCAGCGGCCTTCCCCGCCTCGGCATCCAGCGGGACATGGTGGCCGCACCCCTTCTGGGGGCACACCTTTTCGCTGCCCTTGCTGCGTGTCACCTTGATTGTCAGGATCGGCCAGTGGCACTGTGGGCAGGGCTCGGCGATGGGCTCGTCCCACACGGCATAGTCGCAGGCTGGATAGGTGGAGCAGGAGTAGAAGATCTTGCCCCGGCGGGATTTCTTCTTTTGCAGCGTGCCCTTGGAACATTGTGGGCAGGTCACGCCGGTGTCCTGGGGGCGCTCCAGCGGCTCGATGTAGCGGCACTTGGGATAGGCGCTGCAGCCGATGAATTTTCCGTATTTGCCGCGCTTTACCTCCAGGGTGGAGCCGCATTCCGGGCAGCTGCGCCCCTCCACGAGCTCCGGTGCTGCCGCATCGGCCCCCTCTGGATTGAGGTCCCGCGTATAGTCACATTCCGGGTATTTGGTGCAACCGATGAAGCGGCCGTTACGCCCGAGGCGGATGGACAGCGGGCTGCCGCACTTGGGGCAGGCCTCGTCCAGGGCTTCCTGGGTGACGTCGCTGCGCTTGACGTTCTCTGCCGTATGGTCGACTCGATCCTTGAAGGGCCGCCAGAACTGCTCCAGGACCGGCACCCAGTCCTCCTCCCCGCGCGAGACGGCGTCCAGTTCGTCTTCGAGCTTGGCGGTGAAATCGTAGTCGACGTAGGGTGTGAAGTAGTCGGTGAGAAAGCGGTTGACGATGCGTCCCACATCGGTTGGTGTGAAACGTTTCTTCTCCAGCACGACGTACTCGCGCTCCTGAAGGGTGGAGATGATGCTCGCATAGGTGGACGGGCGCCCGATCCCGTGCTCCTCAAGCGACTTGACCAGGGATGCCTCGGTGAATCGCGGTGGCGGCTCGGTGAAGTGCTGCTCGGGGCGGATCTGGACCAGATCGATTCGGTCGCCGGGCTCCATGGAGGGGAGCATCCGATCCTCATCGTCGTCCGCCCCGGCAGCATCGTCGCGCCCTTCGAGGTAGACCGCCATGAAGCCCGGCTCGGTCACTGTGGAGCCCGTGGCGCGGAATCGGTTGCCTTCGCCGCAGCTTAGGTCGACGGCAACAGTATCGATTAGCGCCTGGGCCATTTGGCAGGCCAGGGTGCGCTTCCAGATCAGCTCGTAGAGCCGTGCCTGATCCACGGTCAGGTGCGTCTTGATGGCGGCCGGCTCTCGACAAATGGATGTCGGGCGGGTCGCCTCGTGGGCCTCCTGCGCGTTCTTGGACTTGGTCTTGTAGATGCGCGCCTCGGGGGGCAGATGGTCGGCCCCATAACGTTCGGCGACATAGACGCGGATCTCGTCCAGGGCCTCCTGGGCCAGGTTGACGGAGTCGGTGCGCATGTAGGTGATGAGCCCAGTAGCCCCCCCGCCCACGTCCACACCCTCATAGAGTTGCTGGGCCACACGCATGGTGCGCTGGGCAGTAAAACCGAGCTTGCGCGCTGCCTCCTGCTGCAGCGTGGAGGTGATGAAGGGCGGCGCCGGGCTGCGTTTGCGTTGCTTGCGCTCGATCGACGTCACCGTCAGAGCCCCCCCAGCAGCCCGCCCCAGTGCCTCGCGGACGCCCTGGGCCCGAGTCTCGCCGGTGATGCTAAATTGCTCGACCTTGGCCCCTTCGAACTGGGTCAGCCGGGCGTTGAAACCCCTCCCCTTCTTCGCTGCATCTGCCTCGATCGTCCAGTACTCGCGGATCTGAAAGGCCTCGATCTCCAGCTCGCGCTCACAGATCAGGCGCAGGGCCGGGGACTGAACTCGCCCGGCCGAGAGGCCGCGGCGGACCTTCTTCCAGAGGAGTGGGGAGAGGTTGAATCCGACCAGGTAGTCCAGGGCGCGCCTTGCCTGCTGGGCATTGACCAAGGCATCGGAGATCTGCCGGGGGTTGGCCACCGCCTCCTGCACGGCGCGCTTAGTGATCTCGTTGAAGACCACGCGATAGACCGGCCGCTCGCCGATTTGCCGGCGGCTCTTCAGCAGCTCATAGAGGTGCCAGGAGATGGCCTCTCCTTCACGGTCCGGGTCCGTGGCCAGATAGAGGGCCGAGGCATTCTTGAGCTTCTTGGCGATGGCCTGGACGTGCCTCTCGTTGCGGTCGATCACCTGGTAGGACATCTTGAACCCCTGGCTCGGGTCCACTGCACCCTCCTTGGGGATCAGGTCGCGCACATGGCCATAGGACGCCAGGACCTCGAACTCCGGTCCAAGGTACTTCTCGATAGTCTTGGCCTTGGCTGGGGATTCTACGACGACCAGATTCATGTCACTGCCCTGTCAAGGTGCGGAGGGTCGCCAAGGAGACGCGAAGACCCGGTGCCCAGTCAAGGGGTATCGCCATCGTCCTCGCTTCGCTGGATCGAGCCGGAGTTCCGAATGGGGGTAGGAGGTCTTTGGGATATCCGCGCCAATCTCAATGCCTTGGGCGGTTCGCGCTCAGCCCCGGGGCCGCGAGTCGGCAGAGAAGGCATCCACGATCAATGTTGGGATCGCGCGGGGCCAGCGCGAGGGTCAATGCAGGTAGGCAGGCGCGTCGCTGTAGACCATGTCCTCCATCTGTGAGAACGCCACCTCAGATCCTGGGCGATTGAGCAGGACCAGCAAGACGACCCATTTGACCTCGTCCAGGGTCACGCTGGCGTGGTCGATCGCGAGGACACGGTCGATAACGAGCTCCCGGCTCACAGGGTCCAAAATCCCGTTCTGCTCGAGAAACAGGAGCAGACCCCGTGCTTGCGGGTCGAGACGGCGGCTCTCGTCGTCGCTGTAAACCCGCATCGCAGCCCCGCTGTGCGGGTGGTACTGGGGGACATCGACTCCAGCCATCAGCTCGTCGAGCCAATTGAGGGCCTTGTGGATGTCGCCGCTGGAGAAACCGGCCTGTGCCAGCTCTTCCTCAAGCTCGTCCTGGTCGACGGGGGGCGCACCCTCACCGTCCATGTAGTTCTCGTAAAGATAGATGAGGACATCGACCATGGATTCGTTCATTGATCTCACCTGCAGACCCCACGCCTCGTTTGCCACGGCCCCAGCCACACCGCATCAGGGCCCGCCGCCAGCGGTTACAGGCCCAGGACCGTAACGGCCTCCTGGGTAAGATGATACCCGCCCCTGCAACTCTAACAAAAGCAGCATGGAAGCTACGCTGTCTGCCGGCAGGCTAGTCCGGCGGATCAAGTCGTCCATCGCGACCGGGTCGTGGCCCATGGCAGTGAGGAGGCGCTGGTAGTCGCTGTCCAACTCCGGCGCTACGGTCGCAACGGGTATGGCGCCGGACGCGCACTGCGCGCCCCCAGTTGCCGGAGCGATCACTGCCCGCAGGGCTGGCGCCAGCTCCGCAAGGATGTCCTGCGCGCACTCCACCAACCGCGCCCCATCGCGAATCAGGGCGTGACACCCACGCGCCAAAGGATTGTGTATGGAACCGGGCATGGCAAAGACCTCCCGTCCCTGCTCGCTGGCAAGACGGGCGGTGATCAATGACCCGCTGCCGAGCGCTGCCTCCGTGACCAGGGTGCCAAGGCTCAGGCCACTGATGATGCGGTTGCGCCGGGGAAAGTGCTCGGCTCGTGCCGGGGAATCCGGCGGGAGCTCGCTCACCAGGGCCCCGACCTCGGCGATTTGCCGGGCAAGGTCGCGGTGGGCCGCCGGGTAGACGCGGTCCAGCCCCGTACCCAGCACGGCGATGGTGCGCCCCACCTCAAGCGCCCCGCGGTGCGCGGCCCCGTCCACGCCCATGGCTAGGCCACTGGTGATGGTGAGCCCGCAACCACTGAGATAGCGCGCCAGATCCCGGGTCGTCTCGGCGCCCTGCGGCGTGGGGTTGCGGCTGCCGACGATGGCGAGTTGGGGATCGACCAGTGCCCCCAGGTCGCCACGAACGTACAGGACACCCGGTGCATCCGGGATCTGTGCCAGGAGTGGCGGGTAGGCGGGATCGTCGCGGGTGACGATGGCCGCACCATCCTGCTGCCCCCAGGCGAGGAGGCCCTCGATCGTCGCCTCGTCCGGGCGCCGCAAGACCTCGATCGCCGCGGCTGGGATACCCAGCCTCCGCAGGAGGCTGGCGTCGGCCCCAAGGACCGTCTCAACGTTGTCGAATTGCGCCAGGAGCCGCGCAATCAGTCGCGGTCCAACTCCGGGCGCCTGAACCAGGGTCAGCCAAGCCCGCAGTCGCCTGCCCTGATCCACAAGTGCCCTGAGACGGGACGAATCAGGAGCGTGGGGCAGCGACCGTATCGAGGAGGTGCATGGCCCGGGTTGCACGCATGACCAGGGCAAAGCTCACGCGGTCGAAGACTCGGAAGACCATGACGGTCCCAGCCTGCTCGTAGGGCGCAACATAGGTCGCATCCGGCGGGCGGACGTCCGCATGCAACGGGAGGGGGGCATTAGGGCTTGGTTTGTTCTCGATCCACCCCTGCTGCCGGAATTCGCCATACCAGAACTCTTGCGTCAGTGGGCTCTCGGACTTCCAGTTCCAATCATCGACGCCAGCCCGAACCCGGTCACGCCGCTCGTCCCCGCCGGTGTAGCTCTCGAGGACATGGCCTTCCTGAATGCCATCCCGGGCGCCGCGGTTCAGCACAACGATGTTGTATTGGCCGATCTGTGAAACGCCGTTCAAGACCGCGATGATGCGCCCCCGCGTCCCAGGCGGAGCGGGCATGGGATAAAAATTCGACAGAACCGCCTCGTCGGCGGCCGGGACCAAGCGGTCGTCGACCAGCACCTCGGTGGCCGAGCGGGTCAGGTACAGCTTGGCCGGATCGCCCCCGCGCTCGACCTGAGCGTTGGCCACGAAGGCGGCCTCGTACCCGAGAATCTCGCCGGAATCGGGGTCTTCATAGGGTTGTCCTGGCCGCACGATCTCGAAGTTGGTCACGCTCGGATCGCGAATGCCCCGCACGTAGACGGAGTCACCCACACCGGCCGTGATGTGCTCGTCGGGGAACCCCACCACATAGGGGGCCCGTTCGACGTCGTCCGTCTGGGCCACATAAGGCCGACTCAGGAAGGGCGCGATGACGCTGATTGGGATGGTCGGCACCGGGGCCTCCAACGCCTCCACCCGGACCCGGGGCGAGAGTTTGATCACCCGTTTGCCGCCCTCTGCACGAACCCGCGGCCGCCCGCCGCTGTAGGTCAACCGCAGCGTATCGCCGGGATAGATCAGGTTGGGATTGGCGACCTTGGGGTTGGCCTCCCAGACCTTTTGCCAGTCCCATGGGTCGCGAAGGAAGCGTCCGGCGATGTCCCAGAGACTATCCCCAGGCTGTACCACGTAGGTCTCGGGGCGATTCGGGTTTAGGGCCACCTCCTCGGCCTGCGCCACCCCGGGGCCTGCCCCCAGTTGCGAGATAGAGAGGACGACGCAAAGAACCGGCACTCGAAAAAGGGGTCGCATGGTCGCTCCGTAGTTCTGGTGGTAAGCCGCTACACCCGGCTCGATATGCAAGTGTAGTATTATCGTGATGTTAACCCACAGGTTGCAGGCGCTTCCAGCCCGCTGCCTGGCCATCTATCCGTTTTGAGCGTTCAATGGCAAAACTCCCTATTCTGACCTTTCCGAATCCGCGGCTCCGCAATAAGGCCCAGCCGGTCCGCGGAGTCGACGCGGGCGTGCGCCGCTTGGTGGACGATATGTTCGAGACCATGTACGCCGCCCCGGGGATCGGGTTGGCGGCCATCCAGGTCGATGTGCCGCTGCGCGTCATTGTCATCGACATCTCCGACGGGCACGACTCGCCCCTGTGCCTGATCAACCCGGAGATTCTGGAGCGGGAAGGCGAGGAGCAGATGGAGGAGGGCTGCCTCTCCGTCCCCGGTTTCTTCGAGGAGGTATCCCGTGCCGAGCGGGTGCGGGTGCGTGCCCTAGACCGGGAGGGTCAGCCCTTCGAGATCGACACCGACGGGCTACTGGCGGTCTGCATCCAACACGAGATCGATCACCTCGACGGCAAGCTGTTCGTCGATTACATCTCGTCGCTCAAGCGCCAGCGCATCCGCCGCCGCCTGGAGAAAGAGCAGCGCGACCCGACGCCCGCCCAGCGTGAGCCCCGGCGGCAGGCCATCTGATGGCCCTGGCCGGCACGCCCCTCACCCTCACCCTCATCCCGCCTCTTCGGCGCCGCTGACGGGCCCGTCCACCTATGGCAGCGCGCATCGTCTTCGCCGGCACCCCGGAGTTCGCGGTTCCGAGCCTGACAGCACTGGTCGATGGTGCTCACGAGGTGGTCGCCGTCTATACCCAGCCTGACCGACCCTCCGGTCGGGGGCGCAAACTCGCAGCCAGTCCGGTGAAACAGGCCGCCGTCGCCCGCGGTCTGCCGGTGGTGCAGCCCGAGACGCTGCGCGACCCCGGCGCCCAGGAGGCCCTGTGCGCACTGGAGGCCGACCTCATGGTGGTGGTCGCCTACGGCTTGCTATTGCCCCCCGCCGTGCTGGCCATCCCGCGCCTGGGGTGCGTCAACGTGCACGCCTCCCTGCTGCCACGCTGGCGCGGCGCGGCTCCGATCCAACGCGCCATCCTGGCCGGAGACGCGGAGACTGGCGCGACCATCATGCAGATGGAGCAGGGCCTGGATACTGGGCCCATGTATCTCACTCGGGTCACGCCCATTGCAGCCCGTGAGACCGCCGGCCGCCTGCACGACCGTCTGTGCATCCTCGGTGCCGAGGCCCTCATGGAGGCATTGCCTGGGGTCCTCTCGGGTTCCCTGCAACCCAGCCCGCAGGACGACGCCCAAGCCACCTACGCCCGCAAGCTCAGCAAGGAAGAAGCCTTGATCGACTGGTCCGCGCCTGCGGCGACCATCGACCGGCAAGTGCGCGCCTTCGACCCCTGGCCAGTTGCGGAGACGTTACTGGATGGGCAGACCCTGCGGGTCTGGGCCGCCGAACCCGTCCCCGACCCGATTGGATGTCGAAACCCCGCGGACGCCACCATGTCAAAGGAGTGCGCCCACTTGGATGCCGTGCCCCCCGGCTCGGTGGTCGCCACATCCAAGGCGGGAATCGACGTCGCCACTGGCGATGGGGTTCTGCGCATCTCCCGCTTGCAGCTCCCCGGCAAGCGCCCCATGACCGCGGCGGACCTGCTCAACGCACGCAGCCTCGCGGGGCAGACCCTTGGCTGAGCCCCGCCTACGCGAGGCGCCGCCGCCCGCTGCCGGGGTTGCTGCCCGTGCCGCTGCCGCCGCGGTCGTCGCGGCGGTCCGGCACGGCGGTCGTTCGCTGAACGATGCCCTCACCGCGCCGCAGATCCTAGCCCTGCCCGACGGGCGTGATCGGTCCCTGGTGCGGGAGTTGTCCTACGGTACCTTGCGGATGCTGCCTCGCCTGGAGGCACTGACGGCAATCCTGATGCACAAGCCCGTCAAGGCCGCCGACCGCGACATCGAGGCGTTGGTCTTGATCGGGCTTTACCAGCTCGTCGCCACCCGGATCCCCAGCCACGCGGCTGTGGCTGCCACGGTGGCGGCGGCCAAGGCCCCTGGAAAGCCCTGGGCCGCGGGCCTGGTCAACGCCCTTCTCCGTCGCTTCGAACGGGAGCGTGCCGATCTCGACGCGCGCATTGCCGCGATCCCCCGGGTGCGCTGGCTGTTCCCGGATTGGCTGTTGCACCGGCTGCGGGTGGCGTGGCCCGAACACTGGGCCGCGATCTGCGACGCCAGCAACGCCCACCCCCCCATGACCCTGCGAGTCAACCGACTGCGCACCGATCGCCGTGCCTATGCGGAGCTGCTGGCCACGGCGGGCATTGCGTCTCGCCCCCTCCCCTTTGCCGAAACCGCCCTGCGCCTCGATAGGCCCGTTCCCACGGACCGCCTGCCCGGGTTCGACGCGGGCTTGGTCTCGGTACAGGACGGCGCGGCCCAACTCGCTGCCGTTCTGCTCGATGCCCAGCCCGGCGACCGCGTCCTGGACGCCTGCGCCGCCCCTGGGGGAAAGACCGCGCACATCATCGAGCGAGCCGGCAACGATTTGGATCTCAACGCTGTGGATCTGGACCCTCAGCGCCTCGATCGGGTCACCCAGGGTCTGATCAGGTTGGGCCTGCGGGCGCACACCTGTGTCGGCGATGTCGCCAGCCTGGAGGGCGACTGGGCCAGAGGTCAGTACCGGCGCATCTTGCTGGATGTCCCGTGCTCCGCCACCGGTGTCATCCGCCGCCACCCGGACATCAAGTGGCTTCGCCGTGACACCGATGTTCACCAGCTCGCCGACCTCCAGCGTCGCATCCTCGACGCTGTTTGGTCCCTGCTGGCCCCCGGCGGGGTCTTGCTTTATGCCACCTGCTCCCTTCTGCCGGAGGAGAATGAGCTCCAGATCGCGGCCTTTATGGCCCGCACCCCGGATGCGAAACTGAGTCCGATCACGGCCGACTGGGGCCAGTCACGGGGTCCGGGCCGGCAGATCCTCCCGGGATCCGACGGCATGGACGGGTTCTTCTATGCCCGACTGGAGAAGACCGCGCCATGAGCTGGTCGCCCGCCGCTCCTTCATTCCTGCCAGGTTGTGCCTCCTGCGCTGCGGATTCACGACCAGACAGCCCACCCCAGGGCACGCGCGCACCCATCCCGAAGGCCACCCGTCACGCCTGGTCCCTGGCCTGGTTTCTCGCCGCGATCTTGGCGCTGCCGGCCGTAGCCGGGGGCTTCCGCGTCGAGTCGGCCAAGACCCACCTCGACGGCGAAACCTATGTCCTGGAGGCCCGAATCCGCTACGGCTTCAGCGAACTTGCCCTAGAAGCCCTGGACAACGGCGTCCCGCTCACCATTGAGCTGCACATCCAGGTCCGCCCGCAGGACGCCTGGATCTGGGACGACAACCTGCTTGATCGACGCCTACGTTACGCCATCCGGTACAAGCCCCTTTCGGAGCGTTTCCTGGTCTCGCAACTCCCCGGCGACGCCGGCCGCAGCTTCGTGACCCGAGACGCTGCCATCGCCGCGCTGGGGGAGATCAAAGGTCTGCCACTGGTGGGCGCGGGAAACCTTGAGCCCAACACGTCCTATGAGGTCCAACTCAAGGCCGAGTTGGACATTGAGGAGCTGCCCCTGCCGCTGCGCCCGATGGCCTATCTTCGTCCTGCCTGGAAGCTCTCCACTGGCTGGACCACCTGGCCCATCGAGCCATGAAGCAATGGCGTGGTGTCGGGGCTCTGACCGCGGCGGCCCTGTTGGTCGCCCTGTTCGTTGCCCTGGACCTGATGAGCGACGCTGTCCAGCGCTCCGAAGAGCTCAGCCGCGCCTTCGTGCCGCTTCTGTTCCTGGTGCTGGCCGGGTTGGTGGCCTTGGTCGTGACCGTCGCCGTCAACGTGGTTCAGCTCGTACGCCGGTACCGCGAGCGCGCCGCCGGGTCCCGCCTAACCGCCCGCATGGTGGTCCTGTTTGCCCTGATCTCCCTACTGCCGGTGGGCGTCGTCTATTATTTCTCGCTGGGCTTCCTGCTGCGCGGAATCGACGCCTGGTTTGACGTGGAGATCGACCGCGCGATGCAGGACGCATTGACCCTCAATCAAGCCTCGCTCGACCTCAATCAGAGGGTCCTGTCGAAATACACCGAGCAAATTCTAACGGGGATCGAGGACAGGTCCGCCACCGCCCTGGCCCTGACCCTGAGCGACCTGCGAGAACAGGCCGGCGCCTTGGAGCTGACAGTTTTCGGCCCCTCTGGTCAGGTCTACGGTACCGCCAACGAGGATCCCAGCAAGCTGGTTGCCGACCAGCCGGACCGCGAAATTCTCCAAGGGGTACGCAACGGCAAGAACTATGTTGCCCTGGAGACCGACGCCACCGGCGAACTGGTGGTGCGTACCCTGGTGGCCGACCCGGGTGGGCGTTCCCTCACGCTCCAAGCCATCTTTCCGACCTCGGAGCGTATTTCCGCCCTGGCCGCACGTTTGGAGAACGCGTTCAACCGCTACCGCGAGCTCGCCTACCTGCGTCAGTCCATCAAGGTGAGCTTTTCCCTGACCCTCTCCCTGGTCTTGGTAGCGGGTCTCATGGCCGCTTTGATTGCCGCCTTCCACACCGCCCGCCGCCTGGTCCAGCCGGTGGCGGATATCGCCCGAGGGACCCGCGCCGTGGCCGAGGGCGACTACGAGCAGCAACTCCCCCAGCCCAAGCACGACGATGAACTCGCGTTCCTGGTGGCCTCCTTCAACGCAATGACCCGCCGCATCGCGCAAGCGCGCGATGCGGCCGATCGAAGCCAGCAGGCGGTCGAGTCGCAACGTGCCTATCTCGAGACGGTGCTCGGACGCCTCTCGTCGGGAGTCATGGTGTTCGACGCGGGGCAGCGGCTGCGCACGGCCAATCCAGCGGCGCGCCAAATTCTGCATCTCACCCTCGCCGAAGGCGAGGCTCCGACCCTCGCCGCCCTGGAGCACGACCACCCCCGGCTGTCGCGCTGGGCCGAAGCGGTCAATCAGCACTTGGACGCCTCGCAGGACTGGCGCGCGGAGGTCACGCTGTTCGGCGGCGAGGGGCGTCAGATCCTGATGTGCCGCGGTAGCCCCCTACCCGAGCCAGAGGCCCAGGGGCGCAGCCATGTGGTGGTCTTCGACGATGTCACCACGCTGGTCATGGCCCAGCGCGACGCCGCCTGGGGCGAGGTGGCGCGCCGCCTGGCCCACGAGATCAAGAACCCGCTCACGCCGATCCAACTCTCGGCGGAACGCCTGCGGCACAAGCTCCTGACCAAACTCCCGGAGAACGATGCAGGGCTGCTCGACCGCGCCACACGCACCATCGTCCAGCAGGTCGAGGCGATGAAGGCCATGGTCAACGACTTCTCCAACTACGCCCGCACCCCCCAGATGCGGGCCGAACCGGTGGTGCTAGACCGACTCGTATCCGAGGTCCTCGATCTCTATCGCAGCGCAGGCGGCGAGATCTCCCTCCAAGTCGTCCTTGGGGCCCCCGAGGCGTGCATCCTTGGAGACCCGCTGCGCCTTCGTCAGGTTGTGCACAACCTGGTCAAGAACGCACAGGAGGCCATGGAGGGACACCCCAGCGGCCAGATCCGCGTTGGGACTACCCTGATGCCGCAAGCGGAAGGGCCAGTTGTCGAGCTTTGCATCGAGGACGACGGTCCTGGCATCGAGCCTGAACTTCTGGGCCGTCTGTTCGACCCCTACGTGACAACCAAGGTCAAGGGGACGGGGCTCGGTCTCGCCATTGTGAAGAAGATAATTGAGGAGCACGGCGGTATCATTCGGGCCGAAAACCGCGGTCGAGGGGCCAGCATCAAGGCCCGGCTGCCGGTGTGGCAGGGCGACCCGGACAGCCCGCTCACCGGGCAAAAGGCAACGATGAATGCAACCCGTGGGCAAGCAATTGCGTCAGGACCAACGCAGCTACCGGCCAACGCCACATAAACCGCACGTCCTTCCGACCCAAGGGTTTCGGGCACCCACAGAAGCGGCCGCGAGACCGGACCCCGCAGGCCAACTGGAGCACTATGAGCGCAACGCACATCCTGGTAGTCGACGATGAACCGGACATCCGGCGTCTGGTCAAGGAGATCTTGGAGGACGAGGGCTACGCCGTCGCCTCGGCTGAGAACGGCGAAGGCGCGCGCCGCGCGCTACGTGATCGGCGCCCAGACCTGATCCTGCTCGACATCTGGATGCCGGATCTGGACGGCATCAGCCTTCTCAAGGAGTGGGCCGAGGACGAGGGGCTGCCCTGCCCTGTCGTCATGATGTCCGGTCACGGTAATGTGGAGACTGCGGTGGAAGCCACACGCCTGGGAGCCTACGACTTCCTCGAAAAGCCGCTGTCGATGGCCAAGCTCCTGCTCACCGTCGAGCGTGGCCTGGAGGCGGACAAGCTCCATAAGGAAAACGTCGGTCTGCGTCGCCGCACGCCGGCGGTGCAGGAGCCGGCCGGGCGCAGCGCCGCCATGCAGCGCCTGCGCGAGCAGGTCAAGCGTATCGCCGCCCACGATACCTGGGTCCTCATAACGGGTGAGCCCGGCAGTGGCCGAGAGACCTTCGCCCGCTACCTGCACAGCCAAAGCGCCCGGCGCGAGCGTCCCTTCGTTGACCTCGGCGTCTCAGTCATCACCCGCGGGAACGCCGCCCGTGAGCTGTTCGGCAGCGAGGAGGGCGGTCACATCCATTACGGCAGCCTGGAGCAGGCCTCCGGCGGCACTCTGTTGCTCGACGAGGTCGCGGACATGGACTTGGAGGCCCAATCCCAACTCCTCGGCGCCCTGGACACGGGGTCGTTCTTGCGCGCGAGCGGGACTGAACCCGTGGCCATCGACGTGCGTATCGTGGCCGCCACCCAGCGCAACCTGGATGAGGAGGTACGCGCAGGGCGCTTCCGCGAAGACCTCTTCTATCACCTCAACGTGGTCCCGCTGCACGTCCCTGCACTCCGAGACCACAACGAGGATGTACCGGACCTGCTCAACTTCTACGTCGACTATTTCTCAACGCATGAGAAACTGCCGTACCGGCGTTTCAGCGTCGGCGCCCAGAACTTCCTGCGCAACTACCCGTGGCCCGGGAACGTCCTTGAGCTCAAGAATCTGGTCCAGCGGGTGCTGATCCTCGGGGCCGGCCTGGAGATTACCCAAGCCGAGGTCGAGGCCGCCCTTGGCGGTGGGGCACCGACCACGCAGCCCCAATCCCTCGAGGGGCTAGTTTCCTTCGATCAACCGTTGCGCGACGCCCGTGAGCAGTTCGAAAAGGCTTATCTCGAGTACCAGCTCGATAAACACGCGAGCAACGTCAGCAAGATGGCGAAGGAGGCGGGGATGGAGCGCACCCACTTGTACCGTAAGCTGCGCTCCTTGGGAATCGAGATCAAAGAGCGCAGATAAGCGCTGTCGCAGGTGCCCAGGGGCCGCAGGCGACGCGTCCGGTATCTCTCTGGGTGGTCCGCCCTCGGTCGTGTCCCTGAAAATCACACCTGGGGCGGCCAGGAACATTGGCTCGGTCCTGGCCGCCCCAACCAGATCTTTCAACCTCTTGTCGCTTCTCGCTCAGCCCAGGTCTGCACAGCCACGCGGCGATCCCTTCGTCACTGGCTTTCGCCGTCTGACAGCCTGACCCGACCCGACTCAGGCGGCCAGGTCCTTTTCTTCGAGCCTTCGGATCAGGGGGTAAAGGTGCTCGGTCTCGCGCTCGATGCGCTCCAGGACCAGCGCGAACATCTGACTGGTCTCTTCGACGAAACGGTCGTGGTTGCGAACATTCAACTCCTTGTGTTTTTCTGAGCACCAGTCCTTGAGATACGACGCGAAGATACGCTTGATTTCTGCGGAGCCCGACATGAAGCGATCCGCGGTATTCTTGACCGCTTGGTCCGGGTAGGAAATCAGCCGCCCACACAACTGCTTGTCGACCAAATCAACGTGCTCCCTCACTTTCTTCGCGTAATCGAAGAATAAATCGCAGGCGACCTCTGTGTCGCACATCGCACGATCCCGTATAAGGTAGAGAAAGACATTGGAAAGCTCAGTAATCTTGTGATTCTGCTGGTGTAATTCTGCGAAAGTAATCATCCGTCCTCCAGACTTTTATCGGCCGATCAAGGTGATTGCAGGCGAAACTCGTGCCGGTCGGCACGCTGCAACGCAGGCAGAAAACGTACTCTGGCGCGGGAAACATTACAAGCCCGTTGTTGCCTTGACCTCAATCAAGACAACCGCCAAGTACAGTGGGCTGGTGGCGCGGCGCGGGTTTGGCCTTGCCTCAGAGCAACCTTGGCTCTGTAAACTTAGACCGGAGCAAAGCCCATGGGTCTGATCGAGAATTTCGAGGCGATGTTGGCGCGCGGCCAGGACTCTGCCTTGCTGCGCCATGGCCTGGGCACCGCCTATCTCAACCAAAACGATCATGAGCAGGCCATCCAGCACCTCGCTGAGGCCGTGCGGCTGGACCCGGGGTATTCGGCGGCCTGGAAGCTCTACGGGAGGGCGCTTGCGGCGTCGGGTCGCTACGCCGATGCCATCGCAGCGCTGGACCGGGGTATCGCCACTGCGACGGCAAAGGGCGATGTTCAGGCGGCGAAGGAGATGCAGGTCTTTCGCAAGCGCGCCATCAAGTCGTCGGAGGCTTAAGCGGTGCCCTCACGGGACCCTTTGCAGGCCTGCCCCCTCATTGAGCCCCGCTGATGGGCTGCGTTCCGGCGTCCGCCGTCACCCAACCTTGTAGGGCAAGCGCCCGTACAGGTCGCTCAGCTCGCGCAACCGTGCCGCCAGCTCAGGGGTAAGATCCTCCTCGGCCAGGCGCCAGGTCCAATTGCCTTCCGTCGTGCCTGGGCGGTTCATGCAAGCTTCCGCGCCCAGACCAAGGGCATCCTGGAGGGGGAATAGGGCTGCTTCGGCCACGGAGGCCAGGGCCGCGCGGATGAAATCCCAGTGGACATCCGAAGCCCCTGTATTCAGGTAGCGACGGACATGGTCTCGCAGCGGTTCTTCCGCCGCCGCCCACCAACCGCGCACGGTGTTGTTATCGTGGGTCCCGGTGTAGACCACCAGCCGAGCTCGGTGGTTGTGGGGCAGGTACTGACTGCGCCCGAAGCCGCTTGCGGTGGACTCGAAGGCGAACTGTAGTATCGCCATGCCTGGGAGTTCCAAATCGTCGCGCAGGTCTTCCACCTCCGCAGTGATGACCCCCAGGTCCTCGGCGATCAGCGGAAGGTCCTCCCCCAGGGCCCGGCGAAGGGCCCGGAACAGGTCGCGTCCAGGACCCGGGACCCACCGCCCGTGCACGGCCGTCTCTTCCTCGCCCGGAATCTCCCAATAGGCCTCGAAGCCACGGAAGTGATCGATGCGCACCAGGTCCACGAGCTCCAGGGTGTGACGCAGGCGGTCCACCCAGAACCCGAAGTCTTCCTCCGCCAATCGGTCCCAACGATAGAGGGGATTGCCCCAGCGCTGTCCGGTGGCGCTGAAGTAGTCCGGCGGAACCCCGGCGACGGCGGTGGGCAGACCCTGCCCGTCGAGTTGGAACCACTCCGGGTGACTCCAAACCTCGCTGCTGTCGTGCGCGACGAAGATCGGGATGTCACCCACCAAGCGGACTCCCCGCTCATGTGCATAGGCACGCAGACGCCGCCACTGACGGGAGAACAGAAACTGCAGGAATCGCTCCCGTTCGAGGCATTCGGCATGCACCTCGCCCCAGGCCGCCAGGGCGGCCGGGTCACGGAGGGCTAGATCGGCGGGCCAATCGGTCCAGGGCCGCTGATCATAGGCCGACTTGAGTCCAGCATAGAGAACGTAGGCGTCGAGCCAGTGGGCCTGATCTCGGCAAAAGGCACCAAAGGCATCACGATCCGCCGCTGCGGCCCGGGCCAGAAAACGCTGGTAGCCGCGCGCCAGGACGTCAAACTTCCAGCGCCGCACCGCTCCGAAGGCGACGTGGTCCACGGGAAAGGTGGGGCCATCGAGGTCTGCGGGATCAAGCCAGCCGTCCTCGGCCAACAGTTCCGGACTGATCAGGAGCGGATTTCCGGCAAAGGCCGACAGGGACTGGTAGGGGGAGTCCCCATAGCCAGTTGGCCCCAGGGGCAGCATTTGCCAGAGGCCCTGGCCGGAGGCATCGAGGAAGTCCACGAACCGATAGGCGCCTGGCCCTAGGTCGCCGATGCCATGGGGTCCGGGCAGGGATGTCGGGTGAAGGATGATACCGCTGGTTCGATGCATGGATGAGTCCCTGTCGCTTGCCATGGCGCCCTGACGCGAAGGGCGGGAGTCTAGCGGCATGGACGCGCCGCCGCCAGTCTGGGCCCTGTCCGACGGGACATGCGGCAACGTCTGCACCGACGCCTGAGCACCTGCCCCGGCAAACAGCCACCGCTTATTGTCAGCCCAAGATCAGCGCCACTCCTCTCAGGGCTGCCCAAGCCAATATCCCCGCGGCCAGGTCGTCCAGCATGATCCCGATCCCGCCCCGGACCTTGGCATCCAGTATCCGAATGGGCCAAGGCTTCCAGATGTCGAAGACCCGGAACAAGGCAAACCCAAGCACGACCCAGGGCCAGCCAGGCGGTGCGCCAGCCATGGTGACCAGAAACCCGAGGAACTCATCCCAGACGATGGCGCCGGGGTCATGGGTCTGTAGCTCCCCGGCCGTCTTGCCGCAGGCCCAAACCCCGACCAGGAATCCTCCAACAAGGACAGCCAGGTACCAGCCCAGCGGCAGCGGCTGCAACAGGAGATAGAGCGGGACTGCCGCCAGGGTCCCAGCTGTCCCCGGCGCCCGGGGCGATAGCCCTGACCCAAAGCCGTAGGCAATACAGTGGTGGGGCTTGCGCCAGTCGAATCCGGCCCGGTCATCTCCATCTTCCTCAGCCGGTGAAGTGGTCATAGCCCGTTCGCGAAAGTCTATAGTCGGTCCCATCCGGGAGGCGGCAGCGGAGACCCGGCTCCTGCCCGATCTGGCCGATGACGCTGAGGGCAATCTCGCCAGCGGTCGCCAGACCGGCAAGGGCGCCACGGCAGGCCGGAGGCACCGTGAAACACAGCTCGTAGTCGTCGCCGGAGGCCAGAGGCAGAGACCAGTCCCCTGACGCGGCCACCACCGCAGCGACCTCCGCAGATAGGGGGAGGGTCCCAAGGTGAATCTCGGCCCCCACGCCGCTCGCCGCTAGGATGTGTCCGAGGTCGGCGGCCAACCCGTCGGAGCAGTCGATCATCGCAGAGGCGATGCCGCGCAGTGCGAGCCCCAGGGCAACCCTGGGCTCTGGCCGGTCGAGACGCGAGCGCTGAGCCTCTGGTACTGCCGGCCCGGCTGATACCTGACGCAGCGCCAATCCCGCATCCCCCAGGGTCCCGCTGACGCACACCAGGTCGCCTGGTGCTGCCCCACGGCGGCGAATCGCCCGGCCGGGGGGAACCAGGCCATGGACCTGGATGCTGACCGTCAGCGGGCCACTGGTGGTATCGCCGCCCACCAGGGCGACGCCATAGCGCCGAGCCAGTCCGTTTAGGCCACGGCAGAAGGCCGCGAGCCAGCCGGGCCGGGACCCGGGCAGCTCGGGCGGCAGGGTCAAAGCGAGCGTGGCCCAAGCAGGCTCCGCCCCCATGGCTGCCAGGTCGCTCAGACCGACGGCGAGGGCCTTGTGCCCCAGGGACTCAGGATCGCAGTCCGATAGGAAGTGGACTCCGGCGACCAGGGTGTCAATGCTGACCGCCAGGTCCTTCCCCACCGGGACGCGGAGCAGGGCGCAGTCGTCCCCCACACCCAGAATGACGTCCGGCCGCTCGCTGCCCAGATGAGTGAAGTGCGTGCGGATGAGGTCGAATTCGGACAAAGCGTTTGACCCCGTGAGCCCGGCGGCAACACAGCGGTGGAGAGACGCCGTGGCGGCGGCTGGAGAACGGAAGAGATACCGCTTACCCCGCTGTCGTACCGCTCTCCGTCTCCAATACCCGCACCTGCCGGGCTATCTTGTCCAGGACGCCGTTGACATAGCGGTGCCCCTGCTCGGCGCCGAAGGCCTTGGCCAGGTCCACGGCCTC
Organism: uncultured Gammaproteobacteria bacterium; assembly: GCA_963709645.1. Classification (GTDB taxonomy): domain Bacteria; phylum Pseudomonadota; class Gammaproteobacteria; order Chromatiales; family Chromatiaceae; genus DYRB01. The sequence goes on from CAVPXP010000007.1 coordinate 182,444, forward strand.
GTTGATGACGACGCGGTAGGGGACCTCCGGGCAGTTCAGGAGTTCGAAGACCCCCAGACGCAGGATGGCGCGCTCTACAGGGTCTACCTGGTCGACGCGCCGATCCAAGAGGGGCTGCAACAGGGCATCGAGGTCCTGGACGCAGCGCGGCACCCCTTTCAGGAGTTGATCGAAGAGATTGGGGTCGTAGCCGCCCTGCGCCGGTTCGCTGGCAGCTCCCTCCTGTGTGCCCTCTGCCAGGCCGTCGGCCACCTCGTCGATCCAGACGGGGTCGTCGAGGAAGTGGCGGCCGATCTCGCTGGGGTTCTGCCCGCTGACCTGCCATTGGTAGAGGGCGAGCATGGCGTAGCGCCGCGCCTGGCTGCGGCGACCGGCCATGTCAGCCGATCTGCCGAAGCAGATTGACCATCTCGATGGCGGACATCGCAGCCTCGGCGCCCTTGTTGCCAGCCTTGGTCCCCGCCCGCTCGATGGCCTGCTCGATACTGTCTACCGTGAGCACGCCGAAGGCCACTGGGACGCCGTATTTGAGGCTCACATGGGCGATGCCCTTGACGCACTCGCCCGCGACGTACTCGAAGTGCGGGGTCCCGCCGCGAATCACCGCCCCAATGGCAACAATGGCGTCGTAACCGCCTTTGGCCGCAAGGCGGTCGATCGCCACCGGCATTTCGAAGGCTCCAGGGACGCGCACCAGCGTCAGGTCCGCATCCTCAGCCCCATGCCGCTTGAGGGCGTCGACTGCCCCACTCAGCAGGCTCTCCACAACGAAGCTGTTGAACCGCGATACCACCAGGCAGAAGCGGGCATTCTGGACGCGAAGGTCTCCTTCGATGGTCTTGCTCATCATGGGTCCGTTCTCTCAGGCCTGGGTTAAAGAATAAGCCGGGGGATCCTGCCGGGCCGTGCTCAGGACCCGCCGCCAACGTACTCGACAACCTCCAGGTCGAAACCCGAGATGCCGTGCATGGCCTTGGGCGCGCTCATGACCCGCATCTTGCGTACCCCTAGGTCCGCAAGTATTTGCGCCCCGATACCATAGGTCCGAAGCTCGCTGCGATCCTGGCGGCGGGGCGGCACGGGGTCGTCCTGCCCGTGGATGTCGAAGTCGCGCAGTCGTAACAGGACGTCGCTCGCCCGGTCGCGGTTGCGCAAGACCACGATGACGCCCTCGCCATGGGCCACGATCTGCCGCATCACGTCTTGCAGGGGCCAGCCGCAGCCGGCGTGGCGGGTCGCGAAGAGGTCGCACAGGGTGTTCTGGATGTGCACGCGCACCAGGGTTGGGCGGTCGGCGGAGATGTCTCCCTTCGTCAGGGCGAGGTGGACCTCGTTGTCGATGCTGTCGCGATAGGCCACCACCCGGAAGTCCCCGTACTCGGTGGGCAGGTCGCACTCGCACTCCCGCAGAACGGCCTTCTCGTGGTTGACCCGGTAGTGGATCAGGTCGGCGATGGTGCCGATCTTTAGCCCGTGGGCCTGGGCGAAGACCTCAAGGTCCGGGCGGCGAGCCATGCTGCCATCCTCTTTGAGGACCTCGACAATCACCGCGGCGGGCTGGAGGCCCGCCAGGCGGGCCAGGTCGCACCCCGCCTCCGTGTGGCCCGCCCGCACTAGGACACCGCCCGGCTGGGCCATGACGGGGAAGATATGCCCGGGCTGGACCACGTCCTTGGCCTCGGCGTCCGGAGCGACTGCGGCGCGCACCGTGGCAGCGCGGTCAGTGGCGGAGATGCCGGTGGTTACACCCTGGGCCGCCTCGATGGAGACGGTGAAGGCCGTGGAATAAGGCGCGTTGTTGTCCGTCACCATCAGTGGTAGACGCAGGCGCTCGCAGCGCTCCCGAGTTAGGGTGAGGCAGACGAGACCGCGTCCGTAGGTGACCATGAAGTTGACCGCCTCCGGGGTCACCCGATCCGCGGCCATCAGCAGATCACCCTCGTTTTCGCGATCCTCGTCATCCATGATGATGACCATCTTGCCCACGCGCAGGTCTTCGATGATCTCTTCGATCGAATTGAGTTCCATGAGGAAGGGTTGCTGCCGATGATCGATGGAAAGATTGGCAGATTAGCAGACTCTGAATGACCGCGTCACCAGGGGCGCGTGCCGGCGTCGGCTGCAGCCCAGCAGATAGGGTCACAGGACCGACCGCATTAATCGCTAAATCAACCTAGTATTGGTTTATTCTAAGGAAGTGGTCAGGTTCTGGCGTTAGCCGCCGTTGACAAATCCATGCCGCACCAGGAATGCCTCGTCGATGCCCGTGGACCTGGGTTCGGCAGCCCGCTCTCCCAATAACAGCCGTTCCAGGTAGCGGGCGATCAGGTCAACCTCCAAGTTGACCCGAGTTCCCAAACCGTAGCCGCCGATGATGGTCTCGACCAGGGTATGGGGGACAATATTCAGCTCGAAGTCCGGACCGTCGACGGCGTTGACCGTGAGACTGGTCCCGTCCACGCAAATCGACCCCTTCTGGGCGATGTACTTGGCCAGGCCCGCTGGCGCCCGGATGCGCAAACGCCAGGAGCGCCCGTCGTCATGCCGGTCGAGTACCTCCCCTACCCCGTCCACGTGCCCGCTGACCAAGTGGCCGCCCAGGGGCGTCGCCAGGGTCAGGGCCTTTTCCAGGTTCACCGGGCTGCCGGTCTTGAGCCCGCCCAGCGTCGTCAGGGACAGCGTCTCGCGCGAGACATCGGCGGCAAACTCCGCCCCCTTCAGGGCCACCGCGGTGAGGCACACCCCATTGACGGCAATGCTGTCGCCGAGTTGCGCCCCTCCCAATGGGAGCTTGCCGGTGGCCAGCGTGAGGCGCACGTCGCCGCTACGGGGTTCCAGGCGACGGATCTGGCCAATTGCTTGAATTATTCCTGTAAACATTGGTGTATATCACTTAACTAACGTCTGCTAACACCTAATGCACCGCCTATGATCCCGCGAGGCGGGCGGTCAGCCGCCAATCCGACCCGATCGCGCGCACGTCTGTAAGCCTGAGCGGAATCCGCTCGGCCATGGCCCGGACAGCCGGCAGGCAGAAAAGGCCACGGGCGGCGTCTCCCATCAGATGAGGGGCGAGGTAGAGGATCAGCTCGTCGACCAGACCGGCCGCCACAAAGGCACCGGCCAAGGTTGGACCCGCCTCGATCAGTAACTCGTTCATCTCCAAGCTGGCGAGGTGCCGCAGCAGGGACTTGATATCCACTCGCCCGCCGTCGTCTGGGCACACAAGGACCCCCGCCCCGGCAGACTCCAAAGCGGCAGCCCTCTCGACGGGGCTATCCACGCAGGCGATCAGGTTGGCGCCGGGGAGCGACAGGATGCGGGCCCTGGCAGGGGTTCGCAGGCCGCTATCCACCACCACCCGCAGGGGTTGGCGCGCGGCCGCGCCGGGCTCCAGCCACGGCAGATCCCCCGGATCGAGGCGAACGTTCAGGGAGGGATCGTCGGCGAGCAGAGTCCCCACGCCGGTGAGGATGGCGGAGCTGCGCGCCCGGAGGAACTGAACATCGCGGCGTGCCTCCTCGGAGCTTATCCAGCGGCTCTCCCCATTGGGCATGGCCGTGCGACCATCCAGACTTGCGGCCAGCTTGCAACGCACATAGGGGAGCCCCTGGGCCATGCGCTTGACGAAGCCCGGGTTGAGGGCCTTGGCCGGAGTCTCCATGACCCCTGACTCGACAGCGACACCGGCGGCGCCGAGCAGGGCAAGACCCTGGCCGGCCACCAGGGGGTTGGGATCCACCATGGCGACAACCACACGGGCAACCCCGTTGGCGATCAGAGCGTCCGTGCAGGGCGGGGTCTTTCCGTGATGGCAGCAGGGCTCCAGGGTCACATAGGCCGTTGCACCACGGGCCGCCGGCCCGGCTGCGGCGAGGGCAACGCGCTCGGCGTGGGGCCCACCGCAGCGCTTGTGCCAGCCCTCCCCCACCACGGACCCATCGCGAACCAGGACACATCCAACCCTCGGATTCGGATCTGAGGTATAGAGGCCGCGGGCAGCCAAACGCAGGGCGCGGGCCATGAAGGCATGGTCAGCGGCGTCACTCACGGCTTGCTCGGGCGCTTGGCGGGCGGGTCGGACTTGAGAGGGTCCTGATCTAGGCCATCCAAGAGGTCGAGCTGCTGGCGACGAACCTCCGGGGTCGGCTGGCGTTCGAGGCGGTCAATCTCCTCGCGAAAGGCGTTCACGTCCTCGAACTTGCGGTAAACAGACGCAAAGCGGACATAGGCGACCTGATCGAGCCCGCGCAGCTCGTCCATGACCAATTCCCCAATGCGGCGGGAGGAGATCTCACCCTCCCCCCCGCTCACCAGGCGCCGGTTGATCCGGGCGATGGCCGCTTCAATCTGCTCGGTTCCCACCGGGCGTTTCTCCAGCGCCCGCATCAGGCCAGTGCGTAGCTTACGCCCATCGAAGGGGACCCGGCTCCCGTCGCGCTTGACGACCCGCGGTAGGTTGAGCTCCGCCGCCTCGAAAGTGGTGAAGCGCTCAGCGCAGACGACACACTGGCGGCGCCGACGCACCTGATCGCCCTCCCCGAAGAGGCGGGAGTCGACCACCTTGGTGTCCTGGGCTCCGCAAAAGGGACAGCGCATGGAGTCAATCCACCCGCTGCGGGCGGTGCGCGCCCGGCCGGGGGTCTCTCATCGAGCTCAACGCTCGTAAACCGGGAACCGTGCGCACAGACCCAGCACTCGCTCCTTGACCGCTTCGGTCATCCCTGCGTCCCCTCGGCTGTCGATAACGTCGCACATCCAGCCCGCCAGGTCCTTCGCCTCTGTGAGGCCGAAGCCGCGGGTGGTGATGGCCGGGGTCCCGACGCGGATGCCGCTGGTCACGAAAGGAGACTGAGGATCGTTGGGAACGGCATTCTTGTTCACCGTGATGTTGGCGGCACCCAGCCAGGCGTCTACATCCTTGCCAGTGAGGCCCTGGGTGATGAAGCTGACGAGGAAGAGGTGGTCGTCGGTCCCACCGGAGACGACCTCAAAGCCGCGCGCGACGAAGACCTCCGCCATGGCCTGGGCGTTCTTGATGACCTGGGCCTGGTAGTCTCGGAAGGCAGGTTCCATCGCCTCTTTAAAAGCGACTGCCTTGGCGGCGATAACGTGCATTAGGGGCCCACCTTGAGTTCCGGGGAAGACCAGGGAACTCAGTCGCTTCTCGATCTCCGGGTTGGATTTGGCCAGGATCAGGCCGCCGCGGGGCCCGCGCAGGGTTTTGTGTGTGGTGGTGGTGGTGACATCGGCGATCCGCACCGGGCTCGGGTAGAGTCCGGCCGCCACCAGGCCGGCGACGTGGGCCATATCGACCAACAGATAGGCCCCCACGGCGTCAGCAATGGCGCGGAAGCGCTGCCAATCCACCACTCGGGAGTAAGCGGAAAACCCGGCGACAATCATGCGAGGCTTGTGGTCTCGGGCCAGCGCCTCGACTTGCGCATAGTCAATTTCCCCGGTAGCCGGATCGAGCCCGTACTGAAACGCCTTGTAGAGCTTGCCCGAGAAGTTGGGCTTGGCACCATGGGTCAGGTGGCCGCCGTGTGCCAGACTCATGCCCAGTACTGTGTCCCCGGCATCGCAGAGGGCCATGTAGACCGCTGCATTGGCCTGGGAGCCGGAGTGCGGCTGGACATTGGCGTAGTCCGCCCCAAACAATGCCTTTGCCCGTTCTACGGCCAGGCGCTCGGCCACGTCCACATACTCGCAGCCACCGTAGTAGCGCTTACCTGGGTAGCCCTCGGCATACTTGTTGGTCAGGACTGTCCCCTGGGCCTGCATGACCCTGGGGCTCGCGTAATTTTCCGAAGCGATGAGCTCGACGTGCTCCTCCTGGCGGCGCTCCTCGTCGCCGATGGCCTGCCACAGCTCATCGTCATAACCACTGATTTGCATGGATTTCTTGAACATGGGCCGACCCTCTGGAAAAAAGCGGTCTAGTGTAGCTCAGAAGCGGTTACCGCGGACACCGGATCGGCCGGCAGCCCAGAACCGATCAGGGACCCTTGACGTCGGTCAAGCGTTTTACGCCCCAGGTGCGGCCAGAGTTTGCCCTGAGCCCGTTGGCCCTGCAGGCGCCTCGGGGGAACCTTGCCCAAGCGGCCCTCCGGGGTCTTGGGTCTCCGCGGCAGCACCCCTTATATGACCACCATCCTGTCGAATTGCACCGCTGACGGCGTCTTGATTCAGAGTGCCGAGAGACTTGGCCGGCGCCTGTCGGGCATGCGACGACTCGCCAGGGCTTTTTGCCTTTGGGCGGCCGTGGTATGGCTGCCTGCCGCCGCCTTGGATTTTGCCCCTCCCGACACCGAACCCGACCTGCTCACCGGCAAGGACATCAACGGCGTCTGCGCCGGCTGCCACGGCGACGACGGTCAAGGCGGCAAGGACGGCGCGTATCCCCGTATCGCCGGGCTGCCAATCGGCTACCTTTACCAGCAGGTCAAACTGTTCCAGCAGAACGCCCGGCCCAACCTGCCCATGCTGGAGCATGTGAGCGAACGCCAGCTCAGTGACCAGGAGATCTTCGACATCGCCGCCTACCTCTCAGGCATCAAGCTGGCGACCCGCATCGAGCCTATGGATGACACGGACCCCAGGTTCAACGCCTACGAACGCATGATGGAGCTGAGGCGTATCGTGCAGATTCCATCCTACGAGGGCAATGTGGCCGCCGGCCGCAAAGCCTACGCAATGGAATGTCGCAGTTGCCACGGCGCGGATGGCTGGGGCGACGCCGAAAAGGCTGTGCCCCAGCTCGCGGGTCAATACACTCAATATCTCTGGCGCCAGATCGACAAGTACCGCAGCGGCGTACGCATCCACGACCCGGAAGCACCGGAGGACGACATCCTGGCTGACTTTACCCAAGAGGAGCTGCGCGACATCCTCGCCTACCTCTCCGTGGTCGACGACTGAGCCAATCGCACCTGCACCTTGTGCGCTCCCTCCTCGCCACGCCATCGACCAGGCACTGAGTGCACCGAGCCATCTGAGGCTCCAATGTGCCACACCCTTAACTACCAGGTTATCGCCCATGTACAAGACCGTCCTGGTTCCCCTCGCGGCGATTGCACTGGCCATCTGGATTCCCGCAACCCCCTCCGCTGACGACCTGCCGATGGGCAACTGCGCGGCCCCGTCAGCAACAACGGACTTGCGCCACTGCGACCTTTCCGGCGCGTCCTTGGCAGGATTCGACCTGAGCGGCGCCCGCCTCGACAAAGTCCGGCTGGAAAATGCCAACTTGGCCGGGAGCAAGCTGGTTGGAGCCAGTGCCGTGGGAGCAAACCTTCAATGGGCCAACCTCACGGACGCTGATCTGACCGGCGCGGATCTTCACGAGGCCAACCTCTTCCACACTGTACTGGACCGGTCCGTTCTCGACCGTGCCAACCTATCCGGGACGAACCTGTTCGGTGCCAACCTCAATGAGGTCCGCGGCGAGGGCGCCGACTTTTCCGGGGCACACATGAAGGATCTGCTGGCCGAGGGAGCTGACCTCACCGGCAGCCGATTCGACCGGGCATTCCTGTTCCGCGGCGTACTGATCGGCAGTCGGTTGACCGGGGCAAGCCTGCGGCAGGTCGCCTTGACAGGGGCGTCGCTGGAAGGTGCCGATTTCTCCGGGGCCGACCTCACGGGCTCGCTGCTGAACGGGGCCCACCTGACGGGCACCGTTTTCCGCGGTGCCCGCCTGGACGGCGCCCGATTCCCAAATGCCCTCGTAGAGGGTGCCGACTTCTCCGGGGCGCTCGACATCCCTGAGCATCTGCAGGTCATGCTGTCTTCGGTGAAAAACTAGCACAGGACGGAGGGCCATGGCGTCGCCTCGTCCCGCTTGGCCATGGGGCAGCCCCGGCGCGACAATCGACTCCTGCTGCCCGCAACCAGCGCCGTCGGAGTGACGATGTCCGACCACCAGCCCGATCTACCCGGCAACCTCCTGGTCCTCGAAGATCGCATCGGCCGCACCCACCTGCGCCAGCGACTCGGCCTGGAGGAGGACCACGAAGTCTTCTCGTTCAGCCGACGGGGTGCCCACTTCTTTTATCCCGAGAATTGGTACTCGGTGCACGGCCTTATCCGCCATTCCCTGCGGCTGGTGGGTCTGTACGAGCGCGCCCAGCGCAACGCCCGCACCATCCGCATCGTCCGCAATACCCTGATGGTGCCGGGGCTCCCGGATGCCTTTAAGGGCCTGCGCATTCTGCACCTCAGCGACCTGCACACGGACCTGGACCTGCGCATCACCCACGCCATCGCCGAGCGGGTACGGGAAGTCGACTACGACCTCTGTGTCCTCACCGGGGACTACCGTGCCCGTACCTATGGCCCCTTCGAACCTGCCCTTGACGGGCTGCGGGCAATCCGCCTGCACCTGAAGGGCCCCATCTATGCCGTCCTCGGCAATCACGACACCATCCATCTCGTGCCCGGGATCGAGGCCATCGGCATCCGAGTGTTGTTGAACGAATCTGTTGTGATTGAGCAGAATGGAGCGGCCCTGCACCTGGCCGGGATCGACGATGCCCACTACTACCAGGTCCACAATATCCAGCAATCCACCGAAGCGATCCCGCCGGCTGCATGCGCCTTGCTCCTCTCCCACACCCCGGAAATCTACCGTCAGGCCGCCCACGCAGGCTTCTCCGCCATGCTCTGCGGCCACACCCACGGGGGGCAGATCTGTTTGCCCGGCGGTTACGCCATCACCTGGGACGCCCGCTGTCCCCGGCGACTCGCTGGCGGGTCCTGGACCTACGCCGGCATGACCGGCTACACGTCCGTCGGCTCAGGCAGCTCCGTGGTGAACGCGCGCATCAACTGCCCACCCGAAATCACCGTACACGAGCTCCGCGGAGCGCCTAGGCCCGCCTGATCCAACCCCTGGCCCCGAATATCCGCCGGCCCAAATCGGTCAGGATCAAGTCCAGCAGGATAAAGGCCAAGACCAATACCCCCAGGTCGGTCCAGGTCAGCGCTAATTCGCCCTTGGTCAGCAGGGCGGGAATCAGCGCCTCGGGAACCTGATCCAACAGTGGCACCGAAACGCCCGACGGCTGCCCGAGACGGCGCTTGGTGAAACTCGCGATCAGATCGCCCAGCATTGCACCCGCTGCAACCGTCAAGCCCAGGCTCCAGTGAAGCCCCAGCGTGAGCCCCCCAAGGGCGGCACCGACCCAGGCAGCGCCGAGCCCGCGCCAGGTCTTTGAGGGTCCAAGCAGGGGCCGGCCGTCCGCCAGGGGCCGGCCGCCGTCGATGGGCCTTGCGGGACCCAGCAAGAGCCCCAGCAGGGCGGGCACGCCATTCGCCAGCAGGATCAGTGCCAGGAGGGTCAAGATGGTGGGCCATTGCGGCGACACGGGCAGCCGGGACCGATTCTGCGAGGGTCAGGGATGGCGCTCGTCCCCAACAGAGGCTCGGCCAGCCCCTGCGTCAGGACGCACCGTGGTCAGCCCCAGGGACTCCCATGCCTGGATGCCCCCGCGATACCACTTGAGTTTTCCGGACGGATAGCCGATGTCCAGGAGGGCCTTTATGTTGGTGGACGACTGGCCGCACCAGGCACCGTTGCAGAAGAAGACCAGGGTCTTGGCCCCGGCGAAGCTCCACAGGCCGTCTCGCCTCACGACGTCGAACTCCAACTCCAGCAGCTCCGCAATTTCCTTGGGCGCGGCCCTGGCGGGGTCGAGCCGAGTGTAGGGGATGTTGACGGAGCCGGGAATCGTGCCCTGGGCAGTCCACTCGGGGGTACGCGAATCGATCACCAGTACCCCGTCGTCCCCGGCCGCCGTCCGACGCAGGTAGGCAATAACATCCAGCTCGCCGACGGTCTCCACCCCGCCCGGCATGCGCATGGGCTGGATGCAGTAGGGCGGGCAGGGGCGTGCCGTCTGGTCGTAAGGCGGATCCACTGTGTGGCCGGGGTTCTGATGCCGCATCAAGGTGACCGAACGCCCCTCGTGGCGGACCTCGGCGTAGGGCAGATCCTCGGTGATGCGGACGCGCAGGTCGTCGAGGTCAAAGACGTCATCTGCGGTGTTCGCGGCCTGTGCCAGGCCTGAAACGAGAAGGCACAAAGCTGTCTGAGTGAGCAGTGCGCGTTCGGGGTGCACGCGGATCTCCTTCATGGTTCCTGATTTAGGAATGGCCGGGCCGCCATGCAGAGAAGCTGGCAACTTCCGGTCCCGATTCAAGATCGCATTGCCGATGGATTACCCCCTGTCCAGGACTTCTGCCCACAAGGCCCGATAGGCCCTGGCCGCCGGGCAGTGCGGGGCATAGAGCTGGAGCGGCATGCGGTGGATACCCATAGACTCCACATCCGCGGCCAGGGGGATGGCCGTACGGAGCATCCCGGGATAATGTGCGGCAAGCCGTTCCATCAGCGCGACATGGACCGGCAATGCCGCGTTGACCATGGAAAAGAAAGGCAAAACCTCGAGCCCAGAGGCCCGCACGTCGTCCGCGAGAAAGTCCGTGAGTTGGTCGAGCGTGCGTACGGAGAGCGGCGTGGGGACTGTCGGAACCATGAGCAGGTCCGCCGCGCGGAAGACGTTCTCGGAAAGCAGGGAAATGCTAGGCGGACAGTCCAGAAAGACCGTGTCGTATGCCTCCGACAGCGGCCTGAGCAGGCGCAGGAGCTGTTTGGTCGGGCGCTTGGCGTCTTCCAGCATCAGGTCCATGTTGCGTAGAGAGAAGTCTCCGGGGAGGAGATCCAGGCCGTCGAAGTCGGTTGCTTTCACAAGCTCGTCGAGGTCGGCCCGGCCGTGGGCCAGAGACCTGGCGCCGCCCTTTACCTTCGGCTTGACTCGGAGGTAGAAGGTCGCCGCAGCCTGGGGATCGAGGTCCCAGATGAGGGTTCGGCTGCCTCCCGCCGCCGCGTGGTAAGCGAGGTTGACCGCGGCCGCGGTCTTTCCCACCCCGCCCTTGATGCTGTAGACGCCAATAATCCTCAAGGTGCACCCGCCAGATCCGGATTCCGATCGAGTGTGGGCGCGGCCGTCAGATCGGTGCGCTCCGGGTCGGCGTGGAAGAGCCCCCGGAAGAGCGCCTTGCCCCGATCGGAGTCGAACCCCCGAAAGGTATCGGCGAAGGACTCACGGGCGGCCTCCTGGCGCCGCAGCAGGTCGGCCACGAGGGCCCCCATGGCAAGCAGAGCGGGCATCCCAGCCAGGCCCTCCGCCTGCATGCGGGCCGCCATGTCGCGCAGGTGGTCCGCCTGGATGGACAGATCCTGGAAGGTACCGAGATTTTCGAGCAAGATCTTGAGCAGCTTGATGGCCTCGCCAATGGCTTTTCCAGGATAAAGGCTCTGAAAGAATTCCATCAGATAGCGCAGTTTCTTACAGCTCTTTCGAAGCTCGTGCATGTCCTCCGAGGGGGAGTTGGGGGTGATGGCTCGGCCCTCCTTCCGAACCCGGCGGAACATGCGCCAGATGCGCTGCTCTGCCAAGTCCTTAATCGGCCGGCCGGCGTTGGCGGGGAGTCCCTCCTCCGGCGTGGGGTCGAAGAGGATCTGCCGCCATTGGCGCACCATTTGGTGCATCGGCGCCGAGTCCAGGGCCTCGCGAAGGACCCACTGCGCGTCGGCGTAATGTGACAGGAGATAGGCGCGCAGGGGCTCCAGATCGCCACGCATCGACCGCGGCAGGCGTGCCTGGTAGGCGTCGAAATCCAGCAGGTAGACGTCCAAATCGCGGACGGGTCCCGTCATCTGCTGGAGCCAAGCGAACCGAGCCTTAAAGTCGGCCTGCACTTGGGGAGGAAAGACCCCTGGAATCTGGGCCAAGGCCGCCCGGGTGCGCCGGGTGGCCACACGGAGGTCGTGGAGAAACTCGCTGTCCAGGTTCTCGCGCGCGCCTGGGATGTTGGTCTCGATGGTATCGAGCAAGCCCTGCAAGATCTGCCGTGCCGCCATATCGGCGCGCTGGTTTGGGTGGAGGCGATAGGCCAGCTTGGACGAGTATCCGCCCGGCGGCCGCTCTCCAGCGGCAAGGGCATCGGCCACCAAGGGGCGCGAAGCAAGCTCAAGGCCCAGATCCTCGCCTAACCATCTGGCGACCGAGGACGCCTCAGCTTCGTAGCCCTTTAGAGGGATCAGGCGCAGACGCGGGACCAGGCCGCAGCGCCGACCCGGGCCGGACGGGCGATAGTCCTCGATAAGCAGACGAACAAGGGTCTTGTCCTCGTCGTCCAACAGCCGCAGCACCTGCGTTTCAACCTCCAACTCAACAACAGGGAGGAGTCGGCGCACGCCGATGGCGCCCAGGATCAGTTCCTGCACTGGGCCGGGAGGCAGGTCGCAGGCCAGACCGAACGCAGTTGAGACAATCTGCTCCAGGGCCGGCTCCCCGCCCGAGAGGTTGTGCCAAAGGAGCCGCCGCTGATCGCCCTCGAGACGCTCTTCAATGGCCGCCCCTTGCAGGTAGGCACCCCAATCGAAGCTGTCCAACATGCGCACGGCAGCTCGGCCAGACGGCTCCTCCACGAGGCGCCACCCGCACCGGATCGGGACCTCGAACATCCGCGACTTGCTCCCAGGCGGAAGCAAATAGTCCTTTGACCGTTGGTGCATCGCGTCACCTCAAACTGCCGGGTACGTGGCATTATGAGCCCTCAGTGGGTCGGCTGTCCGGCGCGCGGGCACCAACCAACTCCTGTTGGTTCAAACCGCGGCCCTGATCGTCTAAGGTAAACCCCAACTCCAGATCCATCCGAGGTACCAGACGATGACCAAGCTCGATCAGCTCAAGACCATGACAACGGTAGTCGCCGACACCGGCGACTTCGAGGCCATTGCCCGGTACAAGCCCCAAGACGCCACAACAAATCCCTCACTACTCCTGAAGGCCGCCCAGATGCCCCAATACCGCCATCTGGTGGAAGACGCGGCGATCTTCGGCAAGACCAAGGGGACGGATACGAAAACCCAGGCGCGTTGGACCATGGAGCGGCTGGCGGTGAACTTCGGTGCCGAGATCCTCAAGGTGGTCCCGGGGCGGGTGTCCACAGAAATAGACGCTCGCATGTCGTTCGACCCAGACGGGACTCTGCGCCGTGCCGAGGAGCTGGTGGATCTCTACGACCAAGCTGGAATCGACTCCGACCGGGTCCTGTTCAAGATCGCTTCGACTTGGGAAGGGATTTCCACCGCCGAGCGGCTGGAGCGCCGGGGGATCCACTGCAACTTGACCCTGTTGTTCAGCTTTCCCCAGGCCGTGGCCTGCGCCGACGCCGGGGTAACCCTGATCTCCCCCTTCGTGGGCCGCATCCTCGACTGGTACAAGGAGGCCGAGCACGTCTCCGGCTACCCGGCGGACGAGGATCCCGGGGTACGCTCCGTTACGCGCATCTTCAATTATTACAAGGCCCACGGATACGATACCGTGGTCATGGGGGCGAGCTTCCGTAATGCGGACGAAATCCTGGAGCTGGCGGGGTGCGATTACCTGACCATTGCTCCCGCCCTGCTCGCGGAGCTGGCCGCCAGCGACGGTCCTGTCCCACGCAAGCTCGACCCGGACAAGGCCAGGGACATGGTCATCGAGCGGGTCCTATACGATGAGAAGACCTTTCGATGGGACCTGAACGAGGACGCCATGGCCACAGTCAAGCTCTCCGAGGGCATCCGTCTGTTCACGGCGGACACCGTCAAGCTGGAGCGCTTCACCCACGAGATCTGCCAGAACTGCTGACCAGGCCAACCGGCTGGGGGATCGGGGCCTGCCCCGGCTCCCTGCCGGGCCCCTGATCCGGATCCCGCTCGCTCCCCTCCCCTGACCCCTCCGCGGCCCTGACCCATGCACCCCCGCAAGCGCTTCGGCCAGAATTTTCTCCACGACGCCGGCGTCATCGCCCGCATTCTCGCCGCCATCGCGCCGCGGCCCGAGGACCATCTGGTCGAGATCGGACCGGGGCGCGGGGCCATTACCGCGGGGCTGCTTGCCGCGACCGGGCACCTGGACGTGGTGGAGATCGACCGTGACCTGATCCGCCCCCTGGCCGAGCGCTTCGCCGCCGTCGGAGGCCTGACAATCCACAACGCAGACGCCCTGAATTTCGACCTGTGCGGACTGTGCTCAGCGAATACCGGGCTGCGCGTGGTGGGGAACCTCCCCTACAATGTTTCTACGCCGCTGCTGTTCCATTTCCTTGAGCAGGCGGAGTGCATCCGGGACATGCATTTCATGTTGCAAAAGGAGGTGGTCGAGCGTATCACCGCGGAGCCCGGCTGCAAGGCTTACGGGCGGCTTTCCGTGATGCTGCAGACGTTCTGCCGCGCTACGGGCCTGTTCACCATCGGCCCTGGCGCCTTTACCCCAGCCCCCAGGGTCGAGTCCGCCTTTTTGCGCATCACGCCCTACCGACCGCTGCCCCACCCTATCGCCGATACCAAGACCCTGTCTCGGCTGGTCGGCCAGGCATTCTCCCAACGCCGCAAGACGCTTCGCAACACCCTGAAGGGGGTTCTGCCCCAAGGACTTCTGGAGGCCCAGGGGATCGACCCGGGGCAGAGGGCAGAGGAGATCCCCGTCGATGCCTACATCCGCCTCGCCAATGCCGCTTGGAATACTGCGGATCTGCCCAGAGATTGACTGCTCATTAGAGGGTTTTTCACGGCTTGCCCGGCATGGGGCAAGGTATGCAACCGCCGGAGGGTCGATGACCGATCAAGACGTGGCGAACAAGGGCGAGCAATCCGTTTCCGAGACAATTCCCGCCGAGGCGGCGACCGATACCGGCAGCACGGTCTTGGCCCGAGCCAACGACGTCCTGCCCGCCCAGATCCACCTGCTGCCCGTGGCGGCTCGGCCCTTCTTCCCAGGCCAGGCAGTTCCCCTGCTCATGGACGCCGACCACTGGGCCGCAACCCTGCAGGCTGTCGGCGAGACTGAGCACAAGATCCTGGGGGTCATTCTGGTAGACGCAGAGGCCTCGGAGCAGGCTACCTCCGCGGACTTCCGGAAGGTCGGCACCGCCTGCCGCGTCCACCGGGTGCACAAGCAGGACGGCCACCTCCAGGTTCTGGTCGAGTGCCTGCAGCGCTTCCGGCTGGAGGCCTGGGTATCTCGTGAGACGCCCTTCTCCGCTCGGGTGACCTACATCCCGGAGCCGGCCGGCCCGCCGGATGAGCAGGTCAAGGCCTACGCCATGGCCGTCATCAACACCATCAAGGAGCTGCTCCCGCTCAATCCCCTCTATGTGGAAGAGCTGCGCATGTTCCTCGACCGTTTCGGTCCCGAGGACCCTTCCCACCTGGCGGACTTCGCCGCCAGCCTGACCACCTCTACCAAGACGCAGCTCCAGGAGGTCCTGGAGGCCGTCGCGCTCCTGCCGCGCATGGAGAAGGTCCTCATCCTGCTGAACAACGAGCTCGAGCTCGCGCGCGCCCAGCAGAAGATCCGCCACAGCGTCGAGGAGCGGATGCACAAGCAGCAGCGCGAGTTCTTACTGCGCGAGCAGCTCAAGGCGATTCAAAAAGAGCTCGGCTTGGCCAAGGACGACCGCACCGCGGAGCTGGACAAGTTCAAGGCCCGCCTGGAAAAGCTCAAGCTGAGCGAGGAGGCCCAGAAGCGCGTCGCCGATGAGATGGACAAGATGGCGATGCTCGAGACGGGCTCGCCGGAGTACGCCGTCACCCGCAATTACCTGGACTGGATCACCCTGCTGCCCTGGGGCGTTCACTCCCCGGACAAGCTCGACCTGAAGCGGGCCAGGCGCATCCTCGACCGCGACCACTACGGCCTGGACGACGTCAAGACCCGCATCCTGGAGTTCCTCGCCGTGGGCATCCTCAAGGGCGAGGTGTCGCGGCTCCATCATCCTGCTGGTGGGTCCGCCCGGGGTGGGCAAGACCTCCATCGGCCACTCCATCGCCGAGGCCCTGGGCAGGCGCTTCTACCGATTCTCCCTGGGCGGGATGCGCGACGAGGCCGAGATCAAGGGCCACCGCCGCACCTACATCGGGGCCATGCCGGGCAAGTTCCTCCAGGCGATCAAGGACGCGGGGACGGCCAACCCGGTGATCATGCTCGACGAGATCGACAAGATCGGCGCCTCCTACCACGGCGACCCCGCCTCAGCCCTGCTGGAGGTCCTGGACCCGGAGCAGAACCTCGATTTCCTCGACCACTACCTCGACCTGCGCTTCGACCTGTCGAAGGTGCTGTTCGTCTGCACCGCGAACCAATTGGACACCATTCCAGCCCCATTGCTCGACCGCATGGAGGTCATCAACCTGGCCGGCTACATCGCCGCGGAGAAGCTCCAGATCGCGAAGAAATACCTGCTGCCGCGCCAGATCGAAAGGGCCGGGTTGGCCAAGGGGGCCGTACGTCTGGACCAGGCGACGCTCCGCGCCCTCATCGAGGGATATGCCCGCGATGCCGGCGTGCGCCGCTTGGAAAAGCAGTTGGGCAAGATCGTGCGCAAGGCGGCCGTCAAGGTCCTGGAGGGCGGCGAGCCTCCCATCCAGATCGGTGAGGAAGACCTCAAGGCGTACCTGGGCAGCCCCGTATTCCGCGACGAACGAAAACTCGCCGGTCCCGGCGTAGTCACCGGCCTCGCCTGGACCGCCATGGGCGGGGCAACCCTGTCTATCGAGGCACTGAAGATTCACGAGGGCAACCGCGGGATCAAGCTCACCGGCCAGCTCGGCGACGTGATGAAGGAGTCCGCGGAGATCGCCTACGGCTACGTCCAGGCCCACGCCCTGGAGTTTGGCGTAGACCCGGCCTTCTTCGAAAAGGCCCTCATCCACCTCCACGTCCCTGCCGGAGCCACGCCCAAGGACGGCCCCTCGGCGGGGATCACCATGGCCTCGGCACTGCTCTCCCTGGCCCTAGGGCAGCCGGTGCGGCGACTGGCCATGACCGGCGAGCTGACACTCACGGGGGAGGTCTTTCCCATCGGCGGTGTACGCGAGAAGCTGATCGCCGCCCGCCGTGCCGGGATCAAGGAGATCCTCCTCCCTGAAGACAACCGGGGTGAGTTCGAAGAGGTTCCCGAACATGTGCGCAAGGGGCTGACCATCCACTTCGTCTCACGGTTCGAAGAGGTTGTAACGCACCTCTTCGCGGGACAAGCGGTGAACAAATTCAGACCGGCGGGGACGCGCCGCATGCCGAAGGCCTAGGAGCCTGTCGGACTTAGGGGGATCGTAGCGAGGAAGTGGGAGAACGAGACCGTTTTGTTCCGGCTTTGAGGTACATAGTGAGCTCTATGTAACGAAAGGCCGGGGTAAAATAGGCCGCCCTCCCGCTTCCGCAGTAGATTCACCCTGAGTCCGACAGGCTCCTAGCGCAGGTCCTCCAGGCACTGGTCTAGGGATACCCGCCAGTCCGGCAGGGCCAGCCCGAAGGTCTCCCAAAGTTTGGTGTTGTCCAGCACCGAGTACGCCGGACGGCGAGCCGGAGAGCGATACTCGGATGACGGGATCGGCAGCAGCTTGCAGCCATGGCCGCTCGCATCGAGGATGGCCTTGGCGAAGCCGTACCAGCTTGTTTCCCCCCCGGCGGTCACGTGGTAGAGCCCTGCGACCCGCTCCAGATCCACCTCGCGACGCAATACCCGGTGCAGTGCCTGGGCGGTGACCTCGGCGAGCATCCGGCTCCAGGTCGGGGCCCCGACCTGATCGTCCACGACCCGCAGCTCGTCATTCTCGGCAAAGAGCCGCAGCATGGAGAGCAAGAAGTTCTGGCCCCGTACCCCGTAAACCCAACTCGTGCGGAAGATAACGGCAGGAACCCCGCTCTCGATCAGGAGCCGTTCCCCGGCAAGCTTGGTGGACCCGTAGACGCTCAGCGGCCCAGGCTCGTCGTCCTCCCGATAAGGCCGACTGGCTTTACCGGAAAACACGAAGTCTGTCGAATAATGGATCACCGGAACGCCGCGGTCCCGCAACAAGGTACCCAAAACCCGCAGGGCCTCTGCATTGATCTGGTAGGCCAATGCGGCATCCGTCTCGGCCCGGTCGACGGCTGTATAGGCGGCAGCGTTTACTACCGCATCAGGGGCCGTCTCCTGAACGACTCGAGTCAGAGACTCGGCGCTGGCGAGGTCGAGCGCGGGCCCGTACTCGCCCTCCAGCGAGGCGGCGACAACGTCTCCCAGCGGAGCCAGGGCTTCGGCGCAGCTCCCAGCCGACCTGGCCGTTGGCGCCGATGAGAAGGATACGGGGCAGGCTTGCGGCTGTGGCCATGTCAGTCCTCGCGGTAGAGCGGCAGGCGGTCTGCCGGGATGTCCCGCAGCAGGGACCCGCGGCGATCCTTGTCGAAGAGGACAGGTTCACCGTCCAGCGGCCACGCAATCCCGATGTCCGGGTCGTCCCAACGCAGGCCGAACTCGGTCTCTGGGTGGTAAAAATCCGTGCATTTGTAGGTGAACAGGGCATTAGGCCCGGTCACCACATAGCCGTGGGCGAAACCCGGAGGGACCCAGAATTGGCGCCGGTTCTCCCCCGACAGCGTCACCCCGACCCAGCGCCCGAACCAGGGCGAACCCCGGCGGATGTCTACCGCAACGTCGAAGACCTCCCCGCTCAACACCTGCACCAGCTTGCCTTGGGGGTATGGCCACTGGACGTGCAACCCACGCAGGATGCCATGGCCCGAGTAGGCTTGATTGTCCTGGACCATCCGTTCCGGGATGCCCAGACCGGCATAGCGCTCGACATGCCAGGATTCCATGAACCAGCCCCGCGCATCTCCGAATACCTTTGGCTCGACAATCAGGGCCCCGGGAATCTCAGTCTCGATCACGTTCAGGTTCAAGGCTCCATCCCTCGTTCCAGCAGCCCCATGAGGTAGTCCCCGTAGCCGCTCTTGACCAACACCGAGGCGATGGCCCTGAGCTGGGCCCCATCGATCCAGCGGTTCTGGTAGGCGACCTCCTCCGGGCAGCAGATCTTGAGGCCCTGGCGCTGCTCGATGGTCTGGATGAAGTCGCCGGCCTGCATCAGGGACTCGTGGGTCCCGGTATCCAGCCAGGCGACGCCCCGACCGATCTTCTCCAGGCGTAGCTGACCTTGGGCCAGATAGAGGTTGTTGAGGTCGGTGATCTCCAGCTCCCCGCGCGCAGACGGCTGGAGTGCGGCGGCCCGCTCGCAGACTTGGGCGTCGTAGAAGTAGACCCCGGTGACCGCGTAGTTGGACTTGGGGCGCTTGGGCTTCTCCTCCAGACTAATGACCTTTCCTTTGGCGTCGAACTCTGCTACGCCATAGCGCTCTGGGTCCTTGACCCAGTACCCGAAGACCGTCGCCCCCTGCACGTTGGCCGAGGCTGCGCGCAGCTGGTGGATAAGCCCATGCCCATAAAAGATGTTGTCTCCCAGGATGAGACAGGATGGATCATCGCCGACGAAGTCCCGCCCGATCAGGAAGGCCTGGGCCAACCCCGCCGGCTCCGGCTGAACAGCATAGCGCAGCGTGATGCCCCACTGGGAGCCGTCGCTGAGCAGATCCCGGAAGGACGCTTGGTCGCGGGGCGTGGTAATGATCAGGATCTCTCGTATCCCCGCCAGCATGAGCGTGGACAGGGGATAGTAGATCATCGGTTTGTCGTAGACCGGCAGGAGCTGTTTGCTGATCGTGTGGGTCAGCGGATAGAGTCGGGTCCCGGAACCGCCCGCCAGGATGATGCCCTTTCTGCTCATAGTCGACTACCTGATGGGTCAGACGCTGCCGAGGCGCTGACCGAGATAACTGCCGTCAGTGACCCGGGCACTCCAATCGGCGTTGTCCAGGTACCAGGATAGGGTGCGTTTCAGGCCGCTTTCGAAGGTCTCTTGCGGGGCCCAGCCCAACTCCTGCTGGAGCTTGCTGGCATCGATGGCATAGCGTCTGTCGTGCCCGGGGCGGTCCTTCACATAGGACTTAAGGTGCGCGTGGGGGCGATGGGGCGACGACGGCACCATCTCGTCCAGCAAGGCACAGAGGGTATCGACCACTTGGAGATTGGTCCGCTCGCTGTTGCCTCCCACGTTGTAGACCTCCCCCGGGCGACCGGCCTCCAGGACGCGAAGGATGGCCAGGCAGTGGTCCTCCACGAACAGCCAGTCGCGAACGTTCCCGCCGTCGCCGTAGATGGGCAAGGGCTCTCCGCGCAGCGCCTTCTGGATCATCAAAGGGATCAGCTTTTCTGGGAACTGGTAGGGGCCGTAGTTGTTCGAGCAGTTGGTGGTCAGAACCGGTAGACCGTAGGTGTGGTGCCAAGCCCGTACCAGGTGATCCGAGGCCGCCTTGGAGGCGGAATAAGGGGAGTTTGGCGCGTAGGCCGTCTCCTCCGTAAACAGCCCTGTGGGGCCCAGGGACCCATAGACTTCGTCGGTGGAGACGTGCAGAAAACGAAAGGCGTCTTTACGCTCGGCGCTGAGCCCCAACCAGTAGGCCTTTGCACAATCCAGCAGGTTGAAGGTCCCCAGGACATTGGTCTCGATGAAGGCCGCGGGGCCGTCGATGGACCGGTCCACATGGCTCTCGGCGGCAAAGTTGACCACCGCATCCACCGCATAATCGCGCAGCAGGCGGCTCACCAGGTCGCGGTCGCCGATGTCGCCATGAACGAAGACGTGCGCCGGACTGGCCGCCAGGGGTGCCAGGGTGTCGAGGTTGCCCGCGTAGGTCAGCTTGTCCAGGTTGACCACCTGGACCCCACCCTGGGCCATCAGCAGGTGGACTAAGTTTCCGCCGATGAAGCCGGCCCCGCCAGTGACCAACAGCGTTCGCATGTTGGCGCCCTAGAAAGGGATGTCGTCGTCGAAAGGCGGCTGCTCCACAGCAGCCTGACCCCCGCCGGGCGCCCCTTGCCGCTGCCCGCCGCCGCTCTGCCGCGGCATACCCCCGCTGTCGCCGTAGTCCGCCGTACCCCCGCCTGGGCGGCCGTCCAGCATCTGCATGGTGCCGCCGACCCCGACATAGACCTCCGTCGTATATCGGTCGTGCCCGTCCTTGTCCTGCCACTTTTTGGTGCGTAGTTGCCCTTCAACGTAGATCTTCGACCCCTTATGCAGGTACTGCTTGACGATCTCGGCGAGCTTGCCGAAGAAGACCACACGGTGCCACTCGGTGCGCTCCTGCATCTCCCCCGTGTTCTTGTCCTTCCACGCCTCGCTGGTGGCAATGCTGACATTGGCCACCGCCTCGCCGCTTGGCATGTAGCGCACATCCGGCTCATTGCCGAGGTTACCGATCAGGATGACCTTGTTGACGCCGCGTGACATAGCTCCCCTCCCCGTTTCCTACTGTAAGACCGCGCCCCGAACGCGCGGCCGTGGTTGAACCTGGCCCTGGCGCCCGGCCTCAGGCACCGGCGCAAAGGGCCTGCAATCTTGCCGAATCGAGCCGGCGATTGTCCACCTTGAGGTAGGCGAGCCCCTCCTCGGCTACCACGACCGCCTCCTCGACCCCAGGGATCTCTAACAGCAGGCGTTGCACCGCGTCTGGGTCCTCCCCGCAGTGGGCGCCGACCCGCACCACTTGGCTGCTCACCTGACGTGGGTTGCGCATGGGCAGCGCAACCAGAAACCAGAGCAGGGCCGCACCGGCACAGAAGAGCAGGACCGCATCCTGTCCAAACCGCTGGTGGAACCAGCCGCCCAGGAGCCCGCCGAGGAAGGCCCCCCCGAACTGGGATGTCGAGAAGGCACCCATCGCCGTTCCCTTTGCCCCGGGCGGGGCGACTCGGGAGATGAGCGACGGCAGGCTTGCCTCCAGCAGATTGAAGGCGGTGAAGAACAGAAACAGGAAGACGACCAGGGTCGGAAGGGACGTGTGAAAACCACGGAGCCCTAGCAGGGCCAGACCAAGGGCGGCGACGGCCCCAAGCAGGACCGGCCTCATCTGCCCGTGGCGCTCGGCCCTGATAATGAATGGCACCATCGCCAGCACCGAGAAAAACAGCACCGGCAGATAGACCCACCAGTGGTGCGCCGCAGGCAGTCCCGCTGCCCGGAGGTCCAGTGGGACGACCAGGAACAGGGCCGTCATGAGCATGTGCAGGATCAGGACTCCGAAATCCAGACGCAACAACTCTGGATGGTGGAGCACCCCGCGGAACTGGCTGGCCACAGGCTCGGCGTCGCGGTGGATGCTCGAGTGGTCCGGGGTCGGGACCACCGTGGCCAGAATCAGGACCCCGCCCAGGGCCAGGGCGGCTGTGAACCAGAAGACCCCGGCCAGGCCAAACCAGTGCGCCAGGGCTGGACCCAGCACCATGGCCACGCCGAAGGACAGGCCGATACTGATACCGATGGTGGCCATGGCCCGGGTGCGGACCTCCTCCCGGGTCAGGTCCGCGGCCAGGGCCATGACCGCCGCCGCGATGGCCCCGCCGCCCTGGATCACGCGCCCGACGATGACCCCTTCGATGCTGGTCGAGAGCGCCGCCACCACGCTGCCCAGGGCGAACAACGCCAGCCCACCGAAAATCACCGGCTTGCGCCCGATGCGATCGGACAACATGCCGAAGGGGATTCCCAGGATCGCCTGGGTCAGGCCATAGGCCCCGATGGCCAGGCCGATGAGCAGCGGTGTGGCCCCGGTCAACCCCTGGGCCTGGATGGCAAACACCGGCAGGATCAGGAAGAGCCCCAGCATCCGGAAGGCAAAGATGCCCGCCAGGCCGGCGGCTGCGCGCCGTTCCAACCCCGTCATTGCCACCCGGACCACCCCAGGCTGCCCGCGATCTCTGCCCATAAAACTGCCTTTTGCCACACCCGCGAAAGTCGGCAATAGTAGCAGCTTGGCCCAGACGCCGGTACGACCCATGGACAGCATCCGCATCCGCGGCGCCCGCACCCACAATCTCAAGAATATCGACCTCGACCTGCCCCGCGATCGCCTGGTGGTGCTGACCGGGCTGTCCGGGTCCGGCAAGTCGTCGCTCGCCTTCGACACCATCTATGCCGAGGGCCAGCGGCGCTACGTCGAGTCCCTGTCGGCCTATGCCCGGCAGTTCCTGTCGGTCATGGACAAGCCGGACCTGGACCATATCGAGGGGCTGTCCCCGGCCATCTCCATCGAGCAGAAAACCACCTCCCACAACCCCAGGTCCACGGTCGGGACCATTACCGAGATCTACGACTATCTCCGCCTGCTGTTCGCCCGCGCCGGCGAGCCCCGCTGCCCCGAGCACGGCGCGCCTCTGGCCGCCCAGACGGTGACCCAGATGGTGGATCAGGTCCTGGCCCAGCCCGAGGGCACCCGCCTCATGCTGCTCGCCCCGGTGGTCTCGGCGCGCAAGGGTGAGTACCACCGCCTGCTCGCGGAACTGCACGCCCAGGGCTTCGTGCGCGCCCGCATCGATGGGGACATCTTCGAACTGGACGAACCCCCGGAGCTGGACCTCAAGCGCAAGCACGACATCGAGGTCGTCGTCGACCGCTTCCGGGTCCGGCCTGACCTGCGCCTGCGACTGGCGGAATCCATCGAGACGGCGCTCGGCCTCTCCGGCGGTCTGGTGCGGGTCGCCTGGATGGATACGGCGCCGGAGGGGCAGGCCGCGGAGCTGACCTTCTCCGCCGCCTTCGCCTGCCCCCTGTGCGGCTACAGCATCCCGGAGCCCGAGCCGCGGCTGTTTTCCTTTAATAATCCCGCAGGTGCCTGCCCCGGCTGCGGCGGGCTGGGGGTCGAGCAGTTCTTCGACCCGGCCAAGGTCGTCGTGCACCCGGAGCTTGCCCTGGCTGCCGGGGCCGTGCGCGGGTGGGACAGACGCAACGCCTACTACTTCCAGATGGTCCGGGCCCTGGGGGTCCACTACGGCTTCGACCCCGAGACCCCCTGGCTTGACCTCCCCGACCCCGTCCACGAGGTAGTCCTCTACGGCAGCGGTGAGGAAGCCATCACCATGGCCCTGCCCGGCGAGAAGGGAAGCACGGCCCGCCCCTTCGAGGGCATCGTCCGCAACATGGAGCGGCGCTACCGCGAGACCGACTCCAACGCCGTACGCGAGGAGCTGGCCCGCTACCTGTCCAGCCAGCCCTGCCCGGCCTGCGGCGGGACCCGGCTCAACCAGGCCGCCCGCCACGTCTTTGTCGGGGAGCACAATCTGCCGCGGGTTGCCGCCCTGCCCGTCGGCGAGGCGCTGGCCCTGTTCGAGACCCTGGCCCTGCCCGGGGCCAGGGGCGAGATCGCCGCGAAGATCCAGAAGGAGATCGCCCAGCGCCTGCGCTTCCTGGTAGACGTCGGGCTCGACTACCTGACCCTGGACCGCAGCGCCGAGACCCTCTCCGGCGGCGAGGCCCAGCGCATCCGCCTCGCGAGCCAGATCGGCGCGGGGCTGGTGGGCGTCATGTACATCCTCGACGAGCCCTCCATCGGCCTGCACCAGCGGGACAACGCCCGCCTGCTGCGCACCCTCACCCACCTGCGCGACATCGGCAACACCGTCATCGTGGTCGAGCACGACGAAGAGGCCATCCGCGCCGCTGACCAGGTGGTGGACCTGGGACCGGGCGCCGGGGCCCACGGCGGCGAGGTCATCGCCCAGGGCACGGCTGACGAAATCGCCGCCAATCCCAGGTCACTGACCGGGCAGTATCTCAGCGGCGCACTGCGCATCGAGATCCCGACCCGGCGTCAGGCCCCGGACCCGGCCCGGGAGCTGCGTATCCTGGGGGCCAGCGGCCACAACCTGCGAGGCATCGACGTGGCCATCCCGATCGGCACCCTGTGCTGCGTCACCGGGGTCTCCGGCTCCGGCAAGTCCACTCTGATCAACGACACCCTGCACCCCCTCGCCGCCCGCTACCTCTACGGCTCCAGGCCGGACGCCGCCCCGCACCAGTCCTGCGAAGGGTTGGAGCACTTCGACAAGGTGGTGGACATCGACCAGAGCCCCATCGGCCGCACCCCGCGCTCGAACCCGGCGACCTATACGGGCCTGTTCAATCCCGTGCGCGAGCTGTTCACCGCCACCCACGAGGCCCGCTCCCGTGGCTATGGCCCCGGGCGCTTCAGCTTCAACGTCAAGGGGGGGCGCTGCGAGGCCTGCAAGGGTGACGGGCTGATCCGGGTGGAGATGCACTTCCTGCCCGACATCTACGTCCAGTGCGACGCCTGCAAGGGCCGGCGGTACAACCGTGAGACCCTGGAGATCCGCTACAAGGGCAAGTCCATCGACCAGGTCCTGGACCTCACCATCGAGGAGGCGCTGGCCTTCTTCTCACCCGTCCCGATCATCGCCCGCAAGCTCCAGACCCTGGTGGACGTGGGCCTGGCCTATGTCCGCCTGGGGCAGAGCGCCACCACCCTATCCGGGGGCGAGGCCCAGCGGGTCAAGCTGAGCAGGGAGCTCTCCAAGCGTGACACGGGCCGGACCCTCTACATCCTGGACGAGCCCACCACCGGGCTGCACTTCCACGATGTCAGGCACCTTCTCGAGGTCCTCCACCGCCTGCGCGACCAGGGCAACACGGTGATCGTCATCGAGCACAATCTGGACGTGATCAAGACCGCCGACTGGGTCATCGACCTGGGACCGGAGGGCGGCGACCGCGGCGGCCTGGTCATCGCCGCAGGGACCCCGGAAGACATTGCCGCCTGCCCCGATTCCTACACCGGCCAGTTCCTCAAGCCCCTGCTGCAACGGGGCTGGTGAGCGGTGACCCAGCCGTCACCCCTCGGCCTCAGGCAGGCCCGCCGAGCATCTCTACCACCAGTCCCAGAGACCAACCCGGAGCCACCGCATGGCCACCACCCTTTACTACGTCCACGACCCGATGTGCAGTTGGTGCTACGGGTTCGGCGCCGCCCTGGCCGGCCTCCTGGCGGGGCTTCCGCCGGACATCCGGTACGGGCGCCTCCTCGGCGGCCTGGCCCCGGACTCTCCCGAGCCCATGGGGGAAGCCATGCGCGCGCGGCTCCAGGACACCTGGCGGCGTATCGAGGGGCGCATCCCTAGCATCCAATTCAACTTCGATTTCTGGACCCGCTGCACCCCCAGGCGCAGCACCTATCCTGCCTGCCGGGCAGTGATCGCCGCCCGTGGCCAGGACCCCGCCCTGGACGAGGCCATGACCAGCGCCATCCAGCGCGCCTACTACCGCGAGGCCCGCAACCCGTCCGACCGCGATACGCTGATCGCCCTGGCGGCCGAGATCGGTGCCGACCCCGACGCCTTTGCCGCCGCCCTCGACGCCCCTGGCACCGTCGCGGCCCTGGGCACCGAGATAGCCCTGGCCCGAGACCTGGGGGTGACCGGCTACCCCAGCCTGGTGCTCGACTGCGACGGCAGCCGCTGGCCCATCCCACTGGATTACAGGGACCCCAAGGCCATGCTCGCCACTATCGTGCAGGTGTGTTGAGCCCTCTCGGGGCTCAGACCCAGGATTGCCGGGCCTAACCGCCTGCCGTAACTTCCCCCCGCTGCGCGGTGACCGAGCGTCCCGCTGGCCGTCGGCCCGATCACGGATTGGCAGAGACATAGGACCCCGCAGGAGCCCAGCGCATGAATACCAGAGAAATTATCGACCGCATCTTCAAGGACCCCAGCACCCGCCACTCTCTCACCCAGTTTCAGGACCTCGCCAGACCCATACACGACATCCTGAGCATCTACCCCAAGACCGCCGCCACCGGCCGCGACGCAGGCAAGACCAAGTATTTCCTCAAAGAGTCTGGTGCCCTTCCCCACCGGCAACGAAGAGGTCCACCATTTAGCTGACCCCGATCAGGTCTTGACGTTTGCCTTTGGCCTCGATTGCTCTCCCGCCTGCACAACCCTGCTGGGGATACCTCAGGGACAGACCCTGAGGTATCCCCACAAATTCGGCCCTGGGTCGCTCATCCGACGAGCAGTGCTTCGTGATCTCTCGCGACCCATTGGTCGACGTTCGCGATTGACTCCGTCAACCGATCGAGTTCGCCCCGGCAGCGGTCGAGTACCAGGAGCAGGCGGGCGAGGAACAGCTTGGAGTAGACGCGACGCGTTCGATTCCAGTCGCTGCACCGTCCGCAGGCCCAGCCCCGCCTCTTCCGCCAGTTGCTGCTGAGTCAGGTTTCGAGCCAGGCACAACCCAGCGAGGCGCTCCCCGATTACCTTCAAGAGGGCTTCGTCCATCATCTGAGGGCTGATCTTCATACCCGCCAAATATGACGCCTTAGATCAAACAGTCATTGCAACGCGCCATGGATGGCGTGTTGCATTGACTTCTTTAAGCGCCATAACTGGCGGCCTATCATCGCTTTTCGCCCGGGAAGCGCCGTCGGTGGCGCACCGAGTTGTCGACATTCCCAACTCCCCGGCAGTGGTCATCACCATGCCCGTGCCGAGTTTCATGCCAAACCCCCTGTACCGGTGCTGCTTCCGACACGCTCAACTCCCCGTTCAGCAGCTTCGGTAGCAGCGTGTCGCGTAGGGCGGCGAGGGTGCGGGGTTGCTTTGCGTTCGCGTGGATCTTGGCCCAGAGAGGTGCGACCCGACTCCCGAAAACGCCTTTCACGTTCACGGCTGGATCTAAGATGTCTTGGCGTGAGCAATTGTCGGATCTGGGTTCAACGCAACTTGAAGTGAGGAGTTGGAGGGGCCGGGACCGGGTTGGGCCCTACCGGCGGCGGGGCACCCAGGGTATAGCGCCGTAGATCGCGACCCAGCCGCTGGCCTGATTCCGACCGTTGGATACGCAGCCGTGCGGCCGGCACCTTGGACGGAGACTCCGGGCCCGCGTAGCGATCCGCGCGCCGTGCATCCTGAACCCACTGGTACTGCTGCCGATCCAGGGCGCTCCGATCCAGGCCCTCCTGGACCTCCAGGGACCCCATCCAGGGCCCGGGCCCAGGGCCCCGCTCGTTCCCGCGGACACGTTCCCGGTAACGTGCCTGATCCCGCCGCAACTCCAACCAGCCGGCAGCCTGTGCACGCTCCAGCTCTGCGGCGTCGACCGCCCCGCCCGCCAAGGACCCCTCCGCAAGGGCCACCGTCGACCAGAGCCACAGGAGTACCACCGCCACGCGTCCGGGCCTCGACAACCGCACTTGCCTGGTGCGCGATTCCCATCGGCTGCCCCGAATTGTCCTCGGATGCGAACCCATTGCTGTGCTGTCAGGCTCCACCTAGATTCCGCAACAGACTCATTTATCTTGTATTTTCCAGGTTGTCTGAACTTGGCACCAAAGCTGCTTAGTGATAAAGCGAGGCGGACGCCCTCCTCTTCGCTTCCGTTCTCTGACCTCCTCAGTGGTGATTCGCCCCGCGTTGCGGGGTTTTTTTTGGCCAGACATCAGCCCTCGACTTCGATAACAAACTCTGGCGGGGTCTGGATATTTTTCTTCACCGCGCACAACTCCATCGCCTTGACGATGCCGTCGCGGTAACGCTCCGGGAAGCCCTCCGGCAGACGCAGGCGCAGCACAGCAAGCCAGAGGGTCTGTTCTCGCGTTGTTGCACCGCCGAGCGAACAATCCGACCGACGGTTCCGGCAAACTCGATGCGAAAGGGTCTGGCCATTTCGGGCGCCTAGTTCCAAACCGACATAATGCAACAACGCGAGAACTGAGATCCATCTAGCCGACCCCGTGCGAATTTCATCGGATTTATGCTGGGATGCTGAGTTTGCTCTTGACCCCTATCTGTTCGACTCTTTCACCCCGCGCTGGACCGCCTACGACCGGGTGAAGTTCAAGCTCGACCTGCCCCCAGAGATCCCGCTGAAGACCCAGGAGCGCGCCTATACCTCGCCGATCTGGTACGCACCCAAGGGGTAGCCAAACCCTGGTCCGGGGCCAGCGATCCGTCCGAGCACCTCGCGGGCGCCGGATTAGGCATCACATGGCCTGCCCCGGCGCCTCCCCTTTCGACTACGAGACCAACAAGGAGACAGTGCCGATGGCATCCGAGAAAGTGCGACTCCGGGCCACCAGCATCCAGGTACGCGCTCGCGTGAGCGATAAGCATCCCCCAATGGAGATAGCCATCATGTATCACTCAAACACGACGCCCCCCGCCTCGCGGCGTCTATTGGCCGGGACTGGCGCGCGGTTCATCGGGCTTACAGCCGCTTTTCTGATCCTGGGACCTTGCGCCGCAAGCGACCAACCCGTCGTGCGAAGCAATCCCCCGAAGGATGCCTACTTCGGCGAGCAGCACCTGCATACCGCCTACTCGCTCGACGCCTATATCGGCGGTGCGCGCCTGACCCCATCGGACGCCTATCGCTTCGCCAAGGGCGAGGAGGTCGAGGTCAACGGGGTCAAACTGCGCATCAGCGCACCGCTCGACTGGGCGGCGGTCACCGACCACGCCGAGTACATCGGCGAGATGTACTCCACCATGAACGAGGGCGCACCGGGTTACGACCAGGAGCAGGTGCAGCAGTTGCGCAGCCTCAAGACCCTCGAGGAGCGCGAGGGGTGGTTCCTCGAGTACGTGGTCAAGAGCAACCGAGGCACGACGCCTGCCGCACCCGCCCTTCTACGCCGGCCCCGAAACCGCGGTGGGCGGTTGGAAGCAGATCCTAGCCGCCGCCGAGGAGCACAACGAGCCGGGCAAGTTCACCACCATCCCCGCCTTCGAGTGGAGCGCAGCGCCGAACGGGGGCAACCTCCACCGCAACGTCTTCTTCCGCGACACCAAGGTGCCGGAGCGGCCCATGAGCTACATCGATATCAACCGCGAGGACGGGCTCTGGAAGTGGCTCGCGGGCCTGGAAGGACAAGGGATGCAGGTCATCGCCATCCCGCACAACTCCAATGCCAGCAAGGGCATGATGTTCCCCGCGAACGATGCGGCGGGTGAGCCCATCGACGCCGAGTATGCCGAGTTGCGCAGCCATTTCGAGCCCCTCATCGAGATGATGCAGATCAAGGGCAACTCGGAGGTCCACCGCCAGTTCTGGGCGGCCGACGAGTTTGCCGGGTTCGAAAACGCCGACTCCATCGGTGATTACAGCGATCGCAACTTCGCAAAGTACGGAAAGCAAAACTGGGCTGCGCTGGGGCCTGACCAAGGGCCTCGCCTATGAGCAGTCGCTGGGGGTCAATCCGTTCAAGTACGGCATCGTCGGAGGCACCGACAACCACAACGGCACACCCTCCAACGTCGCCGAGTCAAACTTCATTGCCGGCAGTCACGGCGCCGCCGATGGCACCGTCGAGCGGCGGCGAACGGGCGAGGTCGGCGGCTGGATCAAGGGCAAGGACCTCAACCCCGGCGCGCTGACCGGTGTCTGGGCACCCGAGAACACCCGCGAGGCGATCTGGGACGCCATGAAGGCCCGCGAGACCTTCGCCACCAGCGGACCGCGGATCAAGGTGCGCCTCTTCGGCCGGCTCGGCCCGAGCGAGCCGACCTCCGACCCCAGGGTCCTGGTCGAGCAAGGCTATGCCCAGGGCGTCCCCATGGGCGGGACCCTCAAGGGCGACGGGACCGCCCCCAGCTTGACCATCTGGGCCATGAAGGACCCTGACGGCGCCAATCTCGACCGCATCCAGATCGTCAAGGGCTGGGTGGACGCGAGCGGCGAGCCGCAGGACAAGGTCTACGACGTCGCCTGGTCCGGCGACCGCAAGCCCGGGGCAGACGGCAAGCTCCCGGCGGTCGGCAATACTGTGGACCTGACCAAGGCCACCTACACCAACAGCATCGGCAGCCCTGAGCTGATGGGGATGTGGAGCGATCCGGAATTCGACGCGACGCAGCATGCCCTCTACTACGTCCGCGTGCTGCAGATTCCCACTCCGCGCTGGAGCACCTATGACGCGGTCCGCAGCGGTCTGCCGCTCCTCAAGGACGTGCCGGCGACGGTCCAGGAGCGGGCCTGGTCGTCGCCCATCTGGTATACGCCGCTTTGAGGACGATGCGTCTGTACAGCGCTATCTTCGGTTCAATTTGTCGCTCCTGGGAAAAGCAGTGCGCGGCCGACCAATTGGGGTCTGGGTTCGTTCGATCTTGAGGTCCCTGCTCCGCGAGCCCCTGCTCTATTTCCTCTTGATCGGCGTCCTGCTGTTCGCGATGGACGCCTGGCTACGCCCGGCGCCGGTCGCGGGCGCTGGGCGGCTTGAGATCCTGGTGAGCGAGGGGCGTATCCGCAACCTGGCCCAGGGCTTCCGGCGCACCTGGCAGCGCCCGCCGACCCGCGCGGAGCTCGACGGCCTGGTCCAGGACTACATCCGCGAGGAGGTGCTTTACCGCGAGGCTAAAGCGCTCGGACTCGACCAGGACGACACCGTAATCCGCAGGCGGCTGCGCCAGAAGATGGAGTTTGTGTCCGACGATGCGGCGGCGCTCGATTCGCCGAGCGACCAGGATTTGGCCGATTGGCTCGCCGCCCACCCTGATGCCTTTCGGGTCGAGCCGCGCGCCACCTTCGCGCAGATCTACCTGGACCCCCGCCGGCACGGCGACAGACTCGAAGCCGACGCGCAAACGCCTGCTCGACGAGCTGAACCGTGCTCCCTCCTCAGGGGAGCCATCGGCGCAGGGCGACGGACTGCTGTTGCTCGAACCGCGTTACGCCGACGTCTCCCAGGGCGAGGTGGCGTAGGATTTTCGGGGCGGCCTTTGCCGATGCCCTGTTCCAGCAGCCGGTCGGGCGCTGGGTGGGGCCTATCGACTCTGGCTACGGCAGCCATCTGATCCGTGTCGAGTCCGTGACGCCGGGCGGTGCGGCGAAGCTCGAGGACGTGCGACCGCTGGTGGAGCGGGACTGGGCCAACACCAGGCGCAAGGAGTTGGGCGAAGCCTTCTACGCCCAGCTCCGCTCCAAGTACCGAGTGACCGTCAAGATGCCGGAGCCTTTTCGTGGCACCGAGGGCACTGAAGCGGCATCGGCGACGGCAGGGGAAGGCCGGTGAGGCCCTTCGGAGATCCCGGTGTCCTTTGGCGGAACCGCTGCGCGTTCCGCCCTACGACTGCAGGGATTGTTCGATCGATTGTCGGCTGCGTCGCCGTGCTGTCCAGCCTGATCGCCCCGGGGCTGCGGGCCCACGAGCTGCAGCCGGGCTTCCTGGAGCTGCGGGAGGTCGCGCCCGGCCGCTACGAGACGCTCTGGAAGCAGCCCTCCGTCGGCGGGGAGCGGATGCAGATCACGCCGGTCTTCCCCGAGCACTGCCGCCAGGTCGGCGATGCCCGCACGCAGCGGGCGGGTAACGCCTGGCTGACCACGGCACGGGTCGAATGCGAGCAGGGGCTGGCGGGCCAGACCATCGCGATGGAAGGGCTTGAGTCCTTCTCCACCGATGTCCTGGTGCGGGTTCAGCACGCGGATGGGGCGGTGGAGACCCATGTCCTCAAGCCCATCGACCCGGTGGTCACGCTGCACGGTGCGGGTGAGTCGGGCCGGGGCATCGGCGCCTATCTCTATCTGGGCATCGAGCACATCCTGCTCGGCGTCGATCACCTGCTGTTCGTGCTCGGGCTGCTGCTCATCGTGGCGGACCGCTGGATGCTGGTGAAGACCATCACCGCCTTCACCGTCGCCCACAGCATCACGCTCGCGGTGGCGACCCTTGGCGTCGCCCAGGTGTCCGCCGCGCCGTTGAATGTCGCCATCGCGCTGTCCATCCTGTTCCTCGGTCCGGAGATCGTCCGCACCTGGCGGGGCGAGACCAGCCTGACCATCCGTCACCCCTGGGTGGTGGCCTTCGCCTTCGGACTGCTGCACGGCTTCGGCTTCGCCAGCGGGCTCAAGGCCCTGGGACTGCCCCAGGGCGAGATCCCGCTGGCGCTGCTGCTGTTCAACGTCGGGGTCGAGATCGGGCAGCTCGCGTTCGTGATCCTGGTGCTCCTGCTGCTGCGTTCGTTCAGAATCCTGCAAATCCACTGGCCGCGGCCGATCGAGCGCCTGCCCGGCTATCTGGTGGGCACCCTCGGGGCCTACTGGACCATCCAGCGCTTGGCCATCCTGTTGCGAGGGGTCTTATGAGAACGCGGTTGAGCGGAATACGGCATGTGGCGCAGCGGGTCGTCTTGGGGCTCGCCCTCGGCGCCGTCTGCTCTGTGGCGCTGGCCCACCAGGAGACGGGTCAGGCGACGGGATTCGTCTCGGGTCTCTCGCACCCGGTCTCGGGGCTGGACCACGTGGTTGCGATGATCGCGGTGGGACTCTGGGGCGCCGTGCTCGGTCCGCCGGCGATCTGGGTGCTGCCGGTGGCCTTCCCCCTGGTGATGGCCTTCGGTGGGCTCATGGGCCTGCTGGGTTTCCCCCTGCCGGGCGTGGAGGTCGGCATCGCGGTCTCGGCCATCGTGCTCGGCGCCCTGGTGCTCACCGAAACCCGCCCTCCCCTCTGGCTGGCCGCCTTGGTGGTGGCGGTGTTCGCGATCTTTCATGGTCACGCCCACGGCCGGGAGCTGCCCGAAGGGACCAGCGCGCTGCTCTATAGCCTCGGCTTCGTGATGGCGACCGGGCTGCTCCATGCGGTGGGCATCCTGCTCGGGGTGGCGCACCGCTGGGACGCGGGCCGACGCCTGGTGCAGGCCGCAGGGGGCGGGGTCGCCCTCGCCGGCATCTTCTTCCTCTGGCGTTCCGTGGCGTGAACGTCCGCGCTTGGCGATGGCTTCTGGCCGCAACCGCCGTCGGGGTCGGCGGCTCCGGCGCAGGCCCACTTGGTCGAAACGGGCTTCGGCGCCTTTTACGACGGGTTCGCCCACCTCGTCCTGACGCCCGCTGATCTGCTCGTCGTCATCGCCCTGGCCTTGCTCGCCGGCCAGCGTGGCATCCAGGCCGCACGCTGGACCCTCTTCGCCCTACCCCTCGCGTGGCTCGCAGGCGGGGTGCTGGGCGCACGCTTTCCCATCGACACCACGTTGCCGTTGCTGACCACGCTCAGCTTCGGTCTCGCCGGGGTGCTGGTCGCCCTCGACGCGCGCCTCCACGCCGCGGCCGTCGTGGTCTTTGCGATCCTCTGCGGACTCGCGCACGGCTACGTGAATGGGGCGACCATGTTGGCGGCGGTGCGAATCTGCTTGCCCTGACCGGCGCCGTGACCGCCGTCTTCTGTCTGGTCGCGATCCTGTCCGCCTTGGTGACCACCTTGGAGGCGGGCTGGATGCGCATCGCGGTGCGGGTGGCAGGGAGCTGGATCGCGGCCGCGGGTCTGTTGATGCTCGGCTGGCTCGCGCGCCCTCTGGGTTAAACGCGATGGCGTAAGATGCGCCCTACAGCCGCACCCCGGAGAACCGATGGCCAACGACGCCCTCAGCACCGCAAACGCCGCCCAGACCCCGGAGCGGACTACCGACCCCTTCCTGCTCGACACCGAGCAGATCGAGGCCCTGGCCGCGCCGGAGGTGATCCGTTCGGCCCTTCGCCATTGCAACGACAACCGGGTTACAGCCCTGGATCACACTGGCGACGGGCTGTTCGCCGAGGTCGAGGACGCGGACTCCGAGGAAAAGCTCCAGGTCGAGATCGGGTCGAACACCGACGGTACCCTGCTGTGCGGTTGCGACTGCCGCACCGCCGAGCCGGACGGCGACGCTGGTCTCGGGCTGTGCGTGCATGCGATCGCGGCGCTGTTTGCCTATGCCAAGGGCCAGGGCGATCAAAAGCAGCTCGCCGATGCGGTGCAAACGGCGCTGACGGAGCGCATGGCGAGAGCCCGCGCCGAGGTGCGGGCGGAGCCGCTATCGGAGTCCGCCGGGGCCGCGGGCTTCGGTCTCTGGAGCGCCCGCTCGCTGCAATCGACCACCCACTTCCCGGTGGACTACCGGGTGCACATTCGGTCCCTGGGCCGGCGCGCCAATCATTGCACCTGTCCGGATTTTGCGACCAACCAGCTCGGCACCTGCAAGCACATCGAGGCCGTGCTGCACCGCATCGCCAAGCGCAAGGACTTCAAGCACCTGAAGGACCTGCCGCCGCCACGCACCTGTATCTACCTGGATTGGGAGTGCGACGAGGCGCCGGTCATCCGCCTGCATCGCGGCGCGGAGACGGCCGTCGACCTGAGCCCGATGCTCGCCGAGCACTTCGACGCGACCGGCCGCTTCCGGCTGCGTGTGCCGGACGACTTCCTGCGCCTTGCCGACCAGGTCGCCGGGCGCGGCGATCTGGACATCGGCGACGACGCCCTGGGCTTCGCAAGGCGGCTCGCCGAGGACGCCGCCCGAGCCATCCGCGCCGCCGAGATCGGCGAGCAGATCCGCGCCGGCGGCGGCCGCCTACCGGACATCCGCGCCCGGCTCTATCCCTACCAGGTCGAAGGCGTCGCCTTCCTGGCCGGCCGTGGCCGGGCGCTGCTGGCGGACGACATGGGTCTCGGCAAGACCCTGCAGGCCATCACGGCCGCCTATTGGCTGCATCGCCACGACGGCGTCCAGCGCGTGCTGATCGTCTGTCCGGCCTCGCTGAAGCTGCAATGGGCCAGAGAAATCCACAAGTTCACCGGCACCGAGGCCCAAGTCATTCAAGGCCCCACGGCGGCCCGGGGCGTGCAGTATCGCCGCGGCAGTGGCTTCTTCGTGGTCAACTACGAGTTGGTCATGCGCGATCTGTCGGTGATCAACGAGGAGCTGCGACCAGACCTCTTGATCTTGGACGAGGCCCAGCGCATCAAGAACTGGCGCACCAAGATCGCCAGCGCGGTCAAGCGCATCGGCTCGCGCTACGCCTTCGTGCTCACCGGCACGCCACTGGAGAACCGGCTGGAGGACCTCTACAGCCTGATGCAGGTGATCGACCCGCGGGTGCTTGGCCCACTCTGGCGCTACCTGGTGGACTTCCACATCACCGATGATCGCGGCAAGGTGCTCGGCTATCGCAACCTCTCCGAGCTGCGCCGCCGGCTGTCCGGCGTGATGCTGCGCCGCGACCGCTCGCTGGTCCGTGACCAGCTCCCGGAGCGCATCGTCAGCCGCATCGATGTGCCCATGACGGACGCACAGCTGGGCATCCATGACGACGCCGTCCACGCCGCCGGCGTGCTCGCGCAGATCATGAAGCGCCGTCCACTGACCCCGAGCGAGCAGAACCGGATGATGGCCGCCCTACAGCGGGCGCGGATGGCCTGCAACGCCGCCGGCCTGGTGGACAAGGAGACCGAAGGCTCGCCGAAACTCGACGAGCTGGAGACCATCCTCGACGAGCTGTGCCGGATGGCGGGCCTGAAGGCCGTGGTCTTCTCCCAATGGGAGCAGATGACGGCGATGGTCGAGCAGCGCGTGCGCCGCATGGGCCTGGGTGCCGTCCGGCTGCACGGCGGCGTGCCGACGGCCAAGCGCGGCGCCCTGATCGACCGCTTCCGCGACGACGACGCGGTGCAGGTCTTCATCTCCACCGATGCCGGCGGCGTCGGGCTGAACCTGCAAAACGCCGCCGTGCTGGTCAACCTGGATATCCCGTGGAACCCGGCCGTGCTCGATCAGCGCATCGCCCGCGTGCACCGTCTGGGCCAGCAGCAGAAGGTGCAGGCAATCCTTCTGGTCGCGCCGGCGTCCTACGAGGAGCGGGTGCTCGAGCTGGTCCAGGGCAAACGGCACCTGTTCGACAACGTGGTGGACCCGGACGCCACCGAGGACGTGGTCAGCGTCTCCAAACGGCTCGCCGAGGTCCTGGCCGCGGACCTGGCGAGCGAGCAGCCGCCCGAAGCGAGCGGAGGTCCAACGCCAGAGCCGGAGCCAGAGCCGGAGCCCGTGGCCGAGCGGATGATCGAAATCACCGAGCCGCCGGAACTAGTACCGGCCCCATCGGCGGCGGCCCCGTCGCCCGGCGGCGGCGAGGTCACGCGGCTGCACGAACAGGTGCGCGACTGCGTCGTCGGCCTGCAAGAGCGCTTCGGCACGCGCATCGAGCGCATCCTTGGTCAACGGCGGAGTACGAGCACCGAGTCCGCCGGCGGCCTCTTGGTGGTGCTCGACCGCGTGGACGCGCAAGACGACGCGGCCATCGACGGCCTGTCGGACGCGGTGCCCGTCGCGCTCATTGACCGGCGCACCCTGGCCAGCCTGAGTCGGCTCGGGGCCGCATCCCCCATCGCCGACGCCGAGCCCGTCTACGAGCCCAGCGCACCGCCCCCGGCAAGCACCGAGCACCCGCTCTGCCGCAAGTCCCGAGAGAACTTGCAGGCTGCGCGCCTGCTGATCCAGCAAGCGTGCCCCGGCCCGGCCCTGGACCTGCTGCTGGCCGCCCTGCTCGCCGCGGCCGCCCTGCGCGCCGGCCGCAATGAGCCGCCCACCCCGCAGCAGGCGGGCATCTGGCTCTACGGCGAGGCCCTTCCCGGCGGATTGCTGGACCAGAGTGATGCTGCCTTGCTGATGCGCGCCCTGGCCCTGGCGCAGGGCGCCGACGCGGTGCCCGAGCCACTGCTGTCGGCACTGGCCGAGGACGGTGCGGACTTCATTGGCAGAGCGACCGACCCCCAACCAGCCGCCGCTTGACGTTGGGTTTCGCTCTCGCTCACCTTAAACTACTCGCGCTTGCGAGCGTCCGCGCCCGCAACTGGCCACAGCCGCCATCGATGTCCTGCCCGGCCGAGTTGCGCAGCCGTGCGACGATGCCGCGTTGCTGCAACCGGCCGACCATCGCCGCCGCGCGCGCCCAGGAGGGGCGGCTGAAGACGAGACCCTCATTGGGGTTGTAAGGGATGAAATTCATCATGGCGTACTTGCCCGCCAGCAGTCGGGCGATGGCGTCCAGCTCTTCGTCGCTGTCGTTGATGCCTGCAAGCAAGGTCCACTGGTATTGGATCGGATAGCCGGTGGCGCGGGCATAGCCCTCGCCCAGCTCCACCAGTTCTTCCGGGTCGATGGCCGGGGCCTTCGGCAGCAGCTTCGCTCGCAGCTCCGGGCTTGCGGTGTGCAGCGACAGGGCCAGGGCTGGCTTGACGGGGCCTTGGCGCAGGCGGTGGAACACACGGCGGTCGCCGACCGTCGAGAAGACCAGGTTCTTGTGCCCGATCGCCCCGACGGTGCCCAGCAAGTCGATGGCCTCAAGCACGTTGTCCAGGTTGTGGGCCGGCTCGCCCATACCCATGAACACCACCCGGCTGACCGCCCGCCGCGCTCGCGCAAGGGCCACCTGCGCGACGATCTCGGAGCTGCTGAGCTGGCGCAACAGGCCGTCGCGGCCCGTCATGCAGAAGACGCAGCCCACAGCGCACCCGACCTGGGTCGAGACGCACAGACCGCCGTGCGGCAGCAGGACGCTCTCCACCGTTTGCCCGTCGGCCAGCTCGACCAGGAGCCGCGCAGACCCATCCTCGGCGGGGTGTTCGGAGCACAGACGGGCAAGATCGTTCAGCTCGGCGGTCAGGGTGGGGAGCGCCTCGCGCACCCGCAGGGGCAGGAAGTCTTCGGCGCGGCGGTGGCGAGTGTCCACGGAGATGACCCGTGACCAGGCCTGGAGTACCCGCTGCTCGTGGCAGGGTTTGGCGCCAAGGGCGCGCAGACGCTGGCGGATGTGCTCAATGCGCATGAGCCGAGGTGCTGACGCGGCCCCTTCGGTCACTGTGCTAAGAACCCGCGAGTTTCATGGGGTACGACATGCCACGCAGAGACTGTGATTCGCCAGTCTCAATTCCCGCCTCGCACGACGCAAGGCCGGCCACGACTATGACCTGCATCGGCGCCACGACCAACGCGCGGCGAATCTGTCCGAGCCGGGAGCAGGACCGCGACATTCCGGCGTGCATCGTCGGGCATCCCGGCACCCCCGAGGCGGTGATTGCAAGGCGCCGCTGTCTCGCGTCAGGACGCAGTACCGGCTTCCGGGGCTGCCGAAGGGGCGAGCGTGAAGAGTACCGCGGAGACCCGGTCGAGCTGCTGGTAGAACCGGCTGGTCCAGACCTTGACCCGCTGGCGGTCCATCAGCCCGAGTCCCGCATCCCTGGTGTGGGCCGCAGCCCAGAGGCTGGCGTTGCCGTGGTCGATCTTGCGCATGGTCGCGGCGTGGAGGTCCGGGAGGTCTATCGACATGGCCCCCATGCCCTGGGCCCTGGCCTGGGCGGTGGATGCGTGGTAGGCGGAAAAGTCCTTTCCGCGGCCGAAGTTCTTGACCACCACGTAGGTGGCGGCGGTGCCGTAACGGTCGAGCAGGGCATCCAGTAGGGCGATACCGTCGGCGCCGTCGTCGAGGACGTGCCAGAAAACCACCGGGACCTGTTCCTCACCCGCCAGGGCCAAGAGGTCGTTCTGGTCGATCCACCGATGCAGAGGCAGGGAGGTCTGGGCGGCCAGGTCCACCAGGATGTCGTGGTCGGCCTCCAGGGCCGCCTCCATGAGCTGGTCCGCACTTTCGAAGTCGTCCAAAACCATGGGCCGGCTGAAGTCGCCGTAGAACCGCAGCAGGGCGCCGTGTGAGCGGTCCGTATCGAAGGCCTTGAAGGGCAGCCCCTTGTCGATGTGGTACTGGGCCAGCAGCCGTGCCAGGACGGACTTGCCGACCCCGCCCTTTTCCCCGCCGACGAAGTGGATCTTACTCATACTGCTACCTACTTGGATTGATGAAGAGCGTTGGTGAAGATATCAAGGGGTGGACGGCCGGGCGTCCGAGCAATGGCAGGCGCATTCTCACCTCGCGCCAGCGCCCGCGGCAATGGCGCCAAAGGCCCGTCTAGCCTCTGGGGTGAAGCGCGTAGACGTGCTCCGTCAGGCTGGTGACCCCGCGGCTGCGAAAATTCGGGCTTTCTGCCAGGACATCGAGCTCAGCAAGGCGGCGGACGTCGAAGCGCGTCCCAAACAGGGACCGGACCTCGGCCTCTTGCACCGCGAACGGCGGCCCGGCCATCTCGGCCTGGTCATAGTCCAAGGTCACGAGCAGGCACCGGCTCTCCGGGCGGATCAACCCTTCGAGGTGCGTCACATAACGCGGCCGAAGTTCCGGCGGCAGGGCGATCAGGGACGCCCGATCATAGACAGCGGCGACCTCGCCCAGATGGGCTGTGTCCAGGTCGAAGAAATCCCCGCACAGGACCTCGATCTCATCCAGCCGGTAGCGCCGGAAGGGCGGCTCGTCCCTCATCTCCGGGTTCAGCCCGTTGTCGCGGAACAGGGCTTCCACCGCGATTGAGCTGAGCTCCACTCCCAACACGCGGTGCCCCTGCGCCGCAAGCCACAGCAGATCCAGGCTCTTGCCGCATAGCGGGACCAGGACGCGCTCCCCCGTCCCTATCCCCAACCGCGGCCAGTGCTCCTGCAGGTGGAGGTTGATCTCGGCTAAGTGCCAGGCGATCTCCCCGCGCTGCCAACGCTGATGCCAGAACTCGGGTTGCATGGGGATCTCCGGACGCAACGATGGCGCCTGTACGCAATCCGATACCGGCGCCGCAGCGGGGGGGCCGCAAGTTACTGAGGCGTTAAGGGCTGAGCCCCGTCTGGCAAGGGGCGCACCAATGGGGACAGTCCCTGCAGGTCTGAGGGTAGGCTGGCCACGGCCTCCTGGGCGTCCTGGCGAGACGCGTAGTCGCCGAACAGGACGAGGTACCAGTCCCGCCCCTTACCCTGGGTTCGAATCCAGCGCGCCTCGCCGACAATGCCATGCTCGCGGGCGAAGGGGGCGATGCTCGCCTCGGTCCGGAAGCCGATGAGCTGCAGGGAATAACGCCCCGCGGCTGCCGCCCCGGCGACCTCGGGCGGGTCGGCCACGTCCGTCTGGGCCGGGGCTGCGTCGACTGCCTTCTCGACCTCGGGCGGTGCTGCTGTGGCCGCCACTGGGGGAGCCACAGCGACCACTGGATCTGCGGCCGGAATGGACTCCGCCTTGGAACCCGCGGAGGCGTTCTGGTCTTCCCCCGGGCCATGGGCGATATCACCGGTAGTATCCGACTGGGCTCCATCCACAAGGGGCACGGCCAGCTCGGATCGACTCTGATTCTGCGACACCGACCCAACCCCGGCCTGGGCATCCGACCCTGTTTCGGCTTCTGAGCGGCCCGCCGCACCGCCGGTCCCGTCGCCGGCCGCCACAGCCGTACGCCGCCCCTCCTCCAGGACACGCAGGCGCGCCAGCAGGTCGGCCAGGCTGGGGTCGTCTGAGACCGGAGCGCGGGCCGGCGCGGGCTCCGCGCGCGCCGCAGACAGGGCCGCGAGTGTTGCACCCAGCTCGACGTTGGTGGCCTGGACCCCTTGCATCGCCGCCCCGAGATCGCTGAGGGCCGACCCAAGGCGGTCATCGGCTTGGCCAGAGGGTGCGGCAAGGGCGGCGACGCGCTCGCCGGTATCCTGCTCCACGGCCGAGATGCGCGCCGCGATCAAATCCAGTTGGCGCTCGCCGTGCCACCAGGTCGCAACAAAGCCCGCCAGGAGCAGCAAGCCCAGCAGCGCCATCCCGCCGACAAGACCCTGGCGCACCCCGTTCAGTCGCTCCTCCGCCCAGGCCCGCTCCGCCTCTCGCCAGCGCTTGTTCTGATCCCGTAGCGTCGCGAGGTCCCGCTCTAGCCCCGCGGTGCGATCATCCACACTCGCGCTGAGGACCCCAAGGCCCTGCTCAAACTGGACCAGGGCCGAGCCTCCGGTCCCGTCCTGGACAACCCGACCCTCCAATGCGTTCAAGCGCGCCGTCAAGGGGACAAGCTCCTGTCCGAGCAAGTCCAGCCGTTCTGCCAGGGCGTCAGGGGTCTCAGTCATCTGTTGCTGCTCCGCGAAGGCCCGGAGGCCAGTGAGGGTTTCCTCGGCCTCCTGAATACGGTCCTCGAGGGCGAACAGGGCCGTATCCCGATCTGGCTGAACCGCCAGGTCCGCCAGTGCATCGGTGATCACCGCCGCCTCGGCTCTCAGGGCGTCGACCTTGGCACCCAGGGCACTGACGCGCCCGTCCAAAGCAACCGTCAGCTCACGGGCCATGCCCTGCTCGGCGCCCAGGGTGTCCATGCGCGTCGCAAGGCCTGCAGTCCGGCCTTCCCGATCAAGTTGCAGGGCGTGCAGGTCGCTCACCCGGCCGCGCAGCTCCCGCAGCGCCGCGGAGATGCGGGACAGATCCTCATCGACCTTGGCCCGATGCCTGGCTTGTTTGCCCTTCTTGTGGCCCTTCCCCGCACCGGGCTTGTCGCCCTTCTCCGGTTCGGCATTCTTCGGGTTAGCCTCCATTTCCCCGGCCACATTGCCATTGAGCGCTGGTGCCGGGAATCGGGAACCAGGGCGCGGCGCGATGGGAGGCGGGAGTTCGCGGAGGCCAGAGTCGAGCATAAGCAGCGTCCCCTTCTTATCGTTCTGCATCTGGTGGTCATCCGGGAGTTTAGATCCTGATTGGCGGACATTGTAGACGCCAACCCCTTCCATCGCGACCTGTCACCCTCGCAAGCGCAGTCGGCGACGGTATCCTGCCCGAGCGCACGCCGCTCAAGATCAGGGCCCTGCCGTTGGATGTCGGCGCCCGTGCACACTGCGCCTGGCCTGGGCATCAGTCGCCCCCGCAGCCGCCACCGCAACTCCCGCCGTCCCCCGCCCCGTCGCCAGCGCCGCCCCCGCCATCCCCGAAACCATCGGTGGTGCCGTCGATGCTGACGTCGCCGAAGTCTCCTCCGCAGTAGGGCGTGCCGCTGGACCTGTCCGACGGGCGCAGGGCGGAGCAGTCCGGCGTATAGCGGAAGCCGTCGGCGATCCCGAGCTTGGCATCCAG
Organism: uncultured Gammaproteobacteria bacterium; assembly: GCA_963709645.1. Lineage (GTDB taxonomy): Bacteria > Pseudomonadota > Gammaproteobacteria > Chromatiales > Chromatiaceae > DYRB01. The sequence continues at coordinate 224,934 of CAVPXP010000007.1, forward strand.
GGCGAAGAGCAGGGGTAGCCGTGTCGGCTTGCGCGGGTCGATATTTTCCTCCCGGCAGGCGAACCACCAGCACCGGCGCAGACCGGCGTTATCCTGGCGGTCCTTGCCCAAGACCACGGCGGGGGTGTGGTGGAGGAAGCGGCCAAAGGCGTGCCGGCAAAATGTTTCATAGTGCCGCGTGTAGAGGATGAGTTCGTGCCAAAGGTCGTCGGCAACCTGGGAGGGCATGGAGACGAACCTCCGCCCACCTTTTAGGTAAACCAGGAAAAACTGCCGGAGCGCCCGGCCGACCAGTTGGCAGTCCTTCAGGGTCAGTTCCGGTCGCCGCTTCTGGAGCCGCGCGTAAAGCCCCGGAGGCAGCGAATAGCTGCGGATGAACTCGGCGCGGCGCGCCTCCCGCAGCTTGGCCCAAACCACCAGTAGGCCAAGGGCAAGAACCAGAACCGCGATACCCAGCGGGAACGACATGGTCCTAGAGTTCGATGCCCTTCTGCGCCCTGACCCCCAGGTCGAAGGCATGCTTCACGGGCCGCATCTCGGTGACGGTGTCGGCGATCTCGATCAACTCCGGCGGCGCCGCCCTTCCTGTGACCACAGCGTGCTGGCGCGGGGGGCGTCCCAGCAGGGCCGAGAGCACTTCATCCAGGGGCAGATAGCCGAGCTTGAGGGCTATGTTGAGCTCATCGAGCACCACCAGCTCGAAGTCCGGGTCGGCCAGGAACATGCGGGCCTTGGCCCAGGCGGCATCGGCGGTGCGGATGTCGCGGTCCCGGTCCTGGGTATCCCAGGTGAACCCCTCGCCCATCACGTGATACTCCACCTCGGGGAAGCGGCGAAAGAAGGACTCCTCACCGGTGGCAATGCTCCCCTTGATGAACTGCACCACCGCCACGCGCATCCCGTGCCCGAGGGCGCGGGCCACCATGCCGAAGGCCGACGAGGACTTGCCTTTGCCGTTGCCGGTGTTGACTACCAGGACCCCGCGGTCCTCGTCCGCTTGCGCCACCCGGGCATCGACCAATTCCTTCTGGCGCTGCATCCGGAGCCGGTGGCGCTCCGCGGCCTCGTTGCCCTGGCTCATCGGGCGGCGGCCCCAGCGCGTCCGTCCCGGTGTAAGGCGAACGCCAGGTAGGCCGCCGCGGCCAGGCCGACGTAGAAGGCCAGATGGGTCAGGGTCGCGGGCAGATACTTGAGGACCCCGGCGATGACACCCTGGAAGGTCGGCGCGGCGAAGGCCCCGGAGAAGAGGTAGTAGCCTCCCGTGGAGAAGATCTCCGACAGTATCCCGCCTGCAACGACGGCACCGGCCAACGCAGCCAGGGTGGACCAGGCCAGGCGGTGCCGGGCGGCGTACCAGCGGCCTGCGGCCCACAAAGCGCCGTACGCAGGGATCAACAGGGCATAGGCCGGGGTGATGCAGGCCGCGCCGACCCCCGCCCAGCCAACGGCGACGGCATCGATCAGGGTCGAGACCCCGAACAGGACCGGGAAGGCCCACGCCGGGCGCAGCCAGACCCCCGCCAGGAAGAAAACGGCCAAGGAGGCATCCGGCAGCGACAGGACCGCGAAGTGCTGTCCGCGGGTTGCCGCCATGAGCGCAGCCAGAAAGAGGCCAAGCAGGAATTGGTGACGGGGTTCGATGTGGTTCATTGGGGCCACTCTCAGTTGGGGCGGGCCAGCTCGGCCCGGGCTGTATCTGCGCCGGTCAGGCGCGGAATCAGGGCTCGTAACGCAGGGTAAGATAGATGCCGGTACCAGGCTGATTGTAATACGCGGCAGTCTCATAGTTGGCATCAAAGAGGTTTTCGATGCGCCCCTGGAGCCGCCAGGCCTCGGAGAAGGCATAGTCCGCACGCAGATCCACCGTTGCGTAGGGATCGAGACGCCGGCTGTTGGCCGCGTCGTCGTAGCGGCGACCTACCCCGATCAGGCTGAAACCCACACCCCAAGGACCCATTCGGCGGTCCAGATCCAGGCGCGCCGACTGCTCTGCCCGGCGCGGGAGCAGGTTGCCGTCATTCGGCCCGTCGGTCTCGTTGACGGGCTCCAGCAGCGTGAGGTTGGCGTTGAGGTCCCATTCGGCAATACGACCGGCCAGGGCCATCTCCAGGCCGAGGATACGCGCCTGGTCGATGTTCTCCGGGATAAACGAAGGCCCGAAGACGATGAGATCGTCCACCTGCGTGTCATAGGCGTTGATGGACCACCGCAGCCCGCGCAGGGACCCAGCCACCCCCAACTCGGCGCTGCGGGACTGCTCCGGGACCAGGTCAGGGTTGCCGTACAGGGGGTAGTAGAGGTCGTTGAAGGTCGGCGCCTTGAAGGCGGTGCCATAGGTCGCGAGCAGACGCACGCCCGCCACGGTGTATCCCCAGGCGGCGCTGCCCGTGGCGTGGGTGCCGAACTGCTGGTTGTCGTCCTGACGCAGGCTGGCGCTGAGATCGTGCCCGCCCAGGCGGGTCTGGGCCTGGCCGAAGACCCCGACGTTGTCCCGGGAGTCCTCGGCATAGTCCTCGGTGCTCTCGATGCGGTCGTTCTGCCAGTCGACACCCAGGGTGAGGATCTTCCCCGCCCCAAGGGTCAGATCGCTCTGCAGCGAGGCGGTGTCCCGAATGGTGTCGAATCGGGTCACGGACCCCCCGTTCAGGCGGTTGTCCGAGGCGTCGCGGGACTGGCCTAGGCTCAGGCTCAGATCCAATGGATCGAGCGGTCGCATGCGGCCCTTGGCCCCGACGACCTGCTGATTCGTCTTGGTGTCGTTGACGAAGTTCCCATCGAACAGGCTGTGGGCCTTGGCTCCGAGCCAGAACAGATCCACCTCGCCGCGGTCGCCGAAGCGATAGCCGCCACGGGCGCTCCCCGAGAGGTTGCGGTAGCCGTCGGCGTCCGGCTCGAAGGTGAAACAGCCCGCCCCCAGCGGCGTACCGTTACAGGCGTTGAACCCCTGGGTGTCCTCGTATCCTAGCCCAAGGCTCCACCACCCCTGCCCGCCCCCGCCGGAGAGGTTGGCCGACGCATTGGCGCTTCGGTAGCTCCCCCCGCCCAGGCTCAGACTGGGCTTTAGGGCCCCACCCCCCTTGCGGGTAAAGATCTGGATGACCCCGCCAATCGCCTCCGAGCCGTAGAGGCTGGAGCGCGGGCCGCGCACCACCTCGATGCGCTCGATCTGGTCGATGGGCAGATCCTGCCAGGCGGTCGTGCCGGTAGTGGCAGAGCCGATCTTGACTCCGTCGATCAGGACCAGGACATGGTCCGCCGCGGTCCCGCGCAGGGAGAGTTCTGTGACCTTGCCCGCCCCGCCGCTGTTGGACACCTGTATGCCCTGGGCGCCACGCAGCAGGTCCGGGACCGAGCGGGCCTGCAGGCGCTCGATGTCCGCGCGCTCGATCACCGTGACCGAGGCGAGGCTGTCGTCCACGGTGCGGGCGGTACGGGTCGCCGTGACCACCACCGGATCGATCTCGGTGGCATCCTCGGCGTGGGCGGGGTTATTGAACAGCAGTGCGGGGGCGACAAGCGTTAGGCGCGCTGCCAGGCCAAGACGGGACATGGGTCTTTATTCTCCACCCGCGCACACCCGCGCGGGAACCGTAGCCAGACGGTGGCAAGCGGCGACCCTGACGGGTCGAGGAGAGAGACGGCACGGGGGCGCGGTCACACAGGCGCTGATCGAGGGCATTTGCCTGTAACCCATCCTTGGGGCGTCGCCCGGCCCGGCATCCATGCCGGACGTTCGCCCCGCCCTTCGTGACGTTAGATCACGAAGGGTGGGGCTCACCCATGTCGGACATCGCCCACCGCAACGCCATGACACGACGCCCAGGCCGGTCTCCGGGCTCGCGAGTTGGATGGGACACACCCTGGGCGCGACGCCTTCCCATGCCGGTCACCCGGCCACAGTGGCACATCGCCGCGCCTGCACTCGCCTACCGTTGCGGGGGCAGCGTCGGTCTGGTCCGGCCCGGCTGGGCTGACATACCGACTTCCCGTTTAACCCTGCGGGCTTGAGCCATCAAACCCGCGGGACACCTGAGGTCGAAGGGCAGGCAATCTACAAGGCCGCCTCGCAGCCGTCAAACTGAACAACCAGGTTCGCGTTCGATTCGCCCACCGGTCGGTAAGCGCGAATACCGATCCGTCGTCCGGTTGGGAGTCTGGTCCGAATGATCGGTCGCCGATGATCTATGCTGGGGGCCAGGCCAACAAACCGCCGAGAACCGAATGAAGGTCGTCCTGGCGCCAAACGCATTCAAGGGCAGCATGTCCGCCATGCAGGCGGCCCGGGCCATGGAACAAGGGGTCCGTGCGGCCTTTCCCAGGGCCGAAGTCTGCAAGGTCCCGGTGGCCGACGGGGGCGACGGGCTCGCCGAGGTCCTGATCGACGCCCTGAACGGCGAGGGGCGGGTCGTGACAGTGCGCGGCCCGCTCGGCGAGCCGGTGGAGGCAACCCTGTGCCTGGTCCCGACCTTGGGGCTTGCTGCGGTAGAGATGGCCGTCGCCAGCGGGTTGGCCCTACTCGCCCCGGAGGACCGCAACCCGACCCTCACCAGCACCTTCGGCACCGGCGAGCTGATCCGAGCCGCCCTGGACCTGGGTGCACGCCGCATCGTGATCGGCATCGGCGGCAGCGCCACCAACGACGGCGGCGTGGGCATGGCCGCCGCCCTAGGGGTCCGGTTTCTGAATGCCGAGGGTGGAGCAGTCCCGGCAGTCGGCGGGGCGCTGAGACAGATCCGCCGCATCGACCCGAGCGCGCTCGACCCGCGTCTAGCCGGCGTGCGCTGTGAGGTCATGTGCGACGTGGACAACCCTTTGCTCGGCCCCGAGGGCGCGGCCTCCGTCTATGGCCCGCAGAAGGGGGCGACCCCGGCCCAAGTGGAGGCATTGGACGCGGGCCTGGCACACCTGGCGGACCGCATCGCCGCCGACCTCGGCCTGGAGGTGCGGGACCTGCCCGGCGCCGGTGCCGCCGGTGGGTTGGGGGCAGGGTTGCGCGCCTTCCTCGATGCGGAGCTGCGCCGGGGCGTGGACCTGGTGCTTGATCTCGTGGGGCTCGACGCCCAGCTCGCCGGCGCCGACCTGGTACTCACGGCCGAGGGTCAGATCGATTTCCAGACCGCGTTCGGCAAGGCCCCTGCAGGGGTCGCGGAGCGGGCCAGGGCGCGGGGCATCCCCTGTCTCGCCATCGCCGGCAGCATCGGCGAGCGCATCGCCGATCTGCACGCGATCGGCATCGATGCCGTCTTCAGTCTCTGCCCAGGCCCTATGACCCTGGACCGAGCGATGGCGACCGGCCCAGACCTGCTCTCCGCCACCACGGAGCAGGTCGTTCGCTGCTTTTTCAGCGGCCAGGGCAGCCACCGCGCCTGAGCCATCCGAACAACAGGACCGACCCCGACCACCCCGGAGAAAACACCCATGTGGCTCATTGCACTGCTCGCCCTGTCCATTGCCTTCATCGTGCTGGCAACCACCAGGCTCAAGATGCACCCCTTCCTGGCACTCCTGCTTACCGCCTTTGGCTTCGGCATCCTCTCCGGAATGCCGCTCAAGCAGGTCGTTGACTCGGTCAATCAGGGATTTGGCGGCACCATCGGTTACATCGGGATCGTCATCCTCGCCGGTGCCATCATCGGCGCCTTCCTGGAAAAATCCGGCGGCGCCTACCGCCTGGCCACCAGCATCCTCAAGCTCACCGGTCAGAAGCAGGTGCCCATGGCCATGGCGGGCATGGGTTACATCGTTTCCATCCCCGTCTTCTGCGACTCGGCCTTCGTGCTGCTGTCGCCGCTCATGCGGGCCCTGGCGAGCAAGGCTGGGATCACCCTAGCCTCCGCGGCCGTCGCCCTGAGCCTGGGCCTCTATGCTACCCACACCATGGTGCCGCCGACCCCGGGGCCGGTGGCAGCGGCAGGAATCCTGGGCGCAGACCTGGGGCTGGTGATTCTGTGGGGCATGGCGGTCGCCCTTGTCTCGCTGGTGGCTGGCTGGCTCTTCGCGGTTCTGGTCGCCTCCCGGACCTATATCTCCCCGGAGGCCGGTCCTGGGGTGGCGGCCCACACCGAGGCGGAAACCGCGGCAGCGACGGAGGCTGCGGGGCCGACAGTCTTCCGTTCCCTGCTACCCATCTTCCTGCCCATCGTACTCATCGTCGCCCGCTCCATTGGCGAGCTGCCGTCGAAGCCCTTCGGTGAGGGCGGTGCCCTGACGGACCTGCTCGGGTTCCTGGGTCAGCCCGTGGTGGCGCTGTTGATCGGCGTCGCCCTGGCCATGACCCTACCCAAGCGGTTTGATCGCGAGATGCTGTCCATGTCCGGCTGGGTCGGGGAGGCCATCGTCGGAGCGGCGACCATCATCATCATCACCGGGGCCGGCGGGGCCTTCGGCAAGGTGCTGCAGAATTCGGGCATCGCAGACGTGATCGGCGCAGCCCTGACCGACTCGAATCTCGGCGTCTGGCTGCCCTTCATCATCGCCGCTGGGATCAAGACGGCCCAGGGCTCGTCCACCGTGGCCATTATCACCACCGCTGGCCTCGTCGCGCCGCTGTTGGCGAGCCTGGGTCTGGATGGGGACACCCAAAGGGCCTTAGTGGTAGTCGCCATCGGCGCGGGCGCCATGGTGGTCTCCCACGCCAACGACAGCTACTTCTGGGTCGTGACCCAGTTCTCCGGTATGGACGTCAAGACGGGCTACCGGCTCCAGACCCTGGGCACGCTGGTCCAAGGAACGGCCGCGGCGCTGGCCGTGTATCTGGTGACCACCGTCGCGCTGTAGCGGTGCACTGTCTCGTCCGCTGGCTGCCTCAACCAGCCGACGCCCGGAACGGATCGCACCAGGCTTGCCCGTGAGGAAGGTTCCCCGCCGACCGCGCGAGACGTTCCGGGCTGATTCCGGTCTCAGGGGGAACGCTTCGGACAATTCTTGCAGCGCTTCCCTTCCTTGAACTTCTTGCAGCACTTGGCGGACTTCTTGCCCATGACGCAGGTCCTCTGGAGTCAGAGCCGCCGCTACAGGGCGGCGGCGGACTTCGCAGCCGCCGGCTGGCCCATCTGCTTCGCAATGGCCGCGAGCTCGTTGTCGATCATCAGCAGACCCTGGCCCTGGTCGCCGAACAGACGCAGGCGCCCGAGGATGTCGTTCAACGTCGCTTCCTCCTCGATCTGCTCAGTCACGAACCACTGCAGAAAGATGTTCGTAGCGTGGTCCTTCTCCGACAGGGCATGGTCAACCAACTCGTGGATCGCCGCGGTCACCTCGCGCTCGTGTGCAAGGGTCCGCTCGAACATCTCAAGCACGCCGTCGGCCTCGGCGGGCGGCGCAGCAATCTGCGTAAACGCAACCGCCGCACCCTGATCGATCAAATAACGGTAGATCTTCATCCCATGGGCCAGTTCCTCGTTGTACTTGGCCATGAACCAAGCCGCGGTGCCTTTCAGGTTCATGGTCTCGGCCTGTGCGGACAGCCCGAGGTAGAAGTACGCGGAATACAGTTCCCGGTTGATCTGCGCGCTGATGCGTGCTGCCATGCCCTTCGAAATCATGGGGTCGGTTTCCTCTTCGGAGCTGGGTAAGCGAACCAAACGGGGATCGGCGCCGTCGCCAGCGTTGAGCCGTTACTAATCCAGTAATCTGACCATCGGATGCCGTTTTTCAAGAGTCGGGGGCGGCAAAATGCCGCGATGATGCCGCCGGTTCGCTTGTGCCAGGGCAAGGATCTTGCGACGCTGATCCCGGTACCAGGACTGCGCAGGCATTGCCATCTACGGAAACGCTGACGAAGCGTTTCTCGTGCGGGACACTGAGGGCCTGCCATTTTCGACGGCGCTATGCCGTTGAAAATGGAGTGCTCCACAAGTCGCTCCTCGGGGATCGCGAGCTGATTAAAACCAGGGGTACTAGAGCTCAGCGCTAAGGCGATTTCTGTCAGATCATGTACCAGCTAGCTTGTCTTTGCGCCCGCCTTCTTTGTCGCGCCAGCAGTCACATAGCCCAGCTATGCTCCTGCCGGTGCTCCTTGAAGGCGGACGCAAATCCGGCGCCATCTGGTACATGATTCTCCGGCAATCGCCTAAGTGCCATCAGCCACGGCCAGGATAGCTGGTTTGATCAGAACCTGAAGGTGACGCCGAGCGCGGCACCGCCGAAGGCGATGTCCACATCGGCGTTATCGTTGTTGTCGAACTGGTAGTCGAGGTAGCGGTAGGCAAGCACCACATCGCCCCAATTGAAGTGGTAGCCTGCCCCGAGAAGGGCCTGCCAGGTCAGCTTCGAGCCGCCGGTGCCGACGTCGGCGTAATAGGGAACGAACCAGTTGCCACCGGGCTTGAATTCGCCCTTGACCCCGATGATACCGTCCCAGACCGACGGGTTTGCGGACAGGTTCGCGACGGGCAACTGGCCGAGGACCGGCGCGCTGACGGCGATGTCAAGGCCAAGGTCCATCTCCACGTAGCGTGCCCCGAGCAGGACGTTGGCCGACGCCGAGGGGTTGTCCAGCACCTGGTACTGCCCCGCCAGGGTCCAGACCGTGGCGCTCAGGCCGAGGTCGAGATTGGCGGTACGCGCCGGTGCCCCAGGGACCAGGGTCCGCAGGTCTTTGTTCTTGTCGGCACCCAAGTCCATGTAAATGATGTCTGTAAAGGCGCCCCAGGGTCCCCTGCGCACCTCTAGGGTACCCATGAAAACGGAGTTCAAGGCGTCGAGGATCTGGTCGGCATCGACACTGATGTCCCCGCTCCCAGCGGAAGCCCCAGCAAGGGGCCCGACGGGGGCGTTCTTGAAGCTAACGCTGCCGTTGATCGAGGGGAACCAACCGTAGAGAGTGGCGGCGAACTGCCAGTCCTCCAGCGAGCCCTGCGTGGCGCCCGCGGACAAGGGGACGCCGAGGCCAACGGCCCCCGCAAGGAGGACGCGAGCCCCACATCGGAGAGAAGGAACCGGATGCATAAGTTGCTCCCTAAAGCAAAATGAACGCAAATTGTGGAAGTGATTGTTGGGTCAAGGACACCGCCCATCATGGGCTGAATGTCACTGTATCGAGTTGGCGACCCCAGGTTGGCGGTCTCGCCGTCATTTGCCCGACATGCCCCGGGGCCGGCGTGTCGAAAGTTTCGACCCTACTCGGCTCATGCTACGCTCCGGGAGGTACGGGCCACTATCCAGATTGCGACATGGTCGAGATACATCCGCCCCATCCCGAGGTCTCCGGTTGCCGCAGTTCTGGTGCCCCCAGCTTAATGCACCTGTTAGAGCCCTGCCATGGAACGTCTGCTCTGGGGTGACCCCCTACGGCTGGAACGTGTGGAGTCATTGGCCAGGTCCGCGGGCTGGGACGTGCACTATCTGCAACGCGACCGCGGTACCCTGGAGGGTGCCTATTCGGCGGTGACCGGGCAGGGCACGACCCTAGCCTGGGGTGAGGCAAGTCGGTCGGTACACGCGATCGGCGCCCATGCGAACCAGTTGGCGTTGTTTTTTGGCCTGGCGCAGGCCGTTCGGGATGGGCGGCACCACCGTTGGAACCTCCGAGGTATTGGTCTTGCCTCCTGGCGGGGAATTCGACCAGTTGGTCCCGGTCGGCTGCGAGATTGCCACGGTTTTCTTACCCTGGCAGCGGCTGGTCACCGCAGCCGAGGCCCTGCGGGTGGACTTGGTCCCGAGACAGGGAACGGCCGTGTTGACCCGCGACGACGAGCCGGGGCGACGCTTCGAACGTGCGCTGAATCGGTTGCGAAATGCTGCTTTGTTGGATCCATCGGCATGGAATGAGTGCGAGGGCGAGTTCGTCGGGGCCCTGTGTGGTCTGCTGGGGGCTGACGGCCCACGCCGCCTCGCAGCAAATCGGGACGAGTTCGGTGCGGCGCATGCCAGACGGACGCGCGACTTTATCGACAGTCGTTTCCGGGAAGACGTGCGGATGGAGGACATCTGCCTTGCGTTGGGAATCGGTTCACGTCAGATCCAACGCTGTTTTCGAGCGCACTACGGTATCAGCCCCCTTGCCTATCTCAAACTCCGCCGGCTAAACGAGACCCGGACCATGCTGCTTCGGGGCTACCGGGGCACAAAGGTGACAGATGCCGCCATTGCGACCGGGTTTGCACACCTGGGGCGCTTTGCTGCGGCCTATCGGCAACTGTTTGGCGAACACCCAAGATCCACGGTGGATCGGAACAAAGGGCCGTCGTGAGCAGGGTGCCTTATCCGATCGGTGCTATCCGTCCCGGAATTCCCTCCCTCTCCGCCCGGAGGGCGGCGTAAGCGAAGCCTCCACGAGGCCTACGCCTTTACTGGTGCAAGGAAAACGCTGACCAAAGCGTTTCCCGGGCTCCACGAGTCGCGCCTCGGGGAGTGCGAGCCGAATAAAGCCAGGGATGGGTTTAATCAGCACCTACCTGGGTGGGATTGGCCCCATAGCCGATACCAGGCCGTTAGGGCCCCCCGTCGCCAGGCACGGCGGCAGCGTAGCGTGCGGCGTGCTTGGTGCTGCTGAAGACCGCGAAGCTTGCACCGTCGCGCCAGGCATCCGCCGGCAGCCCGGCCTTACGGGCCAACTGGGACAGGGTCTCCTCCCGCGTCCAGCCCTGCTCCACCGCCACCTCCGGCAGAAAGACAGCGCGCCTTGCGCCCTTCGTCAGGATGATCCCCTCTTCACCGACGCGGAACTCCTCCCAGGAGGCGATGGGCCGCGGCGGGGTCAGGACACTCACCTCCACTTCCAAGTCGTCGAGATCCGACGGCTGCACCGGCGGGAAACGCCGGTCGTGCCGAGCGGCGTTGTCCCCATTCTCCAAGACCGCACGATAGAGCGGCTCGCGCGGCTCGATATATCCGATGCAGCCCCGCAGTGCGCCCTGGTGCTTGAGCGTCACGAATGCCCCGGCTGGCTCCCGGAGCCGAGCCGGCAGGGCTCCGATGGCCTGACCGACCGCCTCCTCCCGGTTGGCGGAAGGGCCGAGGACCGCGCCCTCCACGGCTAGAATGGCGAGACGGTGGAGGAGTTTGAGATCCGACTCGGTCAGGGCCTCACCGGCGGCGGGTCCGGCCCCCTGGGTCTGTGCAAAACCCGCAGCCTCACTGGCGGTCTCACTCGCACCTGAGGCCCCGGCAGACAAAGGCTGCTGGTCAGTCACCACCAGGGCAACGTAGCTCACAGAGGTACCCCAGTCCCCGGTCAGGGCGCCGCTGGTCGCGTAGGCGACCCGCTGGACCTCGGCACCTGGGCCGAGCATCCGCAACAGGACGTCGATGGGCCGGAAACCGCAGATGGTGATCCCCGTCTCCGCCTGATAGGCCAGGAAACCATCGGCGTCCTTGGCCAGGATCTGACCGATGGCCCCGTCGTCCAGGGTCTGGATGCGGGCCTGGGCCCGCTGATCCGGAGGGAAAGGAAGATAGCCGAAGCGCTTGCCGTAGTGGGTGAAATCGCTGGAGACAACCACGAGGGTCGTCTCGTCGGCCAGCGGCCGGAGCAGGTCCGCGGCGGCCTGGTAGTCCCCCTCCTTCAGGTCTCCCACCAGGACCGGTACCAAACGCCAGCCTGGGGCTAAGGCCCGTTGCAGAAGCGGCAGTTCGATCTCGATGCTGTGCTCGCGCAGATGAGCGTCGGCGTGGGCGCCGACCAGGGGCGAGGCACGCAGGGCATGCACAGCCTCCGAGTCGAGCGGGACATCGCCGAGCGGGGTGCGGTAGACATCCACCTCCGCGATGGACAGCCCCTGGAATCTCCCATAGTGGGAGGGCGCCAGCACCAGCACCCGCTTGTAGGTCTGGCCCTTCACCAGAGAGAACGCCTTCCCCGCCGTCGGGCCGCTGAAAGCATATCCTGCGTGGGGCGTGATCAAGGCGCGGATCTGGCCCTGGGGCGGAGTTGCCTTCACTGTATCGAGAAAGCCGTCGACCTGGCCCTGGAGCTGTCCTGGATCGGCCGGGTACCAGCCGCCAGCCAGGGCACTTTCCCGAACCCGCTCCGCGGCCACCACCACGGCCGCCAGGGCGCAGGCGCCAATCACGACGAGGATAAGCCGAGTCAGACTGCTGCTAGCCATGACGCCGATCACCCGGCCAGGTCGTGGCGGCGATAGAAGTCCGCCTCCTTGAGCGGCAGGTCCCGGGTCAGGGTGACCGGGGGATCAAAGGGGCGGGGCAGAGCCGAGACACCAATCCCCCCGAGCAAGGCACCGATGACGCCGAGAAAGCGGCGTCGGCCGGCGCCCAGCTTGTTGAGTCAGAGTCAGGTTGCGTGCGTCGTTCATAGCCAGACCCCCGGTATCTTGTCGTTGCAGGTGGGGCAGCGCCCATCCGCCGTCAGCTTGTAGTCGGTGATGGTGAAGCCGCTGCGCCCGATGAGCAGGGTTCCATCCCTAGGGCAATAGGTTGAGCTGCCGGCGTCGCCCAGGACGTTGCCGATATAGACGTACCGCAGTCCCGCCTCCAGGGCCTCGGTGCGCGCCCGCCGCAGGGTGTCGGCCGGCGTCGGCGGCAGGTTGCGCATGCGGTACTGTGGCTGGAAGCGGCTGAAGTGCAGCGGGGTATCGGCCCCCAGCTCGGCAGCGATCCAGCGGGCCATGCGGCGGATCATGGCCAGGTCGTCGTTCAGGGTAGGGATCACCAGGTTGGTCACCTCCACCCAAACGCCCTCCTCGCGGAAGGTCACCAGGGCATCGAGCACCGGCTTTAGGGTCGCGCCGCTGATCCGCCGATAGAACCCGTCGTCGAAGGCCTTGAGGTCGGCGTTGGTCGCGTCCAGTACCCGGCACAGGCGACGCAGGGGATCGCGGTTGATGTAGGCCGCCGTGACGAAGACATTGGTCAGGCCCTGCTCGCGGGCCAGGACGCTGGTGTCGTAGACGTACTCGTAGAAGACGATGGGGTCAGAGTAGGTGTAGGCGATCGCCTTGCACCCCTCGCCTTTCGCGGCCAACACGATCTCGGCGGGATCCGCCCGGTAGGTCTCCTCCATCTCCTCGCCGCCGCGTTGCGAGAGCTGCCAGTTCTGGCAGTTCAGGCAGTGGAGGTTGCAGCCCGCCGTCGCGAGGGAAAAGATCTGGACTCCGGGGTGGAAGTGGTAGAGGGGCTTCTTCTCGATGGGGTCGATATGGATCGCCGAGGGCCGGCCGTAGGTCGTGGCCCGCAGCTTCCCGCCGAGATTGACCCGCACCCGGCAGTCGCCCGCCGCCCCCTCAGGGATGACGCAGGCACGTGGGCAAAGCTCGCAGGCGACGGCACTCATGGTGCCCCTCCTCCGGACTCCTCCGGCGTGGCCAGGTGATACCAGTCCGCTTCGCGGTCGCTCAGGTCACCTGTGTCGATGCGCCGCTCCAAGGTCTTGATGTCGATGACCCGATGACCGCTGCCCTCGCGAGCCGCCAGACGCAGTCCTTCGCCCAGGTGCAGGGCGATCAACAGCGCGGTCGCGACGATCAGGCCAAGGAAGCGCGCGTCGCGGAGGTGCCAGTGACTTACCAGCGTTCTCATGTGGATAGCGACATCAAGTCATAGTCGACAGGACATTTGACTCCGAATCGGGCGCTTTGTCCCCTCACAACCGAACCGTCTTCAATTACCTCCGCTTGTGGAGGATACCTCCTGCGGAAGCTTAGATGACGCTGCCGTCGTGCGACGGACATGGGTGTCCCGGGCCGTCAGGCAGCGGTTGCAGCGGATACAGTCGAGGTCAAACTCGCCCTTGACCCCCAGGTCGCAGTGCTCGAAGCGCCGCTTTGGCGCCAGACCCTGAAGCAACGCCAGCTTGTTTCCCAGGGCAAGGAAGGCCCCCATCGGGCAAAAGTATCGGCACCAGAAGCGGTAGTGAAACAGTGCCCCGACCAGAACCAGACCGGTCAGCCAAAGCATCCAACCCGAGAGCCGCCCGCCGAAGAGGTGCTGCATGGGGTCGAAGGTTGCCCAGGTGCCCTCACCGGTCAGCCAGACGCCAGTTAAAACCAACGCTAATAGAACATATTTTATGTAACGCATACGTTGCTCGATGGGCCGATCCGGGTAGGCACGCAACCCAAGGCGGCGCCCCAGACGGGACGTCAATTCCTGAAGCGCGCCAAAGGGACACAGGTACCCGCACCAGACCTGGCCGAACAGGAGCGCCGTCACCGCCGCGAACCCGATCAACAGCCAACGCTGGGGGTTCTCGGCCAGGGAGGCTGCCTTGCCCTGACTGAGGTTGACCAGGTCCACCTCAGTCACCAGGGTGTTGAGCCAGAAGCCGAGGATTGCGAGGGCGACGACCTGATAGAGCAGCCTGGCCGGCTCGCTCCCGGACAAATACACCGGGAAGAAGAGCAGCAGCAGAACAGCGGTGGCATAGAGACCCCAGTCCGGCTCACCCGCCTCCCCCGTTGCGGTCGCGGGAGGCATGGCGCGCTCGAAAGCGGTCTCCGTGGCCCTGCGAGCGGCGAGATTGATGGTCTCCAAGGCCGCACGGCTGGTCACCGTGGCGCCGGTCATGCCGTCGAGGCGGTCCAAGGACAAGGGGCCCTGGGCCAGGTCCACACCGGCGAGCCCCGCGAGCCAGCTGTCGATCCCGGCGATGTAGGATGGAGTCTCGCCGGAGTCGAGATAACGCACCCCGCGCAGCACACCGTCGCGCCCGACCCCGAGCAGAAGATGGACGGGGCCCGCAAACCCGCTCACGCCCGGGGCCGCGGCCGCGCTCGCCAGATTCACCGTCTGGGGCTGGACCTCGCCCGGAGTGAACCCGAGGTAGTGGACGAAGGGCTCCTCCACGAGGCTGAAGCGGACCGAGCCGCTGACCTCCGCCAGTCGCTCGTCGTCGAAACGGACCTGGGGCCCGGGCGCGGTACCAAGCTCCAGCAGGAGGAAGGCATAGGTCAGCAGGACCGCGTAGATCAGACCCCAGCCGAGCCGCGGCCAGGGGAACGACGGCTGACCCCGACGATCGGGTCCTGCCGGCACAGCCGGAACCAGTCGGGCGAACAGCAAGGGCAAGAGCGCAACCGCCGCCAGGACTGCCAGGACCCGGCAGGTCCCATCCACGCCGAGGATCGGGACCATCAGGGCGCCAGTCACCAGTCCCCCCAGGGCACCGCCCAGGTTGTCGGCCGCCTGGACCAGTCCCCCGCTGCGTATCACCGAGTCTCCTCCTCCCTGAGCCAGGGGCACGCTCAGGGTGAAGCCGGCGCCGGCCAAGAGGCCCAGGGTCAGTGTCAGACCCAGATAGCCTGCCTCTTGGGCCTGCCCCCCCAGGTCTGCCAGGGTCTCCAAGGCGGCTGGCTGAACGGCTAGACCCAGGGCGACGGCGACCAGCACCGCGACCAGGTGCCAGCCTGACCGACGACCCGCTGCCAGGGGTCGAGCGGCCCCGGCCCCAAGGGCCAGCCCCGTCATGAAAAGGCCATTGAGCAGGGCCACCCGCTCGAAGACCAGTCCCACCTGGGCCTGATAGCTGAACAAGAGGGCGAGCTGTGCAGCCATGGCGATGAGCCCCAGGACGGCCAAGGCGAAGACGCCGGCTGGCGCGGACTGGGCCGGGCCGCCGCGCCCTTCCAGGCCGGCACGCAGCAACCACAACGCGACGAACAGAACGGGCGGGATCAGGTAGGGCCATGGCCCCAGTCGGTGCAGACGTTCCAGCCAATCGACGAAGCCCGAGGCGCTGAACTTTCCCCACAGGACCATGTTCAGGTAGTAGGTCACGGGGCGGCTGTCGCGGTTGACCTCACTCAGTCCCCGGGCCTGTTCGAGCTGACCGCGCAGAAAGGCGACCTCGTCCCGCGGCAGCATGCTGGAGAAGGTCCCGACGGGAAGGGTATGGCAGCCGGGGGCGGCGGACCCGGCGGCGCAGGAGCCGTCCCCGCCCTGGTCCGCCAGGTTCGCCGCCAGGTAGCGGCGCTGCAGCTCACCCGGATCCTCGGTCAGGCGCCCCAGGGCGTTGCTCGCGCAGAAGACCTGGACGTCCCCCGGGACCAAGACGATATGGGAGAAGACCTCCCCCAGGGTCCGGTAGACAGAACCGGCATAGCCGCCCACGGCGCGCCCCAGGTAATTCGACGCCGCGCTGACCTGGGTGCAGAAGACCCCGTCCGGTGTCAGGTGCTCACGGATCGACGCGAACGCCTCGCGGGTGAAGTAGCGGTTACTCGCGGCGCTGGAGGGTGCCGCGTCGAGGGACAGGATCAGGTCGTAGCGCGCGTCTGAGCCCAAATGCCGCAGGAAGCGCCGGCCGTCGGCGAAGTGGAGTGCAAGACGCGGGTCCTGGAGGGCATCCCGTGCCTCGTGGTCCAGATAGGGGCGAACCCGCTCGAAGCCGGTCCGGTCCTGCTCCACCTGATCGATCCGATCGAGCGGGAACCGCAAGAGCCCCGCCGCCAGCCCGCTGGGGTACCCGCCCAAGAGCAGGACCCGACGCGCTCCGGCGGCCTCCGCGTAGAAATAGGCCGCCTGGCGCTCGACCTCCAGGTGAAGTGGAAAGCTCTGCTGGATCTGGCCGTCGCCGACCACCGAGGTCTGGTCCCCCAGGCGGGCGATGGCGACGTGGCCGTAACGGGTGTCCACGGCATCGAGTAGCTCCATCCCAGGTTGAAGGCTCGCAAATCGCCACGCCTCAAGACCCCGGTCGAGCCGCTTGGCGACCGGCGGCAGGGTCAATGCCAGTGCCACCAGGGCCATCGCCCAAGGCAGCCAGTTCCCGGCGCTGGCCCGGCCCAGCGGCCGCGGCAATAGGGTGGCGGTCAAGGCCAGGACCGCAGTCACCAGGCCCAGCGTCTGCACGGGCCCCAGCCAGCGAATCAGCACGAAGGTAAACAGGACACCGCCCAGCAGTGCCCCCAGGGCGTCCGCCACATAGGTCCGGGCCACCAGATTCACCACCCGGCCGGAGCCAGCGGCCTCGGCTCCTCGGCCCGCCTCACCCAATGCCTTGCAGGTCAGCGGAAAGGCTAGGCCAAGCAGCACCCCCGTCGGGAGGGTCACCAGGGTCAGGGCAAGAAACAGGTCCCCGAGAGGCACGAACTCGCTGGAGGACACGTCCAGCAGTAACCGAACGGAGCGCAGCGCCAGGACCTGGGCAACGAGGACGAGCGGAAGGGCCAGGAGCATCCGCCGCACGGCGGTCGAGGCCGCCAGAGGAGGCGTCGCGCGCCCTTCCCGCCACCGCAGCGCCGCCACAGACCCCACGGCCAGCCAGAACAACCAACTCGCGTAGAAGGCCCCCAGGCTCACTTCGTTGCCGTAGAAGACCACCAAACCCTCGCGGATCAACACTGCCTGGGCGACTTGGGAGAAGACGCCCAGGACCAGTATGGCGAGCAGGGGACGGAGACCTTGGGGCAAGTTGCGCCCTCATGGCGGTTGGTGTTAAGCGCGACCGGAATGCCGGGGGATGTCGCAGCAAGTCTAGTCTGCCGACGCCCTGAAGGTCTAAGAGTCGCCGAAGCCCGCCATCGGCAGGTACCGTTGCGGATGACCTGGAAAGCGGCGCCGACTAGGAAAACCACACCCAAGCCCCAGACCCGCTGACCCAAGGCCATGCAGAGGACCTGCACCGAGGTTGCATGGGCCCAGCCCGCTGGCTTATAACCTCGACTTGGCGCCAACTTGGGATGAGCGACGAGCCCCGGTCGCCATCCGTCCAAAGCCCAGCGTCGAGCACTCAAGTGTTAGGCCCATATCCCTGCGTGCCCCCTGTCAAAACCCAGTAGGACGGCCCGGATGAGCCCTAACCCGTACCCGGTCCTGCGCTGTGCCGAGGTCGGGCGAACAGCCATCGAGCGGTTTGCAGGCCGCTGCAATCTTTTCTGTCACTGGGTCGCAGCCGGCCGCGCGATCCCCGGATCCTTCTGGGGTGCGCCAGAGGCGGGCCTGATCGGCCGGGGACTCTACTTGCGCGACGACACCCCGCTGCACTCCGCACTGCATGAGACCTGTCACTACATCTGCATGGACCCCGACCGCCGTGCTGCCCTGCACACCGACGCCGGGGGCGACTTCGCGGAAGAAGATGCGGTTTGCTACCTCCAAATCCTGCTCGCCGATACCTTCCCAGGAGTTGGCCGCGTGCGCCTCATGCGGGACATGGACGCCTGGGGCTACACTTTTCGTCTGGGCTCAGCCCAAGCCTGGTTCGATGCGGACGCCGCGGATGCGAGGCGGTGGCTGTGGGACCGGAACCTCATTGCGCCAGACGGCCAGCCGACCTGGGCCCTGCGCGCCGGCCTGGGTCGGAATCCCGCGGCTCGACGCTAAGGTGCTGGCAGTCCGCACCTCTGCTGCAGACCTATCGGACCCCACCGTCGCTCGTTTTGCCTGATAATGCTTTTCACCAGATCGAAAACGGAACAATCCCCAGGAGTCGTCCATGTCAATCCCGAAGCGCCTGGTTGTCACGCTAGCCCTCGCCCTGGTGCCTGTGCTGGCCGGGGCCTGGACACCCTATGGCTACGGCCCCTACCAACCGGTGTTGCCGGACCAGACGGGCCCGAATGTCTTGGACCAGGGACCCAACCCCGGTTATGGTCCAATGGATCCAATGGAATCCCGCGGCCGCAGCGGTCCACCGCCCCGAATGGCCCAATCCGGCAGAATGCGGATTCAGCAGAGTGCAACCGACGCGGCCTACCTGCTGGACATCCAGCTCTCCGGGGTCAAACCGGCGGACATCAAGGTCGAGATCAGGGGCCCCTGGGTCCTCGTCACGCGCGAGACCTCGTCCGAGTCCACCCAGGAGGAGACTTTCGGGGATGGACGCGGTTACAAACGGAGCTTCAGCTACTCCAGCGGGCGGGCCAGTCGGCGTTTCAACGTCCCCCGCGATGGTGACACTTCCGCGATGCAACGCCAGGACACGGAGGACGCCGTCCGGATCACCATTCCACGTACTAAGGCCGTCGCGGGACCACGTTGAGGAACCGCCCGCGAAATCCATCCCTCGCTTTATCCGCAACTGGAAGGCGGACCTGTCGCCAAATCGGCCTTATCCGCCTTCCTTCGGCTTCCGATTGCCACAGCGGCTTGAACCAGCCGGGCGTACTGCCCAGGGCGAAATACCCTATTGATCTCGCTGCCCTGACGACGGCGACCGTCAACCATTCCGGAGCACCACCATGGCCGACACTTTCGCCACCGCGCAGGACGCGGAAGACGCCTTTTACGACGCCACTCGAGGAGCGCAACGCCGAGCGCATGGCGGCGGTCTGGGGCGACGCGCCGGACATCGCCTGCCTGCTGCCCATGCAGCCCCTGCTCCTAGGGGACGAGGTACGCGAGGTCTGGGCACCGATGTTTGCTCAGGGCGATGCCATCGATCTCCAGGTTCGCCACATCCGTTGGGTGGAGTTGGGTGAGCTCGCCATCCACTACGTCCAGGAGTGGATCACGCCCCCGCCGGGGCACCGGCCCCGCCGCCCGTCTATGCCACCAACGTCTTCCGCAGGGGACCGACCGGCTGGAACCTGGTTCTGCACCAGAACTCCCCTACCCCACCGCCGCCGGGGGCCATGGGCAGTCAGCCACCAAACTGAACCCTGTCTGCCGGGACGCGAAACGCCGCCAGCCACGATGCGGGTCAAGCTGCACACCCTGGGGTGCCGCCTCAACGAGGCGGAAACCGAGGCATGGGCCCGCAAGTTGCGCGCCCAGGGGCACCAATTGTGCCGTCGAGACGAGGCCGCCGATCTGGTGGTGGTCAACACCTGCGCCGTGACACAGGAGGCAGTGCGCAAGTCCGGCCAGATCCTGCGCCGGAGCCGCCGCGAGGACCCCAATGCCCGCCTGGTCGTCACCGGCTGTGCCGTCTCGCTGCCGTTTTCGCCTCCCGCGCTGGCCCCAACGGCAGACCTCTTGGTCCCCAACGCCGACAAGGACCGCTTGGTGGAGGTGACCAACCAGCACCTGGGACTCCCCTCCGCGCCGGAACAATGGCGTGAGGTCGGCGGGGAAACCCTATTCGCCCGCTCACGCCAGCGGGCCTTCGTCAAGGTCCAGGACGGCTGCCGGCACCGGTGCGGCTACTGCATCATCACCCTGGCCCGCGGCGAGGAGCGCAGCCGTGCCACCGCTGATCTGGTGGCCGAGGTCCGCGGGCTCACTGCGGCCGGGGTGGACGAGGTCGTCCTCACCGGGGTGCACCTGGGTGGCTACGGCAGCGACCGTCCTTGCGAAGATCTGATGACCCTTATCCGCGCCCTCCTTGCCGAGACCGAGGTCCGCCGTCTGCGGCTAGGCTCCCTGGAGCCCTGGGACCTGCCGGACGGGTTCTGGGACCTCTTCTCCGATCCGCGGCTCATGCCGCATCTGCACCTGCCCATCCAGAGCGGATCGGACGCCGTCCTGCGGCGCATGACCCGGCGTGGACGGGCGCGCGACTTTGTGTCGCTGGCGGCCGGCGCACGCAGCCTAGTGCCGGACCTGAACCTGACCACGGACGTGATCACAGGGTTTCCCGGTGAGACGGAGGCGGAGTGGCGGGAGACCCTGTTTCTGGTCGGAGAAATCGGGTTTGGCGATGTCCATGTCTTCCCCTTTTCTCCGCGCCCCGGGACCAGGGCGGCTGGCTTGCCCGATCAGATCCCCCCGGCTATCGGTCGGGGGCGCGCCCGGCAGCTGCGCTCCCTCGCCGCAGAGCTGCGCCGGGCGGCTTTGACACGACTGGTCGGGCGTCGGGTAGAGATCCTGGTGGAGGGGCGCGCAGACACGGCGGTGGCGGCCGGCGAGCGACTGGGCTATACCCCTGGCTATCTGCCGGTAAAGGTCACCGACATCTCAGACCAAAGCGTCGCGGGGAACCGCATCCGTGGGGTCAGCCTGACCGGCCTGACGCCGGACGGCGAGGCGTTGCTCGGTTCAGAGGACTAAGGCGATTTCGGTCAAATAATGCACCAGATGGCTTGTCTCTGCGCCCGCCTTCTTTGTCGCGCCAGCAGTGACATAGCCGAGCTATGCTCCTGCCGATACACCTTGAAGGCGGACGTCAATCCGGCGCCATCTGGTACAGGATTCTCCGGCGATCGCCTAAACTGCCCGACGCCACCCGACTCACCCGGCCGAGCCGCAGGTGGCTGCCGCGCTGAACTTCGCCGCCGCGGTAACTGGCCGGTGCTGGCACGCGAGTTTGGGCCCCGCCACCAGTCGCCTGGCCCACATGACTCAAGTCTTCAGATAGCGGATCGCGGCGCGGTTGCGGTGGGTTCATCCTGGGAAGACGGCGATTACGCGAGTCTTGTCCGCTGCCGGAGTTGCCCCGGTTCCGCGCACAGTTGGGCGCTTTCGTCGTTCGGGGTTGATCACCCAGCACACCGGCTTTTCCGCGGCGGACCGGATCGCGGCGGCGAGCTTCTCAGCGCCCAACCGGCTGGCGCCTGAGTCGACGAGGATCACACCCTCACCGCTGACAATAAGGGGGAGGTCGGCGTTGAGGCCAGCGACAGCAGAACCGGCAGGAGCATGCGCTTGGGTATGAGCGTCCTCAACGAGCGGCAAGACCGGCTTCATACCAGCCCTTGGTCTGATTGACGATCTTGACCACCAGCAGCATCACCGGGACCTCGATGAGTACGCCCACAACGGTGGCCAGGGCCGCACCGGACTGGAAGCCGAACAGTGAGATGGCCGCTGCCACCGCCAGTTCGAAGAAGTTGGAGGCCCCGATCAGGGCCGACGGGCAGGCGATGTTGTGCTTCTCGCCCACCGCGCGGTTGAGCCAGTAGGCCAGACCCGAGTTGAAGAAGACCTGAATCAGGATGGGCACCGCCAGCAGGGCGATGATCAGGGGCTGCTCGATGATGGCCTCGCCCTGGAAGGCGAACAGCAGGACCAGGGTCGCCAGCAGGGCCAGGATGGAGGCGTGGCCCAGGGTGGCCAGGGTGGCATCGAGCTTTGCCTGACCCTGCCTCAGCAGGACCGTGCGCCACGCCTGGGCCAGGATCACCGGGATGACGATATAGAGCACCACCGAGGTCAACAGGGTGTCCCAGGGTACCGTGATGGCGGATAGCCCCAGCAGCAGACCGACGATGGGGGCGAAGGCGAACACCATGATGGTGTCGTTGAGGGCGACCTGGGACAGGGTGAAGTAGGGATCGCCGTCGGACAGCCGGCTCCAGACGAATACCATGGCCGTGCAGGGTGCCGCCGCCAGCAGGATGAGGCCGGCGACATAGCTGTCGAGTTGCTCCGCCGGCAGCCAGGGGGCGAACCAGTGGCGGATGAACAGCCAGGCCAGCAGCGCCATGGAAAACGGCTTCACCGCCCAGTTGACGAAGAGCGTCACGCCGATGCCGCGCCAGTGCTCCTTCACCTGGTGCAGGGCGCCGAAGTCGATCTTCATCAGCATCGGGATGATCATCACCCAGATCAGCACGCCCACTGGGATGTTGACCTGAGCGACCTCCATGCGGCCGAGGGCCTGGAAGGGAGCTGGCACGAGCTGGCCCAGCACCACCCCGGCAACGATGCACAGCGCGACCCAGAGGGTGAGCCAGCGCTCGAAAAGGGTCATCGGCACACCGGCGGCACGCTTGGCCGTGACTTCACATTGGGCGCTCACGCTCAGAGCCCCAGGGCTTCTCGAACCGCCGGCACCAGCCGGGCGCGGATGTCGTCGCGTACCATCAGAAAGCTCTCGATAGGCTCGCCGTGGGGGTCATGGAAAGGCAGGTGGATGGACCTCACCGGGCGGGGGAACACCGGGCAGGTCTCCTTGGCGTTGTCGCACACGGTCACCACCAGGTCGATGTCCTGGTCCATCACCGCATCCACGTCCTTGGGGTGCAGGCCCGCGGTGGGCAGGCCAGCGTCCTTCAGGGCGGCGATGGCGCCATCGGCAACCTTGGGTTGCGGCCGAGTGCCGGCGGACAGGGCACGCACCCGTCCTGCCAGGTCGTGGTTGAGCAGCACCTCGGCCATCTGGGAACGGCAGGAGTTGCCGGTGCAGAGGACGAGGACGGTCTTGGTTGGGTGGGTGCTCACGCATTCTTCTCCTTGCTAGGAAGGATGGTTTGGGGCGCGCAAAGCGCGGCATCGCCGCCGCAGCAGTTCTCGCTCAGATAGTTGATGAGGCCGTGCATGACGTCGAAGTCCGCCACGTAACGCACGAAGCGCCCTTGCTGCCGGCCGTGCACCAAGCCGCCATGGGCCAGGGTCTTCAGATGGAAGGACAAGGTCGCGGCGGGGACGGCCAGGGCCTCGGCGATCTGACCAGCCACCAGACCCGCCTGGCCCGCCTGGACCAACAAGCGGAAGATGGCAAGGCGGGTTTCCTGGGCCAGGGCAGAGAGGGCCAGCACGGCAAAGGGGGAACGCATTTCTACACTTCCACAAGTATCGAATGGATGCATATCGTATTGTATTGTCTCAGGCTGGACAAGCAGGCCGATTTCGAGGGTACGGCTGCGCGGTCTTTGGTTGCAGCGCCGTCGCAAGCGGCAGCGCAATTCCGACGTGCCTTGGGCGAAGGGCGACGCGTCCAGGTGTGATCAGGCGCGCGGCATGCCGTAGGCAGCAAGGGTAGTGCGGGCCGAAGCCCCAGCGACTCGGCCACGGTGGCGGCGGGGACGCAGATCGGCTAGGGTCCACAAGCCTTTCCATGTGCCTGCCAGGCACACTGGGTCAGGCCGCCGAGCCGCTGCGGGATCCGCTGGCAAATCGAACATTCATCGGCTAGTGTCGAATTCACAGTCGGGGCGGTCTCCCCGCCAAATCTGCCCCATGGATACAGCGCGCTGCCAAAGCGTCGTTGGGACCATTGCGACGGAGGTGGACCTTTGCACATGCGCCGCAAGCGGGTCCTGCTGGAGGAGTTGACGCGTGCGATCGAAGCCGACGAACTGGAGTTCTATTACCAGCCGAAGGTTTCCCTCGTAAGCGGACGCCTGGACGGTGCCGAGGCGCTATTGCGTTGGAACCACCCGGATGGGAGCGTGCGGCTGCCCGGCAGCTTTATTCCTTTGGCCGAGGCCACCGGGTTCATCACCCGCATCACGCGCCACATGTTGGCCAAGCTGGTGGCCGACATGGCGATCATCCATGACCTGGATGATGCATTGCGCATCTCGTTCAACGCCTCACCCAAGGACTTCAAATCCAGCGAGTTGGTGGCCGACATCCTGGGCGCGATCCGCATCGGTGCGGTGGTCCCGAGCCGCCTGCAAATCGAGCTCACCGAGGCGTCCGTGCTACGCAGCACGGAGGACGTTCGGCAGAATCTGGAAGCCCTGGTCCGAGAGGGCGTGTCCCTGGCGATGGACGACTACGGCAAGGGCTTCTCGTCGATCGATACACTGAGCCGCTGGCCCTTCTCGGTCATCAAGATCGACAAGGACATCATCGAGCGCATTAAGGGCTCCAGCAAGGGCATGACCATCGTCAAGGCCAGCGTGCGCATGGCCCACGAGCTGAACGTCGAGGTCGTTGCCGAAGGGGTCGACTCCGCCGAGCTCTACGAGTTTCTGCTTAGATGCGGCTGTACCCGGGCACAGGGCTACTGGATCGGACGGCCCATGCCTCTGGATCAGTTCATCTCCTTCGTCCAAGCCGACAACCGCTGGTCAGGCATGCCCGTGGGCCTGCTGCATATGGCGCAGCTCGATCATATTCATTGGCGCAAGTCCTTGATCGAATCCGTGACCGCGTTGGCGTTTCCACGCAGCGAACAGAGTACCCAGGTTGCGTTAGAAGGCATTCCGCCGCTGGACTGCCACGAGTGTCGGTTGGGTCGGTGGTATTACCGCAGCGGCCAAGAGTTCGCCGGGACACCTGCCTTCGATGCGCTTGAAGAGCCCCATCGCAGGCTCCATGAAACCGGGCGCGAGTTGGTTGACGGGGCGACCAATGGCGCCAGCCGCGAGCATCTAGTGGTGCTCATGCGGCGGCTTACGGAGCATTCCCTTCAAGTGATCGCTGGGCTGCAGGAGTTGGAAGACGAGGCGCTGCTGGAGCTCAAGCAAGTCGGCGCCTGGGTCGTCAGCGCGCTGCACCCCCAGGACTGAGCAACGCCTGGTCGGCGGGCGCGAGATGCCTGCTCTCCAGGGAGATGCTGATTGGAGCCATCCCTGGCTTGAATCAGCTCGCGCTCCCCGAGGTGCGACTCGTGGAATGCTCCATTTTCAACGGCTTAGCGCCGTTGGAAATGGCGGTCCCTCCGTGGCCCGCACGGGAAATGCTTCACGTTTCCCTAGCCCACCCGCATCCGCGGCATTTGAGAGACAGCGAGAGGTCGATTGCGGCCTTGCCCGACCCCGAGTCGGTCTCTGGGTCGAACCAGGGCAACCCGCTATCACAGCCAGGTTGAACTGCATCGGCATCGACATCAGCTCCAATCCCAAGCCCACCGACAACAGCCCGGAAACGCTGGGCAGCGTGGCCCAAGTGCTCGAAGCGCCAGGCAATCTCGCAGGGTCGGCTGAGCCGTGAGTGCCGCATGGCTGTCGCTCCGTGCGATGGCGCCAGTGTCCGCTGTGGGCCGATTCTGTTGAAAAACTGGCTCGCCGGAGCTGGCGCCATCGGTAGGTACGACAATCGACCGAGTTACCTTCGCGAGGGTGAAACTGAGTGAGTAAGGATTTCTCGTCAGGTTCCTCCCAATTTCACATGCGCCGACAGAGTGCTGGACCAGATTTCAGGCCGTTGGATCTTCAACGGAATCGATCCGTGACCGTCCCTCGGCTTCCACGGGTTGGGGACCCGGACCGGGACAGGCGCTTGCCGGCCATGCGGGGTTTGTCGCGGATCACGCCGGCGTGCTCTACATTAGATGCCAGCGTTAGATGTCAGCCATTCCGCTTACGCATGCCACATTGATCGTCCGCGCCCACACATCAGGAGCCACCATGACCAACATCCAGGCACTGCTTGGCAACGAGGCCGAGAACCTACTCAACCATAGCTGCACCACCATCCCCCAGGCGACCCTGCATTTGCCGGGTCCGGACTTCATCGACCGAGTGGTGACGGGTAGCGATCGCACCCCAGGCACCCTGCGCAATTTTCAGCAGATCTTCAACACCGGGCGCCTGGCTGGAACCGGCTACCTGTCCATCCTTCCTGTGGACCAGGGCGTCGAGCATTCGGCTGGCGCCTCGTTCGCGCCCAATCCGCAGTATTTCGACCCTGCCAACATCGTCAAGCTGGCCATCGAGGGCGGCTGCAATGCAGTGGCTTCCACCCTCGGCGTGTTGGGGTCGGTATCACGCCGGTTCGCGCACAAGATTCCGTTTCTGGTCAAGCTGAACCACAACGAGATGCTGACCTACCCCACCCTGCACGACCAGACCCTGTTCACCGATGTACAGAAGGCCTTCGATCTGGGGGCCGTGGCGGTGGGGGCGACGGTCTACTACGGCTCGCCGGAGTCGCGCCGTCAGATCCTGGAGATCTCCCAGGCCTTCGCCCAGGCCCATCGGCTGGGCATGGTCACCTTCCTGTGGGCCTACCTGCGCAATTCCAGCTTCAAGAAGGATGGCGTCGACTACCACGAGGCAGCCGACCTCACCGGCCAGGCCAACCACCTGGCGGCCACCATCGAGGCGGACATCGTCAAGCAGAAGCAGGCCACCAACAACGGCGGCTATACAGCCATCAATTTCGGCAAGACCCACCCCAAGGTCTACACCGAACTCACCTCGACCCATCCCGTCGATCTGGTGCGTTACCAGGTGGCCAATTGCTACATGGGCCGCGCCGGCATGATCAACTCCGGCGGTGCCTCGGGCGACAACGACTTGGCCCAGGCGGTGCGCACCGCCGTGATCAACAAGCGCGCCGGCGGCATGGGCCTGATCTCCGGTCGCAAGGCCTTCCAGCGGCCGATGGCGGAAGGCGTGGAATTGCTCAATGCCATCCAGGACGTGTATCTGTCCCCGGACGTGACCATCGCCTGAGGGCATCAGGGATTCACGGCGCTCGGTTCCAACTCGCGGCAAAGGTCCCGCGACACCTGGCACGCACCTATGTGCCCTTTGGCTCGCTAGCTGGGGCGGGTCGCACCGGCTGGCGTCGCCACAACAAAAGCCGAACGTCCTTGTCTGACGGCGTTGAGACCAAGCGGTCTCATTGGGCATCCACTGCCGAAGCCCTGGGGGAACCGGGCCAGGTCTCCGGACAGACGGGCATTCCTAAGAACAGCGGCATCTGCAACTGCGACGCTCGGCGCATCTCTTGTCCGTTGCCGGTGCCGCCGCCGCAGAGTCTATTCAGGATGGCCTGGTGCGGTTGTTGTTCGAGTCCGACCGAAATCGCGTGATCGAGCAACTGGTGGGAGCGATTCGCGCAGGTCTCCAATACCCGACGCCCTTGGGCGCGGTCGCGGAAGCGTGGGCACGGGAGGTGCGCCCGTACCCGCACGTGGGGTTCAACTACCATGCGTTCATGGTACGCACGCGGTGCACCGGTCTACGGTGGCTGCCCGCGGCCCAGCTGCACCTGGCCCTCGGGGGATACACAGGGTTATAGCTACTTATCGGTTGCCAATCAGAGCCTTCCGACTGACGGAAAGGGCAGCAGACCGGTTCCGGCGGCAACCGCAGGTTCACTCGCCGGCGTGAAGGGTGCGACGGGAGAGGCATCCGCTTCCTTGGGCTCGGCCGGCTCTGGGGACAATGCAGGGCCCTCGATACCACCTGGAACCGACTCGGGGGCAGGCTGCGGCGGCGGTGGCAGCTTGACCCTGATCGGCGCAAGGCCATCCAAGGCCGCCAATACAGCCACGTCGCGGTCATAGATGTCACCGCGGAATCGTACTTTGCCGTCCCCGAGCCCTTGCGCCGTCCAGTAGGCCAAGATGATGGTCAGAGGCTCCTTGAGGCGAACGGTCCGAGTCTTGCCAGAGCCGACAAGCGCCTCGAGGCTTTCGACGCTCCACCGATCAGGCTCTCCGAGCACCCGCTCGGCCAGCTCGAAGGGCTTGTCCACCCGCACACAGCCTGAACTGGTCATGCGCACCGGCTGATTGAACAGGCTGCGACTCGGCGTGTCGTGCAGATACACGGAGAACCGGTTGGGAAACATGAACTTGATCCTGCCCAGGGCCGCCTTGTCCCCGCCGCCGTCCTGCCGAAGGGTGTAGGGAAAGGCCCTGGCGGGCAGGTTCCAGTTGACCGCGGACAGGGGTACCTTGCGCCCGTTGCGGTCGATGGCCTTGAGCCCCTTCTTGGCGACGTACGCGGGATTAACCCGCGCCTTTGGCAGGATGTCGTCCTTGAGGATGGTCGGCGGCACCGTCCAGGTCGGATTGAGCTCAAGGTACTCTACTTGATCGCGGAACGTCGGGGTCTGGCGGTCTGCCCGCCCGACCTGAACGCGGGCAGACCACTGCGCCTCAGACCCCCGCATGAGGTGGACCTGGAAGCCGACGACGTCCACTAGCAGGTAGTCCTCCGGCAGGGCGCGATAGATCCAGCGCATACGTTCCAGATTGACCCTGATCTGCTCGATCCGAGCGGTCGCTGGGACATTCAGCTCAGCCAAAGTCAGCCCGCCCACCACCCCGTCCGAGGAAAGGCCATTGGCCTTCTGAAAGGTCTTTACTGCATCCACCAGACCCTTGTCATAGACGTTTGGGTCAACGGGGGCCGGCCCCCGGAGGTCCCCGGACGCTCGCAGACGCTCGCGGAGGGCCGCGACTCGCTGATCGCGGGCCCCAGGGGCGAGCTTAGCCCCCGCAGGAACCGACCCCCAACCACCGTTCGCGGCGGCAGCCCGATAGTGGGCAAGCCCCTCCTTGAGCTGAACGTAGAAGACCGGTTCACGCACGAAATGCGTCAGGTAGTCGCCGAGGTCCGGCGCGTCCAAGGCCGCACCGAGCTGCGCCACCATCTCCTCCAGGGTAGGGGCATCGGTGAAATGAAACTTGCGGTCGAGGGCGACTGGATCGACCTTGCCGAAGAGCCGGTGGTGAATGTAACGCAGCAGATTGTCGGTCAGCAGCAGGTCTGCATCGTCCCGGGAGCGTGCAGTCAGGTGGTTCAGGTGTTTGCTACCGAATAGCCTGGCCAGGGCCCGGTCGTTAAAGTCGCTCGGGCGCAGACCCTCGTCCGGGCTGCGGGCGATGGCCCCGAAGAGGTCGGTTACCTGGCGCTGGTCTTGCCAGACCCGCTGAAAGTCGCGACCCCGGTAGAACTCGGCCAGCACCGGCACGGAGGCGAGCGAGACCCCGGCGACCCTCGGACCGACCTCGGCGGCGAGGGCCTCGATCCGCTCCTGTAGCCGCTCAGGCGTCGGCGAGCCGAGTGCGCTCCGCAGCTCCTCGGCCGGTACATGTCCGACCAGGACCAAGCACAAAAGCGGTACGCTCCATCGAGAGAGGGCCATCGACTCTTTCCTCAACAATTGGCGGTAAGCAGTCGTCAGAACGACAACATCTGGTTCAGGCGCAGATCGTCATTGGGACGCCGACGCCGGCGCGATTCTACCGCCTTTTCTGGATCGTCAAGCGGCCGCTGCGGGAGCTTCTCCCGAGATTTGCGGCATGCTCAGCACTCCCCGACGAGTTGTACCCGCCCCTCCTCGTCCACCGACTCCAGCCGCACCGTAAAGCCCCACAACCGGCGTAGGTGCCTTAGCATCTCCGTGCCGGTGTCGCTGAGGGGGCGGCGATTGTAGCGGTAGTGGCGGAGCGTCAGAGAACGATCGCCGCGCCTGTCGACGTCGAAGACCTGAATATTCGGTTCGCGGCTCCCCAGGTTGTACTGGTCGGCCAGCGCCTGGCGCAAGGCCCTGTACCCGGCCTCCTCGTGGATGGCGGTGATGGCGAGGGTGTCCTCTCGATCGTCGTCGCAGACGGCGAACAGCCGGAAGTCGCGCATCAGGGTCGGCGATAGATATTGGGCGATGAAGCTCTCGTCCTTGTAATTGCGCATGGCGAAGTCCAGCACCTTGCGCCAATTCTGCCCGGCGAAGTCCGGAAACCAGTAGCGGTCCTCGTCCGTGGGGGCCTCGCAGACGCGGCGGATGTCGCGCATCATTGCGAAACCCAGGGCATAGGGATTGATACCGGTGTAATAGGGGGCGTCGAAGGGCGGCTGGAAGACCACCCCGGTGTGCGACTGGAGGAACTCCATCATGAAGCCGTCGCTCACCATACCCTCGTCGTACAGATGGTTGAGCAGGGTGTAATGCCAGAAAGTGGCCCAGCCCTCATTCATGACCTGGGTCTGCCGCTGCGGGTAGAAGTACTGGCTGAGTCTGCGCACGATGCGCAGGATCTCCCGCTGCCAGGGCTCCAGCAAGGGGGCGTTCTTCTCGATGAAATAGAGGATGTTCTCCTGAGGCTCAGGGGGGAAGCGGGCCTCGCGCTGCCGCAGGTCCGGGTCGTCCACCCTCGGCAGGGTGCGCCACAGGTCGTTGACCTGGAGCTGCAGGTAGGCCTCTCGCTCGCGTTGGCGGCGCTGCTCCTCGGCCATGGACAGCGGCGCCGGGCGCTTGTATCGATCCACTCCGTGGTTCATCAGGGCATGGCAGGAGTCCAGCAACAGCTCCACCTCCTGCTCCCCATAGCGCTCCTCGCACTCGGCGATGTAGCGACGGGCAAAGACCAGGTAGTCGATGATGGCATCGGCACTGGTCCAGGTGCGGAAGAGGTAATTGCCCTTGAAGAAGCTGTTGTGCCCATAGGAGGCGTGGGCGATGACCAGGGCCTGCATTGGCAGCGTATTCTCCTCCATGAGATAGGCGATACAGGGGTCGGAGTTGATGACGATCTCGTAGGCCAATCCCATCTGGCCGCGGCGATAGGTCTGCTCGGTGGCAACGAACTGCTTTCCGAAGGACCAGTGCTGATAGCCGATGGGGAGCCCGATCGAGGAGTAGGCGTCGATCATCTGCTCCGAGGAGATGACCTCGATCTGGTTGGCGTAGGTATCGAGGCCGTAGACATTGTGGGCGATCTGCCCGATCTCCCGGTCGAAGCGCTCAAGCAGGGGAAAGGTCCACTCGGAGGAATCGGAGATGACGCGCCGAGTCATGCGCTCTGCCTCTTAAACAGCTCGCGGAAGACGGGATAAATGTCATCGGGTCCGTCGATCTGCTGCATGGCAAAGTGCGGGTGCGCGGCCCGGACTTCCTCGTAGGCGTACCACAGACTCTGGTGCTGGCGGGGGGTGATCTCGACATAGGCGAAATACCGCATGAGCGGCATCAGGCGCTCGGCGAGGATCTGCCCGCAGACCGCGGAGTCAGAGTCCCAGTTGTCTCCATCCGATGCCTGAGCGGCATAGATGTTCCAGCTGCCGCCCGCATAGCGCGCGCGCACTACCTCGTCGGCCAGATTCAACGCACTGGAGACCACGGTACCGCCGGTCTCCCGGGAATAGAAGAACTCCTGCTCATCCACCTCTTGGGCAATGGTGTGATGGCGGATGAATACCAGCTCCACCTTCTTGTAATTGCGCTGGAGAAACATGTACAGGAGGATGAAGAACCGCTTGGCCAGGTTCTTGCGGACCTGGTCCATGGAGCCGGAGACGTCCATGATGCACAGCATTACGGCCTTGCTGGTGGGCTCCGGCCGCTTGGCGAAGGCCTGGTAGCGCAGGTCGAAGGTGTCGATGAACGGCAGCGCGGCGATGCGGGTCTTGAGGCGGTCGATCTCCTCGCGCAGGGCCAGGACCCGCGCATCCGCTTCCCCTGCACCGTCGGCCAACAGCCCATTCAACTCGGCCTCCAGCTCTCGGATGCGCCCTCGATGCGGCGCCCCGAGGGCGGTACGCCGCGCGACCGCCCCCTTGAGAGAGCGCACCACGTCGATGTTCGACGGGTTGCCGTCGGTGCTGTAGCCCGCGCGCACCTGCTTGAACTCAGTAGCGCCAAGCAGCTGGTTGCGTATCAGGCGGGGAAGCTCCAGGTCTTCGAAGAGGAGATCCATATACTCCTCACGTGAGAGTTCGAAGACGAAATCGTCCTCACCCTTGCCGCCTCTACCCGCCTTTCCCTGGCCGGAACCGCCACCCTCCGCACCCTCGGGCCGATCCACCCGGTCTCCGGAGAGAAACTCCTTGTTCCCCGGATGTACCATCTCCCGGGTCCCGCCGGGCCCATGGTGAAAAACGGGCTCTGAGATGTCCCGGGACGGGATGCCGACCTTCTCACCGCTGTCGATGTCCGTGATGCTGCGGCGATTGACGGAATCGGCCACCGCCCGCTTCAGCTGGGACTTGTAGCGCCGCAGAAATCGTTGGCGGTTCACCGCGCTCTTGTTCTTTCCGTTGACCCGGCGGTCGATGAAGCTGGACATTGTCTGGCTGCTTCCTAGTGGGCCTTGCGCACCCGCAGGTACCACTCGGAAAGGAGGCGCACCTGCTTGGCCGTGTACCCCTTAGCCACCATCCGGTCGACGAACTGGTCGTGCTTCTTCTGGTCCTCGACGGACGCCTTGGCGTTGAAGGAGATCACCGGCAGCAGCTCCTCGGTGTTGGAGAACATCTTCTTCTCGATCACCACCCGCAGCTTCTCGTAACTGGTCCATCGCGGGTTGGCCCCGGCATTGTTGGCCCGGGCGCGCAGGACGAAGTTGACGATCTCGTTGCGAAAGTCCTTCGGGTTGGAGATACCCGCCGGCTTCTCGATCTTCTCCAGCTCCGCGTTGAGGGACCCGCGATCCATCATCTCACCGGTGTCCGGGTCGCGGTACTCGGTGTCCTGGATCCAGTAGTCCGCGTAGGTGACGTAGCGGTCGAAGACGTTTTGGCCATACTCGGCATAGGATTCGAGATAGGCCGTCTGGAGCTCCTTGCCGATGAACTCCGCGTAGCGCGGGGCTAGGTACTGCTTGAGGAAACCCAGGTAGCGGTCCTGCACCTCCGTTGGGAGCTGCTCACGGGCGATCTGCCGCTCCAGGATGTAGAGCAGATGGACCGGATTGGCAGCCACCTCCGAGTGGTCGAAGTTGAAGACCTGGGAGAGGATCTTGAAGGCAAAGCGGGTCGAGATCCCGCTCATGCCCTCGTCCACGCCCGCGTAGTCGCGGTACTCCTGGATGGACTTGGCCTTGGGGTCGGTGTCCTTGAGGTTCTCGCCGTCGTAGACCCGCATCTTGGAGAAGATGTTGGAATTCTCCGGCTCCTTCAGGCGTGTCAGGACCGAGAACTGGGCCATCATCTTGAGGGTCCCCGGGGCGCATGGGGCTTCCGCCAGCGAGCTGCTGCGCAGCAGCTTTTCATAGATGTGCGTCTCCTCGGTGACGCGCAGGCAGTAGGGGACCTTGACGATGAAAACGCGGTCGAGGAATGCCTCGTTGTTCTTGTTGTTGCGGAACGCCTGCCACTCCGACTCGTTGGAGTGGGCCAGGATGATCCCCTGGAACGGCAGGGCGGAGAGGCCCTCGGTCCCGTTGTAGTTGCCCTCCTGGGTTGCCGTCAGCAAGGGGTGCAGCACCTTGATCGGCGCCTTGAACATCTCGACGAACTCCATCAACCCCTGGTTGGCCCGACACAGGGCCCCGGAGAAGCTGTAGGCGTCGGCGTCGTGCTGGGCGAAGCGCTCGAGCTGACGGATGTCGACCTTGCCCACCAGGGAGGAGATATCCTGGTTGTTCTCGTCCCCCGGCTCGGTCTTGGCGATGGCCACCTGTTCCAGGATCGAGGGGTAAAGCTTGACGACTCGGAACTTGGTGATGTCGCCATTGAACTCCTGGAGGCGCTTGACCGCCCAGGGGGACATGGTCGTCCGCAGGAAACGGCGCGGGATACCGTAGTCCTCCTCCAGGATGGGCCCATCCTCCTCGGCGGAAAAGAGCCCCAGGGGGGACTCGAAGATTGGCGACCCCTCGATCGCGTAGAAGGGGACCACCTGCATCAGCTCCTTGAGCTTCTCGGCGAGAGACGACTTGCCGCCACCCACAGGGCCCAACAGGTAGAGGATCTGCTTCTTTTCCTCCAGGCCCTGCGCGGCATGCTTGAGATAAGAGACCAAGTGCTCGATCGCTTCCTCCATGCCGTAGAACTCGGCGAATGCCGGGTAGCGGCGCAGGATCTTGTTCTGGAAGATCCGGCTCAGACGCGGATCATTGCGGCTGTCCACGACCTCCGGTGCACCGATGGCCTCCAGCAACCGCTCAGCAGGCCCGGCGTAGGCGCCGGGGTCGGACTTGCACAGGTCCAGGTACTCGTCCAGACGCAGCACCTCCTGCCGCGAGGATTCGTAGCGGGCCTGGTAACGATCGAAGATCGACATACAACACCTCTGCTCGAAATCATTGGCTCGACCCCAGGACCGCGGCCGCCGGAGCCTCCGTGTCCAAGGGAAGATGGTGGCTGCCCCGCCCCGCTCAAGGCAACCCTGGTCACAGGTTCTCTGCAAAGACCGGACCAGCTATGGGAGAAGGGCTTAGAGCGACATGGCAGCCGTTCTATGGCTTGACTGGGGCGCATCCGATC
Organism: uncultured Gammaproteobacteria bacterium; assembly: GCA_963709645.1. GTDB lineage: Bacteria > Pseudomonadota > Gammaproteobacteria > Chromatiales > Chromatiaceae > DYRB01. The sequence continues at coordinate 259,271 of CAVPXP010000007.1, forward strand.
CGTCGGGAGCACCAAACCGGTGCGCGAACCGTCCCGCATCCGGCATCGGGCGATCTGACGCCATGCCCTGGCACCACCAAGAAGTTTAGAACGCAATCGGCGACTGTGGTTCTAAGCACGCACCAGATTTGGGCGCAGACTGCCAACGGAACCCAGCCGACGGGACTGGGTCGACCGCCGCGCCCCGCACGTTCGCGGGGCACCCGTTGCGCAGGTGTAAAATGCGGGCCTGAACCGTCCCCGCGAGGAGGCCAGCCCCATGATCGAGATCAGCGTCCGGAGTGAGCCTTTTGACCCCGCCGCCGAGCAGGAGTGCCTCTGGCGAGGCCGGCCCCAGGTCGGGGCCATGGTCAGCTTCCTCGGCCTGATGCGCGACATGAACGAGGGTGAGACCGTCACCCGCATGACCCTGGAGCACTACCCGGGGATGACGGAGAAGGCGCTGATGACCATCGCCGAGGAAGCGACCCAGCGTTGGTCTCTGGATGGCGTGCGCATCCTGCACCGTGTCGGTGCGCTGGTGCCCCAGGACCCCATCGTCCTGGTGGCCGTGACCAGCGCCCACCGCGGAGATGCCTTCCGCGCCTGCGAGTTCCTGATCGACTACCTCAAGACCCGCGCCCCGTTCTGGAAAAAGGAGACCACGGCGTCCGGGGATCGCTGGGTCGAGGCCCGTGAAACCGATGGCGAGGCAGCGCGTCGTTGGACAGAAGGGCCGGAATAACAGCCGGTCGACGGCGCCGAGCCCGACAAACCACCGAAGCCCCGTCACGTTGCGCATCCCTGCGCAATCCTGCGCTACACCGCACCAACCGGAGCGCTGACCAACCGCCGACGCTCAGCCAGTGCCGTTCTAGCGCCTTCCAACGCGGTAGCTCATGCTGGCCGTGAGATTGACAGCCGGACACCGTCGTCTTCACCTCAACAGCACTTCTCCCCGGCCGACTGACCGGTTCGCCATTGCCCGCTGCTCCACATCCATAACTTAGCCCTGCATCGTCCCGACCGTCCCTGCGACCCTACGGATCAAATCGATTACCTCGTCATCGCGCTTGGTCCTAGTGATGATGCTGGCCATCACTTGTTCACCCAGGGCCCAGTCAAACCGAAGCGGGTCCAGCTTTAGGTGCGAGAGCATCCGCTCGGTAACCTCCTTCGGTCGAGCGACAAGGTCCTCATAGGCCACCGTAAGCCGAAGACCAGGATTTCTCTCTCATGAACGTCTCGTAATCCGATAGTGACCATAGACCTCCTTGAGCATCCCTTCGATCCGATCTTCCCTTTGCGCCTCGGAGAACTCCGAGCCATTTCGCCTCCTTGACGAATGCAAATACCTACTGCGGCGTCGACTTCGACTGGATCGCGCCGGATGAAGATGAATTTACCATCGGGGGACAGGTCCCGAAGCATTCGCAGAACCGGGAGCGTGTTGTACGAATCTCCTGAAACCCCAGCGTTGCCCTTCCGCCAGCCTGCCGGCAAAATAGCCCTCGATAGAACTGCTTCAGTTGCGCAGAAAACTCTTCCAGAGACCAGGGATTGACCCATTCCAGGGGTGCGGATGGATCCTGCAACGTCGGGCAGCAGCAATGACGGGCCCCGATTTCCTCGATCCGTCTGGGAAACTGCTTCTGATCTGGGTTTCCCATCTGGCCGTAAACACCTGCCAGACCGCTCAAAAAGCCAAAATGCTCCCCCACAATACCAAATCGGGATGACAATTGAGTACTCGTTCGACCAGGGTACTCCCGGACCGTCCGATCGAAATCGCGAAAACTGGGCCGCCGCTTGATGCGCAATTCTTTGAGCTCATCTTTGGCAGAAACTGTATTGCCATGTTTCGCTGACCGTCCTGATTGACCTGAATCCGGCCTTACGATCAGACATCGCCTTCTCCAAGGACCTCGATCCTCGTCGCCTGCTTTACCAACATCTCGCACGACGGCCGTCAGTACCTTGTCCGGATCGACAACTAACGGCTTGACGGGTAAGCGGCGAGGTATCGATCGGCGGTTGCCCGTTCGCTTCCAAAATTTCGTCCAGCGCCATCGGTCCTCCGCGCAATCTGTCGCGACCCTCCGCAGTTCCTCGTCACTGCGGCATCATCTGCGCCAACCATCGCACCGATCGGCCGGTCATAGTGGCACTGCGTACTGCCCAAAAGCCGATCGAATTTTGTGGCCGCAACCTGGCAACTGAACTGCTCATTACAGAGTGCTCGCATTACAAGTTCTTCGCCGGACGTCGTTTCATTCGACCCGCACGACCTCATACCCGCGGGTTAATTCCATTGACAGTCGATAAAGTCGATGACCGCATCCCCCGCCGCATCTAAGTTGCGCACGACGACTGGCCGTCAAACGCATCGAGCCAGGGCCGCAGACGTGTAGCGAACGTGGCCGTCTTCGTCTCGATCCATCGCTCGAAGGGCTGCAATGGACCCGCATAGGTTTTGTGCTTAAGCCCCCATTGCGCGTATGCGCGACCGGGACCAAGTGTCGTGGCGTCTAACATACGCCAGAATCCGGACATCGACACCCTCCGCAGCAAGTTGACGCATTGCGCTCAATACGGCGGAAGTCCCCTGCCCAAAAAAATTCTCGTTGCTCCAGATGGCCTGCCAGCCCCCAGCCATCCTTTATCTCTGCAATCGACCTCCGAAGCACGTCGAGCACCTGATGGTCGCTTGATGTGCCTCCTAGCGCCAGAAATTCATGGACCCCGCGCTGGGTTTGCCAAGGAAACGCTGCACCGGGGCATGTTCTAGCATGTACCCCAGATACCAAGTACCCTGTTTGCGCAAAAAAAGCATGTGTGTTCGCAATGCCCGCTGAATGGACGTTGTCCCGGTCTTCCCGGCGCCGATGTGGAAGACGAGGCGGAACTTGCCATCGCCGATTCGGGCTGCTGCTGCATTTTCTCCACTGACTTCGTTCGTCATTTTTGAACCCTAACCTACAGAAACAGGATCGGACCCGCCGCACCGCGTTTCAGCAAGCGGAATAAAGCGTGTCCGGTGCGGGGCGGGGACGCCCGGCAGTTTTACAACGGGACCAAACTGTAGAAAGAACGGCCCAATACGCGCCGCCCTCCGCACCTGGCATGCTGATGAGTGCCAGCTAAGGAAACGCTGATTAATTCTGAAATCGACCTTTCACCAAAGCGTAACCCCCTGACTTCAAAGAAGCTCACCCTCGTGAAATCGACTTAATCAGCGTTTTCCTAAGGGTTCAATCATCACTTCCATGAAAGACAGCATGCTAGCCGTATAAACGGGTACGCGCCGTCACCACCAAATTCTCCAACCGCCTACGAGAAACCGACTCAACACCGCGAGGCGCCGATCATTGCCGCCTTTCCCATCGAACGGCCGCGCCGCCACAAGCGCTCGTTCGCTGCAGCTTTGCCTTAGCAAAAGGTCGGAACCTGAAAACGCCTGCAAATGCTTGTTGGTACACTCCGCGACGGTATTCGGGCGCTCAATCCCCGCCCTCAGCTGATCCCACAGTCCCGGCGTAGTTGCTGCCTCAAACAGCGTCTGGCCCCATTGCATGGCATCGCCAGTACGTACGTGAAGGCCATCCACCCCGTGACGAACCTTTTCCTCCATGCCACCGATATCCGAACTGATGACCGGGCGCCCGCACATAAATGCCTCTTGGATGACCATTGGCGAGTTTTCCCACCAGATGGAAGGAACGACCACCCAGTCAGCACTGCCCATGCGGCTGCGCAGTTCACTGGGACGATAGGGGCCCGCCCATCGAACGATGTGGCTTTTGATCAGGGGCTCACTCAACACCCGTATCCGATCCTGCAACTCGTTATGCTGGAACTCAAGGTTGGCGCCATGTACTTCTACAACGATCTGCTTGCGCTCCTTCTTGGGCATGCCGTGCAGTGCCTCCAACAGAAGATCGATGCCTTTGTATGGGTTGATCTGTCCGAAGAAGGCAAAGCGGTTCCGCGTTTCTCCGTCCCGCAGGGAGCGGGGTGGTACTGGGGGCTGATCGGGGTGGCCGTTCTCGATGACAACGATCTGCTCCGGCTTCAGGCCCCATCGGATGTAGCGCTGCCGAAGGAATTCCGACGGCGCGACGAAACCGTCCACAAGTCTAAAGTAGCTTTGAAAGTAGTGTTTGCGGAGCCAAAAATCTTCGTTGCTATTCTGCGGAAAGCACTGGCGACACTCGTCGAACGATTCGTTGCTGCACAGCTTAAAACCGCCGACTTTGACCATCTGCCCGCTGTTGCGGCAAATCGCCATGTACTCGTGCAAGGTCAAGTAAATACGGACATTGGGAACCGATTGCTTAATGACGCGCAGATATTCCAGTCCGAGGTGCGCGTAGTGGTGCGTGTGCACGATGGTCGGGTTGAGGCCGCGAACCAGGTCGGCAAACCAGCTGGTAACAGAATTCTGATTGGCCGCCTTCCACCTCTGCCAGTCGCGAACCCCCTGTTCCCAGAGATATTCATTTGGCCGGCGCAGGCTAATGGCACCCGTGGGTCCACGGCCGCGATCCGCTCGCGCCAAGAACCAAGCTTCACTAACGTCGGGATGATCACGGTAGCCCTGGAAAAGGTTATAGGCCGCGATCTCGCCACCGCCAAGGCTAAAATCGGGATGCCCGTGGGACATCACCAGGATGCGCTGTGCCGGATCCATTACTTCCGAACCTTGTTTCTTACGACGCACAGCTCTGTTCCTGCATGACGCTCTGGATCAGGGCCGCCCAGCGCTGCTGATGGCGTACCGCGTTGTATATCACCAGCCGAGAGCTGAACTGGTCGCGCCCCAACAGCTTGAACGACTGGCGCTCCAGGTGAGTCAGCTGGACGGTTGGCAAGTACGCGGATTTTAGGCCAACGGCACGCAGCTTTAGGCATAAGTCGGAATCCTCGAAATCGCCAACGAGGTAGCCAGTGTCCCAGCGACCAATCCGCTCGAAGTCGGCACGCCGGATGGCCAGACAGCCACCGGTAACAGCCGGTACGATAGAGAGCTCGCGATGCCGGTCGAGAGCAGGGTCTAGGCCTTGGAGGGGATGGTGGTTCGCCCATATGCCAAGGTCGTCGCAACGCACAAATTCCATTCCGGCATGTTGGATGGAGCCATCCGCAAACACAAGGCGCGGTCCCACTGCACCGATCTCATCGCGGGTAGCCAGTACCTCCACAAGGGGTTCGAGCCAGCCGCTTGTCTGCGGGAATACGTCACTGTTCAGGAAGACTAGGTAGTCGCCGCGTGCCTTAGAGGCCCCAAGGTTGTTGGCACCCGAGAAACCGCGGTTCACACTGCCCCACAGCCACCGAAAAGGTAGTCGATAGAGTTTATGAAGCGCCTCGGCATCAGCGATAAAGCCTTCAACCAACGAGGGGTCGTCTAACACATAGATAAGCTCCGCGTGAACGGACAGCCAGGGATCCTCGACAAACTCAATGAGTTGGTGCTCGACGAAATCCGTCCGGCCATACAAGGGCACAACGATGCTCACCATTGGGTCGGGCACGGCGTCGCCCAACTGTCGCCCTGTGACAGGCAGATCCGCTACCACCTCCTGCCGATGCTCGATCAGCGGAGTAAGGATCGCCTGATCTACGAGCGGCACTCTTCGATGCATATCGGTAATGGGCACACCCACGCCAAACAGGTGGCGCGCCGCGCCAACCGGGTCAATCGGGAGCGTTATCGTTCTCGCCTCGCTCAACACATGCACGCCAGTCTCGCAGATCGTCTTGAGACAAATGCTGGCGCCGGGCTTCAGTCCATGCAGGCAGACGACGAACCCCGCTTCGCCGGTCCCATGGGAGAAATTCATGGCCACGGAGTCGTGCACGTCCTGACGAAAGAACCGGTACGCCTCCTCTAAAGAGTAGATATGACCTGAGTCGTCCTCCAACCACACAAAACCGGTTGGCGTATGCACCGCCCAGCCGTAGACGACGGCGTCCTTTGTCCTTTCGACTGCCGCAGCCCCTTCCAGATGGCCCCTCGCGGAACTGCACGGCCCCGAGGATGGCGCGATATGTCTTATGAAGGAGCGCCATTGATCGGAAAACGGCGGGAGGGCGAGAGCCAACATGCCAAGTGCTGGGCCAAGGATGTTACGTTCTCTTGCGCCAATTTGAGTAGTGTCTGCAGAGGTTCCGAACTCCAGGATTCGCGAAATGCCCCGCTGCGCACCAGCTTCCCAAGACAGGCATATTGGGTGATCTTCAGGGCACTCGGCGACCAGAACCATACCCAGCTTGTCACCAGCGTCCAGGGCGAAGTGCTTTGCAACGTCCGAGCGCGGAACACTCACGTGCCTGACATCAAGCACTGCGTCATCTGTTACCAAGCCGAATTCGGCCGTGGCCGTAGTCCAACCGGCCACCAGAACGATGGAGTCCAGTCGAATTGCCAGATCGACCATGAAAAATTGCGGGATGGGCGCGTTGGCTTCACCTATCGCAACAGGTGCTGCCTGGACGTCCGGCGGCTCCGGAATATTGTCCGAAGGCTGTTGGGTGAGACCGTACTTGCTCGTGACGATTTTCGGCGGTACTGCAATTGGAGAGACACGCGATGAGGTTTGTGACAGCAGGGTGTTGACGTATTCAATCACCGACGGCGGATAGTCTACACGGCGGTCAAGGATACGCTGCCCAATGGTGGCGGCCGTTGCCGGAGCGTTGTCCGCAAGTGCCTTATGGAGTTCGCGAAGAAGTTGCATTTCTCGTGGGAAAACTGAAGCCCGATAGCCCCTGTCAGACCGGAGCATGGATAGACCGGGGCATGGACAGCAAGGGATCAGTGATGTTAGCCGTGCCGGACGGGATCGGCAAGAGATGTCCCGGTAATCGACGACACGGCACATGACCCGGATCGCAAAAAACGCGCCCGGCTAGCGGCTTGGAGGCGTTGCCTAAGACTTTCACAGGGATGCGCTGGGCCCGCGGTGCCAAGCCAGCATGTATGGCGAGACCCCGAACGGCTCCGAGCAAACATATCCTGGCTAGGGTCTGCGCCCACCCAAGCGCTGCGGACGAACCAGCGCATCATCGTGTAACGGCGCCTTGCGCCAGAACGCGCGTCAGGAGTCCTAGCGCGCTGTCCGCCGACGGAATCGGGATCCGCACCAGGTAACCCGCCCCCGGCGCCAGGTCCATGGCGCTGACCGTCGCGGTTCGTCATGGCCTCCAAGCGGAAGCGGCGATTGCCGGCTGGGGTGAGCAGCTCCAACTCGTCGCCGACACCAAAGCGGTTCTTGACCTCCACCTCAGCCCAGCCGTCACTGCCCTGCCCCACCACCTCACCGACGAAGATCTGACGCTGATTGTCGGAGCTACCGCGGGCGTAGTTCTGCAGCTCGGCGGGGGCGTGGCGACGGTAGAATCCCTCTGTGTAGCCGCGGTTGGCGAGCCCCTCCAGGTCGGTCACCAGACCCGGGGAGAAGGGGCGCCCGGCGACGGCATCGTCGATGGCCTGCCGGTAGACCTGAGTGGTCCGTGCCACATAGTAGTGGGACTTGGTTCGGCCCTCGACCTTGAGGCAGTCGATGCCCATGGCCACCAGGCGCTCAACGTGCTCCACAGCGCACAGATCCTTGGCGTTCATGATGTAGGTGCCATGCTCATCTTCGAACATCGGCATGAACTGCCCGGGGCGCTTGCCCTCTTCCAGCAGATAGACCTCATCGGCGGCTGGGTGGCGGCCCGGTTGGGGGGCGTCATCCTCGCCAACGTGGCCGGCCAGCCGGTACTCCCAGCGGCAGGCGTTGGTGCAACTCCCCTGGTTGGCATCCCGGTGGTTGAAGTACCCGGATAGCAGGCAGCGACCCGAGTAGGCAATGCACAAGGCCCCGTGGACAAAGACCTCCAGCTCCACGTCCGGGCAGGCCTGGCGAATCTCGGCGATCTCGTCAAGGGACAACTCACGCGACAGTATGACCCGGGCAATCCCCTGTGCCTGCCAAAAGCGCACCGCCGCTGCGTTGACGGTATTGGCCTGCACCGAGAGGTGGATCGCCAAGCCCGGGCCAACGCTCCCGCACCATCAGAATCAGCCCGGGATCGGCCATGATGAGGGCATCCGGACCAAGGGCGACGATCGGCTCCAGATCATCGATGAAGGTCCGCAGCTTGGCCCCGTGCGGCATCAGGTTGCACGCCAGGTACAGCCGCCGCCCGCAGGCATGGACGGCGGAGATGCCTTCCGCCAGGGCCGCCGCGTCAAAGTCGTTGTTGCGCACCCGCAGGCTGTAGCGCGGCAGCCCTGCGTAGACGGCGTCGGCCCCGTAGGCAAGGGCGAACCTGAGGGATTTGAGGGTGCCGGCGGGGGCCAGCAGCTCCGGGCCGGAACCGCGGTCAGGGGGCGGCTGAGCCGGTCCGCTCAATGGAGCTCGACCTCCATGCTGACCCGTTCGGGGTCCCCGAACAGGCGCTCGCGCAGGACCTCCACCGGCATTCGCTGGCCAGGACGACCATCCAGCAAAGCGATGCGGACATCGGTGTAGCCGCCCACCGCCGTCTCGCCGACCCGCACGATGCGGTCCCCCGCCTCCATCCCGGCCGTCTTGGCACCACTCTCCTCGGAAAACCCCTTGACGGCCACACCCTCGCCCTTCGATATCGGTATCCAACAGAACGCCCAGGAGCCCAGCAGCCGGCAGGGAGACCCGACGCGGGTACAAGAGAAAGTCGGCGGCCTGCGGGTCCAGGTCGCGCTGGGTTCCGTTGAGGACGATCGCGGCCGGGGCGTCGATGCGCCGTTGCAGGCGTTTCGGAATTCCCTGCCCGTACTCGACATGGCCTGCCCCGCTCAGGATTACCATCATCTTGCCGGGGTTCTCCTGGAGGTAGCGAGCGGCGCGCTCGGCCATGCCCTCGTCCCAGAGAAGCTGCACGGAGAGGAACCGTTCGAACCGCGCGTCATCCGCCTCGGGCTGACCCTCGCCTTCCTCTTTGCCGTGATCGCGCATCTGCGGATGGGCATCGAAGACGGCTCTGACCCTGGCCCGATAGGCCGGATCGTCCCGGTCCATATCCGCGGGAATACGTGCCCGCTGGGCCTCGTTGAGTGCCTCGATGCCATCATCCCCCACCTTCTCCGTGATCTCCTTCTCCAGGTTGAGGGCGACGATTGGGATACCGTGATCCCGGGCCAGACGGAGGATCGGACGGTACAGACGATAGTCGAAACGCCAGCGCTCGAAATAGCCGGTGCGGCGCAGGAGATCGGCCTCAGTGATACGCCCGGCGACGTAGTCGTCGAGAGCGTCCTGGAAGGGCTGTTGGAAAAACTCCATACCGATGGCCAGGTCCTTTTCCTTGACGTGAAGGCCATAGATGATCGCCCACTGATTTAGGTGGTCCTCATAGCGGTCGTGAGACTCGCCGACAAACACCACGCGCTTGTCCGCGAGCTTGTCGATCAGTCCAGCCATGTCCCCGAGGGCGGTCACATCGACCACAGCGGTTTGGGTGTCGACGATCTCGTCGGGTCCGGATTCCATGGCGGGCTGAGTCGTGTGGTCCGCATCGGACTCGGAATGAACCGGCGGGGAAAGGGCCAGGCCGAAGGCAAGGAAGGCATGGAACGGCAGCACGGCGTATAGTCTTAAGCGTCTTGGCACTTGGTTCCTCGCTGACTGAGTCTCTGGTTTCGGGCCCGATTGGGCCCCATGTTGGCCAGCTCGCATTCCATCGACATGCGCCGCCCGCAGGACCCGACCTATGACCGCACCAGAAAAGATCAAGTTCCTGGCCGGCCTGACCGCGCTGGCTATCCTGGCGTGCTCGCCCCTCGCCTGCTCCGCGCCGCCCCCTGCGTCGTCCGCTCCGGTCCACCACGAGATCGCGGCCCAACTGGACCCCGAGGCGGGGACCATCGCGGCCAGCGACCGCCTGACCCTGCCTCCCGGTGCTTCGGACTGGACCCTAATCCTGCACGCGGGACTGGCCCCAAAGGTCAGCGCCGGGCCGGCGACTCTGGAGCCGCTGGGACGCGATGACCACCTGGAGCGCTACCGCCTGCGCTTGACCGGTCCAGGTCCGGTCACCTTGACCTATTCCGGGACCATACGCCACGGCATGGAGGATATCCCCGAGAGCCTCGGCCGCGCCCATCAGCAGACCCGCGGGACCATCGCGGAGGACGGCGTATTCCTCGATGGCTTCAGCGGCTGGTATCCCAGCCCTGGCAACGGGCTCCACACCTTCTCGCTCACCGTGACCCTGCCGCAAGGCTGGCTGGCAGTCTCCCAGGGGGCGGGGCCAGACGCCGCAAGCAACCCGGGTCCGGGGGACGGCGCCAAGCCCACCGCCGTCCAGGTTAGCTGGCGGGAGGACCAGCCCCAGGACGAGATCTACCTCGTCGCCGCCCCGTTCAACCTCTACCGACGCGCCACACCGGTGGCGGAGGGGCAAGTCTACCTGCGCCGGCCGGACCCGGAACTGGCGGAGCGCTACCTGGCGGCCACCGGGACCTATCTCGACCTGTACTCGAAGCTGATCGGCCCCTACCCCTACCCCAAGTTCGCCCTGGTGGAAAACTTCTGGGAGAGCGGCTACGGCATGCCATCCTTCACCCTGCTCGGGCCCCAGGTCATCCGCCTGCCGTTCATCATCGATACATCCTACCCCCACGAGATTCTGCACAATTGGTGGGGCAACGGCGTCTACGTGGACTACGCCTCGGGCAACTGGAGCGAGGGCCTGACCGCCTATCTGGCCGACCACCTGTTGGCGGAGCGGCGCGACGGCGGCGCCGACTACCGCCGCGATGCGCTTAAGGGCTATGCCGACTATGTCCGCACGGACGAGGACTTTCCCCTGCGCGACTTCCGCTCGCGGCACAGCTCCGCCTCCCAGGCCATCGGCTACAGCAAGGCGCTGATGTTGTTCCACATGCTGCGCCGGCAGCTCGGCGACGAGGTCTTCGTTCAGGGACTGAGGCGCTTCTACGCGGACAACCTCTTCCGCGTCACCGGTTACGACGACTTGCGGCGGGCCTTCGAGGAGAGCAGCGGGCGCGACCTGGCCGGGTTTTTTCTCGCCTGGACGGAACGTACTGGAGCGCCCACGATCCAGCTCGCCGACATCCTATTGCGGGAACATCCGGGGGGATTCCGGCTTACCGGCAGACTCAACCAGACCCAGGAGGAGGCCCCTTTCCCATTGGAGGTCCCGATCCAGATCCAGCTGGCCGACGGCCAACTGCGGGAGGAGCGCGTCAAGCTGGACCAACGCAGCGCCACCTTCGACCTCGAGCTTCCCGCCCCGCCCGTTCGCATCGCCGCGGACCCGGACTTCGACCTCTTCCGCACTCTGGCCGACGGTGAGACCCCGGTCACCCTGAGCCGCCTGTTCGGTTCGGACCGCGGCGTCATCGTCTGGCCATCCGATGCACCGCCCGAGCTGGCGGAAGGCTACCGCGCGCTCGCCGGCACCTGGGCCGCGAGCAACCCGGGTTGGGAGGTCCACAGCGACCGCGATCTGGAGCACCTGCCCAAGGGTGTCGCCGTCTGGCTGCTGGGGTGGGAGAATCGGTACCTGGCTGCCTTCGCCGCCGGAGGCACGCCCTTCCGGCTCGACCCGAAGACCCGCAGCCTGCAGATCCCCGCCCAGGACGGACTACCGGATGGCCCATCGAGCCCCGTTTTGACCAGCACCAAAGGCGGGCAGCCCATCGCCTGGCTGGCAGTGCCAAATCCTGCCCCGCTTCCAGGACTGGCCCGCAAGTTGCCGCACTACGGCAAGTACAGCTACCTGGTTTTCACCGGCGACGCCCCGGACGTCCGCGCGAAAGGGCTCTGGCCGGCGGCCGACTCTGTGCTGGCCGTCTGGCTGACCGAGGAGCGGCCTGCCCCCGTGCGGCTCGACCGCCCGCCTTTGACCGAGCAGGCGAAATAGCGGGCGACGACTTCGCTGGGTGCTCAAGAGCCCATCGCACCACCGGCGACAGGCCCCCTGTGGGTCGCATTTGCGTCCGACGCCGAGCGGCAGGCGATCTCGGACTCCGCTGTCGGGCTGAAGCCTGACCCGAACCCGGTGCAAACAGAGCCGGTTGAGCCCCCCGGGCTCAGTCCGCGCCCAGCATCCCCTCGCGTTCGAGGAAGGCGATGACCGCCGCAAGTCCATCGCCAGTCTTCAGGTTGGTAAAGACCCAGGGGCGCGACCCGCGCATGCGTCGGGTGTCGCGCTCCATGACGTCCAGGGAGGCTCCCACCAGAGGTGCCAGATCCGTCTTGTTGATCACCAGCAGGTCGGACTTGGTGATCCCCGGCCCCCCCTTGCGCGGGATCTTCTCCCCGCCGGCCACATCGATGACATAAAGGGTCAGGTCCGACAGCTCCGGACTGAAGGTCGCGGCGAGGTTGTCCCCGCCGGATTCGACGAAGATAAGATCCAGGACCGGGAAAGCCGATTGCAGACGGTCAATGGCCTCCAGGTTCATGGAGGCATCCTCGCGGATCGCCGTGTGCGGGCAGCCCCCGGTCTCCACGCCAAGGATGCGCTCCGGGGCCAGGGCCTGGGCTCGGACCAGGATCTCCATGTCCTCCTTCGTATAGATGTCGTTGGTCACCACCGCAATCTCGTAGCGATCCCGCAGGGCCTTGCACAGGGCCTCGACCAGGGCGGTCTTGCCCGAGCCGACCGGCCCTCCGACGCCTACCCGCAACGGGGGTCTCTTGCTCATGGGCTATCTCCAAAGGTCGACTCGGGGAGCGATCCGCCCGAGGGCACGGCCCTCAAGACCGAAACAGCCGGGAATACTGGGTCTCGTGGCGGCTCGACAGGATGGCGAGGCCCGGGGCCATGCCCGACCACTCCGACTCCGGCAGCTCCAGGGCCCGCTGGGCAATGGCCGGCAGCCCCGACCCGAGGTCCAGCAACAGGCGCTGGCCGGCGGTCTGGCCCAGGGGGACCAGCTTGATCGCAGCCATGACCTGGTTTTCCAGCCAGGCCCAAAGGTAAGCGGTGACGGCGTCCTCCGGCGTCAAGCCCAGGGCCGCGGCGGCACAGGCGTAGGCGGCGGGATAGGTCAGCGGTTCGAGCCTGGCCAAACCGACCAGCCTCGCCTCCCCCGCCACCCCCAGGTCCCGGAGCCAGACCCCCAGGGCCCGCCCCATCCGCGCCGTCTCGTCCATCAGCTCTGCGGTCTCCCGCGAAGCCGCGAAGAGGGTGTTCAGCCGCTCCACCTCGGCGAGCTGGTCGTCCCGCCAGGCGGCCACCAGGCCCGCCAGGAGCGGGGCCTCGAAGCGTGCAAGGGACGCGTTGAGAACACCGGCGATCCAGGTCCCGGCACTCGCCGCGTCGGTAACCAGACCCGCCTCCGCCGCCGGCTCGAGCCCCTGCGAATAGGCGAAGCCCCCAACCGGGAGCTGGGGGCTGGCCAAATGGAGCAATGGGATCAGGCGGGGGGTCATGGGGCTCGGCATTCCGCATACCTCGCGGCGCATAGCGGTGCCGATCCTCCAACCCCGTCGTCGCGACCGCGATCCCGGTATCCAGGCCAGGGACGGTCCCTGGCTGGCAGGAGCCCCCTTGCCGGCATGGGTGCGCACCTTCCATCAGGGGTGTGGATGATGGGGGCATCTTCCCCGTGTCCCTGGTGATGCGCGTGCGCTCCCTGGTAGGCCCCGGCCTCGGGCTCAAAGGGTGCCTCCTCCTCGGCCACTTCGACTCCTAGACCAAGGAGCATGTCCCGCAGGACGGGGTCGAAGCCCAGGCGCAGCCAGTCCGCGGCGATCTCCATTTGGACATGGCGATTCCCCAAGTGATAGGCGGCCCGCAGCAAGACCTCGGGGCTGTCCGCCCGCACCGTCAGCACCTGCTCCGGTGCCGCCTCGACCCGCACCACCCGCCCGCAGCGGGTCCTAAGGCAATCGCCATGACGAAGCACAGTCCCGCGGGGCAAAAACAGGCCAGCCTCGGCGCCGGAGGCCAGGGTCACGCGGGCCCGGCTCTTTTGTCTCTGCTCGAACGGCGCAACAAGTCGGTCGTCGGCGGCATCCTGCGGAGGAATGTGCTCTTCAATCTGGTACATGGAACGCTTCGCTAATCATGTCTCCTAGCCTCTTTGCCCCGGTACGCCCCGCTTTCCTTGCCGGTTGGATACCTGTTCGACCAGCGGGTACAGTGGCAGCCTCACCCACCGCCGCTATCCTCCGGGTGACGTGTCGCCCGCCGCGCACAAGGCGCTCGCGACACGAAAACAGCGTCCGCTCAGCGCACATCGATCGTCAGACGGCACTTCTTCCCGCCAGTTCACCTCGTGCCGTCGTCAGGCCGCTTGATCGGGGCTCCTGGCGATGATAGCGTCTAAAAAGTAGTACCGTCATGCGATTGGACTTCCTATCCGTAAGGAACCTCTGATCAACCCGAGTCTTGCCGGTTCGAGTTTCGGTGGATGGTCAATTTTTCGGATGATGACATGAGCGGTCGGTTACTCGTGTAAACGGACCTCGCTTCCGGTGTTCGGTCGCCGTGTGGCCCGTCGCCCCTGGCCGCGGGTGCATCTTGGTCGCTTCAATTTAGTCGGGCGTTGTTGGCCAGCCCTTGATAACGCACCTTGCGGTGACAGAACAGGTTCTTGGCATTGTGAAGCAAGTGTATGGCGCGGGTACGGATTCCGAGTTTGAGATGCTCGACCCGCTCGGACAGCTTCTTGCGCGCGCCAAAGGCCTTAGCCTTCAGGTGACCAGGCTTCCTGGCGAAGTACCACTGCGCCGGCCTGTCTTTGAGACCCGAGCGCTTTTCGGCACCGATGTAGCTGGAATCGCCGCAGACCGCCTGCTCGTCGCCGTGGAGAAAGTGCGCGGTCTCGGCCACATCGGCGCCATTGGCGGCCACGCGGGTCGGGGCGTCGATGAACCCGCCGTCGGCATCGGCGCCAATGACCCTCTACGCGCAAAAGTACCACTGGCTGTCTTGCGGACCTGGTGCATATCCGCAGCCAGCGCCGTGGCTCGATTCTTGGGCGAGGACAGCTTGGCAAAAATGCTGGCAGCCACCAGGGTGCCCTTATCCAGCATCAGACAGCACCCTACAGCCGGAAGAATTTCGACAGTGTCGTGGCATCGGGGGCCCTGATCCAACGGGGCGGCCCAGGGGCCATCAGAACAGGAAATACCTCTGGGCCATCGGGAGCACTGCCGCCGGCTCGCAGGTCAGGAGTTCCCCATCGGCCCGGACCTGGTAGGTCTGGGGATCGACCTCGATGACCGGCAAGGCTGCGTTGTGAATCATGTCGCGCTTGCCGATGGCGCGGGTCTGACGCACGGCTTCGACCTGCTTGGCGAGACCCAGGCGCTGCGGCAGCCCGTCGGCCAGGGCGGCGGCGGAGACGAAGGTCAGGCTGGTCGCGTGCAGGGCCCCGCCGAAGGCCCCGAACATGGGGCGGTAGTGCACGGGCTGGGGGGTGGGGATCGACGCGTTGGCGTCGCCCATGGCCGCGGCAGCGATCATGCCACCCTTGAGGATCAGGCTCGGCTTGACCCCGAAAAAGGCGGGCCGCCACAGCACCAGATCCGCCAGCTTGCCGACCTCTACTGAGCCCACGACGTGCCCGATGCCGTGGGTGATGGCCGGGTTGATGGTGTATTTAGCTAGATAGCGCTTGACCCGGGCGTTGTCCGCCGGGTCGCTCGCACCTGACAGTGCCCCGCGCTGGACCTTCATCTTGTGGGCCGTCTGCCAGGTACGCAGAATGACCTCGCCGACCCGGCCCATGGCCTGGGAGTCCGACGAGATCATCGAGAAGGCGCCGAGGTCGTGAAGGATATCCTCGGCGGCGATGGTCTCGCGGCGGATGCGGCTCTCCGCGAAGGCGACATCCTCGGCGATGGCCGAGTCGAGGTGATGGCACACCATGAGCATATCCAGGTGCTCGTCGATGGTGTTGACCGTGTAGGGGCGGGTCGGGTTGGTGGAGCTGGGCAGGACGTTGGGCTCCCCCGCTGCCTTAATGATGTCCGGCGCGTGACCGCCGCCGGCGCCCTCGGTGTGGTAGGTGTGGATGGTGCGCCCCTTGAAGGCCGCGAGGGTCGTCTCGACGAAGCCCGACTCGTTCAGGGTATCGGTGTGGATGGCGACCTGCACGTCCAGCTCGTCGGCAACGGAGAGGCAGTTGTCGATGGCCGCCGGGGTGGTCCCCCAGTCCTCGTGGAGCTTCAGCCCCATAGCGCCTGCAAGGACCTGCTCCCGCAGGGGTTCGGGCAGGCTCACGTTGCCCTTTCCCAGGAAGCCCAGATTCATGGGAAAGGCATCAGCGGCCTTGAGCATGCCCGCGAGGTGCCAGGGCCCCGGAGTGCAGGTGGTCGCGTTGGTCCCGGTGGCGGGGCCCGTGCCGCCGCCGATCATGGTGGTGATGCCGGACATCAGGGCCTCTTCGATCTGCTGCGGGCAGATGAAGTGGATGTGGGCGTCGATGCCGCCGGCGGTGACCAGCGTCCCTTCGCCCGCGATGATCTCGGTCGCTGCGCCGATCGCGATCTTAACTGCGGGCTGGATGTCCGGATTGCCGGCCTTACCGATCCCCGAGATGCGCCCGCCCTTGATACCGATGTCGGCCTTGACGATGCCCCAGTGGTCCAGGATCAGGGCATTGGTGATGACCGTGTCCGCGACCTCCGCCGCCGGCCGCTGGGACTGGCCCATGCCGTCGCGGATGACCTTGCCGCCGCCGAACTTGACCTCCTCTCCGTAGGTGGTGAAATCCCGCTCGACCTCGACCCACAGCTCGGTATCCGCGAGCCGCACCCGATCCCCCACCGTGGGACCGAACATCTCCGCATAGGCCTGGCGCGTCATCTTCATGGTCAAAGCACCCCCATCACCTGGCCCTGAAAGCCGTAGACCACCCGTGCCCCGTCCAGGGCTACGAGCTCGACAGTGCGAGTCTGCCCCGGCTCGAAGCGCACCGCGGTACCCGCGGGGATATTGAGCCGGTAGCCGCGCGTGGCGTCGCGGTCGAAGGCCAGGGCGGTATTGGTCTCATAGAAGTGGTAGTGGGAGCCGACCTGGATGGGGCGGTCCCCGGTGTTGGCGACGTTGACCTTGAGGGTCGGTCGGCCGGCATTGATCTCGATGTCGCCGGCGGCGGTTTGGATCTCACCAGGGATCATGGCCTGTGCTTCTCCGCGGTGTTTTGGGGCAAATTGTCGCCGGCGTCGGGCTGAACCCCAACCTGCCGACGCGTTCCCCCCCTGCCAGGGGGGAGGTCAGGAGGGGGGTCGAAGCTTGCGGCGACCCTCAGAACTGGCCACTACCCGTAGGCGTAGGCCCTCAACCCCCACCCCGACCATCCCCCTGCCAGGGGGAGGGGGGATGGGATCAAGGGATCGGGTGGTGCACCGTCACCAGCTTGGTCCCGTCGGGAAAGGTGGCCTCCACCTGGATCTCCGGGATCATCTCCGGGACGCCTTCCATGACGTCCTCCCGGCCCAGCAGGGTGGCACCCCAGCCCATGAGATCCGACACGCTTCGACCCTCCCGGGCCCCTTCCATGATGGCCGCGCTAAGATAGGCTGCCGCCTCCGGGTAGTTGAGCTTGAGCCCCTTGGCCTTGCGCCGCTCCGCGAGCAGGGCGGCGGTGAAGATCAGCAGTTTGTCTTTTTCGCGAGGTGTCAGCTCCAACGTCTTGCTCCATCAAGTATTCCAGATGCGTGGGACCACGGCGCCGCGACCCAGCATCCCAGGTCGCAACAGGGACCATAGGTCAGTGAGCCAGGCCCGACCGGTCGCAGTATCCTTACCCAGCCAACGTCCGACCAGGACCTCCGGGAGCCGGGTGATGCCCCAAAGCCCGTCATTGGCAGGGACTTCACGGCAGGCAGCCAGAAGGTCGTCGCCCACCCGCCGCCCCGCCAGAACGAGCGTCCCCGCGGCGGTTGCGCCGCCAAAGCCCGCGGCGTCGGTGAGCATCGGGTCCCCACCGGCAATGCGGGCCCGCTCCATCCACACCCGGCGGCCCTGGTGTCGGATCTCGGTATCCAGAGCCAGGCTCCCGTGAGCGAAGCGCTCGCCCGACGCGGGCCGCCCAAGGGCGATCAGGTCCCAGCCCAAGAAGCCCCCATCTCCTGTCAAGACGACCTGGGTGAGGCTGCGGGCCCGGGCACCGTCGAAGAAAATCGTCTCCTGGGGGAGCCATTCGAGCCAGCCGCCTTGGGCCACCGCGAGGCACTGGTCGAGGCTCGCCTCCAGGCCCCCGCTACGGTACCACTTGGCTGCCCCTGGCGTGGTGATCTGGGCATGGGCGCCTTCACCTATCCGGACCTCGACCTCTAGGACGTCGCCCCCGGCAATGCCGCCCGGCGGGTGGACGATGAGCGTCTGGCAGACCCCAGGACCCTCCGGATACAGGGGCTTCTGCACCAGCAGCGGCCCACTGTGCCGCCGCGCCGCGAGCCAGGTGCGGTCCGCCTTGGCCTGGTACTCCAGAGCCAGGCTGGCCCGCCACCCCGTCGCCGCCCCTGGCCTCGGGTCCGCTGTGCTCACACCGTCAGGTACCGCTGGATCAGTCCCTCGTCCAGGTCCGCGATGGCCCCGGCGGCGACGTTGCGCCCGCGGTCGAGGATGCTAAAGCGGTCCGCCACCCGGCGGGCGAAGGGGAGCTTCTGTTCCACCAATAGCACCGTCAGACCGATCTCCCGGTTGAGCCGCCGGATGATGTCGCCGATCTCCTGGACGATGTTGGGCTGAATCCCTTCGGTGGGCTCGTCCAGAATCAGCAGACGCGGGTCGGTGACCAGTGCCCGCCCGATGGCCAGTTGCTGCTGCTGTCCACCAGAGAGGTCGCCGCCTCGGCGCCCGAGCATCTCCTTGAGGACCGGGAACAGGTCGAAAATGAAGTCAGGCACCCGGCGCAGCCCATCGCGTCGGGCCGGTAGGCCGATCTCCAGGTTCTCTTGGACCGTGAGCAGCGGGAAAATCTGGCGCCCCTGGGGGACATAGCCGATGCCGATGCGGGCGCGCCGCTCTGCCGGGGCACCGACCAGGTCTGCACCCTGATAGCCGATGCGTCCGGAGGCCACGGGCAGTAGCCCCATGACGCACTGGAGCAGGGTCGTCTTGCCCACCCCGTTTCGGCCCATGAGGCAGGTGCATTGCCCCTCTGGAACCTCCAGGGCCAGGTCCCACAGGGTATGGCTGCCACCATAGAACTGGTTCAAACCTTCAACTTGCAGCATCGCCGTCGCTCGCATGCCAGGTTGTCGAAAATGTCCATGTGACGTCCCGGGTGTGAGTCGGCCTTTAGGTTGACCGGGGCGCCGGGAGTCGGCCTAAAGGCCGACCTACAATTCAAGTTGACTAGACGTCGTTTTGTCAATGTGTTACGATCGCTTGCTAATTTAATTTCCAAGATAAACCTCGACCACCCGCGGGTCGGCTTGGACCTCGTCCATGCGTCCCTCGGCCAGGACGCTGCCCTGGTGCAGGACCGTAACCTTGCTGGCGATGGACCGGACGAAGTCCATGTCGTGCTCCACCACCACCACGGTGTGCCTGCCCGCCAGCGAGGTCAGCAGGGCCGCGGTGCGGTCCATTTCCTGGTGGGTCATGCCCGCCACCGGCTCGTCCACCAGCAGCAGGAGTGGGTCCTGCATGAGGAGCATGCCGATCTCGAGCCATTGCTTCTGGCCATGGGACAGGGCACCCGCCTCACGCCAAGCCAGATCCCCGAGTCCAATGATACCCAAGACCTCGTCGATGCGGTCGCGCTGCTCCCCGGAGAGCCGCGCGAACAGGGTCGCAAAGACCCCCTTGTCCCCCGCCATGGCCAGCTCCAGGTTCTCCATCACGCTGTGCCGCTCGAACACGGTGGGTTTCTGAAACTTGCGCCCGATCCCCGCCTGGGCGATCTCCGGCTCGTCCAGCTTCAGCAGGTCGATGGTCTGGCCAAAGTAGACCAAGCCCTTGTCCGGCCGGGTCTTGCCGGTGATGACATCCATCATCGTGGTCTTGCCGGCCCCGTTGGGACCGATGACGCACCGCAGCTCGCCGGTATCGACATAGAAGGAGAGCTCGTTCAGGGCTCGGAACCCGTCGAAGGTGACTGAGACGCCCTCGACGTAGAGCAGGGTCTGATGCGAGATGTTCAGGGTCTCCGCCAGCGTCTTGCCCGGATTCAGATACTCCCAGCGCTCGACTTGCCCCCCCATCAGGCGGCCCTCCCCTTGGCCAGCAGCCCGGTGATCCCCCGCGGCAAGAACAGGGTTACCAGGACGAAGAGCCCGCCCAAGGCGAAGAGCCAGGCCTCCGGCATGGCGCCGGTGAGGTAGGTCTTACCGTAGTTCACCATCAGGGCCCCCGCCACGGCCCCGTAAAGGGTCGCCCGGCCACCGACCGCCACCCAGATCACTACCTCGATGGAGTTGAGCGGGGAGAACTCCCCCGGATTGATGATCCCGACCTGCGGGACGTACAGGGCCCCGGCGATGCCTGCCAGGACGGCGGAGAAGGTGAAGATGGCAAGCTTGACCCCCTCGACCCGATAGCCGAGGAAGCGGGTGCGCCCCTCGGCGTCGCGGATCGCCACTGCAACCCGCCCAAGGCGCGAGGTTACGATGGCACGACAAGCCAGGTATCCCGCGGCCAGGGCCAGGGCCGAGGCGACGAAGAGCCCGATGCGAGTGCTGTCTGCCTGGAGGTCGAAGCCGAGCAAGTCCTTGAAGTCGGTGAGCCCGTTGTTGCCGCCGAAGCCCATCTCGTTGCGGAAGAAGGCGAGCATCAGGGCATAGGTGAGGGCCTGGGTGACGATGGAGAGGTACACCCCCGTGACCCGGGACCGGAAGGCCAGCCAACCGAAGACCAAGGCCAGCAGTCCGGGGACCAGGGCCACCATCAGAGCGGCAAACCAGAAGTGGTCGAAGCCCCACCAGAACCAGGGCAGCTCCTTCAAGTTGAGAAAGACCATGAAGTCCGGCAAGACCGGGTTGCCGTAGACCCCGCGCTCCCCGATCTGGCGCATCAGGTACATCCCCATCGCATAGCCGCCCAGGGCGAAAAAAGCGGCATGGCCGAGACTCAGGATGCCGAGGTAGCCCCAGACAAGATCCACTGCCACCGCCAGCAAGGCATAGGTCAGGTATTTGCCTAGCAGGGTGACGGTGTAGATAGAGACGTGAAGCGCGTGACCTTCCGGGACCGCCAGGTTCAGTACCGGCACGGCCAGGGTCACCGCCAGCAGGACGGCCAGCATAATCTGGCCCCCGGTATCGCCTCTGAGGCTCTTCGGCATGGGTTTCCTCAACCGTTTTCGTGACTGTCCTTGGGAGCAATCCAACTGGCGAAGGAGCAGCCCGCTGGCAAATTGACAGGGCTGACGGGACTCCGTCGCCCTCGCAAACGCCCGCTCTCAGCCATCCGCCACCCTGCCCTTCTGCGGGAAGAGCCCGCGCGGGCGCTTCTGGATGAACAGGATGATGAACACCAGGACTAGGATCTTGGCCAGAACGGCCCCGGACCAGGGCTCCAGCAGTTTGTTGGCGACCCCTAGGGACAGCCCGGCGACCAGGGTCCCGACCAGATTCCCGACGCCGCCGAAGACCACTACCATGAAGGAGTCGATGATGTATGTTTGGCCCAGGTTGGGACCGACGTTGGTGAGCTGGCTGAGCGCCACGCCGGCGATCCCGGCAATCCCGGAGCCGAGCCCGAACGTCAGGGCATCGACCCGCGCGGAGGGGACGCCCATGGCCCGCGCCATGGGTCTGTTCTGGGCCACGGCGCGGACTTGGAGCCCTAGCACGGTGCGCCGCAGGATGAGATAGAGGCCGACGAAGACGAGCAGACAGAAGACGACGATGTAGAGCCGGTTGTAGGTCAGCGACAGGACCGAGTTGACCTCCAGCGAACCCGACATCCAGCCTGGGTTCGCCACGGGGACGTTCTGCGGCGAGATCAGCGTGCGCACCAGTTGTTGCAGGATCAGACTGATGCCGAAGGTCGCCAGCAGCGTCTCCAGGGGCCGCCCATAGAGGAAACGGATCACCGTCTGCTCGATGAGGATGCCGGACAGCCCGGCGACGACGAAGGCGGCCGGGATCGCCACCAGCAGCGACCAGTCCAAGTACCCCGGCATAAGGGTCTGAACCAGATAAGTCGTATAGGCACCGAGCATCATCAGCTCGCCATGCGCCATGTTGATGACGCCCATGACCCCGAAGGTAATGGCCAGCCCGATGGCCGCCAGGACCAGGACGGAGCCCAGGCTGAGCCCGAAAAACAGGGTCTCGATACCGCGATAGAACTGGACCTTGCCCTCGATGGCGGCCAGGGACTTGCGCGCCGCATGGCCCAACTCCGGGTCCTGCGACTCGGCCAGGTTCCCGAGCTGGTTGCGCACCGCCGGGGTCAGGTTGCCACTCAGGGCGGCGATGGCGGCGAGCTGCTGGCCAGGGTCGCCACTACCGAGATCCGCAAGGTACAGGCCAGCCTCCAGGGCCTCGCGCACCCGGGGAGCCTGCTCCTCGGCGAGCCGCGCACGCAGGAGCGACACGGCCTCCGGATCCAAGCGTTCCAGCATCCCGCCGACGGCCGCCAGACGCACCCCGGGTGCCGGATCGCTTAGGCTGAGCCGGGCGATGGCGCCCTTGAGCCTGGTGCGAAGGGCGTTGTTGATGGTGATTTTGGCGACATCCCCCTCGGCCGCATGCCCGATCTCGGCGCCTCCTTTGGGGTCGATGAGGAGATAGCCGTCCCCAGCGGATTCAACGACCACCAGGCGGCCCCCCTCCCTGATCCGATAGAGCCGGCCGTCGAGCATGGCCTGCAGGTAGGCCACCGCATGGGGGTCGCCCCCGGTGGCGAGGAGGCCCACCGCCTGCCCCTTCTCGATGAACCCGCCTTGGCGCAGTAGGTCCAGGGCCGCCTCCGTGCCCTGGACCTGTGCTGGGGTCCGGCCGGGTGCATGACCCTCGGTCTGGGCGCGGCAGGGGGCGGAAAAGAAAAGGGCGCCGAAGGCCAGGACGACCCAGAACGCCAGGATCCCGGCGGTCAGGCCCCGGTTGTGATCGAGGTGGATCGACGGCATGGGCTCAGAGCGTCCTGGTGGGTTTCGGGGATCAGGGGCCGGCCAAGGCTGGCCCCGCGGCGGCGCTCCAACTCAGTAGTTCTGGCCCGAGCACTTCTTGGTCTTGGTGTTGTAGTTGCCGCAGGAGATCGGTGGGGTCCAGTCCGCAGTGATGTCCTTCGACCCCGCCAGGAAGTCAGACCAGGCGTCGCCGGGGACCTCCTTCTCGGTCTTCCACACCACCTCGAACTGCCCATCGTCCTGGATCTCGCCGATCAGTACCGGCTTGGTGAGATGGTGATTGGGGAGCATCTTGGCCGTACCGCCCGTCATGTTGGGGACTTCGAGCCCGATGATGGCCGCTCCGACCTTGTCCGGGTCGGTGGTTCCCGCCTTCTCGACCGCCTTGACCCACAGGTTGAAGCCGATGACGGTGGCCTCCATGGGGTCATTGGTCACGCGCTTGGGGTTCTTGATGAAGGTCTGCCAACCCTCGATGAAGGCCTCGTTGGCCGGGGCCTTGACGCTCTGGAAGTAGTTCCAGGCGGCCAGGTGCCCCACCAGGGGCTTGGTGTCGATCCCAGACAGCTCCTCTTCGCCTACGGAGAACGCGACCACGGGGATGGTCTCGGCGGTGATCCCCTGGTTGCCAAGCTCCTTGTAGAAGGGGACATTGGCGTCGCCGTTGATGGTGGAGACCACCGCGGTCTTCTTGCCTGCCGAGCCGAACTTCTTGACATCCGAGACGATGGACTGCCAGTCGGAATGCCCGAAGGGCGTGTAATTGATCATGATGTCCTCTTTCTTGACACCCTTCGCCTTGAGGTAGGCCTCGAGGATCTTGTTGGTCGTGCGGGGGTAGACGTAGTCGGTCCCGGCAAGGACCCAGCGCTCCACGCCGAGATCGTTCATCAGGTAGTCCACCGCCGGGATGGCCTGCTGGTTGGGGGCGGCCCCGGTGTAGAAGACGTTCTTGGACGACTCCTCCCCCTCGTACTGCACCGGGTAAAAGAGGAGCCCGTTCAGCTCCTCGAAGACCGGCAGGACGGACTTGCGCGAGACCGACGTCCAGCAGCCGAAGACCACGTCCACCTTGTCCTTGGTCAGCAGCTCGCGGGCCTTCTCGGCGAAGAGGGGCCAGTTAGACGCTGGGTCCACCACCACGGCCTCGAGCTTCTTCCCGAGGAGGCCGCCCTTCTTGTTCTGGGCATCGACCATCATCAGAACCGTATCCTTGAGCGTGGTCTCGGAGATGGCCATGGTCCCGGATAAGGAGTGCAGGACACCGACCTGAATGGCGTCAGCGGCCTGGACAGCGCCGGGCCAACCGGCCGAGAGGCCCAAAGCGGCCGCACCTGCAGCGAGTTGAAGGAAGTGGCGTCTGGATTGGGGCATAGGGTGCTCCTGAATGGGGAAAGGCGGCTGGCCGCATGGGCGGTCCGACATACACCTATCAGGGATCGTGCCAATCTGCAGGGCATCCAGAGGCGCTGCGGTGACTCAAGGAGTTAGGGCACCAGTTAGGATGGACGGAGCAACACCTCAGACCAGGAGGGCAACCCGCTCGGCAACACGACGCGCCGGATCGGTGCGGGCAGCAAGGGGGTGCACCCCAACGGTGCGGCCCCGGGGGCATGGGCCTGATTCAATCCGGCGGTTTCGTGGACAAGGGAGTCGCGCCGTCGGTAGGGAGCGTTCGGGTATACTGCGCCCCTCTTTCCTCGCAACTCTGCGGCAGGAGCGGTCATGCGCAAGTATCACGTCTACGGTATCGGTAACGCCCTGGTGGACATGGAATACCAGGTCGAGCCCGAGGACCTGTCGAAGCTCCGCATCGACAAAGGCGTGATGACCCTGGTAGACGAGGCACACCAAGTCGAGATCATGGCGCACCTGGCCGAGCGCCATCATGTGAAGGGCTCCGGCGGCTCTGCCGCCAACTCGGTGATCGCCGTCAGCCAGCTCGGCGGCAAGGGCTTTTACTCCTGCAAGGTTGCGAACGACGCCCTCGGCCATTTCTACCTCGACGACCTCATCGCCAGCGGGGTGGATACCAACCGCCATGCCGAGCGCAAGAACGGCCACACGGGGCGTTGCGTGGTCCTGGTCACCCCGGATACCGACCGGACCATGGTGACCTTCCTGGGGACCAGCGGCGGACTCTCCGCGGGCGAGTTGGTGCCAGAGGCCATCGCCGACAGCGACTACTTCTACATGGAGGGCTACCTGGTCACCTCCGACAGCGCCCGCACGGCGGTGGTCGCAGGCCGCGAGGTCGCACAGGGGGCCGGGGTCAAGACCGCGATCTCCCTGTCGGACCCCAACATGGTGACCTACTTCAAGAAGGGGCTTATCGAGATGATCGGCGACGGGGTAGATTTGCTCTTCGCCAACGAGTCCGAGGCCAAGGGCATGGCCGACACCTCAGACCTGGACGGCGCCCTAGGCTACCTCAAGACCATCGCCCGTGAATTCGCCATCACCTGTGGCCCCAAGGGGGCCCTGGTCTGGGACGGCAGCCGGATGATCGAGATCGACGCGGTCAAGGTCCAGGCCGTGGACACAGTCGGTGCCGGGGACATGTTCGCCGGGGCCTTCCTCTACGGCCTGACCCAAGGCTGGGGTCACGACCGGGCGGGGGCGCTAGCTTCCGCAGCGTCAGCCAAGCTAGTGACCAGCCTGGGGCCGCGCATCTCTGCCGCCGAAACACAGGAGGTCCTGCGGCGCTTCACCTGACCCAGCGAGGCACTGAAGTCGCCGTCCCGCAACCCCCTCCGCGGTCATCAAGGTGTCAAGATTGCCTGAGGTGTCTGGGCCGCGTCGCCGACCAGGACACGCAGCAGAGCGGCGCTTGCCCCCGCTCCCAGGCGCTCGGCCAGACCCTCCAAGAGGTCTTTCTTCTTCGTATAGTCGACAATGGTTTCGGCACCGATCAGCTCGCGCGCGACGTAGCTGCTGCTGCCAAGCCCGTCCACAAGGCCCAGGTCCACCGCCTGCTCCCCGCTCCAGAACAGCCCGCTAAAGATCTCGTCGCCGCCCTTCAGCCGCTCGCCGCGGCCCTCTTTGACTACGCGGATGAACTGGCCGTGGAGGGTGTCCAGAAGGGTCTGGACGAAGGCTCGGTCCTGCTCCGAAAGGGGCGAGAAGGGGTCGAGGATACCCTTGTGGGTACCGGCGGTAAGCAGCCGGCGTTCTACCCCGAGGTCCTCCATGGCCTTCTGGAACCCGAACCCGTCCAGCCGCACCCCGATTGAACCCACCAGGCTGCCTTTGTCGGCATAGATCTTGTCCGCGGCCACGGCGATGTAGTAGCCGCCGGAGGCGCACAGATCCGCCGCCACGGCGTAGACGGGCATATCCTTGCCCTTCTCCTTCTTGTATTTGCTCTTGAGGCGGTGGACCTCGTCATTGATGTAGCCGGCCTGCACTGGACTCCCGCCGGGGCTGTTGATGCGCAGGATGACGCCCTTGACTTGGTCCGCATCGAAGGCCTCGCGGAGCGCCGTGATGACCTTGTCGGCGCTGGCCTGTGTTTCAGACGAGATGAGTCCCTTCACCTCGACCAGGGCAGTGTGGTCCTCACCCGGCTCCAGCTGCTCGATCATGCCCTGGGAGTAGAGCGCAATCAGGAGGGCGAAGAGGTAGAGCAGCACCAGCACCTTGAACAGGTTGCCCCAGAATCTGCCGCGGCGTTGGCCACGCAGGAACTCTTGCGCCATGCGGTTGATCAGGGCCCGCTCCCAGTTCGCGTCTCCGGGCGGGGGCATGCGGTCGGCCTCGCGCTTCCAGAATTTCCAGCTCATGTCGGTCAATCTCCGTACTAATCACGATGGCTGTGGATGCGGGGCACTGCGCAATGAAGCCGATGAGGTCGAGAAAGCAGCTGCAGATTGCACGGCGGTAGGGATGGCTACCGGGCCGATCCGGGCACCACCTTGGCCGGTCACAGGTCGGCGCGCTCCCGTAGCCAAGCAGGCATATCCACCAGCCCTGCCAGGCAACCCAGCGGGTCCTGGGCCATGAGGCGCTCGGGGGAGTGGACCCCATAGCAGACCGCCAGGGCATGGGCCCCGGCGCTTCTCGCCATCTGCATGTCGTACTCGGTGTCGCCGACCATCAGGGTCTCGGGTCCGCTCACGCCAAGCTCGTCCATGATCTGAAACAACATCTCCGGGTGGGGCTTGGAGAAGGTCTCGTCGGCACAGCGGGTGGCATCGAAGTACCCGGTAAGGCCGGTCGACGCCAGCACCTGGTCCAGTCCTCTGCGACTCTTGCCCGTGGCCACCCCCAGGAGATAGTCCTGGCCACGCAGCCAATGCAAGGTCTCCGCAACCCCGGGAAAAAGTTGGGAGGGTGTGTCGTTGGCAAACAGAAAATGGTGACGGTAACGATCAATCAGGACCCGCCGTCCTTCCCGGCCAGCCTCCGGCAGGAGCACAGTCAGGGCCTCGTCCAGCCCAAGCCCGATGATGTCGCGTGCCGCCTCTGCGCTCGGCAGCGGGAGGTCCAGGTCTGCGAAGGCGGCGTGGATGCAGGCAACGATGCGCGCCTCCGAGTCCATCAGGGTCCCGTCCCAGTCGAAAACGATCAGTTTGCAGGGCATGACTCCCTCTCCAGGGCACGAATGACAGATTGCAGGGACTCCGGCAGAGGGGCCTCGACCCGCAAGGGAGCATCCTGATATTCGACGCGGAAGGTCAGGGCCGCAGCGTGCAAAAACAAGCGCTTGAGGCCCAGGGCCCGGAAGCGGCGGTTGGCATCGTCGTTTCCGTACTTTTCGTCGCCCGCCACGGGGGCGGCAAGGTGGGCCGCATGGACCCGAATCTGGTGGGTCCGCCCTGTCAGGAGCCGCACCTCCACCAGTGTCACCCCGCCGAACTGCCGCAGTCGCCGGAAGATGGTCCGCGCCGGCTTGCCCTCCACAGCGTCCACCCGCACCACCCGCTCCCCGCTGCGCAGGGTGTTCTTGAGCAACGGCGCATCCACCAGCGTCTCCGTCAAAGGCAGGGTCCCGGCCAGCAGGGCCAGGTAGCGCTTGTCCATGGCGTTGTCCCGCAGCGTGGCGTGCAGGTCGCGGAGGGTGCTGCGTCGCTTCGACAGAATCAGGCAGCCCGAGGTGTCGCGGTCCAACCGGTGCACCAGCTCCAAGCGGGAGTCCTGGCGCTCCAGGCGGAGCGTCTCGATGAGCCCGAAGCTGAGCCCGCTCCCGCCATGAACCGCGAGCCCTGCTGGCTTGTCGATCACCAAGAGGCGGTCATCCTCGTAGAGGACGGCCTCTTCCAAGCCGCGCAGGGCCGCCTCCGGTGGTCGTCCCGGCTGCGCCGCCTCCGCCCGGCGCACCGGCGGTATGCGCACCAGATCGCCCGCCTGCAGCCGGTAGCTCGGCTTAACCCGTCCCTTATTGACGCGAACCTCCCCGCGCCGCAGGACCCTGTAGAGGTGGCTGCGCGGCACGCCCTTGACCCGTGCCATCAGAAAATTATCGATCCGCTGCCCGGCGAATTCCGGATCGACGTTCAGCAGCTCGACGGTCACAGACCTTTGCGGTGGGTCGGACAAGGGACAATTCCTGACGAATTCAATGTCGTTTGATGCTCATTGGGAACACTGTTACCATTCGGCGCTTCCGCGACGAGCGGCCTTTGCGGGGGACTTGTCCACCGCCAGCAGGCAGGCTGAGATCTGGAAAACGCGCGCCGCGGAGACCGATTCCCCGCCCCATCAAGGCTCCAGGTCCGCAGCAACGAGAATGTCCCAGAAGGCCGGGAGACCCACGCCAGCTCCCTAGCCCGACCGGCGTCGAGGCCCGCTTGTGGCGGGGCGGATTGTACACGGAGTGGCCCGGGGGACGGGCCGCTGACCCGGCGGAAAGGACCGAATTGTACGTCGAAACAGATTTGCCGACCCGCGCGCTAAGCGGGTTCGCATGCAACGCCGCCGACGCCCGAGGCGTCCCCGGCAATCGAGAAATCGCGCGTGCCCGCCCGGCAGAACTGGGCGGGACCGAAAAGAGATCGTTCCCCGAGGCCCTGCGGTCGGCGCCAAAGCGCGACGCGGGCACTTCGGGTAAGGAGCTGGCGCAGGCCGCCCCGCTGAGGCGCACGGCCCCGCCTCGTGTTCAGCCCGGGTGCGCCCGGCGGGGCACGCGCCAAGGTGCGAGAACAACTACATGAAGCGCATGCTGATCAACGCAACTCAGCCGGAAGAGTTGCGGGTGGCCATCGTCGATGGCCAGCAACTGTTCAACCTGGATATCGAATCCCCCGGCCGCGAGCAGAAAAAGGCCAACATCTACAAGGGTGTCATCACCCGTATCGAGCCCAGCCTGGAGGCCGCCTTCGTCGAATACGGGGCAGATCGCCACGGGTTCCTTCCCCTTAAGGAAATTTCCCGGGCCTACTTCGAGCCCGGCGCTGCCGTCCCCGGCAGCCGAATCAATATCAAGGAAGTCCTCAAGGAACGCAGCGAGGTCGTCGTCCAGATCGAGAAGGAGGAGCGCGGCAGCAAGGGCGCCGCGCTCACCACCTTCATCTCGCTCGCCGGGCGCTACCTGGTCTTGATGCCCAACAATCCGCGCGCCGGTGGCGTCTCCCGGCGGATCGAGGGGGCGGATCGCAGCGACTTGCGCGACGTCATGAGCCAGCTCCAGATCCCCGAAGACATGGGACTGATCGTGCGCACCGCCGGCGTAGGCAAGAATCTCGAGGAGCTCCAGTGGGACCTCGACTACCTGCTGCAGCTCTGGCAGGCCATCGAGGCCTCGGCGGCGGAGCGCAAGGCCCCCTTCCTGATTTACCAAGAGAGCGATGTCATCATCCGCTCCATCCGGGACTACCTGCGCGGAGACATCGGTGAGATCGTCATCGATGACCGGGGCATGTACGAGAAGGCCGAGGCCTTCATCCGTCAAGTCATGCCCGGAAACCAAAAGAAGCTGCGCCTCTACGAGGACGATACCCCGCTCTTCACCCGCTACCAGATCGAGACCCAGATCGAGTCCGCCTTCCAGCGGGTGGTCCACCTGCCCTCCGGCGGGTCCATCGTCTTCGACATCGGCGAGGCCCTGACCTCCATCGACATCAACTCGGCGCGCGCAACGAAGGGTGCGGACATCGAGGAGACGGCGCTCAACACCAACCTGGAGGCGGCCGACGAGATCGCCCGCCAGTTGCGCCTCCGCGACCTCGGCGGGCTCTTCGTCATCGACTTCATCGACATGACCCCGTCGCGCAACCAGCGCGAGGTCGAGAACCGCCTGCGCGACGCCCTCAAACAAGACCGCGCCCGCATCCAGCTCGCCCGTATCTCGCGATTTGGGCTCATGGAAATGTCCCGCCAAC
The DNA here is from genome assembly GCA_963709645.1 of uncultured Gammaproteobacteria bacterium. Taxonomy (GTDB): domain Bacteria; phylum Pseudomonadota; class Gammaproteobacteria; order Chromatiales; family Chromatiaceae; genus DYRB01. The sequence goes on from CAVPXP010000007.1 coordinate 289,613, forward strand.
GCCTGCGCCCTTCGCTCGGCGAATCCAGTCAGACGGTTTGCCCGCGCTGCCGCGGCCAGGGGACCATCAGGGGCGTCGAGTCCCTCGGGCTATCGATCCTGCGCATCATCGAAGAAGAGGCAATGAAGGAGAGCACCGGCCGGATCGTCGCCCAGGTTCCCATCAAGGTCGCCACCTTCCTGCTCAATGAGAAGCGGCGCAACATCGTCGCCATCGAGCAGCGCCAGGATGTGGACGTTTTGCTGCTGCCCAATGAGTATTTGGAGACGCCCGACTACAAGATCGACCGCGTCCGTCTCCAAGACATGACGAAAGAGACCGACGAACGGCCGAGCTACCAGATCGCCACCCAGATCCAAGCCGAGGAGATCGACTACGCGCACCCGGGCGATGCGCCGCGCCCGGAGGAGCCTGCGGTCAAGCAGATCACCCCCCTAGCGCCAGCCCCGCAAAGGCCGGAGTCTGATGGGCCTGAGAGCGAGCCTCGTTCGCTGGCCGAGGGTCAAGGCGCGGCAACGACTGCCCCGCGCCAGGCAGACGGCCTGCTCAAGCGAATCTTCTCTACATTGTTCCCTTCTCTGGCGACCGGCACGCCCCCAGGGGCGGCCGAGCCCACAGCGCCCAGCTCTGCCGAGCGCGCGGCCCCGTCCGGGACCCAACGACAGAGCCGGCCAGAGCATACCCGGCAGGGCGTCGGCGAACCCCATCGGCACAGTCACCCGGGCGAGCCCCGCCGCCAGCCGGATCGCGGCCCGCGCCCCCAGCCCACTGGGCGTTCCAGCCAGCCGGCCGAGCCTATCCGCCGCCCAGCCCAGGGTGAGGAACGCAGCGCCCGCAGTCCCGACCAGGACCGCCAGCGCCAGGGTGAGCGCGGCTCCCGGCGCGGCGGCCGAGGCCGGCGCGGCGAGGGAAGCCGCGACGGCGAACCGCGCCAGGCGACCGCCGCTCGAGCCCCAGTTCAGGATCAAGGCCCGGCCAGGAACCAGAACCGGACCCCGGAACGCCATCAGGAAGTGACGCCGGAGGAGCGGCCCCCGGAGCGTAGCCGGCAGCGGCCTAACGAGCCCCGCTCAAGCGATAGTGCAGTGGACCGAACCCGGATTGAGATACCACCCAAAGAGGATCGCCCGTCGCGCCAGGACTCCCAGGCTGAGTTACAGGGACCAAGCGAGCAGGGGGCTGGCGCCATTCGTCCGGTAGACCTGTCCGGAGCCTCCGTCGGGGCGGACGCCGCTGCCGCCGTCAGCCCCGGACCGGTACCCGCGATGGCCAGTACAGCGACCGGCGAACCGGCAACCATGCCCGAAGTCGCTCAATCCGTCCCGCCGACGGCCGAGGAGGCGGCAGCTGTCCAAGCGCAGCGCGAGCTGCCTCCGCAGGTGCCAGCCGCAGCTCCGGCGCCTCCCGTCGCTGAGATCGAAGCCGCGCCGGCTGGGGCCGACATGCCGTCAGCAGGCCCAGCGGACTCGGGCAGCACCCCTCCAATGCCCGAACACAAGCAGTCCCCCGAGATCACTCCCGCCTCGCCCCAGCCTACGCCAACGGTACAGGATGCCGCTGACCAGTCGGCCGAGGACGGGGACACCGGCCTTGTTGAGGACGCCGAGCAGGATGTCGGGAGTCCCGCGGCGAGCGAAGCCCCAAAACCGCGCCGCCGCCGGCGCGGTGGCGGCCGTAACCGCCGTCGCAACGCGACCCGCACCGCCGCAAGCACCGAGCCCGCTCCCGAGGCAGGCCCGCCCGAATCAGGCCCTGTCCCAGACGCTGGAGGCGATCTCGAGCCCGTCACCGGTGACGCTCCGGCCGCCCCGCAACGGCAGCGACGGCCACAAAAGTCAGGCGCCGAAGGCGCCGAACCTGGCAGCGCCGAGACACAAACCAGCGCGGCGACCGGGGGGCCTGAGCGGGAGCCTGTCGCCCCGGGCACAGGAGACCCGGGACGGGACCGGGACACAAAGGAGCCAAGCGATGAATCCGCCGGAACCCGCGCAGAGAGCCCTGCGTCCGCGCCCAAACCGACCGAGGCACCTGTCTCGGGCTCTAAAGCAAAGCCGAAGCCAGTGCCGGAGTCTACCGCTGCAGCCAAAGCAGTGCCCCTGCCTGCGCCGTCCGTTTCAGTCGGGCTCACCGCCGAAACGGCCCAGACATCCGACGAGCCCGTCATGGCCGAACCGGCAGTCGCCCCCAAGCCTGCGGCGCCGCGATCACCGAAGCCGTCGGTCCAGCCGACCCCAGAGACGGCCAAGCCGGAAGCGGAGCCGCTACCAGCCCCAGTGCGAGTCGAGCCCGCGCAGACAGCGGCCAAGCCAGGTGCTGAACCTCCCCGTCTGACCCAGATCGAGACCAAGCCCCAGGCCACGACGGCCAAGGTCGAGGTCGAGGGCGGCGACTGATCGACGACGATTCCGCGATACCGCTGACGCAACGCACGTCTGCCCAGCCCGCCGGGCTGGGCGGGAGCCCGGGCCGGGAACGCCCTGCCTGGGCCCTGCCCCGAAGCGCCAGGCCTCGGCCCAGCAGGGGCTGGGGGTTCGGGCCACGGCATCCATTCCACTGCCACACCTCCCTCCCCGGCCATCTGGCCCACATGATCGCGACCCGCTAACTGCGACCGCCACGCCATGTCCGCCCCCCTTGACCGCCGCCTATCCGTCGCCCCCATGATGGACTGGACCGACCGACACTGTCGGTACTTCCTGCGGCTGATCAGCCGCCACACCCTGCTCTACACCGAGATGGTCACCACAGGGGCTCTGATCCATGGGGACCGCGGGCGCCATCTGAACTTCGATCCGGCCGAGCATCCGGTCGCACTGCAACTGGGGGGCAGCTCGCCGGAGGAACTGGCGACCTGCGCCCGTATGGCAGAGGACCGCGGCTACGACGAGGTCAACCTCAACGTCGGGTGCCCATCGGACCGGGTACAGAACGGGCGCTTCGGGGCCTGTCTCATGGCCGAGCCCACCCTGGTCGGGGCGTGTGTCGCGGCCATGAAGGACGCAGTGACGGTGCCCATCACCGTCAAGACCAGGATTGGAATCGACCATCGCGACAGCTACGAGGAACTCGCCTCATTCGTTGCCGCAGTAGCCGGGGCGGGCTGCGACGCCCTCATCGTCCACGCCCGCAAGGCATGGCTCCAGGGCCTGAGCCCTAGAGAGAACCGCGAGGTGCCGCCGCTGCGCTACGACATCGTAGAGCGCCTAACGGGAGACTTTCCGACCCTGCCCATCGTCTTAAACGGGGGCATCACCAGCTTGGTCCAGGCCCGCGCCCATCTGCGGCGCCTGGACGGTGTAATGATCGGGCGCGAGGCCTACCAGAAACCATGGCTCCTCGCGGAAGCCGACCGGGTGATCTTCGGTGACCTACGCCCGCCCCCCGACTGCCATGAAGTGCTCGGTGCCTACATCCACTACGTGGAGCGGTGTCTCGGCGATGGCGTGCCGTTGAACGCCATGACCCGCCACATCCTCGGTCTCTTCCAGGGGCGCCCCGGCGCCCGAGCTTGGCGCCGGCACCTCAGCGAGAATGCCCACAGGCCTGGCGCAGGGGTCGAGGTGTTAAGGGCCGCCGCGGCCATGGCCAGTTGACTCCGCGATAGACACATGCCTCGCCGGTTGCGCCCCTCGGGCACCTCCCGACTGCTCCCAAACGTCCCCGTGGGCGCCATGATCCGGGCAGGGATCATCCCGATCGCGATCACCTGACGATGCCACCTTTGGCGCGATCCCGCCTATGACTGACGATGGTCAAGCCCGTCCCAGCGCGCAGCTTGGTATAATGCTTGGCCTGGTGCCTACCCAGGCATTTCCGCATTCACCGCAGTTGTAACCTGACCGACCGCGCCCTTAGACTTGTCGCCCTTTGCGCGGTCGCCCCGCGCACCCACTGCCGGACACCTCCATGACAGAGTACGCCCTCATCCTGGTCGGCACCGTGCTGGTCAACAACTTCGTACTGGTCAAGTTCCTCGGACTCTGTCCCTTCATGGGGGTCTCCAAGAAGCTGGAGACCGCCTTCGGCATGGGGCTCGCGACGACCTTCGTCATGACGCTGTCCTCGGTCCTCGCCTGGTTGGTCAACGCCTACATCCTAGTCCCGCTTGGGATCGACTACCTGCGTACCATCGCCTTCATCCTGGTGATCGCCTCGGTGGTGCAGTTCACCGAAACTGTGATGCACAAGACCAGCCCGGTGCTCTACCAACTCCTGGGGATCTTCCTGCCGCTGATCACCACCAACTGCGCCGTGTTGGGCGTCGCCCTGCTCAACCTCCAGGAGCAGCGCACCTTCGTGGACTCGATGGTCTACGGCTTCGGCGCCGCCGTCGGCTTCTCCCTGGTCCTGGTCCTGTTCGCCGCCGTACGCGAGCGGGTCACAGTCGCTGATGTCCCTGAGCCCTTCCAGGGCAGCGCCATCGCCCTGGTGACCGCAGGCCTCATGTCGCTGGCCTTCATGGGCTTCGCCGGGCTCGTCGCCCACTAGAGGAGGACCGCGCATGATTACCGCCATCGCTGCCATCGCCGCCCTCGCCGCGGTCATTGGGATCCTGCTGGGCTATGCGTCGCTGCGATTCCGCATCGAGGGCGACCCGGTCGCGGACCAGATCGAGGCTGTCCTTCCGCAGACCCAGTGCGCCCAGTGCGGTTATCCCGGCTGTCGTCCTTATGCCGACGCTGTAGCCAAGGAAGACGAGGCCATCAACAAGTGCGTCCCCGGCGGCGAGGCCGTGATGCTGGCCTTGGCAGACCTGCTTGGACGCGACCCGGCGGAGGCCGGCGGCATCGCGGAGAAACCCAAGGCCGTGGCGGTGATCGACGAGAATGAGTGCATTGGCTGTACCCTGTGCCTCCAGTCCTGCCCGGTGGACGCCATCATGGGCGCGGCCAAACAGTTGCACGGGATCATCGCGGCCGAGTGCACAGGCTGCGAGCTGTGCCTCAAACCCTGCCCCGTGGAGTGCATCCACATGAGGCCCATCGAGACCACGGTACGGACCTGGAAATGGCCCTTCCCGGCCAACCAGCCGCCCGAGGTTCTCGCGCAGGCGCAGGCGGCCTAGGCAGTGCCCCGGCCCGACCCGGCCCCCGATTCAGAATCCGTCAAGCCCACGCAGCGACCCAGAGCGCGTCACCCAAAGGTCTAGACAAGGTGCAAGCTACTCAGCCCAGATTCCATCCGCGCCAGCTGTGGCAGTTCCATGGCGGCATCCACGTGCCCGACGAGAAGCGCCTGTCCAACCCTGGGTCTGTGGAGCCCACCCCTTGCCCGAAGATCCTGATCCTACCCTTGCAGCAGCATATTGGCGCCGCGGCCAACCCCATCGTCAAGGTCGGCGATCGGGTACTCAAGGGGCAAGTCATCGCCGAGCCCAGGGGCTATGTCTGCGCCCCGGTCCACGCATCCAGCTCCGGGACTGTGGTCGCCATCGAAGACCGCCCGGTACCTCATCCCTCTGGGCTCTTCGCGCCCTGCGTGGTAATCGAGACCGACGGCCGGGAGACCTGGGCCGAGCTGCCCGCGCCCCTGACGGACTACCAGTCCCTGGACCCTGGGGTCCTGCGCGAGCGCATCCGCGCCAGCGGCGTTGTGGGCATGGGGGGGGCGTCTTTTCCGACCAGCGTTAAGCTCAATCCGGGAAAGGACCACCAGATCCATACCCTGGTGGTCAACGGAGCTGAGTGCGAGCCCTACATCACCTGCGACGACCTGCTAATGCGCGAGCGTTCCGGGGACGTCCTGGAGGGCATCCGCATCCTCCTGCACCTGCTTGGGGCCAGGCAGTGTCTCATCGGCATCGAGAACAACAAGCCCGAAGCCATCGAGTCCATGCGCCTAGCCCGGGCCGAGAGTGACATCAAGGACCGCGTCGAGGTGGTGGTCATCCCGACCCTCTATCCCAGCGGGGGGAAAAGCAGCTCATCAAGGTCCTGACCGGGCGTGAGGTCCCAAGCCACGGGTACCCGGCCCAAATCGGCATCGTCTGCCAGAACGTGGGAACCACGGCGGCGGTTGCGGATGCAGTACTGCGCGGCAGGCCCCTGATCGAGCGCTTCGTGACGGTCACCGGGCGCGGCGTGGCCAGGGCGTGCAACCTCAATGTACGCGTCGGGACACCGGCTGCCGAGCTGATCGCCCTGTGCGGTGGGCTCGGGGACGACCTGCGCAAGCTTGTCTGCGGTGGGCCCATGATGGGCTTCGAGATCGATAACCAAGCGATTCCCATCACGAAGGGCGCCAACTGTCTGCTGGCCCTGACTCACGCCGAGTCCCCGGACCCCGGTCCCGCCCTGCCCTGCATCCGCTGCGGGCGCTGCGCCGATGCCTGCCCGGCAAACTTGCTGCCCCAGCAGCTTTACTGGTACGCCCGGTCCAAGGATCTCGACCGAGTCCAAGACTACAACCTCTTCGATTGCATCGAATGCGGCTGCTGCGCCCACGTCTGTCCCTCACACATCCCGCTGGTGCAGTACTACCGCTACTCCAAGACCGAGAGCTGGGCCCGGGAGCAGGACAAGAAGAAGGCCGAGCACGCCAAGGCACGCCACACCGCCAAGCTGGAGCGTCAGGAACGCCAGGAGCGCGAGCGCCAGGCGAAACTGCGCAGCAAGAAGGACGCGGCGAAGGCTAAGGCCGCCGCCGCTCCGTCTGGCGCACAATCCGAGGCCGCGCCCGCCGCCGCGGACCCCAAGAAGGCCGCCATCGAGGCGGCCCGGCAGCGCGCCGCAGCCAAGAAGGCAGCCCTGGCCGAGCAGGGGGTGACCCCGAAGAACACCGAGGACCTGGGCCCTGCCCAGCAGCGTCAAGTCGCCGCGGCCCAAGCCCGTCGCAAGGCCGTTGGCCTCAGCGAGGTCGGGGCTGGCCCCGAGGCCCGGCAGGCCAGCGAGACCCAACAGTCAACCCAGCCGACTGCGGCCGGCCCCAAGGCCGAGACCGCCAGCGAGGAACAGGCCTGACATGACCGGCATCGTTGTCTCCTCCCCCCACAGCGCGCGGGTCAACCGCGTCGATCAGGTCATGCTTCAGGTCATCCTGGCCCTGATCCCCGGCATCCTGGCTATGACCTGGCTCTTCGGCTGGGGTCTGCTCATCAACATGACCCTGGCGGTGATCTTCGCGGTCGCCGCGGAGGCACTGGTGATGCGCCTGCGGGGCCGGCCGATCCTGCCGGTCATCTCAGACCTCACCGCCGTGGTCACCGCCGTGCTCTTCGCCATCGCCATCCCGCCCATCCTGCCGTGGTGGCTTACCCTGATTGGCATCCTCTTCGCCATCGTGGTGGTCAAACAGCTCTATGGCGGCCTGGGCTACAACCCCTTCAATCCCGCCATGGCAGCCTATGTCGTCCTGCTCATCTCCTATCCGGTGGCCATGACGACCTGGCTGCCGCCACAGATGCTGGCGGACCATACCCTGACCTTCGGCGAGTCCCTCCGAGCCATCTTCTTGGGGTTAGCCCCCGGCGGGACCTGGGACGCCGTCACCGCCGCAACCCCCCTGGGCGAGATGCGCACCCAACTGGGGCTCAACCGCATGATCGAGGAGATCCGCCAGAGCTCGCTGTGGGGCGACTTCGGCGGTCGCGGCTGGGAGTGGGTCGGCAACTGGTTCCTGGTGGGCGGGCTCTACCTGCTCTGGAAGCGAATCATTACCTGGCATATCCCGGTTGCCTTCATCGCAGGGCTCCTGATCATGGCAGGGATGTCCTGGGCCCTGGACCCCCAGACGCACCCCTTCCCGGCCTTCCACCTCTTCAGCGGCGGGGCCATCCTGGGGGCCTTCTTCATCGCCACGGACCCGGTCACCGCCTGCACCACGAAAAAGGGCCAACTGGTCTTCGGTGCAGCCATCGGAGCCCTGGTCTTCATCATCCGCACCTGGGGTGGCTACCCGGACGCTGTCGCTTTTGCGGTGCTTTTGATGAACATCGCCGCCCCCACCATCGACTACTACACCCAGCCCCGGGTCTTCGGGCATCAGAGAGGCAGTTGATGAAGACGATCCCCATCCTGATCGCCGGCCTGGTCCTCGGCGCCTTTGCCATCGGCGGCGTCTCTGTCGTGGCCATCACCCATGACCTGACCGCCGAGCGCATCGCCGAAAGCGAGCGGCAAGCCATGATCGCCAAGCTCCAGGCCATCGTGCCTGCGGGCAGCATCGAGAACGACCCCCTGCTGGATCGCATCGAAGTCCACGCCCCTGACCTGTTGGGCGCCGAGGCCACCGATGTCTACCGCGTGCGCAAGGATGGCAATGGGGTCGCAGTTATCCTAACCCCCGTGGTCCCGGACGGGTACGCGGGCCCGATCAGGCTCCTGGTGGCAGTCATGAGGGACGGCACCCTGGGTGGTGTGCGGGTCCTGTCCCACCACGAAACACCGGGCTTGGGCGACAAAATCGAGGAACGGCGCCCCTACAAATGGGACGACAAGGGCGAGCCCCGCTTCTGGGTACTCGATTTTGCGGGAAAGTCCTTGGGTGACCCGCCCCTGGACAAGTGGGGTGTGAGACGCGACGGCGGCGTCTTCGATCAGTTCACCGGCGCCACCATCACCCCGCGCTCCGTGGTCAAGGCGGTCAAGAACACCATGCGTTTCGTCCAGGAGCAGGGGGAAGTCCTCTATGCGCCGCCGCCCGTCGCCGCGGTCCCCGCCGGGGGGGCCTCCTGATGGCCGATCAGAAATCTTATCTCGACTTAGTCCGCGACGGGCTTTGGAACAACAACCAATCCCTGGTCGCCCTCCTCGGCCTCTGCCCGCTCCTGGCCACGACCACCTCCGCAACCAACGGCCTGGGCATGGGGCTCGCGACTACCACGGTGCTGACCATGTCGAACCTGGTCGTCTCCATGATCCGTCATTTGGTCCGCCCGGAGATCCGGCTTCCGGTCTTCGTCATCATCATCGCCTCCTTCGTGACCGCGGTGGAACTCATCATGCACGCCTGGTTCTCGGAGTTGCACAGGGTCCTCGGCATCTTTATCCCGCTCATCGTGGTCAACTGTATGATCATCGGCCGCGCCGAGGCATTCGCGTCCAAGAACTCTGTACCTCGCGCCGTGGTGGACGGGCTTGCAATGGGGGCGGGGATGACCCTGGTGCTGATGACCCTCGGTGGGATTCGCGAGTTCGTCGGTCAGGGAACCTTATTCGCCCAGGCCGACCTGATGCTCGGCGCCGTCGGCGGCGCACTGAGCCTCAGTCTTGGTCCCAGTTTCCAGGGGGCCCTGGTCGCCATACTCCCCCCGGGCGCATTTATCGTGCTTGGCATGCTCATCGCCCTGAAGAACGTCATCGACAAGCGAGTGCGCGAGCGCGAGGCGGCGCGGACCGCTGCCGCACCCGTGGAGGGTACTGTGCCCCAGGCTGCGGGGTGAGACCGTCTCGTCGCGGCATGGTTCGGTGCTCAGCCCGTCCCGACAGTCTATCAACGCTGGCGGGCGCTAGGCCCTCGACCTAAGGCGATTGCCCGAGAATCATGTAGCAGGCGGCGCCGGATTTACGTCCGCCTTCAAGGAGTACCGGCAGGAATATAGCCGGGCAATGTGACTGCTGGCGCGACAAAGAAGGCGGGCGCAAACACAAGCTAGCTGGTGCATGAATTGACAGGAATCGCCTAAGGGCCTGGAACGACCAGCCGCCTGCCGCGCCGCCCCAACTCCCTGGGACCTCCACGCCTGCCCAGGCTGGCGTCCTCGGGTCTCATCCCCGTTCTTGCAGCCGTATCCAGGGGACCCGCACATGGGAGAGATATGCGCGAGTGCCTTTCGCCCCGCCTGGTGGTTGCCTGGGGCCCACCTCCAAACCCTCTGGCCAAGCCTGTCCCGCCCGCGCCCCAGGCTAGCGCTGCGCCTGGAACGGGTGGAGCTGGCAGACGGGGACTTCATCGACCTGGCCGTGGGCAGAGGGGATAGGCCGACCGTGGTCGTGATCCACGGCCTTGAGGGAAACCTAAGCTCGCACTATGCCGGATCCACTCTTGCCGCCCTGGCGGGGGCGGGCCTACGACCCGTCTTCATGCACTTGCGCGGGTGCAGCGGGGAACCCAATCGGCTGCCCCGGTCCTACCACTCGGGGGCCACGGAGGACCTGGCGGCGGTCCTGGCGCACCTGGCCCGGGGGCCTGGGGGTCCGCCCATCGCCGCAGTTGGGTTCTCCCTGGGCGGCAACCTACTACTCAAGCACCTCGGAGAGGCAGCTGACCCGATCATACGGGGCGCCGTGGCGGTGTCAGTGCCCTTCCTCCTGCGCGACGCCATGCTCCGGCTTAACGTCGGCTTCTCACGGGTCTACCGCCGCCACCTGATGGACCGGCTCAAGGCCGGCTACCGGCGCAAGCGGGTGGCGATGCCGGGGTTGGCGGATCTAGACCTCGACGCGATGCGGGACTTCTTCGACTTCGACGATCAGGTCACGGCCCCCATGAACGGCTTTGCCGGGGCCGACGACTACTACGCCCGTTGCAGTTGTCGGCCCTATTTGCGCCATATCCGCACCCCCACCCTGATCCTGCACGCCCTGGATGATCCCTTCATGTTTCCACATAGCATCCCACGCCCCGCCGAGCTCGGCCCCGGGGTCCGTCTGGAACTGTCCCGGCACGGTGGGCATGTGGGGTTCGTCGGCGGGCCCCTGCCCTGGCGGCCGGACTACTGGATGGAGCGCAGACTCCTGGCGTTTCTCGCCAGCCTTTGCGACAGCTAGCGGGCGAGCACACCCTCTGCCAAGCGGAGCATGTCCGGGAACTCATAGGCCAGCATGGCGATGACGCCGATCGCCAGCGCCAGGGTGACGGTGCCGAGGACGTTGACCAACAGGTCTTTGCGCCGTCCCTTGTCGGCCATAGCGTGGGCCAGGTCGGTGATATGGACCAAACCAATGAGATCCTCCCCGCGGAACACCAACAGGCGCCGGCAGCGGTGGGCCTGCATCTTGGCGATGGCCCGCAGGCACTCACTGTCATAGGGGACCGACACCAGATTGCGGGTGCAAACCTCACCTACGGTTAGAGTCGCCGGGTCGCGCCCAGCCCCGACCACGCGCCGGAGCAGATCGCTCTCGCTGAAGACCCCGCTAACCCGCCCGTCCCGGGTGATGACCAGAGAGCCCAGGTCACGCTCGGCCATCAGCTCTGCGGCCTGCTGCACGCTGGCATGCTCGTCCAGGGTCACCGCGACCTCGCCGACCAACTCTTCGACTCTACACCTCATCGCGGAATGCCCCCATGCCGTACGATTCGTCCGGCGGATTGTACGGGACCGCAGGCGTCGGCGCAGACCAGCATTCTCGCCGTGCCAGGCTCCGATGCCCAACCTGCAGGACCGGGGTTTCTGTTACCATTCGGCGGCCTTTGATCCGAGAGTTCCAGATGCCTTCAGAGCAGCCCGCCCTCGTTGCCGCAGCGCCTCTGCTCCAGACGGTTGCGGCGATCGATCTCGGCTCTAACAGCTTCCATATGATCGTGGCCCACATCGGCGACGGTCACATCCAGGTTATCGACCGTATCAAGGAGATGGTCCGCTTGGGCGAGGGGCTCACCGACAACAAGTACCTGCGCCCAGAGGTAGCTGAGCGTGCCCTGGCATGTCTGGAGCGCTTCGGCCAGCGCCTGCGCGGCATGCCCTCCGGGAGCGTTCGGGCCGTGGGAACCAACACCCTCCGCGCCGTACGTCCCGAGGCGCGGTTCCTGGAGCACGCCGAGTTGGCCCTCGGCCACCCCATCGAGGTCATCTCGGGACGAGAGGAGGCGCGCTTGGTCTACCTCGGGGTGGCCCATGGATTGGCGGCTGGAACCGAGCGGCGACTGGTGGTGGACATCGGTGGAGGCAGCACCGAACTGATCGTCGGTGAGGGCTTCACCGCCGACCTTCGCGAGAGCCTGCAGATGGGCTGCGTGAGCATGTCCCAGCGCTGGTTCACGGAGGACAAGATCACCGCCAAACTCATGGACAAGGCCGAGCTGTCCGGGGCCCTGGAGGTGCGCCCCGTCCGCGAGCTGTTCCGACACGCCCGCTGGGTCAACGCGGTGGGCAGCTCAGGGACCATCAAGTCCATTGCTACCGTAGTGGCCGCAGAAGGCTGGAGCGAGGACGGGATCTCTGCGGAGTCGTTACTTCGCTTGCGCGAAGCCCTGATCGCCGCCGGTCGAACCTCGACGATTGCCTTCAAGGGGATGGCTGAGGACCGCCGGCCGGTTTTTGCCGGCGGGGTAGCGGTATTGCGCTCCGTCTTCACAACGCTGGGCATCGGCCACATGCAGGTGTCCGACGAGGCCCTGCGCGAGGGGTTGGTCTACGAAATGATGGGGCGCATTCATCACGAGGACGTGCGCGAGCGTACCGTCGCCGCCCTGACGCGCCGTTTTGCCGTGGATCGCGCCCATGCCCGACGGGTCCGAACCACAGCCTTAGGCCTGTTCCGCCAGGTGGCCGCCCCCTGGGGGCTGCACGACCTGGAGTACCCCCTGTTCCTCGCCTGGGCGGCGCGGCTGCACGAGGTGGGGGTGGTCATCTCTCACAGCCAGTACCAGAAGCACGGCGGCTACCTCCTGCGCAGCGCGGACCTGTCTGGCTTTACCCGACAGCAACAGCAGGTTCTAGCGGCCCTGGTGTTGGGACACAGACGCAAAGTTCCGGTTCAGGAATTCCTGACCCTGCCCAAGCCGATCCAGGACATCGCGCGGCGTCTCTGTGTCCTGCTGCGCCTGGCGGTGCTGATCCACCGAGGGCGCTCGCCCGACGCCAAGCCGCGCCCCCGCCTGATCGCCGATGGCGACCACCTGCGCCTGTCCTTCCCGGGCAGCTGGCTCGACAGCCATCCCCTGACACGCCTGGAGCTGGAACAAGAGGCGCAGGCACTGACGGCCGCGGGCATGACGCTCGAATTCGGGTAGAATCGCACCGGACGACACGCCGGAAACCCGAGCCTGACGTCAACCAAAAAGGTCCATTGGGCCGCGGAGACAGATTCGTCCTCGCTGCCACTCACCCACCGAACTGGAGGATATCTCAACCATGGCTGAACTCTTTTCCGATGCCTGGATGAAAGAACTGATGGACGCCTGGAATGCCGACCCCGAGGTCAGCAACAAGCTGGCCGAGATCGGCTTCAACTCCGTGATCTGCTATGGCTTCAAGAACGAAGAGAACTCCCGCGGGGTCTTTGTCGTCGAGAACGGCACCTGTGTGCGGGCCGGCGACTGGAACGGCGAGGCACCGGACTGGGATCTGCGCGCAGACGTCAAGGACTGGAAGAAGTGGGTCGCGGACGGCATCGGCATGGCCGGTCTCGCCAGCGCCTATATGTTCGGCAAGCTGAAGTTCAAGCACGGCGACTACGCGGCCATGGTGAAAGACCCGCGCATGGCGGGCCCCTTCGTCAAGAGCTTTGGGTTGATGCAGAAGATCGGCGTGAGCTGATTCAACTCACTTCCTGCACGACCCACAAGGCCCGCACGCTGCGGGCCTTGTCGTTCCAGCGCCCCTGAGCGCCGACTGTGCAATCCTATGCCGCACGGCGCAGATTCATGGCCCAACCGAACCTGGCTGAGGGCTAGTCGAGTCGGCTGCCTCCCGCGCCGGACAAGCTGGGTGGATCAACGCAAGCGGAAGCGGAGTGACGCCGGAGCCGGCACCACGCCAGACCCGGGCCCGAAGGTGTCCCGCCGCAGATCCCGGCGCAAGCGCTCGCTCGCCTCGGCCCGCTCGATACGCAAGCGCAGCACGGGCACCTGGGTCAGCCCGACACTGCCCGGTAAGTTCTGTCGGCGCTTGGGCGATTGCCGGAGAATCATGTACCAGATGGCGCCGGATTTACGTCCGCCTTCAAGGAGTGCCGGCAGGAGCATAGCCGGGCTATGTGACTGCTGGCACGACAAAGAAGGCGGGCGCAAAGACAAGCTGACTGGTGCATGATTTGTCAGAAATCGCCTTAGCATCATCCAGCTTGCAGTGCGACGCTCAGTGTAGTGCCAGACTCTTCTATATCTCGATTGATCTACTCCTGGCCGTGGGACTAGGGTTGGCGCATGTTTTTCCGCCGCACCACCATCAAGAGCCGCGAGACCGGCGAGCCCTATTACACCTACCGCCTGGTGGAGTCGGTACGCACGGCCGATACGGTGCGCCAGCGCAGGATCCTCAATGTCCACGTCAAGCAACGCTTGGATTTCTTGCGCCGGATCGACCGCCGTCTTGGTCTCGGGCACGTTGACCTTGCGCCGGCCGCGCAGCGGCTCGGTGATCATGAAGTTGTTCGCGGTGCCCAGGCACCGGTACTCGTAATCGTAGCGTTGGGGCCGACCGGGCTGAGCGGATTGAGGTGGGCCCCTTGGACAGACAACTAGGCCTGCCGCGGACCGTCGATCCGGACGATGTCAGACGGGTGGTCAAGGAATACGAAGCCACGCAATCAAGCGCCACACAATGATGCGCAGGCCCTGCGGTCGCTACCTCACGCTGGCGGAGGCGAACGGCATTCTCGTCAGGCCTGGTCAGAACCCCATCTTCTCGAAGAAGCTCTTGACACCATCCAGCCAGGAACTGGAGTTCGGACTGTGCCGCTCCCCGCCTTCGCGCACACTGTCGTCGAATTCGCGCAGCAGATCCTTCTGGCGTTCTGTCAGGTTGACCGGGGTCTCGATGACGACGCGGCAGATCAGGTCGCCCACGGGGCCGCCGCGTACGGGGCGTACGCCCTTGCCGCGGATGCGGAACATCTTGCCGGTCTGGGTTCCGGGGGGAATCTTGAGCACCCCCTTGCCCTCGAGGGTGGGCACCTCCAGCTCCCCGCCAAGGGCCGCCTCCACAAAGCCGATGGGGACTTCGCAAAAGAGGTGGCTGTCCTCGCGGGTGAAGATCGGGTGATCCTGCACCTGAACCTGCACGTAGAGGTCACCTGCCGCTCCACCATGGGGCCCGCGCTCCCCTTCCCCTGCCAAGCGGATGCGATCACCCGTGTCTACACCTGCGGGAACCTTGACGGAGAGGGTCTTGTGCTCCTGCACACGCCCGGCCCCGCGGCAGGAGCCGCACGCCTCCTCGATGATCTGTCCACCGCCCCGGCACTGAGGGCAGGTCTGCTGGATGGAGAAGAAGCCCTGTTGCATCCGCACCTGCCCCGCCCCCCCGCAGGTTGGACAGGTCTTGGGCTTGGTGCCAGGCTTGGCCCCGGTCCCGCCGCAGAATTGGCACTCCACGGCGGTGGGGATGCGAATCTTGACCTCCTTGCCGGCGACCGCCTCCTCCAGGGACAGGGTCAGGTCGTAGCGGAGGTCGGAGCCGCGGTTGCCGCGCCGTCCGCCCGCACCGCGACCGCCGAAGATGTCCCCGAAGACGTCGCCGAAGACGTCAGAGAAGGCCCCTTCCCCGCCGAAACCGCCGGGCCCGCCGCCGCCGAAGCCGCCAGCTCCGACCCCGGCATGCCCGAACTGGTCATAGGCAGAGCGTTTCTTGGGGTCCGTGAGGACCTCATAGGCCTCCTTGGCCTCCACGAACTTCTGTTCCGTGGTGGTGTCTCCGGCGTTGCGGTCCGGGTGGTACTTCATCGCCAGCCGCCGGTAGGCCTTCTTGATGTCGGCCTCGCTGGCATTGCGGCTGACGCCCAGTACCTCGTAGTAATCGCGCTTGGACATGCTTCAGATTCCAGCCGTCAGCCCCCAGCGACCAGCCGTCGCTTGGAGGAGGCTGGTTGCCGGAGGTTGGCGGCTCATCGGGTTTCAGGGGCCGCGGGCGGCCGGGGGGACCCTGGGGGCGGTGGTCGGCGAGCGACCAAAGACATTACTTGCGGCCGTCCTTGACCTCTTCGAACTCCGCATCGACCACGTCGTCCTTGCCGCCACCGCCGCCCTGCTGGCCGCCCGCAGGTCCCTCAGGACCCGCCGTGGGTCCACCGGCGCCGGCTTGGTTCTCGGCATAGAGACGCTCGGCCATTTTCCCGGAGACCTCGCCGAGGGCCTTTGCCAGCTGCTCGATGCGGTCCTTGTCCTCGCCCTTCAAAGCCTCCTCCAGCTCCTTGATGCTCGATTCGATGGAGGACTTCTCGGCCGCATCCATCTTGTCCCCGAGCTGCTCCATGGACTTGCGAGTGGCATGGACCATGCCGTCCGCGTGGTTGCGCGTAGCAACCAGCTCATGGAAGCGGCGGTCGTCCTCGACGTGCGCCTCGGCATCCCTGACCATGCGCTGGACCTCCGCATCTGAAAGGCCGGAAGAGGCCTTGATGACGATGGACTGCTGTTTGCCTGTGGCCTTGTCCTTGGCGGAGACGTTGAGGATGCCGTTGGCATCGATGTCGAACTTGACCTCGATCTGGGGCACGCCGCGCGGGGCCAGGGGGATGTCGCTCAGATCGAAGCGGCCGAGGGACTTGTTGTCCTGCGCACGCTCGCGCTCACCCTGCAGGACGTGCACCGTCACCGCCGTCTGGTGGTCATCGGCGGTGGAGAAGACCTGCTGCGCACTGGTCGGGATGGTGGTGTTCTTCTCGATGAGCTTGGTCATTACCCCACCCAGGGTCTCGATCCCAAGGGACAGGGGCGTGACGTCCAGCAGCAGCACATCCTTGACCTGCCCGCCGAGGACCCCGCCCTGGATGGCCGCGCCGATGGCCACCGCCTCGTCGGGATTGACGTCCTTGCGCGGGGCCTTGCCGAAGAAGCTCTCGACCTTGGCTTGGACCTTGGGCATGCGGGTCTGGCCGCCAACCAGGATGACCTCATCGACCTGGCTGGCCGTGACCCCGGCGTCCTTCAGCGCGATGCGGCAGGGCTCGATCGTGCGGTCCACCAGCTCCTCGACCAGGGACTCGAGCTTGGCACGGGTCAGTTTGACATTGAGGTGCTTGGGGCCGGTCTGGTCGGCGGTGATATAGGGCAGATTGATATCTGTCTGCTGGCTCGATGACAGCTCGATCTTCGCCTTCTCCGCGCCCTCCTTCAGGCGCTGCAGGGCCAGTGGGTCGTTGCGCAGGTCCACGCCCTGGTCCTTTTTGAACTCTGTGACCAGCCAGTCGATGATGCGCTTATCGAAGTCCTCACCGCCGAGGAATGTGTCCCCATTGGTGGATAGAACCTCGAACTGGTGCTCGCCTTCGACCTCTGCGATCTCGATGATGGAGATGTCGAAGGTCCCGCCGCCCAGGTCGTAGACCGCGATCTTCTGGTCGCCGCGCCGCTTGTCCATGCCGTAGGCCAGGGCCGCGGCGGTGGGCTCGTTGATGATGCGCTTGACCTCGAGGCCGGCGATGCGCCCGGCGTCCTTCGTCGCCTGGCGCTGCGAGTCGTTGAAGTAGGCCGGTACTGTGATGACAGCCTCGGTAATCGTCTCGCCCAGGTAGTCCTCGGCGGTCTTTTTCATCTTTTGCAGGACCTTCGCGGAGATCTCCGGCGGGGCCATCTTCTTGCCGCTCACGTCCACCCAGGCGTCGCCGTTGTCGGCCCGCACGATCTTGTAGGGGACCATGTCCATGTCCTTCTTCACCACACCGTCCTCGAAGCGCCGGCCGATGAGGCGCTTGATGGCAAACAGGGTGTTCTTGGGATTGGTCACCGCCTGGCGCTTGGCGGACTGGCCGACCAGGACCTCGCCGTCGCCGCTGTAGGCGACGATCGATGGCGTGGTGCGGTCGCCCTCGGCGTTCTCGATCACCTTGGCCTTGCCGCCCTCCATCACGGCGACGCAGGAGTTGGTCGTCCCCAGGTCGATACCGATGATCTTGCTCATGATGTTGATTCTCCGGTTTTAATTCTGTGTCTAGGCAGGGTGTCGTTGGCCCTTTGAATGGGGCAAAACCCTTCGCTTTTCAAGTATGTTCTGCGCTGCCTTAGGGCTTGCGCGAGACCATGACCATGGCCGGGCGCACCAGGCGGCCGTTCAGGACATAACCCTTCTGCACCACGGAAACCACGGTGTTGGGGTCCAGATCGTCACGCGGCACCATGGTCATGGCCTGGTGGAACTCCGGGTTGAAGGGCTGGCCCTCCGGGGCAATGGCCTCAACCCCAAACTTCGCCATGGTATCGGCCATGAGCTTGAGGGTGAGCTCGGTCCCCTCGCGCAGCTTGTCGAGGTCCGCGCCCTCGGCATGGGCGGCGTCATAGCCCAACTCCAGGCTGTCGCGCACCTGCAGAAGCTCGCGCACGAACCCGTCCAGCGCGAACTTGTGGGCGTTCTCCAACTCGCGGGTCTGACGGCGGTGTAGATTTTCGATCTCTGCACGGGCGCGCAGGAGCTGATTCCAGTGGTCATCCGCCTTGGCGCGGGCGTCCTCGAGAAGCGCCACGAGTTGGGTTGGCTCCTCGACCGACTCCGCAGTCGCTTCCGGCTGTGGATCGGCCTCGGCGGCCGCAGAGGCAGTCAGTTCGTCTGCGGCCGGGGTCTTTGCTTCGTTCGGTGTCGTAGCTGTTTCTTGCGGTGTCATTTCGACCTCCAAATCGAATTGGCAATTGGGCGCCCTGGGACCGGCGCATGGGGCAGTTCGAAACTGGCGATGGATGAGATGGGAGCCGTCAGGGGTCACCGGGATGCCTGCATGACAGCCGCAACGCGCCTCCTCTCATCCCTCATTGTTGGCGCAGTGCAGCGGCAAGAAGCCGCGCTGTGACGTCCACAACGGGAATAACCCGCTGGTAGTCCATGCGGGTCGGGCCGATCACCCCGAGTACTCCGACCACCTGGTCGTCCACCCGATAGGCTGTGGTCACCAGACTGCAGTCGTCCAGGATCTGGTACCCGGATTCCTCGCCCAAGAAGATCTGCACGCCCGCCGCTGCGATACAGCGGTCCAGAAGAAACAGAATCTCGCGCTTCTTGGTGAAGGCGTCAAAGAGCTGCTTCAGCCGATCCAGATTGGCCAGCTCCGAGAACCCCATGAGGTTGGTCTGGCCGGCGATGTAGCAGTCGTCCTTGTGCTCGGTGGTCTCGACCACGCGCTTGGCCATGGCCACCGCCTGCAGCATGGCCTGATCCACATGGGCGTGGGTCCGGTTGATGTCTTCCAGCAGGCGCTTGCGCACCTCGCGCATGTCCTGTCCGGTGAACATGCTGTTGAGGAAATTCGCCGCCTGCTCCAGTTGCGACGGCGTGAAGCAGCGCTCCGCGGGAAAAATTCGGTTGTGCACCTCGCCGTCGCTGGTAATCAGGATCGCCAGAACGCGATTACAGGACAGGGGTAACAGCTCGATCTGGCGGAAGGCGTTGCGCTCATGGCGCGGGACCATCACCACCCCGGCCATGTGTGTGATACCCGAGAGCAGCTGCGAGGCGCTCTCGATCAGCGCTGTCGCGTCGTGCTGTATCTCCAGCCCCTGGCGCATGGAGTCGATATCCTGCTCTGTCAGTGGCTTGACGGTCAGCAGGCTATCGATGAAGAGCCGGTATCCGGCCACCGTGGGGACGCGTCCGGCCGACGTATGGGGGGACACGACGAGGCCCATCTCCTCAAGGTCCGACATCACATTGCGCACCGTGGCGGGGCTGAGCTCCAGGCCCGTGTCCTTTGCCAGGGTGCGCGACCCGATGGGCTGCCCCTCCCGAATATAGCGCTCGATCAGCGCCTTCAAGAAGTGCTGGGCGCGCTCGCTGACCTGTCTTTCGCCAGAGATGCCGTGTGTGGCCAAGCCAATCTCGCTGCAATCGGGTTGTGTATTGGAGTACGAGTGGTGTGTTAGCACTCTTTCTAAGCGAGTGCTAAAGCGGAGAGAATTTAGGGCGTGAGGCCATGGCTGTCAAGGTTGGGCCAAGGCCGACCCCGTTGTCCCCACGGTGGCACTAGGGTGTTGGCGCTGCTGCGGGCCCATGCTAATTTGTGCGCGACCCCGCCTACCCGGCACCAGTAACCACTTATGTCGCGATTCCAAACCATCGGCATTCTCGGCAAGAGCAGCGACCCCGGCCGGGTTGGTCCAACTGTGGTCCGCCTGGTTGTGCATCTCCAGTCGCGCGGCTACGCCGTCCTTTGCGACCGGACCAGCGCCGCCCTGCTCGGTCTGCCCCCGGAAGCGGGCTTGGACGCCGAAGACCTCGGGCAGCGCTGCGACCTGGCCGTGGTGGTGGGCGGGGATGGAACCCTGCTCGGCGCCGCCCGCACGCTCGCGGGCTTCGGGGTGCCGCTCGTTGGCATCAACCTGGGGCGCCTCGGTTTCCTGGCGGACGTCTCACCGGACCAGATCGAGGGGTGCCTGGACCGCATCCTGGACGGGGCCTATGCGGAGGAGGCCCGTTGCATGCTGCACGCGCGCGTCGAGCCGGGCCCGGCCGATGCCCCGGGGTCTGAGCCGCCGCCCGGGCCCCTGCTCGCCCTCAACGACGTGGTCATCCACAAGTGGAACACGGCGCGGATGATCGAGTTCGAGACCTACATCGATGGGGTCTTCGTCAACGCACAGCGCTCCGACGGCATCATCATCGCCACTCCCACCGGGTCGACGGCCTATGCCTTGTCGGGTGGGGGGCCCCTCGTCCACCCGAGCCTGGATGTGATCGTGCTGGTCTCCGTCTGCCCGCACACCCTGAGCAACAGGCCCCTGGTGGTGCCGGGGACCAGCCGCATCGAGATCCGCGTTTGCGGATTCGACGAGGGTCATGTCCACATCACCTGCGACGGCCAGACCAACCTGTCGCCCCAGCCCCATGCCCGGGTTCGGGTGCAGAAGACCGGGAAGCCCGTCCGCCTCCTCCACCCCGAGGGCCACGATCACTACGCCATCCTGCGCGCAAAGCTCGGTTGGGGCGGGCACCAACAGCCCCTGACCGAGGCCGGGGTTGCGGTCCCGCCGAGCGTGTCGTGCTGAGTCACGTCTTCGTCAGGGACCTGGCCATCGTCAGCGCCCTGGATCTGGAGCTGACCCCGGGGCTCACGGCCCTCACCGGCGAGACCGGGGCCGGCAAGTCCATCCTCATCGACGCCCTCGGCCTGGCCCTGGGGGACAAAGCCGACCCCGGGATGATCCGCGCGGGCTGTGAGCGCGCCGAGATCGTCGCGAGCTTTGACCTCTCCGCCTGCCCGCAGGCCCTCGCCTGGCTCGCCGGGCAGGATCTCGATGACGGCCCCGAGTGCCTGGTGCGCCGCGTCCTGGCGAATGGTCGGCGCTCCCGGGCCTTCGTCAACGCCCGCCCGGTCGCTACCGCCCAACTCCAACAACTGAGCGAGATGCTCGTGGACATCCACGGCCAGCACGCCCACCAGTCGCTGCTGCGGCCCACAACCCAACGGGACCTGCTGGACGCCTACGGAGGCCACGCGGAGCTGGCCCGCGAGGTTGGCGACCTGTCCCGGGCCTATCGCGAGCGGGACCGGCTCTTGCACCGCCTAGAGGCCGAGGCCGCCGAGCGCGCCGCACGGCTGGATCTGCTGCGCTATCAGGTCGGTGAGCTCGAGGCGCTTGGTATGACCGCCGACCAGATCCTGGAGTTGGACCAGGAGCAGCGGCGCCTGGGCAGCCTGGGACGACTGCAGGAGGTCGGGTCGCGCCTGCTCATGCAGCTCGATGAAGCCGAACCTTGTGTCAGTGACACGCTGCGCCACGCCGGGTCGGAGCTTAGAGACGTCGCCGAGATCGACCGGCGCCTGGCGCCGCTCCTTGAGCTGGTGGAGGGGGCCGCCATCCAGGTCCAGGAGGCGGCGGCCGGTCTGCGGCAATACCTGGATGACCTGGACGTGGACCCAAGGCTCATCGAACAGGTCGAGGCGCGCCTGGGACAGGTCCACGACCTCAGCCGAAAATACCGTTGCCCTCAGGAAGCCCTTCCGGATGCCCTGGAGTCCCGCCGGGCCGAGCTCGTCGCCCTGGAGCAGGCCGACCTGAGCGCCGAGGCCCTCAGGGCCGCTCGCGACGCCGCCCGTGCGGCCTACTTCGAACGGGCCGAAGCGCTGAGCGTTGCCCGCGCGGCGGCGGCCTGCCGTCTGGGCGAGACCATCACCGGCTTCATGCATCAACTCGGTATGGGTGGCGGGCAGTTCGCAGTCGCCCTCGCCGCCCTGAGCCCGGACGAGGCCGGCCCCGGCGGCGTCGACCGCATCGAGTTTCAGGTCAGCGCCAACCCGGGCCAGCCCCTTGCGCCCCTGGCCAAAGTCGCGTCCGGCGGCGAGCTGTCGCGCATCGGGCTGGCCATCCAGGTCGCCACCGCCGAGTGCGGGACCGTCCCAACCCTGGTCTTCGACGAGGTGGACGTCGGCATCGGCGGCGGCGTGGCAGAGATCGTCGGGCGCCTGCTGCGCCGCCTCGGGACCGACCGGCAGGTCCTGTGCGTTACCCACCTCCCCCAGGTCGCCGCCCAAGCCCACCACCACCTCAAGGTCGCCAAACACGCCCGGGACGGTCAGACCTACACGCAGATCCAGCCCCTGTCCGGCCCCGACCGCAGCGAAGAGATCGCCCGCATGCTGGGTGGCACCCAGATCACTCAAAAGACGCGTGCTCACGCCGACGAGATGCTGGACCGCAGCGGGTAAGGGCCGCCGCCGGGCAGCCGGCGGTCGGCCAGCCGCCGTCAGCGACGCCGATAGAAGCGGTTGCCCTCAAAGCTCAGCACGACGCCGTCGGGCAGGATGTCTTCCACCGTAAGCCCTTCCCGCGTCGTATCGCCTGGGCTGTATTTCAGCGCGTTGATGACGACGAAGCGCTTGGACGCGTCCGTGTCGTAGAGATGCGCGGTCATGAAGAAGGCAGGCAAGCGACTTTCGATCTCCAGCGGCAGACGGAGCTTCTTGGGGTCTTCCGGTTCCGCCTTCTTGGCATCTGGCCGCGGCGCAGCACCTGAACGCTCGCGGCGAATCTGGTCCTTGAATGCCTCCACATCCTGGCGGAGGTCATCGGGGATGGGGACGACCTCCGGCTCCGGCAGCGTTGGGCGTTCGACCCTGGTCCGGCGGGTGCGCGCGTCTCGGGCCGGAACCGGGGGCGGCGGCTCGGCCGGCTCTGCCGGCCCGATCTCCTCATCCATCTCCATCCAGTCGTCCGACGGAGGCTCCTCCATCGGGTCCACTTCGCTGCTCTCGACTTCTGCGTCAACCGACGCCGCGGGGTCGCTCTCGATCGCCCCCCGGGGCAGTCGTCGGTTCCGCGCCATCGGCGGCACATCACCGCGTATCGCGTTCTCGTTCAGGCCGTCCGACGCCCTCGCGGAGGACGTCGGCTCTCCCAATGCAGGGGAATCCACGTCCGGTGCATCGAGCCCCCCAGCGTGAAGCGGCTGAGGGACGTCGGCCGAGGCCAGCCGGGTTCTGCCAGGTACCACCGGGACCGCCGCAATCTGCTGTCCAGGCTCCAGCTGGGGTTCGGCAGCGATGGTCGCTGGGGTCCCTGCGACGGAATCCGCAGTGCCGGCGGGGGCCGCTGCGGTCGCCGGGTCAGACGGCGGTGCCAGCGGCTGATCCTCGACCCAATGCAGGGCCGCATACAGAGCAATGGCTAACGCCAAACCGGCGAGCCCAACGGCCAAGAGTCCCCTGGTCTTGCTACCAGGCGCGCGACGCACATCAGTCGCGGACGCGCCGGTAAGGGTGGGGACCTGCCCCAGCTCCCGCTCGTTCTGAGATTTCTTCAAGGCTTCCAGGATGTAGGACATGGTCCTCAGGAACCCTTTGATAGTTTCGGGATGCTTGGCATCCCCACGGCGTTGTTCAGTTGAATGAGCGTCTTGGGCCCGGCGATGCCATCAGGGTTCAGTCCGTACTTGACCTGGAAGCGCCGAAGGGCGGCGCCCACTGCGGCGTCAAAGGAACCGGACTCGGTGTCGGTCACATTCAGCTCAGGCACCTGGGAGAGGAGCTTGCGCAGCCAGCGCACGGGTTCCCCGCTGGACCCGGCGCTGATGATCGTGGTCCCGACCGGCGGGGGCTGCCACACCAAGGTGTAGCTGCCCGACAGTAGGCTCTTCAGGTCGGCACGGGGCATCTGGTGGCTTCCCTCCGGGTGACCCAGGGTAACACTCTCGGCATCCAGTCCGGTGAGGACCAGGTACCTCGACTCTCGCCCCTGACCCGGCTGCGGACGAAGACGGAGCAAGGCGGGCCGGTTCAGGGCGTACAACTGGCGCCAGGTTCCACGGTCGCGCTCGCACCGCAAACCATAGGCCGCGAGTTGGTCGCAGGGCGCCCCGGGATCCATCTCCTTGAGGTTGAGACCCCAGAGTGTGAGGAGTTGCCGCAACGCATCGGGCTCGCTGAGGGCGAGTGCGCGAGGATCAACGGGCACGGAGGGCACCGGGGCTGCAATCGGCGTCGGATCTGGCGTCGCAATCGGAGTCACTGCAGGTTCAGCGGGCGCCTGGGGCGCCGCGATGACGTGCCCCACGGCGACGCCGAGTCCATCCGACCCCTCCCGGGCAGTCGGGTCCGGTGCGGGAGCTGGGGGCGTTGATCCCGCCTCCGGCGTCGCAATCGGAGTTGCTGCCGGTCCAGCCGGCGCCTGGGGCGCCGCGACGACGTTCCCCTCGGCAACGCCGAGTCTAGCCGGCTCCGCCGGGGGCGTCGGGTCCGGTGCGGGAGTCGGGGGCGTTGATCCGGTCTCTTGGATCGGGACCAACTCGGGCGCCTCCGGTGGCGGCGGCTCCTGGACAGCGGCCTGGACCAGGGTGGCGCTGGGCACCGGCGTCGGGTCCTGGGACGGGTCTGGGACCGGCTCCGGGGTCGGGTCATCCGCCGTTGCCGTCGCTGCCAACTCCGGTCCGTCCTCGGCGGGGGATAGGGCATGGGCCTCCGGCGCCGATCCGGTTCCGGGATCAGGCTTGTTCTCTGCGACCTGCGGCAGCGGTTCTGGCACGTCCATTGGGGGCTCGGCGGGACGCCTTTCCGTCGCGAAGGGTCCCAGCGGAAACCAATGCGCGACACGCTCGCCGATCCTCGGATCCCCTGTCTCAAGCCAACCCCGAATCCACCAGCCCCCGATCAGGGCTGCCACCAGCCCCGCAGCGATCATGATCTTGCCAATCTCTCGCCGCTGCGGAGGCAAGGCGGCCTCCCCCTTCACCTCCTTGGCTGACCTGTCGACGATGCGCGGCGTGACATGAGCACTTCGGCTGACATAAGCCCCTAGCAGCGCCCTGTCACACAAGATATTGATAAGTCGCGGTATCCCGCCAGAGAGCGCATGGATGCGACGGACCGCAGAAGGGGTAAACAGGGGCCGCTCCACCCCGCCGACCGCGAGCCGGTGGCGGATGTAGTCCCCGGTCTCCCGCGCGTTTAGGGGCTTCAGGTGAAAGCGCGCGGTGATGCGCTGGTCGAGTTGGCGCAAACCCTGGCGTCCTAGGAGGGTGCGCAGCTCCGGCTGGCCCACGAGGAAGATCTGCAACAGCTTGTGTTTGGGCGTTTCCAGGTTGGTGAGCAGGCGGATCTGCTCCAGCACCTTCGGGCGCAGGTTCTGCGCCTCATCGATCATGAGGACCGGTCGCCGCCCGTTGGCATGAGCCTGGAGCAGAAAGTCGTTGATGCGGTCCACGAGCTGCTTGCTCGTGCGCTCCTGCTCCGGAACCCGGATACGGAACTCGTCGCAGATGCCTCGCAGCAGCTCGATGGACGAGACCGCAGGGTTAAGGATCAGGGCGACATCCACCTCGGGCGGGAGTTGCTCCAGGAAGGCGCGGCAAACCGTCGTCTTGCCGGTGCCGACCTCGCCGGTGAGGAGTACGAAACCGCCGCCCTCCCCCGCGCCATACAGCAGATGCGCGAGCGCCTCCCTATGCTGCTCGCTCAGGAACAGGTA
This sequence comes from uncultured Gammaproteobacteria bacterium, assembly GCA_963709645.1. Classification (GTDB taxonomy): domain Bacteria; phylum Pseudomonadota; class Gammaproteobacteria; order Chromatiales; family Chromatiaceae; genus DYRB01. The sequence goes on from CAVPXP010000007.1 coordinate 315,317, forward strand.
CTGGGGGTCCGGGGTAATCGAGAAGCTTGCCTCGCTGAGGCCAAAATATTTCGGGTACAAGGCTTACATCTGCGCGGAATGGCGCCGTAGGTGGGTCTAGGGAAGGGAATGCGGCCAGCCGGGCGGGCGTCCGTCAGGCGCAGCTTCGTGCAGCGGCACGACCGGCCGGCCCCGCGGTTCAGCGTCGGGCTTCGCACCCGATCAGGCTAAACAGCCAACGACGGCCAGTCAACCCATAAGGCATCATCGCGGTCGTCCAGGGCTGTGCCCCTGGCGCTTCGCTCGCGGCGACGGTGGTTGCGTCCGGGTCCGGCGCCGGAGCAGAGGGCACTCGCGAGGCCATCGCTGCTGAGCCTCAGGTGGATATTGCAGAGGATGCCGTAGTCGAGCAGGTCCTTACGGATGATGCGCGGCGGGGGCGAGTTTGCGATGCCCTGGACGTATTGACCATCTGGCCCCGCCCAACGGAACGCCAGACTCATCTTCCGCATGATCGGCAGCACCGAATGCCGCGAGCAGGACAAGCGATTTTGGCCGGATACCGATAGCAACCATATTTTGGCCGACGGTGACGATGCAGGCCCGCTGTGGCCTCGGCTCCCGTACTAAGCCTTTCTCAGACCGGAGGTTAGCTATGAATCCTTACACGCAGATCGATATCGGGATCCCGGATACTCAGCGCCAAGCCATCGCGGAGGGGCTGAGCCGGGTCCTTGCCGACACCTACACCCTGTACCTCAAGACCCATAACTTCCACTGGAACGTGGAAGGCCCGATGTTCAACACCTTGCACCTGATGTTTGAGGCCCAGTATACGGAGCTTGCCTTGGCGGTGGATCTGATCGCCGAGCGTATTCGTGCCCTTGGATTCCCGGCACCCGGTTCCTACCGGGATTTCGCCGAGCTGAGCAGCGTCCAGGACGCCGCAGGCCGCCCCACGGCGCTGGAGATGATCGGGCAGTTGGCGAAGGATCAAGAGACGGTGGTGCGTACCGCCCGTACGATCTTCCCGTTGATCGACGAGGCCCACGACGAGCCGACCGCAGACCTGCTCACCCAACGAATGCAAGTCCACGAGAAGACCGCCTGGATGCTGCGGGCCATGCTCGCCGGGCAGTGATCCCGAGCTCGGGCCTGGGGGCATCCGCGCCCCAGGCCCCATCTGAAGCCGTCCCGCCGCTGCCCTGCCCTCCGCCAACAGCGCCGCCTGCCCTAGGAAGCGGATGCGCTCATGCCGCAATGGCTCCACGCTGGACCTGCTCGATTGCGGCCAGCAGCTCGTCAACCTGGGCGGAGCTGAAGAGTCCGTCCGGCCCGCGCGGCGTCAGGTCCGTGAACGGCGACTCGTAGAGCATCGCCGCTTCCATCACGCCGTGCTCGGTGAGGTGGTTCACGATCAGGTTCACGAACTCGATCTGGTTGGCGCTCCAGCGTCTTGCCGTCGAGGAACCCGGCCAAGCGCTTCCTTGGCCGCTTGACGGTCGAGGCCAACCAGTGACCGCACGAAGAGCCCCAGCCCTTGCGACTCCTCGGCCGCGCGCTGAATGTCGTCGGGAGCGCCAACCCCGCTCTCCGACGAGCATGCGCTCCAGCTCCGCGAGATCGGTCGCCGTGAGCGCCTTGTTCATCCGCAGCTTGTTGACGGCAACGTGATCCTGGTGCGCGCGCAGGAATGCCTGCGCCTTGGCCCGGAACTTCGCGTAGTCCGTGCCCTGGCCGAAGCCGGGCAGCTCGACCGCGGTCTCCCCGCCCATCTCGTCCTCGAAGTCGGTGTAGATGGGCTTGCGCTTCTGCTTTTCGATGAGCTTGATCAGATCGCGCAGGCGTCGGCGCATCCCTTCGAGCATCGGGACGGTCACGTCCTGCCACCACTCGTCGGTCTGCACGTCCTGGATGAGCGCCATCTGGTCGCGCACCATCGGAATCGCCGACTTCTCTTCCAGCAGCCCGGCGAGCTCCTTGACCTGATCGCGCAGGCGAGCGAAGCCGGGCTCCGCCCGCAGCATGGCGAGCTGGAGGTTCAGGATCAGCAGGTCGAACCGCTTGGCCTCCTCGCCTTCCGGGTCGAGCTCCGACGGCAGGCCCGCCACCTGATGGGCCAGCTCGGAGAGCGCCTCCGGTGACAAGTCCGCCCAGGCCTCGGGCTTGGCGTATTTCTCGACGATGCGCCGCCTGCGGCCGCACGACGAAGTTGTCGAGGTTCATCGCCGCGGTCTCCCGCTGCAGCAGCTCGGCGACCGAGCGCGCGAACCTCGTCGTTCGTCTCCGGGTTGTCGTAGCGTAGCGCCTGGGCTCCCGGACAACCTCGGCCGTGCATCTCCAGCGCCCCGATGGTCCAGCTCGCCGATCAACTCCAGCCGCGCCTTGAACAGCCGCTTGCCGAGCGACTCACCCAGCGCGCCCTCGGTCGCCGGGAGGTTCTGGCTGAAGTACTCCAGGTTCTGGCAGTAGTCGAAGACGCAGAAGAACTCCTTGTCCTTGCCCGGGCCGAACAGGTCCGGGCAGAGGCGCGTGCCGCGGCCGAGCATTTGCCAGAACTTGGTCTTCGAGCGCACCAGCTTGAAGAAGACCAGATTGACGACCTCGGGGATGTCGATCCCGGTGTCGAGCATGTCCACCGAAATGGCGATGTGCGGCGTCTTCTCCTTGGCCGAGAAGTTGTCGATCAGGCTCTGCGCGTATTCGGTCTTGAAGCCATTTCCACTGCTGACGAAACCGAGACAGGCGGCGCGAGAGGAGGTACGCGAACATGGACTCCCGAAAAAGCAGCGCTGAATTTTTCCCCGAAAAACATGCGCAACTATCTGTTTTTGCAGACTGGCGCGCTTAAGTCAGTGCCATTCGGGTCAGGGATGACTTCCGCTGTAGATTCATCCTGTGTCCGACAGGCTCCTAGGCCGCGACACGCCCCTCGCTGCCTAGGATGCGGGCAAGCTCGGGCAGGCAGGAGCCGCAGTTGGTGCCTGCCTGCAGGACGGCGCCGATCGCCTCCACAGAGACTGTGCGACCCTCACGAATGGAGGCGCGGATGGTGTTGAGCCCCACGTTGAAACAGGCGCAGACCGTCTCGCCGGCATCTCGGCCCCCGCGATCGGGCTTCCCGGCTAGTATCGAGATCCGCTCAGAGCCGGCGAGGAGCGCCCGGTCAAAAAGCCCTCCGAGCCAGGCACGGCCCGGCAGGGCCGATCCAGGCCCGGCAAAGACGCAACCCGCAAGGCGACTACCCTCCAAGCGAGCACCGCAATAGCGACCCGCCGCCGGGTCCGTGAAATCCAGCCATTCGCTGGACCCGGCGTTGCCTTCGCCGAGCAAACCCCGTGCCCAGGACCCAAAGTCGGGGATAGACAAGGCCCCGGCCAGCTCGTAGCGCCAGTGATCCCGGGCGGCGATGCGCACACACCAGTCCGCCTCTGGCAGATCAAGCGGCTGGCGAGACAGGACAAAGGCGTGCCAAGCGGCGGCGAAAGGCCCGACCCGCACCGGGGTGTGCTTCGACTCCGGCCGACCCGAGACCGGATCCACCACAGGATTGACCAGGGAGCCCACCCGGGCCGCCCGGGCAAAGGCGTCGCTCCAATGCATGGGGACAAAGACCGAACCACGCCGCTGGCCTGCGTCGCAGACCACTCGGGCGAGCATCCGGCCCCAGCGGCTCTCGATACGGGCCAGGTCGCCGTCGGTCAGGGCCCAGTTCACCGCATCGACCGGGTGGACCTAGACGAAGGGCTCCGGCGTATGCGCATTGAGCCGCGCCGCCCTGGCGGTACGCGTCATGGTGTGCCACTGGTCGCGCACCCGTCCCGTGTTGAGCGCCAAAGGATAGTCCGCGTCGGTGGCATGGGTCGGCGCCCTGGTGGTCACGGTCACGAAGCGGGCCTTGCCGTTGTCGGTATAGAAGCGGCCATCAGCGAACAGCCGGGGTACATCGGACCTGCCTGCCGGCGTCGGCCACTGGGTCGGGGCCAAGGCGCCGTAGGCGGCCTCGTCCAGGTCGGCCAGGGCACCCAGGTCCAGGTCCCGCGCACCGGCGTTGTCCAGTGCCGTAAGAGCGGCATGCTCGCGGAACACGTCCGCCGCGGTCTTGTAGGGAAAGGCCCGTCCATGGCCCAGGCGATGCGCCACCTCTGTGAGCATCCACCAGTCCGGCTTGGCCTCCCCCGGTGCCGCGGTAAAGGCCCGCTGGCGGGAGATGCAGCGCTCAGAGTTGGTCACAGTGCCCTCCTTTTCCCCCCAGGAGGCGGCGGGGAGCAGGATCTGGGCACAGGCAGCGGTGTCTGTCTCGGCGGTCATGTCCGAGACGATCACCGGCTCGCACCCTTTTAGGGCGGCGCGCACCCGGTCCGCGTCCGGCAGGCTCACCGCCGGGTTGGCGGCCATGATCCAGACCGCTTTGATGGTCCCCTGCTCCACGCCACGGAACAGGTCCACCGCCTTGAGCCCCGGACCCTTGGCCAGTCGGTCGCTGCCCCAGAACCCCGCCACCCGGGCGCGGTCCTCGGGGGTGAAGTCCATGTGCGCGGCAAGCTGGTTAGCCAGACCGCCCACCTCTCGCCCGCCCATGGCGTTGGGCTGTCCTGTGATGGAAAAGGGCCCCATGCCAGGCCGTCCGATGCGCCCAGTCGCCAGGTGGCAATTGATGATGGCATTGGCCTTGTCCGTGCCAAAGGACCACTGATTGACTCCCTGGCTGTAGAGGGTCACGCAGCGCTCGGTCCGGGCAAAGCTGCGGAAGAACTCCGCGACCTGGGCCTCGGGAAGGCCGCAGCCCGCAGCCACAGCCGGGATCGACGGGGCCTCGGTCCGGGCCTGGGCGAGGGCCGCAGCGAAGCCTTGGGTCGATACCTCCAGAAAGCCCCAGTCCAGGGCATCCTCGCGACGCAGATAGTCCAGCAGGCCGTTGAACAAGAGGGTATCGGTCCCAGGTGTCAATGCCAGGTGCAGGTCCGCGTCCTCGCAAGTCGCGGTGCGCCTGGGGTCGATGACCACGAGCTTGAGTCCGGGGCGCGCTTTGCGGGCGGCGCAGAGGCGCTGATAGACCACGGGGTGACACCAGGCCGCGTTGGAGCCGACCAGGACAACAAGGTCCGCCAGCTCCAGGTCCCGGTAGTCGCAGGGGACGGTGTCCGCGCCAAAGGCGCGCTTGTAGGCGGCCACGGAGGACGACATGCACAGGCGCGAGTTGGTGTCGATGTTGCCGCTGCCAATGAAGCCCTTCATCAGCTTGTTGGCCACATAGTAGTCCTCCGTCAGGAGCTGCCCGGAGACATAGAAGGCCACCGCATCCGGGCCGTGGCGTGCGATCACCTCACCCAGGCGCTCCGCCACCTGGTCCAGGGCCTGGCTCCAGCTCACCTCCTGGCCGTCGATGCGGGGCTGGAGCAGGCGCCCGGCCGTACCCAGGGTCTCCCCGAGGGCCGCACCCTTGGAGCACAGGCGCCCCAGATTGGCCGGGTGGTCGGGGTCACCGGCCACGGCGAAGAATTCGTTTGGTCCCGGGGTAACGAGGACACCACACCCCACCCCGCAGTAGGGGCAGGTGGTGCGCACCGGATGGAGTAGGGTCATCGCGGCCGGCATTGAGGAACCGCCGCCGAGCCTGCCGACGCGGGGACGACGGCAGGCAAACGGATAGGGTAAATGTGGAACCTAACGCCAGCAGGACGCGGGCCGGAAGTGCTCAAACCGGCGCGCCAAACATCTGCGCCTCGGCCGAGGTCGAGCCGGGTCTGGTGGCAAGGGTGCGACCCGGTGAGTGCGGAGTCGCACCAAGTCGAGCGGCCTAGCCGCCCTTGAGGTGCCCAGCCATATTGGCGTGGAAGATGGCCTTGTGCACGTCGCCCAGACTCAAGACCCCTACCAGCTTGCCGTCGTCCACCACCGGGATACGCCGGAAGCCGTGGCGCACCATGATGGTGGCCGCCCGCAACAGGTGCATGTCCGAGGGTACCGAGACGGGGTTGCGCGCCATCAAGGCTGACGTCGGCAGATCCAAGACATTCTTGTACTCGCCCATGGCCTCGTCCAGATCCACGTTGGCCATTCCCTCGGACATGAGCTGATCGATCTTCGGGAAGAGGCTGTAAAGGACGTCCTTCTCCGCGATCACCCCAACGAGCTGGTCGTCCGCGTCCACCACCGGCAAGCCGTGGAAGCGGTACAGGCACATCAGGGATGCCACCTCCAGCACCTTGGTATCCGGGCCGATGGTGCGCGCGGAGCGGCTCATTGCGTCTGAAACTTGCATGGGTCTCTACTCTCCTTCGGTCTCGTTCTGATTCGGCCAGGGCCGGCCGGGTTGAACCCGGGGCGGCCGCACGCGGAGCACGGCCCCAGGGATGGCCGATTATAGCCAGTTCCACCCCAACAACATGCGGGGTCCCGCGCCAGCGCGCCAGCGCGCCGGGGCGGAGCCGGAGACCAATGCCGTTCGACGCTCAGACATCCAGCATTACCTTGCGCGGCATGGTCATGCCCGCGATCTTCCACAGCTGGGACCCATAGCCGCAGGGAAGCAGCGCATAGAGGTAGTACCGGGTGGCCCGTGCCTCGCCCAAGACCCCGCCCATGCCCCCTGAGCAGGGTGCGCACATCCGGGACCATCTGGCAATGTTCGTAGTGCTCCCGCACCAGGCTGATCACACCTAGGTGCTCATCGCCCAAGGTCAATCCGTCCCGTGCGGCGATGGCCTCAGCCACCGATGGTTCCCAGTCGCCGGGATCGAGCAGGTAGCCAAGGTGATCTGTGGCGATGACCCGCCCGCCCACCACCAGGGGTTGAGGCAAGACCTCAGCAATCATGGCCGGGACACTGATCTGGCCAAGGCGACAACCAGACTCTGCCCTCCGCCACCCGCACCGGGAAGCTGGGGGCGCAGCCCTCGTCCGGGGCCTGGGCCTGACCCGAGTGCAGGTCTAGGCACCAGTTGTGCAGGGGGCAGGCGACAGTGCGCCCATAGACGATGCCCTCCGGCAGGGGTCCGCCCTTGTGCGGGCAGCGGTTGAGCAGGGCGAAGACCTCGTCCTCGGCGTTGCGGAACAGGGCGATATCGCCCCCTACCCGGCGCACCACCCGGGCCCCCAGGCGGGGGATATCGGTCACGGCGCCGACCTCGATCCAGGCTGTGTTCTCTTCGACTGTCGGCATCATGGTTCCTCGGTCCTTGTGAAGTTCGGAGTGGGCGGCAGGAGCCAAGCGAACCGCCGGCTGAGGGTAAGTGGGCAGCATCAACTCGATTCTTAATGAGTTACAGGATTCTCCTCATAAACTCGGTCCGGATATGGGTGCCCCGCTTCGTTGGCCCCCGCCGACGGCGGCAAATCGGCCCCCGCAACCTCGCGCCTGCCAAGGCCCCTGTCCCGTCTCGGCCAGAACGCTTGAAGCCATAGCAAAGAAGTCACATGTAACATATTAAAACGTCGAACAATCCTGAAGATCCATGGTGATCCAGCCCCGTTACTCCCCGGCAATTCCAACGCAGCAGGTGTCGGCCGCCTAATCGGCGACCTCGGCCAGGGGCGCGAACTCGTGCCCCCCGGCCCCGGCGGCCCGCTCCTTCCAGGGGTCCACCTGGGCCAGCACCTGCGAGGCCAGGAAGCGCCCGTAGAGGGCGTTGCGCCCGGCCTCATCGTCCACCACCCGGCCCTTGATGTAAGTGAGGCCGACCCGCTCCACCCAGGGCGCGGTGCGCTCCAGGTAGCGCGCCTCCTCGCGATAGATCTGCATGAAGGCACCGCAGTATTCCTTCACCTCGTCCGGGGTCTGGACCCGGCACAGGACATCGGTGGCCCGTACCTTGACCCCGCCGTTGCCACCGATGTGCAGCTCCCAGCCGGACTCGATGCCCAACACCCCGAAGTCCTTGATGGTCGCCTCGGCGCAGTTGCGCGGACAGCCGGAGACGGCGAGCTTGAACTTGTGCGGGGTCCAAGAGCCCCAGGTCAGCTCCTCCAGCTCGATGCCCATCCGGGTCGAGTCCTGCACCCCGAAGCGGCACCACTCGGAGCCGACACAGGTCTTCACCGTGCGCATGGCCTTGCCATAAGCGTGCCCCGAGACGAAACCCGCATCGCTCAGATCCTGCCAGATGTGCGGCAGCTCCTCCTTGGTCAGACCCAGCAGGTCGATGCGCTGGCCGCCGGTGATCTTCACGGTCCGCACCCCATACTTGTCTGCTGCGTCGGCGATGGCCCGTAACTGGGCCGGTGAGGTCTCGCCGCCGAAGATGCGCGGGATGACCGAGTAGGTCCCGTCCTTTTGGATATTGGCGTGAGCCCGCTCGTTGATGAATCGCGACTGGGGGTCGTCAACGACCTCCGCCGGCCAGTTCGACAGCAGGTAGTAATTGATGGCCGGTCGGCAGACCTGGCAACCATCTGGGCTGCGCCACTCCATGGCCTGGAAGACCGCCCCGACCGAGATCAGGTGCCGATCGCGCACCGCCTCGCGCACCTGGTCGTGGGTGTAGTCCGTGCACTTGCACAGGGGTTTGGCCTCCGGGGCCGAGTAGTCACTGCCCAGGGTCGAGGCGAGGATCTGCTCCACCAGCCCGGTGCAGGAGCCGCAGGAGGCGGCCGCCTTGGTGTGGGCCTTGACGTCTTCCAGGGTGAAGAGGCCCTTGCTGGTGATGGCCTCGACGATGGTCCCCTTGCAGACCCCGTTGCAGTCGCACACCTGCATGTCGTCGCTCATCAGGGATGCCTGGCTCTGGCCCCCATGACCGGCATCGCCCAGGTGGGACTGGCCGAAGAGCAGGTCCTCGCGCATGTCCGCGATGTTGGTCCCCTCGCGCATGAGCTGGAAGAACCAGGCCCCGTCCACCGTGTCGCCGTAGAGCACGGCCCCGTCCAGCTTGTTGTCGCGGATGACCAGCTTCTTGTAGATGCCCGCGCCCGGGTCCTGATAGAGGATCTCCTCGGTGCCCTCCCCGCCCTGGTAGTTGCCGGCGGAGAACAGGTCGATGCCGGTCACCTTGAGCTTGGTGGAGGTCACCGACCCCTGGTAGCGCCCATAGCCCAGGCGCGCCAGGTGGTTGGCGCAGACCTTGGCCTGCTCGAACAGGGGTGCGACCAGGCCATAGCAGGCCCCGCGGTGCTGCACGCACTCGCCCACGGCGTAGATCCGCGGGTCATAGGTGAGCATGGTGTCGTCCACCACGATGCCGCGTTCGCAGTAGAGCCCCGCCTGCTGGGCCAAGGTCATGCTCGGGCGGATGCCCACGGCCATGACCACCAGGTCCGCCGGCAGCTCCATGCCATCGGCAAAGCGCACCCCGCGCACCCGGTCTTCGCCCAGGATGGCGGCGGTCTGGGCCGGCATGCAGGAACGTGAGCCCGCGAGTCTCCAGCGACGCCTTGAGCAGGGCCGCTGCGGCGGGGTCGAGCTGACGCTCCATGAGGGTGTCCAGCAGGTGCACCACGGTCACCTCCATGCCCTGGCGCAGCAGGCCATAGGCCGCCTCCAGCCCCAGCAGACCGCCGCCGATGACCACCGCCTGCTTGTGTTCCCGGGCGCTGGCCAGCATGGCGTCCACGTCGGCGATGTCGCGGTAGCCCAGCACCCCGGGCAGATCGTGCCCCGGCACCGGGATGATGAAGGGGTTGGAGCCCGTGGCCAGCAGCAGCCGGTCGTAGGGGACGGTCAGACCGGACCTGGCGTGCACCTCGCGCTTACTTGCGGTCGATGGCCTCCACCGGATCGCCGGTGTGCAGGGTGATGCCGTGCTCGGCGTACCAGTCGCGGCTGTTGAGGACGATCTCGTCCACCGTCTTCTCCCCGGACAGGACCGGCGAGAGCAGGATGCGGTTGTAGTTGGGGTGGGGCTCGGCGCCGAAGACGGTGATGTCGTAGAGGTCCGGCTCCAGCTTGAGCAGCTCCTCGATGGTACGCATCCCCGCCATGCCGTTGCCGACCAGGACCAGGCGCTCTTTCATGCCGACGACTCCTCCGATCCACGACGGCCCCGCTGACCGCGGGGCGCAACAAAGGCGCAAAAAATAAGGCGCTCGTCCCCGGCCCATCGGGGACCGGGAGGCGAACGCCTTTGTTCGATTTGGGTGACAGACCGCCGTTGGCCCGCCCTCGACCGAATGCTTCGCAATCTGCGCGCCAATCCTCCCCGGACCGGGACATCAGGGCCTGATAACCTGGCGGCGAGCCCAAACCGCACCGACCCGGTGCAGACCCTTCCGGCCTCACCGGGATGGTGCACCGGGCCCGTCAGGCATGGTCAGAGCGAACCGCAGGCGCGGGACCTGCTATCCAGCACCTGGCGCGCCGGGCGCCAAGGGGAATCGCTCCCCTGGATGAGCGACGCGATGCCCCTCTTGGGCGATCTCCTCTCCTGCCGCGTCGGATTCGTAGTGATAGAAGACCATACGCCGCCACTGCTCCTCCTTGTACTGGGCGCGAATGTCGGCGAGCCCGGTGTGCGATGGGTTCGCGCTCAGGGCGCAGTCGTGGAAGATGGACTCGCCGTGGCTGGCGAAGCGGTTCAGGACCTCCGGGATGGGCCGGGTATCCCCCGTGAAGACGAACCGGCCTTCGAGGGCCAGCCCGAAAGCCGAGAGCCAGTCGTGGTGGCGGGCGGGGAAGCAGTCGAATACCAGATCCAGGTGCCAGAAGCGTTCCGAGACCGGGATGAGCCGGAAGACGTCCCAGAAGTTGCGCCCGCCCTCTGCCAACAGGTTGGGGTAGTCCGCCAGCCGCCGCTGAAGGACGGGGACCAGGGACACCGGCACGAAGAGCCGGGGCGGCTCGGGCGGCGGCTGACCGGTTGCCAGACGATAGAAAAGCCCCTCCAGGCCGCCGACATGGTCGAGGTGCGCGTGGGTGATGAAGAGCGCCACGGGCAGCACCCCGTAGCGGGCCAGGTAGGCGTCCAAGGTATCCGGCCCGCAATCGATGAGGAGCTGCGGCACCCCCGCGGACTCCAGCACCGCCGAAGAAGAGCCAAGGGAACGGGCGTTGGCGTTGCCGACGCCGAGGAACCTCAGTGCAAGCCCGGACATGACACCCCCATTGCTGTTACGGACCGGCCCCCTGTGGCAAGCTGTGCGTCTGCCGGGGGCCGGGCGCCGGGCCCGCGGACAGCCCTGAGCATACCCGAGCGTGAGCGTCCCCGAACAAACCCTGCGCGACTGGGACCCACTGGACTCCGAGCAACAAAGGGTCTTGCGGGTGGCGTTCGGCCACCGGCTCGATACATCGCCACCGGCCTGGTCCCGCGAAGCCAAGGTCAGCCGCTGTTGGGACTGGCTTGGCAAGCGCAGCATCCAATCCAGCACCCAGCCGTAATCATTCCGTAACCCATTGTAAATACCATGAGCCCATTGGTGACGACCGACCCCGCCAGGAGTGTCATGGCCATGCCCAGCGTACTGATCGTCGATGACGAGCCGGATATCCGCGAGATGATCCGCTTCGCCCTGGAGGGCGCAGGCTTTCGCGTCTCCGAGGCCGGGCATGCAGAGGAGGCGCGCCGGCTCATGGGCGGCGAGGCCCCGGACCTGCTCCTGCTCGACTGGATGCTTCCCGGCCGCTCTGGGCTGGAGCTTGCCCAGCAGATCAAGCAGAGTGCAAAGACCCGTGCCCTGCCCATCATCATGGTGAGTGCCCGCGGCGAGGAGGAAGACCGCATCCGGGGCCTGGACACCGGGGCGGACGACTACATCACCAAGCCCTTTTCCCCCCGGGAGCTGGTCGCGCGGGTCAACGCCGTACTGCGTCGCGCGAAGCCCGAAGACAGCTCCGATACGGTCGAGATCGGCGGACTGACCATCGACCACATCAGCCACCGGGTCAGCGCCGATGGCCAGCGGATCGACGTCGCCCCCACGGAGTATCGTCTCCTGCACTTTTTCATGACCCACGCCGACCGCGCCTTCAGCCGCTCCCAGCTGCTCGACCAGGTGTGGGGTGACCAAGTCTATGTCGAGGAGCGCACGGTGGACGTCCATGTACGCCGCCTGCGCAAGGCCCTGGAGCTGACCGGTCACGACGGCCTATTGCAGACGGTGCGCGGTGTCGGCTACCGATTCTCCGACAAGGGATAAGCCCCCCGAGCCGGCCCCGAGCGGGACCCCGCCGCGGATCGCCGGCCGGACTCAGGCCGGCAGCCTGCCTGACTCGACCATGAAGCAAGCGGTGCGCTTCGAGCTGGGCCTGATCCTGGCCTTGGTCGTCGCAGGTCTGCTGCTGCGGCTCCTCGGCCTGCCCTGGCAGATGCTCTGGCCCTCCGTCCTGCTGCCCTACCTGGCACGCCATCTGTTCTACCTGCTGCGCCTGTCCGCCTTGATCCGGCGGCGCCACCGTCTCGCCCCGCCCTTTCCGCGTGGACTCTGGGGTGAGGTCTACCGCACCATCGCCCAATACCAGGCCCGCCGGCGCAAGTGGCGCAAGCGCCAGCTCCGATTCACCCGCCGCTTCCGCGAAGCGGCGAACTCGGTACCCGACGCACTGGTCATACTCGACCGCCTGCAGCGCATCGAATGGGCCAATCCCGCGGCCCTCACCCTGTTGGACGTGCACTGGCCCCGGGACGATGGCCGCCCCCTGACCGAGGTCCTGGGGCAGTCCCAGTTGGCGCCCTTGATAGAGGCAGGGGACTACAACCAGCCGACGAACTTCGCCCCCCGGCACAACCGCGGCATCATGCTCGCCCTGCGCATCACACCCTTCGGCGAGCGCAAGCGCCAGCGCCTGGTGGTCGCCCGCGACACTACCAAGGTCTACCATCTGAACATGATCCGCCGCGACTTCGTGGCCAACGCCTCCCACGAGCTGCGCACCCCCCTGACGGTCGTTGCCGGCTTTCTGGAGAACCTGGCGGACGCCCCAACCACACCGCCGTCCCATCGCCGCCCCCTGGAGCTCATGCGCAAGCAGAGCGAGCGCATGCGTACCATCATCGAGGACCTGCTGACCCTGTCGCGCCTGGAGATGGACGAGCACCCAGCCGACCTGGCGCCCGTGGACGTGGCCGAGGAGCTGCGCCTGATCCTCAACGAGGCCCAGGCCCTGAGCGCCGGAGCCCATCGTTTCGCGGTGGGTATCGACCCTGAGCTGATGCTCATGGGCAACGCGGTGGAGCTGCGCAGCGCCTTCTCCAATCTGATCTACAACGCCGTCAAGCACACCCAGGCCGGAAGCCTGGTACAGGTGACCTGGCGCCAGGAGCCCCAAGGCCCCGTGTTTTCGGTGCAGGACAACGGCGAAGGGATCGCCCCTGAGCATATCCCGCGCCTGACCGAACGCTTCTACCGGGTGGACAAGGCCCGCTCGCGCGACTCAGGGGGCACCGGGCTGGGCCTTGCCATCGTCAAGCACGTCCTCAACCGGCACGACGCCCGCCTCATCATTGCCAGTGAACCCGGCCGCGGCAGCACCTTCACCTGCCACTTTCCGCGCGAAAGCGGGATCTACGAGGACCAGACGGCGATCTCAGGACCGGCACCCCAGGCTTAATCCCGGGTCTGAAGGCAAGGGCCGGCATCGCGGTCACCTTCCTCCTGGTGCGATGCGGACCCGGCCGCGCCGTCGGACTCGGCCTCATCGCCGTACAGCCAAGCCAGCAGGAGTTTGTAGCCCAGCACCAGGACCACGGACCCGACAAAGAGCCCGATGATCCCGGAGGTGATGAATCCGCCGATGGCGCCGATGAAGATCACAGCCATTGGAACCGCCACCCCGCGCCCGAGCAGAATGGGCTTGAGGATGTTGTCCAGGGCCCCGACGACTAGGCTCCAGACAAGGAATACGGCGAAGGTCACCGGGTCCACTTGGGAGAAGACGTAGATCAAGACCGGGATCGTCACGGGGAAGATGCCGATCTGCACGACGCTGAGCAGCAGGCACAACAGCGCCCAGAGCCCCGCTGCGGGGACGCCCACCGCCAGGAACCCCAACCCGGCCAGGAGCGACTGAATCAACGCAACCCCCAGAATGCCGCGGGTCACGCTGCGCACCGTCGCCTCCGCGAGCGCCGCGAACTGCACCCCGCGCTCGCCAGCCAGCCGCCGGGCGATGGCGCAGGCGGCCCTTTCCCCCGCGTGGTCGTGGGCCAGCAGGACCCCGGCGATAACGATGGCGAAAACGAACTGCAGGAGGCCCACCCCCAGCCCAGCGGCCGCACCGAGCAACCAGGACGCCCCCGCCCGGATCTGCGGGGCGATCTGGAGCAGGGCCGACTCTAGGTTGTCCGCCGCTCCGGACCAGAAGGCATGGATGGGCTCCCCCACCACAGGCCAGGCCGCGACCCCTGCCGGCGGCGGCGGGACCCGGATGGTCCCTTGATCGAACCCATCCATCAGGTCGCGTACGCCGTTGACCATGGTGCCGCTCAACACGACGGCGGGTACCACCAGGACGACCAGGCCGATAATCACGACAAGTACGGCGGCCAGGACCCGCCGTCCGCCGAGCAGGGAGCAGAGGTACACATAAGCGGGGTGGGCCGCCACCGCGATGATCAGGCCCCAGATCATCGGAACGACGAAGGGTTCCATGATCCGAAAACACCAGGCCGCCAGCAGGGCGATGAGCCCGATGCGTACCGTAGCCTCAACCACGCGGGTCAAAAAGGGGGTTTCATCAATCGGCGTCGCAGTCATCCGGTCTCACACCTCGATCATGGGCGGCGGGGACATGTTAGCAGGGCCGCACGGCCCGTGCCTCGACCTGGCCAGCGGCAAAGCGCCGGCCGTCCCCAGGGTTTACTATGAAAGCCTCGCCGGGCCGCGCGGGGCCGCCAACCCCGGCGAGAGCCGCAGATTCAAGCCGCGCCCCAGCGCCAGGAGCCGCCCCCAATGACCTATGCCACCTATGTCGTCGTCAACGGCCTGGTCTTCCCTGAGTCCCCGCGCTGGCACCAGGGCCGCTTCTGGTTCACGGACCAGTTCTCCGGGCGGGTCATGACGCTGACCCTGGACGGGCTGCTCGACACCGTCGCCACCCTCGCCGACCATGCCGGGGGCCTGGGCTGGCTCCCGGACGGCACGGCCCTGGTGGTCGGCATGACCCAGCGGCACCTGCATCGCCTGGGGGCCGACGGGCTGGAACTGCACGCCAACCTGGCTGGGCTGGTCGGGTCCGACTGCAACGACCTGCTGGTGGACCCACAGGGCGGCGCCTATGTGGGCAACTTCGGCTACGACATACTAGACGGGGCGCCCACGGTCTCGACCAAGCTCATCCGCGTCGACCCGGACGGCCGCGCCCGAACCGTGGGCGGGCCCCTGGTCTTCCCAAACGGCATGGCCCTCACTCCGGACGGGTCGACCCTGATCGTGGCTGAGACCTTCGGCCACCGCCTGTCGAGCTTCCGTGTCTCCCCGGACGGCGAACTGACCGACCACCGCACCTGGGCGGACCTGGGAGCAGCTGCTCCGGACGGCATCTGTCTGGACGCCGAGGGCGCCCTGTGGGTGGCAAGTCCGACTACCCGGGAACTCCTGCGGGTGCGCGAAGGCGGCGAGATCCTGGACCGGGTCCGGACCTTCGGAGCCCCCTATGCCTGCATGCTCGGCGGACCCGACCGCCACATCCTCTACGTCTGCACAGCCGAAACCAACGACCCTGAGGCGGCCCGGCGCAACCCTGGGGGCAGGATCGAAGTGGTCAATGTCGACGTCCCCGGCGTCGGCCTGCCATAAAAGCCAAGATGCACCGCAACGACCCAAGCCAGCCCGTCGACCCGTCGCCTGCGACACCGGCATCCCGAACTGGCCGTCCGCCGCTGGACAACGCCGAGCAATCCCGCCTGGAGGAGCAGCGCCAGGGCGTCACGGACTGGCGCCTGTGGGGCCCCTATCTGGCCGAGAGGGCCTGGGGGACCGTGCGCGAGGACTACAGCGCCGACGGCAATGCCTGGAGCTACTTCGACTACGACCAAGCCCGCGCCCGCGCCTATCGCTGGAGCGAGGACGGGATGGGCGGGATCTGCGACAGCGGCCAACGCCTGTGTCTGGCCTTCGCCCTATGGAACGGCCGTGACCCCTACCTCAAGGAACGGGCCTTCGGGCTCACCAGCCGTCAGGGAAACCGCGGCGAGGACGTCAAGGAATGCTATTTCTACCGCGACGCCACCCCCAGCCACAGCTACCTGCGCTACCTCTACAAGTACCCGCAGGCACCCTTTCCCTATGCGGCACTGATCGCCGAGAATGCCCGGCGCGGGCGCACCGACCCGCCCTTCGGGCTAATCGACACGGGTGCCTTTGCAGACAACCGCTACTGGGACATGGAGGTCTTCTACGCCAAGGCATCGCCGGCAGAGATCCATGTCCGTGTCGACTTGCACAACCGCGGACCGGAGCCCGCCGCTATCCACCTGTTGCCGACACTGTGGTTCCGCAACACCTGGTCCTGGGGGCGCGACAAGGAGCACCCGCGCCTGTGCACCGAGACCCCGCCGGAAGGGGCCCAATGGGCCGTGCGTGCAGAGCACGCCGACCTTGGCACCTACTACCTGTACGGGGCCCAGCCCGCGACGCCCCTGTTCACCGAGAACGAGTCCAACGTCGCGCGCCTCTGGGGCAGCCCCAATGCCCGCCCCTACGTCAAGGACGCTTTCCACCGCCACGTCGCGGAGGGCGAGGAGGCGGCCGTGAACCCGGCCCTCTGCGGGACCAAGTTCGCCGCCTGGAGCCGCTGGGATGTTGCCCCGGGGCGGCATGCCCAGGTGGACCTCGTGCTGAGCCGCTCCCCTCTGGAGCATCCCTTCGCGCGCGCTGAGCGGACGCTCGCGGCGCGCCAGTCCGAGGCTACGGTCTTTTACGACGACCTCCTCCCAGAGGCCAGCGCCGGGGATCACCTGATCCTGCGCCAGGCCCTGGCGGGGATGATCTGGGGCAAGCAGTTCTACCGCTACGACGTAGACCGCTGGCTGTTCGGCGACCGTGTCCCCCCGCCGGACAGCCGCCGCCTGGGGCGCAACCGCCATTGGCGCCACCTCAATGCCTGCGACGTGATCTCGATGCCGGACGCCTGGGAATACCCCTGGTTCGCCGCTTGGGACCTCGCTTTCCACTGCGCCGCGCTGGCCTTGGTGGATGTCGACTTCGCCAAGGACCAGATCGAGCTGATGGTCTCGGACCGCTACCTCCACCCCAACGGCCAGATCCCCGCCTACGAGTGGGCCTTCGACGACGTCAACCCCCCGGTTCACGCCATGGGTGCGCTCAAGGTCTTCCGCGCCGAGCGGGTCCAGCGCGGGGCCGGAGACCTCGGCTTCCTCGAGCGCGTCTTCCACAAGCTCCTGCTCAACTTCAGCTTGGTGGATCAACCGCAAGGACGCCGACGGCCACAATCTCTTCGAGGGCGGCTTCCTCGGCCTGGACAACATCTCGGTCTACGACCGTTCCCGCCCGCTGCCCGCCCGGATACAGCCTCAAGCAGGCGGACGCTACGGGCTGGATGGCCATGTTCTCGCTCAACATGACCGTGATGGCCTTGGAGCTGTGCGCCAAGGACCCCGTCTTCGAGGACATCGCCATCCACTGCTTCAAGCAGTTCCTGGCCATCGCCGCGGCCATCGCCGGCACTGAGGAGAGCGGCACCCCCTCCCTCTGGGACCCCGAGGCGGGCTTCTTCAAGGACCTGCTGGTCTGCCCGGACGGGACCACCCGGCGCATCGACGTCTACTCCTGGGTCGGGCTCATTCCGCTCTTCGCCGCCGAGGTGGTGGACCAACGGCTGCTGGCAATGGCGCCGCGTTTCCAGGCTCTGATGCGTGAAACCAAGGGCGGGCGCTTCCAGGGAAGCTACGTCTGCGCCTGCCCGGACTGGGAGAACGACCGCGGCGAGCACCTCCTGGCCCTGGTCGACCACACCATGCTCTCGCGGGTCCTGGAGCGCCTGCTGGACGAGGACCAGTTCCTGTCGCCGCACGGGGTACGCAGCGTCAGCCGCATCCACGCCACCCAGATCGACCTGGGCAACATCCCCGGCATCGGCCGCGCGCTGATGGAGTACGTGCCGGGCGAGTCGAAGTCGCCCCTCTTCGGCGGCAACTCCAACTGGCGCGGTCCCGTCTGGCTGCCGACCAACTATGCCCTGATTCAGGCCCTGGAGAAGTACCACCGATTCCTCGGCCCCGCCTTCCGCGTCTCGGCTCCGTGCCTCGGGAGCGAGCCCAGGCACCTCGGCGAGATCGCCACCCTGATCGCCGAACGCCTGGTCGACCTCTACCGCCGCGACCTGCACCAGGCCGTTCCAGCCCTGCGCCGCGACTGCCCCCTTCCAGGACGACCCCCTGTGGAAGGACCTCTATTTCTTCTATGAATACTTCCATGGCGAGACCGGACAGGGGCTGGGGGCTGCCCACCAGACCGGCTGGACCGGCCTCCTGGCCAACCTGGTGATGCGCCGCTACCAGAAGGATGTGGCCCCCTGGAGCGGGCTCGACACTGGGACAGAAGCCCCGGCACGGATCGAGGACCTGGCATGAGGCGGCCGCTCGGCCCGAGGCCGATGCGGGCCGCACGTCGACAGGGGTTCCTTCAAGCCAACCTAGCGAGGAATCAATCCTGAGCCAGGAGAATCTCCCCCCATCGGCCCTCGCGCAACTCGCGGCAGTGACCGAGAGCGCCATACGGATCGGGCCAATCCAGGGCATCCCCGGCGTCCTGCGGGACTTGGGGCAAGACCCCGGCAGGGTCTTTGCCGCAGCCGACGTGGACCCGCGCCTGCTGGACGATCCCGAGGGCACGATCTCCTTCAGCGCCCTCGGCCGCCTCATAAGCCAATGTGTCGAGCACACCGGCTGCCCCCACTTCGGGCTTCTGCTCGGTCAGAGGACAGGGCTCCCCGCCCTGGGGCTGGTGGGCCTTGTGGGCCAGCACTCGCCCGACCTGCGCGCGGCGCTGCGGAACATCATCCGCTACCTGCACATCCATGATCGCGGCGCGATCGCGACCCTGACCGTCGACCATGGCCGCGCTGCCGTTGGGTACACCATTTATCAGCCCGCCGCCGAGGCAACACTCCAGATCTACGACGTCGCCATTGCGGTGGCCAACAATGTCCTGCAGGCCCTCTACGGGCCGGATTGGCAGCCGTTGGAAATCGCTCTCGCCCGCACCAGGCCCCCGGATCTGGAGCCGTACCGCAAGGTCTTTCATGCGCCCCTCCGGTTCGGTGCGGAACAGTCCGCCGTGGTCTTCCCGGCCGCCTGGCTCACCCGCCCGGTGGTGGACGCAGACCCCCGTCTGCTCCAGGAGAGCCTGGCTCGGATCGCCGCTATCGAGTCCATGGGTGGCGTCGGCATCGTCGACCAGGTCCGGCGGGTCCTGTGCAACCTCCTCCTGCGCGGCGAGGCATCCATGGACGACGTGGCCCAGATCTTCGCCGTCCACCGGCGCACCATGAACCGGCGCCTCAGGGAGAACGGTGCCACCTTCCGGCAGCTTCTGGATGAGGTGCGCCGACAGCGGGCCAGGCAACTGCTGAGGGACTCCGACCTGCCCATCCTGACGATCGCCGAAACCCTGGGCTACACGGATGCCCCAGCCTTCACCCGCGCCTTTCGCCGCTGGTCAGGGACTACGCCAACGGACTGGCGCGCGGCTCGTCGGCGGAGCTGACGCCAGTGGCAACGCTTCCACCCGGGCGCGGACTCCGCAGCGCCACGCAAGAGCCGGTGAGATACTGGTGAGGTGGTCTACTGCCGACGGACACCTCAGGTAAGGGACATTCCTGAAACTGAGGTGAGAGATGACGGCACCTAAGAAGTACACGAGAGAGTACAAGCAGGACGCGGTGCGGACCTTAGGCCGGGCGAAGGACGACATGTCCAGAACAGGGCGCACGCCCGTGCGCGAGCCCGCATCGCAGCAACGCTGCGACACACTCGCAGTCGCGCACAGCCCCGCCATCGCCCGCCTCAGCCAGGACATTGCAGACGCCGTGCGAGCGCTCGACCGCGTCTTGCGCCAGTCACATCATTCCATCGGGCACCGGGCATGAAAGACCCACATTGGAGGAGGCTCTCTCTGCTCCGCTTGCTGCTCCGCATGCGGACGGGAGCCTTGATCGTCCGCGTGCTCATGGTCCTCCTGTTCGGAACAAGTGCCGCTGTCAATGCGGGGGAAGGACAGACAGCGGATGCTCCCATCCCTACCCCCGTCGCGGCGCCCGCCCCGTCGGCTCTCCCCCCGTCGGCCTCCCCGTCAGCCCCCCCATCGGCCCCCCCGGTCATCCCGGTCGACCAGATCGCACCGCGCGCAGCCGAGGTCGCAAAGCTGCTCCGAAACTTTGCTGCAAGTCTCGTCCCGGGTCACGAGGTCGAGGCCATACGCCGGGCCCTGCCGTCCTTCAGTACGACCACGACCAGGGATCTGGCCCGCACGATGCGCCTGCTGGATGAGCAGCCATCGCTCGAGGCGCTCCAGACCATGGATCAGGCCTGGCTTGGACCGCTGAGCCAATCGAACGCCTGGCTGGCCCTCCTAACGAAGCGCGCGACCCAGCTACAGACGGCCCTCGACCGTCTGACGGAGTCCCATGACGTCTGGGCCGAGACGCGGGATTCGGGCAAGGTTGCGGACGCACCAGCCCCCATACTGCAACAGATCGACGCGACACTCGCCGCAATCGAGGCGGCACAGCCGTCCATTCGGGTTCAACGCGACGAAACCCTCGATCTCCAGGGCCAAGTCGCCGCCGAGGTCGTTCGCTGCGAGACCGTGAAGACCCAGATCGAGACGATCCAGCGAGCCGCCGTGGGACGCATTCTGGTGCGCGACGGTTGGCCCATCTGGAGCCCTGAAATTTGGCATGACGCCCTGGCCTCGCTGCCCGCTCGCTTGTCGCAGATCTCGGCGACATACTCGACCGGCGTCCTGGAGTATGTTCGGGATCCGTCCAAGCGCATGGCAGTCCACGTCGGGCTGTTTCTTCTGGCGCTGCTGGCTCTGCTGGCAGCACGACGCCGGGTGGAGGAATGGGAGGCAGCGGGCCAAGGCGTTTCGCGCGTGACCGCGGTATTCGATCACCCCTGGGCCGCGGCCCTGCTCCTTGGCCTCATGGCGGCGACCGTTTACATATCGCCCGCGCCCTTCGCGGTGAAGCAGATCCTCAGCGCCTTGGCCTTGGCGCCCCTGATCATCCTTGCCCGGCCGGTCGTCAACCCGGTCTTGATCCCCGCCCTCTACGCCCTGGGTGCACTGTTCGCGCTCGACACCTTCCGTCACGCACTCGGCGGTAGTCCTCCCGCCCTGGATCAGGGCATTGTGTTCGTGGAGTCCCTCGCCGGTATTGCGGTGCTGGCCTGGTTGCTCATCCGCGGCAGGACAGGAGGTCCGCCTACGGCGGAAGCGGAATCGGGACGACGCGAGCTCCGGCGGTTACTGGCCGGAGTGATCCTGGTGACCTTGATCGCCGGCTTGGTCGCCAGTGGTCTCGGCTACCTCCGCGCGGCCCGAATTACGGCGCCCGCCGTACTGATCGGCGCGGTGGACGCCCTGTGGCTCTATGGGGCGATCGAGGTGGGGACCGCCGTGATCGCCTTCGCCTTGCGGGCCTGGCCGTTGCGGCGCCTGCGCATGGTCCAGCGCCATCGCTGGCTTATCGAGACCCGAATACGCCGATTGCTGATCTGGATGGGGATCGTCGCATGGTTTGTCCGCTACCTGCATTACCTCGGCCTGTGGGAGCCGATGGCTGCCTGGGTGAGCGGGGTACTGGCCAGCAGGATCGGGCTCGGCTCCTTCAGCACCTCCCCGGGGGATGTGGTGGCCTTCCTGGCGACCATTTCGATTGCCTACCTGTTCTCGTCTGTCCTGCGCTTTGTGCTCCAAGAGGACATCTACCCGCGAATGGGCGTGCCGGCGGGCGCCTCCTACGCCGCATCCAGCCTGATCCATTACGTAATCGTTGCAGTCGCTTTTCTGATCGCCCTGGGCGTCTTGGGCGTGACCCTGACCCAAGTGACGGTCCTCGCCGGGGCGCTGGGCGTCGGCATCGGATTTGGGCTGCAGGGCGTGGTGAACAACTTCGTCTCGGGGCTGATCCTGCTGTTCGAGCGTCCCATCCACGTCGGCGATGCCGTCCAAGTGGGAGATCTCCAGGGCTGGGTGCGCCGCATCGGCATCCGCGCGAGCGTCGTGCGGACCATCGACGGCGCGGAGATCATCGTGCCCAATAGCCAATTGATTACGAGCGAGGTAACCAACTGGACCCTGAGCGATCAGCAGCGGCGCGTGCATCTGCCCGTAGGCCTGAGCTACGGCTCGCCGCCCAGAAAGGTGATCGACCTGCTCGAAGGGGTGGCCCGCGCGCACCCCCGGGTCGCAACCGATCCGCCGCCCCAATGCCTTTTTCTCGGCTACGGAGACAGCTCCATTGATTTCGAGCTGCGGGTCTGGACCGATTACGCCACTTGGGTCAAGGTCCGCAGCGACCTGGCCGTGGCCGTGTACGACGCGGTCTACGCAGCCGGGCTGAGCTTTCCGTTTCCGCAGCGCGAGGTCAGGTTGCTGCCGGACAAGGACGCGGGGTTCACGGCCGCTCGCGTCAACCGAGACCCGAAGGCGGAGTGAGCGGTTCGCCGGGAGTGTCGCCCGGTGCCCGATCGCCCAGATTGTCGCAAAATGGCAAGCCGACCGGTCAGCGTCATCGCTATCATGCGCCAGGGGGAGCCCTTGGCCCCCTGTGATCCGGCCCCCTTGGGCCTCCGCGACTAGGCTCCTTTGGGGACTTGCGGGGCAGCGGCGATAGCCCCAACCGTTTCGTCCGGCTTCGACCCTGCGTTCCGGCCCCAGTGACGGCCGCTTCGGGGCGCCATAAGGCAGGTAAGGTCCAGCTCTCAAGCTCTACGGGCACAGTCGGCATGCCAGTCATAACCCATTTTGGCCGCCAACAAGGCGAGGACGGCCCAGAGCACGGCGGAGTGACGTGGATCGATGTCGATCTCACCGACGCAAAGGACAGTGCCTGGCTCGCCTCCTGGCAGGAGATCAGTGACCAGGCCAAGACCCTGCTCCTCGAGCCGGTGCGACTGAGTCATCGCGAGAACCTGGTCGACGGCATGGTATTGAGCCTCAGGGCGATGCGGTCAGGACAGACCGACGACATCGATCTCCTTGCCGATCTGAAGGTCCTGATCGGCAAGTCCCTGGTGGTCACGGTGCGATCCGGCGGCGTCGCGGCCGTGGATGTGCTCCGCCAGTATCTGCAATCGGGCAGAGACCTGGTGACGCCGATTGACCTGCTGGCGTTCATGGTTGCGGGCATGACCAAGCGCATGGAGGTGCTGATTTTCGATATCGCCCGGGACACGGATACCACGGAGGATCAGATGCTCGACCAGGGAACCACTCCATCGCCCCAGACCCTGAACGAGCTGCGCCGCCGGATTTTTCGCACCCGCAGACAGCTCAATTCGGTCCAGCAGGTGCTGGCCCCGATCGCCACGGACCCGGCACTGGCCCTGGATACGGACGATCGTGAAACCCTGATCCGGTCATCCAATCATGTGACGCGCTACATGGAGAGCCTGGAGGAGTGTCGGGCCCGCATTCAGATGCTGGAGGATCAGATCGAGGCCCAAAGGGCGACTACCATGACCCGGTCCAGTCTCAATCTCACGATCGTCGCGACCGTCTTTCTACCCCTGACCTTCATCTCCGGCCTGCTGGGAATGAATGTCGCGGGAATCCCGGAGGAGCACAACCCCCACGCATTCTGGATCGTCAGCGGCGTTTCAATCCTCGGCGCCCTGCTGGCCTGGCTGGTGCTGCGCCAGCGCATGGGTGACTAAGGAGATCCTGATTGAAGCCATCCGTGGCTTGAATCAGCTCGCGCTCCCCGAGGCGCGACTCGTGGAGCGCCATTTTCCGTCGCCTCAGCGATTGAAAACGGAACGCCTCGGAAACCGCGTTTTCGTACGGCAAGCTGATCAAAGCGAGAAATGGCATTGATCAGCGTCTAAAAATGAGAGATCCATTCCCGTCCCGCGAGGGAATGGCGGAGCGAGCATCGCTCCGACGGCTGTTCGCGGAAGATCTGAACGAAGGAGACAAGATGGACATTCGAGTAGCCTGGTCCCGTTGCCCGGGACCGAAGATCCTTACGGCCCTAGCCCTGTTGGCCTGTGTTGCCGCCGGCAGCGTCAAAGCTGCCGACAGTGGGAGGCGCCACCATGCCCAAGGCCAATTTGAGTCGGGCAGCGCCACCTATCTGGTCGCCGAGGGCGACGACTTGTTCGCCATTGCCGAGCGCTTCGGCGTCGCAGTGGGTGAGTTGAAGGCCGCCAACAAGCTCGCCTCGGACACCATCGATGCCGGTCAGAAGTTGGTCGTGGCCGCCGGCCCTGCGGAGGGCGCCGCGGCGGGCGCCCCCCAGATCACCGGCACCCTGGGTTCACCCAGCGCCACCACGACCATCAGCGGCAAGCAGCTCCCCGCGCCCCAACCGAAGTTCGGCGGCGTGATCAAGGACGACGCCCTGCAATCCAAGCAGTGGTGGGCGCCGCGCATCGTGCCGCCCAAGGGCGCGCCGAACATCCTGCTCATCCTGACCGACGACGCCGGCTTCGGCGTGCCCAGCACCTTCGGCGGCGTCATCCCGACGCCGTCGATGGACCGCATCGCCAAGAACGGGTCTGCGCTACAACCGCATCTTCTCCACCTCGCTGTGCTCGCCGACGCGCGCGGCGCTGATCACCGGGCGCAACCACCACTCGGTGGGTTTCGGCGTGATCGCCGAGCAGGCCACCGGATTCCCCGGCTACAACAGCGTCATCGGCGCGGACAACGCGACGATCGGACGCATCCTGCGCGACAACGGCTACGCGACCAGCTGGTTCGGCAAGGACCACAACACGCCGACCTACGAGGCCAGCCAGGCCGGGCCCTTCAACCAGTGGCCGACCGGCATGGGCTTCGACTACTTCTACGGCTTCGTCGGCGGCGACGCGAACCAGTGGGGGCCGAACCTGTTCCGCAACACCACGCAGATCTATCCCTGGATCGGTCACGAGGGCACCCTGAAGATGGATCGCTCGGATCCGAAGGCGGCGATCTGGCCGGTCACCGGTAAAGAGAGCTCCTGGAACCTGATCACCGCGATGGCCGACGACGCCATCGCCTGGATGGACCGGATCAACCAGACCGACCCCAGCCAGCCGATCTTCCTCCACTACTGCCCCGGCGCCTCGCACGCGCCGCACCACCCGACCAAGGAGTGGGTGGACAAGATCAGCGCCATGCATCTCTTCGACGACGGCTACGAGAAGCTGCGCGAGCGCATCTTCGAGAATCAGCAGAAGCTGGGCGTGATTCCCAAGGATCAGAAACTGACGCCCTGGCCCACGGACATCCTGACGCCATGGGACAAGTTGAGCGACGAGGCGAAGAAGCTCTACATCCGCCAGGTCGAGGTCTTCGCCGCCTATGTGGCCTACAGCGACCACGAGATCGGTCGCGTGATCCAGCACTTCGAGGATCTCGGCAAGCTCGACAACACGCTGATCATCTACCAGAACGGCGACAACGGCACCAGCGCCGAGGGCGGGCCGGAAGGCACCTTCAGCGAGGTGGCGTTCTTCAACGGCGTGAAGCCGCCTGTGGACGTGCAGATGAAGTTCTACGAGGCCTGGGGCACCGAACTGGCCTACAACCACATGTCGGCCGGCTGGTCCTGGGCCTTCGACACGCCGTTCGACTGGTTCAAGCAGAACGCGTCCCGGCTCGGCGGCACCAACCAGAACATGGTGATCCAGTGGCCGACGCGCATCAAAGACAAGGGCGGCCTGCGCGAGCAGTTCATGCACGTGATCGACCACGTGCCCACGATCCTGGAGGTCACCGGCATCGCGGCGCCCGAAGTCGTGGACGGCATCAAGCAGAAGCCGATCGAGGGCACCAGCTACGCCTACACCTTCGACGCGGCCAACGCCAAGGCGCCTTCCAAGCATAAGACCCAGTACTTCGAGATGATGGGCCAGTGGGCGATCTACCACGACGGCTGGCTGCTGAGCACCAAGGTCGACCGCGCGCCGTGGGATGCATTCTCCGCGGCCAATCCGGACCCGCTGAACAACCAGGTCTTCCAGCTCTACGACCTGAACGACAGTTGGAACCAGTCCGAAGACATCGCCGCGCAGCACCCGGACAAGGTCAAGGAAATGCGGGCGATGTTCCTGGAGGAAGCGAAGAAGTATCAGGTCTTGCCGCTGGATGCGTCGGTGGGCGCCCGGGTCGCAGCCGCGCGTCCGAGCCTCACCGCCGGCCGCAACGAGTATGTCTACACGCAGCCCATGACCGGTCTGCCGCAGGGCGATGCGCCGTTCCTGCTCGACACCTCCTACACCATCACCGCGGACATCACCGTTCCCGAAGGCGGCGCCGAGGGCATGATCGTGACTTCCGGCGGGCGCTTCGCCGGCTTCGGCATGTATCTGCTCAAGGGCAAGCCGGTGTTCCTGTGGAACCTGCTCGATCTGGAGCGTGTGAAGTGGGAGGGTCCGGAAGCGCTCACGCCCGGCCAGCATACGATCGAGTTCGAATCCAAGTATGACGGCCTCGGCGCTGGCACGATGGCGTTACAACAACTTCTCGGGCATCGGCCGGCCGGCGGAGACCACCCTCAAGGTGGACGGCAAGGTGGTCGCGACCAAGCGGATGGAGAAGACGATCCCCATCATCCTGCAATGGGACGAGAGCTTCGACGTCGGCTCCGACACCATCACCGGCGTGAACGACGCGGACTACCAGCCGCCGTTCCCGCTGACCGCCAAGCTCAACAAGCTGACGATCAAGGTGGACCGTCCGCAGTTGTCGCCGGCGGACATCAAGAAACTCGAGGAAGGCATGAAGAAGCCGTCGAGGCCGGTCGCGAGTAGGCGCTAGGGGGTGTCGGTCGCGAAACGCGCGGGCCGCCTCCACTTCGTGGACGCGGCCCGCATTTTTTCTACGAGGAAAACGGGGAAACCGTTCTCAACTCCGAAACGGTTACAACCTTGGCGGAGACCCATGATGCGTTCCGTCCTTTTGTGTCTTTGGCTATCGGCGACGATGCAGGCGACGGCGATGCAGGCAGAGCCTTGGCCCGTCTTCGTCGACGCGGGGTGGGTTACAGAGAATTTGCGGCAGCCCGGGGTAAAGCTGATCGAGATCTCCGATGAGGTCTCCTATGAATTCGATGGGCATATCCCCGGGGCCGTGCTCGCCGGCAAGGAGGACTGGCGCGAGCAGGGCGAGGATGGGGTGCGCACCCACTTGCCGATCGGCGAGCTGCAGGATCGAGTGCGGGCCCTGGGTATCAACGATGGCGATCATGTGGTCCTCTATTACAAGGGAAAGACTGTCAACGATCTCCAGGGGGCCTTCTATGCCTACTGGATCTTCAATCTCCTGGGCCACGATGCCGTATCGATCCTAGACGGCGGCTGGCATGGCTGGCTGGCTGCCGACGGGGAGACGGATGAGACGCAGGTCGACCCGACACCGGGCGACTTCACCGCCCGCCACAGGGCCGAGCTGGAGATGGGTGTTGACAGCTTGCACACCCTGTACCGCGATCATCCGGTCGTGGACGGAAGACCGCACGACTATTGGCTCGGATCGGGCAAGTACGACGCCAATATCAAGTACGGCCGCGTACCGGGCAGCCTGAGTCAGCCCTGGGAGTCCTTCCTAAGACAAGATGCCGATAGCTTGACCTACGCGGACGCGGGTCTGCCGATCGCTCTGCTGGAGCAGCATCCGCTCGATAAGAAGGATTTGATCCTGTTGACCTGTTTCGGTGCGGGCGGCGCGGCCATCAACTACGCCTTTTTCAAGGCTGCCGGCTTCGAACAACTGCGGCTCGACGATGAAGGCTACAAGCGTTGGAATCTGCGGGACTATCCGTTGGAGAAGGGCGAGCCTTCTCCTTCCGCAACCGGCGGTAGCACCTGACGAGCGTCGAGAAGCAGCCTCGGCCGATCGCCCGCTTTCTGCGTCATCGAGCCCTTCGGTCCTATTTTGGCCCGTGGCAATCCGACCGCTAATGGAACTATCCACATGCCGCTGATCCATATTCCGCTGTTCTGCTTGTGTCTGGCGCTGACCGTGCAACCGACATTCGCCGGCTTCGACGAAGCCGCCGCAGCCTTCGCGGTAGGCAACTACGACAAGGCTTTGGAAGAAGTTCGCCCGCTGGCCGAACAGGGCGATCCGCGTGGCCAGTACGCCATGGGCGTGCTCTACGAAAACGGCTTCGCGGTAGCAAGAGACCTGCCGCAGGCAGCGGCCTGGTATCTGAAGGCCGCGGAACAGGGCAACAGCGATGCCCAGTACAACCTCGGCGCGATGTATGAGCACGGTGTTGGTATTCCGGTGAACTTCCCGGAAGCCGCACGCTGGTACCGTCCGGCTGCGGAGCAAGGCGATATCGATGCCCTGAGCAATCTGGGCGTGCTCTACCAGAGTGGCCAGGGTGTGCCGCAGGACAAGGTACTGGCCTTGGCGTTGTACAACGTCTCGGTGGCTTATGCGGGTGAGCCGCAAGACCCAGGCGGCGCAGAACCGCCAGGGCTTGGCCAACCAGATGCCGCTGGACGATGTAGAGAAGGCCCAGGCACTCACCGAAGAGTTGCTTGAACCGGGGAATCTGAGACCTGGGCTGGCGGCCTATCTGAAACAGTCGCGGCAGTCGAACGCCTTAGCCTGGCGCTTTCCGCTACCGCACCTTGCGGCCCTCAACGAGCGGCGCGGCCTTTGAGGCCGCGCCGTTGCTCCTAACTCCGTGCGTGGGGTCTATTGCCGGGCATCCGTCGGTTCTTGCCCAGCCGGGAATGACTCTCGTCGCGTGGCCTGCGTATTGGCAGAATTTTGCGGGGCTTACTTCTTCGCGCCCTTCAACTGGGCGGAATTCCCGACGTTCATGGGCTCGTCGCCGGAGACCCCCGTAGCTTCCTTCTTAAGCATCGCTTCCGTCTTCTCCTGGGCCGCCGCGGCCGGATCGGGCGCCTTGATCTGGGCGGACTGGCCGACGTTCATAGGCTGATCGCCGGAGACTAGCGGAGCTTCTTTCTTAAGCATCGCTTCCGTCTTCCCCTGGGCCGCGGCAGCCGGATCGGGCGCCTTGATTTGGGCGGACTGCCCGACGTTCATGGGCTCATCGCCGGACACGAACGGCGTTGCCGGTTGCGCGGCGAGGGCCGCGCCGGCGACTGTCAGTGCGAATGCCGCGGCCGAAGAAACAATTGCCTGCTTCAGAGTCATGGTTCTTTTCTCCAAGGGTTGTTTAAGAGATCGCTATCCACTATTCCGGGCCGCGCTGAACTGCGCGGGCCGATGAGGCCCGCCGGAAACGGTCAGGGGCTCGAAAGCAGTATAACAACTGAGCCCCACATGGGGTCCAGAACCGTTTGCGGAGCCTTCTGGCGGGCCGACGGGGCTCAGCCAGGTCACGGACTCAGCCCCGGTAAGCGCCCCTTGGATTCTGACTCGCCTTGGGGTTGGCTTCGACGTGACGCCCGAGGTTGCTAAGACCCAGGAATAAGCATGGCTGAATCCGTCACACAGATGTCCCGAAATGCTAAGCAACGCCCCCTGCGTTAGGTGTAGCCTCCGGCCCCACCCGGGGGGCGACCGAAATCTGCCCCGACCAGGGTGAAGACCAATCTCAACCAAGACTTGGAGACCATACTCAATGACTCTGCAGCGTCGTGTATCACCCCGACTTGCGCGGCGGCATGTCCTTGGCGTGCTGACTGGCGTGGCCTGTCTCTGCGCCGCCAGCGCCCAGGCTGGCGACAACGGGGCTCGCCATCATGCGGAAGGCCAATACGACGGTGCCACTGCCACCTACAACGTGGTCAAGGGCGACGACCTCGCGGCCATCGCAGAGCGCCTGGGCGTCAGCGTGGCCGAGCTGCGGGGGGCGAACAGTCTCGCAACCGACCTCATCGAGCCTGGCCAGAAGCTGGTTGTCGGCTCGACACCGGGGGCCGTGCCCCGGCCCCAGTACAAGTACACCACCCCAATCGCGCCTGGTGTCATGGTGCCGGACAAGGTCGAAACATCCATCGGCACCCTGAATCTGAACTACGGCTATCCCGATGACGCGACCACCCAGAAGGTCTACGACAATCTGGATGCCTCCCGCGCGCTGCAGGCCTACCTGCTGGGCATCCCGATCGTCAACCAGGTCGGCATGCGTGCCACGCTGCGCGAGTTCGGACCGGTCAACCAGACGGACGTAATCTGGGAAGATCTGGTCGATTCGAGGACCGTGGAGCTGACGGCAAACGACAACACCGTCTACAGCTTCATCTGGCTCGATACGAAAAAGGGACCGCTGGTGGTGGAGGTTCCACCCATGGTCCTGGGTCTCATCGATGACTTCTGGTATCGGTGGGTTGCCGACGTCGGTATCACGGGTGCAGACAAGGGCAAGGGTGGCAAGTATCTGATTCTGCCGCCGGGCTACACGGGTGAAGTGCCCGAGGGCTATTTCGTCGTGCGGCCCAGCACCTACGGCAACTGGATGCCCTTCCGGTCCTTCCTGGTCGACGGCTCGACCAAACCGGGCGTCGAGTCGGTCAAGAAACACCTGAAGATCTATCATCTCGCGGACGCGGCCAACCCTCCCGAGATCAAGTATGCCAATGCCTCCGGCATCCCCACGAACTTTGTTCCCCCTGGGGACTACTCGTTCTGGAGCATGCTGAACCAAGTCATTCAGGAAGAACCCAGCGAGGGGAGCGATCCCACGACCCTGGGCCTGTTTGCCTCGATCGGCATCGCGAAGGGCAAGCCCTTCAATCCCGATGCGCGGATGAAGAAGATCCTGGAGGACGCCGCAAACATCGGTGCCGTGACCGCGCGGGCAATCGCCTTCAGGATGCGCGAGAAGGACGCCTACTTCTATCCTGACAGCCCATGGCGTCTGCCATTCTTCGGTGGCTACAAGTTCGAGGTTTCGCCCGGCGTCGCCAATCTGGATGGTGCAGCCTTCTTTTACTATTTCGCCACCGGTGTCACCCCGGCCATGGCGGAGAAGATGGTGGGCAAGGGTTCGCAATATCCCTGGTGCGCACAGGATGCGGACGGCAATCCGTTCGAGGGTGGGAAGAGCTACAAGCTGCTTCTGCCGCCGAACATTCCGGTCAAAGACTTCTGGTCGGTCATCGTCTACGACAACCAGACGCGCTCGATGATCCAAACCGATCAGCAGTTCCCCAGCGTCAGCAGCCAGAACAAGGCCATGCAGGTCAACGAGGACGGCTCGGTCGACGTCTATTTTGGCCCCAAGGCGCCAGAGGGCATGGAGAACAACTGGGTACAGACGATTCCGGGCAAGGGCTGGTTCATGATCCTGCGCCTGTACGGCCCGCTGGAGCCCTGGTTCGACCAGACCTGGCGTCCGGGGGAGATCAAGCTGCAGGACTGAGCATCCTGACCCGAATCCTCGGCCTGCTGGTGGCCTCGATCGGTATGCAGTTCGTCCTGACGGGGCTCACCAATGTGATCGTCCACACCATCGCCCCTGCAGTCCTCAAACTCCATTGACTAACGCCGCCGTTCGGCGCCCAACATGCCAAAGGGGGTTATCAGCAGATGAAGATTTCTCGAGTAATGACCGGTCTTGTGCAGCGGGCGGCCAGACTGAGGGCCGCGCGGGCCGTCGGGTTGCTCGCCGTCGGGTTCATCCTGGCGTCGCCCGTGCGCGCGGAGCTGAGTGCCGAGGAGCTGGCGAAGCTGGCCCAGAACCCGATCGCCAACCTCATCAGCGTACCCTTTCAGAACAATACCAATTTCAACTACGGACCCGAGGGCGGAACCCAGAATATCCTGAACATCCAGCCCGTCATCCCGATCACGCTAAACAAGGATTGGAACCTCATCACCCGCACCATCTTTCCGCTGGTCTGGCTACCGAGTCTCGGCCCGCAGCAGGACAGCACCTTCGGGCTTGGCGACACCCAGTTCTCGGCGTTCCTGTCCCCCAGCGACGCGTCCTCGGGATGGATCTGGGGCGTCGGGGCCATCGCCCAACTGCCGACCCATACCGACAGCGCCCTCGGCAACGGGAACTGGGGACTCGGACCAACGGCGGTGGCGCTGCGCCTGGACAAGGGCAGCCCCTGGGTCTACGGCATACTCATCAACAACGTCTGGTCGCTCGGCACCGACAGCGGCGCACCCTACTTCAACAACGGCCTGATCCAACCCTTCCTCAACTACAACTTCAAGGGCGGTACCTACATCACCAGCGCCCCGATCATCACGGTCGACTGGACCGCCGACAGCGACAACCAGTGGACGGTGCCCTTGGGCGCTGGGATCGGTCACATCTTCCACCTCGGGCGGCTTCCGGTGAACGCCCAGATCGGGGGCTACTACAATGTCGTCACTCCGGACTACGGCGCTGATTGGCAGCTGCGCGCCCAGGTGCAGCTCATGTTCCCGAAGTGATGGCAGGACGGACGCTCAGGGCCCGTATGCAAATCGAAAGCAGAGCCCGATGAGGGCAATTACGCCAGTCATTGCCCCAGCACGCTGGGAGGGCGGCGCTCGCCCTTGTGGCCGCCTCGTGCCTCGCAGCAGAGGAGGCCGCCAAGAACAGGTTGGTACTCCCACTCGGTCCATCACGCGTCGGATCGATGCTGCTGGGTGAGAAGCTTGCGGGTGTCGCCGTCCCGGTGGCGCTGGTAACAAGCATTGCGCTCATCGCGTTGGGGGTCGCGTGCTGGCCGGGCCCGGACCCTGGCCGGCCTATTGACCTACAGCGCGGGCGTGACCCGCTACCTCGCCTTCGTCGGACTCGCGGGCGGTTTCTCAGGCAGCATGCCGCGGCCGACGGTTGCCCTGACCTGGTCCTGACAGAACTTCCGACCAGGGGAGCGTTCAACCCATGACCATTTTTCCCTAACCAGAGAGGACCGACTCCATGCAATTTGATCCAGCCATGACCCAACTGTCTGCCCTGTTCTGCCGGCGCGTGGCGGCCGCAACCCTGGCTGCGATCCTTGCGGTCGGGGTCGCCCAAGCCGCCGACAAGGGCGCGCGTGCCCATGCCGGGGGAAAGTACGACACGGTCACCGCCACCTATGTGGTGGTCGAGGGCGACGATCTGTTCGCCATCAGCGAGCGGTTCGGGGTCCCTGTCGAGACGCTGAAGGCGCACAACAAGCTGGCATCGAAGGAGGTGAAGCCCGGCCAGAAGTTGGTCGTCGGCGGCGCCCACAAGTCACCGGCCCACGCGGCCGCGGCCAAGAAGCCACTGGCCAAGATGACCTGCGAGGACTTCGTCGGTCTCGACGAGAGCTTCCAGCCGAAGGCGGTCTACTGGGCCGTCGCCTATGGCAAGCATGGCCAGCCCGAGGCAGAGGTTGTGGACGTGGAGGGTGTCGAGACGGTCGTCCCGTTCGTCGTGGAGGAATGCAAGAAGGCGCCCAAAGAATCCTTCTGGCAGAAGGTGAACGCGGAATTCAAGAAGCTGTAGCGGTAGCCTTGGGACGGCGCCGATGCATTGAGCGAGTCCCTCGGGCCAAGGATGGCGTTGTAGTTTCAGGCACGCAACCACGCAAAAACGGAGCCATCGGAAACTGTATTATTCAGTGGCGCGGCGATCGAATGCCGGCATTGCGTGCGATCGACATCTCCCCAACTCTGAAGACGCTGCCCGACAAGACCTGATCTGGAGGCATCTTGTGACCGACACCAACGACCCAAATGAATCGACCGCGACATCCAGCGGCGCCAAGTCCGGCACACGCCTGGACCTCTGGCTCTTCGTTCTCATGCTGGCCCTCGCTCTGGTCGGGGTTGGGGTTACACAGGTTGAGCACAGCGGCGGCAAACACTATTGGCTGTTCCTGGTTCTGGTCTACGCCGGCATCGGCGTAGTGCGAACTTGGCAGCGCCACAAAGCCAAGGGACAGCGTGTTTGGCCAACGATCCGGGCCCAGGTCCTTCACTGGCTTGGGGCCTTGGTGGCCATCAACATCGTCCTCTTCTTCGAGTCCGTCGATATCGCCTCGCGAGGAGCGGCGGCGGACTACTCGCTTCTCATCCTGGCCCTGTCCTGCTACCTGGCCGGGGTTCACTTCCACTGGGCCTACCTTCTCCTCGGCGCGGTCTTGGCCGTCATGGCAGTCGGCCTGGGTTATCTGGATCAGCTCTCGCTCTTTGCCGTAGTCGTTCCCTTGGCACTCCTGGCGGTCTGGTTCTTCGCCAAGCGAGAGCTTGGCGAGGGGACTGGGGCCTAGGGTCCGAGGGATGCAGGACTTGACAGGCGCTGCCAAGGTGACCGAGGCCAAATCCTCCTGGGACGGCGTCCTCGTCTGGACGGCGTTGTTGCTGGTCCTTTACGCCCTGCACGAGGTATTCGCGGTCGCCTTCCTCACCTTCTTGCTGACCTATCTGGTGCGTGCCATTGTCGTCCCCCTGACGCGGCGCATCAGCCCGGACCGCGAGCCCCCAAGCCTGGAGCGCTGGCTCACCCTAGGAACCTTCGTCGCGATCGTCGCGCTGCTCTGGGGACTCGCCAGCCTCTTGGTTCCCCAATTCGTCCTCCAGGGCCGGCTCCTGGCGGCCCACGGGGAGCGCCTGGAGCCCCAAGAAATGCTCGACAACGTCCTGGCGCGAAGCATGGGCGCCTATCTCTTTCGCCAGACCTACGGGGCCCCGGGGGATCCGCGTTACCAGGCTGCCTTAGACCGGTTCGTCGCCGAGGGGCAGGTGGGGACAGGCGCCTTCGCGAGCTTCGGGCACTTGAAGGTGCAGGTGCAGGCGGGCTTCGAGATCGCTTACGAGGGGGGGGCGCGGACCCGCCTAGACCACCAGACTCCCCGCCGTGGTGACGCGAGCCCGCAGTTCGACCGCTGGTTCCTGGAGGTCAAAGCCCCTGCCCTCGTCGCCGAGCGGCGCGCCTCCTACCTGGCCCGGTTGCCAACGAACGCCACCCGGCCCCAGCCGCCAGACCCCGGGGACCTGGACCGCCGGCTGGGTGAGCTGGCCCTTAAGGATCTGGATGGGACCCCGGCGGAGCGGGACCGCCTGGTAGCGGAGTGGGAGCAGGCGGAGACGGCGGCGCAATGGCGGCGGCTGCAGGCATCTCCCGAATATCGCAAGGCCTTCGAGGTCTGGTTCGCTAGTCCCGCAGGTATGGCGGCCGAGCTGCCGTACGATGCTGGCACCTACCTCGCCTTGCGCGACGCCTATGCGGAGGGGATGGAGTCCTTCCAAAAGGTCTACCGTGAGCGCGTGGCCCAAACCCCGGCCGGGCTCGCACACGCACGACTCGATTTTCAGCGCGCCAAGGAGCTGGATCTGGCCCACCAGTGGTGGGCCGCAAGCCCTGCGGCGGCCAGTCTGCGTGAGCACCTGAAACAGGACGCGTCTGAGGCTGCGGCAGCGATCACCGATCGCTTCGTGACCGGCGTACGGGCACTGATCGCAGTCCCGGCCCAAGTCGGGGTCGCCCTGCTGCTGACCATCCTCATCAGTTTCGACATGGTTGGGCTGAAGAGGGGGGCCGCGTCGGCTCCAACAAGGCCGCCTCGCTGGCGTCTATGCCAAGGCCGTCCCGAATTTGACGACGGTCGCCCGGCTCATCGGCCGATCCTTTGCCGCCCAAGGGGTGATCGCAGTCCTGAATACACTGCTGACCGTTGCCCTCATGCGACTGATCGGCCTGCAAAACGAGCTCCTGCTCGGCTCCATCGTCTTCATCGCCAGCTTCATCCCGGTGCTCGGCGTCCTCCTCTCGGCCATCCCTATCGGGTTGCAGGCCTTGCTGCAATCGGATGGATCCCTGGAGCTAGCCCTCTACGCCTTGCTCGGCATCGGGGTCATTCATGCCATTGAGTCGATGGTGCTGTCCCCAAGGATCGTCGGCAAAATCCTCCATCTCCACCCCGTGCTGGTTCTCGCTGTGTTGGTGCTCGGCGAGCACCTCTTTGGGATTTGGGGCTTATTGCTTGGCGTCCCAGTCGCCGTGTACGTCATCCACGCGGGGATCTTGGTGGAGCGGATCCCCGGCGTGTACGAGCCGCCGCAAGCGATCAGGGAGCAATAGCGTATGAGCGGGCTGCCACAAGCCCGGATTGCCGCCCGGATTGCGGGCGCCATCCCGGGGGGCATTTCGACCTTCCTGCACGCCCGCAACCAGGACATCAACCAGCCGGGCGCGGTGGGAAGGGGCAAGGCATTAGGGTGTCGACCGGCAGCGCGGCAAGGCTTGGATGAGCGAAACGGCAAGGACGTCGAAACCTATTTCGAGCGACTTGCCGAGTTGATGAAGACCAGTCCCAGAGAGAATGTAATTGCGCCCGACACTGATGCCGTGGCATTCAGAAATCCTAGAGTTCACCAATGCACAATTCTAATGACCCAGAAACCATCGAAGCCGGGGAAACGCCGGTGAGTTACACCGCGGACGTCACTGCTATCTCTGATGTGAAACCGGCACGCCCCGATGAAACACCATCGATCGCCGATTTCGACTTTGGCGAAGAGACGGCCGCCGTCTTCGACGACATGCTCGACCGCAGCATCCCCGAATACCGTGAACTGCAGCGGATGATCGGTGAGCTAGCCGCGACCTTCGCCGAACCTGATACATGCGTCTACGATCTGGGCTGCTCTACCGGGATCACCCTGGAGACACTCATGAGCGCAATACAGGACCCCGTACAATTCGTCGGCTTGGATTATTCTCCAGCCATGCTTGAGCGCGCGCGCGAGCGTCTATCCGGGCTTGCCGAGGCTGGTCGCCTGACATTGCTGGAGGCAGACCTCAACGCTGGCGTGCCGGTGAAAAATGCGTCCGTGGTCGTCTTGAACCTGACGCTGCAGTTCGTCAGGCCTTTGCGTCGCGACCGATTGATCCGGGATATCAATCTGGGCATGAATCCCAACGGCTGCCTAATACTAGTGGAAAAGGTCCTTGGCAACGACTCGCTGTTCAATCGCACCTTCATACGCCTCTACTATGATATGAAACGACGGAACGGTTACAGCGACACGGATATCGCCCACAAGCGAGAGGCATTGGAAAACGTACTCATCCCTTATCGAGTGGACGAGAATGTCGAACTGCTGAACCGCAATGGATTCAATCAGGCGGATATCTTTTTCAAATGGTACAATTTTTGCGGAATCATCGGGGTGAAGGGGCCATGATCGCTGTCGGGAGTTTCTTTTTCAGATTCCGTAATTGGATCTTCCCGCTCGTCATGCTGTGTGCCTTGTTACTCGCGACACCACGATACAGCTTCGGCAGCCTGGAGACCGATTGGATCGCCGACTCGCTCGGCCTTGTCATGATTCTCGCAGGACAGATGCTCAGGATCGTCACCATCGGGTATGACTACATTCGCAGAGGCGGCCGCGACGGGCAGGTTTATGCGGAAGGGCTGGTTCAAGGGGGGGTCTTCGCCCATTGCCGCAACCCCCTCTACCTCGGCAACATCCTCATGGCGATGGGCTTTCTGGTCGTTCTCGGCCACGGCGGACTCATCCTGGTCGGGGTACCGGCGGTCATACTGGTCTACATTGCGATCGTCGCTGCGGAAGAGGACTATCTCGCCGGTCAATTCGGGGATCTGTACGCCGACTACTGCCAACGCGCGAACCGGTGGCTTCCTAGCTGGAAAGGGTTTCGCGAGTCTGTCGCTTCCATGCGCTTTAACTGGCAACGCGTTTTGGTCAAGGAATACAATACGATTTTCGCCTCCTTGGCGGGCCTTTTGTTTATCCAAACAATGACCCGCGTGGCGGAAGGTGAGATGTCCGAACAGCGCTGGATCTGGGTGCTGGTCAGTGCGTGCGCCTTGTTATGCGGTTATCTGGTGATGCGGACACTGAAGAAGATGAGGCTGCTGCAAGGCTGAGATAGCTAACCGGCAGTAACTAGGCATTGAGAAGCGGAATGGGGCGTACCCGAGCGGACGCCGCGACGCAGCCCCATCGTCTTGACAATCTGAATGACAGAACATCCTGGAGAGTTGCATGCCTACTCGGCGGGTTTCACCTAAGATTCGGCAGTGCGCGGCGGCAATCAGCGCCTGGCGCTTCGGCGTCGGCGCTCAGCAGCAACTGAGCAAGACGTCCTTCTGGGGGGTGGCAGCGGAGTACATGCAGGGCGGGAACCTCGACGTCGACGAGCGGGGCACGGTGCCGGTGGCCCTGGGCGGTCGGGGCAATGTCTCTGGCTCGTACGACAATATCGGAACCTTCTTCCTGGCCGGGTCTTTCAACTGGAGCTTTTGAGGGCCGGCGGGTTGGCCAAGTTCAAGGTTACCGCGCGTGAAGGACTGGGCGCTCGCCCGCCAGAGCAAACTTCAACACCGAGGTCATTCTTGCGACGAGATGGGCGTCACGCGGGCAACCGGATGCCCCACGCGACGGCACGATGCGCCGGCTCCGCGCCGGCCACAACACAGAACCGATCCAGACGGGATCCATAACCTTTCGGAGACAACCTATGACTACCAGACGCGAACTGCTTGCCGCCGCAGCCCTGTTGGGCCCCTTGTCCCTTGCAATGAAGACTGCAGAGGCGGCCGACGATCAAGAGAAGAGAGGCGAGACAGCGCCCAAGATGGCGGATTTCCTGTTCGTTCAGAACGCCAGGCGCATCGCCTATGCAGACGGCAAGCTGACCCTCCAGGGGGTCAGCCCGGCGACGGTGATGTTCTCTGACCGCCCGGAGCGCATCGCCGGGCACATGACTACTGCGCGCTTCGTGCCCTTCTGGGGCGAGGGCAAGGACAGCTTCCTCAAGGACCCGCCGAACGCGACCCTCTCATTCTTGGAGAACGAGTCGATGGCCGATGCGGTGGTAGAGCTCCGAGACCCCGTCCTGGCGGGGGACAACCTCAGCTACCGCGTCAAGGTCCTGGAGGGCGAGATCCCGGCGAGCGCTGGGGCAGCGTCGCTCTTCATTGACATCATCGGCATGCCGCGCACCCCATTCTCCTTCGCCGGTGCCCGGCGGCGCGCTTGGCGGCGAGCGGTGATCTACTGACCCGACCCTGACCCGCAACGCAAGCATCGTCTCATCCGGATTTGCGGCCTTGTCCGCTGCAAACCGTCGCGATCTCTATTGCCGAGGAGTCCAATATGAATAACGAATCCTTATTTCATGCTTACCTATCTGCTCGTCCCCTGATCCGCGGGTGCCTGATCGCAACCCTTGGCCTGATTTCGGCCTGCGCCTCGACCGGCAAGGAGGTATCCGGCTTCGATGAGCTTCACCTGACGCCGGGCGACACCGGCAACTGCGATAGCAGCCCCTGCCGGGTCTTCTTACAGATCCCTGCTGGCACCGGGAGCTACAAGGTCACCGGCAACGAGACCGACATAGGCACCTATCCAGCAGGGCAGGAGGCCTCGCTCGGCAGCTTCTGGAACAGCCAGGCATTCCAGATTCGCGGCATGGATGTCCCGAAGGCGTACGCCTACATCCCTAGCCAACCCTGAGTCAGGGAAGCCTCAGACCGGATGCAGCAGCTCGGTGCCTCGATTGCAAACAGCGATGCCGCCGAGCTGGCCTGTACCGGACTCAGCCCTCAGGAACCAAACCACAGGAGATATCCTAATGACGTCCCCAGAGAGAATCGAACTGGCCCGATACCACCGAGAAATCGTCGCGGATGTGCGCCACATGGTGGACAAGTATTGCCGCATCATGGAGTGGGATGTGCCAGAGGTCGACGAGGCGCAGGCCCGTCAGCTCATCTTTGATGCGATCAAGGCGTCCGTGACCGAAGTGGAGGGGCAATCGTAACCACTACGATTTCATTCGGTCTTGGCTACAGCGCTGTCCCTGCTCTGCGTAACCAGCGACGCTTGTCAGCCCATTCCCAAGCCTGATGCGCCAGCCGCGGGGCACCCGCACTTCCTAGGAAGGGTGCGCGATGCTATTGCTCCTTGCAGGTCGGCCCCAGCCGTCACCGACCCGCGAGGAGCGCTCAGGCGTTAAGGCGATTTCTGTCAAATCGTGCACCAGCCAGCTTGTCTTTGCGCCCGCCTTCTTTGTCGCACCAGCAGTCACATAGCCCAGCCATGCTCCTGCCGGTACTCCTTGAAGGCGGACCTAAATCCGGCGCCATCTGGTACATGATTCTCCCGCATTCGCCTAAGGCCGTTTACTTCTGACCGCCGATCAGGGTGGCGTCGTCCTTCAAAACGGCGTCGGTCTTGGAATTAACCGCTTTCTTGACGGCGGCAGCTTCCTTGCCCTCAGCTCCGGCGGCTTTGCTTTCGGCCGCTTCCGCCTTTTCTGCCGCCTTGGCTGCAGCCGCGTCAGCCTTCTCGGCCGCTTTTCGGTTGGCCTCGGTGGGGTGCCCCTTGGCCTTGGCCTCCGCCGCACCGGCCGCCTTCTGCTTGGTGTCCATATCCTTCATGGCGGCAGCGGCCCCCTTCTGAGCCGCCCCTGCAGCACTGACATCCGCCTTTTCCGCGGCAGCCGCTGCCGCAGCCGCCTTGTCAGCGGCAGTTTCCGCGCTCACGGCGCCGGACAGCGCGATGGCGAGAGCAGCGGCAGACATCACAACGAGTGGTTTACGAAACATGTGCTTATTCTCCTCAGGTGACAAGTAAGGGTACCGGAGCAATCCAGACGGCAGCCCCTGATCCCACGCAGCGACGGCCTAGCACGAACCCCCGGAATTGACAGCAAGTCCAAAGCCACGGCCGCACGAACAGATCAGGGTGCTCAACCGCTCCGGACGGCGGAGGTTACTCCAACTCTACAACCGCTGCCAGGCATTCTGGGACAGACGCAAGCCCTTGGCGGGGGGTGACGCGAACAAATGCTTGCAATCCGGCTCAAGCAAGCTGTCGCCGCGACGGGCACTCCGCCTGGCCTGAATCGCGACCGCCAGTCGATTTGGAAAAAAAGTACAGACCCGCGCATGCCCTTACCCTGCTTGCAGCCCAGTACAAGGCCACGATAGCCTTGGTCCATGGGCGGAAGCCAAGCGCAGCAAACGCAGTTTTTAACATGGTGTGAATGTAGCGAATCCTGTCGTTCACTCCTTGAACTGAGCCCCCGGTGGTCGCGTGTCTCCCAAGCTTCATCGCTTCCCAATTGATTTGGCCCTCCCCGACGAGGGTGAAGTACGCATGGCGCCCATCCTCGGCATCCCGCCACTACTGGCAGCGATGGGATTGAACCCGGACCGTTTAATCACCGAGGCAGGTCTCGATGCGGCTCGCTTCGACGACCCGAACAACACCATCCCATTCACCGATCTCGGCCGCTTTGTTGCGCTATGCGCCGAGCGCATGCGCTGCCCCCATTTCGGTTTGTTGGTGTGCCGCAAAGCGGGGCTGGACATTCTGGGCCTCGTGGGCGAGCTCGCGCTTCACGCGCACGATGTCGGCACCGCCCTGAACAACATCATCCTCTACCTGCACCTGCATGACCGCGGGGCCATTCCGATGCTATCGGTCAGAGGGGAACGCGCGATGCTGGCTTACTCCATCCACCAGCCAGACGTGCCGGGCACTGAGCACATCTACGACGGTGCCATAGCCAATGCCTTCAACATCATGAAGGCCCTCGCCGGTCCCGACTGGACCCCGGTGGAAGTGCTCTTGTACCGCCCTCCCCCCGTCGATTACGAGCCATACCGACAGTTCTTCCGGACCCGCCTGACCTTCGGCGCCGAGCACTCGGCGGTGGTCTTCGCCGCCAGCTGGCTCGACCGACGACTCGGTTCTGCGAATGCGATAGCACACCACCGGATCTTGCAGGAGATTGATCTGCTGGAGGCCCAAGGGGCGGGCGACATGGTCACCCAGCTCAAGCGGGTATTGCGGCGGTTGCTGTTGGATGGCGCTTGCCAACGAGAGGCCCGGCTGGAGACGGTCGCGGACCTGTTCGCCCTTCACCGGCGCACCTTGAACCGGCGCCTCAGCTCTCAGGGCACGAGCTTCAAGGCCCTGGTCGACGAGGCCCGCTACGATGTCGCTCGGCAGCTCCTGCGCGATACCCGCCTGCCGGTGACGGAGATTGCATTTGTGCTGGACTACACGGAATGTGCCTCTTTCGCCCGCGCCTTCCGCCGCTGGTCCGGGACCACCCCGTCGGACTGGCGCGGCGCGAACGCCCGGCTCTGACCTCTGATTAGGTCGGATCGCGCCCGGGCTCCCCTCTCCCCACCCACCCGGTCTCGCCCTGCTAGGCGCGGGGGGCGGGACTGTCGCGAAATGTCAGTTGTCCCGTTCGTGGAATGCGCACAATCCACACACGTCCGACCCGTCCACATCGCTCGTTCGACCTTACCGCCCGGGACAACGTCTATCTTCGCCAAGGCGCCGGAGCCTCTCAGCCACCGTTGAGCTCAAGACCGATTTCCTCGACTGGGGCCAGAAGCCTAAGCAGATCAGAACGATATCGCGGCCCGCAGACCCGCCCCAACGTGGAACTGACCCGAGCGCAGGTCATCTCTATCCACCAACTCCTGGAGAACCGTTAGACATGGGACTCGAGATCCTTAATTTGGCGGATTGGGCGCCGAACGCACGCCGGCGCGTTTCAGCTGCGTTGGCGGTCACCGCCTGCGTCCTGAGTGCGCCTGGCGTCCAGTCCGCCGAGCACCCGCCCTCTCATGAGACCGGCGCCCCGTTCAGCGAAATTTCAACGATCGCCGAGGAGGCCTACCTCTACGGCTTCCCGATGATCGTCGGCTACGACGTCATCTACAAGTACTTCATCGACCCCGACTCCGGGCAGTTCAAGGCGCCCATCAACGAGATCCACAACGAGGCACGCGTCTTCACGCCCAAGGACACGGGCATCAGCACGCCCAACAGCGACACGCCCTACTCGATGGCATTCCTCGACCTGCGTGCCGAGCCCATGGTGCTGTGCATGCCCGAGATCGAGAAGTCGCGCTACTACGATGTGCAGCTCGTCGACCTCTACACCGACAACTACGGCTACATGGGCAGCCGCACCACCGGCAACGGCGCGGGCTGCTACCTGGTCACGGGCCCCGACTGGCAGGGGGAGACGCCCGAAGGGCATCGCCAAGTCCTTCCGCAGCGAGACCCAGTTCAGCCTGGTGATCTACCGCACCCAGCTCTTCGACCCCGCCGACATGGACAACGTGCAAGAAGATCCAGGCCGGCTACAAGGTCGAGGCGCTGTCGGCCTTCCTGGGCCAACCCGCGCCCCCGGCCGCGCCGACCGTCGACTGGCCCAAGTTCGAGCAGGATGGCTTTCACGACAGGCTTCCCTGAGTATCTCGACTTCCTGCTCCAGTTCTGCCCGCCCGTCGGCACGGCCGAGGTGGAGAAGCCCCTGCGCGAGCGCTTCGCCAAGATCGGCATCGGCCCGGGCGAGAAGGCCCCGCACAAGGCGCTCCCGCCGGAGCTGAAGGCGGCGTTGGGGGCCGGGGTGAAGGCCGCCTTCGCCAAGATCGGAAAGACGGCGGAGAGCGTCGGTACCGACGTCAACGGCTGGCACATCGGCGCCGCCGCGGGCAGCCGCGACTTCTACAACGGCGACTGGGCCCTGCGCGCCGCCGCCGCCAAGCTCGGCATCTACGGCAACAGCGAGGCGGAGGCCGTCTATCCCTTCACCCGCCACGACGCGCAACGGCATCGTGCTCGACGGCAGCAAGCACAGCTACCAGATGACCTTCCCGGCGGGGCAGCTCCCGCCGGTCAACGCCTTCTGGTCGATCACCATGTACGACGGCCGCACCCAATTGCTGATCGACAACCCGATCCACCGCTATCTCATCAACTCGCCCATGCTGCCGGGGCTGAAGAAGAACCCGGACGGCTCGCTGACGATCTATGTGCAGAAGGACTCGCCCGGCAAGGACAAGGAATCCAACTGGCTCCCGGCCCCGAACGGGCCGATGTTCGTCGTCATGCGCCTCTACTGGCCGAAGACCGAGGCGCCCTCGGTCTTCCCGCTCGGCAAGGGGACCTGGCAGCCGCCCGCCCTGGTGCCGGTGCAGAACCTCAACGCGCTCGACGTGAAGCGCTTCGGCGACAAGTCGCTGGAGAACTTCATCCGCACCGACACCCGCTACGGTCACGACGGCCTGTTCCAGGGTCCGCGGGGCTGGGGCTACTGGAACTACCTCGAGTACCCGAGGCCGATCCAGAACCCCAACCTGTGGCCGGACATGCAGTCCACCTACTTCATCGGCCGCCTGGCGATGCCCGCCGGCGCCAGTCTGACGCTGAACTACAGCTTTCCCCACGCCCGCTACTTCCAGTTCGCGCTCTACAAGCAGGAGCACGGCACCTTCGTCTCCATCGGCGAGGACCTCTCGGGGCCGCAGATCGAGCCGGACCCGGGCTCCACCAATCCCTTCCGGGTCGGCGCCGACCGGCTCGCCGAGAAGCGTGACTTCACCCTGCGCATCCTGGCCGAGGACGCACCGGCAGACGCCAAGGCGCGCGGATCGAACACCCTCTACGTCGGGCGGGACGGC
This sequence comes from uncultured Gammaproteobacteria bacterium, assembly GCA_963709645.1. Taxonomy (GTDB): domain Bacteria; phylum Pseudomonadota; class Gammaproteobacteria; order Chromatiales; family Chromatiaceae; genus DYRB01. Next base: position 359,713 of record CAVPXP010000007.1, read on the forward strand.
GGCGAGCTGATGTTCGTCAACCGCACCTATCTCTCCGACCAGGGCAGCGACGGCGCCGGCTGGGGCTCGGCGGACACGCCGGCCACGGGAGGCGGGCTGCCGACTTACACCGGCATGCTCGCCGACGGCACCAAGCTCTCGGCCGCGGAGGTGGTCGAGCAGTTCGGCCGGCCCATGGAGGCACCCAAGCCGCCGGTCACCGCCGAGCAATGGGACATGCTGGTGAACGCCAAGGACAACGACCCCACGCTCGATCCGGCGACCGCGCCCGCGCGCAAGGACCCCAAGTGGGAGAAGTACTGGAACATCAAGTACTCGATCCTCGGCTCCTTCAAGACCCCCGAGGAGCGCGCCAAGATCCCGTATGCCGGCGCCATCGACGGGGGCGGAGACCCGGAGACCGAGTACATGCTCGTCCAGCTCTCGCGCAAGTTCGGCCCGGTCTACGTGATGCGCGGCAAGATGCCGAGCTTCCCCAACACCTACGCCGGCGCGAGCGGCAAGGGTCTGGAGGTGATGCCGGCGGCCCAGACCCAGTACTGGTCCCTGGTGAGCTGCGAGGCGATGCCGTCCGGGCCAGATCGTCGATGCCCTGACCGACATGCAGGTGCCGCTGGACAAGGACGGCAACTACACCATCGTCTACAGCCGCAAGGAGGACCGGCCGGCCAACGCGACGGAAGAGAACGGCGTGGCCTGGATCGAATGGAGCCCCCGCGGCGAGGGCATCGACGGGCCGAAGAACCGACCCGACTTCGGCATGCTGATGCTGCGCTTCATCGCCAACGACCCGGACTGGGCGCAGAGCCCGAACCATGTGACCAAGCCCGGCATGGAGGAGGCCGTGATGGGGCCCTACTACCCGCGCGGCGACTACACCACCAAGGCGGCGTTCGAGGCCGACGGGCCGAGAACCAACCCGTAGGATGCGGTGAGGAACGAACCGCATCGGTCGCGAAAGATGCGGTTCGCTTCGCTCACCACATCCTACCGTTTTGCGCAGCCAGGGCGGATCCCGAGGGCGGATCGGCCGTTCAACGACAAGAACTTGCTTGCGAGCAGGGCAGGAGTAAGGACATGAAGAAATCCACAATCGTCACGCTGGTGGTCGGCGCGCTGATCGTGGCCGCGCTGGTCGTCGGCTATCGGCTGTTCGGCACCGTGATCGGCGCGAAGGTCGAACGGCGCGTCGCGCGGATCGGCCTCACGCCGAACCAGGTCGCGGCCAACGGCCCGCTGCCCGGGGATGTCAGCCTGTACGCGAAGGAGCTGGCCTGTCAGCAGAAGATCCCGACGCCGGGCTACTACTCCGTCGCTGAACGGCGCCGAGATCTCCGACAGCGAGCGCAGCGGGATCTTCCCCTGCGCCAGCTTCCTCGGCTCGCGCGACGGCGCCAACAGCGTCTACGCCTGGCGCAGCGCCGACGACTACCCGGGCATCTCCTACATCAACAACCGCAAGCCGGGCGAGCTCTACATCGTCGGCGGCGAGTACCCGACCGCCGAGGACCCGAACATGGCCGGGCCCTTCGTCGCCAAGGCCGATGCGACCACCGGCAAGGAGATCTGGCGCACCTATCTCGACAACCTGAACGCCTCGGGCCACTGGATCGGCAACGCCAACCTCAACATCCTCCCAAACGGCAACATCGCCTTCGCCTGGTCGAACCAGATCGTCGCTGATCGACGGGGACACCGGTCTGATCCTCAAGCACAACATCCTGCCCGGCGGCGACGCGCCCGCCGCCGACGTGAACTTCAAGCACCTGACGATCGCCCCAGACGGCACGCTCATCCTCAAGGACCAGACGCGCCCGGTGGGATGCACGCTCCAGGGCACGATGGCGATCATCAAGTGCGTGGCGGAGGGCATGAAGGAGCCCAACTCCGTCCTGGTTGCGGTCGATCCCGAGACGCTCGAAGTGCTGGACGCCCTGCCGCTGCCGGAGCCCGCCCCCTCGCCCCACATCATCGCGCCCTACCACGACAAGATCGCGATCTACATGGGCATGGCCGAAACGCTGGCAAGGTTCTTCTGGGACCCCGCGACAAAGAAGCTCTCGGCCGACGAAAGCTGGATGATCCGACCGTTGGCCGAAGGCCAGAACGCCATGACCGCGCCGACCATGGTCGGGGACTGGGTGGCCGTCCAGACCAACGGACTCTTCAGCGACAAGAAGGCGTCGAGCGTCGTGGCAGTCCACCAGGACGACGCCAGCCGCGTCCAGACGATCTTCCCCTTCGGCGACCTCAAGCCCGGCGAGTGGAGCTTCGCGCCGCCCAAACCTGGTGCCGATCCCGAGAACGGCATGATCTATTCGGCCGATATGGGCATGCGCAAGGTTGGTGGCATCAAGATCGACCAGGTCACAGGCGAGATGAAGGTTGCCTTCGTCGTTGACGACACCACCACGACCTTCCAGCCGTTGATCGGGCCGAAGGACGAGCGGGTGCTGCTGCTCACCAACATGAAGCTCAACGTGGAAAAGGAGCCGATCAAGGCTGCCCTCTTCACCGAGAACTACAAGGAGCAGTTGACCTGGCGCGACGCCGCCACCGGCAAGATCATCGCCGAGTCGGATTTCTTCGAGCCGCTGTCCATCAACGGTCTCACCCCGCCGGGTTTCGGCGGTCGGGTCTACTTCCCGACCGCGGTGGGCAAGGGCTTCTACGTGCTGCAGGTCATGCCGAAGCCAGGGCCGGACAAGGGGCGCTGATGGAGATGGCCCCAGGACATCGGGGTAGAACCTCCGTCGCGAGATCGACAACAATGCCGCTGCCCGGGGGCGTGACCCTCGGCACGCACGTTTCGGCGGGGCCGCGACTCCCGAGTGACCATGCTGAGGTCCATCATCGGACCGGGTCCCGACGCAACCATCCAACTCATTGATAGGAGACGGCACGAATGCACCAGAATGGACCGAAATCGCCGACCCGGCCCCGCCGCAAGGGGCTCGAAGTCCTCGGCGCGGCCCTCGCCCTGGCCGCCTTTTTGGCGGCTGGCGGCACCCAGGCCGCGGACAAGGGGGCCAGTCACCACGCCCAAGGTCAGTACGACACCGTCACCGCCACCTATGTGGTGGTCCAGGGCGACGACCTGATCGCTATCAGCGAGCGCTTCGAGATCCCGCTGGAGACGCTCCAGGCCCAGAACAAGCTGGCGTCCAACGAGATCAAGCCTGGCGACAAGTTGGTGCTCGCCGCCGCCGGTGCCCCGCAGGCTGGCGCAGGGGTCAGCGACAAGACGCTCCAGTCCCTCTCGGCACCGGATGCGATCGAGACCCGCATCGGTACCCTGAAGTTCAGCGACGGCGTGCCGAGCGCGGAGACTGCCCAAAAGGTCTATGACACGCTCGACTTCACCCGCGCGTTGAACGTCTACAACAACAGCTTCCGTGGTGCCTCGGCACTGGGGTTGAAGAAGGGCTTCGAGAGTGTTGGCGCAGGCAGCGGCGACATCGTCATCTTTGAGGAGTTGATGGATGCGAACTCGCTGTTCCTGACCGCAAATGCCGACACCGTCTATTACCTTGGCTGGATCGACCTGTCGAAGGGGCCGGTGGTGATCGACCAGCCGAGCGACGGGCTCGGCGCGATCAACGACATGTGGTTCCAGTGGGTGATCGACATGGGCAAGCCGGGGCCGGATCGCGGTCTGGGCGGCAAGTACCTGATCGTCGGCCCGGGGTATGACGGTCCGCTGCCCCTGGGCGGCTATTTCGTGGCCCATGCCAAGACCAATACGATCCTCTATGCCCTGCGGGCCTTCATCAAGGACGGCAAGGACCCCAAGCCCGCGGTGGACAACATCAAGCAGAACCTGAAGATCTATCCCTATGCGGCCGGAAGCTTCGGGACGCCCATCGCCGAGGCACTAGAAGGAAAGGTCAGGCTGGCAGGCGAGCCGAAGATCCCCGAGATGAAGTTCATCGACGCCAGCGGGTTGTCGTTCAACACCATCCCGCCCAGTGACTACGGCTTCTTCGAGTGGATCAACGAGAACGTCCAGAACGAACCCGCCACCAGTTATGACGTAGAACTCGCAGGCCAGCTTGCGGCCATCGGCATCGTGCACGGAAAGGAGTTCAAGCCCGACGACCGGATGAAGAAGATCCTGAGCGACGCCGCCGCCGTGGGGCAGGCGACCGGCCGGGCGCTGCAATGGCAATTCGCCGACGCGCATCCGGACTGGGCCTATTACGAGGGCTCGCGCTGGGGCAACATGCTCTTCGAAGGCGGCGCGCTGTTCGAGACCCCGCCGCCGCTGTTCGAAGACGGCATGTTCAAGCCCTTCCCACCGACCGGGGCCCGCACACTCGACAGCCGCGCGGCCTTTTACTATGCCTATACGCTCGACTCGCCCGCGATGGTCATGCGCATCCCCGGTGTGGGGTCGCAATACTTGATGGGCTTCCTCGACAGCGACGGCAAGCCGTTCGACGGCGCCAAGACCTACAAGGTGACCCTGCCCAAGGGCATCCCGGCGGCGGCCTTCTGGTCCTTCACGGTCTACGACAACCAGACCCGCTCCATGCTGCTGACGCCGCAGAGATATCCGCGCGCCGGCAGCCAGAGCTATCCGACCCCGGCGGCAGTGGCGGCCAAGGACGGATCGACCACGGTGTTCTTCGCGCCGGAGAAACCCGAAGGCGTGGCACAGGGTAACTGGATCCAGACCGACCCGAAGAAGGGCTGGTTCACCATCCTGCGCCTCTACAGCCCGTTGCCCGCCTTCTTCGACAAGTCCTGGCGGCCGAGCGAGATCGTGCTGGTGAAGTAACGTCGTCCTTCCAACGTCGAAACATGCGGCCGCCTCCCGGCGGGGCGGCCGCTATCATTGCGATCGGCAAGGCGTAGGGTCTGTGCGCCCATGAAGCATCGGGTCCAGCGAGACCTTGTAACAGCCAGTTTTCCCGGCGTTGTTGCGTTCAAACAGAGGAACTGCGCGAATGAAACTCCTGAGATCTACATTGCTGAAAGCGCCCCGCAGCAAGGGGGTCAAAGTCGCTGACGCCGCCTTTGCCCTGGCAGCGTTTCAGTCTGCCGGCAACTTCCTGGCAGCGCCCAGCACGTAGCTTCCCGGCCCCAAACCTGCCGATTGGCGGCGTATCGCCACAAGCGGAAATCTTCCGAAGAGGCCGGGCAAGGCGACGGGCCGCGTTCCCGCTGCGCCAAGCACATCGATTGAAGGACTCCATGCTTCGAAAGCCGAGCGTGGCAGGCACGCACCGCAGGAAGTACCAGCAGCTCGTCGGCGACTCCTTTGCCAAAGGACTGCAGCCGCAAATCGACCCAGAACCTAGTCCTCGCCTGCTAAGCAGGCGGACACCGCCGACAGAGCGTGCCTGTCTCAGGTCGATGACGGTGAAGATCTGCGTCGACCATTCGCACGCTGAATACGAGCCAGCTCGGAGACCCCTGCCATACGGGTGGACGGGCAGGCGTACTGTGCGTTACAGGCTGGCGCCTGGTTCTTGTCCAAGTCGTTGGACGGACCTGGCCCGTCGCCAACTCCGTGTCGGACGTCATCTAAGGGTGCAGCTACGACGCCCGGAGCGGCACCGCCCAGCGCCGGCTATGGCCGGACCTTCGACACCGCGGGCGCCATTTGGGGGCGGCCTCGAACGGGGCGAGCGCTATGACCGGGCAACCACGGCTCGATCCTGCGGCTCGCGCGCCGCGCCGACAGGACCAGGGGGCAGCTCTCTCTCGCGGGATACCACAAGGGTACAAGGCCCCGGCGGCGGCTCGGCCGCTGTCCACCAGACCAAGACCTACAATCCGCGCACGGGGCAGAATCACGCCTTCGACACGGCGCGGGTCGGTAAGAATGTTTACGCGAAGTCTGATGGCAAGGTCTACCGCAACATCGGCGACGGCTGGCACGCTACGGGCGGCGAGACTGCTTGGAGCGACCGCGAATCCGAGGCGAGAGGACTGGGTGACGACCGCGTAAGCTCGTTCGGCAAGGGTGGCTGGGGCAGCAGTTTCGGGGCCAGCGACCTGGCCGGAGGCTTTGGGGGTGGTCTTGGCGGTGGCGGTTTCGGCGGATTCAGAGACCGCTGCGGGGACGGCGGTTCCGACGGCTGTTTTGGCGGAGGCGGCTTCGGTGGATTCCGCGACCGACGATAGGCGCACAGTCTGCCCAGCTAAGACAAGTACTCCGGACCCGGGATTCGGCGGACTACGAGAGTGCCCTGACGACGCCATGGCGGGAGCCGTTAGGACCGGAGGCTGGGCTTCCAGTGTTACACTCCCGGCGAGATCGGAAGGTGCGGCCGATCCCCGCAAAGATCCCCCGCCGCGCTCCAGCCCTGAGAGGACTCGGACCCCATGAAACCGCGGTATTGCTTGTTCCTACTCCTTGGCGCTCCGCTCGTCTTCGCTCAAGGCACACCGACGCCCAAGGATCCTTTGGATCCCGCGTCCATCGGCACGAACAGTGGCTGTGTAGCCAATTGCGAACAGGTGCTCGCAGACTGTAAGGCGCAATGCGAGAATCGCAGCGCGGACGCCCATGAGCGGCACTTCGACACGCCGGACCTGCCCATGACTGCCTGTATCCGAGACTGCCAGGCGAATCTGGAAATTTGCAAAGAGGATTGTTGACAAGGTCACCTCGCTCCGAGACGCCCGTGGAGATCGCCGCGATAGGGAATCCCCAGTTGCGCGGACCGAGAGCCTTGTCCTTCCAAACGTAGCTGCGAAAAGGCCGGCCTGGCCTGCGCGTGGGTTCGGACCGGCAGACCCGATGCGGAGAGACTCCCCTCACAAACCAAAAGATCCTATCAAGCGAGGAGTATCAATGAGAAGTCAGACCAAGCTGGGTTGGATCTTGGGCGCGATCACCCTAATCGGCTGCTCGACGCCCGTCGGGCCCCTTGCCCAACCACCGGTTCCAGTCGATCCAGCGCGTGCGGCAAACGTCACCGTTTACCGGGCTACGGCGCCGGCGGACGATGCTCTACTTATGCTCTTCAAAATCAATGGGGCTGGAATCCGCCAACTGCTCCCAGGCGAGCGCTACAACTTCGCCCTCGGCGCCGGGACCTATGATTTCGGTTTCCGACTCGGTATGTCCGAGTGCTCTGACTCGGTGGATATCGACGCACTGGGCAACTACGTCTTCAAGCTTGGGTCCGGGTGCACCATCCTCTTAGAATCGCAATAGGTGCCGGTACCCCGCGGCCGGCATCGGCGACTTTACCCAATGGGCCGGCTCCTTGCCGTTCTTCGCATCCGAGCCACTCCCGCAGGCCGACAGCGAACATCAGGGGCTTCCAGCATGGGCCCCATCTTAAGGTCAGGTTGCACCCTGTGATCCACCCAGCGCCATGGCAACGAACCCGTTCTGCCCGGCACGAAAGAGGAGACAACACCATGTTGTATGTACGCTCGAGATGGACCCCTGCCGCCGTCGGCCTGGGCCTGGTTAGTCTGGCAATCAACTTTGCGGGCTGCGGTGCACGCGGCTTCGCCCCAGATGCCCTGGTTGAGGACCCTGGCGCAAGTGCCTTCCTGTCCCAGGTCCGCACGGCGTGCGGCAACCTGAACGTCGGCACTGCGACCGTCGCATACCTGATCCAGAGCCAAGACGATGTCTATTTCGTCGATGAGACGTCCAAGCTCTACTTCGGCGACGTCTCGCGGGCCCAATATGCCGACGACATCAGCGGCTTTTACCCGATCGGCAACAGCTCCAAGGCCGTCGAATGCATCGTTCAGCAATTGGCAGGGGAGCGGCCTCAGCGCTGAAACCTCGGCTCGTTGCCGTTTGCCGGCTCGTTCGCGCGACATGTTCCCGCGGTGGGCGCACAGAGCGGATGGCACTTGATCCGAAGCCGGCGCCGGAGATCTGCGACGGAATCGCGCGTTTAGTTACGCCCCTCGCACTGCTTCACGCATTCCTCCATGCTCTGGTAGGGGACATAACCCCCGCAACCGCTCCAAAAAAAGGTCCTGCAGCGATTATGGCGGTAGTCGTAATAGACCTTTGGAATCGAACCCCCGCAATAGCCAGGCTTGGCCTTGGCGACGCAGGCGACGGGGAGTTCGTCCGCCCTGACCGCAAGATCTTCATGCTGGCCGCCGCAGCCGGCCAGAACGAGGATCGAGATCAGGACGCCGAGGACAATCCGTTGGCGCATGGCGACGGAGTCCAAGGCTCAGAAAACATATCCCTTGGGTACCACCACCACCCCGCGCTCGGAGACGCTGAAGCGCTCCCGATCGAGCTTGAGGTCGAAGCCGATCTGGGCGTTGGGAGGGATGACGACGTCCTTCTCGACAATGCAGTTGCGCAGGTGTGCCCCTTCTCCGACCTGAACCCCATCGAAAAGGATGGCGGCGTCGACGATGGCCCCGTCGCGCACGCGCACCCGAGGGAACAGGATGGAATGACTCACACCCCCACCGGTGATGACCGCGCCGGCAGCAAGCATGGAGTTGACGAAGATGCCCTCGGTCCCAGACCGCCCGGGGACGGTCCGGGCCGGTGGATATTGGCCCTGGTGGGTACGGATGTTCCAGTCCTCCTGATAGAGGTCGAGGGACGGCTCAGCCTCCAAGAGGGCCATATTGGCCCGGTAATAGGCGTCGAGCCCCGTTAAGTCACACCAGTAGCGGTCGGGCGTAACGCGCCCGCGGGTCTCACCGAAGCGGTAGGCCATCACCCGCCGTGTCCGCGTGAGGGGGGCGACCAGGTCGCGCCAGAGGTCCCGCTCGGGTAGGTCCTGGTCGGAACCTCGATCCAGTAACTCCAGCAGCAGGGTCTTGTCGATGACGCAGACGCCCATTGCGGTCATAAGGGTCCGCACTTCGCCAGCTTCGCGATGGGCATCATCGACCTGGGCCAGACCGAGGACACGGTCGTCCTCATCCAGGACCAGCTCCGCCAGACCCGCGACAGCGGTCGCCGGCCGGGTCGCCAGGGTCAGGTCGGCCCCGGTCTCGCGGTGGGCGCGAATCAGCTCGGCGTAGTCCATCCGGTAGATAAGGTCCCCTGACAGGAGCAGGACGTCCGTCGCGTGGCTGCGTTCCAACAAGTAACGATTCTGATAAATGGCATCCACGCTGCCCGCGTACCAGGTTTGGCCCTCTCGCATCTGGGGGGGAACTGGGGTGATGAATTCCCCCAACTCCGGGTTGAAGACACTCCAACCGTCGCGCAAGTGCTTGTGCAGGGAATGAGATTTGTACTGGGTCAAGACCAGGATGCGGCGCAGCCCCGAATGCAGGCAGTTAGCCAGCGTGAAGTCGATCACCCGAAACTTGCCCGCAAAGGGTACTGCGGCCTTCGGTCGGTGCAGGGTCAGTGGGTCGAGTCCGACGCCGCGGGCGGCAGCGTCTACCAGCGTCAGGGTCTGCGATGGCATGGAGGAAGTCTTCCAGTTGTCCGGGGTGATCTCGGGTAAACCGATCGGCGCGCCGCTTGCGGCGCGAGGGCGGTGTGGGGGCGTGAGTCTAACGGGTCTCGGGGGTGAGGCGCCACATAGGCCGGGAACCAATTCAGTGCGCCAAGCTGCCGCCCTGCGCCAAGTTGGGGCGCAGGGTGCTGGCATGCAGGGACCAGGCGGACGCAGCGACTCGAGGCGCAAGGCTGTCCAATGCCTGGACCGCGCCTTGAGCCCCTGCCGGCCTGGGCGGATCAGGCGGCGTTGAGCCGCTCCACGGCGGGAACCGGCTTGGCCGCCTGCTCCGCAACCAGCAGGGACCTGCCGGTCATGGCCAAGGCCGTCGGGAGCCCCATGAGCCGCAGGACCGTTGGGGCCACATCCGCGAGCCCCCCCGCAGTACCCAAGATCCAGCGGGATTCGTCCACCACCAAGAAGGGTACCGGGAGGGTGGTGTGCTGGGTGTGGGGCTCGTCGGTCTCCGGGTCCAGCATCAGCTCGCAGTTGCCGTGGTCGGCCGTGACGATGGCGGACCAGTCGGCCGCCACGGCCGCATCCAAGACGCGTCCGACCTGCAGGTCCAACGCCTCCACCGCCCGAGTCGCAGCCTTCAGGTCGCCCGTGTGGCCCACCATGTCTCCATTGGCGAAGTTGACCACGACGAAACCATAACGCCCGCTCTCGATGGCCTCCACCACGGCGTCAGCCACCTCGCGCGCGCTCATCTCAGGCTTGAGGTCATAGGTCGCGACCCGTGGTGACGGGACCATGCGGTGATCCTCCCCGGGCAGCAGCTCGCGCACGCCACCGTTGAAGAAGTAGGTTACATGGGCATATTTTTCGGTCTCGGCGCAGTGGAACTGGGCAATCCCCGCATCGCTCAGGACCCTGGCCAGGGTAGTCGCAGGGGTCTCTGGCCGAAAGGCGAAGGGCAGCCCGAGCTTGGGGTCGTACTCCATCATGCAGGTCACCTCGGCCAGGGCTGAGGTGCCGCGATCAAAGCCGTCGAAGGACCGACTGGCCAGGGCCGCAACGATCTCCCTGGGTCGGTCCTTACGGAAATTGAACGAGATCAGTGCGTCCCCCGGCTGGAGCCCAGGGTAGCCGCCAACAATGCTGGGATGGATGAACTCGTCGCCCTCCCCCGCCGCGTACGCGGTCGCAATCGCGGCCTCGGCGGAGACCGCGGCCCGCCCCTTGCCCAGCACGATGGCGCGCCAGGCGCGCTCGACCCGTTCCCAGCGGCGATCCCGGTCCATGGCAAAGAAGCGCCCGCAGACCGTTGCAACGGACCCACCGGCCCGCGCCAGGGCCTGCTCAAGCAGCGCGAGCCCGACCATGGCCGAACGGGGCGGGGTATCCCGCCCATCTGTGATCAGGTGCAGCAGAGGCCTGACCTCGTGCTCCTCGCAGAGCTCGATGAGGGCCAGCAAGTGGCTGACATGACTATGGACACCACCGTCGGAGACCAGGCCGAGCAGGTGCAGGGGTCGCCCCTTGGCGGCCGCGGCGAGGACCGCTCCCACCAGGGCGGGGTTGGTGAAGAAGGATCGGTTCGCGATGGCGTCATCGATCAGGACCAGGTCCTGGCGCACCACGCAACCGCTGCCCAGGGTCAGGTGCCCGACCTCGGAGTTGCCCATCTGGCCGTCGGGGAGCCCGACCCCCTGGCCGGAGGCATCGAGGACCGTGGAGCGATAACGAAACAGGTATTCGTCGAGCCGCGGGGTGCGAGCCGCTGCAATGGCGTTGTTCAGCTTGCTCGGATTGATGCCGAAGCCGTCCATGATCACCAAAACGACCGGGTGCCGCGGGATCTTGTCCTCTCCAGCCATAATGTTCTCCGGGGGTACCTGCCGCTGACTAGCCCACCAAAATGGGGCCGGATGACCAAACTCACAGCAATTGTCATGCCCTTCGCCCCGAAGGAGGACCGTCGGCGGGGCCAACGAGACGCGAATGGCAGAAATCGGGGCAAACGCCAGCGGTTTCCATATTGGAACTGGTGTTGGACTGCGCGTCACCAACCTGCCAATCCGGGCTCTTGGCGTCGAGCTTGCCCGCCGCGCACTGATTCGGCTGACAACCATGGATCTCCACGCGATACTCTGTGCCCTGCTTTCTCGACGAGGAGCCAGTCATGCCGCATCCCAAAGTCGCCCTGGTCACGGGGGCCTATCGCGGGCTCGGATTCGAGACCTGCCGCCAACTCGCCAGTCGCGGCTATTCCGTCATCCTGACCGCGCGAGACACCGCGCAGGGCACGCAGGCGGCCGAGCTGTTACGTGACCAAGCGGGTGAGGTGCGCTTCCATTCGCTCGACGTAACGGACGAGGCATCGATTCGTGCGCTTTCCGACTATGTGCGCAGCAATTTCCCGCGCTTGGATGCCCTCGTCAATAACGCCGGGATCTACCCTGACCCGGAACCGGGCTCTGCGGCGGCGAGCGTCTTCGATGCGGACCTGGACAGGGTGCGGCGCGGAATGGAGACCAACGCACTGGGCGTACTGCGCCTGTGCCAGGTCCTGATCCCCCTAATGCAGGGACGCGGGCGGGTGGTGAACGTGTCGTCCGGGATGGGCCAGTTGTCCGAGATGAACGGGTGCTGTCCGGGCTATCGCCTTTCGAAGACAGCCCTCAACGCCCTGACCCGCATCTTCGCCGACGAGTTGCAGCAGACTGGGGTCAAGGTCAATTCCGTCTGCCCCGGCTGGGTGCGCACCGCCATGGGTGGACCCCAGGCGCCGCGCTCGGTCGCCGAGGGCGCGGCCGGGATCGTCTGGGCCGCGACGCTTCCCGGAGACGGCCCGACCGGGGGCTTCTTCCGCGACGGGGCACCCATCCCCTGGTGACCCCAGCGTATCAGAACCCCTCACGCGGACCATCGAACGTCCGGCTCTCCTCGACGGAACAGATCAACTCCCCGCGTCCAAGCCGCGCCTTGACCCGCGTCCCCGGCGGCGCCTGGACCGGATCGCGCAGGATGGCCCCGTCCGGCAGCCGCGCGACGATGGCATAGCCTCGGGCCAGGGTAGCCAGGGGGCTGCGGGCCTCCAGACCCTGCACCGCGACGCCCAGATGCTCGCGACGCAACGCGACGACGTGGCTGGCGCTCAGCGCCAAACGCCGCCCCAGGGCCCGCAGGACCAGTCGCAGGCCAGGAAGGGAACGCCCCGGGGAGTTGGCGACCAGGCGAGCCGCCGCTGGGGCCAAACGCCGCCGCGCATGGTCGAAGCGCGCGTTCGCGGCGGCCCGCAGGCGCCGCTCCAGATCGTCCAGGGTCTGACCGCGGCGCTGTAGCGCCGCAGCCGGATGCAGGAGGCGCAGGTGCCGAGTGGCCGCGCCCAATCGCTGCCCGACGGCCACCAGGCATCGTCCCTGGCCTCCGATCAGGCGCTGGGAGAGGGCAATGACCCGATGGCGCAGATGCTCGCCGGATGGGCTGACGAGCTCCGCGGCGGCGCTGGGGGTGGCGGCGCGCCGGTCGGCGGCGAGGTCGGCGATGGTAAAGTCCACCTCGTGCCCGACCCCGGATACCACCGGGATTGCCGAGGCCCGGATCGCCCGAGCCAAGGCCTCGTCGTTGAAGGACCACAGGTCCTCCAGGGAACCGCCGCCCCGCGCCAGAATCAGAACATCGCAGTCCGCCCGCCGGTTGGCCAGCTCCAGAGCGGCGATGATCTCTGCCGCGGCCCCGGGCCCCTGCACCGGGACCGGGTAGATCAGCACGGGCAGGGCCGCCAGCCGGCGCCTTAAGACGCTCAGGATGTCGTGGACAGCGGCCCCGATGGGCGAGGTAAGCACTCCGACCTGGCGCGGGAAGGGCGGGATGGGGCGCTTGATCGCCTGGTCGAACAACCCCTCAGCAGCGAGGCGCTGCTTGAGGCGCTCTAACTCCAGGCGCAGGGCCCCCTCGCCGGCGGGCTCCAGGTGCTCGCAGATGAGCTGGTAGTCCCCTCGCGGCTCGAAGAGGCTCACGCGCGCCCGGGCCAGGACCTGCTGCCCGTTGGTCGGACGGAAGCCGAGCAGGAGGCGCTTGGGACGAAACATGGCGCAGCGCACCTGGGCCGCCGGTGTCCTTGAGGGAAAAGTAGATGTGCCCGGAGCTGGGCTGCGCCAGGTTCGAGACCTCCCCCTGGACCCAAAGCATCGGGAAGCTGCCGTCGAGGACGGCGCGCACCTCGCTATTGAGGCGCGAGACGGTGAAGATGTCGCGACCGAAATCGAGGGAGGGCTGGACGGCAGTGCTCATCGCTGAGGGCTCCCAGGGTCCGGATCAAGGCGGCATCGGGAGGCACTGGGCGCGCCAATTCCCAGGGGCGGCGTCCCAGGGCCCGAACCCATACCCCGACACCCAGTGCAGTTTACCGGGCTCGGCCGCAAATCTATACTGATCGGCTATTTATCGACACACGCGCGGATTCAGGGGGACAAACGCCATGCGGCTCATCCAGGAAGCACTCACCTTCGACGACGTCCTCCTCCTGCCGGCCCACTCCAGGGTCCTGCCCAACTCGGTGGACCTGTCCACCCGCCTGACCCGCGGGATCACGCTCAAGATCCCCCTGGTCTCAGCCGCCATGGACACGGTGACCGAAGCGCGCCTGGCCATCGCCATGGCCCTGGAGGGCGGTATCGGCATCGTCCACAAGAACATGAGCTTCGAGCGCCAGGCCCGCGAGGTCCTGGCGGTCAAGAAGTACGAGAGCGGCATCATCCGCAACCCCATCACCGTCACCCCCGAGACCACCGTGGGTGAGGTCATGAAGATCACACACGCCCACAACATCTCCGGCGTCCCCGTCGTGACCGCCGACGGGCACCTGGACGGCATCGTGACGGGACGCGACCTGCGCTTCGAGACCCGTCTCGACGAGCCGGTCTCCGCCGTCATGACCCCGCGGGAACGACTGGTGACGGTCCGCGAGGGGGCGAGCCGGGAGGAGGTCCTGGGACTGCTGCACAAGCACCGCATTGAGAAGGTCCTGGTCGTCAACGGGTCCTTCGAGCTGCGCGGCATGATCACCGTGAAGGACATCCAGAAAGCCAAGGACTTCCCGAAGGCCTCCCGAGACGACCACGAGCGTCTGCGGGTTGGGGCCGCCGTTGGCGTCGGGGCCGGTACCGACGAGCGCGTCGCGGCCCTGGTGGAGGCCGGGGTAGATGTGGTCGTAGTGGATACCGCACACGGCCACGCCCAGGGGGTACTAGACCGGGTCGCCTGGATCAAGCGCACCTTCCCTCAGGTCCAGGTCATCGGCGGCAACATCGCCACCGCAGCCGCCGCCCGCGCCCTGATGGAGGCCGGCGCGGACGCGGTCAAGGTCGGCATTGGGCCAGGTTCCATCTGCACGACCCGCATCGTGGCCGGGGTCGGAGTCCCGCAAATCACCGCCGTAGCCAACGTCACCGAGGCCCTCAAGGAGACCGACATCCCCGTCATCGCCGATGGCGGACTGCGGTACTCGGGCGACGTAGCCAAGGTCATCGCCGCCGGGGCCCACAGCGTCATGATCGGCGGGCTCTTCGCCGGCACTGACGAGGCCCCGGGCGAGGTCGAGATCTACCAAGGACGATCCTACAAGTCCTACCGCGGCATGGGCTCCCTGGGGGCGATGGCCAGCAGTGAAGGATCCCGCGACCGTTATTTCCAGGAGGGACGCGAGACCGAGAAGCTCGTTCCCGAGGGGATCGAGGGCCGCGTGCCCTACAAGGGGAGCGTCCTCAACGTCATCGTCCAGCTTGTTGGGGGACTGGGATCGAGCATGGGCTACACCGGCTGTGCCAACATTGATGAGATGCGCACCAAGCCCGAATTCGTCCGGGTCAGCACCGCCGGGATGCGCGAGTCCCATGTCCACGACGTCCAGATCACCAAAGAAGCCCCAAACTACCGCATCGACAACTGAGGCGGGCACGGACACCACGGCGCGCGGGACCCACCAAATGCGCAGGGCAGCCGCAACGCTTACCCAGATGAAGGTGAAGCAAGACCTCTCTTACGGCTCCCCGCCCGTGAGGAAGGCGCCTGGCCAGGAAGGCCAGATCGGCGTTTGCGAACGAATCGAATTGGGCCGAAATCCGCAGCGGCTAGAGGCCCACGAAGAAGTTGATCGCTATCGCATTGACGATGTCGATAAAGAAGCCGCAGACCAGGGGCACCAGCAAGAACGCCCGATGTGCCGCGCCATGCTGCTTGGCTACCGCGGTCATGTTGACGATCGCCGTCGCCGTCGATCCCAAAGTGATACCGCCGAATCCGGCTGAGATCACCGATGCCTCGTAGTCCTTTCCCATCGAGCGGAAGACAACGAAGAGGGTGAACAGGACCGACATGAGTATCTGCAGCGCCATCACTACGGTCAGGAAGGCGACCGCCCCATGCAGTTCCCAGATCTTTAGGCCCATCAACGCCATGACCAGGAACATGCCCAAAGCGATATCCGAGATCAGAGCCAGCCCCTGTTCCTGACCCGGCCACGCGATCCGGGGGAAAAATCGACTGGCAACATTGCTGATCAGTATTCCGGCGATCAGACAGGACACAAAGAGCGGCAGTTTCACGCCCGCCTCTTGCAGACCCATATCGAATAAATATCCCATGATCAGCGCAATATTCAGCCAGAGCCAGGCCCATAACACGCCGTAGGAGTCCACGGGCGTGTGCTGCTCGTCGTTCGACACACCGATATCCAGATTGTCGTCGCCACTGGTCGTCAGGCGATGGCGGTTGATCAGGTAGTTCGCGATCGGTCCGCCGATCACGCAGGCCGCGATGAGGCCAACGGTGTTCGCCGCAACGCCAATCTCTTTGGCGTTCGCGATCCCGAGCTGGTCGACGAAGGTGGGCGCCCAGGCGACGGTGGTACCGACGCCGCCGGTCAGCGACACGGAGCCGGCCATCAGGCCCGCCTTCGGATCCATGCCGAAGGCCGTGGCAACGCCGATCCCGAGCATGTTTTGCAGAACGATATAGCCCGCGGCGAGCAGGATCAGAATTCCAAGCGGACGACCACCGGACAGAAGCGTCTTGATGTCTGACTTGAGCCCGATCCCGGCGAAGAAGTAAAGCAACAGATAGTCCTGTACATCGAGTTTAAAACTGATCTGCAGGTCGAACGTGAAGAAGACCGTCCCGACGACGATCGCCGCGAGGAAGCCCCCGATCACCGGCTCTGGGATGCTGTACCGGCGCAAGACCTCGTAGCGCATGAGCGCGATCTTGCCGACGAAGAGCAAGATGATCGCGAGCGTGAAGGAGACGAAGCCCCCGATTTCGAGTTGGTCCACGCCACCTCCTTTTCGTCGTTGCCAGCGGGCTGCCCGTGCGTGAGAGCACGAATCGACACAATATCCGACCGGTTGTTGAGGCCACTGGCAACCCTTGTCAGGGCTGCTGGAACCGATGGGGGGAAGGTCGGACGCGGACTAGGGGGCTGCGAGTGGGGCCGCTGTCCGAAATTTGGGGGCCAAAGCGTACCCACTTCCGCAGTTTCAGCCCAGGAGCGCGACGGGCAAGGCGGAGTCGACTGCGGCGAGAGGGCACTCGGCGCAGCGACTGGCTGTCGTAGCGCTGCTTCCTCCAACGCCTATTCGGCAGGTTGACTACCGTCGCAGGAGATAGGTGTGATGGCAAGGGCTCACTTCCCCCCGCGCAAAGTGCGCCATAAGGGCCTGGTCAGCGGCATCAAGCGCTGCCGCTCCGTTCAGTCCATCCGGAGCGGTTCGTCCACTCGTGCGGACCACTCGGTGCACAGCTGAGCGCATGCACCCGGACCCGCACCTATCGCATTTGCGATCGCTGCGCCTGTTGCCAGGTCAGGCCTCCCCGCATCTGGCGACCCGGCGGCAGAGCTGTTAAGGTCCCAAAGCAAGGCCAAGTTTGGGGGCAAGTAATGACCGACGAGATCATCGGCCGGTGCTGGCACTGCGGGGCTGGTCTGACCAAGGCCGACTACGGGCGGGAGACCGCCTGCCTTGCCTGCGGCAAGGTTACGCGCGTCTGCCTCAATTGCCGCCACTTCGCCCGCGGCCGACCCAACGACTGCATGGAGCCCCTGGCCGAGCGGGTGCTGGACAAGACCCGGGCGAACTTCTGCGAGCATTTCGAACCGACCCACCGGCCGGCGGCGGGGTCGACCTCATCCCCCGGGATGCCGTCCGCCAGGCCGCTGAGGACCTCTTCCGCTAGCCCGGCCCCGACAGTGCGGGACCCAGGCCGGAAAGCCCCTTCTCCTGCACTCGTCGGTCTAGCTTCTCTGCCCCGCGCCCTGCAGACGTTGTTCAATCCACGCCGCTGCGAGAGTCACCGCAAGGGTGACTCCGAGCAGGGCCGCCCCGACCCACAGGCGATCGCTTCAGGTCTGCGGCGGGCGGGCGGCCCTGTTAGAACAGGTCATCCATCACCCGGGGTGCGGTACGGCGCGGGGCGCTCGATCGGGACCGCGGGGCCCTCGCCGGCGCCACCGGCTCCGGGCCCAACAGCGTCAGGCGCAGCTCTTCCCGGACCGTCTCCTGCTGGGCCCCCGCCCCAGTGGATCTGGTCTCGGTACCGCGCCGCTTGTCCACATAGATGGTCACCATGCCATCAGGGACCGGCAAGACCGCATTGGGCTTGTCCTTCAGGGCGTCCCTCATGAAACCCATCCACATCCCCAGTCCCGCGTGGCCGCCCGTCTCGGACCTCCCGAGGCGCGAGAAATCATCGAACCCCATCCAGGCCACCGTCACAAAGTCCTTCTGGTAGCCGCAAAACCAGGAATCGCGCACATCGTTGGTGGTCCCCGTCTTGCCTGCCAGGTCCGTTCGGTCAAGGGCCCGGGCTCGTGTCGCCGTGCCACTGGTGATGACCCCCTGGAGCATGGAATTCATCTCGTACACCAAGCGCGGGTCCAGGACCCGTTCCGCCGCCGGTCCGCTCGCCAGCCCGCGCGTCTGGGCCGGGGTTTGCTCGTAGCGGAACCAGCAATCGGTGCACCCCCGGGGGGCCTGGGCATCAAAGATCACGTCCCCAGCCGTTGTCTCGATGCGCTGGATCAGGTAGGGCTCGACGCGATACCCGCCGTTGGCGAAGACGGCATAGGCCTGAGCCATCTGTAAGGGCGAGACCTCGGCCGTACCCAGCACCATGGACAGCCCCAGGGGAATCGACTTCAGGTCGAAGCCGAATCGGGTGACGAACTCCGTGGCAAAGGGGAGTCCCACGCTCTGCAGCATGTTGACCGCCGCCAGGTTGCGCGACAAGGCGATGGCAGTGCGGATGCGGATGGGCCCCATGGTCTTGTGGTCGAAGTTCTGGGGCTCCCAAAACTCGTTGCGATTGAGCGGGACCCTGACCGACTCGTCCTTGACGAGGCTGGCGGGGGTCCACCCCTTTTCCAATGCGGCCGCGTAGACGAAGGGCTTGAAGCTCGACCCAGGCTGGCGTCGTGCATCCACGGCGCGGTTGAACTTGCTGTCCCCGTAGACATAGCCCCCGACCAGGGCGCGGATGGCCCCGTCCTCGGGGGACAAGGAGACCAGGGCCCCGGTCACCAGGGGCGCTTGGCGCAGGTACCAAACGCCTTCGTCGTTCTGTCCCACCCGCACGAGATCTCCAGTCGCCAGCGCATCGGTAACCTTAGCCGGGGCGCGGCCCGTAGCGCCCTCATTGATAAAGCGCTTGGCCCAGGCGACCTGTTTGACCCCGAGGTTCACGCGCCGCCCGCCGCCGATGTAGACCGTCGCCTCGTTGGGATTTGCCTTGGTTACCAGGCCCGCAGTCAGCAGGGGCAGCTCCGCCACGCCATCCAAGTAGGCGTCCATGTCCTCCTCGCTAACACCGGCGGTATCAACCCGGGCCTCGGGTCCCCGGTAGCCGTGGCGCCGGTCATACTCGAGCAACGAGACGCGGAGCGCATCCTGGGCCGCGCGCTGGAGCCAGGACTCCACCGTGGTTGTGACTCGGAAACCCCGGGCATAGGCCTCGTCTCCAAAGCGGCGGAGCATCTCCCGGCGCACCATCTCGGCGATATAACCGGCCTGGAGGCCAAGGTCGCGCTGGTGGAGCTTGGCGCCGTCCGGCTCAGCGACAGCCGCACCGTATTCCGCTGCCGTGATGTAGCCCAGCTCCTCCATGCGCTTGAGCACGTAGTTGCGCCGTTCCAGGGCCCGATTAGGGTTGGTCACCGGGTTGTTGCTCGAGGGGGCCTTGGGCAGCCCGGCGAGCATGGCCATCTCCGCCAGGCTGAGATCGTCCAGGGACTTGTCGTAGTAGAGGTCCGCAGCGGCGGTGACGCCGTAGGCGCGGTGACCGAAGAAGATCTTATTGAGATAGAGCTCGAGGATCTGCTCCTTGGACAGACGCTGCTCCACCTGCAAGGCCAGGAGCAGCTCGGAGAACTTGCGCTTGACGGTCTTCTCGGGGGTGAGAAAGAAGTTGCGCGCTACCTGCATGGTGATGGTACTGCCACCCTGGGACTTGACCCCGGTGCGCACCAGGCTCAGGGCCGCTCGGCTGAGCCCCATAAGGTCGATCCCCTGGTGCTCGAAAAAGCGGCTGTCTTCGATGGCCAGAAAGGCCAACACGAGGAGCGGGGGGACCTTGTCGAACACCACCGGGCGGCGGCGCTGCACTCCGAACTCGGCCATCATGTCGCCCTCCGCCGAGTAGACCCGCAGCGGTTCCTGAAACTGCACCTCCACCAATCCCTCCGTGGTGGGCAGGGTCGGCAGGGTCACATAGATCATCGCGGCCAATCCCAACAGGGCCAGGATCAGAAGGTCGAGTGGGACGGCAAGGCCGGAGACGAGGAAGGCGGAGAACCAGCCCAGAAAGCTGCGCCCGCGACGGTGCGGGCGGCCGGGGCGCATCGGTTCGGACGGCGGCGGCGCCGGAAGAGACGGCAGGCCACCAGGCTCGGGCTGGGCGAAAGGTCCCGGCGACACAGCGAGGTCGACCTGGGCAGAAGGGTGCTCGTCGGCGACCGGGGACCCGGGCTCCGCCGGGGACTGCGGGTATTCTTGCACGCTGGGTCGCGCTCCTCGGGATGATGTTCGACCGGCACCGTTGGCGCCTCGGGATAAGGCCCAGTCGGCCACCTCAGCCCGCTCCGACCCGCGGATTGTACATGATCGACCGTGCTGCTTGAGCAGACGTCCCAGATCGACCTTCCCGTCCTCAGGTGCCGTCAGAACGCCCCTCCCGCAGGGTGGCGAGCAGAAGCAGGGCAACCCCCGCGCTGATGGCGCTGTCCGCCAGGTTGAAGGCCGGCCAGTGCCAGGTCCCGTAGTAGACGTCGATGAAGTCCACCACCCGCCCGGTCAGGATTCGGTCGATGAGGTTGCCGACAGCCCCTCCCATGACCAGGGCGATACCAATGGCGGTCAGACGCTCCGAAGCCTTGAGCCGGTGCAACCAGACCCCGAGAGCGATGGTGACGGCCGCGGCGAGCGCGGCAAAAAACCAGCGCTGCCAGCCACCGGCCCCGGCAAGAAAGCTGAAGGCCGCCCCCTCGTTGTACATCAAGGTCAGGTTGAGGGAAGGGACGAGCGGGACCGGCGAATAGGGTGCAAGCGCCGCCTCGGCGAGCCACTTGGTCACCTGGTCCAACGCCGCCGTCAGGGCCGCGAGCCAAAGCCAGCCAATCATGGCCGGCTCAAGCGTAACGGCGGTTTTCGCCGCCGCCCGCCACGTTCGCCACACAACGCCCACAGAGTTCGGGGTGGGTCGGGTCCGAGCCTACATCCTCTCGGTGGTGCCAGCAGCGCACGCACTTGGCGTGTGCGCTTGTGCTGATGCGCACGGCCAACCCCGCCAGGTCCGTGTCAAGGGCCTCCGCCGGGCGTTTGTCCATGGTGTGGAGCCGGACATCGGAGCAGATCAGGACGAAGCGCAGCTCGTCCCCCAAGCGGGCGAGGGTCTCGTGAAGTACCGGATCGCACCAGAGGTCGATCTCCGCGTCCAGGGCAGAGCCGATGGCACCAGCCTTTCGAGCCGCCTCCAGGTGGGGAGACAGGGCCACGCGGGCCGCCAGGACGCGGTCCCAGAAGCCGCGATCGAAGGTTTGATGCCCCCCCGCCCCTGGGCAAAGGGGGGCCGGGGCGTCTGAGGGTGCCCCGGCGTCCAACGCGAAGAGCCCCTCGTACCAGCCCACAACGAAGACGGACTCTGCCCGCTGCCCGGGGATGAAAGACCAGATCTCGTCGGCGGTAAAGCTCAAGATCGGTGCCAGCCAGCGAGTCATGGCCTCCGCGATATGGTACATGGCGCTCTGACAGGAACGGCGCGGGCGTCCGTCGGCCTGGGTGGTGTACTGGCGGTCCTTGATGACATCGAGATAGAAGCCGCCCAGGTCGACGATGCAGAAGTTGTGGATCTTCTGGTAGATCAGATGGAACTGATAGTCGCGGTAGGCGGCAATGATCTCTTCCTGGAGCCGCAGGGCCCGGTCCACTACCCATAGGTCCAGCGCCAGCATGTGCCCTGGCGCCACCAGATGGGTCGCCGGGTCGAAGCCATTGAGGTTGGAAAGCAGGAAACGGGCGGTGTTGCGGATGCGCCGGTAAGCGTCCGCGGTGCGGTTAAGGATCTCGTCTGAGACACGCATCTCGCCGCGGTAATCCGTGGCAGCGACCCACAGCCGGATGATGTCGGCCCCCAGGGTCTTGAGCACGTCCTGGGGCCGAACCACGTTGCCCAGGGACTTGGACATCTTCTCGCCCTTGGCGTCCACGGTGAAGCCGTGGGTCAGGACCTCGCCGAAGGGTGCCCGCCCGCTCATGGCCACCGAGGTCAGGAGGGAGGATTGGAACCAGCCGCGATGCTGGTCTGACCCTTCGAGATAAAGGTCGGCCGGCACATCCAGCTCAGGCCGACGCTCCAGGACACAGGCGTGGGTCACGCCGGAGTCGAACCAGACGTCCAGCGTATCGCCAACTTTGGCGTACTGAGCCCCCTCCTCCTCGCCGATCAGGTCCGGGGGCAGCAGCTCGAACCAGGCCTCCACGCCGCGGCTCTCGACCCGATTGGCGACCTCCTCGATCAGGGCGCGGGTCTCGGGGTGCAGCGCCCCGGTCTCCTTGTGGAGCAGGAGCGGAATCGGCACACCCCAGGTGCGCTGACGGGAGATGCACCAGTCGGGGCGATTGGAGACCATACCCTCGATGCGACTCTGACCCCATTCGGGCAGCCAGCTCACCTGACCGATCTCGCGCAGCGCCGCCGCGCGCAACGCCTCCTCGCGGGGGCCGGGGCGATCCATGCCGATGAACCACTGGGGCGTGGCACGGAAGATGATGGGGGTCTTGTGGCGCCAGCAGTGGGGGTAACTGTGGGTGAAGCGGGCCTCGCGCAGCAGGGCCCCGTGTGCCTTTAGAGCATCGACCACCCGCTCGTTGGCCTCGAAGACGTGCTGGCCGGCGAACAGCGGTGTGCCGGGCAGGAAACGCCCGTCGCCTCCCACCGGGTTATCGACTTCCAGCCCGTAGCGCTGCCCGACGATGAAGTCCTCCAGACCGTGCCCGGGGGCCGTATGGACCGCACCGGTGCCGGCGTCCAGGGTGACATGCTCGCCCAGAATGACCGGCACCTCGCGGTCGTAGAAGGGGTGAGCGAGCTTCAGCCCCTCGAACGCGGAACCCCGCGCATAGGCCAGGACGCGGTACTGCTCCACCCCGATGCGGTCCATGACATCGCGCAGCAGTCCCTCGGCGACCAACAGGCGCTCGCGGCCCTGGCGGTGCTCCCCTTCGGTCTGGACGACCACATAGTCCAGGTCCGGGTTGAGGGCCACGGCCCGGTTGGCGGGCAGGGTCCAGGGGGTGGTGGTCCAGATGGTCACAGACAGGCGCCCATCCCCATGCCCGTTGGGGATGGCGTGGCAGCGGGCCATCAGCGCCTCTTCGTCCAGGACTGGGAAGCGCACGTCGATGGCGATGGACTGCTTGTCCGCGTACTCCACCTCCGCCTCTGCCAATGCTGAGCCGCAATCGATGCACCAGTGCACCGGCTTGCTGCCTTGCTGGACATGCCCGTTGGCGATGATCCGACCCAGGGCACGGATGATGTCGGCCTCGCAGCGGTAGTCCATGGTGAGATAGGGGTTGGCCCAGTCGCCGATGACTCCCAGGCGCTGGAAGTCCACCCGTTGCCCTTCTACCTGTTTGGCGGCGTACTCCCGGCACGCCTTGCGGAACTGGCCGGCGGTGACCTTTTGGCCCGGTTTGCCGATCTTCTTCTCCACCTGGAGTTCGATGGGCAGGCCGTGGCAATCCCAGCCTGGAACATAGGGGGCATCCAGCCCGTCCAGCGTGCGTGCCTTGACAATGATGTCCTTGAGGACCTTGTTCACCGCATGACCGATGTGGATCTCCCCGTTGGCATAGGGCGGCCCATCGTGGAGGATGAACTTTCGCCGCCCAGCCATGGCGGCGCGGATTCGCCCATAGAGATCCATTTCGGTCCAGCGCTTGAGCATCTGCGGCTCGCGCTGGGCCAGGTTGGCCTTCATGGGAAAGCCAGTGTTCGGGAGATTCAGTGTGTCTTTGTAATCGGCCACGGATTTAGTACTCGGACGGCGAGGGGACACCGGATCCCGGGCGACCGCCCGGGGCTTGGTGCGAGAGGATTAGTCGAAGTGAAACAGCGCGACGTCGTAGGACCGGAGCCTCTTGTCGAAGGTCATGATGGTCAGGCCCTCAATCTGCGCACGTGCAACCAATAGTCGATCAAAGGGGTCTCGATGCCGCGGCGGCGGCCGCGCCGCACACTCGACATGAGCAAGGCTGATCGCAAGGCCGTGAAAAACCCTCCTCCGCAATGATCGGGGCGAGCGACTGGGGGCGTCGAGCTTGCCGAGGGCCCGTTTTATCCCGATCTCCCACAGGGTCGCCGCGCTGACGAAACAAGCAACATCGCCTGCCCGCAGCCTTTCCCGGGCGAATCCCGGGAGCCGTGCGTCGTCGTTCAACCACCATCGGGCGATGTGGGTGTCGAGAAGGGGGCCCTGCATCGCCCCTGCTCGAACGAATCGGCAATCTCGTCGTCGACGGCGTCGAAGTCGTCCGCCATCCGGATCTGCCCCTTGAGCCGCCCAGGCTCGCCCGGAGCCCGCATCTCCTGAAACGGGATCAAGCGAACCACTGGCCTGCCCGCCTTTGCGATCGCCACGTCCTCGCCATCCAAGACGGCCTGCACCAGCGCGGACAGCTGCGACTTCGCGTCATGCACATTCACCCTGTGCATCCGTAACGCCCCAGCGAAATTTACCTAAGTCTAGCCCGGCAACCGGTTGGGGCGCCAGCCGCCGGAGGCTCAGGGACTTAGCGGAACCCCCAAGAAGGCGCGCGCCGCGGCCGCGTCTCGGTCGATCTGGGCCTTAAGGGCCGAGAAAGATTCGAACCGCTGCTCGTCGCGCAGCTTCAGTCGAAACTCCACTTGGGCATGACGCCCATAGAGGTCGGCGCTCAGGTCGAACAGGTGCACCTCCAGCAGGCAGCGGAAATCGCCTGTCACCGTAGGTCGCGTACCGATGTTGGCCACGCCAGGCCAGGGGTGGTCCGCGACCCCGGCCACCATCACCGCATAGACCCCCCGTAACGGACTCACTCGCCGGTGCAGATTAATGTTAGCGGTAGGGTAACCAATCGTCCGGCCACGCTTGTCGCCGTGGCCGATACGCCCGCAGATGCGGTAAGGACGGCCGAGGAGGTGACGCGCCTGCCCCAGTTCCCCGCGCGCCAAGGCCTCGCGGATGCGGGTGCTGCTAACCCGCTCCCCGCCGTG
Source organism: uncultured Gammaproteobacteria bacterium (assembly GCA_963709645.1). Classification (GTDB taxonomy): domain Bacteria; phylum Pseudomonadota; class Gammaproteobacteria; order Chromatiales; family Chromatiaceae; genus DYRB01. The sequence goes on from CAVPXP010000007.1 coordinate 384,870, forward strand.
GGTGACAGTGTTGAGGTCCTCTACGGCAAAACCCTGATCTTGGCCCATGGCCTCGAGCAGGGCATAGTCCCCCTCGCGTCCATGCCCGAAGCGGAAATCGTCCCCTACCAGCAGGAAGCGGACCCCGAGCCCGTCGACCAAGAGTTCCCGCACGAAATCCCGCGCTCCCATGGCCGCCAGTCTGGCCCCAAAGGGCAGCAGGGCGACCTGCTCGATCCCGCAATTCTGCAGGGCATCGAGTTTCTCGCGCAGCCGGGTGAGGCGCGCCGGCGCCCGCTCCGGCGCGAAGAACTCGATGGGCTGCGGCTCAAAGGTAATGACCGTGGCCGGGAGTCCTAAGGCACGCCCCTCGGCACTCAAGCGCTGAAAGACGGCGCGGTGCCCCACATGGACCCCGTCGAAGTTGCCGATGGTGGCAACGCAGCCGCGCGTACCACCCCCCGGGCCGTGCAATCCACGAATGATCTTCATCGCCTCGACCCGTGGGGCGCAAAGTTGTTAATTATATCTCCCTTCTGAGGCATTCTCCGGCCGCCTCACGCAATCGCTGCCCGAGATCAGGCCGAGTCGCCCGCTCAGTCCCTGCCGCCCGGGCCCAGCAGGTGCCTTGGCCGTAGACCCAAGACCAGTAGGGTCAGACCATAGACCAGGGCCCCAGCCCCGACCCAAGCCGCCAGCCGCATCGCCCGCTCTCCCGACCCGAGGGGAAGCCATAGATCCATCCCCGGGCAGCCAATCGCTAGGAAGAGACCCAGGACCGAGCCCGCCGCAAGCCCCTGGGCCACCAGCCGTCCCCAGCCCGGTTCCGGCCGATAGACCCCCTCTCTCCGGAGCCCGCGCAGTAAAAGTCCAGCGTTGAGCAAAGCCGCCAGGGTCGTCGCCAGGGCCAGCCCAGCGTGGCCCATGGGCCACATCAGGGCCAGGCTCAAGGCCATGTTGGCCAGCATCGCCGCAACGGCAATGCGCACCGGCACCCGCATCTGTTGACGGGCATAGTAGCCCGGAGCCAAGGCCTTGACAGCGAGGAACCCCAGCACGCCGGGGCCATAGGCCATGAGGCTGAGCGCCGCCATGTGCACGTCCTCGGCGGTAAAGGCATCCGAATAGAAGAGGGCGGCAAACAGCGGCCCGGCCAGAAACAGCAGCCCCAGGGCCGCGGGCAGCCCCAGAATCAGGACCCACCGGAGCGCCCAGTCGAGGGTGGCCGAGAAGGCGTCCGGTGAACCGGCGGCGTGCTCGCGGGAGAGTTTGGGCAGGATCACGGTCCCAAGGGCCACCCCAAGGATGCCCAGCGGGAATTCCATCAGCCGGTCCGAGTAATAGAGCCAGGAGATGCTGCCCGCCGCCAGGAAGGAGGCCAGGAGCGTGCTGACCAGCATGTTGATCTGCCCGACCGAGACGCCGAGCAGGGCTGGCCCCATCAGACCGAGGATGCGCCGCACACCCGGGTCTCCGGGATTCAACCGCGGACGGGGCAGCAACCCGAGCCGGGCCAGGAAGGGGAGCTGAAAGGCGAGTTGCGCGAGCCCCGCAATCAGAACCCCCCAGGCCAGGGCGACGATGGGCTGGTCCATGTGCGGGGCCAACCAGAGGGAACAGGCGATGAGAGACAGATTGAGCAGGACCGGGGTGAAGGCCGGGACCCCGAATCGCCCGAAGGTGTTGAGGATACCCCCGGCCAGGGCGGTCAGGGAAATGAACAGCAGGTAAGGGAAGGTCAGGCGCAGCATCTCCGTGGCGAGGACCCGCTGCCCCGGCACATCCGCAAAGCCGGGCGCAAAGGCAAGGACCAGGAGCGGCGCCGCCAGGACCCCAACCACCGTCACCGCCGCAAGTGCGGCCGTCAGGGTCCCCGCCGTGTCGTCGATAAACCGCTTGAGATCCTCGGGCCCGCGCCTTGTCCGGTACTCCGAGAGTACCGGGACGAAGGCCATGGAAAAGGCCCCTTCGGCAAACAGCCGGCGCATCAGGTTGGGGATACGGAAGGCGACGAAGAAGGCGTCGGTTCCCGCATCGGCGCCGAAGACCCGAGCCACCACCAGGTCCCGGGCGAACCCCAGGACCCGCGAGATCAGGGTGTTGCCGCCAACCTTGGCGATGGAAGCGGCGAATGAGGCCAAGGTGCCGAGCTCCAGTAAGACAAGGCGCCGATTATAGGCATGGGGAGGCCGCTGACCGAACCAATACCGGGATGCCGACCGCTGAAAGGGTCCGCAACACTCGTATGGGATCAGCGCTGTCCCGCAAGATGGTATGGCAGTCGGGCGTTCGACGATCGGGTCAAACGACGCATGATTCTATTTATCCTGCAAATTCCGCTACGCGTATCCACCGATGTTCAGGTGGCCGCAGGTACCGATTGACGCACCCAAAGGGTTGACAAAGCCCGCCTGCCTGCCCAAAATGCGCGGTCTTTCACGCACGCGACCCATTCCAGGTTTCCAGGAGATCGTCTTTGGCCAATTCAGCCCAAGCCCGCAAGCGCGCCCGCCAGGCCGAGGTGCGCCGTCAGCACAACGCCTCGCGCCGCAGCACATTCCGCACCTATGTCAAAAAGGTGCTGAAGCTGATCGCCGCGGGTGACAAAGAGGCCGCCGCGAGCGCATACAAGGAGGCGCTGCCAGTCATCGATGTCGCTGCCCAATCCGGGCTGATCCACAAGAACAAGGCGGCGCGCCACAAGAGCCGGCTCAACGCCCATATCAAGGCGATGGCCTAAACCGATGTCCCTCGGGACCACGCGCCCCAGCCAATGATCCACCAGAAGAACCGGCCAAGCGCCGGTTTTTCTTCGATGTGACCCCGACCAACATCTTCGACCGACTGCCCTGCCCCGCCGCCGGCGAGTCCTTCGAGGAGATCCTGCGCCACCGCAACTTGGTCATCGAGCGCATCGTCAGTAGCGCCCACCCTGAGCCGAACCTCTACGACCAGACGCAGGACGAGTGGGTCCTCCTGGTGCAGGGCCAGGCCACCCTGGAACTGGCCGGAGAGACCCTGGACATGGGCCCCGGCGACCACGTCTTGATCCCCGCCCATACCCCCCACCGGTTGCTGCGCACCTCACAACAGCCCCCCTGTTTGTGGCTTGCGGTGCACCTGTACCCGTGCCAAGCCCCCGGCTGACGTCGGTCCAGACCCCTGCCCCTAACATACCTCAGGTTTCGGTTAAGGCGATTGCCGGAAAATCATGTACCAGCTGGCGCCGGATTTACGTCTGCCTTCAAGGAGTGCTGGCGGGAGCATAGCTGGGCTATGTGACTGCTGGCGCGACAAAGAAGGCGGACGCAAAGACAAGCTAGCTGGTACATGATTTGACAGAAATCGCCTAAGATCCCCGTTCACCCCCTGACCAGCCATCGCCGGAGGCGACCGCTCGCATGACCCAGCAACCCGACACCCAGGCCGTCATGCACTACCTGCTGGACCTGCAGGACCGCATCTGTGCGACTCTGGCGGCGGAGGACGGAGCTGCTGTGTTTCGCGAGGACGCATGGGAGCGCCCCGGCGGCGGCGGCGGGCGAACCCGCGTACTTGAGGGCGGTGCCGTCTTCGAAAAGGGCGGAATCAACTTCTCTCACGTCTTCGGCGCAAACCTCCCTCCCTCCGCCACCGCACACAGGCCAGAGCTCGCTGGGCGCAGTTTTCAGGCGTTGGGCGTGTCCCTGGTCATGCACCCTGGCAACCCCTATGTCCCCACCTCCCACGCGAACGTGCGCTACTTCCTCGCTGAGAGGGAGGGCGTTGATCCCGTATGGTGGTTCGGCGGCGGCTTCGACCTGACCCCCTACTACGGCTTCGACGAGGATGCCATCCACTGGCACCGCACCGCCCAGGCCGCTTGCACCCCCTTCGGTGATGCTGTCTACCCGCACCTCAAGCAGTGGTGCGACGACTACTTCTTCCTGCCCCACCGTAACGAGCCCCGCGGCGTCGGCGGACTCTTCTTTGACGACCTCAACGAAGGGGGCTTCGATCATTGCTTCGGCCTGATGCGCAGCATTGGGGATCACTATATGCCGGCCTATCTCCCCATCGTCGCCCGGCGCAAGGGCACGACCTTCGGCGAGCGCGAACGCGATTTCCAAAAGATCCGCCGCGGGCGCTACGTGGAGTTCAATCTGGTCTACGACCGCGGGACCCTATTCGGGTTGCAGTCAGGGGGGCGCACCGAGTCGATCCTGATGTCCCTTCCGCCCGAGGTGAGCTGGCGCTATGACTGGCATCCGGAGCCCGGCACCCCGGAGGCCGGACTCTACGAGCGATACCTCAAACCCAGGGACTGGATTGCTGCGGGCGGAGGGACCTGACGGGAATGCCAACAGCCAGCGGATCAGCCCTCGGCCACCCCGCGGGTTGCATTGCGCTGTGCCAGGTCCTGGATAAGCCCATCGAGCCCCTTCTGACGTGCCACACGCACGAAGATCGAGCGGTAGTTGGTCAGCAGGCTGACCCCCTCCACCGAAACATCGTAGGCCCGCCACCGCGACCCGTCGAAGGCCATGCGATAGCTGACCTCCACCGGAGGCGCCCCTCGGCGCACGATCTGCGTGGGGACCGACAGTTCCTGCTGCCCGGCTTCAAAGTGCAATGGCGGATAGCGAATCTCCCATTCGCTGAGTCTGTTCAGGGCAGACGCGTAGGTGTGGATCAGCATCTCTTTGAACTCGCGCCGAAATCCCTCGCGTTGCCCTGCGTTCGCGTCACGCCAGAACGGCCCCAGGACAAGCCCGGCGACCCGATCGAAATCCACATTGGGCAGAAAGAGCTCGTCCACCAGGCGATGGACATAATCGGGATCGGACTCCAAGCGGCCGCGATCCTCCCGCAAGACCTGCATCAGAGAATCCGAGACGCGCTGCACCACCTCCTGCGGGCCTTCCAGCGAAACAGCCGGGGCGGCGAAGGCGGCGCTCGAAACCAGTAACAAACCAAGGAGCAGAAGACCTGGGCTTGGGATGGTGCGAAGGCTAGGGCGGGTCATTTGGGCGGGCTCTGTTGACAGAGAAACTCAGTCTCTTATAAGACCGCTAGCGCCAGGGCGCAAGGCCGGATTCGCAGCCCCCACCGCCCTGATCCAACACAGGGCCTGCCCGCACCCAAAAGCAGAGGGGCCGCAATCGGCCCCTCTGCTGCCCCAAAATGGACCGAGGCGCCTATTGCAGCGTCTGGGGCAGCCACCCCTGGATGCGGCGACGCTCCTCACTCACGTCCAGACTGAAGAGGTCGTTCAGGACCCCGAGGGCCTGATCCAGGGTCTCACAGACCCACTCGTTGTTTACGATGTGGTGAACCCAATCCTCCACGCGGAAGGGGGTCTGCCCACTCAGTTGCGCAAGCCGCGGATCGAACCGCAGCCGATACCCGGTCTCCGATGCCGGATCCCACTTGTAGGTGATGACCTTTGCTTGCTCTTGGAACATGGCCGCTATCCCGATGACCTCTACTCTGTCTCTGTTGTGTTTTTGCCGAAGTCAGCGGCCGCCCAGCCGCTGACCTGATTGAAGTATGGACCAAAACTAGAAATGCTGCAAATATGAAACAGTATTTTTTTTGTTGCGGCGAAGATTGGGCTCACAATACTCAACCGTTTTCCAACTGGTTGAGAAAACAAGCTCAACCAGATTTGCGGTCCACAGCCCGCCGCAAGAGGGGAATCAATCTGGCCCCGTAGCTAAAAAGACGCAAGTGATCCGCATGGGCATAGAGGACGCTGCATCCTCTCGCGCACCTCGCCATCACAGGGTCACTCGCGCCCTAACGCCAGGGGATCCCGGGGGTCCACCCCCTCCATGAAGGGCAGCTTCCGGTTGCTGTTCGTAACCTGATAGATCAGGCCCATCCAGTTACCGACCACCCCCTCTGCGGTGTCGTGCCAGGTGTTGTCCAGCGACCGAGCGATGTAGGCCTCCGGGAAGGCTGGATGCCCCCTGCCTTGGTTCATGGCTGCCACGACCCGCCCGCGGTGCTCATCGAGAATGGCGCGGTGCTTCCGGTCGATGTAGCTCTCTGGGAACGGGCGGGTAGTCCGCCCGGTCACCTGCGGCAAAGCGCCTGACCTCACGCTGATACTCCTTGAGCAGTGAAATGGTGTCGTACTCTGGGTGCCCCTGGAAGAAGACCTGGCGGAAGCCGTCCGGGCTCACCGCCAGATGCACCCCGGCATCGGCGCTCTCGGCCAGCACCTGGAGGCCGGCGGCGTCGAACTGGTGTCGGCCGATCTCATTGAACCGCGAGTGGGGCACGTCGAACAGGGTATTGACGTCATGGACCAGGGGGTGGGTGCGGTTCACCACCCGGTGCGGATAGACCCCCCACCGCTTCTCCGGCAGGGGGTATCGGTGCTGTCCATACTGGAACTGAAGGACGGCGTGAGTGGCAAGACAGGAGCACAGGGTCGAGGTCACGTCCCGCGAGGCCCACTCGATAACCTCCATCAAGGGCCCCCAGAAGGGCTCCTGGGACAGGTCCGGGTGGGTCACGTTGGCCCCGGTAACGATGAGGGCATCAAGCCCCTGCTCGCGGACCTGCTCGAAAGGTTCGTAGTAACGGGCGATATAGGCGTGCGCATCGGCGGACCGGTCCAGTCCTTCGAGGCTAAAGGGGTGAACGTAGAACTGGGCAATTGGGTTGCTCTCGCCCACTAAGCGGAAGAACTGGCGTTCTGTGGCCGCGAGGGCGGCATCCGGCATCATGTTGAGCAGCCCGATGTGCAGTTCGCGGATGTCCTGATGGAGGGCCCGGTCCGGATCCAGGATGCTCTGACCCTCCTCGCGCAGGCGCTGGAAGGTGGGAAGGTCGGTATGGGCGACGATGGGCATGGGGTGACCCCTATCTGCTAGGACTCGGCGGGTCCGCGTTCGGGGCCCGCGAAGGCAATGAGTTCGTTCGCGTTCTGGGCGGACCAGCTGCCTGGCCCGCGATCAGCCTTGCCCCGACTCCTTGCGCGCGATGGCCGCTTCCAGGAGTTCCAGGAAATCCGCCTCGTCGCGAACCTCGGCAACCTCGGTGGACACCACCGTGTAGCCGTGGGGCCGGGCGATGGCCTCGTAGCGCGGCACCCGGGAGTGGAACAGGCGAGGGAAGACCCAGCGGGTAAACTCGTCCGGGTCGATCTCCGCAACGTACTCCAGACCCCGCTCGTCCAAGTAGTCCCGAACCGCGGTCCCCAGGAAGGCAGGCCGATAATAGAGCGGCTTGGGGTCCGCCTGAGCCCGCTGGATGAGCTTGATCTCGTCCTCCGGCGGGACCTGGATGTAAAGGATCAGGGTGTGGCGGGCCAGCAGGTCGATCACCGCCGGCTCCTCCAGCTCGCACAAGCTTCCGCCCACGTCGTTGACGAACTGGCTGTAGCCGTAGATCTGCTGAGCCTTCCGAACGAAGGCGGGGACGTCCGTCATGGCTGCGATCTCGCCCTGACGGTACAAGGCCTGCCGGCGGCTGAACTCTTCCATCGCCAAGCCGCCGAGATCCGGGTTGCCCAGCTTACCGACGAAGCTCAACACCGGACCCAAGTCGTTCACCTTGATATTGTTGCGGATGAAAATCCAATCCCGCCGGAGCAAGTCCTTGAGAAAGGGAGTCTGCATCGCCTGGCCCTTGATCAGGTCCAGGATGTGCTCGTCCAGATAGCGGGTCCCGATGCGGTAGTCCCCGGAGTAATGAAACCAGTCGCTGCGCCTCAGCAAGGCCGAGAGGTAGGTCTTTCCTACCCCGGACATCCCCAGCAGGGTGATGGAACGGTGTTTCCAGTTGCGGAACTCTTCGACGCTGAGCTTCACGTTGCGGGGCCTCGGGGACGGACAGGAAGCGCGCAATGGTACGTCAGGGTACAGCGGGCTGACCACCGTCGGCCGGCCCTGCGCCGAATGGGTGCCACAATGCTTGGGAAGCCAACGCACCCTCCCTCGCTGCAGCCAAAGCTGGCATGATTCGCGCCTGTCGACGCCCAAGAGGTCACCCCTTGCCATCCGACGCCCCCGTCATGGACACCGAAGTCCTGCGCGCCAGGATCAACCAGGAGACCGCCAGGATCGCCTGGATCGGGCTCCAGCGATTCTTCGCCCGTGGCGTTGCGGTTTGGGTCGCGCCCGAGCTGGACCTGGTGGAGACGGCCATCGCCTTCTCACAGGATCGCTCCGCTGTCGTAAAGGCCGAGATGGCACAGGGGCGCATTGCCCGAGTCGATGACGAACAGGCGCGCCGTTGGCTCGCGGGCAACGCGACCCTGTGGGCGGTCGTGGCGAGCCCCTGGGTCCTGGTACAGGAGACCACCACCAGCGATTCCGACACGAACCCAAGCCGTGCGGTCGGATCTCGTTGACCCGCACCCGAGGGCGGCGCCCACCCTGTCTCGCCTCTGACCATCGCAGACTCAACCCACCCCTGCAGGAGGAGCCATGTCCGAGCTCACCAATGTCACCGTCGTCAAGCGCGCCAACGTCTACTTCGACGGCGGCGTCACCAGCCGCACCATCCTGTTCCCGGACGGCAGCACGAAGACCTTGGGCATCATGCAGCCTGGCGAGTATGAGTTCGGCACCGACGCCGCGGAGGTCATGGAGATCCTGGCCGGGGACCTGGAGGTCCTGCTCCCCGGCGAGACCCAGTGGCGCCGAGTACAAGGCGGCGGATCCTTTGACGTCCCCGCCAAGTCCCGCTTCGGACTCAAGGTGACCGCGCTGACGGACTACTGCTGCTCCTTCGTCGGCTAGATCGTCCGTTCGTTCGCGTCGGACGCGTGGATCGCGGGTTCGCGACCCGCGATCTCTAGGACCGGCCCAGGTTTGGGTCGCGTCCCACCGATGGGCCGCACACTCGGCCGTCCGTTGACCAGGCTTCCGCAAAGGGTCAAGGACAGAACACCAACCGGTTGATCGGCAGGCGCCGAGCAGGGGTTATTCGCCACAGAAGCTGCAACTTTCTATCCCAGGAGGGAGCGGTACCATGGCCAAATCGCCCAGCAACCCCCGGGCAATCACCCTGGGTCCCCGCGCCGACAGCCCTGCCTCGATCCATATCTTGGGCTTCCAGCCAGTGGCTTCCCTTTCCCTCACCTCTGACCAGATGCGCCCCGCTGCTGAAACCGCCAGCGGTGACCTGGGTGCCCTCGGAGACGATGCCGGAGCAGCTGGTCGAGCTTCCCGCATGAACGCCGACATGGAGAATTCGCTTGCGGCGCCAGGCCGAGCAGGCGCAGCAATTGGAGCAGCACCGGAACCAGCTCGCGCTGCAAACGCGCCACCTGCAGGTTTTAAGGCAGACCCGGCAGATATCGGGCCGGCTCGGCATTCTCTTCGTCCTGCTCGCCCTGGCGGGCGTCGCTGGATTGGCCTTCCATACCTGGCCCCGGCTCCAGGACGTCGCGGGCGGCTAAAGCGCATGAGCACAGGTGTTGGCCACCTCGCGCGGCAAGTGCAGGCGGTGCGCGGGCAGGTGACCTGCTCGGCATCGAACTGTTTGTGGCGCTCCCGGCTCACGACCAGATAGCGGTAACCCCGCTCGCGCAGCCAGGCGAGGTTGTCCTCGGTCGCAATGCCGGCATCCAGCACCACCGTCGGGGCCACGGCGCCGGGCGCGGGAGACAGATGTTCCAGCACCGTCTCCAGGGTCTTGGGCTCGCTGACGTTGCCGGCGAGCACCTCGCTGCGTTGGCAAACCCGCTGCCATCGAGCACCAGGGCCAGGGTGACCAGCGGGCAGTCCGAGCGCTTCTCTCCCCTAAGTTGAAAGACCGCTCCTAGCCGACTTCCGCTATTCGCCCCTCCCGCGACCGTTTTTTCCGCGGTTTACGACGGCGAAATGCATGCAAGTCACTGATCGTGCGTGGCCGCGTACCGCGAAAGCGTTTGTAGTGCCGACCTAGGCCATTGAACTGGTTGACGTTCCTGCCGACACTATCGGCATGTTCCTGCGATCGAAGACGCGCAAGAAAGACGGCAAGGAACACCGCTACTGGAGCGTGGTGGAGAACCGCCGTGTCGCCGATGGGCGGGTGGTGCAACGCCATGTGCTGTACCTGGGGGAGATCAATGACACCCAGCGTGCGGCGTGGTGCCGTTCGATCAAGGTGTTTGACGAGGACCGGGCCGAGTTGGCCCAGATCGCCTTGTTCCCCGAGGACCGGCCAGCCCCGGAGCTGGCGTGTGCGGTGGTCCAGGTCAAGTTGAGCGGGCTGCAACTGCGCCATGCGCGTCAATGGGGTGCCTGCTGGCTGGCCTGTGAGCTGTGGGACCTGTTGGAGCTGGAGGCCTTCTGGCAACCGCGCCTGCTGCCCAGCCGCAAAGGGACCCGCTGGCTGAACGCGCTCTTGCACCCTGGTTGCCTACCGCCTGATCGATCCGGGCAGCGAATGGCGCCTGCATCGGTCCTGGTACGACCGCAGCGCCATGGGCGATCTGCTGGGGGAAGACTTCGCGATTGCCCACAGCGACACCCTCTATCGCTGTCTGGATAAACTGTTGGCGCATAAAGAGGCGCTGTTTTCCCACCTGCAAGAGCGCTGGCGCCGCCTCTTCGACGCCCGCTTCGAGGTGCTGCTCTACGACCTGACCAGCACCTCGGCACGAGTGCGATCCGCCCGAATCGGGCCAGCGCAAATTCGGCTACAGCCGCGACAAACGCTCCGATTGCGTGCAGGTGGTCATTGCCCTGATTGTCACCCCGGACGGTTTTCCCCTGGCCTACGAGGTCCTCCCCGGAAATACCCTCGACAAGCAGACCCTCAAGGACTTCCTGGCCAAGATCGAACGTCAGTACGGCAAGAGCGACCGCGTGTGGGTGATGGATCGCGGCATTCCCACTGAAGAGACCCTGGCGCTGATGCGCGCGTCCGAGCCGCCCGTGCACTATCTGGTGGGAACTCCCAAAGGCCATTTGACCAACCTGGAACAATCCTTTCTCGAAAAACCTTGGAGCGCTGTGCGCGAGCAGGTGACGGTCAAGCTCTTGAACAAAGACGGCGAGACCTATGTCTTGGCGCTGAGCGCAGGACGCCGCGACAAAGAGCGGGCGATGCGCCAACGTCGGCTCAAGCGCCTGTGGCGGCGCCTGCATGAGCTCCAACGCCAAGCACCCAGCCGCGACCAGCTCCTGCTGAAGCTCGGCGCGGCCAAGAAAGAGGCCGGGCGCGCTTACGGGTTGGTCAAGGTCCGCGTGCCCGATCAGGATCAACCGGTGACGCCCGACACCTTCCGCTTCGAGCTCAACCGCAAGAAGCTGCGCCTGGTTCGCCGCCGGGAGGGCCACTACCTGCTGCGCTCCAATCTCGGCGACGCGGATCCGACCCGGCTCTGGACCCATTACATCCAACTCACCGAGATCGAGCAGGCGTTCAAAGAGCTCAAGGGCGACTTAGGCCTACGCCCGATCTACCACCAGCTCGACAAGCGTATCGACGCCCATATCTTCGTCGCCTTTCTCGCCTATTGTCTCCAAGTCACCCTCAAGGCCCGCCTGCGGCCCCTGGCCCCGGGATTGACCCCGAGGTCCGCCCTGGAGAAATTCGCCGCCATCCAGATGGTCGACGTGCATCTGCCGACCACGGACGGGCGAACCCTGATCTTGAGCCGCTACACCGAGCCGGAACCCGAGCAGCAGATCTTGTTGGATCGGCTGCATCTGAGACTGCCCGAACAGCCCCCGCCGAGGATCTCCTCCAACCTTCAGACCCAAATCGCCTAAGCCCCGTGTAGTGCCGACCTTTGCTGCGGCGGTGTAAGCAGGTCAATGACTTACGTCGCGTCTGGGTTCGAATAGCGGAAGTCGGGCTAGTACCTCATTTCATCGTAACTTGCGGGTATAGGTGCTTCAGTTTGATGCGCGCTTCGTCGTTGGTGAACTGCCAGTCGACGCCGGTCTGGGCGGCGTTGCGGGCATCCGCCCATGCCTTGGCTTCGCGCCGCAGGATCTTGATGTCGCTGATGCGACGGGTGAGGCACTGTTTGGTGAAAACGCTCAGTTCGATCTCGGCGACGTCTAGCCAGCTGCCGTGCTTGGGGGTGTAGTGGATTTCCAGGCGATCGAGCAGGCGACGGGCCTCGGCCGGCTCGAAGGCCTTGTACAGGGACGCTGGCGTGTGGGTGTTGAGGTTGTCCCAGACCAGCACGACCTTCTCCGCGTGCGGGTAGTCGACGTCAAGCAGCTCTTGGATTTCTTGCGCCAGATCGACCGCCGTCTTGGTCTCGCGCACGTTGACCTTGCGCCAGCCGCGCAGCGGCTCGGTCATCATGAAGTTGTTGGCAGTGCCCAGGCGTTGGTACTCGTAGTCGTAGCGTTGGGGCCGACCGGGCCGGGCGGCTATCGGCTGGCGCGTCTCCCCGATCAGTTGGGTCGGCTGCTCGTCGAGACAAACCACCGGGCGCTTGGGGTCGTAGGGCCGGCGGTAGACCTCCAGGACATCCTCCATCCGGGCCACGAACTCGGCGTTCTGTTGCGGGGGGATCACCCAGCAGGTCCGCCGGTGGGGTTGGAGTTCGTTTTTTTGAGTGCACGCATCACCGTGGGTGGGGAGATCGCCTCGACCACATCCAATGCCACCAAGCGCTCGGCGAGCAGCTGGAGTGTCCAGCGGGCGCGTCCGGCGGGCGGCTCACTGCAGGCGATCTGCACCAAGCGCGCCTGCTTTTCCCCATCAAGCAGTGCCTCGCGGCTCAGCCGCACCCGCTGCTTGCGCGTCAACGCCGCATCCAGTCCCTGCTCGACAAAGCGCTCCCGAATGCTGAACACCGTTCGCGGGGCGCACTCGAACGCCTCGGCCGCCTGCGCGTCGCCCCAGTTAGGTCCGTCCGCGTCGACTTTCAGCAGGACATTGGCGTGCTTGATCTTCTGCGCCGAGGCTTGGCCCTTGCCGACCAGCGCCGCAAGCATCGCGCGCTCCTCCTCCGCGAGTCGAACGATATATTTCGTAGCCATGCAGACACCTCTTGTTAAGTCACGGCAAGAGATACCTGGAACAGACTGTTTTTGCAAGATACGCTGAAACGAGGTACTAGGTCTGCCAGCGAGACACGCAGACGCTCCCGGGCGGCGTCCTGCTGGGCTTGTTGCAGATCGGAAAAGTCGGCCTCGGTGAGCACGACGTAGCTCGGACGGTTGTTCTTGATGATATGCACGGGCCCGTCGCGCAGGGCCTCATCGACGGCGGAGATACCGCGACGCTTGATCTCTTGGGCGGGGATGCTATTCATTGCTGCGTCCGATACCAAAACAGGTACTGAGGTCAGCACAGGCTCGGAGTGCCCTCAAGGCGGTCTCGGGTTCCTACCAAGCTGCCGAGGCCCCATAGAGGGCGTACAGGCACGAACACTAATGCAGGCCGTTGGTGCGGTTCGCAGGCTCACCGCACCCACTGAACCAAGATCAACGCTTCGACGGTGCCGCTTTGCTACACGCCAAACCTCATCGTGTACCAGCAGTGGTCGGTCTCAGTCCGTCTCGCCCATGAAGCCCCCACTCTACATCTTCTTTCACGAACGATTCGGTCAGCGATGCTTCGTGCGATTCCAGGAACCGCCGGAGCGCCTCCGTCAATAGCTCGTTGAAATCCGTCGCCCAACCGTCGGCGACGAATGCACGCGCCTGGGCCGCCAGCTCGGCGGGCAACTCAGCTTCGATCAAGGTGTTGTTCATGGCTTGTAGCCCGATGTTCTTCCTGTCCGTGGTTTGACCGCCAACGGCGCAGATTTACGCGGTGGACAAAGAATTCCCGGTTGCCGTAGATGTCGGTGTGGCGATAGCGGAACCGCCTAACTAGCCGCTCGACGCTGCTCTATGCGCCGGCATCCGCGCATAGCCCTTTCCAATCCAGAAATCAGCCTGAAGGTGGGAGGTGAGCCCCCACTCCTTTCTGTTGCTGACTTCCCGGCTGGTCAGGAACAGGAGTCCGCCAGGAGCTGTCGCTGACCGATGCTGAAAGTAGCCTTTCAACAGGAGATTCGCACAGCCCCTACCTAGTTCGGGACAACCCGGGGCCAGGTCGAGGCTGCGCGGGCGAGGACCTTCAGGACCTATCTTCCGAGATCATGCCAGGTCGAAGCGATCCAGGTTCATCACCTTGGTCCAGGCCGCCACGAAGTCGCGCACGAAGACGCCCTGCGCGTCGCTGGACGCATAGACCTCGGCGAGGGCCCGCAGCTGGGAGTTCGAGCCGAAGACGAGGTCGACGACGGTGCCGGTCCACTTGGGCTCGCCGGTCTCGCGGTCACGGCCCTCCAGCACACCCTCGGTGGCGGACTTCTGCCACTTCGTGCCCATGTCGAGCAGGTTCACGAAGAAGTCGTTGGTCAGCGTCCCGGGGCGCTTGGTGAAGACGCCGTGCTGGGCCTGGCCGACGTTCGCGTTCAGGGCGCGCAGGCCGCCGATCAGCACCGTCATCTCCGGCGCGGTCAGCGTCAGCAGTTGCGCCTTGTCGACCAGCAGCTCGGCCGCGTAGCCCTCGAGGCCCTTGCGCAGGTAGTTGCGGAACCCGTCCGCCTGCGGCTCCAGCAGGCGCGAAGGAGTCGACGTCGGTCTGCTCCTGCGAGGCGTCCGTGCGCCCCGGCGAGAAGGGCACCGTCACGTCGTGGCCGGCCTTCTTCGCGGCGGCCTCGACCGCCGCGCTGCCGCCCAGCACGATCAGGTCGGCGAGCGAGATCTTCTTGCCGCCGGACTGCGCGCCGTTGAACTCCTTCTGGATGCCCTCGAGCGTCGCGAGCACCTGTCGCCAGCTGGGCCGGCTGGTTGGCCTCCCAGTCCTTCTGCGGGGCGAGGCGGATGCGCGCGCCGTTGGCGCCGCCGCGCTTGTCGCTGCCGCGGAAGGTCGAGGCCGAGGCCCAGGCCGTGCCGACAAGCTGCGAGATGGTCAGGCCCGAGGCGAGCACCTTGGCCTTCAGGGCGGCGATGTCCTGGCCGTCGACCAGCGGATGGTCCACGGCGGGGATCGGGTCCTGCCAGATCAGCACTTCCTTCGGAACCAGCGGGCCGAGGTAGCGTGCACGCGGGCCCATGTCGCGGTGCGTCAGCTTGAACCAGGCGCGCGCGAAGGCATCGGCGAACTCATCCGGGTTCTTCTGGAAATGTCGCGCAATCGGCTCGTAGGCCGGGTCCATGCGCATCGACATGTCCGCGGTGGTCATGATGATCGGCACCCGCTTCGACGCGTCGTCGGCGGCCGGCGCGCGATTGCCGTCGGTTGCCTCCTTCGGTGTCCACTGCCAGGCGCCGGCCGGGCTCTTTGTCGAGCTCCCACTCGTTGCCGAACAGCATGTTCAGATAGCTGTTGTCCCATTGTGTCGGGGTCGGCGTCCAGCCGCCTTCCAGTCCGCTGCCGATCTGATCGCCGCCCTTGCCGCTGCCAAAGCTGCTCTTCCAGCCGAGGCCCTGCTCTTCGATGCCGGCCGCCTCGGGCTCGGGCCCCACGTGGGTTGCCGGGCCTGCGCCATGGCACTTGCCGAAGGTGTGGCCACCGGCGGTGAGCGCGACGGTCTCGTAGTCGTTCATCGCCATGCGCGCGAAGGTTTCACGAACATCGCGGCCGGAGGCGACCGGATCGGGATTGCCGTTCGGGCCTTCCGGATTCACGTAGATCAGGCCCATCTGCACGGCGGCCAGCGGGTTTTCCAGTTCGCGATCGCCGCTGTAGCGCTTGTCTCCCAGCCACTCGGCTTCGGGGCCCCAGTAGATGTCTTCTTCCGGTTCCCAGATGTCTTCGCGCCCGCCGCCAAAGCCGAAGGTCTTGAAACCCATCGACTCAAGGGCGCAGTTGCCGGCCAGGATCATGAGGTCGGCCCAGGAGAGCTTGTCGCCGTACTTCTGCTTGATCGGCCAGAGCAATCGACGTGCCTTGTCCAGGTTCACGTTGTCCGGCCAGCTGTTGAGCGGCGCGAAACGCTGGTTGCCGTGGCCAGCGCCGCCGCGTCCATCGGCGACGCGGTAGGTGCCCGCGCTGTGCCACGCCATGCGGATGAACAGCGGCCCGTAATGGCCATAGTCGGCCGGCCACCAATCTTGCGAGTCGGTCATCAGCGCATGAAGATCCTTGATCACGGCCTCCAGGTCGAGGCTCTTGAACGCCTCGGCGTAGTTGAACGCCTCGCCCAGGGGGTTTGACAGGTTGGAATGCTGGTGCAGGATCTTCACGTTCAGCTGGTTGGGCCACCAGGCCGCGTTGGTCGTGGCCCCCGCCTCGGTGTGCTTGAGCGCCCCGCCCGAGAACGGGCACTTTGCTTCGTTAGACACGGCTATCTCCTCGTGGTTGTTTGCAATTGACTACAAGGGCCAACGTAGGCCTCGGCCCTGCTTAGATCAAAGATATTTTTCCAATGGCATTCATAGCGACGGCCAATGAAGCCACCGGGCCCGCGAAACACCGCGATCGCGCCGCGGTCATGTTGCCCGCCCGCATCCTCCTCGTGAGTGCCACGATCTCGCGCAGAGGACGCCGCAAAGGCAGTCAGGAGGTCGCTCGATGGATCGCTATGGGATGGTCCGCTGTGGAGCAGACGGTTGAAAGACCGCGTGGGATCGACTGCAGCCCGTCATCGGCTACAGCCCCTCGCACGTGACCTGACTGGCGGCAGCAGTCCCGTAACCTCGAGACCTTCGGTACCACACACAAGCCCCCTAGCCTGAGGCGTTCTTAGCTCGGGCTCAGCCCACCCCTCCACGAAACCTACGTAGATGCTGATTAAAGCCGTCCATGGCTTTGATCAGCGTGTCCCTAACCAAGCATAGCGGCCCGGATGCGGGCCACCAGGTCCCGAATGGCGGCATCCGCAGCGACGGCATGGCCCATGAGCCAGTCGTAAAGTACCTGGTCCTGGTAGGCGAGGAGGCGTTCGAAGGTCTGGCGCTGCCCCAGATCGAGATCGGCAAAGCCGACCTCCAGGAAGCGGTTGAGGAGCAAGTCCAGTTCCAGCATGCCGCGCCGGCACTGCCAGCGCAGGCGCAGGGCGTCGGGGTCCTCGCCCGCGCCCCCGAATCCGGGGTCGTTCACAGCCCCTTGGCCAGCATCAACTCCTTGATGTGGCCGATGGCGCGGGTGGGGTTGAGGCCCTTGGGGCAGACCTCGACGCAGTTCATGATGGTGTGACAACGGAAGAGCTTGTACGGGCCTTCCAGGGCGTCGAGGCGCTCGTCGGTGGCCTGGTCGCGGGTGTCGGCCAGAAAGCGCCAGGCCTGCAAGAGAGCAGCGGGGCCGTGAAACTTGTCCGGATTCCACCAGAAGGACGGACACGAGGTCGAGCAGCAGCCGCACAGGATGCACTCGTAGAGCCCGTCGAGCTTGTCGCGGTCCTCCGGGGACTGGAGGATCTCGGCCTCCGGCAGCGGGTCCTTGCGCACCAGGTAGGGCTGGACGTTACGGTACTGCTCGTAGAACTGGCTCATGTCCACGACCAGGTCGCGGATCACCGGGCGGCCTGGGAAAGGACGCACCTCCACCGGCTCTTTGAGGTCGGCCACCAGGGTGATGCAGGCCAGACGGTTGGTACCGTTGACGTTCATGCCGTCGGACCCGCACACGCCCTCGCCGCAGGAGTGGCGAAAGGCGAAGGACTCGTCCTGGCGTTTGATCTCCAGCAGGGCCTCGCGGAGCATCATCCCGGGCGGCGTCTGGATCTGATAGTCCACCATGCGTGGCTTGTGGTCGGTGTCCGGGTTGTACCGGTAGACGCGGAATTTCATGGCCGAATCCTCCTCACGCTGCCTCAATAGACGCGCTCTTTGGGCGGGAAGCTGTCCACCGTCAGCGGCTTGGTGCGCACCGGCTTGAAGTCCATGCGGTCTCCCTCGCGCTGATAGAGGCTGTGCTTCATCCACTCCGCGTCGTTGCGCTTTGGGAAGTCGATGCGCGAATGGGCCCCGCGGCTCTCCTCCCGATAGAGCGCTGAGCACAGGGTCGCCATGCCCACGTCCATGAGGTTGTCCAGCTCCAGGGCCTCGATGCGGGCGGTGTTGAAAGTCCGGCTGTGATCCTTGAGCCGCACCCCTTCGATACGCTCCCGCAGGGCCTTGAGCTTCTCGACCCCCTCGGCCATGACCTCGCGGGTGCGGAAGACGCTGCAGTGGTCCTCCATGAGCTTGCGCAGCTCGGCCTTGACGGCAGCGACGCTCTCCCCTTCCCCTTTGCGGTCCCAACGCGCCAGGCGTGCCGCGGCCTGGTCCACAACGGCATCCGGCAAGGGCCTGTGGTTGGGGTTCTCCTTGAGATATTGAAGGATGTCCGTCCCAGCGGCGCGCCCGAAGACGAGGATGTCCAGCAGCGAGTTGCCCCCCAGCCGATTGGCCCCGTGCACCGAGACGCAGGCGCACTCCCCGGCGGCATAGAGGCCCGGCACGACCTCCTCGGGGCCGTGACGGGCGGGGGCGACAACCCGGCCATAGCGGTCCGTCGGGATGCCGCCCATGGCGTAGTGGGCCGTGGGGAAGACCGGGATGGGCTCCTCGGCGGGGTCGATCCCGAGGAAGGTCCGGCAGATGTCGCTGATGCCGGGCAGCCGCCGCCCCACCACGTCCTTACCCAGGTGGTCAAGCTTGAGCAGGACGTGATCGCCCTGGTCACCGCAGCCGCGCCCCTCCCGGACCTCGGTGGCGATGGCGCGACTGACAACATCGCGGCTGGCCAGGTCCAGGGCCCGGGGGGCGTAGCGCTCCATGAAGCGCTCGCCGCGGACGTTGATGAGGTAGCCCCCCTCGCCGCGCGCGCCCTCGGTGATGAGCATGCCCTTACCCGCCACCCCCGTCGGGTGGAACTGGTAGAACTCCATGTCCTGCAACGGGACCCCGGCGCGCAGGGCCATGGCCATGCCGTCGCCGGTGTTGATGTAGGCGTTGGTGGTGGTACGGAAGACCTGGCCGTAGCCGCCGGTGGCGATCAGCGTGGTCTTAGACTCGATGATCAGGGGCTCGCCGGTCTCGATCTCGAGGACCAGAGCCCCGAGGACGCAGCCCTCATCGTCCCGCAGCAGGTCGATGGCAAAGAATTCATCGAAGAAGTGGGTCCGGGCGCGCAGGTTTTGCTGGTAGAGGGCGTGGAGGATGGCATGCCCGGTGCGGTCGGCCGCGGCGCAGGTACGCACCGCCTGGTCGCCGCCGAAGTTCTGACTCTGGCCCCCGAAGGCGCGCTGATAGATCTTGCCGGTATCGAGGCGCGAGAAGGGGACCCCGGCGTGTTCGAGCTCGTAGACGGTGGGGATCGCCTCGCGGCACATGTACTCGATGGCGTCCTGGTCCCCGAGGTAGTCCGACCCTTTGACGGTGTCGAACATGTGCCAGTGCCAGTTGTCCGGCAGGACATTGGCCAGGGCCGCGTTGACCCCGCCCTGAGCCGCCACCGTGTGGGAGCGGGTCGGGAAGACCTTGGAGACCACGGCCACGCGCAGGTCCGCCCCCGCCAGGCGGCGCGCGGCGTTGAGCCCGGCCCCGCCGGCGCCGATGATCAGCGCATCGAAGTGTCGTCTTGGGATCGTCATGGCCTCGCTACCTCATCCCTACGCTGTAGATGGCCTTCAAGGCCCATAGGCCGGAGGCGAGAAAGACCAGGGCAAAGACGGCCATAGCCCCGACCCGTGCACCGAGCGGCTTGACGTAGTCCATGAGCACGTCGCGGATGCCGACCCACGCGTGGGCCAGCAGCAGGGGAATGAAGAGCAGTAGGCCCACCGAAACCCAGGGCCGGGAGACCCAAGTCAACCATTGCGTGTAGTCCAGCGGCGGGTCGAGGAGCAGATACAGGACCAGGTATGTCAGGAACAGGGCGAGATACAGCGCGGTCACCCGTTGGACCAGCCAGGCCTTGAGGCCAGATGCGCTCCGGCTCATAGCAGCGCCCCCAACACCAGGACCGCCAGGGCAACGCCTATCACGACTTGGGCGCTGCGGCGCGCGGCCTCGCGCTCCAGGCCCAGACCAAGGTCCAGCGCCAGGTAGCGAATCCCGGCAAACAGGTGGTGCAAGTAGGACCAGGCCAATAGCAGCAGGACTAAGCGCATCGGTAAGGAGGCTAGGGTCGCCGTCGTCGCCGCAAACCCCTCAGGCCCCGTCAGAGACTGGTGGAAGAGGTGGGCGAACATGGGGATGGCCAGAACCAAGAGGACCCCGCTGAGGCGGTGCAAAATGGAGACCAGGCCCATGGCAGGGAGCTTGATCCGCCACAGCTCTAGGAAGACGGGACGTTTCGGATTCATGCTCCTACCCTGGGATCGATGGTTTTTGTGCGCCGCAGCAGAGTATAAGGGCTTTCCTTGCGGCAACAACTACAAGAATGGCGAAGTATCTATTGTGCAGATGCGAGGTTCGTACCCTGCGATCACAGTCTGACGACCCTTGGCCATACCCGATTTTCTCTCGCTTTGTCATGCGCTTGCCGAGACCGCGCCGGACTTGTTCGGCCACATGCCGAGGCCGCCTAAGAGGGTCATCCCATGCCGCGCGCCCCTATGAAAGCTGTCAATCCAATCCATTGAGCCATGCGCCGGCAGCCGGCCGGACCAACTCCGCAATACCTTTATGAGCGCTCAGGCACCCGATAAGCGCTCAGGCATCCGCCTCGTCCAGGGCCGCCCGCAGGGCCCGAAAGAGCTTTCGCGGCCCCTCCGGGCGACCGGCCTCCCGGTCCCGTTGGGCGGCGCGAACCAACTGGCGCAGGCCCTGCCGGTCCGCCCCCGGGCAGAGGTCGAGCAAGTCCCCCAGGGCCGCGTCGCCCTCTGCCAACAGGCGGTCCCGCCAGCGCTCCACCCGGTGGTGGCGAGCCGCGGCGGCCTGGTCCATGGCCTGCCGCGACTCCAGCAGGGCCTCGATGGCCCCCTGGTCCTCGCGCCCGAGCAGGTTGGCTACCCGCTTGATATGGCGTGGCATGGCCCGGCGGTCCTTGATGCGGGCGGTCTCGGCCACCGCCGCCAAGGTGGCGGGGCCCAGGGTCAGGGTCGCAAGCTCCGCGGCGGATAGGGCCAGCAGGCGCCTCGCGGCATCCTGGACGGCGTGGGACTCACGCTTGCGCTGACTGCGGCTCGGCGGGCGCTCGGTCTCGTCCCCCACACCTTCGGGGTCCCGGCCAGCGTCCAGTTCCGCGTCGTCAGGATCTTGGTCTAGGTGGCGGATTTGAGGTACTCCAGCATCAACTGGGGCGAGCGCACCCCGCGATAGTCGTTCACGTCCAGGCGGTAGGCCAGGTGAACCCGACCCTCGGCCTCGTCCATCGCTTCACCGAGGCGAAAGCCAATGGCCTCGATGGGACTGGCCCCCGTCCCCGCTGGCCGCAGCCGTAGGCGCAGGTGGGACTCACCCACCAGGCGACGGTCCATGACCTCGAAAATGCCGTCGAAGAGGGGCTCGGGGAAGCCCTTGCCCCAAGGGCCCGCGGTGCGCAGGGACTCGGCGGTCTCCAGGTTGAGGCAGATCGGCATAAGCTCCCCATCGGAGACCAGCTCGCGCACCGGCGGCCTATCGCCCAGCTCGGCGCGGGCCGCCGCCGCGAAGGCTGCCGCGAAGTCGTCCAGGTGACCCGCCGGCAAGGTGAGCCCGGCGGCCATGGCGTGGCCGCCGAAGCGCTCGATCAGGCCGGGGTGGGCCTTATCCACGACGTCGATCAGATCGCGGATATTGGCCGCCTCCACGGAGCGGGCGGAGCCGCGCAGGCGACCGTCCCCAGCATCCCCGAAGGCAATGGTCGGGCGCTGATAGCGCTCGCGAATGCGCGCTGCGACAATGCCCGTCACTCCCTGGTGCCAGTCCTCGCCGAACAGGCAAAGCCCGGCCGGGAGCCCAGCGCCATCGAGGCGCAGGGCCTCGACCATGGCCTCGGCTTCCTCACGCATCCCGCCCTCGATGCCGCGACGCTCGCGGTTCAGCCCGTCGAGCCGGCGCGCCAGGTCCATGGCGAGATCCGGGTCGTCGGTGAGCAGGCACTCCACCCCCAGGGCCATGTCCGCGAGCCGCCCCGCGGCATTGAGCCTGGGTCCGGCATAGAAGCCCAGGTCCTGGGCCGTGACCCGGCCGGGGTCACGCCCGGCCACCGCGACAAGGGCCCGCACCCCGGGAGAACAGCGCCCGGCGCGGATGCGTTGGAGCCCCTGCTCCACCAGGATGCGGTTGTTCTCGTCCAGGGTCACGACGTCGGCCACGGTCCCCAGGGCGACCAAGTCCAGAAACCCCGCCAGATTGGGCTCCCTGCGCCCGGAGGAGAACCAACCCAGATCACGCAGCCGGGCGCGCAGGGCCGCCAGCAGATAGAACATGACCCCCACACCGGCCAGGTGCTTGCTGGGGAAGGTACAGCCCGGCTGATTGGGGTTGACGATGGCCGCGGCCCGGGGCAGCTCGGCGCCGGCGAGGTGGTGATCCGTGACCACGACCGGGACCCCGGCCTCGGCGGCCCTCGCCACCCCGGTGACGCTGGCGATACCGTTGTCCACGGTGAGAATCAGGTCCGGGGCCAGGGGGAGTGCGGCCTCGACCACAGCAGGGCTCAGGCCGTAGCCAAAGGCAAAGCGGCTCGGGATGAGGGAAGAGACTCGCGTCGCGCCCAGGGCGCGCAACCCGCGCACAGCCAGCGCGCTGCCGGTGGCCCCGTCGGCATCGTAGTCCCCTACCACCAGAATGTGCCCGCCGGCCTGTACCTGATGGGCCAGCAGGTCCGCGGCCTGCTCGATCCCGGCTAGGGCCACCACCGGATGCATGCCCGTGAGAGACAGGGCGGACCCCGCCGCGCCCCCTCGGGCGCGGACGAGGTGAGACAGCAGGTCCGCAGGGCCCGCCGGGAGCGCTCCATCCGCTGCCCAGCCGTTGCGACGACTGAGGCGTACGTCGGGAAGTCGAGATCGGGTTCGGGTGACCGGATGAACGCGTGCTGCTTGCATGGGGCCGGAAGGCTAACACGGTCGGCGTGCGGGGTCATGTGGCCCGGTCCCGGCCTCAGGCGGGCAATGGTGCCCACCAGGACCACGAACCGGAGAGTGCGCGGGTATAGAATGCGTCCATTACCCGTTCGATACGCAACCGCCGAGGTATCGCCATTGCGTCGCGCCCACCCGTCCGCCCCCCACCGCCCCCAATCGCGCCTGGCGCTGATTTTGGCGCCGGCTCTCGCGCTGGCCCTGACCCTGGCTCTCGCTCCTTTGGAGACAGGGGCCGGGACGCTGACGGCCAGGGTCTCGGGGCCTGGTCCGGACGGGAGCCTGCAGTTGACGTTGGATGCCGCCCGAGCGCCCCTCGCGGAACCGGACCTGTCGCCCTTGGCACAGGACTTCGAGATCCTGGCCAGACGCAACCAGCACCAGTCCTTCATGGTCAACGGCCGACGCAGCGACACCTTCAGCCTCATCCTTACCCTAAGGCCCCGTCGCGAAGGCATCGTCGAGATCCCGCCGATCGAATACGGCGACGAAACCACTCTGGCCCTGCCGCTGGAGGCTGCGGCAGCGACGGCCGCCGCAGCCCCTCCGCAGGTCCCCGCACTGAGCCCGTTGCAGGTTGACCCGCCCGGCCCCCAAGATACGCCCGCGGTAAGCGCCGCGGACCTGGTACTCGAGGCGGAGGTCGCGCCCCAGCCAGTGAGAGTCCAGCAACAGGCGATCCTGACGGCGAGGGTCCTGGCACCACAGACCATCGCCGGGACCATCGCCCGGCCGCGGCTCTACGACCCCAAGGTTTCGGGGGCAAGTCTCGTCCCCCTCGGCGAGGACGAATACCATGCGAGCCGGGACGGCGAGCCCCATGAGGTCTACGAGCGACGCTACGCACTCTACCCCACCCAGGCGGGGGCGCTGACCATCGAGCCGCTGGTGGCCGACGCCTGGGTCGGCGGCCCCGGGGTTCAGGCCCCGGCCCAGCGGCGCGCCACCTCCGCGACCTTGACCCTCCAGGTCGAGGCAGCCGCCCTCGGGCCGGCGGGGAAGCCCTGGCTTCCGGCCCGCTCGGTCAAGCTCTCAGAGGAGCCGCCTGGGCTCGCCCGGGTCCGTGCGAGGGAGACCTGGCAGCGTTTCATTACCCTGCGCGTCGAGGGGCAGCCGGCCAGTGCCCTGCCCCAGTTGACCGCCCCGGCACCCGCCCAGGTCGCCACCCGCAACGCCTACCCAACACTAAGGGACGAGCGCCTGCCGGACGGACTGGTCGGAACCCGCCGCGAGGTCATCCTGGTGAGCAGCGACGAGCCCGGGCTCTATCGCCTCCCAGAGATACGCCTCGACTGGTGGAATACCGCCACCGGGGGCTGGGAAACGGCAGTCCTCCCGGCCCGGGACTTGGAGGTTACGGCCGCCGCCGCACCCGCCCTGCCCCCCCCCGAGACCCCCGAGCCGGCAGAACAGACCGAGGACGCTGCGGACCAGGGTCAGGCCGCGGCCGCGCCGCGACGCGCCCAAAGCCCCTGGATCTGGGCCGTGATCGGGCTTGGTCTGGGCTGGCTGGGGCTTCATGCCCTGCGCCGACACCAGGGTCCCACCCCGGCGTTGAGCCCTGCGGGCGCACCCTCGGCCACCGCCGAAGACGAGCCCGGACCGGACCCCCTGGCGGAGGCGATGGCTGCCGTCCGCGAAGGCTATCGGGGCAGGAACCCTGAGGCCGCCCGCCACGCCCTGCTCGCGTGGGCCCGTCTGGCCTGGCCCCACAACCCTCCAGGCAACCTCACCCAGCTCGCCCTGCGCGCCCCGGAGCCCGCCCGGGCACGCATCATCCTCTTGGATCAGACATTCTTCAGCCCTGACCCGCTGGACTGGAGCAGGGAGCCCCTTTGGGATGACCTGCCACCCATCGCCGCCGCCGCCGCCCTGGAGCCCCCTCCCCCGCCCCCGAAGCGCCGGCTCGGCACGCCCCGACCCCGGCCAACCTGATTCCGGGTCCGGCCAGGGCCCATCCCTCGGCGCCGCCCGCCGGTGACGGCCCGGCCTGCCCATGCCGCAGCCGGGATCGTCTTGGGATTCGAGGCAAAGGGGCACCGCCTCCGCCGTTTCTGCTACCCTGAGGCGGCAGCGGCGGCGACCGGGGTTCGAGTCCCGGACGGGCCGTCGACTGCTCAACCACCCCTATCCGGAACACGGCCATGAGCCAGCACTTCGCGCACAACTGGCGCCTTTGCCCTCGGAAACTCGGGTTGCCACCGACCAACTGGATGCGCCCTGGCCTGACCCCAACGGGGGACCGGCCGTGAGGCGGGTCATCGGGCTCGCGGCGACGCTGCTGTCGGTCCTGCTGCTGGCCGCGCTCGCCCTGGTCGCTGTCTTGTCCTGGGTCTCTCTGGATCTGGACCTAACCCCCTATAAAGCCCGTGTCGTCGCGGAGATGAGCGCCCGCTCCGGGCTGCGGGTCGACGTGACCGGGGCCCTCACTGTGCGCCTCGGCCCCGAGCTGCGGCTAAGCGCCGATGGCCTGACGATAACCAATCCGGCCGCGGGACCTCGCCCCCTGATTCGGGCCCAGCGCGCCACCTTGACCGCCGCGACCCTGCCGCTGCTGCGCGGCCGCCTGGAGCCGAAGGCCCTCGACCTGACGGGTGCCCATCTCGATCTGACCCGCAACCGCGCCGGCCGCGCCAACTGGGAACTGCCGCTCCCGGCCAACGCGAAGGACAACGCGGCAGCGCTGCTGGACGGCCTGCGGCTGCGCGTGCACAGCTCCCGTGTGATTTATCAGGACCCGGGTGCCGGTCGAAGGGTGTCCGTAGGCATTCGCGCCCTGGAGGCCCGCCGCTCCGCCGATCGTCTCGACTTTGCGCTGGACGCCAATCTCGACGGCGAGCCGGTGCGCCTCACCGGGCACACCGCCCCGCTCGCCCAGCTCCTGGCCCGCAACGGTCCCCTACCCCTGGACCTTCGCGGCCAGTTCCTCGGACTCGACCTCCGGGCCGAAGGCACCCTGGCGCGCCCCGACAGCGTCGCCCAGTCCAATGCCACCGTCACGCTAAAGGCCAGATCACTCAGGGGGCTCAGCCCCTGGTTGGGGCAGGACGTCGCCGCTCTAGGCCCGGTCGACGCCAGGCTGGTTCTGAAGGGCGGGGGCGGTCGTTACGCCCTGGCACCCCTGGAAATGCGCATCGGGTCGACCCGAGCAGACGGGCGGGCGACGCTGGACCTCCAGGCCCGGCGCCCGGCGCTGGACCTGGAGCTGACCGTGGCCGAGCTCGACCTGCGCCCCTACCTCCCGGAGGCTGGCAAGGAAGCGGGTCCCGACCCTGGCCCAGTCTTCAGCGCCGAGCCCCTGAATCTGGGCTGGATGGCGGCCGTCGACGTCCAGACCCGCGTCCACGTCAGCGACCTGATCGCTGGCCGACTGAGTCCGACAGACCTCGTCATGACGGCGACCTTGGCCGACGGGCGCCTCAATCTGGCCGGTACCGGCAAGGCCGAAGGCGGACGCACGCTGAACCTGGATCTGGTGCTGGACACAAAGGGCACCGTGCCGACCCTGGCCGTCGATCTGCGGGGCGACAAGCTCTTGATCGCACCCCTGTTGGCCGGGACCGGGGCCGAAGGCCAGATAAGGGGGGACCTGGATGCACGGGCAAGCCTCAAGGCCGACGGCCCCTCGGAGGCCGCCATGGCTGCCTCCCTGTCCGGGGACCTGATGCTGATGGTCGAGGGCGCGGAGGCCCAGGTGCAGGACCTCGACCGGCTCGCCGGTGGGACCCGGACGATCCTCGGCCAGATCCTCACCCCCAGGTCCAGCATGGCGCGTATCGACTGCGGCTTGGCGGTCCTGAGCTTCAAGGACGGCCAAACCCCGATCAGAGGCGTCATCGACACCCCCAACTCCACCGTCACGGGCGAGGGCCGTTTGGACCTGGCCCGGGAGTCCATCGAGCTGCGCCTGGTGCCCCAAGCCAAGGGCGTGACCCTCGCCGTCGCCGCCCCGGTGCTGGTCTCCGGCCCCCTGGCGAACCCCGACTACCGTATCGAACCCGGCGGCCTCCTCGCCAGCCTGTCGCAGATTGCAGCGCGCATTGCCGTGCCGCAGCTCCTGCTGGTGGACGCCTTGGGGCAGGCCGCAGCCGGCAGCCCCTGCGGGCGGATCCTCGCCGGCGAGGTGCCAGACGCGGGCGGCGGAGGCCCGTTGCGCGCTGTCGGCGACGCAACCGGCACCGTGCTCCAGGCCCCGGGGACCCTGACCAAAGGGGTCGGCGGGGTGGCGAAACAGACCGGCGAAGCGGTCAAGGATGCCGGTGGGGCCGTTCTCGAAGGGACCCGGGGACTGCTCAAAGGGGTCGGCGGACTCATCAAAGGGGCCGCGCAAGGCGTCGAGGGAGCCGTCAAGCCCGAGTCCGCGCCCGAGTCCGCACCGGAGTCCGAGCCATAGGGCCGCAACCACGCCAGCTTAGGTCCGACTGCAGTCCCCCGGTACAGCCCTTCCGGCTTAACCCTTGTCCGGTGCTTCACCCCTGACGCATCACAAAATTTGGTGGCAACGCGCGCCCCGGCAGCCGGATCTGGGTGGGGCCGCCGGGTACCGGACCACCGACTCGCGGGCCCCGCACGGTGGGCGCCAGCGCCCGCGGCCCGCTGGTTCGCCGTTTGGAATTACAATGCCGGCATCCGCCCGCCCTGCACCTAGGCCGGTCTCTGATTCAATCACTTGGGAGACGCTTGTGAACGAAAGAACCGTCGACGTCGCAATCATTGGCTCAGGGACCTCGGGGCTGAACGCCATGGCCCAGGTCCGCCGCGCCGGCAAGACCTTCGCCCTCATCAACGGCGGGGAGCCCGGAACCACCTGCGCCCGGGTCGGCTGTATGCCGTCCAAGGCGATGATCCAGGTCGCGGACGACTACCAGCGCCGTACCATGCTCGGTCGCTACGGGGTGGACGGTCACCAGGAACTGGCGGTGGACCTGGCCTCCGTGATGGAGCACGTCCAAGACCTCCGCGACACCTTCGTCGACCGCGTCCTCGGCAGCAGCACCGACAACCTGGGCGAGGAGTTCATCCAAGAGTACGCGCATTTTCTCGAGCCGACCCTGGTCCAGGCGGGCGAGCACCGCGTGCGTGCCTCCAGGATGATCATCGCCACCGGCTCGCGGCCCCTGGTCCCCATGGCCTGGCAGATCTTCGGCGGTAAGGTCCTCACTACCGACAGCCTGTTCGAGCTCAATGACCTGCCCGCCTCCCTGGCGGTCATCGGCCTTGGGACCATCGGGCTGGAGCTGGGCCAGAGCCTGCACCGGCTCGGCGTCACCGTCGCCGGATTCGATCAGCTCGGACACATCGGCGGGGCGCAGGACCCGGAGGTCCAGCGCTGCGCCGTTGACATTCTGAGTAAGGAGTTTCCCATCCATTTAGGACACCCGGTCTCGCTGGCCGATGAGGGCGAGCAGTTGCGGGTGACCGCCGGGGATCAGAGCATCCTGGTGGACCGAGTCCTGTGCAGCGTCGGGCGGGTGCCCAATGTAGAGGGCCTCGGGCTGGAGAAGCTCGGGGTACCCCTGGATCGGCGCGGCATCCCCGTCTTCAACCCCAGCACCATGCAGGTGGGAGACCTCCCGATATTCATCGCCGGCGACGTAACGGGCGACCGCCCAGTCCTCCATGAGGCCGGGGACGAGGGGCGCATTGCCGGCTACAACGCGGCCCACGGCGAGACCGCCGCCTTCCGCCGCAAGGTCCCGCTCTTCATCAATTTCTGCGACCCGAATATCTGCATCGTCGGGGCCCGCTGGAACGATCTGGACCAGACGACCACCGCTGTCGGCCAGATCAACTTCGCCCCGGTCGGGCGGGCACTCATCATGGGCAAGAACAAGGGCGTGCTGCGCGTCTACGGCGACAAGACGACCGGACGCATCCTCGGCGCCGAAATGATCGGCCCCAAGGGCGAGAATCTGGCTCACCTCTTGGCCTGGTGCATTGAGCAGGGGCTCACGGTCGGCCGGTTGCTGCGCATGCCCTTCTACCACCCAGTCATCGAGGAGGCACTGCAGGCGGCCCTCTACGACCTCTACGCCAAGGTCGATGCCAAGAACCAGGGCGGTCTAGCGGAGCTGGAGCCGATCGAGGGCTGACGCGCAGCGGCCAGCACCCAGGGTCCATGCGCCTGCGCAGAGCTGAGCCGCCACGGCACCCCCGCAGCACGGGCGGCTGGAGGCCGGCGACTCAAGGTTGCACAGCCACCAATCACCACCGTCAATCCCCAGCCCTACGCCCCTGGAGCACCCCATGAAGACGCGCGAGCTTCTGACCTGCGACATCAAGTCCTTCGGCGTCAAGATCCACAAGATCAAACCCAAGGAGCTGCACCAGCACATCGAGCGCATCGCGACCTCGCTGGGGGAACGCGACCCCAAAGCGCTGATGGAGGCCGTTATTGCAGGCCTCTTCGACGAGGGACTGCCCGAACATGGCCGCGACGAGATGGCCCGTGTCTTCGACGCCGTCGGAGGGCGCATCCCGGCAACCTCCGACAACATGGACCAATTTCTGCGCCTGGTGGCGCTGTGCCTGACCTGGATGCGCAAGGTGGTCACCCAGGAAGCACGCCGGAAGGTCCAGGCCCAGTGGCACGAGACCCACGGGCACGATCACCACCATTGCGAGGACCCGGACTGTCTCGCCCATCACGGATCGGCGGGCACCCAAGATGCCGCCGAACCGGACCCCCTCGCGGCGGGGCTGCCTTCAGTGCCGCACTAGCGTCCTTGTCGCCCGCACAACCGCCCCAGCATTGCGAGAATCCACGAGAATGACCACGGACAAGCCATCCAACGCCCTCGATAATCCCCGCAGCCGCCTGATTGTGCGCAACGCAACCCAAAGCGATATACCGGCGATCGCGGCGCTCAATGCTCGGGTCTATGCCAAGTCCGGCATGGGCACGCTCACGGAGGGCCAAGTCACCGGCCAGCTCAACAACTTCCCGGATGGCCAGTTCGTTGCCCTGGTGGACGACCGGGTCGTGGGTCACTGCGCCACCTTCCGCGTGCGCGAGTCCGTCGGACTGAAGCCCCACACCTGGACCGAGATCACCGGCAACGGCTACGCTTCCCGTCACGATCCGCAGGGGGACTGGCTTTATGGCATGGAGGTCTGTGTGGACCCGGAGTACCGTGGCTATCGGATCGGCCAACGCCTTTACAATCAGCGCAAGGAGCTATGCCAGGAGCTACGGCTCAAAGGCATCGTATTCGCCGGGCGACTACCCACTCTGGCGCGGCGAATAAAGAAGTTCGGCACGGTCGAAAACTATGTGGAGCAGGTCGTTGGCCGTCAACAGCGCGACCCGGTGCTGTCCTTCCAGATCCGCAACGGGTTCGAGGTGATCGGCGTGATCCCGCACTATCTCGAGGGTGACGCGCCCTCCCTCGGCTACGGCGTCCACTTGGTGTGGCGCAACCCGAAGGTGCCACAGGACCTGCCCCTGGGGCACGAGAAGCGCTACGGCAGTCGGCTGCAAGACACCATCCGCGTCGGGGCCGTGCAGTACATGCAACGGCGCGTGAAGTCGTTCGAGGAGTTCCTCTCGTTCATCGAGTACTTCGTCGACGTGGTGGCGGACTACAAGGGCGACTTCGTCGTCTTCCCGGAGATGTTCGTCCTCCAGGTGCTCTCCATCGAAGATCAGGAGCTCAACCCGGCCCAGGCGATCGAGGCCCTAAGCACGCACACGCCGCGCTTCAAAGAGGCCCTGCGCGACATGGCCATCCGCTACAACATCAACATCATCGGCGGATCCCACCCGACGCACATGCCCAACGGCCGGGTGGAGAACATCGCCTACGTTTTCCTGCGCGACGGCGCCGTGTACGAACAGCCCAAGATCCACCCCACGCCCAATGAGGTGTACTGGTGGAATATCGAGGGGGGCAGCACCTGCAAAGCCATCGACACCGACTGCGGCCCCATCGGCGTGCTGATCTGCTACGACGCCGAGTTCCCGGAGCTGGCGCGCCACCTTGCCGATCAGGGCGCCCAGATCCTGTTTGTGCCCTTCTGCACCGACGAGCGGCAGTCCTATCTGCGGGTGCGCTACTGCTGCCAGGCACGCGCTGTAGAGAACCAGTTCTACGTGGTCATGGCCGGCAACGTCGGCAACCTGCCGGGCGTGGCCAACATGGACATCCAATACGCCCAAAGCTGCATCCTGACCCCCTGCGACTTCCCGTTTGCGCGGGACGGCGTTGCGGCGGACACCACCCCCAACGTAGAGATGGTCGCGTTCGCCGACCTCCGTCCTGAAACCCTGCAATTGGCCCGCAACAGCGGCACGGTCCAGAACCTCCGGGATCGCCGCCACGACCTCTACAGCATCAAATGGCGGGGAAAGTAGAGCCGCACGTCGCGGCCCGGTCGGACTGGACCGCGTGGGTGCGATGGCCTAAGGTTCCAGAGCCCTGCATGGGCACCGCCGGGAACGAGCCCCGGCCCACACCATTGCCGAACAAGACACCGAAGGAGCACTAGACATGCGTAGATTCATCGTCGCGGTCGCCGCGGCCACCCTGGCATCGGCCGCCATGGCCGCTGACATGGCCACCCCGGACGAGGCCAAGGCCATGAGCCAGAAGGCCCAGGCAGCAGTCAACAGCATGGGTGCCGAGAAGGCCTATGCGGCCTTCGCCGACCCGGCCGGAGGCTTCCAGACCAAGGACCTGTACGTCTTCTGCCTGGACATGAACGGGGTCATGACATCCCACGCCAAGAAGCCTGAACTCGTGGGCAAGAACCTGACGGACTTCAACAAATATGGTGATTTTCTGTTCAAGAACATGGTCGCCGTGGCCAAGGACAAGGGCGAGGGCTGGGTGGACTACAACTGGCCCTACCCCGGCACGGAGGAGGTCAAGCCCAAGACCAGCTACATCATGACCAACAAGGCCGGGGTCTTCTGCGGCGTCGGGGCCTACAAGTAAGCCACCCCCTCGCGCGGACCCGCTCCCGCAGACCAGGCTAGCCGCACGGACCCTTGGGGGTCGCGGCCAGCCTGGAGGTTGGCTTAGCCGTGTGCCCTCCTGGACCCGTTTGCTTGCGCGGCGCGGCCCCGTCCTGGGGCCGCAATCCATCGCCGTCTGACCTCCATCAGGCATCCAAACCCAATATCCGAACCCAGTGCCGCACGACCCCATCGTCGCCACCTTCTTTCTCGTCTTCACCGGGGCCGCCGTGCTGGCCACCCTGGCGCTGGCGGCACGCCAGTCCCTGCTGGTGGCCTACATCGCCCTCGGCGCCCTGCTGGGGCCCTGGGGCCTCGGGCTGGTCGAGGACGCCGCGGTGGTCTCCGACCTGTCGAATGTCGGGATCATGTTCCTCCTGTTCCTGCTGGGGCTCGATCTGCACCCCCAGGACCTGGTCCGCAGCCTGCGCCGCACCACCCTGGTGACCCTGGCCAGTTCCCTGGTGTTCGCCGCGACCGGAATCGCCATCGGGCTGGCCACCGGCTTCACCCCGCTGGAGGCGATGGTCTTGGGTGGCGCCATGGCCTTCTCCAGTACCATCATCGGGCTCAAGCTGCTCCCGACCACGGTGCTGCACCACCAGCGGCTGGGCGAAATCATGATCAGCATCTTGCTCCTCCAGGACTTCATCGCCATCGCCCTGCTCCTGCTGCTGCAGGGGGCCAAGGGCAGCGGTGGCCACGTCCTGGCAGACATGGCCCTGTTTCTGCTCGCTCTGCCTACCCTGGTGGTCCTGAGCGGCGTCGGCGCCCGCTTTGTGCTGCTCAAGCTCATGCAGCGCTTCGACACCATTCGCGAGTACGTCTTCCTCCTGGCCATCGGCTGG
The DNA here is from genome assembly GCA_963709645.1 of uncultured Gammaproteobacteria bacterium. Lineage (GTDB taxonomy): Bacteria > Pseudomonadota > Gammaproteobacteria > Chromatiales > Chromatiaceae > DYRB01. The sequence goes on from CAVPXP010000007.1 coordinate 417,541, forward strand.
TGCCTGGGGCTGGCGGAGCTCGCGAGGACCATGGGGCTCTCCGGAGAGGTCGGGGCCTTCATCGCCGGGGTCGCACTGGCATCGAGCCCGATCGCCATCTACATCGCCGAGAGCCTGCGGCCTCTGCGCGACTTTTTCCTGGTCCTGTTCTTCTTCACTCTGGGCGCGCGGTTCAACCTTGGCATGCTTGGCGAGGTGCTGGTCCCCGCAGCCCTGTCCGCCGGCGCCGCGGTGGCACTCAAGCCCTGGGTGTTTCGCCAACTCCTCGAACGGACCGGTGAGTCCCAGGGGCGGTCGCGGGAGGTGGGCTTCCGGCTCGGCCAGCATTCGGAGTTCTCTCTGCTCATCGCCGCCCTGGCGTTGGAGGCCGGGGTGATCGGCGAGCGGGCATCTCTGGCCCTGCAACTCGCTACGGTCTTGAGCTTCCTGGTGTCCTCCTATCTGGTGGTAATGCGCTTCCCTACACCGATCGCGGTGTCGGATGCCCTGCGCAGAGACTGAAGAACGGGCCAACCAGGCCGGCCCCGTCTGACCGATCCGCGCGAATTTGACGCTTGCAGGGCCCTGCACTGGGCGGTACAAGGGCATGGCGGGCCGGCACAAGGCTCGCCCCGCGACCACCAGAACATAGGAGCACCGATGGAGACGATCAAACGCCTGGCCACCGCCACCGTTGCCGCCCTTTGGCTGGTCAACGGAGTCCTCGCGGCGGAGGACAACAAACCCGCGACCGCCGCCGCACAGCAGACCCGTGCACAGGCAGAGGCCGACACCTTCCCCGCAGAGCAGATCGAGCAGTTGGTGGCCCCGATCGCCCTATATCCGGACGCCCTGCTCGCCCAGATCTTCATGGCCGCGACCTATCCGCTGGACATCGTCCAAGCGGACCGCTGGCTGAGCGACCACGAGGGGCTGGAAGGCGACGCGCTGGCGCAGGCCGCCGCCGACGAAGACTGGGACCCCAGCGTCCAGGCGCTGGTCTTTTTCCCCGCAGTGCTCGGCTATATGAGCGACAACCTCAACTGGACCCAGGACCTGGGAGACACCGTCCTGGCGCAGCAAAACGATCTCACGGACGCCGTCCAGCGCCTGCGTAAAGAGGCCCAGGCCGCGGGTACCCTTCAGACTACGGAGCAGCAAAAGGTCGAGGCCAAGGGGGACACCATCATCGTCCAGCCCGCGGACCCTGAGGTGGTCTATGTGCCGAGCTACAACCCGGCGACCGTCTACGGCCAGGCAGAGCCCCCGGCCACCACCTACTACCCCGAGACCTACGCCACACCCGTCTATGAGCCGGAGGGCTATGTCGCCACCGCCGCGCCGGTCTATACGACCGCACCAGCCAACCCCTGGCTGGGCTTCGGCGCCGGGGTCGTGGCCGGCGGCATGCTCACCGCCGCAATCATGTGGAATAACCCCCCCGGCAACCACCTCTGGCACGGCGGCCCGCCCCGTCCGGGCGGCCCTGGGTATTGGGGGGGAGCAAACTACTGGAACAACGGCTGGAACAGCGCGAACGCGATCAGTCGAGACATCAACGTCAACCGCAACGTCCAGACCGGCGACATCAACGTCAACCGCGGTATCTCCGGCAACCAGATCCAGGCCGGGAAATGGGAGCACAACCCCGAGCGCCGCGGCGGGGTGCGCTACCGCAACCAGGAGACCCGGGCCAAGTACGACGGCGCCCGCCGCGACGCCAGGATCGACGGCGGCAGTGCCCGCGGGCGCCAGCCCGGCCAGCGGGGTGACATCAAGCGCCCCGAAGGGGGCGGCAGGCTCGGTGACGCGCAGCGTCCAAGGGGGGATCGCAAGCCCGGAGACGTCAAGCGCCCCGAGGGTGGGGGCAAGCGCGGTGGAGCCAAGAAGCCGTCGACCCGCCCGGCAAAGGTCCAAAAGCCCAAGGCCTCACGCCCAGCAGGGACCAAGGCCCAGCGACCGGCGACGCGGGACGGGGCCAAGACCCAGCGACCGGCGAAGCGGGACGGGGCCAAGACCGGTGCCTTCAAGCCCCAGTCCGCAAACTTCGATCGTGCCGCCAGCCAACGGGGTGCCGCGAGCCGCGGCGGCAGCAGTTCCGCTGGGCGGAGCGCCCGAGGCAGCGCTTCCAGACCCACAAGCAGTAGGGGGCGGCGGGGCCCGCAGCAGCGGCGGTCGGGCGTCTGGGGGTGGCGGTCGGGCAGCAGGCGGGGGAGGCCGTGCCGGCGGTGGCCGCGGCGGTGGCGGCGGGCGTCGTTGAGCGGTCTTACCCCTTGGGTCCCGGAACAGGAGAACAGCCACATGAGTACCATCCATACCAGCCTGCGCTTGGCCGCCGCCTGCGCCCTGCTTACGCTTGCGGGGACCCTCGCGGCTGCGGAGCCGACTGCCCAACCCGGCACCGAGCCTGCTGCGCCAAAAACATCCGTACCCCACTACGCAACCCCGGACGAGGCCATCCAGGCCCTTCTCGATGCCGTCGCCAGCGGGCAGGAAGGGGCGATCGCCACGGTTCTGGGAACAGCGCCTGGGGAGCTCGGTTCCGGCGACGCCGTGGCCGATGCCAACGCCCTGGAGGACTTCCTCGCGGTCGCTGAGGAGGCGGTCAACATCGAGCAAGCGGAGGGTGACGAAGACCTGGCAGTCGTTACGATGGGCGAGGACGACTGGCCCTTCCCCATCCCCTTGGCGCGCGACGCCCAGGGCTGGTACTTCGACGCCGCCACGGGCAAGGAGGAGATCTTCAACCGCCGCATTGGGCGCAATGAGCTTTCGACCATCGAAACCCTACGCGCCTACGTCCAGGCCCAGGACGAGTACGCCGCGGAAGACCGCAACGGCGACGGGGCGAAGGAATACGCCCGGCGGCTCATGAGCACCGAGGGGACCCGCGACGGCCTCCATTGGCCCACCGCCGAGGGTGAACCCGAGAGCCCCATGGGTCCCCTGGTGGCCGAGGCGGTCGGAGAGGGTTACAAGCCCGGCCAGGGCGGCGGTGCAAATCCGTACCACGGCTACCTGTTCCGAAGCCTCACCGCTCAGGGTCCCAACGCCCCCGGCGGCGCGAAGGACTATGTGGTCGACGGCCACCTGACCGGGGGCTTCGCCCTGCTCGCCTACCCTGCCGAATATGGGAACTCCGGCATCAAGAGCTTCCTGGTCAACCAGTCAGGGATTGTCTACGAGGACGATCTCGGGCCCGATACCAGCACCGGCGCAGCAGCGATCAGCACCTATAACCCAGGCGAGGGCTGGACGGCGGTAACCGACTGACACGAGCCCGGTTCCTTCCCGTCGTCGCATGAGATCTAGGCCCAGGGGCCCAACCGCCAGCGGTAAAGGAGGTAGGCCCCGGTCACCATGCCGCCCAGGTGGGCGAAGTGGGCGACCCCCTCCAGGGTACCGGTCACCCCTGCGGCCAGTTCAATCACCCCGTAGATGAGCACGAACCACTTCGCTTTGATCGGGATCGGCGGGAACAGAAGCATCAACCTGGCCTCCGGGAATGTCAGCCCGAAGGCCAGCAGCACCCCGAAGACCCCGCCTGAGGCCCCCAGAACCGGATAGACATCCCCGCCCTGGGCCAGGCTGACCTCCGACACCACCATCTGGGCCAGGGCTGCCCCAACGACGCAGACCAGGTAATAGGTCGCAAACCGCCGCGCCCCCCACAGGTATTCAAGGCGGGTGCCGAAGAGCCACAGGGCGTACATGTTGAGCACCAGGTGCAAGAGTCCGCCGTGCAGGAAGCCGTAGGTGACGAGCTGCCAGGGCAAGAACCTGGGCACGCCCTCGGCCAAGGCCCCGGTCTCCACCAGTCCCTGGGGCCATAGGGCGAACCAGACCAAGAGGGGGCCAAAGTAGAACTGCTCAGCCAGAAACAGGGCACCGTTGATCAACAGCAGCCATTGGACGACGGGGGTCAACATCCCTGCTTCTTGCTCCGGTGTGACGGACGCCGCGGCGTCTCGGGAAGGGGTGGGGGTGAACTTTTTGCCGCCGGGACCGACTAACTAAGTGCGTTAGGCGATGTCGGGTCGACAGGTTCCCCCCAACGGCTCCGACAGCCTACCCCGGCCGCCCCTGCCGGGGAAAGCAGTTACCCCGATGCCGACCCCCTCGGCCTCGGGGTTTCTTTTGGGTTTGTCGCATCGAGCAGCGAACCCTATCACCTGGCAGCCCGTGCCGGGGCGGCTGCGCCTGAGCGTCCGCCGCAGGTCCCATGCGGCGGCGAGGGCCCCGGCCCTCGCATGCCCGTTGCGTCCTGTGGGTGCGACTGGCATCGCTCAGATACTGCGACCCCGCTAAGCCGGCAACACAGCATGGCCCCAGTGCGCGGTCGATTGGACTCACCCATGCCGCCATTCCACCATCCGGTCAGTGCCTTCTCGGGCAGCAGATTCCAACGTCTTGGAGGCAAATAGAGTCACCATGTCGTCTGCGGTAACCGGCTGACTGAACAGAAACCCCTGCACGGACATGCCGCCAAAGCGGCGCAACCTGTCAAGCTGGTCGAAGCGTTCGACCCCCTCAACGATGATTTCCATGCCCAGCGCACGTGCCATGGCAACAATCCCAGCGACTATCGAGGCATCGTTCGCGCTCGTCTCGATATGCTCAATAAAGCTGCGGTCGATCTTGATGGCATCGACCGACAACTCGCGAAGACATGTCAGGGTAGACTGACCGATACCGAAATCGTCCAGGACGATCCGGATGCCCTCCCCGCGCAAGCTGGCGAGCTGTTCCCTGATGGTCGAATCCAGCCGCGGAAGCCGCGTCTCCGTCAGCTCCAGAATCAGCAGCCGAGGGTCGAGACCGCTGGATGCGAGGCTGGCGTGCACCACTGACCGGAGATCCTGACGCTCCAATTGGCCGGCCGCGATGTTGACCACGATAGGGACGGAAGACAGTCCGCTGTGGTGCCATTGCCGCATCTGACGGCATGCCTCCATGAGCACCCAATCGCCCAAGGGTAGGATGAGCCCAGTCTCCTCGGCAATGGGGAGGAAGCGATCAGGGAGCAAAAACCCCAACGCGGGCGAGGCCCAGCGTACCAGAGCCTCAACGCCACGAATCTCCCCACTGAAGGCATCTACGATGGGCTGGTAATACAGTTGCAACTCATGGCGGGAAATCGCGCCTCGCAGCTCATTCTCGATGCTGAGCCTCATCAGGGTGGACTCTTGGAGGAGTGCCGAGTAGAACTGAAAGTTGTTCTTCCCCAGGGTCTTGGCCTGATACATCGCGAGGTCGGCGCACTTGATGAGCTCGTGCGCATCACGGCTGTCGATGGGAAACAGGGTGATGCCGATGCTCACGGTGGTGCGGATCGAGTGACCGCCGACCAGGTACGGCCGGGTCAAGGAACCCAAGAGCCGCCGCGCCACCAAGGCGGCCTCAATCGCATGCGACAGGAGCGGCAAAACCACGAGGAACTCGTCGCCCCCGAGCCGGGCCACCAGATCCAGATCCTCGTCCGGGTCACTCCGGGCGATGCAATCGTCGATGCGGACCTCAGCGAGGAGCCGTTGCGCGATCTCTTTGAGGAGCAAATCGCCCGCCTGGTGACCGAGCGTATCGTTGACTTGCTTGAAGTTGTCCATATCGAGGAACAACAGCCCCGCCAATCTGCCCTGACGTTCGGCCTGGGCCAGGGCGGCTTGTAGGAAGCTGGCGAACGCGAGCCGATTCGGCAGCCCGGTGAGCGGATCGCGGTAGGCCAGATCTCGAATCCGTTCGGCGGATGTTTTTAGAACTGTGCCCATCTGCGTGACAGCGGCTGCCAGCTCGCCAAGCTCATCTCGGGAGGTGACGTCAATGTGCGGCTGGAGATTGCCAGACTCGATTTGACTCACCCCTCCCCGTAAGCGCCCAATCGGCACCAGGACGACTCGATGCATCGCCGCGAACATCAGCAGCGCGGTTAGTGCCCCGACCGCGACCGTTATGGCGGCCACAGACCGCCTCAATTGCTGTCCCGGGCCAATGAGATCGCTCTCGGGTAACCGGACTACGGCGTACAGGTTATCGTGCACGCGGACGCTTTCCCACAGGGCCCGCTCGTCATCGAATACGCCTTCGAGCCGGGTGACCTCAGAATCAGGGGTGCCGAGGAACGCACTGCGCAGCGCGTCGGGGACTTGGGTCCCGATCCGGCTCGCGTCTGGGTGAAAGAGGACCCTGCCAGAAGCGTCGGCGAAGAGGACGCCGCCGCGACTGTTGACCCGCGTGTTCTTTGCCAATTTCTCGAGATAATCGAGCCCCATGGTCACCACAAGGTAGCCGCGCAGCACGGGTGGTGCGAGCACTGGATCCTTGCTCGAGTCGGTGAGGCGCAGAGGCTTTGCCCCGTACAGAACCGGTTGCCCGTCGTCCGGGTTTTCCAGCACGGCGGTATAGACAGTACCGCTGAAGTCTTGCAGTGCCCGGAACAAGGGTGCTGTCCCTTCCTCCTCGCGGCGGTTGGGCGCGCCGGGGATCGCAGCACGGGCGTCTTCGTATCCATCGGGCAGGAGGATGCGGATCTCCCGATAGTCTGGATACGCCTGCAGATAGCTCTGGAACAGCCGGAGCAAGGCCGGCTGCATCAGCCGGTAGCGAGTTCCCTCGTCCTCGGTCACGGCATACTTCTTCACGGTCACCGCATTCGAGAACAGGGTGACGTTGGCCACCAGGGTCTCGACACGCTCACAGACGTCTTCGCGGATACGGTCCAACAGGACGTCGATTTGCTCAATGGAACGTGCCCTGGCCGTTGCCAGGAGCTGGTTGTACGCGATTGTCCCCAGCCCCACGAGTGGAAGCAGGGTTAGCGGCAAGACCAGCCCGAGGATTTTGTGCTGTAGGCGCACGACAGTCGGCCGCCCTGCGACGGGGCTATTGGAGGATCCGGTCGGTGATGGCGTTACGCAGCTTGACGACGCGCGGCGGGAGCTCTTTGTAGAACTCCGAATGTTCGAGGGCGGGCCCGGAGGGGTAAATGATGGGATCGCCGAAATAGCTCTCCGGCAGGTAGCCTTCCGCGGCGCGGTTGGGTGTGGCGTAATGCAGCGTCTTGGCCAGGCGGGCGGCATTGCGCGGCTCGCTCAGGAAATCGATGAAGCGCCAGGCGAGCCCCGGTTGGCGTGCTGCCTTCAGAACCACAAGGTAATCTACCCACAGGTTCCCGCCTTCCTTGGGAAGCAGGAAATCAATGTTCTCGTTGTACGCTTTGAGCAGGAGGGCGTCGCCGTTGAAAAGCATGGTCGCGGCGATCTCGCCAGTCACCAGGCCCGCACCCTCGTTCACCGCCGAGTATTGATATGCCCTGACGTAAGGCTTCTGCGCCTGCAGCAGCACCTCCGCCTCGCCAAGCTCATCAATGCTCGTTGAATTGGCAGAGTGTCCGAGCGCCTTGAGCGCCATGCCGATCAGGTCGGGGCCATCGCGCATCATCGTGATCTTGCCGCGCAGCTCAGGGGCCGGCCGATACAGCTGGTTCCAACTTGTCATCGGCTCTGGTACCAGATCCCGGCGATACCCGATACCGACCGTTCCCCAGAAATAGGGCACCCCATTGCGATCCGCGAGGCGAAAAGCCTCGCGCCAGCGCGGATCTATGTGGCGCAGGTTCGGGACCTCGGATTCGCTCACCGGGGCGAGCCATCCGTGCTCGCCCCATGCGGTCAGCGTGGCACCGTTGATCACCACGACGTCGAACCCAGTGCCTTCCGCGGCCAGAACCATCTCGTCGCGCTGGGTATCGGAGTCGAAATACAGGCTCTTCACCCGGGCACCCGTCAGGTCCTCAAACTCGGAGACCAAGTCCGGATCCATGTAGTCGGACCAATTGAGAAAGACCAGTTCCGGAGCATCGTCCGGTCCGGCCAAGGCGCCGCAGGACCAGAGTGCGAGCACAAAACCCAGAGCGTCAATCCAGCGTCGTGGACGCCTCAGCCTGTACATGGTTCCCTGCGCCTCCTGCGGCGACTGTGCCGCCCGTATTCGGGGCCGGGTCTCGGCATGGCCAAGACCCGCCTTTGACGCTATGAGTACAAGCCGTCACCGCTCATCATACTATGCAGCCCGCCTGGATTTCGCGGCGTCCGAGCAGCGGTTTTGGCTGCCAGGGACCACTTTTCGCGCGCCGGGAAAGCCTGGTCGCCGAAGTTGGGCCTTGGGGAAGCACCGGGACAAGGACAAACCGCACCAAGCGACGCGGCGACCCCCGCCGCGGGGTACTACGATTGACTGAACCCATCAGGCGAGCCCATCACCAACCACGGCGGAAAACGCCTGCTGGGCAATCTCCAGTTCCTCGTTAGTGGGGATCACCAGCAGCTTGACCGAGCTTTCCGCGCTGCTGATGGCCCGTTCCCCGCCCCCAGGGGCGGTATTGGCGATCTGGTCCAAGTGGATGCCCATCGCCTCCAGCCCAGCACAGGTGCGCCCGCGAACCTCGGCATCGTTTTCACCGATACCGCCCGTGAAGACCACGGCATCGACCCGGCCCAACTCGGCGTAGTAGGCCCCCAGGTACTTCCGTAACCGGTGGCAGAAGATGCCAACCGCCAACTCGGCATTCCTGTCGCCCTCCCCTGCCAGGCGGTGGATCTCGCGCATGTCGTTGACGCCGCAGATACCGAGCAGACCACTCTGGCGATTGAGCAGGGCATCCAGGGTGTCCGTGTCCATCCCCGCATTGCGGCACAGGTAAAAATGGATGGCGGGGTCGACGTCGCCGCAGCGGGTCCCCATCACCAGCCCCTCCAGCGGGGTCATCCCCATGGAGGTGTCGACGCTCTGTCCGCCCCGGATAGCGGTGGCACTCGCCCCATTGCCCAAATGCAGGGTGATCAGGTTGCACTCGCCCAACGGGCGCCGGAGCAGGGCCGCGGCCCGCTTGGCGACGTAGTAGTGGGAGGTGCCATGAAAACCGTAGCGGCGCACCCGGTGCTCACGGTAGAGGTACTCCGGGATGGCGTAGCGGTAGGCCTCGGGTGGCATCGTCTGATGGAAGGCATTGTCGAACACCGCAATCTGGGGGAGGTTCGGGAAGAGCTCGCGGGCGACCTCGATCCCGTCCAATGCCGCGGGATTGTGTAGGGGCGCCAGGGGGATCAGGTCGCGGATCACGGCTGCCACGGCGTCATTGACTCGGGTCGCCCGGCTGAACCGCTCACCGCCATGGACCACCCGGTGGCCGATGGCGACCAGTTCCGCGACGTCCGTCAGGGCCCCGGTCTCGCGGAGCCCGGCGACGATGCGGTCAAGTCCCGCCCGGTGGTTGGGGATGGGCAGGACCTGGGTCCGGTTCTGCTCCGCTCCGTCGTCCGCAGTCCAGCGGCATTTGATCTCGCCCTCGGGCTCGCCGATTCGGGTCACCGTACCCGCGGCCACCGAGCGCCAGGTGTCGCTGCGGTAGAGTTTGTACTTGATGGACGAGCTCCCCGAGTTGATGACCATGACCTTCATCGGCTGCCCCCCTCCGCCTCGCGGTGTCCGTTCTGAGCCTGGATGGCGGTGATGGCCACGGTGTTGACGATATCGGTGACGGTGCAGCCCCGGCTCAGGTCGTTCACCGGCTTGTTCAGACCCTGCAGGACCGGACCGATGGCCACGGCCCCGGCGCTGCGCTGGACCGCCTTGTAGGTGTTGTTGCCGGTGTTGAGGTCCGGGAAGATGAACACCGTGGCGTGCCCGGCCACCTCGCTTTCGGGCATCTTGGAGCGGCCGACGGTGGCATCGATGGCCGCATCGTACTGGATCGGGCCGTCGAGCTTCAGGTCCGGGCGGAGCTGGCGGGCAATGGCACCGCCTCGCGCACGCGTTCCACGTCCTCGCCCTTGCCGGAGGCCCCGGTGGAATAGGAGAGCATGGCGATGCGCGGCTCGATGCCGAAGGCGGCGGCAGTCTCGGCCGAGGTAATGGCGATATCCGCCAGCTCCTCGGCGCTGGGGTTGGGGTTCACGGCGCAGTCGCCGTAGACCAGACCTGGTCCTGGCAGGCACATGAAGAAGACGCTGGAGACCAGACGGACGCCCGGCTTGGTCTTGACGATCTCGAAGGACGGACGAATGGTGTGCTGGGTGGTGTGCACTGCACCGGACACCATGCCGTCGGCCTGGCCGCAGATGAACCATCATGGTGCCGAAGTAGCTCACGTCCTCCATGGCGTCGTGCGCCATCTGCTCGGAGATGCCCTTGTGTCTGCGCAGCTCGTAGTAAACGGCGGCGAATTCCTCGCGTCGGGCGTCATGACGCGGGTCGAGGATGGCAATGTCGTCCAGTTTGAGCCCAAGCTCACCGATGCGCCGGCGTATCTTGTCCGGGTCGCCCAGCAGGGTCAGTTCCGCCACTCCACGCAGGGTGAGAATCTCCGCTGCCTTGAGGATGCGCTCGTCGGTCCCTTCCGGCAGGACAATGCGCTGCCGCCGGGATTTCGCCCTGTGGATCAGCTCGTACTCGAACATCAGAGGCGTGCGCCGCACCGAATGGCGGACGGCGATACGCTCGCGCAGATCCGCCAAATCTACGTGGTGCTCAAAGAGCCCCAGGGCGGCGGCGATCTTGCGATCATCCCCGGCGAGGATGGTCGACTCCACGCGATTGACGGCCAGCGCCGTGGTGAAGGTATCCATGGGTACGCTCAAGATCGACACCTTAGACCGGCGCAGCCCCTCCAAGAGCTTCTGCACATTGTCCGCCGGGCGCAACCCGCCGGTGAGGAGCAGGCCGGCCACCCTGGGGTAGGTCGTTGAAACATCAGCGATCAGGCTCGCCAGGATGATGTCGGAACGATCCCCGGGGGTGATGATCAGACAGCCATCCTCGATGTAGTTGAGGAATGCCGGGATCTCCATGGCCGCGATCTTGTAATTGGTCACAACCTGATTGAGGGCATCGCCCTCGCCGCACATGCACTGGGCACCGAGTTGCTTGCGGACCTCGCCCACCGTGGGCATCCCCAGCGCCGTCTGCTCCGGCAGGACATAGACGGTCTCGGTCTGTGGCAGAGCGGCCCGTGCGCGGGTATGAAGCAGATCCAGGTATTCCGGCGGGACGCGATTGACCACGGTCGCCAGCAGGTCGGCGCCGCGCACCACCAGGGACTCGTGGGCCATCCGCACCGCGTCTAGGGTCTCGTCGAAGCTGCGGTGATAGCCCTTCACCACCACCACGATCAGGCAACCGAAGTTGTTTGCCAGGTCCGCGTTGAAGTCGAACTCCAGGGACGGCACGGCCCCGTCGAAGTCGGTTCCAGAGCACACCACCAGGTCGCACTGCTCCTCCAGGGCCTTGAATTTTCCGAGAATCCGCTTGAGCAGTTCATCGTAGCGGCCACAGGCCACCAGATCCGCCGCGATCTCGGCAGTACAGCCGTACAGCATCTCGGCGGGAAATGTCAGGTTGTAGCGGCTGCGGATCAGGTTGGTGAGGTCGTCCTGCTCCACCGACTTGCGCACAATGGGCCGGAAGAAGCCCACCTTGCGGTTGACCGCCGAAAGCATTTCCATGAAACCCAGAACCACCACGGACTTACCGCTGCCCGACCCGGCGCCGGCGATATACAAACTCTGCATCTTTTCTACCCTGTGACTACGGATTCTACGACTTGGCAGCGGGCGCCAAAGGGAAGCGCGAGTGATGCCATCCAGGCAGGACCGGCGCACAGCATTTGGCCATAAGGAACCCCAGGCGCTGTCTGCAGGCACTCACTTTCAGTCGGTCATTGCGACAAACCATGGCGGCGATCCCTACCCCGGGGGCAGGACTGCAACAAGCCCGCCATCATGCCCGAACAGCGCGACGGGCGTGTTACGGGGCACTGACAGCGCCCCGAGAGAGGCGAACCTACGGGCAGGACATGACCACACCACCGACCATCCTCCGAAGCGCAAGACCCTGGCACGCGTCGACGGCGGTTGCTTTCATGGCCTTGGCAGGGCCCAGCACCGCTGGCCCCGCACCGGCCGCCATGCGGGCACAAGTTTACCGCTGTCAGGCCCCCCTGGGCGCGATCGAGTTCCGCCAAGCGCCCTGCCCGCCCGAATGCTCGGCCAGACATTGACCAGCGACGATTACCTAACCGGGTGGACCCTGGTCCCCTATGGCCAGGGTGCCCGACAAAGAGCTGCCTCCATGCCGGGAAGAAGGGCGGTATCCCAACGCCACTCGGGCGGCTTCCCCGCCCAGGCAGCGCAGGGAGCGGAACTGCCGCAACAACCGCCAGCAGATCGAGGAGATCGACCGGAGGCTGCACCTGGGAACCTCGGGTCGCCTGGGATGAGGACCTGCGCCACAGGCGCGGAAGGCTTGAAGAATTCCCCTACCAGCGCTGCGATTGAAGTCGACTCTGCTGGAGGCTAGCGCCCGCGACCCGCGACGGGGCCACCAGCCTCAATACACCCGCGAATCGCGCCAGCGCTGGAAGTTCGGCTCCGTCAGGTAAGCCTTGGAGACGACGTAGTTGAGCACGTTGCGCAGCCGGTAGAAACCGACCACGGAGTCCACCCTCAGGATCTCCATCCCCCGATCGTCGAAGAAGACGATGGACGGCGCGTAGAACAGACCGAGGTCGTCCGCCCACTGCCGGGCCGTTGTGGCCTTGCCCTGGGGGTTGATAATCGGGGTGTCGGCCCAGCGATTCAGCTGGACGTCATCGAACTGCTCGAACAGGGTGTAAATGGCGGGCTCGCGCAGGGACTGCCCGTGCAGAACGTCGCAGCCGTGGCAATCCCCCTGCTCGAAAAAGACCGCCAGGGGCCTGTCGCTCGGGACCCTACTGCGGTCGAGGTTGTAGGGCGGCGGGCTGAAGAAGTCCTCTTCGTTCATATCACCGGCGTCGAAGACCATGCGGTTGTCTCCACGGGCCAGGTAGGCATGGAACGGCTCGCGCTTGAAATGCCCGTCGGCAACGTACTCCAGGGCCGCCCGGAACTGGTATGGGGGGTAGTAGCCGCGCAAACGCAGCGCCTCCTTCCCCTCCTTGTCGTAGAACACAACAGTGGGAGTGAAGGTGTTCTTCTCCCGGTAGGAGAAGTCCCTTTCTGTCATCACAGCCCCGTCCAGGGTGGTGACGTCGTCCACGCCCCAGATGTCGATGGGGACCACGTCGAAGTGCTTGCGGGTGTACTCGACGATGTCCTCCATGGAGAAATTGACCTTCATCAGCTTATGGCAATAGGCGCAACGCCGCTGCCCGAAGTAGACCATGAGCCCCTGCTTGCCCGCGTCGACCGCCTGTTTGAGATCGTAGGGCAGATCGAGAAAGGGTTCGTTGAACCAGGCCGGGTAGTCCACCGACTCGGCCTGCACGCTGTCGTCGAAGCCGTAGGTGTCCACCTCGGGCGGGCCGGCGGCCAAGGCTGTCTCCCACATCAGGGCAAGACAGGCCAGGGTCCAGGTCCGTACCGTGGCACCGCGCAGTCTGGGTCGTCGCATCTCGATCTGCCTCTGCTCGCTCTTTAGGCGATTGCCGGAGAATCATGTACCAGATGTCGCCGGATTTGCGTCCGCCTTCAAGGAGTACCGGCATGAGCATAGCTGGGCTATGTGACTGCTGGCGCGACAAAGAAGGCGGGCGCAAAGACAAGCTAGCTGGTGCATGATTTGACAGAAATCGCCTTAGTGGACTGATCCCGAAAGGAGCCGCTAGCTGCTAGCTGACAGCCGCCCGCGCTCCCCTTCGATATCTTTACCATATTCACCGTCATGCCCGCGCGGCCCGCTGCTCCCCTCGATCCACCGCCGCGCCAGGAACAGACCCGCGATGGATCGCGCCTCAGTGAAGTCATCCCGGGCCAACAGGGCATCAAGCCCCGCCAGAGGCCAGGGGATCACCTCGATGGGCTCGGGCTCGTCCCCCTCCGCGGGATCTGGGTAGAGGTCCTGGGCCAAAACCAGCCGACTGGTATGCTGGATATAGCCAGGCACCAGGGACAGGGAGTGGATCAGGCGCAGGTCCCTCGCCCCCATGCCGACCTCCTCGCGCAGCTCGCGATGCGCGGCGGCCAGCGGGTCCTCGCCAGGATCGATCACTCCCTTGGGCAGGCCAAGCTCGTAGCGATCCGTCCCGGCGGCGTATTCCCGGATCAGCAGCACTGTCTCCGCATCCGCCATGGCCACCACCACGACCGAGTCGATCCCGCCCAGGATGCGCTCAAAGGTCCGCCGATTGCCGTTGGCGAATTCGAGGTCTAGGGCCTCAATGCGAAAGATGCGCGTCTGAGCAGCGAGGCGTTGGCCAAGGATCTTGGGTTTTGCCGACATCAGGGGGCTCCGTTATGCTCATGCGCCGCGTCCGGGTCCAAGGCCAGCGACCCCGACCCCTGCCACCCTCCGAGCCGCCGCGCGCAAATGAGCACAAGCCTAGCCCAACCAACCATCGACTGGAACGCCGTAGACACTATCTTCCTGGACATGGACGGGACCCTGCTCGACCTCAATTTTGACAACCACTTCTGGCGCGAGCACGTTCCGGTGCGCTACGCGGAGCGCCTTGGCCTCACCCTAGACGAAGCCAAGGCAGAATTGCTGCCGCGTTACGCCCGAATCGAGGGAACCCTGGAGTGGTACTGCGTGGATCACTGGAGCCGCGAGCTTGGACTCGACATCGCCCTGCTCAAGCAGGAAGTGGACCACCTGATCGCGGTGCACCCACAGGTACCGGAGTTTCTGGAAGCCCTGGCGACGCTGGGCAAACGCCGCGTCCTGGTGACCAACGCCCACCAGAAGGCCATCGCGCTGAAACTGGAGCGCACTCGGCTGGGCGGGCACCTGGAGCGCATCATCTGCGCCCACGACCTGGGCACACCCAAAGAGGCCCCGGGCTTCTGGGCGCAGGTGCACGCCATTGAGCCCTTCGATCTGGAACGCACCCTGTTCGTGGACGACAGTGCCCCTGTGCTTCGCGCGGCCCACGACTACGGCTTCCGCTGGCTGCTCATGGTGCTCAAGCCAGACTCCCGCGCCCCAGCCCGGACGGCGGAGGACTTCCCCTCCATCTACAACTTCGCCGACCTGCTGCCCGGGATGACCGCGGACCAGACCTCTTAGATCACCCTCATCGTATCGCAGCAGCCCGGGAACCGAGATCCTGCCTCACCCAGGGCGCCTGTCAGGGTTGGGCCGGAGCCGCACCTGGGGCCGGCTTACGCCGCCGCCGACGCGGCTTGCGCGGCGCTGCCGCGGGCTCACCCTGAACGGTGGGCTGGGCCACCACCTCGGGCGCAGTCGGCGCCGGGGCCTGATCGCCTTCAGCGCGTCGTTGCCCGTGGCTGCCGTGTCCGTGCTCGTGTCCTTGATGCGTGCTGCCGCGCCCTGGACCGCCGCGTCCCTGCCGGTCCCCGGGGTGTCCTGAGCCCTGTCGGCCCCGGCCGCGTTCGCGTTCGCGCGCCAGTCGGGCGCGGTCCTCCTCTGAGCGCTGGACCCGCACCCGGCTGCGCGGGTCCACCTCCGCCAGCGTCCCCGGCTCGATGGGCGCGGTGGGGATCTTGGCTCCGATGAAACGCTCGACATCCGGGAGGACGAAGGCGTAGGTCTCGCAGGCAAAGCTGATCGCGTCCCCATCGGCCCCGGCGCGCGCCGTCCTCCCGATCCGATGCACATAGTCCTCGGCATCTTCGGGCAGATCGTAGTTGATGACGTGGGTCACGTCTGGGATATGCAAGCCGCGGGCAGCCACGTCCGTGGCCACCAGGATCGGCAGCTCGCCCTCCTGGAAGCGCTTCAGAAGGCTCAAGCGTGTCTTCTGCGGCACGTCACCGGACAGCACCGCGGAGCGCAGCCCGTTGCCCTCCAGGTATCCCCAGACCCGCTCGGCCTCGCGCTTCATGTTGACGAACACCATGACCCGCGCGCCCTGCATGCGGCGCAGGAGCCCGATCAGGAGCGGAATCTTTTCGTCGTTGCCGACCATGTAACAGCACTGGCGGACGCGCTCGCAGGTCACTCGGTCAGGCTCGATCTCCACGAGTTCCGGATCGTTCATGTGCTCATAGGCCAGCTCCATGACCCGGAAGGACAGGGTGGCGGAAAAAAGCATCCCGAGGCGCTCCTCCGGTGGCGGCATGCGCCGCATCAGGAAGCGGATATCCTTGATAAAACCCAGGTCAAACATCCGATCCGCCTCGTCGATGACCAGCGCCTCGACCCCCTTGAGACTAAAGATGTTCTGCTTGAAATAATCGATCAGACGCCCGGGCGTACCGACGAGAATGTCCACCCCGGCGGCCAGGTCGTCGCGCTGTTGCTGGTAGCCGGTTCCACCGAAGACCAGCCCCAGCCGAAAGCCGCAATGCCGCGCCAAGATCTCCGCATCCTTGTGGATCTGCACGGCCAGCTCCCGAGTTGGCGCCAGCATCAGGGCCCGCGGGTGCGGGGTGCGGTGTCGGCGCTCCGGCTCGTGGGCCAGCAGGTGCTGGAGCACGGCGACAAGGAAGGCCGCAGTCTTGCCGGTCCCGGTCTGAGCCTGGCCCGCAACATCGCGGCCACGCAGGCCGATGGGCAGTGTCTCGGCCTGGATCGGCGTACACTGGGCGAATCCGGCGTCCTTGAGGCCGAGAATGATGCGGGGATCGAGGTCGAAGCTGTCGAAGCGCGTATCGGTCAGGTGTGTTTGGCTCATTGGGAGGGAAACATCGGCTGGTGGGACCCTCGCGTTCGCAAGGGTTGCAAATTCTGGCGTCTTTGGCTCAAATAGCATCTTACCCAAGGGCCTATCCCAGCGCCAATTGGGCCGCCCTGCCGCTGCGCCCTCTTTGCCCCCGCGCGCTCTTGCCCAATTTGGCGAGTCCAAGGCCAGTCCCCGCCCCATCGTTCAACCCAACGGGAGTAACGTTTAGTGAGCGACTCAATCATCCATGTCACGGATGCCAACTTCGAGGCCGAAGTCCTGAAGTCCGCCGACCCGGTCCTGGTCGACTACTGGGCGGACTGGTGCGGGCCTTGCAAGATGCTAGCCCCGGTTCTGGATGAGATCGCCAACGAGTACGCCGGCAAGGTCAAGGTGGCCAAGCTCAACATCGACGAGAACCCTGGCACCCCGCCCCGCTACGGCATCCGCGGTATTCCGACCCTGATGTTGTTCAAGGACGGCGAGGTCGAGGCGACCAAGATCGGCGCGGTATCCAAATCTCAGCTCACGGCCTTTATCGACAGCAATCTCTAGGTTAGACGGCGTCTGACGGGACACCCGAACACCAGCACGCCTCACAGGGATGTGCCTCACACCAGACCCGATGGGCACCGGCCCCGACGTCGCCGAACCCAGGGTTTGAACCAGTTCCGCAGGGGCATCCGCCCGGATGCCCCTCCCAACACCACCCCCCTCCCACCCCGCCGCCCGCCGCCTGCGCCGGGCACCACCCACCAACCCACAAAAAAATTCCAAGACGAGATGAATCTCACCGAACTGAAGAAAATGCCGGTCTCCGAGCTGGTCGAGCTGGCGCAATCCATGGACATCGAAGGTGTCGCCAGGTCGCGCAAGCAGGACCTGATCTTCGCCATCCTCAAGGCCCAGGCAAAACGCGGCGAGGACATTTCCGGCGACGGAGTGGTGGAAATCCTCCAGGACGGCTTTGGTTTCCTGCGCTCCGCCGACGCCTCCTATCTGGCGGGCCCGGACGACATCTATGTCTCGCCGAGCCAGATTCGCCGCTTTGGCCTGCGCACCGGAGACACCATCTCCGGCAAGATCCGCCCACCCAAGGATGGCGAGCGCTACTTTGCGCTTCTCAAAGTCAACGACATCAACTTCGATCGCCCCGAGGCGGCGAAGAACAAGATCCTGTTCGAGAACTTCACGGCCCTATTTGCCAACAAGCGGCTCAAGCTCGAGATCGGCAACGGCAGCACCGAGGACATCACCGCCCGCACCATCGACCTGGTCGCCCCCATCGGGCGTGGTCAACGCGGCCTGATCGTCTCTCCGCCCAAGGCGGGCAAGACGATGATGCTGCAAAACATCGCCCAGTCTATCGCGCACAATCACCCGGACTGCTACCTCATCGTCCTGCTCATCGACGAGCGCCCGGAGGAGGTCACGGAGATGGCACGCTCAGTGCGCGGGGAGGTCATCTCCTCCACCTTCGACGAGCCGGCGACCCGGCATGTCCAAGTGGCCGAGATGGTCATCGAGAAGGCCAAGCGTCTAGTGGAACACAACCGGGACGTGGTCATCGTGCTCGATTCCATCACCCGCCTGGCCCGCGCCTACAACACCGTCATCCCCTCCTCCGGCAAGGTGCTGACCGGCGGCGTGGACGCCAACGCCCTGCAACGACCCAAGCGCTTCTTCGGCGCGGCGCGAAACGTGGAAGAAGGCGGCTCCCTGACCATCATCGCCACCGCCCTGGTCGACACCGGGTCGCGCATGGACGACGTGATTTACGAGGAGTTCAAGGGCACCGGCAACATGGAGATACACCTCGACCGACGCATCGCCGAGAAGCGCATCTTCCCGTCCATCAACATCAATCGCTCAGGCACCCGCCGCGAGGAGCTGCTGATGGCTCCCTCGGAGCTGCAAAAGATCTGGATCCTCCGCCGGATTCTGCACCCCATGGACGAATTGGCCGCCATGGAATTCCTCCACGACAAACTCAAGGCAACCAAGACGAACGGGGAGTTCTTCGACTCCATGCGGGGCTGAGCCGCACCAAGATCCGTGAAGGCTGGACGAACTGTCGGTAGGCGGGAGACGAGGCCGATCGGACCTCTGGCAGCACCGACGCCATAAGAGATCGCCTGCCGCCAAGCCATGTCCCAAGGACGCACCCGAGTACCGAAGGGGCTGTTCCGCTACCGATCCCACGCTGAGGCAAACGCCGACTGGGCGCACTGGCATGCTGAACTGGTTACGACGACTGTTCGCCAGCGACCGCACCCAGGCGAGTCCTGACCCGCCCTGGAGCCACATATCGAATGGCTGCAATTGGGAGGCGCTCCGGTCCTGGTGTTGGACCTGGAAGGCATTCTGATGACCAGGCAAGGTCTCAGGCCGAAGGATCAGGCCGACGCCCAGGTCCTGCGCGCGGCCTTGGAGCGGCTTGGGCGAAAGCCCTGATACCGATCGCCGCCTCATCGGGCACCGAGACGTCAGCCACCCTCCGCACGCGAGGCCCAGACAACCCATGTACGCCATGATCCTCGCCGCCGGCCGCGGCGAGCGGATGCGCCCGCTCACCGACCATACCCCCAAACCCCTCCTCATGGCCGGCGGCAAACCGCTCATCGTCCACCACATCGAGCGCCTTGCTGCGGCTGGGTTGCGCGACATCGTCATCAATCACGCCCACCTAGGGGAGCAAATCGAAGTGGCCCTGGGGGACGGTTCGGCTTTCGGAGTGACCATCCGCTACTCGCCGGAGGGCAAGGCACTGGAGACCGGCGGCGGCATCTTCCGTGCCCTCCCCCTGCTCGGTCCAGGCCCGTTTCTGGTCGTGAACGGAGATGTCTGGACCGACATCGATTTTTCTGCCCTCTCCATCGCCCCCGGCGACCTGGCCCACCTGGTCTTGGTGGACAACCCGTCCCACCACCTCAAGGGCGACTTCGCACTGCGCGACGGGCGCGTCCTGGCCGAGGGACTGGACGATACACCACCCCTCACCTTCACCGGGATCGGGGTCTATCACCCGGATCTCTTTGCAGGCTGTACCCCTGGGGCCTTCCCCCTGGCCCCCCTGCTCCGCTCCGCCATTGCCCGCGGCCTGGCGAGCGGCAACCATCACCTGGGTATCTGGATCGACATCGGCACCCCGACGCGCCTCGCAGCGCTGGACAGGATGCTAGCAAACCCGGGAGCCGGCTCGGAGTGACCCGACGCCGACCGCTTTCGTTAGTGTGTCAGAATCTAGAGTAAAGACGTAATCCATTGTTTTACATAATACATGTTTGGCCATCCTAGGCTCATCGGACGCGTGATCCAGGCCGCATAAGCACTGTAGGGTATGCCCGCCCAGTCTCCGCGATTTCGCAGCCACGAAATCGGTTGCCCGACTCATGTGCAAAGGTGGTGTTTCGGTACCACGGTCTGGGGGCAAGCAGCGGCCACCTCGTCATACATCCGCCATGGTGCGTCCTCGTAACGGCGGGAGAAGTGGAAGGGAATCAGGTAGCGGCACCGCGGCGGCAACTGCGATTTCGCCGCAGCCGCGGGCCGTCAGATGACCGGTACGCTCGGCCTGGATCCAGTCCTGGTTCAGGAAGCTCGACTCGCAGAAGAGGACCTGGGCATTGGCGGCCAGGGCCGTGAGTCGACGGCGGTTTTCGGCGGTGTCGGCAAAGTCCGTGGCATAAACCAGTTTGGCGCCGGGACTGGTCAGGGTCAGGCCCTCCGCCAATGCCGCCACATTCTGCAGGCGGCCGTCCGGGAGCGACACCTCAGCGGCATAGTCCCCAGCAAAGAATTCGCCGCTTGAGCCTAGTCAGCCAGGGTCCGGGCGCTAGCCTGCGCTCCGTCAGGCGGTCCTTCCGCACGTTGATCTGGATCGTCGGCTCGAAGGCGAAGGCAAGTACGGGCGTCCCGTGGTCGAGCACGGCGGCGCGCACCTGAAATCCCGGGTCGTTCAGCAGCACCCCGCCCTCCACCCCCTGCTCCCCGAGGTCCGTCGGAGCGCTTGATCCGGCTTGGAGCCGATAGCGGCGCAGGGACCCGCCGTGCAGCTCTGCCACCTCGAAGACGGGTCCCCGATCACCAATGCGGTCCCAAAGGATGCCGGCGATGAACCCTTGGACGTGCCCGACGAGCCCCGGCGGACCATAGAGCCGGCAAACGCCGACCTCGCCGATCCGCGAGCGGATCAGCCACAGCAGGCCGCCGATATGATCCGCGTGGGCGTGGGTGATGAAGCAGTCGGTAACTTGGTGGGCGATGCGGGCGGGCAGGCGGGCGCCCTCCCCCAGGTCGAAGAGCAGGCTGCGCCGCTGGTGGCCTAAGCGCAGGTGCAGCAGCGGGTCACCAAAGACCCCATTGACCAGCGCAGCAGCAGCGGTACCCACCTGAACCACCGGGCGCGGACCCGTCGAGGCCGCAGCAAGCTCATCCGGTAATACGTCGGGCGGCGGGCAGTAGTGCACCAGGTTAGCGGCGAAGGGCCTGCCGGTGTTGAGCAGGCCGTCGCTACTACGGCAGGCGTCACGAACCAGCAGGGTGGCGGTCGCCCCCCTGCCCCTGGGCAAGCGCACGGAGAGCGCCACTCCGTCGGCTCCGACCACCTCCCCCATAGTGCGGGTCCGACCTTGGTCGAGGAATGCAACCTGCTTGCCTTTCCATGCCTCCGGGGCCCGGCGTGGCGGCGTGCCCAGCAGCCTCAGACCGGCGAACGGGACCGAGCGTTCTTCCCCCGCGCTGAGATAGAGATCCCACAAGCCGGTGCGACTGCGGGCACGGACCGCCTGGGAGGG
Source organism: uncultured Gammaproteobacteria bacterium (assembly GCA_963709645.1). Classification (GTDB taxonomy): domain Bacteria; phylum Pseudomonadota; class Gammaproteobacteria; order Chromatiales; family Chromatiaceae; genus DYRB01. Next base: position 438,913 of record CAVPXP010000007.1, read on the forward strand.
GGCCCGGCCCTGCTCGGCGGGGTGGATCCTGACCACCTCCAGGCCCAGGCACTTCAGCTCGTCGGCCAGGGACAGGGGCTGCTCGGCCCGCTGCAGCACCAGGACCAGATCGATGGCCGCGGCCTGCACCAGCGCATCCAACAGCTCGGCCCCCGCAACACCCCGCACCAGGCCCGGGGCATCGACCAGCAGGGTCCCGGCGCCAACCTCCTGCGCAAGCACCGCCACCGCCGAGGCCAGGGGCAGACGAAAGCGGGCGGCGTCCAGGGTGCAGAGCCCCTCCATTGCGCGCAGCGACCAAGCCCCTGACACCCAGTCGCCGAGACAGACCGCCCCAGGCGCACCAAGGATGGCAAACCAGGATCTGCGGCGAGACAGGACACCCGCCGGCCGCGGTCGGCCAGCTCGACGGCCAGCCGCGCCGCCAGTGTCGTCTTGCCGCTGCCGGATGGCCCAAGGAGCAGCACCCGCCGATCCCGTTGCAGCCATTGGTCGCAGAGCAGGGACGGTTCGCAGGGAAAGCCCTTTGCCGAGTTTGATCTGGTCGGAACGGATCTCGTCACGGTCGCCTCCGGCGCGCGATCATAGTGGAAGCCACAGCGCCCTGGCACCACGCTGGTTGGTCCTGCAGCGTAATCCACCCGGACCCATCGCCCCGCTCCCTTCTCGCTGGGCCGATTGTGACGGTCCCCTTGCAAGGCGTCGCGGTTCCCATTGGCCCACACCCCCGCCTAGCCATTTAGAATAGGGCAACGGCCGCCCCGGTCGTTCCGCGAGAGCACCCATGGGCCAGGAGATCGACGAGACCCCCTTCACCGCAGAGGCTTTCGCCAGCTTCGAGGAGCGCTTGCGCTCCGAGCAGGCCCTGCTTGAGGAGTGGTTCGCCACCGGGGCCTTCGCCCAGGGTCCGAGGCGGGGCGGCTTCGAGCTGGAGGCATGGCTGGTCGGCCCGGACATGCGCCCCGCCCCCCTGGTCGGCCCCCTCCTGCGCGATCTGCACGACCCTGCCGTGGTCCCGGAGCTGGCCACCTTCAACTGCGAGATCAACGGCCCCGCCGTCGAGCTCGGCGGCGGGGCACTGACCCATCTGGCGGAGGCTCTGAGTGCCACCTGGCGACGATGCGGCGAGTCCGCAGCTGGACTCGGCACGCGGCTTGCCATGATCGGCATTCTGCCCACGGTGGAGGCCCAACACCTCACGCTCGCCTACATGACTCCCCGCAGGCGCTACCAAGCGCTCAACGACCGGATCTTCGCCCTGCGCCGCGGCCGTCCGCTGACCCTGGAGCTCCACGGCCGCGACCGCCTCTTCATGGAGCGCGAGGATGTCATGATCGAGGCCGCCGCCACCTCCTTCCAGATCCATTTGGAGGTGGACCCGAAGCTGGCGGCCCGGGTCTACAACGCCTCCAAGGTCGTCTCGGCACCCATGGTGGCCGTAACCGCCAACTCGCCCTACCTCTTCGGCTGCGACCTCTGGGCCGAAACCCGCATCCCCCTCTTCGAGCAAGCCGTCTCGGCCGGGGGCTCCGTCCTCTCGGAGCGGGTCAACTTCGGCATCCGCTACGCGGAGCGCTCGATTCTGGAGTGCTTCCAGGCGAACCTCACCCGTTACCCGGTCCTCCTGCCCCAACTGATGGACGAGCCCAGGGAGTGCCTGGCCCACCTGCGCTTGCACAATGGGACCATCTGGCGCTGGAACCGCCCCCTGATCGGATTCGATGCCGCCGGCCGACCACGGCTGCGGATCGAGCACCGCGTCGTCCCCTCCGGTCCGACGGTGGTGGACTGCGTGGCCAATGCCGCGCTCTACTTCGGGGCCGTGGAGGCGCTGGCCCACCAGGAGCCTGCCCCTGAGGCGCGGCTCCCCTTCCTGGACGCACGTGCAAACTTCTATGCCGCCGCCCGCGACGGACTGGAGGCCGAAATCCGCTGGCTTGACGGGCGCCGCGCCAAGGTCTCGGATGTCATCGCCGCGGACCTGTTGCCCCAGGCCCTGGGGGGACTCATCTCCCTGGGGATTGATCCAGCCGAGGCCGACCGTTGGCTGGCCATGATCGCCGGGCGGTTACGCAGCGGACAGACCGGAGCCGCGTGGCAGCGCGCCTGGGTCGCCCGCCACGGCGGCGACACCGCCGCCTTGACCGCGGCCTACCTGGAGCGCCAGCAGGGCGGCCAACCCGTACACGAGTGGACACTCGAATGAGCAAGCTTGAATCGGACGATGCGTCGTCTCCCGCCGAGTTCCTTGCCTCCAGGCGGAACCGACCCATCGCTCGGCCTCGTCGCCCGGCTCAGCGAGCGAGACGGACTACCGGATGGCCTGTTGGAGACCGAGACCCGGGACCTGGCAGACCTCCTCGGCGGCCCCACACTGATCCACCTCCCCGGAGAGCGAGAGCCCCCGCTGTTCGTCTGCGTCCTGCTGCACGGCAACGAGGGCGTCGGCTGGGAGGCCGTACGCGGCCTGCTGGCCGACAACGTCCGCCGCAACGGCCGGTTGCACCTGCCGAGGGCCATGAGCCTGTTCCTCGGCAACGTCGCCGCCGCGGCCGAGGGGCTGCGTCACCTCCCCGGGCAACCGGACTACAACCGTATCTGGCCGGGCAGCGAGCTGCCCAAGACCCCGGAGCATGCCCTCATGGCCCAGGTGGTGGAGACCATGGCCCGCCGGGGGGTCTTCGCCAGCGTCGATCTGCACAACAACACGGGACGCAACCCCCACTACGGCTGCGTCAACGTCATCGACAACGCCTCGCTGCACTTCGCGACCCTGTTCAGCCGCACCGTGGTCTATTTCACCCGGCCCAAGGGGGTCCAGTCTCTGGCACTGTCCCCGCTCTGCCCGGCGGTGACCCTGGAGTGCGGCAAGGTGGGCGAGCGCCACGGAGTCGAGCATGCCCGCGATTACCTCGCGGCCTGCTTGCACCTGTCGCGCCCTGCCGGAGCACCCCGTCCCGAACCACGACATCGACCTTTTCCACACCGTCGCCCAGGTCAAGGTACCGCCCGAGATCAGTTTCGGATTCGACGCGGACAGCGGCGACATCGGCTTCATGCCAGACCTGGACCAGCTCAACTTCCGCGAACTGCCCCCGGGCACAACGCTCGGCCGTCTCAGGACCCCCGGCGCCCGCCTTCAGGTGAACGACGAGCACGGACAAGACCTGGCCGCACGGTATTTGGCGCAAGAGGACGGCGAGCTACGGCTGCGCGTGCCGGTGATGCCATCGATGTTGACCTGCGACGCCCTGGTCATCCGCCAGGACTGCCTGGGTTACCTCATGGAGCGCTACGACCACCAGGTCCCCCATCTGGCTTGAGATTGCGAGCGCCCTGCCCTAACCCTCGAACGCAGGCCGCTCCCCGGGATCGGCCGCCGTCTCGCGTACCTGATACCAGGCCCGCCCTATGTACTCGTGGACGGCGGAGTAGCTGTCGGCCAGGGCCCGCATCGACGGGAGCAAGTCTGTCAGGCTGTCCGGCACTCCGGGGCTCGGACCGCTGACGAAGCCGGTGGGTGCCGGGACCACAGGTACCCGGTAGCGCCGAAAGGCGTCCAGTGCCCGGGGCATGTGCGAGGCGCTGGTGACCAACAGCACCTTGCCAACGCCGTCCGCCCGCAGCATGGGCGCAGAGAGCGCGGCGTTATCCCAGGTCGTGAGGCTCTGGTCCTCGACCCCAGCCACCTCGATGCCGTAATCGTCCTTGAGCACCTTTGCCATGAGTCGGCCCAGGGGTGGAGTCTCGTCCGCAGGGCCCCCGCCGCTCACGTAGATCGGTAGGCCGGTAACCCGATGCAGGTAGGTACCGTAGCGCAGCCGCATCAAGGTCACCTCGTCCACCGTGTCACCACCGTACTCCGGCGCCCACTTGTAGCGGCCAGCACTGAGCACGAGGATCGCCTGGGCATCCCCCGTCCATGGCCGGCTGGCGGTAATGGCCGGGAAGGTCTCCAGCCCCTCCATCAGCTTGCTTGCGACCACCGGCAGGCTCATCAGTGCCAGGGTCACAGTCCCGATGAACAGGAGCATCCGGCCCAGGACCCCGCGGACAAGGAAGAAAGCCAGCAGCAATAGAAGGACGATCCCACCGGGAGGCATCAGCAGGGACTTAACGACTGTGTAGAACATGTGCTCACCTTGGGTCCAGCCCGGTGACGAGTTCCGCCGCCTGCCGGTCGGCGTGATAGGAGGACCGCACCATGGCCCCACTGGCGACATGCGAGAATCCCATGCCCTCGCCCGCGAGGCGCAACGCATCGAACTCGTCGGGGGTCCAATAACGCTGGACCGGTAGGTGGTCACGGCTCGGCTGGAGGTACTGCCCCAGGGTGAGCATCCTGCAGCCATGGGCGCGCAGGTCGGCCATGACCGCCAGGACCTCCTCGCGCACCTCCCCCAACCCCAGCATCAGCCCGGACTTGGTCGGGGCCCCGGGGTGCAAAGTCTTAAAGGCGCGAAGCAGGTTCAGTGAACCCTGGTAGTCCGCCCCCGGACGTGCCTGGCGGTAGAGCCGCGGCACCGTTTCCAGATTGTGATTGAAGACATCAGGGACCGCCCGGCCGACAAACTCCGCCAGTGCGGCGGCCTCGCGGCCGCGAAAATCCGGAACCAGGACCTCGAGCCGAGTCTGGGGCGAGCACAACCGCACCGCCCGCAGGCAGGCGGCGAAGTGCCCCGCCCCGCCGTCACGCAGGTCGTCACGGTCCACCGAGGTGATAACCACGTAGCGCAGGCCCAGCGCGGCAATGGCCTGCGCCAACTGCTCCGGCTCTTCCGGGTCCGGCGGGTTGGGGCGCCCATGAGCCACGTCGCAGAAGGGGCAGCGACGGGTGCAAACATCCCCCAGAATCATGAAGGTCGCGGTGCCGTGACCGAAACACTCACCCAGATTTGGGCACTGGGCCTCCTCGCAGACCGTGGTCAACCCTTGCTCTCGCAGCAGCCGCTTGACCCGCACCACCGCCGGCCCGACCGGGGCCTTGGCACGGATCCATGCGGGTTTGCGCAGCAGCGCCGTGACCGGCTCGACCTTCACCGGGATACGCGCGACCTTCTCCCGACCGCGCTGGTGCGTCTCGGGGGTGGCGCGGGACGGCGCCGTCAGAGGGGTCTGGTCGGTCATGGAAATCGGGTCCTCGGTGGGCACCTCACCTATGGTCGGGGATTGTCCTCCAGGTCTCAAGTCGCGCGTGACGGGTGTAACCACCTCCCCGAAAGACAGCGGCAGGTGTCACCCGCGTCCCTGGCGGGCTCACGCCGGCCGCGGCGACCCTACAGCAAACCAGGCGGGGGAATATAATGGAGGCCCCGCAGCTGGGCAGGCCCGAGGCCATGTACTGCAATGACCGCCTGGTGATCCTGGACGCCGATGGGACCACCATCGACGCCTTCAGCGCCATCACCAGGACCTTCACCCACCACGGCATGAACATCGGCCCTCTGGAACGGTTCCAGAAGCGCCGCAACCTGTTCAAGTATCTTGGCGGAGTCATGGAGTTCCCAACGCACCTGCGCAAGCAGGTTGGCCGGACCGGGCGCTCCCGGCTGGTCGAGACCCTCACCGAGGTCTACCGCGAGGAGGCCGCCCTGTACCCCGGTATCGCCCCCTTGCTGCACCGCTTGACGGAGCAGCCCGGCGTGCGGATCGGCATCGTGACACGCAATATCACCCGAGACCCGATGGAGACCCTGAAACGTCTCTTTCGCCGCCAGGGGTGTGACCCGGCCCGCTTCGATTTCCTGGTCCACCTCCCACTGAGGGAGAACAAGCTCCCCGCCTTTCGGAACCTGCGTGAGCGTTTCGGAGTGAACCCCGCCCGCGCCAGCGCCTGCGGTGATGAGGGCAGCGACTACCTGGCCGCCGTGAACTCGGGGATCTACCCCTTCATGGTCTCCTACGGCTTCGAGGGCTACGAGCGACTGGTGCAAAAGCATGGCGTCCCAGGTGAGGTCATCTCCCGCACGCCCTGGGAACTGACCGAACGAGTTCTGCATGCCCTTGACCTGCCACCGGTGGGCTGAAGAGACAGGAGAAGGCGCCGAATCACAGCCAACCCTGCCAACGTGCGCGCAGCGCCGCAGCCAGGTCCGCCAGGCTGTCCAGGTCCCAATCCGGCCTCGGCAGGCCGTCCGGCCAGGGGGCGCCGGGGGCAAAGCGTCCGCTGCGCACCAAGGCCGTCCACATACCCAGACGTGCGGCCCCGGCAATGTCGGTATCCGGCCGGTCGCCCACCATCAGACACTCGCCGGCGCCGTAACCCAGGCGCTGCAGGGCCATCTGATAGAGCAAGGGCTCGGGTTTGCCGATGACCGTGGGGGTCACGCCCGTGGCCACTGCGAATGGGGCCACCAAGGCTCCACCCCCGGGCAGGATGAGGTGCTGACCCGCACGGACGGCGTCCACCGTGCAGTCGGGATTGGTCGCCACAAGACGCGCCCCATGGGTCAGGATCAGGTTGACTCCGATGATCAATTGCTCATAGTCCAGCCCTGGCCCCTCCCCCACCACGACGAAATCCGCTTCACGCGCATCCGGCGTCCCGACCCGCTCCAACTCCCTATGCAATCCAGCCGCCCCGACGGCGAAGTAGCGGAATCCCGACTTGGTCCGGGCAAGCCAGTCCGCGGTCGCCTGGGCGGAGGTGAGGATCAGATCCTCGTCGGGCCGCGGCAGCCCCAACTGGGCAAGGTGATCTGCCACCTCCTGCGGGGTGCGGATCGGGTTGTTGGTGATGAATAGATGCGGCAGATGGGCAATGGCGGATAGAAAGTCCGCGGCCCCGAGCAACAGGCGGTCACCGTGGTAAAGCACGCCATCCAAATCCAGCAACAAAGTCCTTGGGGCGCAACGGTGCATGGAGTCCTCCGTCGACTGAAGATGAGACCCATCTATGCCGGGTGACCTGTCCTGCAGACAGCAGAGCCCCGCCGTCCCGGATCAACCGCGATACAGCAGAATACCCCACCGACGGCCGGGGGCAGGGATGCCAGGAACTTAGGCGATTTCTGTCAAATCATGTACCAGCCAGCTTGTCTTTGCGCCCGCCTTCTTTGTCGCGCCAGCAGTCACATAGCCCCGCTATGCTCCTGCCAGTACTCCTTGAAGGCGGACGTAAATCCGGCGCCAGCTGGTACATGATTTTCCGGCAATCGCCTTACCCGGTTGCTTTCTCATGCCCGACTCTCACACTGTGTCTGAAAGCGTCGTGAATTGGAAAGAATCGCCATCTGGACCTGTCACAGAGGCAGGCCGGAGACGATCATACCGAGAAATAGCGGAGTGGTTTCTCGTCTCCTCCAGCAGCGCGAGATATGTTACGCCGTTGCATGACCAGTAAATCAGGCACATTCGCCGACAGGACACCGGTGATGCCGGAGTGAATAATCCGATCCAGCCGAGGAACCAGACATGACCGACCAGATCGACAAGCCAGATGCAGAGTGGCGCGCGGAATTGAGCCCGGAGCAGTACCAAGTCTGCCGCGAGCACGCGACCGAACGCCCCTTTACGGGCAAGTACCACGCCCACCACGAGGACGGCGTCTACCAGTGCTCCTGCTGCGGGGCCGATCTCTTCGACGCGGCCCACAAATTCGACTCTGGCAGCGGCTGGCCAAGCTTCTGGCAAGCCCCCACCTCAGGGGCCGTAGCCACCTCGGAGGATTCGAGCCACGGGATGCGCCGCACCGAGGTGCACTGTAAGCAGTGCGGGGCCCACCTGGGCCACGTCTTCCCTGACGGCCCCCGCCCCACCGGCCTGCGCTACTGCATCAACTCCGTGTCCCTGGACTTTGCGCCCAGGGCCAAGTAGGGCCAGCCCAGACGCGTCGCGTCCAGCGGCGCCCCGTGGCGTCGGCGTTGTCGGCCAGGCTGCCAACGCCCGGCGCGTGACGGACATCGACCTCGCAGCCGGTTCATTGCCCTCGGCCAGGACTGGAGCCAGGGCCCTTCCGCCAACGACGGGCCGACCCAAAAAAAGCCCCGCCGGAGCGGGGCTTTCTTGGCATCCAGCCGGTCTGGGATCAGTAGTCCATGTCACCCATACCGCCCATGCCGCCCATGCCGCCGCCGGGCATGCCGCCACCGGCCTTCTCGTCCTTGGGCTCCTCGGCCACCATGGCCTCGGTGGTGATCATCAGGCCCGCGATGGACGCGGCGTTCTGCAGCGCATAGCGGGTGACCTTGGTGGGGTCGAGGATACCCATGGCGACCATGTCGCCGTACTCGCCGTTGGCGGCGTTGTAGCCGAAGTTGCCGCTGCCCTCCTGCACCTTGCGCAGGACCACCGAGGCCTCCTCGCCGGCGTTGGCGACGATCTGGCGCAGCGGCTCCTCCATGGCGCGGCAGGCGATGCCGATGCCGACGTCCTGGTCGTGGTTGGCGCCCTTCATGCCCTGGATCTTGGTGAAGGCCCGCACCAGCGCCACGCCACCGCCGGCGACGATGCCCTCCTCGACCGCCGCACGGGTGGCGTGCAGGGCGTCCTCGACGCGGGCCTTCTTCTCCTTCATCTCGATCTCGGTGCTGGCACCGACCTTGATGACGGCCACGCCGCCGGCGAGCTTGGCCAGGCGCTCCTGGAGCTTCTCGCGGTCGTAGTCGGAGGTGGTCTCCTCGACCTGCTGGCGGATCTGCTCGCAGCGGCCCTTGATGTCGACCTCGGAACCGGCGCCGTCGATGATGGTGGTCTCCTCCTTGCTGACCTGAATCTTCTTGGCGCTGCCAAGATCGTTGAGCGTCGCCTTCTCCAGGGACAGGCCGACCTCCTCGGAGATGACGGTGGCCCCGGTCAGGATGGCGATGTCCTGGAGCATGGCCTTGCGGCGGTCGCCGAAGCCCGGGGCCTTGACCGCGCAGACCTTGACGATGCCGCGCAGGCTGTTGACCACCAGGGTGGCCAGGGCCTCGCCCTCGACGTCCTCGGCGATGATCAGCAGCGGCTTGCCGGCCTTGGCCACGCCCTCGAGCACCGGCAGCAGGTCGCGGATGTTGGAGATCTTCTTGTCGTGCAGGAGGATGTAGGGCTCCTCCAGCTCGGCATTCTGGCTCTGCTGGTTGTTGATGAAGTAGGGCGAGAGGTAGCCGCGGTCGAACTGCATGCCCTCGACGACATCCAGCTCGTTGGCGAGGGACTTGCCCTCCTCGACCGTGATGACGCCTTCCTTGCCGACCTTCTCCATGGCCTCGGCGATGATCTCGCCGATGGACTCGTCGGAGTTGGCGGAGATGGTGCCGACCTGGGCGATCTCCTTGTTGTCGGAGCAGGGCTTGGAGATGGCCTTGAGCTCGTCGACGGCGGCTTCCACCGCCTTGTCGATGCCGCGCTTGAGGTCCATCGGGTTCATGCCGGCGGCGACGGCCTTGAGGCCCTCGCGCACCATGGCCTGGGCCAGCACGGTGGCGGTGGTGGTGCCGTCGCCGGCCACATCGGAGGTCTTGGAGGCGACCTCCTTGACCATCTGGGCACCCATGTTCTCGAACTTGTCCTTGAGCTCGATCTCCTTGGCCACGGACACGCCGTCCTTGGTCACGGTGGGGGCACCGAAGGTCTTCTCCAGCACCACGTTGCGGCCCTTGGGGCCCAGGGTCACCTTGACGGCGTTGGCCAGGACGTTGACGCCGTGCAGGATGCGGGCACGGGCGTCGTCGCCAAATTGGACTTCCTTAGCAGTCATTGCGTTATCACCTCAATCGGAAAAATGGAAAAGGGGTTGGGCAGTGGGTGCAGCACGCCTTACTCGATGACGGCCATGATGTCTTCTTCGCGCATCACCAGGACCTCCTCGCCCGAGACCTTGACCTCGGTGCCGGAGTACTTGCCGAACAGGACCCGGTCGCCAACCTTGACGTCCAGGGCGCGGCGGTCGCCGTTGTCCAGGATCTTGCCGTTGCCGACGGCGACGATCTCGCCCTGGATCGGCTTCTCGGCCGCGGTGTCCGGTATCACGATGCCGCCGGGGGAGGTACGCTCTTCTGGCATACGGCGAACCACAACACGATCATGTAGGGGACGGATGTTCATACTTGTCTTAACTCTCCAAGTGGTTACTAACCAGACGGTCGGGCATGCTGTTAGCACTCCTCCCGACCGAGTGCCAACAATTTAGACAAAATTTTGCTGCGGTCAAGACCCACGTGAGGTCCAACTCGTGAAACCCGGGAAATCGAAGCGACGACGCGGCCCGGGCCGGGCCGCGCAAGAGGGGCACTTAGGCGATTTCTGTCAAATCATGTACCAGCTAGCTTGTCTTTGCGCCCGCCTTCTTTGTCGCGCCAGCAGTCGCATAGCCCAGCTATGCTCCTGCGGGCACTCCTTGAAGGCGGACGTAAATCCGGCGCCATCTGGCACATGATTCTCCGGCAATCGCCTTAGGCGTCTAACTCACAGGACCTGAAGCATGGCGTTAGGGCGTCGCCGGGGCGACCTCCTGCACCACCCCAAGCAGACGCGCCGCCTCCTTGCCGATGCCGGTGTCCGGGCCCAAGTCGCGGGCCCTGGCGAGAGCCGCCGCCGCACCCTCGGCTTCGCCGGCCTGGCCCTGGACGTAGCCGTAGGTCAGCCAGATACGCTGGAACTCCGGTCCCTTGACCGTCCCCTGCGCGAGGATCGCCAGCGCCTCCGCAGTCTGCCCGGTGTAATGCAGGGCAAGCCCCAGGTCATTGTGGGCATCCAGGTCGTCCGCGGCCAGCGCCAGAATCCGTCGGTAGAGCGGGATGGCTTCCCCGTAGCGGCCCTGACCGAACAGCTCGTCGGCCTGTTGGGACAGTAGCACCGGATTGGTCCCGGCCACGGACGCCGGGATGCTGCTGTCGTTACCTAGCGTAAGCCCCACGGGGCCTGATCGAACCGGTGCAGCAGCCTGAGGGACCGCGGGGACGGTCGTGACGCGCGGCGGGTGCCGCACGTAGTAGTCCCGCGTCAGAGCGAACACCGCGAAACCGTAGAAGGCGAGGAATGCGAGGACGCCAATTGCTTGGAGGAACGAAAGCTTGGGCATGGATACGGGGCCTCTGGGTAAGTGTCAGACCCGGGCGGCCCCGCACCTGATAGGGCCGCCGCGGCGCCGCCGGATCTAACCGGCGCACCCGAGTCGGCAGGTCCGGGGCGCTGGATGCTAGGGGCCTATCCGACCACTGTCAAACCCCGCCGGCCCAGAACTGTCCTTCCAGACGCCTGTTTCGCTTATTATTCGGCCGCTACACACAAGCCCGTGCCCGACCCGCACGCCGGATACAGAAGCAAAACCCACCGATAGAGTCAGGAGAACACGCATGACAACCCCCGTGAAAGACCTCAAGGGCACCACCGACACCATCCTCGCCAAGTTCAAGGAATTGGCGATCTCCGACAACGAAAAGCTGCTCCAGGCCGCCGCCACCCCCGCCCAGCGCAAGGAGCTGGCCGCCGCCTGCGGCAGCACCCCCGCGGATATCCTGGCCGTCGCCAACCGTGCCGATCTCGCCCGAATTAAAGGCATCTCCGGGGTCTACTCTGACCTCATGGAGCAGGCCGGGGTAGACACCGTCAAAGAGCTCGCCAAGCGCCGACCGGACAACCTGCTTCAGAAGCTCACCGAAACCAACGACGCAGCCAAGCTGACCCAGCGGCCCCCCACCGCGGCCATGGTCGAGGACTGGGTAACTCAGGCCAAGGCGCTGCCGGCGATGCTGACTTACTAAGGCGATTGCCGGAGAATCGTGTACCAGATGGCGCCGGATTTACGTCCGCCTTCAAGGAGTACCGGCAGGAGCATAGCTGGGCTATGTGACTGCTGGCGCGACAAAGAAGGCGGGCGCAAAGACAAGCTAGCTGGTGCATGATTTGACAGAGATCGCCTAAGGCGCGCCGCCGATACCGCCCTGGGGAACGTGGGTCATGTGTACCACGCTCGGCATCCAGGCTTAGCACCTTCGCCAGACCCCGCCGAAGAACCCTCCAGCGCTTGTGGCAGCGGAGCGCCGCATGTGCTTGCACCTGTGGGTTCATCCCCGCGGGCGCGGGGAACGTGTTGTTCGGTCTCACCCCTGTGGTCACGGCCCTGATGGCGGCCCTCTGGCTGCGGGAGCGGGCGCTGACGCCGCCCCGCCTTGCGGGCATTGGCCTGAGCCTGCTCGGTCTGGGGGTGGTCTTCGGCCAGGGGATGAGCCTTGGGGAGTCATGGACCCTGGGGCTCGCGGGCCTACTCCTGTCCGTGCTGATGCATTCGGCGAGTGCGGTGTGGGTCAAGCGCATCGATGCCGGGCTGCACCCACTGGAAACGACCACCGGGGCCCTGCTGATCGCCGTGCCCCTGTTCGTGCTGGATTGGTCCCTGTGGGACGGGCAGGTGCCGACGGTACTCCCGCCGCGCGCCGGCTGGTCCATCCTCTATCTGGCGGTGTTCGGCTCCGTGCTGGGCTTCATGCTCTACTACCATCTGCTGCGCCGGGTCCAGGTGAGCCGGGTGGCCCTGATCACGCTGCTGACACCGGTGCTGGCCCTCCTCCTGGGACAGGCCCTGAACGGCGAGACCATCTCCGTCCGGACGGCCCTGGGGTCCGGCGCCATCCTGGCGGGGCTCGCCCTGTTCCATTGGGGCGAGGCATTCCTGATCCGCAGGGCGGCGGCCGTCTGAGAGTCCAGATGCGCACCCGCAAGACCCGGGCCATCTCGCTAGGCATGTATCTGATGTTCAGCGCGGGGGTCGCCCTGTGGCTCATCAAGAAAGGGAAACCCCCGGCTTTGCCGGGGGACAGGCCGAGGGGGCGATTGCACACCCCCTGCGCACATGGTGCTTAGGACGCGGCTGGCGGATCGCGGCTGGCGCAAGCTGAGAGAGTCCGGTCTGCTCAGACGCCGAAGGCCTCGATGGTCCAACCGACCCCACCGACGCCAATTTCCGGGTGGCGCTCCGCGACCAGGTGCTCGATGGCCCGCACCTGCTGGAACGGGACGTCTACAAGCAGCACCACCTCACCGTGCTCTAGCGGGACCCGAAGGTCTGTCAGGTGTGCGTGGGGCAGCGTGACCGCGAAGCGCTCCCCGGCGATGAAGCTGGCGAGCATGACTGCCAGGGACACGAGCATGCCCGCGGGGGACCAGGCGAACAGGGCGACCGTGAGGCCCAACGCCGCTAAGGCAAAGACGCCGAGGATGCCGTACCAGAACAGACCCTCAAGCCGCCAAACTTGGTCGTGCTTCTGGCCCTCGGTCGCGCGCGGCAGGCCGGAAAGGTCCGTGCCTGGTTTGGCCACGGCGTGCATCTGGTCCGCCAGGACGCCGGCGCCCTGCAAGTCGGCCACCGCGCGGCGTGCTTGGGAAGGGGTGGGAAAGGTGAGATAGAGTCGGCGATACATAGTGCCGTGGATCGCTTCGTTCGCCACAGGGCGAAAACTTGCTCTGCCACCTGCTCTAGCGGCTAAGCAGCACCACGCCGCCACCAGCTTCCCCGGCCAGCGCCAGCGCCGGCCACGCAGGCGGTGGCGCACCCGCTGCCCGCCGTACCGATGAGCTTCGCTTCGACGCGATCGCCGGGGTCCTCCCGTTCGAGTCCAACGCCGACGATTCGGCCCGCCGACACAGGCGATCTCCGTTCAGCTTGGTTTAAACACCCCTGGCTAGACTGTCCTCCACAGTGACCACCTGAGGAGATCGTCCATGAAACCGATCGCGCCCCGCGAAGTCCGGGTCTGGGACCCGGCCGTCCGTCTCTTCCACTGGACCCTCGTTGCCGCCTTTGCTGCGGCTTACCTGAGCGAGGACGAGTGGATGTCCCTGCACATCAATGCCGGTTACCTGATCGGCGCCCTGCTGATCTTCCGAATCTTCTGGGGTTTCGTCGGGCCCCGCCATGCCCGTTTCCGAGACTTCGTGCATTCCCCATCGGCAGTGCTCGCCTACCTGCGGCAGGCCCTGCGTCTGTCCGCTCCCCGGCACCTTGGCCACAATCCCGCAGGCGGGGCCATGATCCTCGCCCTGCTCATCAGCCTCGTCGTGACCGTGGTGAGCGGCCTCCTGCTCTACGGCACCACCGATTTCGCCGGACCGCTCGCGGGGCTGTTCCGCGGTGAGGTCGCCGCCGATTTCCTGGAAGACATCCACGAGATTGCGGCCAATCTCACGGTCGTCTTGGTTGTTCTGCATCTCGCGGGCGTGCTCTTCGCGAGCTTCGAGCATGGCGAGAACCTGGCAAAGGCCATGGTGACCGGCCGCAAGCGTGAGGAGACACTCGCATGAAGACTCAAGCCGCAGCCGCCATCCTCCTGTCCGCGCTGCTCGCCGCCGGTACCGCAAGGGCCGACGCGGTGACCGAGCTCCTTGCCGCCTACGGCGGCGGCCCCTTCGACGCAGCCGTCGGTGCCGCCTTCTGGCAGCAAAAGCACGGGAGTGCCGACCCCGCCGGGCGCTCCTGCGCCACCTGTCATACGGCAGACCCTCGTCAACCCGGGCGCCACGCGGTCACTGGAAAGACCATCGATGCCCTAGCGCCATCGGTCAACCGGCAGCGGCTGACCGACCGCAGGGATATCGAGAAGTGGCTCATGCGCAACTGTAAATGGACTCTGGGGCGTGAGTGCACCCTGCAGGAGAAGGGCAACGTCCTGACCTTCCTCCGTGCCCAGTGAGACTGAGCTGGGAAGATCCCCAGCGAAGCGCGGGCCCTGGTCGAACGGCCGCATCCGGACTGAAATCCACCCACCGAAACGAGGTCATCATCATGAACAATCGACTTGTTGCACTCGCCCTCACCGCGTCCATTGGCCTTCTGGCCATGGGACTCATGGCAGACGAACGCGAGCACGAATCCGAGCACGCATACGGAGACAGGTCTGCCCTTCGTTACCTTGGCGATCCAAAGAACACCCTCTACCAACAGGAGTGCGGCAGTTGTCACTTGGCTTACCCGCCGGCGCTGCTCCCCACCGCCTCCTGGCGGGCTCTGATGGCAGGCCTGGCCGATCACTTCGGCGACAACGCCGAGCTTGATCCTGCCAGCACGGGCGACATCGCCCTCTTTCTTGCGCGCAACGCCGCGGACAAGGCGGCCGGAGACTACGCAGAGCGCACCTGGCGCGCGACCCGCGGCCGTGCGCCAAGCTTGCGGATCTCAAGCACAGACTATTTTCGCGGCCAGCATCACGAGATCCCCGCTAAGATGGTGGCTGGCAATCCGCAGGTCTCCAGCTTTAGCCGCTGCGAGGCCTGTCACACCCGTGCGGCCTCCGGCTCCTTCGACGAGCATGAGGTACGGATCCCGGGCTACGGCCGATTCGAGGACTGATGCGCCTTCTCACCGCCCTGGCTCTCGCCCTTGCCGCAACCGCGGCGGCCCCGGCCTGGGCGGACGACGACCACGACTCCGCGCTGCGGCTGCTGGAGCGCCGCGAAATTCTGTCCCTGGAGGAGCTGATGCGCCGGCTGGACCTCGGAAAGGACGTGCGCATCCTGGAGATCGAGAGCGAGATGGAGCATGGGGCCGCCCTGTACGAGATCGAGTACGTGGAGCCCAGCGGTCGCATCCGGAAGATCCAGGTCGACGCCCGGACCGGCGCGGTGCTTGGGGAGGATGACTGAGATGCGGCTGCTCCTGGTGGAGGACGACGCCCCGTTGGCGGAACGGCTGCAGACCACCCTGGCCGCCGCAGGCTATGCGGTCGATTGGGCCGACAACGGGGAGGACGCCCACTTTCTCGGCCGCAGCCAGGACTACGACCTGGCGGTGCTCGATCTTGGCCTGCCGCGGCTGCCCGGACTCACCGTCCTGGCGCACTGGCGCAGCGAGGGACGCACCATGCCGGTGCTGATCCTCACCGCGCGAGACAGCTGGCGCGACAAGGTCGAGGGCCTCAAGGCGGGGGCGGACGACTACCTGGCCAAGCCCTTCCATCCAGAGGAACTGATGGCCCGGGTCCAGGCCCTGCTTCGGCGGGCACATGGCCGGGCCACGCCTGCCATCGACGCCAGAGCATTCCGTCTCGACGAAGAGCTGCAACAGGTGGTTCGCCCCGACGGCACCAGGGTCGAATTGACGGGTACCGAGTTCCGTCTGCTGCGCTATTTCATGCTCAACCCGGGCAAACCCCTCTCCAAGACGCGCCTCACCGAGCACGTCTACGACCAGGATTTCGATCTCGACAGCAATGTGATCGAGGTCTATGTGCGCCGTCTGCGGGAAAAGCTGGGCAAAGACGCGATCGAGACCCGACGCGGCCAGGGCTATGTCTTCCGGGGCTAGCGATCAGGAACACCGTGGGTCTCTGGAGCGGTCCCTGCAGTGGGCACTGGGGATATTGGTGTTGTCGGTTCTGCTGAGCCTGACCATCGCGGGCGCTTGGATTCTCCTTCAGGGGCTTGAGCAGTTCGCCGCCTCCCGCCTGGCCCACGACGCCGAGGCCCTGATTGCGGGCATCCCGCCGCAAGGGCTTGAGATCGACCGGCCCCTGCCGCCTGTCTACAGCCAGCCATTCTCTGGCCATTACTATCTGGTGCGTCTCGGTGACGGCCGCATCATCCGATCCCGCTCCCTGTGGGATTTCCCCTTCGAGGCGGCAGACCTCGCACCGGGGGATACCCGGTACGACCTGCGGGTCGGCCCCCAGGGTCAGCGCCTCCTGCTCTGGCAAGCCGGCTACGCGAGGCACGGCAACACCTTCACCGTCGTCGTCGCCGAGGACCTGAACCCACTGCTCAGCGCACTGGCACGGTTTCTCTATCTCGGGATCGGGCTGTCTCTGCTCGGCGCCATCGTCCTGCTCTCCGTCCAGAGGTGGCTGCTGCGACGCGCCTTCGGTCAGATCGACGCCGTGCGCACCGACCTGGGTCGCCTCACCGCCGGCGAAATCCCCCGCCTGCGTGGAGACGTACCCGCCGAAATCCGACCCCTGGTCGGCGAGATGAATCTTCTGATCGCCGCCTGGCGCGCTCACCTGGAGCGCTCCCGCGCAGCGCTGGGCAACCTCGCCCATGCCCTCAAGTCGCCGCTCGCACTCATCCTGCAGCTCGCGAGCGCGGAGGCGGGCGGGCCTGTACGGGAGCAGGCGATGCGCATGCGCGCCTTGATCGAGCGCGAGCTCAAGCGCGCCCGGCTCGCGGGCGGCGGAACACCGGCGCGGCGCTTCCGGCCCCGGGAAGACAGCGCGGACCTGGTTGCCACCCTGAACGCCCTTTATCTCGACAAAGCACTCGACATTGCGACGGACATCCGCGCGCCGGAGCATCTGGCCTTCGACCAAGAGGACATGCTCGAGCTGCTGGGCAACCTGTTGGACAACGCGGCCAAGTGGTCCAAGGGCCGCGTCGGCCTGACCATCGAGGCCGGCGACCCGCTGAAGCTCCTAGTCGAGGACGACGGCCCGGGAGTGGAGCCCGCCGAAGCCAAGACGCTCCTGTCCCGCGGCGGCCGCCTGGACGAGACGACGCCCGGACACGGCCTGGGACTCTCCATCGTCGGCGACATCGTGCGCCTGCACGAAGGGGAGCTGCACTTCGCACGTTCCGAGTCCCTGGGCGGGTTGGCCGTCGCCGTGACGCTGCCCGTTTCCGGGACCGAACGGTAACCAATCCCGCGTCCGATGCGGGCGCGCGATCGGACGCCGCCGCCACCTCCAGCGACCGAGCCCCCGCCAGCCCGCCGCCAGATCCTTGTTTACTCCGCGCCGAGGGCCCCCATATCCTTGCGGCATACTCCAAGCCACCCAAGCCCGAGGCCAATGAAGCTGCAACGCCCTACCGCGACCACCCAGCCGTTGGCTCCGTTGATCGCCCTGACCCTGATCCTGGCTGGCCATGCCGCGCGTGCTGAGGAGCCGCCTGTTGTGCATCCGGACCTATGGGAACGTGCCCAAGAGAGCGCAGGACAGATCTGGCTGCGCTCCCGTGCCACGGCCGAGAGTGCCCTGTCTGAGGTTCACGGCCTCATCCAGGGCGATGCGCCCCCCACCTTCGCTGAGCTCTGGCAAGACCTGGTCCCAAGGCTCGACCGCACCCTCAGCCTGGAGGAGCGCCAGGCGGCCCTGCCGGCGAGCGCCTGGTTGGGGGCAGACCAAGATTCCAACCAGGCTGCCATCGACGCCCTCTTGGACGAGGCGGTGGATATCCTTTCCGATGCCCCCATCCAGGATTACCGGCGACGTATCCGCGCCCTCCAGGCGAACATCGACCAAGCACACCGCGACATCGACAGCTACCGGCGCGAGCGCATCTCCGCCCCTCAGGAATCCCTGGTCAGAAAAACGGCGGCAGACTACGACAGGGCTATCGCGGCCCGGACCGCCCAGGTCGCCCAGGATCGCGACGCACTCGACGCCATCCAAGCCGAGTTTGCGCAGGAACTGCGCGGCCTGGGGCTCAAGCTCACGGATGCCCAGATCGAGCTGCTGCTCTCCACCGTCGTGGGGGACAACATGGTCGACCTGGGGGTGGTCTTCGACAACGTGAAGGCCGTCACCGCCCAGCTCGAACAACTGGTGCAAGCCAGCGGCGAGGATCTGGCCAGCGCACGGCGCTATTACGGCATGTACGTCGTCTTGCTCAAGGCCCTGGCGAGGATGCACACCCAAATCGAGGAGGCGATCAGCGGGCGCTACATCCCGCAGATCGACGCGATCTTCGCCCGCGCACAGGCGCTCTCGGCCGAGACACGGGAGCTGCAACGCCAGTCTCCGGAGAAGGGGATACTGCTGACCGGCAACCTGGAGGCACAGGCGCTCACCATCGAGACCGCCGGCCTCTACCGCCGCTATCTGGAGGAACAAGCCCAGCAGATCGCCCAGGCGCGGGCAGCGCTGGACCTCGACATCGCCGCGGCCTGGAACACCTATGAGACGGTGCGGGTCTCGGGCGAGCTGGTCGCTCTGGTCAAGTCCAGTCAGCGGTTGCTCGCCGGACTCATGGACCGCCAGGTCCCGACCCTCCGTCCGTTCGAGAACAAGGCGATGCGACGCGAATTTGAGAAGCTCACCGAGCAATTGCGCGTTGGCGGTACCCGGTAAGACATCGCCCGGGCTCAGATTCGTCAAGTCCCCACCTCAGCAAAAGACTTTGCTAACATTGCGATCTTTGTCCCGCTCGCCGGGCTGGCAATCATCACTTTCTAATCCAATCGTAGGTCCCAATAACTCATGAGAGCCAAAGTGAAGCGCTTCCTGACCTCGCTCCTGCCCGTCGCAGAAAGCCGCCGCGGCGAGTGCAATAGGTGCGGTCAGTGCTGCAAGCTACCCTTCCCCTGCCCCTTCCTGCGCTTCGACGAAGAAGGTCTGAGCAGTTGCGCCGTATACTTTGCCCGGCCCCCGAGCTGTCGCAAATATCCGCGCGTCGCCTCCGAAAACCTGACCCCGGACAGCTGCGGCTACTACTTCATCAGCCCCGATCAAATCCGGGTGGCCAAGCCCCAGCCGGTCAACGATGCGCCGACGCCGGCCGGCGCTGCCGCCTTCGAGCATCAATAGCGCTCGTCGGATCAGGGAGCATCTCGCAGGCGGCCGCACGCCAAGGCGCCGCGGGCGACCGGCGACGTGCTACGCTTGCCCAGCGGCCGGGTGGTCGCACCGCAGTCCAACAGATCGGGGCATCGGACCAGCGGAGGGGTCACGACGCCCCGCGACGAGCGAGCCGGCATGCCCCCCGATCCATCCCTGCAGCAGGTCTACGACGAGCTGGCCGCCACCTACGAGGCCAATCGCGGGGCCTTCGATACGACCCTGGTGTTCGACACCTTCTTTCGGCGCCTGCCGCCCGGCCGCGGCCACCTCTTGGACCTAGGCTGCGGGGCCGGCGAGCCGATGGCCCGCCTGTTCATCGAGCAGGGCTGGCGGGCCACCGGGGTCGACTTCTCTCCGGCCATGTTGGAACTCGCAGCGCAGATGGTCCCTGAGATGACGCGGATCCAGGCTGACATGCGAGATGTCGAGCTGCCGGATGCAAACTTCGATGCCGTCACCCTGATTTACAGCCTCTTCCACGTCCCTCGGGACCACCACCCTGCCCTGCTCGCCAAAGTGTTTCGCTGGCTGCGCCCCGGCGGCCGCCTGCTGTTCACCTACGCGACAAAGGAGTACACCGGGCATGATGAATTCGAGGGCACCAAGGAGTTCCTCGGGCAACCCCTGTTCTACAGCCACACCACCCCGCTCAAGCTCCGCGGCCAGTTGGAGGGCGCCGGGTTCGCTTGCGACAGCGCCGCCTACCGAGACATCGGCGGGGAAACCTTCCTGTGGATCACTGTCCAACGACCACTGACCTGACTTGCCCCTGACCACGGAGCCTGCGTCCGCCGCGGCAGCCGTCTGCACCCCCCGACCCGGGGTCGCCGCCTCGTCCATGGGCCCGCAGGGCAGCAGCATAAGCCCGCAAATTTCAAGCGGCCACCGACTCGGAAACCTGATGTACCGACGCCACACCCACGACCCATTCAGTCCACAGCGCTGCACCTCGTTCCCTTGGGTCTTGGCTCTGCTCGCCGCCTTCGCCTGCACAAACACATACGCCGTATCCAATGATCGGGGCAGCTCCGGCCATGGCCCGCGCCAGTCCGGCGCAGTGGACACCGAGGCTGCGGCCGTCACGGCGGGTCTGCTGGAGAGCAAGCTCAAAGAGGTCGAAGCCTCGACAGATCTCGACGAAACCGCAAAGGGCAGGCTCGCGGAGCAATACCGAAAGGCCCTGAGCAGCATCGAGGCGAAGAACTCCTACGAGGCCAAAGCGGCCACATATGCCCAGTCCTTGGAAGCGGCCCCGGCCGAGGCCGCGCGCCTGCGCGCCCAAGTGGCTGCCGCCCCGGAACAGCCCACCCTTGACGTGATACCCGCCGACGTCAAGTTGCAGGCTGTCGAGCAACTGCTGGCAAAACAGCTCGCGGATACCGCCTTCGAGGAAGCCCGGCTGACAACCCTCGATAAGTCTCTCGACGCCGGGAGCAAACGGCCAGTGGAGGCGCGGACGCGCCTCATCGAGCTGAAACGCGAGATCGACGAGACCGACACCCAACTCGCCGCCCAGTCGGTGGAGGGAGAGTCGGCGGCCGCGACCCAGGCGCGCCGCTGGGCCCTGCAGGCCGCCCGCGCCGCGCTGATCGCCGAGGGGCTGATGATTGAGCAGGAGCTCGGGAGCCTGGCGGTGCGCACAGACCTTCTCAAGGCCAAGCGGGACAAGTCAGCGCAGGATCTCAAGGCTTTGAAGGCGCGCCAGCAGGCCCTTGAGGCCGCCGTCAACGAGCGCCGCAAGGCGAGCGCCGAGCAGGCAAGGGACGACGCCAAGGAGGCCGAGCGAGGCACCTCGGACAAGGACCCCCTGGTGCAAGACCTCGCCCGCCAGAACAGCGCCCTGGGAGAGGAGCTGACAAAGCTCACCGAACACCTGGATCTTGTCGACGATCAACGCGAGACCATCGAATCCGAGAGCAAACGGATCGACGAAGACTTCCGCAGTGCCCGAGACCGCCTGGAGGTTACGAGTGCCAACAGCGCCCTCGGCCATATCCTGGGCGACAAACGCCGGCAACTCCCGGACTTGCGTGCCTACCGCAAGGCGAATCGCCACGCGCGAAGACCAGATCGCCGAGACGACCCTGGCGGAAATCCGGTATCGCGAGGAGCGTCGCCAACTGCGCGACCTGGACATCTTCCTGGATCAGGTCGTCGCTGGCGTCCCAACGGCCGACCGTGCCCGGGTGCGTGGCGAGATCGAGCCCCTGGCCAAGCGCCGGATCGCCTTGCTCGATTCCTTGCAGACCGCCTCCGAGGGCTATGCACGGAGCCTGTCCGAGCTCAACTTCGGCGCCGAGCAGTTGGTGGACACCGCCACCGCCTACGACGACTTCCTCTCGGAGCGTCTGCTCTGGGTGCGCAGCGTCCTGCCCATTGACCGCACGACGATCGTCGGTCTGCCAGCCGCCGTCGCCTGGGTCCTGTCACCCGCCGGGTGGCTCGAGGTCGGGCAGACGCTGGCGCACGAGGCGACTCCACGATCCGGTCTTCGTCGTCATGCTGCTGGCGGTGGTAGGGCTGATGATACGTCGCCCGACCCTGCGCCGGGCCGTCCTGGCGACCGCCGAACCCCTGCGACGGATCCGAACCGATCGCTTCGGCTACACCATCAAGGCCATCGCCCTTTCGACCCTGGTCGCCGCCCCCGTGTCCCTGCTCCTGGCCCTGCTTGGCTGGCAGCTGGCGACCTCCGTAGAGGCTACGCCCTTCGCCAAACAGGCGGGACAGGCCCTCGTCAGCATCTCTGTCATTCTTTACTACCTGCGCAGCTTTCGCGTCCTGTGCATGCCAGGCGGTGTAGCGGACAAGCACTTCCGCTGGCAAAGCGACGTCCTGAGTCGGCTGCGCCGCACGTTCGACTGGCTGGTCTTCTTCCTCCTGCCGGTCGGATTCCTCGCCCAGTTGATCGCCAACAGCGACGACGCGGCCTATGCGGGCAGCCTGGGACGCTTGGCGGTACTGGTCTTGCTGGTCGGCTTAGCCGCCTTCTTCGCCCGCCTGCTCCACCCGCGGACGGGTCCGCTCAAACACCTCCTCGCCGAGAATCCCAACGGTTGGGCCAACCGCCTGCGCAACCTATGGTATCCGTTGGTGGTGGGAACCCCACTGGCCCTCGCCGCCCTGGCCGTGGCCGGCTTCCTGCACACGGCCGGGACTCTGTTGCAGTCGATCGTGCACACGCTTTGGCTCGCGCTCGGACTGATCGTGGTGCACCAGGCCATTTCCCGCTGGCTGCTGGTCACCCGCCGCAGCCTGGCCCTGGAGGCGGCCATGGAGCGCGCCGTCGCACGGAAGGCCGATTCGACCAAGAAGTCCGTCGAAGAGGTAGAAGGCCTCCATGTCGAGGAGCCGACGGTGGACTTGGCTACCCTGGACCAACAGACGCGCAAGCTGATCGGGGCCCTGGTCGTCGCCGGCGGGGTCATCGGGCTATGGTTGGTCTGGTCCGAGGTCCTGCCGGCCTTTACCTTCCTGGATCGCCTGCCCCTCTGGCACTACAGCGGGATTGTGGACGGCCAGGACCAGATGGTTCCAGTGACACTGGCGGACCTCCTCCTCGTCCTGGTCATCATCCTGGTTGCCGCGGTGGCAGGGCGCAACCTCCCGGCCCTGCTGGAAATCCTGCTCCTCCGGTACACGGAGATGTCCTCCGGCAGCCGCTACACCGTGACGACCCTGACCGGGTACGTCATTACCGCCACGGCCTTCCTGATCATCTTCGGTACCCTGGGCCTGAATTGGTCCCAGGTCCAGTGGCTAGTCGCGGCCCTCAGCGTTGGCATCGGCTTCGGCCTTCAGGAGATCGTCGCCAACTTTATCAGCGGTCTCATCATCCTGTTCGAGCGGCCTGTGCGGGTCGGGGACATCATCACCATCGGCGGAACCACCGGGTCCGTCTCCAGGATCCAGATCCGGGCGACCACGATCCGAAACTGGGACCAGCAGGAGCTCCTGGTCCCAAACAAGCAGTTCATCACGGGAGAACTGCTCAACTGGACGCTCGCGGATCAGATCAACCGCATTGTGATCACGGTCGGCGTGGAGTACGGGGCTGACACCCGCGCCGCCATGGCTGTGCTTAGCGAGGCGGCCCGGGAACACCCCCGGGTGCTCGAGGAACCGGCCCCGCTGATCTCCTTCGAGGGGTTTGGGGACAATGCCCTGACGCTGAACCTCCGCTGCTATCTGAGCACATTGGATGGGCGCCTCGGGGTTATCACCGAGCTGCACCAGGCCGTCTACGACAAGTTGAACGCCGCCGGCATCGGCATTGCCTACCCGCAGCGCGACGTCCACCTGAGCACCGACCGGCCACTGGACATCCGCATGGAGCGGGCGAGACCTCGGGCAGACAGCGGCGCGCAGCAGCCCGATTGACCAGCCTGGACCGGCGCGCTGGCGGCAGGCTTGCAGCCGCACCAAACCAGCAGCTCGGCCACCCGGGAGTCGATGCGGCTCGACTCCCAACCCAGAATGCGGGCCACCAATCCCATGTTGCGGCGCACCGTCCAGTGCGGCAGCAGGCCACCTTCCTGCTGCACGTAACCGATGCGGCGGCGCAGGTCCTCGGGCACGGCGTCGGCGATGTCCTGGGACTCGAATCGCACGCGGCCGCCCGAAGCCACGACCATGCGATTGACGCATTGCAGGAGGGTACTCTTCCCGCTGCCGCTTTCGCCCACCAGGGCGAGCGTCTCGCCGGCGGCCAGGCTCAAGCTGACACCGCGCAGGGCCCTGACCCTGCCCGGATAGCGAACCTCGAGCCCCGAAATCTCCAGTAGCGCCATCCGCGCAGACCAGCGCCTCACCCAGCGCGGGTCACGCGGTACGGTTCGCACCGGAATCCACCCAAGCGCCGTGACCGCGGACCACGGCGCGACCTACTGGCCTGCGGGAGGGCGTGGGATTAGGTCCAGTTCTCGGACCGCAGGACCTATCTGTCTAGTGGTGACAGCGGTCTGCCGCCTGGATCCCTTGCGCCCCGAGCCTCGTCGCCAGCGCCGACAGGACTGCTCCGACATCCCCGTCCACCCGGATCGCAGCGAGGTCGTCGGCCCGGGTCTTTCCGCGGTTCACCAGGGCGACGGGGATGCCCCGTCCCGCTGCCTCCCGGCAGAAGCGGAAGCCGGAGTAGACGGTCAGGGAGGTGCCGACGGCAAGAACGGCGGCCGATTCCCGCAGCCGCCCCAGGGCGTGCTCGACACGAGGCCGCGGGACATTTTCTCCGAAGAAGACCACCGCCGGCTTGAGCACCCCGCCGCAGCTGGGGCAGTCGGGCACCCGGAAAACGCTCGCCTGTGCGGGCGAGACGAGGGCATCCCCGTCCGGCGCGAAGGCCGAGGGAGTGGTGATCTGCTGGGGGTTGGCGGCGGCGATCCGCTCTTGGACCTCTGCCCGCGGGAGGCGGGAGCGGCAATCCAGGCAATCTACCCAGGCGAGCCGGCCGTGGAGATCGATCACCCGCCGGTGCCCAGCCGCCTGATGCAAGCCGTCCACGTTCTGGGTCACCAACTGGTGGACTAGACCTGCCCGCTCCAGGGCTGCCAGCGCCCGATGGGCAGCGTTTGGCTGCGACTGCGCCACTCTAGGCCAACCGGCGAAGCTCCTTGACCAATAGCGGCGTCGCGCCTCGGCACTGTGCAGGAACTCTTGGTAGCGCATTGGCTCGCCGACCTTCCAGCGCCCATCCCTGTCGCGATAGTCGGGGATGCCGGAGGCCGTGCTGCAGCCGGCACCGCTTAGGACGAAGAGCCTTCTGTGCTGCCCTAGGAGATCGGCCAGGACAGAGACCCCGCCGCTGGTCGCTGTGCCGGTTGCCTGGACGTCGGTCGCCGGCCGGTCTGGGTTGCCCCTGGGCATGGTCTGCTTCATTGCGCGGTGACGTTCAGCGCGTGGCAACAGACAACGCCGATCGATCCGGTAGGCACGTACGCCAAGCGTTCAGCGCAGCAGGCTCATCCGAGCCATGACCCCGTCGCGCTTTATCAGCCAGTGGCGCATTGCGCCGCCGACGTGCAGGACGATGAGACCGAGGATCACCCACCCGACAAAGCTGTGGAGGGAGAACAGGGTCTCACTGAGATCCTTGTCCTTGCCGATGAATCCCGGCAGGGCCCAGCCGAAGAACTGCACCGGGTAGCCGCCTGCCGCCGTCGCGAGCCAGCCAATGACCGGCATCGCCAGCAGGGCGACATAGAAGAGCCCATGGACCAAGCGACTGGCCACGCGCTCGAATCCGGGGAGGGGCGGCCGATAGTGCGGGACGCCGAGGGTTAGTCTGAGCGCGAGGCGCAGGATCATTAGCGCCAGTATCGTGACGCCGAAGGTCTTGTGAAGGGAGTATAGGACGTTGGTTACGTCGCCCCCGAAGGTCTCCTTGACACCGTCGAACCCCAGGAACCCGAGGGTCATGCCGACCCCCAGGACACCCAGCACAAGGAGGGCAATCAGCCAGTGCAGCAGCCGTTGCACCAGAGCATAGCGGTCGGTCTCTGTCATGATTCCCCCTGCGGTTGGTAACCAGAAAAGCGCTCGGCTTGAACCTTCCGATACTAGTGGTTGCTAGTTCGCGGCTTTCAACCTTAACCGATTCACGGGGCTGAAGTCGGACTGCCCCCTTCCGATCGCCGGGGCAACAGAAGGGCGTCCTGGTGCCCCACCCGCATGCGCGATCGCCTGGCGTCGATCTCTGCCCGCCGGACCTCGCACCATTTCTGGATCGATGTCCTGAGCGTCTTGCCTTCGCGGCCCGATCGGTCGCCGGCCTGCTCCAAGGCAGCGGCGGTCCAGCCTTCCATCAGGGCGAGCTGGATAGCTGTCTCACCTGGGCCAAGCTGCCAGTCACTGTCCGCCAGGCTAACCGAGAATCCCAGGGGCTCGGCCAGGCGGGCCAGCCGGGCAGCAGCCTGGGGTCCGAGGGCCGGGCCGAACCCCTTGTCCCGACGTTGGTGCGCATTGACGAGGCCAATCACCAGACCGTCTAGGGGGTGCTCGGGCTCGATGACCACCCGGCCGTCGTAGGTCAAGGCAAGAAGCAGGGGCGCGCCGGCGCGGCTGCAGGTCCTGATCAGACTCTCGATCCATGCCTCGGAGACCAGGTCCAGCAGCGCTGAGGCTGAGACCAGTGGCCCTCGGGCGACGGGGAGGGTAGCGGCACCTTTCGCCAGATCGCAAGGCCGGGTCGTGATCTCCCAAAGTGCCCCTGGGCCCTGGATGCGCAGCCCGTCTGCACCCATCGACCTGGCCAGGCCCAGGCTGTCTGCCCATTCGGCGGTCCGGAGCGGGAGTACGGCGAGCAGCCCCGCGTCACGGTCCAGGCAGATCCAGCGCTGCCGGCTGCCTGAACGGGGCGAGAGTCGAGGGGCCAGATAGCGGAGGTTGGATCCAGTGCCGCAGCCCAGGTCCAGGACGTTCAAGGGGGTTTCTTGCTCGCCGGCCTGTTCGGCGCGTTCCGACAACCAGCCGGAGAGCCGTTTCGTCAGTTCGGTGGAGCGGGCGCGGGCGTCGGCCGCCTCCCGCAGGGCTAGCCAGTCAAGGCTGAAGTCACCCATGCCGCATCTCCTCGCAGGCGGCGGCGAAGGCGCTTGCGGCCTGAGTCCAGGTCGGCAGCCGTAACCCCGCCGCTCGGGATCCGGCCGCGAGCTGCGCGCGCAGGTCCCGATCCTCCAGTAGCTCGCGCAGCGCCGTGCCGAGGGCCGCGGGGTCATCGGGCTGGACCAGGACGCCGGCCCCCGGCGGTATCGTCTGTCCGACAGCGCCCGTCCGGGTAGCCAGGATCGGCAACCCCCGGGCGAGGGCCTCCGCGAAGACCATCCCGTAGCCCTCGAACCGGGTGGCTAGGACAAAGAGGTCGGCCTGGGCATAGCGCCGATTGAGCTCTGGATCCGTGAGCACCCCGGCGAAGGTCACCCGCTCGCGCAGCCCGACCTCGTCGCGCAGCCGCAGGAGGGCGCTGGACCAATGCGGATCCCGGTCGGGGCAGCCGACGCAGTCGAGACTCCAGGTCAGGTCGCGAACGCCCGCGAGCGCCCGGAGCAGTAGATCGTGGCCCTTGCGCGGTACCAGGGCGCCGACGCTCAGGAGGTGGGGACCGTGATCCGGCGAGCCCAGGACCGCAGGCGCCGGGTCCGTGCCAGGCTCCACCACCCGGATGCGCCCGGCCGGTACCCCGTAGTCGGCGAGCAAGCGGGCGGTGAAGGCGCTGGTGACGACGACCAGCCGGGCCTGGGCCAGGGCGCGGGTCTCCGATCGGCGGAAGGCCGCGGCCTGGTCGGGTGGGAGCCCGGCCTCCTCGGCCAGGGGGTGGTGAACCATAGCCAAAACGCGGAGCCGCTCATGCTCCGCCTCCGTCAGGTCAGGGAGTGCGCCGCAGGCGAGCCCGTCCAGGACGACGAGGGCACCGTCCGGGATGGACGCGAGGACCGATCCGGTCTGCCCCAGGGCCGCCGGGGTCGGCATCGGAAAGCTGCCATCCAAGGGACGGTACTCCACCCGCCATCCCAGCTCCGCAAGGCCGGCCATGATGCGCCGGTCGTAGCGATAGCCCCCGGTGGGTGTGTCGAGGTCCCCGGGGACCAGGAACCACAGGCGCCTGGCCTGGGACGGGAACGGGCTCAGGCTGCCAGCTCCGACTCGTAGGCGGCCCAGGCAAGGTGCGACTCGCGCAGTACCACCCGAAGGGCGCTGATGCCCCGGGCGGCATCGCCAAGCTCACCGGCCGCGATGCGCGCGGCCATGCCGTCGAAGATCTGCCGCGCCATGAACTCGGTGGTGGTGTTCTGGTCCCCAAGGTCCGGGTGCTCGTCCAGGTTGCGGTAGTCGAAAATCGCGAGGACGCCACGCAGGGCCCGGCTGGCGAGCCCGATGTCCACGACCAGATTGTCCTGGTCCAGCGCCGGCCGGCGAAACTCCAGGTCCACGACATAGGTGGCCCCGTGGAGGCGCTGGGCGGGGCCGAAGACCTCGCCGCGGAGGCTGTGGGCGATCATGACGTGGTCGCGCACACAGAGGCTGTACATGGGGTTTCTCCTAGGGGTAGCGGATGCGGTGCATCAGTGTGTCGCCGGGGTCCAGGGCCAGGCGTGCCTGGACCGCCGGCAGATCGTCGAAGGCGTCCTCTCCGGTGATCAGCCGATCCAGGACCGGGTCCGCCAGCAGCGAAAGGGCAAGCGTCATGCGCCGGCGATGGTCCCAGCGCGCCCGCTGAGCGGTGGCGACGCTGCCAACCTGC
This sequence comes from uncultured Gammaproteobacteria bacterium, assembly GCA_963709645.1. GTDB lineage: Bacteria > Pseudomonadota > Gammaproteobacteria > Chromatiales > Chromatiaceae > DYRB01. Next base: position 467,608 of record CAVPXP010000007.1, read on the forward strand.
GAGGAGCGGATGGTCAGCCGGCGCCGGTGGAAGCCATGGCCCAGGGGCAGGGGAACCTCGCGCGTGCCGTACCAGCTCAATTCCACCACGGTCGCCTCGAAGCCAGCGATCCGCAGCCCCTGTGCCAGACCTGCAGGGCAGCCGCTGGTGTGGATCACCAGGTCCGCGTCGGGGCTCGCCTCAGCGGGGCCCGCGAACCCAACCCCGAGGGCCGCGGCGATGGCGGCGCGGCGGGGGTTCAGGTCGATCAGCTCGATCCGGCAGCCGGGGATTCGCCCCGCCAACCATGCGACGAGGCAGCCCAGGGTCCCGGCACCGATGACCGCAATCCGGTCACCGATGCGAGGTGCGGCGTCCCAGAGCCCGTTGACGGCGGTCTCCAGGTTGGCGGCGAGTACCGCGCGGCCGGGCGGTACCCCGTTCCCAGGGGGGTCCGCCAGGGGGTGGAGCGCGTCGACCGGGACCCGGTAGCGGGTCTGGTGCGGGTGCAGGCAAAAGACCGTCCGCCCCAAAAGGTCCTCGGGCCCCTCCTCCACAACCCCCACGCTGCAATAGCCGTACTTGACCGGACCGGGAAAGTCGCCGCCTTGGAAGGGCGCGCGCATGTCCCGGTACTCGCTCTCCGGCACCTCGCCGCGAAACACCAGGGACTCGGTCCCGCGGCTGATTCCGCTATAGACCGCCCGCACCAATGCCTCCCCCGGGACGGAATCGGGCAGGAGTTCCCGGCGAATCTCGCCGCGGCCAGGTTCGGTCACCCAGAAGGCGCTGGCTTCAATCGCCCGCGACGCCCATTGTCTGGGGGAGCTTGGGGGCCTTGTGTCTCGGTTGTCAGTCATGTCGAAAATCGCAACAAGCGATGGGATCGGATCGAAAACGGCGGTTCGCGCCAGGCATCAGCCCGCCCCGGCCCGCCGTCGGTGCCCACTGGGCACGGGCATAGCATGCCGGGGACGGCCGGAATCCAGAGCCATGGAGGGTTGCCCGGCTGGGGCGAGCTGATGTATGTCGCTGATCACCTCGAAAATGCTCGGATACGCAGACCAGACCAGGAGATCGGTCCCGCGAGACGCGAATACCAGGGCCCTCCCCTGCGACCCCATGACCTTGGGCAGGGCCGGCGTTGGGTGCGCCGCTGCGATGCGGTACGCTACTGCTCCAATGAACACCGGGGCTGGCGGCACCTGAACCAGCCGGCGGGATAGTCGCTCGGGGCAATGCCTTCAGACTGCCCGGCCCAAGAGCACTTCGTCTTGCCCATGACCCCCCGGGCGACCACGATGCCGGTCCGGGCAATCGAGCTGCGGAGGAATTCGGATGAATGACACGTCCAACGCTCCCTTGCCCGAGTGGCAAGAACCCCAGGTGAATCGGGTGACCCTGGGACACCCCTGGCGGTGGCTGGCCAAGGGCTGGCAGGACATGCGGGCAGCGCCCGGCTATAGCCTGCGTTACGGTGCCGGGATTGTACTCATCAGTGGGCTGATCCTCCTGCTGACCGTCGTTGGCCACCTGACCTTTCTTGTGCCATTCCTCACCGCCGGGTTCTTTCTCATCGCGCCCCTCTTGGCCGTCGGCCTCTATCAGATCAGCGCACACCTGGAGCGGGGGGAGCCCCTGGCAAGCTGCCAGGCGCTGGAGGCTGTCAGGCGCAATCAGGGTCAGCTGGGGATGGCAACCGGATTCCTGTTCATGATCATGCAGCTGTGGATCCTGGCCTCGGTATTTCTGTTCATCATGCTGTTCCATGCCCCTTTGCCGACCTGGGAGAACTTCGTCCCGGTGGTGGTGATGTCCGGCAATCACACCACCCTGGTGGTCGCCATCGTCCTGGTTGGCGCCTTCTTTGCGGCCTGTGCCTTCTGCGTCAGCGCCATCACCATCCCGATGCTGATCGACCAACCGGTGGACGGATTCACTGCCGCGCGGACCAGTCTCCGGGCGGTGGCCCGCAATTGGCTGCCCATGCTGCTGTGGGCAGGGCTCCTGGTGGTCATTGTCAGCGCGGGGCTCCTCACCTTCTACGTCGGACTCTTCGTGGCGGTTCCTTTGGCGGGCCATGCCACCTGGCACGCCTACCGGGACCTTGTGCAGCGCCCGTCTTGAATGTTCCCAGCCGGCTTCGGGCACTTTTCCCGTGACCGCCCTGGCCCGGTCAGCCATTGCATCTCAGCCCGGATGCCGCCCCGGCGGCGAATCAACACGACAGGAGTACACCACGAAACTCATGGCCGAAAAAGACGAGGGCACCATCCCCTTCGTCCTGTCCAAGATCCTCGACACCTGAGTCAACGGCATCAACTTGTCCGACCCGGACCAGCCGGACAATCCCATCGTTTACGCTAAGGAGGCCGTCGAAGTCATAACCGGCTATGACCGTAACGACATCCTGGGTCGCAACGGCCGCTTCCTGCAGGGGACGGATCGGGACCAGCCGGAGATCGAGCACATCCGCGCGGCCCTGCGCGACCAGAAACCGGCGACGGTTAACCTGCGCAACTATCGCAAGGACGGCACCCTGTTCTATAACCGATTCTCCATCCGCCCACTGTTCGACCGCTAAGAGCCTGTCGGACTTAGGGGGATCGTAGCGAGGGAGTGGGAGAGTGAGACCATTTTGTTCCGGCTTTGAGGCGCATAGCGGGCTCTATGTAACGAAAAGCGGGGGCAAAATGGGCCGCTCTCCCGCTTCCGCAGTAGATTCATCCTGAGTCCGACAGGCTCCTAGGGCCGACTGGTCTACTAGCAGGGATCCAGCACGACGTGACCGAAAAGGTCGAAGCGGAAGCAGAGCTGCGCCGGCTGAACTCCCGGCTGACAGCCATGGGCGAAGGTCTGGACTGGCGGGCCGCGCGGACCACTTGGTTCGACGGGTCACGATTTGATCACGCCAGGCAGATTGGGGAACGAGCGAAGTCCGAATCTCGAACTGAACCAATTGATTTGTAATGGTGCGCAAGGGGGGACTCGAACCCCCACGGGTTTCCCCACTGGAACCTAAATGCTAACCCTCCCCGATCACTCCCTATACATCAACACGTTAGCGCATCCCGCCCCCGCGCTTCCGTGACCCAGCGTACCAAATTGTGACGCGTCGTGACGCGAGAGCGTCACGATGCGGTCACGCTTTGTTTAGCTGAGGGTCTTCCCGTGGCGGCAACGGACCCGCTGCTTCGGTTGCGTCGTGGCCGTGCGTCAGGAATTGACTGTGCCCAGCGCCCGCAATCTTTGCTCAGCGCTGCCTGGATTATTCCAGCGATATGCCCAGCGAATCCGTTGGATTTCTCCTCTGCCAGGATACTCCCGGCCCCAACCGCCGGGAAAGGTGTCGGCAAACCGGCCCCTTTCGCGGTGGTCGCTTGGCGTGCACCTGATCTAGCCTCTGGGGCAGTTTGCCGGTTCGCCTGAGCGGGCCGCGAATGGCGCTAGCTGGGCGCCCGACAAGAACAGCCCATCGATGAGGCGGCGCTTCGCGCCGCAGTCCACCACCCCCGCCGGGCAGGCCGCCCCGGCAGCGGGGCCATGCCTCCCGGTTTGTTCACCTGGAGGTCCTTCCGATGTTCGACCTGATCGTCCTCGGCCTGGTCGTGGCCGGCCTGGCCGCGATTGCGCGTGCCCCCGTGCCGAAAGATCCGACCGAGACCCCCACCCCGCCCCTCCCGCCGCTCTGGACCGCCCCGACGGACTGGAGCCGGTTCCACAAGCCCACCTATCTGCGTCGCGGCATCGTCCCCGATGGCCGTCGGCTGCGACCCACTCCGCCGGGCAAGCGCCCCTCCCCACCCGGGGATGAAGCTCAGGTGACCGTCACAGGAAAGACACCATGAGGTACCTCGTCTTTGCGGCACTGGTCACCGCCCTTTTGGGCGCCTGCGGTCTGGCGCTCGGTCTGTCTGCCGCCGATGCGGTCGAGCAAGCCGTGGCGCGGCACGCCGCCGGCATCGAACACGCCGTGTCCCGGTAGGACCCGAATGGCACTGACTTAAGCCTAAGAGCCCCGGGCGGCGACACCCAACAGACTGACTCTGAGTCATTTTTTAGCGCTGCTTCTTCGGGTGGCCGTGTTCGCGGATGCGCGCCTTGGCGGACGCCCGCGGCTCGGTGAGCAGTGCAAAGGGTTTGAGTCGGCGTTTCAAGGCACGCGGCTCGATACGCCCTGGTCGTAGGCCGACGCGGGGTTGGGCGATCAGGATCAGGATGGCGTGGAAGCACTCGCCGTCCTCTGGGTCGCCGCCGTGTTGCTGCCATGCCAGCCAGATCTGGACGGCATGCTTGAAACTGAGCTGGCGCGGAATCTGGTCGGCCAACAGGGCGGACTGTGCCATGAGCAGTCGGATCAGGTTGTAGGCCAGCAGGTAGACCCATAGTTCCTTGATCGCCATGTCCGGCGTCTGGCAGCGCAGCTGCTCCATGCCCAGCGTCGTCTTGATGTTCCCAGATCAAGCTCCACGTGCCAACGCTGTCGATACAAGGCCTTGAGCACCCCTTGGCGTCGTCCGGGTCCAGAAGGTCGTCACCAGGATCTTGCCGCCCGCTTCGAACTCCCGGACCTTGAGCGTGGCCGGTGCTTGGTCGTACTCGTGCTGGCTCATCCAGTCGGGCCTTTCGCGGCTTGACCAGTTCGATGAGGTGATCGCGCACGCCCAGCGCCTCCCCGTTGGTGAAGTCGGTGCTGCGTCGACGCGCCCCGAACTGTTCGAAGACCCCGTCGGCACCCCCGCCGATCAGCTCCGCGAGCAGGAAGTAGGTCGCGTAGAACGCGTCCCCGAGCAAGATGTCGCCCGCTTGCAGCCGTATCGAGGATGTCGCGCAGCAGCGACTGCTCGTCGCCGCCTTTGCCGACGCAAGGTCCGACGGCGACATCGCGCAAGGCCCCGCTGCCCAGACACAGCAGGGCGACCATCCGCGCCAGGGGAAACCCGAGGCCCTCCTTCTGGCTGCTCGGCTGCGGATAGGCGGCTTGGTTGTCCTCGGTGTCGGCCAACGTCACCGTGGCCCCATCGACCAGGAGCACACGGCGGCCGCGCCAGTGCCACCAGCCGGGCGCATCGTTGGCAACGATGTCGCCGCACTCGCGTGCCAGGGTGGCGATCATCGCCAAGGGCAGGCGCGCGCGCGCCTTGCAGTAGGCGCCCGTGTCGGTGCTGCCAGGCGCCAGTCCGGCGATCAGACGCGTCACCATGGCGGCGTCGACCGCTTGCTGGCAGCTACCATCCGCCGACAAGACCTGAGCGACGAACATCGACAGGGTCTCGGTCGGCGGATACAGCCGCTCGCGGTGCTCCGGCAGCGCCGCCTCGACCCGTTCCAGCAGTTGGGGACCAGTCAACAGGTTGAACATCGCCGGGGCATCGGCTCTGCCCGCATGGCGGCGCACCCGTTGTTGTTGCCTCGTTGCCGGGCGCTGGCTAGCATGCATGTGGGCTGGCTCCTCGGGTGGTTGCTGTGGTCTCGCAACCTGCAGCGTATCATCCGAGTCGGCCGGCCCGCCATTTCCCACGTGAAATCAGTTAGTTCTGAGCTGGACGCTCAAGGACTGCGCTTAAGTCAGTGCCATTCGGGTAGGACCCGGCATTTCCAATCAACCCGGGAGCCCCGATCCCCAACCGGGGACGGCCGCTCCCTTTCTTTGCGAGGAGCAACCCATGGTGAACATGGCCCAGATCATCGGTCACCGCGGGCGAGACCCCGATTAGCAGGCTCCGACGGGGGTAGGAGATGGCCTCGGTCAAATCGTTTCCGGGTATCGTGTCTTTCATGTCCTGAATAACGCCTCAAGCAGTTGGTTGGACCTGATTGCTGCAGATCATCCCTTGCCACCTCGGTTACCCAACCATGGGACAGGCGGCAGCCTTAAGAATCTGCTGTCACTGACGTCGTGCTAACGCACCCTCGCCGTCGGCGGAGAGTTGGCGCCGGCCCGCCCAAGGTCAAGCCCCCAGGGTCGAGTTAGCCGAAGCTGGTTGCACCGGCCGAGCTTTCCTTTCGGTGCGTGCCGAGCCCGGCGGCGCCAGCGCCTCCTGGCCCGCCGCCACAAAAATGCCACTGGCGTCGGGGACCCAGTTCAACGCGACCTGTGCCGGCAGAGCGATGGACCACGGCATACCCGACGCCGAAGGCCTTTCCGGGACGGTTGCCTGGGGACCACAACCCTCGGACACCGGTCGTCTCACGCTCGTTGGGGGCGGCAGCTATGGTACCGATCAACCGAAATCGGAACAAATCGCGCCAAAAACGGGTGCCAGTCACCTGGCGAGTCCCACAACGAAGTGCGACACTAATATTGGTGAGTGCGCGGTCCTCTAGAGCGCGAAGTAGCCGCAGACCGACGGCTGATCACGGCAAGCGCATCCGGAGGGGTTTGAATGAGGGGCTTAGCCGCCGGCAGGTCGCTCATCCGCTTGCGCGAAACGGCCTTTGCCGGAGCTAGCCTTGTCGGTTGCAGGGTGTACAAAAAATCGGAATTAAAGATCATGAAAAAAATGGGCTCAGTGCTCGACTTTTCATCTATGCAGGGGGCGCCCTGGCTAACGAAGGTACCACACCTTGGGAAGGTGCAGCGTGGAGTACTGAGCCCGCGGCTCTTTGGGTCTCTTGTCGGCTTTCTGTTGTGCGCATTGGCCCTCGGTGGCTGTGCGATCATCCCCGGCAACGACGTCTACGGCATGCGCATGTCAGGCAAGTCCGACGTCAAGCTGCCGGTTGAGACCGCCGAAGGCACGGTCCCGGCCAACGTCACGGTGCGGCCCATCACCGCCGAGCTCATCATCCAAAAGGAAAAGGAGCTCCGCAGCGCCCCTCAAAAGCCCTATGTGCCGCCGGGTCATCAGGACTACCGCGTGGCCGCGGGCGACATCATCACCATCATCGTCTGGGACCATCCGGAGCTGACCATCCCCGCCGGTGAGTTCCGCTCCGCCGAGTCAGGCCGGTACCGTCGTAGCGGAAGACGGCACCATCTTTTTCCCCTTCGCCGGGGTGATCAAGGTCCAAGGGCTGACTCTGCGGCAGGTCAGACAGCTCCTCACCGAGAAGCTCAGCCGCACCATCGAGAACGTCCAGCTCGAGGTGCGCGTCGCCACCTACCGCAGCCAGCGCGTTTACGTCGTTGGGGAGGTGCTCAGACCCGGGATCATCCCCGTCACGGACGTTCCCTTGACCATGGTCGAGGCCGTCAACCAGGCGGGCGGCTTCACCCCTGAGGCCGACCAGCGCCACATCACCCTCACGCGTGCCGGAAAGACCAGCCAGATCGATCTGCTGGCCCTCTACGAAGACGGCGACACCAGTCAAAACGTCGCGCTCAAGAACGGCGACATCGTCAACATCCCCGACCGGCGCTTCAACAAGGTCTTCGTCCTCGGCGCCGTCAATACGCCCCGGCTCCCAGCTCATGAACAAACGCCGCCTGACCCTGACCGAGGCTTTGAGCGACGCCGCGGACATCGACCAACTCATTGCCAACCCGAATCAAATCTACGTGCTGCGCGGCGGCGACAAACCGGAGATCTATCATCTTGCCTCGAAATCCCCCGATGCCTTGTTGTTGGCGGACCGCTTCCCGCTGAAGCCAAGGGATGTCGTCTATGTCGATGCCGCGGACATCGTCCGTTGGAACCGCTTGATCAGCAACCTCCTGCCTACCGACAACGTGCTGTCGTCCCACGGCGCGTTCCCCAACTTGTACTCGACCACCACCACGACCACCACGACTACGCCGTGAGCGCTGATCACTCAAGATGCAGATGGTCTGATGGCTGAACCCACTCCTCTCAAACGGGAATCGCCGGCCCCGCCGCCAGCGGTGCAACCAATGCCTTATATCGCTGCCCAGCGGGCGCGTCGGATGCAGGCACCCGCGAGATGCTGCGTTATCTTTGGGGCGCCTGGGCGCACAAGTGGCTCATCGCGGGGGTGGTGGTCCTGAGTCTTGCCGTCGGGGTTGTCCACTTTCTTTCAACCCCACCCAAATACACCGCACATGGGCATGATGCAGATCGAAAGAGCGGGGGGGAGGCCTGTCGGCACTGCAACCGTTCGAGCAGTACAGCGAGATGCTGGGGGGGGGACGTCCATTGCGGCGGAGACTCAGATCATGCAGTCACGCACCATCCTTGCGCAGGTCGCGGAGAAGCTGAAGCTCGACCAAAATGCCGCCCCCGTCTACTACCCCCTGATCGGAGCGGTCATCGCCCGCCATTACGGCGGTTCCGGGGTTTCCAAGCCCTGGTTCGGCAAGGACGAATACGCCTGGGGCGGCGAGGAGATCGAGGTCCAGACCTTGCTGCTGCCCAAAGCCTGGTTGCGGAATGACTCCTGGTTGGGGTCTGACTCCTGGTTGGGGCGTGACTCCTGGCTGGGGCCCTTGCTGGAGCGCAACGCCGTCCTGGGGCAGAAGTTGGTCCTTGTCGCTGGCGAGCAGGGACAATACAGCCTGTTCGACGAGAAAGGGTCCCCGTTGCTCCAAGGCGAGGTTGGCATGAGGGCCGAGACAACCCTTGAAGACGGCGGACAGCTCGTCCTGTTCGTATCCCGCCTGAAGGCGCGCCCCGGGACACGGTTCCAGTTGACCAGATCCCCCCTCGACGCGCTGGTTTCCGGGTTGAGCAACGCCTTCTCTGTGGCGGAGCAGCCAGCTGGCTCTGGCATCCTCAGCCGTGAGCTTCTCTGCGGGAGATCCTGAACGGCGGCGGTCATCCTCAACGCGATCATGGACGATTTCCAGCGGCAAAGCGTCGAGAAAAAGGGGGCGGAGGCAGAGCAAACCATCCAGTTCCTGGAGAAGCAACTCCCGTTGCTCAAGGAACGCGTGGATGCCGCGGAGGGCGCATACAACGCCTACCTGCAAGAGCACAGTTCCGTTGACCTCAGCCGCGAGGCCGAAACCGTGCTCGCAGGCGGTCGTGGAGACCGAGAGCGAGCTCTTCCGCCTGCAACAGGAACGCGAGGGCCTCCGCGAGCGTTTCAAACCGGCCCACCCCAGGATTCAGTCCCTCGATGGGCTGATCGCCAAGCTCCAGGAAAAGCTGGACAACCTGGAGAAGCAGACGCAGACGCTGCCGGCGGTCCAACAGACGGCCTTGCGGTTGAGAAGGGACGTCGAGGTGAACTCAACCTTATATTCGCAACTTCTCAACTCGCTCCAGGAATTGCGAATGGCGAAGGCAGGTACCGTCGGTAACGCCCGCATCGTCGATTACGCGTGGCCGCCGACCTACCGCGACGCGCCGAATCTGCAGACAGTTTCTGGCGGCTTATCTCGTCGGGGGCTTCGCCGTCGGCTTTGGTATTGTCTTCCTGATAATCAAGATGCGTGCGGGCGTGGACGACCCCACCGAGATAGAGCGGCAGCTTGGTCTCTCAGTCGTTGGCGTCGTGCCGTTCAGCGAGGTGCAGGAAAAGATCTCGAAGCACCAGCGTACGGCCGGGGCCGGTATTCTCCCGCTCGCCCTGGTCGCACCGGATGATCTGGCAGTCGAGAGCATTCGCAGCCTGCGGACCATACTGCATTTCCTGCTATTGGACGCTGCGAACAACGTGCTGCTGATTACCGGGCCGACTGCAGGGGTGGGCAAGTCGTTTGTTTCCGTCAACCTGGCGGTTGTGCTCGCGCAGACCGGCAAGCGGGTGCTCCTGATCGACGCCGACATGCGCAAAGGACATTTGAACCGATTGCTCGGCTCGGAGCCCGGGCTCGGGCTGTCCGAATACATCGCCGGTGGCGCACCGCTGGACAAGGTGGTAAATCATTTCGACCTCACCGGCCTTGACTTCGTTGGAACTGGAGCGCGGCCTCCCAATCCGTCCGAATTGCTGATGCATGAGCGTCTCGCCGAGCTCCTGCATTGGGGTCTGCGGGCCCATGACTTCGTGGTCGTCGATGCTCCGCCCATCCTCGCGGTCACGGACGCCGCGGTCATCGCGCGGCATGCTGGGGCTGCGCTGATGGTCGTGAGGGCGGGAGTACATCCCATGGGTGAGATCGAAGAGAGCTTAAAGCGCATGAGGCAGAGTGGTGCCCCGGTTCGCGGCTTCGTGATGAACGGCTTGGACACCCGTCCTGGATACGGATATCGATATGGATATCAGTATGGATACCGATATGGATACAAGTACGGCGACGATGGATCACGCAAGTCGTAGGCGACGCCGTGGGGCCAGGTAAGGGCACCATATCGGATGGTGATTACCGTGAAAGATACCCGCGCGGGAGACGAACGCACGCCTGGGCCTGAACGACCCGCCGGTAACGAGTTTGTCGCGACGCCTCAGGCCGGGATGTACCGGTACTTCCTGAGCATCTTGATCCATCGGGGCGCATTGCGCTCCACGCTCATCGCCTCGTAATCGACGCCAGCATCCCGGGTAGTAATCGCCGCGGTTGATCAAGACGAAGACAGTTTTCAACAATTTGTGGGCCAAAGCAAAGATCGCGCGTTTTCTCCCCCTGCGCACGAGCAGCCCTTTGAATTTCTGGGCCAGGGCGCAACGCGTGCGACTGGCGGCGTGGGCGGCCTCGCATAAAATGCGTCGCACATAGGGGTTGCCCTTGCGTTGTCACGGCGAATCCGTTCTAGCCCGCCTGAGCTTGGAGGGTCGGCGAACGGTGCCTGGAGTTGTCGGTCATGCGCAGGTAGTCGAAGACCAGGCGGACATTGCGCGCCAGGCGCTGGATGGTCGCGGCGACGGTATCGCGGGACTTTGACCTGATGGCACCGGTGGCGAAGCGGCGTAGGGCGGTAATGTTCTCGGGACCGTGTCCGGTGCGGATGGTGCAGCGGTCCTCGTCCCAGTTCCAGTCGAGGATGTAGTGGCAGCCGTTCTCGACGGTCCAGTGGCCGCGGTTGAAGGCCAGGATGGCCGCGGCGCTGGCGGTTTTCGGGGAATGGCTGGTGATGCCGTAGACGGTTTCGGTCGTGGTCTTACCGGTGGTCTTCTCGATGGTGGGGCGCGCGATGACGAAGACTTGGCCGACACCGGGGAAGTCGAGGTAGTCGTTGAGGGCGGTGCTGGTCCAAATGCAGCGCTGCTCGATGCGGCCATGGGCCAGGGTGAGCGGCTCGGTGAAGTCGGGTGTGCCGCGGCCCTGGAAGAATAGGCGGATGTCTTCGCGCAAGATCGGCTGATTGCCTTTGACGGTGAAGACGTAGTCGGCGTTGCGCTCGATGAGGTATTGGGCGAGCTTGCGTTGGGTCAGCAGGGCGTCGGCGGTGATGGTCTTGCCAGCGATATCGATGGGTCCCAGCAGCGGGATGACCATCCCGATCTCGTTGGTTTGCTTGACCTCGTCGCTGCCGCCTACGGGCAGGGAGCCGACTTTTTTTGGGTGTGGCAGGTCTGGCTCTGGTGGCCGACAACGCCGAGGATGTGGGCCTGGTGGCCGTCGGCATCGATAGCATTGCACATCGTCTTGCCGTCGATGGCTAGCCCTTCGTCGGTCGCGGCCTGCTGGGCGTTCCAGCGTTGTAGGGCGCGGTCCAAGGCATCCGGGTCAACGCGGGTGAGCACCTCGCGGATGACGGTACGACTGGGTACCGCGTAGCGACGGTTGCGGTAGCAACAGCGAAAGCGCGCCCGCGCCTTCTGGCCCAGGTCTTCGGCCCACAGGCTGATGGCTTTGTAGCCGCGCATGCCGCACAGGGTGGCACCCGTGGCGATGGCCAGCACCGCGGGCAGGGGGTGGCGTTGTCCCTGGCCGCGGCGAGGGTCGGGGATGTCGGCAAAAAACTCCGGCAGAGAGACCATCTGTTCGGCGCTCAACATGATGTTCGGGGCTCCGTGACGATACTGGGGGTCGAGTACGGGAGACGACAGGCAGGCTTGCGCTCGGGCGTGCAGGGGGCGGACAAAGACGCGCTTGGCGGCGCTCGGATCAAAGCTGTAGCCGGTGCGGGTGCGCCGATACCCGGGTGTCGCCCACATAGCGCCAGTTGGCGGCGCGATAGATGGTGCCGTGAAAACGCCGCGGATCGACAAAGGTCTCCAGCAATAGCAGTGGGTAACCGAAGCGCTCCCGCCAGTCGCTGGCCAGGCGCCGTTCGCTCAAGGCCAGTACCCGCGAGGCGAGGTTCGCGACGTGGTACTCGGGCAAGATCAGAAACCGACTGTTGTTGGCGACCAAGTGCAGGCGGTCGTATTGGTGGCGGAAATCCCATCCAATCCCACTAGTGTCCGGGTAAATCATCGAATAAATTCAATTGGTTGCTGACTCCGGCCCCATGATTTCTGTAATCCAGCCCCGAAGCGCCCGTAAGTATCTGATTTAGTGGAGTCCGCTCGAATAGGGTGAGGCTCAGTATCTGTAACATGGTGTAGAGTGAGGCCGGGATTTCGAGCCGCTTCTTGACGATGGCCACCAGCAGCATAGACGCAGACGGCGATCCAGACCTGGGTCTTGACGGCGTTTTCGGAGGTGCCGAAGAAGGTCTTGATGCGCAGATGCTGCTTGATCCATTTGAAAAATAGCTCCACGCGCCAGCGACAGCGGTAAAGCTCGGCGATGGTCAGCGCCGGCAGCTCGAAGTTGTTGGTCAAGAAGACGAAGGTCTTGTCGGTTTCGGCATCGTAATACTTGATCCGGCGCAGTTGCTCCGGATACAGGCGCGGGGAGTGCTTGCCGCTGGGGCGAATGGTTTGATCGCAGCGCAGCCCGGTGGATCTGTCGACCGCGCGCGAGTACTGCCGGCGCACTTGGGTATCGGACTTGGCACGGATGAGAAAGAACGCGGCGGCAATGTGGAGTCGGTACAACCGCGCGAAGTCGAAGTAGCCGCGGTCCATGATGTAGAAGGCGCCGGGCTCTGGCACGAGCAAGTCCAGTGCCTTGACGTCGCTGAGCTTGCCGTCCGAGATGTGGATGAAGGTGGGAATGTTGCCACGCAGGTCCAGCAAGGTGTGCAGCTTCACCGCCGCTTTGGTCCGACGTGCATGTGCCCACGGGCGATAGTCAAGGCGATGGTGGCGGTCGAGCGGCACAGACGCTGCTGGGCGAGGCCGACCCCCGGCATAAGGCCAGCGAGGAGGACCTGCTCGATGCCCTCGACGGTGACCTGAGCGCGGAGCACCGCCTCGTGCTGACGGAACTGCTCGATCACATCCGCGATCTGCAACAACACATGGCCGCGTTGCGCCAGGCGCCGGGAATGGACTGGCGCCTAAGCAGGCCCTCCTGAGGCGCGCAGACCATCCCCGGCCTGGCGAACCAGCGCGGCAATGTTGCTGTTCGAGGTAGGCGACGTCATGCAGGCGTTCGGCTCCCCGCGCAGGTCACCGTCGAGGGCTGGAGTCTGTCGGGGCACATGAGCCGGGGGTCGGCAATCCCAGCAGCGGCCGGCACCGCAAGGCCAATCCCTTGTGCGCCGCCTGCTGTGGAGGCCGCCAACACCGAGGCGCACGCGGTGAGCCCTGGCCGAGAAACAAACGGCGTGCAAGTGCCAGCCACTGGGCATCGGCGAGATCGGTCTTGCGCCCCGGCACCTGGCTGACATGCCGGGCGTTGACCACCAGTGCTCGCAGTCCTGCCCGCTCCAGTGCCTCGTAGGGGCTCTTCCAATAGATCCCGGTGCTCTGCATCACCACCGATTCCGGGGCGAAAGAGGTGACCCAACGAGCCATTTCACGCCGATCACGCTTGAATCCGCCGAACTCCCGCAGTTCGACCGCCAGTTCCCCGTCAGCCTCTTCATGCAGGATGCAGACCGTGAGCTTGGCCTGATGGACATCCAACCCGGCAACGCAACGATACAGCGGCGCAAGATCCATAGCCTTCTCCCCCTAGGTGCAGATGTTGAACCAGGAGACGTCGGATGCCATCACCGAATTCACCTCAGGCGCAGGGCGCTTGGGTCTGTTTACCGTGCGGTCTCAAACGAGCCATTCCGGGGTACGAAGCAGCGATAGCTGGTCACGTTAGCGGTCGGGATCGAATCTCCAAATCACTTGATCGACCTTTCTCAGCCGTCTCCCGCGCAGTATCTTTCATGTTCCGGGGTGTCTGCGGGCCTACATGACCGTTAGCGCTATTCCTCAGGTCGCCCGCTGCATACCATCCCTGGCACTGAGTCCCGGCATCCTACCGGGACGACGGTAGTCAAGTGTGGCCATCGCACTCGTCATTCCGGCTGGAATGCCGGCAGCCAGTGCCAGGGAAGGCAACGCCGTGGCTCTAGTGAGGTTCGAGGCTAATCACCGAAAGGATTCAAGGCACCCGTGCCGGGTGCGGATCGCCCGCCGCCTCGCTTGGGCACCGGCGTCTGTCTGCTTGCGCGGAGCAGCATGGCCGCAGCCTCACAGCCTATCCATCCAAGACCCAACCGCCCTGTCGACCAGATCTAGGGTTTGCTCGAAAACGGCGAACGGTTTCAGGTAAGGGTCTGGGATCTGCACGTCGATCCAGTGCCCCAGAAGAAATACCTTGCCGGCCGCACTCGGCTCCTGCCTGCGTAACGCCGACCGGTGCCTATCCTCCATCACCAGTACCAGGTCAGCCCAGCGAAGCATGTCGCGGTTGACCTGGACGGCCCGATGACCGGAGACGTCGATACCACGCCGTTCCATGAGCAACCGGACGTTCTCGTCCGCCGGGTGCCCGACCAGAGCGCCGATCCCCGCCGAGCGCACATCGACCTCGCGGCCCCGCTTCAGAAAGGCTTGGCGCATGACCGCCTCCGCCATCGGGCTGCGGCAGATGTTGCCGACGCAGAGGACAAGGATTCGATCAAACATGGCTGCGGGCATCGACGCTTCATCCGATGAGGACACTTCCGACCGCCACGCGTGGCCGTGACCGAAAGCAAGACCCGGGATCTCGTGGGAGGGCCGCTCCGCGGCGCGACCGACGGCGTGGGCCGACTCCGTTGCAAGTCGTACGTCGCGGCACAATGCCCTCCTTCCACGACCAAGAGCCGCCTCGACGAAGAATCTTACGACCTGCACCTGTTTGTAACTGGTACCTGCCGTGCAGGGCAGGCCCCCTTACGTTCGCGATTGTACGCGCCCGGCCAGGCATGCTGGAAACCGGCTTCGGGTGGGCCGGGTGAGGTCAGGCGACGCGGGTCGTCCGGGGCCGTGCGCGGCCCTCCTCACGGTCCACGGTGTCGCCGCCGGTCCCTCTACCGCCAATGACCGGGGTTGCGATAGCGTGATACTTACGCCGGTCGGAATGGTGCCGGAGAGAGACGCGTCTGGCGAGCGGGATCAAGAGCGCGACTTAGTTGCTCGTCAGCGCGAGGCCAGCAAAGGCCGCCAACTGGGTTGCCATCAACGTGTCCGGCTATCGACACTTTCCCGGTGCAAATTGCCACGGAGCGGGCGCAGTGATTGGCCTCGTCTCCATCGCGTCACGCGCGAACACTGTTCTTCTCAACGTCCCAATTTAGGGTTCTTGGGCAACTCGGTAGAACTCTTTCTGGTCTCTTTCCGGTACCCGCTCAGCTCGACAAATCCCCGGCCGCTATGCGTTCCGGAGATCTTGACCGCGCCTTCCCAGTAGACCATGTACGAGGTGATTCGGCCATCGAATTCGCTGTCCGTGCTCACCGGTGTGATCCGAAGGCTGATCGACTGCTCGGGGATATCGATGGTCCAGCCCATGGGATATTCGATCCCGGTGTCCGCGCTAACCCAGTGACCGTTTGCAGTCACCTTAAAGTCCCCTTCCGTGAGCACCTTAGTCATGCCTGCCTTGGCGTAAGTGCCGGAGCGAAGAACCGGGAGCCCGCTGGTATCGAAGAGCTGGTAGATCATGATGTCGCTACCGTCTTCGAGCTGGATCGCAAACCAATCCCAGCCGAGCTGGTTGACTCGGAAATCGCCCCACTGGTGATCGAACCAGGCGACACCTTTGACGTTCTGGACATCGTTGTTTACCTTGAGGGCCCCCTCGATCTCCATTCTGGGGCGTGTGTAGTAATAACTTTGACCAGCCAGCTCAAAGTCCAATAAACCGGTTCCACCCTGAAATACCGGGGGGAGCACTCTGCTTTAGGCGCAAGTTGAAACTAAATTCCGGCGTGACGACACGCAGCCTATCGTCCCCGTAGCGCCCGTCCATGTGCCAATCACCGAGGTCGAATTCGAAGGTGTTGTCCATATTCTTGGACGTAATGCCCGTCGTGCGCTTTTGATCGGTGTAATGCTTGCCCGTCTGGTGGTCGAGCAAGGACACATGCGCGACGATGTGGGCCGCGAGTTGATTGACTAGGAAAACCGTGAAATGGAAGCTGTAGTGGTTGCCGCTTTCTGCATCGAGATGCCCATTGTAGTACCACCACTCCATTTCGTTGGTGTGGGGGGCGTCGTCGCGCGGAAGCTCGACCAGGATTCGTTGGGCGCTTTTTGCTTCGTACCAGTCTGCTGCCGGCTGATTGGCGGGGAGCACGCCCTGCTTCCACAGGTAAAAGGTACCGTAGCCGAGTCCTGAGATCAGCAGGATTGACAGGGACGCGGCAACGATGCGCCGCAGGAGGCGCCTGCGTCTGCGGTGCGAATGGCGGCGGCTCGTTCTGTGGTGCTCCGGCGGAGACGATCTACTGGCGACCATGCGTGACGAGCTCCAAAGCGACAGCTGCAAATCGTCAGCGGTGAATATGCTGACAGCCATTCCTTTTGACCTGGCGGCATGGTACCCGACCACAAAACCGGATGCTAGCTGGTCGCAGCTACGCAAACTTCCCAACATACAGAATAAGCACCGCCTCGCGACCGCAAGCATCTCAGCCGGGCGGTTGGTCAGCAGTCCCCGGTCGACCGGTTTGACCCTGTAAGCGCGCCGATCGCGCCTGCGGCCAGGCCACGTGACATCGCAGGTCCCGCGCCGCCAGTCCGATAGGATGACGCCCGGGGCCGACGGCTCCTGGGGCACCGCACGGTCCCTGCGCTCGCGTCCCGCGGGCAGGGTGCAGCGGATCTCCCCGCGCGCACCCCAAGTGTACGGCCTTTCTGAAGAGAACAGTGACCGAAGCGTACGCGCGAAGAGGCACACTCTCGCCACGCTTACCGTTCGTCGCCCGCGCTACTCTATCCTGGGCTCGCTCGTCAATGGCATTCGTCTGCTCGGCCCTTTTTTTGCAACTTACGTCACATCATGGGACCGACTCGGGTGACCTCAGGGCTTCCCCAAGGCACAATTTTTATCTGGTCTTCGCCGTCAAAGACCGCGACAGCCTTTACTGTACGGGTGTCGACGGATCGGACCTGGGGCCGATGGCAGGGCTGCGAGCATGCCGATCAGTCCTATCTGGAAGTCTTCGCGTGGGCTTCCCGCCAATGTGATCTGGCCAAGGCTTCTGCGCTGGCCAAGGTCGCCATTCCATCAGCTGGCCTGGCCTTGTCCTGGGTGGGCCCATGCTGGCATCGACCAACCTTAGTGAAGTCCGAGTCCTGCACTATCTCGCCTACTAAGTAAAACTGGCTTGGGATGTCGTCATTTCAAAGACATCCGGCCGCCTCGACTATTTCGGAGCCGCATCGGCCCTTTCCATGGGTCGTGATCTTAGATTCTGCCGCTGGGCGCAGAAGAGGTCTTTTTGCGCCCGCATTTTTCTCAATCGGAGGGAATTGCCATGTCAATTCGTCGCTCGCGATACCGAGGTCTGCCTCGGTCGTATCTCCTTCATCCGATCACCTTGGTCCTTGGCCTCCTCGCGCTGACGGGCGGTGCCTTCGCGGGCAGCGTGAACCTGGCCTGGGATGCGGTCTCGGCGGCGTCCGGGTACCGCGTCTCTTACGGAACAACCTCGGCAAGATACACCGCGCACCTGGATACTGGCAGCAACACAAGCGCGACGGTGGCGGGGCTAACCGACGGGACCAGATACTATTTCGCGGTACAGGCCTACGCAGGGACCGCTACCAGCGGCTACTCCAACGAGGTGAGCACCATCGTCCCTCCGGCGACCACGGCGCCGGTGGCAAGCTTCACCGCCAACGGCTCCACCGCCGCCAGCCTAGCTGTCACCCAGGGACAAACCGTCACCTTGGTCGATACCTCCACCGGCACCGTGGCGAGCCGCTCCTGGAACCTGGGGGACGGCAACGTCCTCGCCGCACTCAGCCACGGTGGTGCAAGAGCTATGCGACCACCGGGACCAAGACGGTGACGCTCTCCGTCACGGGGGCGGGTTTCACGGACACGGCGAGCAAGACCATCAACGTGACGGCCGCCACCGCCGCGCCGGTCGCCAGTTTCAGCGCGAGCCCGGTCACCGGCACGGCGCCCCTGGCGGTGAAGTTCACCGACGCCTCCTCGGGCTCCGTCAGCTCATGGTCCTGGAACTTCGGCAACGGCGCCACCAGCACGGCGCAAAGCCCGACCTACACGTACGCGAGCGCAGGTATCTACACAGTGTCCCTGACGGTCACCGGGACCGGGGGCAGCAACACGGTCACGAAGAGGAACCGCATCACGGTGACCGCCGCCGGCACCGGCGTCAGCACCGCTGGCTTGGTGGCGGCCTACGGGTTCGATGAGACCAGCGGCACCCAGGTTCTGGATGCCTCGGACAAGAGGAACCACGGCACCCTCACGAACGCTACCCGCACCACCCAGGCGAAGTTCGGGCGGGCCCTCGCCTTCAGCGGGAGCAATAGCCTGGTCACGGTGAATGACAGCAACTCCCTCGACCTCACCAGCCGCATGACCCTCTCGGCCTGGGTCTATCCCACCACCTGGGCGAGCGGATGGAAGACGGTGATCCTGAAGGAGCGCAGCGGCGGGCTCGCCTACGCACTCAGCGCCAACTCGGACGCGGGCCAGCCCAACAATATCCTGAGCATCGGCACCTACGAACAGCACCTGACCGCCGGGAGCCATCTGCCCAGCAACACCTGGACCCACCTCGCCGCGACCTACAACGGTGCCCGCCAGCGGCTCTATGTGAACGGGGTCCAGGTCGGCAGCCGCGCCCAGACCGGGACCCTGGATGTCTCCGCCAACCCCTTGCGCATCGGCGGCAACACGGTCTGGGCCAAGCAGTACTTCCAGGGCCTGATCGATGAGGTCCGCATCTACAACCGCGCGCTCACCCAGGCGGAGATCGCGGCGGTATCCGAGGAGCCGGTGGTCAAACCCACCAGTGTCTGCGCGACCCCCTGCAGTCTGTGGGGCAGTGCCGTGACCCCGAGCGTCACGTCGGTTGCGGATACCAGGGCGGTCGAGCTGGGGGTGAAGATTCGTAGTAACGTAGGCGGCTTGATCACCGCCGTGCGGTTCTACAAGGGCAGCCAGAACACCGGCACCCATGTGGGCCGTCTGTGGAGCAGCACGGGGCAACTCCTGGCCCAGGCCACCTTCACCAACGAGACCGCCTCGGGCTGGCAGCAGGTGGACTTCACCACCCCAGTGGCGATCAAGGCCAACACCGTCTATGTTGTCTCCTACCACGCCCCCGTGGGCCGGTACTCGGCCGATGTGGGGTACTTCCAGACCGCGGACACGAATGGTCCACTGCACGCCCTAGCCGATGGCGAAAGCGGCGGCAATGGGGTGTACAGATACGGCACGGGCGGGGTCTTCCCCGCTAGTACCTACAGGTCCGCAAACTACTGGGTCGATGCGGTGTTCAAGACGCCATGACCAGCTTGGGTGGCGTTGGGGACGATCTGGCCGGTCGTCCCAGAGGCGAGGAATGCACAAGGGAGCCGGGCCTCGCCTGAGGTATGAGAGTGCTCGGAGATCGCCTTAGAGGGTGCGATGGGATTGGGACAGACCGACAGGAAGCTGCAACCCTCGGCAGGCACCTGTTGGCAGAACACCTGGTGGTAGTAGAGTTCGTCGCCCAGGAATATGACGCGCCTCGGAGTGTCGCTCACAGACTTATCCTTAATCGTTGTGACATCACCTACCTGGCCACCAGCGTGCGCGGGGCGTTCGTCTACCTGTACCTGATCATGGACATCTGCAGCCGCAAGATTGTCGGCTGGGAGGTCTACGCCGAGGAGTCCGCCGGGCATGCCCTGCAACGTAGATGCTATCCTTGACGTCGGTCGGCGGTATTCCCTTCCCGTCGCCGAGGACGCGGCGTGCGCCATTGGCAGTGAGGTCCGTCGGGACGGGCGTCCGGGAGAAGATAGCAAGCCGCACGGGGACGTGGCTTGTTTTTCCTTCCATCCGCGCAAGATCATTTCCACGGGCGATGGCGGGATGATCACGACGCCAGTCTCAGAGTGGGACCATCAGTTCCGGCTTCGGCGGCAGCATAGCATGAGCGTACCCGATGCTGTCCGCCATGGGGCAAGGGACATCACCTTTCGAATCCTACCCAGAACCTGGGTACAACAGCGTATTGTGTGTCCCTATCGGGAAGCCGCCATCCGCATGGCATGTGGTCGTGCGGTGTTGGTCCTGGAGGTTGTGAGTGCACCGCGGGCTGTTGTCAACGACAGCGTCATAGCGAGGCTGCGCAGGACCGAACCATCATCCTGCCGCTGTTCCCGCAGACGAGTTTCGGACAGCAGGATCAGGTTCGCACGGCGGTCCGTGAGTAAACTGGAGAGCGACGGATGGACGCCATGATACGTAATGCGCTGACGGTCGATGTCGAGGACTACTTTCAGGTTGCCGCGTTCTCCCGACAGATCGACCCCGCGACTTGGGACCGGTTTACGCTCCGGGTCGAACGCAACACGCAACGATTGCTCGATCTGTTCGCCGAGCAGAACGTCCAAGCGACGTTCTTCGTGCTGGGGTGGGTCGCCGAGCGCTGTCCCGGCTTGGTGCGGGCGATTGCGGAACGCGGTCACGAAGTGGCTTGTCACGGTTATTCGCATCAACTCGTTTACGGGCAGACCCCAGCGGTTTTCCGCGAAGAGACGATTCGCGCCAAGGCTTGCCTCGAAGACCAAGCACAGCGCTCTGTGTTGGGCTACCGCGCCGCCAGCTACTCCATTACCGAGCGCTCGCTTTGGGCTCTGAACGTCTTGGCCGAGCTCGGGTTTTCCTATGATTCGAGCATTTTTCCCATTCGCCACGACCGCTACGGCATTCCGATGAGCCCTCGGTGGCCCTATCGCGTCAGGACCTCAAGAAATTACTCGATTGTTGAATTCCCACTTTCAACACTATCAATCCTCGGTTACCGCCTACCCGTGGCTGGTGGTGGATACTTTCGGCTCTATCCATATCACCTTACGCGAACCGCATTGGCACGCATCAATCGTTCCGAAGCGAAGCCCTTTATTTTCTACCTACATCCATGGGAGATCGACTCAGAGCAACCCCGAATCCGCGCCGGATGGTTGTCCACATTTCGACACTATACCAACTTGAGCAGGTGCGAGGGCCGACTGTGCATGCTCTTGCGGGATTTTCCATTTGCACCTGTTAGGGATGTCCTGGAGACCTTACCCGTGGCGACGGCTAGCGCTCTCGATGTTTCCCGCCCGGCAGCACAAGATAAATTGGGATTATGAGCATCCCAGGATTAGGCCCAAAGGGCCGACTACGTGCTGGGTCTCAAGGGCAACCAGAGCACCCTGCAAGAGAGCGTCGAGGATTTCTTCGCCACCGCCCTGGCGGGGGACATCGCGGCGGTGGCGCACGACTTCCATTGAGGAGATCGACAAGGACCACGGCCGCCTGGAGGTGCGTCGCCACTGGGTCACCGAGGACCTGCGCACCCTGCCCGACCAGCCGCTGTGGGCCGGCCTGCCCAGCATCGGCCTGGTCGAGCGCCGCTGCACCGTCGACACCGCCGCTCCGAGCGGCATGGACAGCGGAGGGAAGTCGATCAGCCACCGGTCGGCGTAGGGCGTGGGTGTGCGGCGGCAGTGGCGAAGGGGCCATAGGTCCCCATGCCGCGGACGCCGCGGCCCCGGAGTGGGGCGTGCCGGGGCCCAAAGGGCGTCGCCGAGCGGAGGGCGAAAGGCGACGTGGAAGTCCCGTTTGGCATCCTGAGAGGGTGTAGACAAAATAAACGCTTCTCGTAACCTTGCGCCGGAGAACAAGCGCGAGGGACGGGAGACGTGGCAGCAGGTGGGCGTCCGCCGAAGATCGGCGAGGAGCACTGGGGGATTCTGCGAGCGATCGTCGCGGAGCGGCCGAACGCGACGCTCGCGCAGATCGCCGCGGAGTTCAAGCGACGAGTTGGGATCGACGCACACGCGGCGACGATCCGCAAGACGTTGCGGGAAGCGGGGATCGGGCGCGTGCGCGGGGAGGAACGGGCACAGCGCGTCGAACGCCCGGCACGCGTGGGCTACGGTGACAGCGAAGCCCATCGCCGCTGGGAGCCCGACCAGCGCTACCCGAGTTGGCTGACCGATGCGGAGTGGCCGTTGGTCGCGGACCTGTTCGAGCGCGAGGGCGGGCAGGGCAGACCGGCGCAGGTGAGCCGCCGCGCCCTGGTGGATGCCTGCGGCTACGTCGTGCGCACGGGCTGCGCCTGGCGGATGTTGCCGCGCGAGTTTCCGCCTTGGCACAACGTCTACAAAACCTTTCGGCGCTGGAGCGCGGCGGGGACGTTCGAACGGATGCACGATCGGCTGCGCGGGCTGTGGTGCGAGCGCGCGGGACGGGAGGCGGCGCCCAGCGCCGCGGTGCTCGACGCGCAATCCACGCGCGGCTCCCCGCAAGGCGGGCCGAGCGGCTTCGACGCTGGCAAGAAGGTCAAGGGGCGCAAGCGCAGTCTGGTGGTCGACACCCTCGGCCTGCTGCTGGCGGTGAGCGTCGGCGCGGCCAACCTGCACGACCGCGATGCCGGACTGCCGGCCGTGGCACGGGCGGCGGAGAAATACCCCGAGGTCGCTACCCTCTTCGTCGACCGCTGCCGGCCATGGAGAGCGGAGCGAGGGCCGGTAGTCCCCGGTAGGCGTAGGCGCGGGCGTATTGCCGGAGGGGCGAAGGGGCGATAGTCCCGAAGCCGCGGAGGCAATATGCAGAGCGCATCCGAGACGCCGTCAAGCCATTCGCGCAGGGACCATGGCGAGGCGCGGCGTCGTGCCCAAAGGGCGCGCGCCGTGGTGATGCCGTGGTCCCGGAGCGGGGCGTACCGGGGCACAAGGGCCGTCGCCGAGCGGAAGGCGAAAGGGCGACTTGGACGTCCCGTTTCGCATCCTGAGCACGGCGACACTCCGAAGCGCCTACGCTGGCGCTTGCGCCCAGCGCATCGAGCACGACCACGGGATTCGCGTCGAAGTGGTTCGTCATCCCGGCAACCGCACCGTGGGCCGCTGGATCGACGCGGTGCAACCGGACCTGTTCGAGATCCGCGCGAACGCCGACGGTTTCGTACCGCTGCCGAAGCCCTGGGTGGTTGAGCGCACCCACGCCTGGAACGAGCGCGCTCGCCGCTTGATCATGCACCACGATGTATGTACCGACGTCTCCGAAACCTGGGTCTGGCTTACCGAAGCGCGCATCCTGCTGCGGCGCCTGACCACTGAAGTAACTATGGCTTGATTTTGTCTACACCCTCTCAGATAGCGATGACAGGCCCGCACCGGGGCGTCGGCATCGAACACGGCCGCAGGCTCCAGCGCCGTACCCAGCGCCGCCAAGACCGAGGTACTTTCGTTGTTTTTCAGGCGCTTTTTCTGGATCTCCAACCAAGTCCTTGGGTCGTCGGGCGCACAACTCTTGGCCGCCTCGGCGAGATAATCACAGACATGGAAACAGTCCACCGTGTAAGAGCGCTGGGTGCCGAAGCGCGCCGCGACCTGATCGGCGATCCAGAGCGCGCCATCGCCGAGAGCATGGACCTGGCTGTTGGTGCCCAAGCCCGCCGCGATGGCGCAAGCCAGCAACTGCCGTCTGGCAACCTCGATACCACCGTCCAGGGTCGCACCGTAGACCCGTGTCGTGCTGCCGTGGGCGTGCGCCAAACTCAGCTTGGCCTCCGTCCACAGCAACCGCTTCCTGCGCCGACGGTCCGGGCGGTCCGGAGGAAATTGACGGGCACCGCCACGCTGCCGGCTCGCATCGAGCCGTACAGGGCCACCTCTATCTCGGTTCGCTTGGGCAGGCAGACGGCCACGCGGTCGCCGCGCCGCAGTCCGAGTTCGATCAGGCCGGCAGCTGCCGCCTCAGTCGCTTCAGCCACGCGCGCGTACGAGAGCGTTCCAGTACGGTCCGCCAATGCCGGCGAGCCGTGCCATGCGGCCGCCGTTGCCTCGAGCATCTCGTGGAGAAGATCCAATCAACGCGCTCTGTTGCCAGACGACTCACACGATTGCACCCGCACGAACGCCGCCTCCTCGCGGCCGTGGGCCACGAATCGATATACTTGGGCGCTCATTCTGGCGTGCGGCCGGCTTGGGATGTCGCGCGACGTGCCTCAGACTCGTAAGGTAGGCCGCTTGGCTGTTTCAAACTACCACCTGCTCTTTGAGCGAAGGGGAACTTATGACAAAAGCGTCCGACTGTTCGCATTGGCACGGCTGGATCGCGATCATGCTGGCCATGGGGGCAACCCTGATTGCCTGTTCAGGAGGTGACTCAGTGCAGCCGATGGCCATGAACGACGCATTGAAGGCGGACTTCGAACGGGTCTCGTCCGAGCGGGTCTACTTCGGCCACCAGTCGGTGGGCGGCAACATCATGGACGGGCTGGAGGACCTGCAGCGGCAGCTCGGTCAGCCCGTGGTCCGCGTCGGGGAACTCGGTACGCTCGAAGCCACCGGAGGGGCAGGGCATGCTGCTGCACACGGCCATCGGCAGGAACGAGGACCCGGGATCGAAGTGCGAAGACTTCCGGCGCGTGCTCGACCAACTGCAAGGTCGCCTCGACGTCGCGCTGTTCAAGTTCTGCTACATCGACTTCAACGACGGTCGGACGTGGAGCCGATATTCGCGACGTATTCACGGACCATGGACGACTTGAAGGCGCGATACCCGGACGTCACGTTCATCCACGTGACCGCCCCGTTCGGACCGTGGATCGCGGCCCAGGCGTCTGGGCTCGGGAAATGCTCGGAAGTTACCGGGGCCAATCGAGCAAAGCTCGCCAATGCCAGTCGCAACGAATTCAACCGTCGCCTGAAGGAAAAGTATGCCGGTGATCCGATCTTCGACCTGGCGGAAGTGATGTCGACCTATCCGAACGGGCGGCGCGAGTCGTTCAGGATGAACGGCGCGGTCTACTTACAGCCTGGTGCCGGATGTATCACGGACGACGGTGGGCACCTGAATCGTGTCGGTCGGACATACGCCGCCGCCGCGTTGATGCGAAGCATTGCCGACGTGCTGCGCGCGCAGCAAGGGGCCCTCATAAACAACTAGTGCCAAATTTGAGTAGAAAGGATTCCCACCCCGCATTCCGCGTTATACGTCTCTCACATGAGCTTTCGGCTGAGGACTTGGCGGTAACCGGCGAATATTCAGTGTATACGTCTCGCATGTGAGATTTCGGTTTATGACTTGGCGGTAACCGGCCGATATTTGGTAAACTTCAGGCCATGCACGACTACCGCCTTGACCAGCAGGAACTCGCCGAGCTGCGCGCCGCCCACCGCGGCACGCCGAACGTGCGCGAGGCCTACCGGATCAACGCTGTGATTCTTCTTGGCAGCGGCTGACGCACCGCCATGTCGCCGCAGGCCTTGCTGATCGACCAGGACACGGCCCGCGGCTACTTCAAACGCTACAAAGATGGTGGCCTTGATACGCTGTTGCGGATGAATTATGTCGGCAGCGAGGCCCTCCTCGACGACTCCCAGTTGGAAGAGTTGCGTGCTCATCTTCGCACCCGTCTGTACCCGACAGCGGAGTCGGTCGCGCGATGGGTAGAGAAGCGCTGGGGGGTGTCTTACACCGCCAGCGGCATGACCGCCGTCCTCCGCCGTCTCGGCTACGTCTACAAGAAGGCCAAGCTTGAGCCTACTAACAACCTACACAGGCAACCTAATGTGAGACCTTATGAAAGCCAGTCAGGCTATTGAAATTACGTGATCTGGATGTGATCATCGTGGCTTCAGCAGATGTCATCGGTGTCACCATGAGCGAATTTCCAGGCTACGGTCAAGAGCACGAAGAAACGATGCGGTTGTACTTCCGATCACTGCCGGAAGACCATCGGCGCCGCTACGCAGGTATCGAAGCGCTGAAGATCGGTCTCGGTGGTATCGCCTATATCGCACGGGTCCTGGGCATGAGTCGGCGAACGATCTACGCGGGGATTCGGGAACTGGAGGCGATGGGCGAGGACGGCGGCGGGCCGCCGCGCCGCCCCAGCGGCGACGCCAAGCGCGTTCGCCGACCCGGAGGCGGGCGCCCGAAGGCCGTCCAGCGCCAGGCGGGTTTGGAGGACGCCTTCGAGGACATCCTTGAGGCGCACAGCGCCGGCAGCCCAACGGATCCGGACATTCGCTGGACCGATCTCAAGCCGATGCAGTTGGCCGACGAGCTGGTCGAGTGCGGCTACGAGATCAGCCGCAACACCGCAGCGAAGCTTTTGGAGCAGGCCGGCTATCGCCGCCGCTCGCTGCGTAAGGAACTCATCACCGGGCAGGTAGATGCGCAGGAGCGCGACCAACAATTCCGCCACATCGACGCCCTGCGGCGCCAGGCACAGGCCTGCGGCAATCCGGTGCTGGGCGTCGATACCAAGAAGAAGGAGTTGCTCGGGCATCTGCATCGTCTTGGGCAGTGCTACAGCACCGCTATTCAGCGCGTCTACGACCACGATTTCCGCCACCTGGCCAACGCCCTGCTGGTGCCCCACGGCGTCTACGACTACTTCGGCAACGCCGGCTTTATGACCTTGGGTACCTCACGCGAGACCAGCGCCTTCGTCTGCGACGCCATCGCGCTGGCCTGGGAGGAAGACCGTCAGGCCCACTACCCCAACGCCACGGAAATCCTCCTGACGTTCGATTGCGGCGGTGCCAACGCTGCCCGTTCCCTGCGCTTCAAGGAGGATGTGGTCGAGCTGAGCGGCCGTTTGGGCCTGCCCTTGCGGATCGCCCACTATCCACCCTATACCTCCAAGTGGCACCCCATTGAACACCGCTTATTCAGCCACGTCGAGCGCTCCCTGCGCGGTGTCATCCTCGATTGCCACGAGACCGCGCTCGACGCCGTCCAGCGTACCCGCACGAAGACCGGACTACATGTCACCGCTCGCATCCTCGACAAGGTCTATAACATCGGTCGGAAATGCTCCGATACATTCCGCGAAATCAAGGATAAATTCATTCGCCACGATGCTGTGCTTGGGCAGTGGAACTACCTCGTCGATGCGCGTGGAGTCAGCTAACGCGATGTATTACTTGTTTTTGAATCGATCCTTAACGAGTACTTGCGGACATCGCGAATCAAACTGGAGTTTCTGCCGCCGCATGTTGCTTCGAATCTCAATCTCATTGAGCGTTTCTGGAAGTTTTTCAAGCGCGAAGTTCTCTACAATCGATATTACGATACGTTCGACAGTTACGAAGCGGCATGCCAGAATTTCTTTGGTGAGCTAGATTTGGTTGTCCCCGCGCCTCACGGACACTTCTGACCGGATATACGTCTCTCATATGAGATTTCGGTTTAGGACTTAGCGGTAACAAACCGCATTAGTTTCGGGTAAACTTCTCGCCATGCACGACTACCGTCTTAACAAGCAGGAGCTCGCCGAGCTGCGCGCCGCACACCGCGGCACGCGGAACGTGCGCGAGGCATACCGGATCAACGCCGTTATCCTTTTCTTGGCAACGGGCGGAGCGCCGCCGATGTCGCCGATGCCTTGCTGATCGACCCGGACACGGTTCGCAGCTACTTCAAGCGGTACAAGAACGGCAGCCTCGATGCGTTGTTGCGGATGAACTATGTCGGTAGCGCGGCCTTCCTCGACGACTCCCAGATAGCGCTTGACCCGGCCGGGCACCTGGAGACCCTCGGCCAGGTACTGAAGATCCGCCTCCAGGCGGGTGGAGAAGCGGCGCTCGATGCCCCGCTCCTTGGCCTCGCGGCTGGTGGAGTGGCAATACAGGCGCACCTCCCCACTGACTTCATCGACGACGCGCTGGGCGCGGATCTGCGTGTCGCCCTCGGCGCGAATCAGGACAGCGGTCTCGGTATCGAACTGCTTGTGGCGCTCGCGGCTGACGACCAGATAGCGGTAACCGTGTTTGGTGAGCCAGGCGAGGTTCGCCTCGGTGGCAATCCCGGCATCGAGCACCACCGTCGGCGCCACGGCGCTGGGCTCGGGCGCGAGGTGCTGCAACATCTGCTCCAAGGTCTTGGGCTCGCTGACATTGCCCGCGAAGACCTGGCTGCGTTTGGGAAACCCGCTGGCGTCCAACACCAAGCCCAGCGTCACCAACGGGCAGTCCGAGCGCTTCTCCTTGGAGTGGCCGTGCTTGGCCTTCGGATTGCCGCTGGCGGTGCCCTCGAAGAAGGTGTTGGTCAGGTCATACAGGGCCACCGTCTCGGTCAGCGAGAACAGGTCCCGCTCCTGCTGGTAGAGATGGGCCTCCAAGGCGGCCTGATGGGCCAAGAGCTGGTCGCTCACCCGGTACAGGGCAATCGCATAAACCTCAGCTAATATTCGCGGTGGCTGATGCAGGGTGTTTCCTGGGCAGATCAGGCGGCTCGAAGAGCAGTTGAGCCAAGTAGCGCTCGTCCCATCCCGCGCGCAGGCGTTTGTTCTGAATACCGAGTTTGGTGTTGTCGTTCTTCAGCCGATTCAGGGCGATATGACGCAGCACGGCGAGATTCTCGCGGGCGATGTCGTCGCGCACGCGCGATTCGTCCTCGCGGAAGGCCATGTCGAGGCTCCAATGCAGGCGGTTTTCGATGCCCCAGTGAGCGCGCACGGCGCCGGCGAAGGTGGCCGCATCGGTGCCGATGCTGCCGATATAGAGCGATACATTTTTTTTTCGTTCTTGTACAGTTCGCCGCGTACGGTATCGCTGGTGGTGGGCTTCGACCTTGCGCCTTCCGGTACTGCTCGCCATGGCGGCCAAGGGCTGGTCTTCCACCGGCTCTTGTCGGCTTTCGGGTGCATACACATGGGCATTCCTGGGCGGCTGGCGCTGGCCAGCGTACAGCAGGTTGCGGCTCCCGTGGCCGCCATCGGGGCCGACCAGGCTTCGTCTTCGAAGATCGCTCGCATCCTGGCCATTGCCCTATCCCTGTACCTTCGTGGCGGCGTCTCTCTCGATGCTCGCTGCACACGGTATTCTTCAGCGCTTCAGCCCCGCATTATGCCCGACTGCAGGCGGATCAGCCCGTCGCTGCCGAGGCGAAAATCGACCCGGGGCGAGGACGTGTCGTCATCCCTGGCATCGTTCAGCGGCGGCAGGGCCTCTGGCAGGCCTCGGCGGGGTCCAAGGGCGCAACCCGGTGGGCATCGATGCCGACCCGGATGCGGTCCGTCGGCACCAGGATGAGGGGCGTCGGGTGATCCTCGGGCAGCGCCACGGACCCGGACTTCTGGCATCGGCTCAAGCTGGATCATGGCAGCATTCGGTTGGTGTTGCTGGCCCTGCCCAAGCTCCAGGAGAACACCTTCGCCGCCGAGCATCTGATCAAGGAGGGTTTTGACGGCCTGATCGGCGCCATCGCCATGTTCCCGGACGACGAGCCGGCGCTGCATGACGCGGGGGTGCACATGGTGTTCAATCTCTATGCGGAGGCTGGGGCCGGTTTCGCGCAGCACGTCTGCGCCCAGGCCAGTGCCGGAGGCCGCAGGGGGCTGATAGACCGCCTGAGCGGTTCTGTGCAGTTTCTACGATAATGGCCGCAGACGCTTGCGGCATTTCAATTCGGGAGGATCCTGATGGCCATGATACTCACCTCGACTGATTTTGATGAGGGGGCGGAGATTCCCCGGCGCTGCACCTGCGACGGCGAGAATAGCTCCCCGGATCTGGCCTGGGGCGGCCTGCCCGAGGGGACCCAAAGCCTGGTCCTGATCGTGGATGACCCGGACGCCCCGGACCCCAGCGCACCCCGGATGGTTTGGGACCACTGGTTGCTCTACAACCTGTCGCCGGAAGCGGGCGGCTTGGTCGCTGGAGCGGGGCATGACGATCTGCCTCCGGGGACTCTGGAGGGGGTCAATAGCTGGGGTGACACGGGCTACGGTGGTCCCTGCCCACCAGTGGGACGGCATCGCTATTTCCATAGCATTTATGCGCTGGACTGTGTGCTGCCGGACCTGGAGACGCCGGAAAAGAATCCCCTCTTGGTCGCCATGGATGGCCACATCCTGGCCCATGCAATCCTGGTCGGCACCTACGAGCGACAGGCGACCTGATGCAGCCGCGCCTATATGCACCGAACATCCGCAGATACTCTAATCAAACGCAAGTGCGATTTTCAGTTTTTGCGTCGATGACCTGGCCTGAGCGCAGTCTCCTAAGCCCCCGACCTAAGCCCGGTGCATAGGTCCAGGTTCACCCCCGTCAGAGCCTGGTGGCTACGTTCGACCCGATCCCGAATGGCCGCCGCGGCGCCCGGGCCTTGCTCGGCGTGCAAGGCGAGCATGCCCCTGGCCAGGTCTTCCCAATGGTCGCGACCCCGGGCGGCGACCTCCGTCAGAGTCCGGGTGTCGCCACTTGCGAGCCAGTCCGCATAGGCAGTCTCCAGGGCCGGGAAGAGGGTCCGGCGCATGGCATTGAGATTGCCCAGGTAGAAGTGCAGCGAGGGGGCGTCGCCGGCCTCGGCCAGGGCCGGGAGGGTGACCAGGCAGTCGGCCAGGTGGTCGCGCACCGCCCGGGCTATGATCTCCGCCGGGGTCCCGATCAGGTCCAGGAGCATGCGGTTCCAGGCCTCGCCGTAGCGGCAGCCGACCTGGTGCTCCCCCTGCTCATGCCAGAGCACGGCCTGAATCTCCTGGTCGGTCATGGCGTCCAGGGCGGCGTGCAGGTCCCCCTCGAAGTCGTAGCAGGCGAAGGCTCGGCCGAGGGCATTGTTCGGGCGGCTCCAGCGCCAGGATTCGAGCTTCTCCCAAAGCAGCCGGCGCAGGGAATCGCGGCGCAGAAAGATGGCGTCGCCACAGGTCATGGCCGGGGGCGCAGTGAGGTCGCGGGCATATTCCTTGGCCACCACATAGACGGGGCAGGCGCCGACGTCGTGTTGCGCCTCCAGGTCGCCGAGGACGAAGTGGGGCTTGGCCTGGTTGCCCAAGCCTCCGCTGTAGACCAGGCCCTGGGGGCGCAGGCGTGCGTTGATGGCGGTGGCGTCGAAGGGGTCGAAGCGCTCGCCGTCGATGACCAGGGGGGTCAGGTCGGCCGCCTCCAGCCCCTCCCAGAGGGTCTCGCGGCGCTCCAGCCAGCCCCCCACCAGGTGTTTCTGCAGGGCCGCGCCATAGGGGAGTCCATGCTCCCAGCGGTAGTACTCGCGCATCTTCATCAGGTAGATGCAGAGGGAGTAATCGACCCCATGGCGGGCATCGGAGATGTCGCAGTTGTGCTGCACGGCTCTGGCGAGGTCGGCGATCTGCTGCTCTGTCATGGCTGGACCTCTTGGGCTGATCTTGGGCTACGGCTTCCCAGGTACATATGCAGGCGCTTTCGTGGGCGACAAGCCGGGAAATCCTCGCTAGCGATCCCATATAGGCCGGCAGCAGGCCCGCGCCGCGTCGGCGGGGTCGAGATTCATCTGTGTGGGGGAGACGGCGGTGGCCATCAGAATCAAGAGTCATTGGAATAACGAGGACCAGGAGCATGGCCTGCCGGAGATCGCCAGCGCCCTGGCCTTCATCGCCTGGCGGATCGGTATGGACAAGGCCATCAATCTGCACTGCGAGCGCTTCGTGTATACCGACGACGCCCAACGCCTGGCGGTGATCCAGGAGTATCTGGTGTTTCTGATCCAGGTCGCCGACCGCAAGGCCCACGAGATGTTGGACGACGAGGATCGTCGCACCCTGGTGACCAGCTTTGCAAAGAAGGTCATCGAGCACGTCCAGGACAACGCCCAAGAGCTGCTTGGGCCCGGGGACTATGGGCGGGGCTTTGTGGAGCGGCTGAATGCCCGCTCCGGCGAGTACGCGGGATTCCAGTTCGACGAGCAGGGACCGAGTTACGCCTTTTTGCGTTATCTGGGGTTTGAGATCCAGGCGCTGATGGGCGAGGGGCAGGACAACCGCTGGGTCATCGATCAGGTCATGGACAAGGACGGTTGGGATGCCTACAAGCAGTTCGCCCGGGCCTTCGACGACCTGTTCGAATAGCAAAAACCCCGGCCGAGGTGACCGCGTGAGCGGGCCTCGACCGGGGCGAAATGGGTCCCCGTGACGACGTTGGTCGTCGCCGCGGGGAGTCCCGGCAGATCAGTAGCGGGACGGACGGCGTGCAGGCGGACGATCGCTGCGCGGCTTGGCCTGATTGACCTTCATGTTGCGACCCTTCAGCGGGGTCTCGTTCAGACCCTTGATGGCGGCATCGGCCTCGGAGTTGTTGGACATTTCGACGAAGCCGAAACCCTTGGACTCACCGGAAAACTTGTCGGTGATCAGGTTGACGCTGGTGATGTCTCCGTACGCGGCAAAAGCGTCGCGCAGTTCGTCTTCGGTGACGCCGTATGCCAGGTTGCCTACATAGATATTCATTGATCAGCAGTTTCCATAGTGCGCACTGTTGAGAGGAAGAACCGTCGCCTGATCAGTGCACAACTCAAGCGGCGGTCGATGGCCCGGGGGCCGGTGATTGTGGGGCGGCTGGCTAGCGGCCGCGACCCCCGCTGCGATGCCCCTCAGGGGCGCGTCCGCGGCTCGGTCCGGCGCGACGTTGCGGCGGCAGGAGCCGTTCGCCGACGCTCCGGCTCGGCCGGGGCGGCATAGCCCGGGCGCGGCTCGAAGCCGGCGATGGTCTCCTTGGGAATCTCCTTGCGCGGCAGGAGAACGCTCGATGTCCAGCAGCCACCCCGCGCACGGTCGTGACCCGCCAGGGGACAGGGTTGATGCGGCCGGCGATCCGTCCGGCGTCGTCGCCGGTGCCGAAGAAGATGTCGGCGCGCTGCGCGCCCTTGATCGCGGAGCCGGTGTCCTGCGCGATCATCAGCCGCCGGATCGGAGCGGCGCCGCGCTTTTCGATCCAGACCGGCGCGCCGAGCGGCGTGAAGGCCGGATCGACCGCGATCGTCCGCCCGCGGTGATCGACCGGTTCATCGCGCCCAGCGGCCCCCGGTCGGGCCGGAACCTCGGACCTCGCGGAAGAAGACGTAGGACGGGTTGTGCTGCAGCAGGTCGCGGCCCGTCGCCGGGTTGCGCCGCACCCAGTCGCGGATCACCTGCGGCCGACACCTGATGCGCCTCGAATAGGCCCCGGCGCACCAGTTCCTGCCCGACCGAGCGGTAGGGGTGGCCGTTCTTGCCGCCGATAGCCGACACGGATCGCGCACCGTCGGTCAGCCGGATCCGGCCCGACCCCTGGATCTGCAGGAAGAACAGGTCGACCGGGTCGTCGACCCAGGCGATCTCCAGCCCGCGCCCCTCGAGCACGCCGCTCTCCTCGATCTGGCCGCGGGTACAGCCAGACGCCGTTGCCCGAGGCTTCGGGCGGGACGACGGTAGAGCGGGATAGCGGAACCGGCGGTGCGAACGCGCGACCAGTACAGCTCCGGCTCGTAATAGCCGGTGAACAGCGCCGGGGCTCCCGTCCTCGATCAGGACCGGGCGAAAGAACAGCTCGAAGAAGGCCTCGGGGTCGGGATCGGTCTTGGCGACACGCACAGAGCGCCGCCAGTCCGCGCCATCCATGTCGGCGCAGGTGTTGCGGAATACGGAGAGGGCCGCCGCGTGATCGTCGTCGGCCCAGCCGTCGAGGTCGTCGAAGTCCAGAAGGCGGGTGGTGGGCTCGGCAGACACCTGGCCGGTCAGCTGGCCCAGGGCCAGGCCGCAGGCAGCACCAAGCGCCCGGCAGCATCATTCGCCCGTGGCGACGAGCTGCCAGTTCGGGTCGTTCGCCCCCATGACGCGGGCGAAGGTCCAGACGTCGCGCTGGCGCTTGATCTCGTTCGGGTTGCCTTCGACGATTTCGCCCGGCGTTTCGCACGACGGAGGTCAGCTCGCCGACGAAGCGCACGCGTGATTTCGCCCTCGCTGGTGTCGCGGTCGAACGTCGCATCGGCCAGCGTCAGCTCGCGCACGCCCGACGAAGCTCGCTTCGATGGTCAGGCCCTGCTCCTCGCGCTCTTCGATCACCTCGGCGAAGGTCTCGAACACGTCTGGCGACAGGAAGGCCGTGACCTCGTCCAGATCGCCCTTCTCGAACGCCATCAGGATCATCTCGTAGGCGCCGCGGGCGCCGTCGAGGAATTCGCCGACGCGAAACCACGGCTCGGCCATCTTCATGGCCGCCAGCGCCTTGGCGGCGTCGGATCCGTCCTCGACGTGATCGGTGATGTCGCGATCGGGACCGCCCTCGATCACTTCGAAGTCGCGGTCGCGCGAGCCGCTGCGGTCGCGGGCCTCGGTCACCGGCACCGGCGGCTTTTCGAAACCCTCGCGGGTGCCCAGCACGCTGCGCAGCCGCAGGATCAGGAAAATGGCGATGCCGGCCAGAACCAGAAGCTGGATGACGGCAGAACTCATCGGAACCTCATTTCATCGGGCGACGGGTTGAACCTGCGGCCGTGCCGCACATATGTAGGCACGACGCCGGTCAAGTCCACCGGGCCAGCACCCGAAGGACCGAAGGATGTCATGTGGCTATTTCTTGTCTTTCTTGCTGTCCCGCTGATCGAGATCGCGCCTGTTCATCCAGGTCGGCGGCGTGATCGGCCTGTGGCCGACCCTCGCGATCGTGGTCGTGACCGCGGTCATCGGGCTCTGGCTGGTGCGCAGCAGGGGCTTCGGGCTCAGCCGGTTGCGCAGATCGTTCGAGCGACTGAGCGATCCGACCGAGCCGCTGGCCCATGGCGCGATGATCCTGTTTTCCGGCGCGCTGCTGCTGACGCCCGGGTTCTTCACCGACGCGCTGGGCTTGCGCTTCTGGTGCCCGCCGTCCGCACGGCTGTCGTTGCTGGGTCAGGTGCGCGCGCGCGGTCGAGAGTGCGAGCTACGAGCGCGCGAAGCCGGTCGCGCGCCGGGCAACGGGCCGGATGTCATCGACGGCGAATCTACGAGGTAGAGTGACCCCGCCCCGGCCGGCCGACGCGCGGGCCGTCGGGCTGGACACGGCATTGAGGCTGCCCGGAGCGCCTCTGCTAGAGACGCGCTGCAACCCGTGAATACAGCCCAGTGGAGAATCGTACATGGCCGAAGCGACAACGGCGCCGGCGGCCGACCGGCAGCCGCCGCCGGCTCAAGATGCAGATTCTCGGCCAGTTCATCCGCGACATGTCGTTCGAGAACATCCTCGCCCGAAGGGCGTCGAGGGCGAGGTGAAGCCCGAGATCAAGGTCCAGGTCGCCTCGACGCCAAGAAGCGCACGGTCGACCACCAGTACGAGGTGATCACCAAGTTCAATGGTCAACTCGACGAACAAGGCCGACGGCGAGCCGCTGTTCCTGCTCGAGCTCGATTATGCCGGGATCTTCCATGATCGAGAACGTGCCGGACGAACAGCTGCACCCGTTCCTGCTGATCGAATGCCCGCGGATGCTGTTTCCCTTCGTGCGCCGCATCGTCTCCGACGTCACCCGCGACGGCGGCTTCCCGCCGGTCAACCTCGACAACGTCGATTTCTTGCGCTCTACCGCCAGGAGCTGGCGCGCCAGCGCAGCAGGCGCCGCCGAGCCATCCGGCTAACTGAGCCGCGCAGCTTTTCCAGAGCGCGTCGTCGCCCAGCGCGTCGACAAGGCCGGCATGGGCGGCGGCTTCCTCCTCGGTGAGCCGCGGCGGCAGCGGCGCGGGCCGCGGCCGCGGCCGCCAGCCGTCTCGCCCGGTCGGCGCGCGGCTGCCGGCCGATGCGCTGCGACAGCACCAGGCCCGGCTGCCGGCCGCCGATCAGCTCCAGATAGACTTCGGCCAGGATCTCGCTGTCGAGCAGCGCGCCGTGCAGGGTCCGGTGCGAGTTGTCGATCCCGAACCGGCGGCACAGCGCGTCGAGCGAGGCGGGCGACCCGGGAAACTTCTTGCGGGCGATGTCGAGCGTGTCGATGGCGCGATCCATCGGGATCGGCGGCAGCTTGCACCAGCCCAGCTCGGCGTTGAGGAACGGCATGTCGAACTTGGCGTTGTGAATCACGAGCCTGGCATCGCCGACGAAGTCGAGGAACGTCGTCGGGCGATCTCGCGAAACACCGGCTTGTCGCGCAGGAACTCGTCGCCCAGCCCGTGCACCTCGAACGCGCCCTGCGGCATGTCGCGTTCGGGGTTGATGTACTGGTGGTAGGTGTTGCCCGTCGGCATGTGGTTGACAAGCTCGATCGCGCCGATCTCGACCATCCGGTCGCCGGTTTTCGGGTCAAACCCGGTGGTTTCCGTGTCGAGCACGATCTCACGCATCGGTCAAGCTCTCCCTGAGTCTTCGAACAGCACTGACTGCACCTGGGCGCGGGCATCCTCAAGGGTGGTCGTCTCGATCACGTAGTCGGCGCGCTCTCGCTTTTCGCGCGTCCGGCATCTGGCGGGCGAGGACCCGGTCGAGCAAGCCGCGCGTCCATCATGCCCCGCCCGGCGAGCACGCGCGCTTTCTGCACCTCGGGCGGGGCCGACACGACGACGACGGCATCGACCTGCGAATCGGCGCCCGTCTCGAACAGGAGCGGGATGTCGAGGACGACGATATCAGACCTGTGTCAGCCGGAAACGCGGCCCGGTCGGCGGCAACCAGCGGGTGCACGACGGCCTCGATCCGGCCGAGCGCCGCCGGATCTTCGGCGATCCAGGCCTTCAGAGCGGCGCGGTCGACCGCGCCGTTGCGGACGCACGCTCGGGCCGCAACTCCGCGGATCGGGCGCCACCGCCGCGCCGCCCACGGCATAGAGCCGGTCCACCGCCGCATCCGCGTCCCAGACCGGAATGCCGGCCTCGGCGAACATCGCGGCGGTGGTCGTCTTGCCCATGCCGATCGACCCGGTCAGCCCGATGACGAAGGGGCGGGTCATTCCGGCCCAGTCGCCACGTCGCGCGCGGCGTCATCGACCGTCGGGCGTTGGCCGAACCAGCGCTCGAAGGCGGGGGCCGCCTGGTAGAGCACCATCCCGATCCCGTCGACCGGGTAACACCCGTCGTCGATCGCACGCGCAGCAGGCGGGTATCGGCGGGCGGTAGACGCAGGTCGGACACGACCGCGCCGGGCGACAGCGCGTCGAGCGGCACCCGAAACTCGGGCTTGCCCGTCATCGCCGAGCGACGTCGCGTTCACGACAGTCGCCGCCCCTTCGAGCGCATTTGCCGGCCTGCACCCAGTCGGTCACGGTGATCCGCCGCCGAACTCGGACCGCAGCGCCTCGGCGCGGGGCTGCGTGCGGTTGGCGATCCGGATCTCCTCACGCCCCGACTTCGATCAGGGAGGCGACGACCGCCCGCGCGCCGCGCCGCCCGCGCCGAACACCGCGGCCGGGCCGGCTTCGGGTTCCAGCCCGGCGCGCCCTGGCGGATGTTCTCGATGAAGCCGTAGCCGTCGGTGTTGTCGGCGTGGATCTTGCCGTCCGCCGAAAGATGATCGTGTTGGCCGCCCACATCAGCGCGGCGCGGTCGGTCACGATGTCGGCAAGCTTCAGCACCTGTTCCTTGTGCGGAATCGTGACGTTCGCTCCGACGAACCCCATCTCGGGGCATGGACCGGATCACCTCTTCGAGGTCGCTCGGGCGCGACCTCGAGCGGGAACGTAGAAGCCCCGCGATCCCGTGCTTCCTCAGCCAGTGGCCATGAAGCGCGGGAGAGCGCGAGTGCCCGATCGGCGCACCGATCACACCGGCGAGGGGAATGGACGGATCGCGTCATGTCTCGGCAGCTTCCCTCGAAGCGATCAGGTACGACAAGAGTTCGATCAGCGGCAGACCCAGAACCGTGAAGTAATCCCCGTCGATGCGACGGAAAGAGTCGCACGCCTTCCTCCTCGAGCTTGTAGCCGCCCAGACTGGCGGATGCTGTCCCAGTTGCGCGCGACGTAATCGGTGATGAACGCGTCCGAGAGCGTCCGCATGGTCAGGCGCACCACGCCGACGTGACGCCAGATCGGCTGACCGGCTTCATAGATCACGGCGGCCGACAAGAGCTGATGCCCTGTCCCGCTGAGCCGGCGCAGGTGATCCGCTGCCTGTTCGGGGCTGTCCGGCTTGCCCAGAAGGGCGCCGCCGATGTCGAGGACCTGATCGCAGCCAAGAACCCAGGCGGACGGATGCTTCTCCGATCCCTTGCGCGCCTTCATCTCGGCCAGCGTATCGGCGACGTCGCGCGCCCCGGCTCCCTCGGCCACGAGCGCGGCACGGATGCTGTCCTCGTCGATACGGGCCGGCGAGATCTGGACGGACAAGCCGGCCTGGCGCAGCATCCGGGCACGGATCTCGGACCCTGAGGCAAGGACAAGAGGGTCTGTCATCGGTATGTTCCTGTGGAATCTTTGGTATGGTCGACGCGCTATGGGGACCAACAGCATGAAAGTCCCGCCTGTCCGTGATTCCGGTGATGCCCAGAAGGTGACAAAACCTTTTGCCCACGGTGGAAGGGTCGGGCTCCAGTTATCCACAGTGCCATTTCGCTGCGTCGCTCTTCAAAATCTGTCCTATGGGTTATGCACAGAGACACAGGTTCAAGTATCTGAAGTTAATACAGAATATCTTTTCCTGCACAGGATCGGATGATTGATCCACCGCTTGGGCGAGGTGCGCAACTCTGGGGAAGGAACGACAATTCCACTTATCCTCAGGGCTTACAAACACATCATCCTTCTTTTCTCTCTTTCTTTATTTGGATAGTCGAACGGGATGATCGATTTCTTTCTGGCGGCCTATCCCTGGACCAAGTCCCTGCACGTGATCTCGGTCATCGCATGGATGGCAGGGCTGTTCTACCTGCCGAGGCTCTACGTCTATCACGTCGAACAGGTGGAGGCGGGTTCGGAGACCGGACGCATGTTCCAGACGATGGAGCGGCGCTTCTCAAGGCGATCATGAACCCGGCGATGATCGCCACCTGGCTGTTCGGCCTTGCCCTGGTCTTGACACCCGGGGATCGTCGACTGGTCTGCGGTCTGGCCCTGGACCAAGGCCGCTCGCGGTCGTGGGCATGACGTGGTTTCACATGTGGTGCGGCGCGCGGCGGAAGGACTTCGTCTCGGGGACAAACGACCGGACCGGCCGCAGGTATCGCATGATGAACGAAGTTCCGACGCTCCTGATGATCGTCATCGTTGTTTCGGTGATCGCAAGACCCTTCTGAGACAGCGTTGACTTCGGCACTGAGCCTCCCTATGTCCGAACACGCCGGCCGTCCGATCGGTCTTTCCCCTGCCTGAAGAAGACCATCGGCGCGATGCCGCATATGGTCCGAGGACCATGACATGAGCACCGAGCGTCTGAATCTCGCCGATCTGAAGACCAAGAGCCCCAAGGAACTTCTGGCCATGGCCGAAGAGCTTGAGATCGAGAATGCCTCGACCATGCGCAAGGGCGACATGATGTTCTCGATCCTCAAGGAGCGGGCCGAAGACGAATGGGACATCGGCGGGGACGGCGTGCTCGAGGTGCTGCAGGACGGGTTCGGCTTCCTGCGGTCGCCCGAAGCGAACTACCTGCCCGGTCCGGACGACATCTACGTGTCGCCCGACATGATCCGCCAGCACAGCCTGCGCACCGGCGACACGGTCGAAGGCGTGATCCGCGCCCCGAACGAGAGCGAGCGCTATTTCGGGCTGACGCAAGGTCGAGAAGATCAACTTCGAGGATCCCGAGACGCGCCCGTCACAAGGTCGCCTTCGACAACCTGACGCCGCTCTATCCCGACGAGCGGCTGAAGATGGAAATCGAGGACCCGACGATCAAGGACCGCTCGGCCCGGATCATCGACCTGGTGGCGCCGATCGGCAAGGGCCAGCGGTCGCTGATCGTGGCCCCGCCGCGCACCGGTAAGACGGTGCTGCTGCAGAACATCGCCCATTCGATCGAGGTCAACCACCCGGAGTGCTACCTGATCGTTCTTCTGATCGACGAACGCCCCGAGGAAGTGACCGACATGCAGCGGTCCGTGAAGGGCGAGGTCGTGTCGTCGACCTTTGACGAACCGGCCACCCGCCACGTGGCCGTGGCCGAGATGGTGATCGAGAAGGCCAAGCGGCTGGTCGAACACAAGCGCGACGTCGTGATCCTGCTCGATTCGATCACGCGCCTGGGCCGCGCCTTCAACACGGTCGTTCCGTCCTCGGGCAAGGTCCTGACCGGCGGTGTCGACGCGAACGCGCTGCAGCGGCCCAAGCGGTTCTTCGGCGCGGCGCGGAACATCGAGGAAGGCGGGTCGCTGACGATCATCGCCACCGCGCTGATCGACACCGGCAGCCGGATGGACGAGGTGATCTTCGAAGAGTTCAAGGGCACCGGCAACTCCGAGATCGTGCTGGACCGCAAGGTCGCGGACAAGCGCGTGTTCCCGGCGATGGACATCCTCAAGTCCGGCACGCGGAAGGAAGACCTGCTGGTCGAGAAGAACGATCTTCAGAAGACCTTCGTCTTGCGTCGGATCCTGAACCCGATGGGCACCACCGATGCCATCGAGTTCCTGATCTCGAAGCTCAAGCAGACCAAGACGAACGCCGAGTTCTTCGATTCGATGAACACCTGACCGGGTGTTCCACGACCGTGGGCTAGCCTGATGGACACGATCTTCGCCCTTGCCAGTGCACGCGGCAAGGCCGGTGTGGCCGTCGTGCGGATCTCGGGTCCCGCCGCGTGGGAGGCAGCCAGGGCGCTGTCCGGTCCCCTGCCCTCGCCAAGGATGCGGGCCTGCGCCGGCTCCGCGATGCGCAAGGACTTCTGCTGGACGAAGCGCTGGTTCTGGTCTTTGCGGGGGGCCACAGCTTCACCGGCGAGGAGGTGGCCGAATTCCATCTTCACGGCAGCATCGCGATCGTTCGCGCCGTCCTTTCAGCGCTGGCCGAACGACCGGGGCTTCGCATGGCCGAGCCTGGCGAGTTCACGCGACGCGCGCTGGAGAACGAATGTCTGGACCTCGCCCAGGTGGAGGGCCTGTCCGACCTGATCGAAGCCGAGACCGAAGGCGCAACGTCGCCAGGCGCTGCGTGTGCTGACCGGCTCACTCGGACGGGCAGCCGAGGCATGGCGGCAGGACCTGATCCGCGCCGCGGCGCTTCTTGAGGCGACGATCGACTTCGCCGACGAGGACGTGCCGGTGGATGTCACCCCCGAAGTTCTGGACCTGCTCTCTTCGGTGCATTGAGACCCTTTGCCGGGAGGCTGAGGGCGCCAAGGTCGCCGAACGGGTCCGGGACGGGTTCGAGGTGGCGATCGTCGGGCCGCCGAATGTGGGCAAGTCGACCTTGCTGAATGCGATCGCTGGCCGGGAGGCGGCGATCACGTCGGAAATCGCGGGAACCACGCGGGACGTCATCGAAGTCCGCATGGACCTTCAGGGGCTGCCGGTGACTTTCCTTGATACGGCGGGCCTCCGGGAAACGGAGGACGTGGTCGAGGCCCTGGGCGTGGAGCGTGCCAGAAGTCGGGCGCAGGCGGCGGATATACGTGTTTTTATTGTTGAAAAACAAGGAGATAAGACGGATTTTCCCCCGACTGCCGATGACCTGGTCGTCGTTGGAAAGTCGGATATTGTTCCGGCAGAGGGGTTGGCGGTGTCCGGAAAGACCGGCGCAGGCATCGATGCCCTGATCTCCGAGATCGTCTTGCGTCTTGAGGTGCGGGTTGCCGGCGTGGCGACCGTTACGCGTGAGCGGCACCGCATC
This sequence comes from uncultured Gammaproteobacteria bacterium, assembly GCA_963709645.1. GTDB lineage: Bacteria > Pseudomonadota > Gammaproteobacteria > Chromatiales > Chromatiaceae > DYRB01. Next base: position 509,336 of record CAVPXP010000007.1, read on the forward strand.
TCGATCCTCAAGGCAGTTCGGGCTTTGGAATCGGCCCGGGATGAGGTAGCACACGGCCCCGGACGGTCCGAATTCGCCGCGGAAGAGATTCGGACCGCGATCCGGTCGCTCGACAGTCTTGTCGGACGGGTCGATGTTGAACATATCCTTGACGAGATCTTTGCGAGTTTCTGTCTTGGGAAGTAGGGGCGTTTCACGTGAAACATCATAGCCACGACGTCTTGGTGATCGGCGGCGGACATGCCGGCGCAGAGGCGGCTCATGCCGCCGCCCGGATGGGTGTGCGCGTGGGGCTGATCACGTTGAGCCGGTCCGGCATCGGCGTGATGTCATGCAACCCCGCGATCGGCGGTCTGGGCAAAGGGCACCTCGTTCGCGAAATCGACGCGCTGGATGGGCTGATGGGACGTGCGGCGGATGAAGCGGGGATCCAGTTTCGTCTTCTGAACCGGCGGAAAGGTCCGGCGGTTCAAGGTCCGCGCGCACAGGCGGACCGCAAGCTTTACCGCCACGCCATCCTTCGGATGATCGAGGAATCGCCGAATATCGACGTCATCGAGGGCGAGGCCGTCGATCTTGTCATGTCAGGCGGGCGTGTTGGCGGCGTGGAACTGTCTGACGGTTCGGTCCTGGCGGCGCGGGCGGTTATCCTCACGACGGGCACATTTCTGCGCGGCGTCATACATATCGGAACCGACCGCAGGCCCGGCGGACGCATGGGCGACGCCCCGTCTGTCCGGCTGGCGGAGCGTATGGACCAGTTCGGGCTTTCGCTCGGACGTTTGAAGACCGGAACTCCCCCACGTCTGGATGGCCGGACCATAGACTGGGCGTCGCTGGAAATGCAGCCGGGCGACGAAGAGCCTGAGGTGTTTTCCTTCCTGTCGAAGGGAGTCACCGCGCCGCAGATCTCCTGCGGGATCACCCACACGAATGAAGCAACTCACCAGATCATCCGTGAGAACCTCGGGCAGTCGGCCATGTATGGTGGGCATATCGCCGGGGTGGGCCCAAGATATTGTCCATCCATCGAGGACAAGGTCGTGCGCTTCGCCGACAAGACCTCGCATCAGGTCTTTCTTGAGCCCGAGGGTGTCGACGACCACACCGTCTATCCGAACGGGATTTCGACCTCCCTGCCCGCGGATGTGCAGAAGGCTTATGTTCATTCGATTACCGGACTGGAGAACGCAGAGATCCTTCAGCCAGGCTATGCAATCGAGTATGACTACGTCGATCCCCGTGCGCTGCGCCGAACGCTGGAGCTTCGCGATGTCGCAGGCCTTTACCTGGCCGGGCAGATCAATGGGACAACGGGATATGAGGAGGCTGGGGCACAAGGTATTGTGGCCGGACTGAATGCCGCACTCAATATATTGGAGCGCGATCCCGAGATCTTCCAGCGCTCGACGTCCTATATCGGGGTCATGATCGACGATCTGGTCACCCGCGGTGTCAGTGAGCCCTACCGGATGTTCACCTCCCGTGCAGAGTTCCGGCTGTCCCTTCGGGCAGACAATGCGGATCAGCGGCTAACCCCCCTTGGTATCTCCCTGGGATGCGTTGGCCAGGACCGCAAGGACGCGTTCTCGGAGAAATCCACAGCCCTTTCGTCCGCACGCGAAGTCCTGAGCGGGGTCAAATGGACCGCTCGGCAGATTGCGGCGCAGGGCGTTAAGATCTCAGCCGACGGTGGCTACCGCAGCGCTTATGAATTGCTGAGCTTTCCTGACGTTTCGTTCGACGTTCTTACCGAGATCGACCCATCCCTTGCCGAAATCTCTCCCGAAATCCGGGCCCAGGTCTCCCGCGACGCGCTCTATGCGAATTACATCGATCGCCAGGCGCGCGACGTCGAGGCCATGCGCCGGGACGAGGCCGAAGCGATTCCGGACGACTTCGTGTTCGACTCGATGTCCGGACTGTCGAATGAGCTGAAGGTGAAATTGGCCGCCGCCCGGCCCGCGACGCTGTCGCAGGCCAGCCGGATCGAGGGAATGACCCCTGCGGCGCTGACCCTGATCCTCGCCAAGCTCAGGCAGCAGAAGCGCCGGGTCGCATGATCGATGGGGTTGATGCGTTTCAGGATCGGTTCAATGTTTCACGTGAAACACTGGAGCGGCTGGAGACATACCACCAGTTGTTGCTGCATTGGAATCCGCGGATAAATCTGGTTTCCCGCGGCTCCGCCTCGCAGATATGGCAACGGCACTTCCACGACTCCGCGCAGCTTCTGGCTCTTGCTCCAGAGGGCGCGGAAGCCTGGGCGGATCTGGGGAGCGGCGGAGGATTTCCGGGCCTCGTCATCGCCATCATGGCCAACGAGTCGCGGCCACATCTGCGCCTTTCGCTGGTCGAAAGCGATCAGCGCAAGGCGACATTCCTGCGGGCGGTGATTCGGGAGGCGGGGCTCAGCTCTGAAGTGCTGTGTAGCAGGATCGAGGCCGTTGATCCCCTTGCCGCCGACGTGATCTCGGCGCGAGCGTTGGCGCCGCTTCCCACACTTCTTCCGCTGGTGCAGCGTCATCTCGCTCCCGGGGGCCGCGCCCTTTTCCAGAAGGGCGGCCAATACCGCGGAGAGCTGGCCGAAGCCCTTGAAACATGGCGCTTCGACTGCGAAGAGTATCCCAGCGAAACGGACCCAGAGGCCGTCATCCTAGCTATTGGAGGTATCGAGCGTGTCTGACCGAAAGACGGCGAAGACCGCAAGGATCATCGCCATTGCGAACCAGAAGGGCGGCGTTGGCAAGACGACCACGGCGATCAACCTTGGCGCAGCGCTTGCGGAAGAGGGCATGAACGTTCTGCTGGTCGACCTCGACCCGCAAGGCAACGCGTCCACCGGTCTTGGGGTTGCGCCGGCCGATCGCAAGTACACAACATATGACCTGCTTCTGGACGAAGCGCCGCTACATGATGTGATCCGGAAGACCAATGTCGAGGGCCTTCTGCTTGCGCCGGCGACCACGGACCTCAGCTCGGCCGATCTGCAGCTGGCCGCCAGCGAGCATCGGAGCTTTCTGCTGCGCAAGGCGCTGCGACAGCCCGGGCTTCAAGACTACGGACTGGATTACATCCTCATCGACTGCCCGCCTTCCCTGAGCCTGCTGACCGTGAACGCCATGGTCGCGGCGGATTCTGTCCTGGTGCCCCTGCAGAGCGAGTTCTTTGCTCTTGAGGGCCTGTCGCAACTGATGCTGACGGTGCGCGAGGTTCGGGGGTCAGCAAACCCAGACCTCCGCATCGAGGGCGTTTTGATGACCATGTCCGACAAGCGCAACAACCTCAGCCAGAACGTCGAGGAAGATGCGCGCGCGACCCTGGGCGAGCTTGTGTTCGACACCGTCGTCCCGCGCAATGTGCGACTGAGCGAGGCCCCGTCCTACGGCCTTCCGGTGATCGAATTCGATCCGCTTTCGAAGGGGAGCGTTGCGTATCGTGCACTGGCACAAGAAATGGTATATAAGCGCGGACAAGCATCAACATGAGGTGGTCACATGGCTGACGTGAAACGATCCGAACGCCGGGGCCTTGGCCGGGGCCTGTCAGCTCTCATGGCCGATGTTACGCCGGAAGGGGCCGCGCCTACTGGGTCCGCGCCGACGGGCCAGCGCATCCCGATCGAGAAGATCTTCCCGAACCCGGATCAGCCCCGTCGCGCCTTCAGCGAAGATGCCCTGGCCGAACTGACGGAGTCGATCCGCGCCAAGGGCGTGATCCAGCCGCTGATCGTCCGCCCCAACCCACGGCAATCCGGCACCTTCGAGATCGTGGCCGGGGAGCGGCGCTGGCGCGCCTCCCAGCGCGCGCAACTCCATGAGTTGCCGGCGATCGTTCGCGATTTCGACGATACGGAAGTCCTTGAAGTCGCGATCATCGAAAACATCCAGCGCGCCGACCTCAACCCGGTCGAGGAGGCCGCGGGTTACCGGCAGCTGATGGACCGCTTCGGGCATACACAGGAAAAGCTGAGCCAGGCGCTTGGAAAAAGCAGAAGCCACATCGCAAACCTGATGCGCCTTTTGACTTTGCCGGACGATGTTCTTGATCTTCTGCGCGACGGCTCCCTGACCGCAGGACATGCGCGGGCGCTGATCACGGCGGATGACCCGTCGGGCCTTGCGCGGGACATCGTGCGCAAGGGCCTGTCCGTGCGCGACGTGGAGGCGATGACCAAGAAGCTGCGCCCCACCAGCCCGAAGAAGCCAACCATCCCCAGTGCCAAGGACGCCGATACGCGCGTGCTCGAGAACGATCTTGCCGCGGCGCTTGGCATGAAGGTGTCCATCGAGCACAACGAAGGTGCCGGCAAGGGCAAGCTGGTGATCAAGTATCGCTCGCTCGAAGAGCTTGACGATCTTTGCGGGCGGCTGTCATCCGCAGGTTAGCGGTCAGACGAGCAGCTCACGCAAGATCGCGTTCAGAAGCGGCCTCCCGCGTGCTGTGGTTCGCAGGCGGCCACCCTCAACTTCCAAAAGGCCGACTTCCTTTAAGCCTTTGATTTTAATAACAAAGCTGGACTGCAAATCAAGCGGCTCCAGGTGAATTCCCTCCCGCAGCCTAAGCCCCATCATCACGTATTCCTCGACCTGCTCGGTCTTCGACAGAACGCTTCGGGGCAGATCCCCCCCCTGCCCGCTTTCGATTGCCGACAGCCAGGCGCCAGGCGCCCTGATCGCTTCCGTTGCGTGCCGAAGTCCAGCCAGGGTCAGCCGACCATGCGCCCCGGGGCCGATCCCGGTATAGTCCCCGGAGGTCCAGTAGATCAGGTTGTGACGGGATTCCGACCCGGGTGCCGCATGATTCGATGTCTCGTATGCGGGCAAGCCTGCCGCTTCGCACAGATCCTGGGTCAGTTCGTACATATCGGCCGACAAATCCTCGTCAGGCAGACCCTTCAGGCGGCCCGCGCGGAACCTGTCTCCGAAGGCCGTGCCATCCTCGATCGTCAGCTGGTAGAGCGACAGGTGATCGGCCGCCATCTCAAGGGCGGCGGTCAACTCGGCCTCCCATGCGGCCAGCGACTGGTCCTGACGGGCGTAGATCAGGTCGAAGCTGACGCGATCGAACGTCCTGCGCGCGATGTCGAAGGCCGCCCGCCCCTCCGCCACGGTATGCAACCGGCCCAGCTTGCGCAGATCGGCATCGTTCAGGGCCTGCAGCCCCATCGAGACCCGATTGATCCCGGCCTCCCGAAACCCGTGAAACCGATTGGCCTCTACGGATGTCGGATTGGCCTCCAGCGTGATCTCGGGATCGTTCGACATGGGCCAGGCGGAGCGAACGGCCTCGATGATCGCAGCGACCAGGTCGGGATCCATAAGGCTGGGCGTCCCGCCACCGAAAAAGACGGTGTTCAGAACCCGGTCCGGCGTCTCGGCGGCAAGACGACGGATTTCGGCAAGATAGGCACTCTTCCAGCGATTTTGATCGATTTTCGCGGCTACGTGGCTGTTGAAATCGCAATAAGGGCACTTGGCCTGACAGAACGGCCAATGGATGTAGAGACCGAAGCCTCCGGATCGCCACTGCTCAGGGTGCAAGCGCCGCCACCAGCTTGGACAACGCAATCGCGCGATGGCTTATGCGGTTCTTTTCCCACCTGTCCATCTCGCCAAAGGTTTCCGTGAAACCATCGGGTTGAAAAATCGGGTCATAGCCATGCCCTTGGCGTCCCCGCATCGGCCAGAGGAAGCGCCCCTCGACCCGGCCCTCGAAGACCTGGTCCTCTCCATCCGGCCAGGCCATCACCAGGGTGCAGCAGAAGCGGCATGTCCAGGGCTCCGGGGCGCCGCTTTCCAGGATGAGGCGATGCGATTTCTCCATTGCCATGGTGAAATCCCGGCCCGATCCCGTCTCGGCCCAATCGGCGGTGTAGACCCCCGGCGCGCCACCAAGCGCGTCGATCTCGATGCCGCTGTCGTCGGACAACGCGGGCAGTCCGGTCGCAATGGCAGCCGCATGGGCCTTGAGACGGGCGTTTTCCGTGAAAGTCGTCCCGGTTTCCTCGGGCTCCGCCAGGCCCAGGCCCCGCGCAAAGACGGCTGTGATACCGAGAGGCGTAAGAAGTGCTGCGAACTCCTCGAACTTGCCGGCATTGTGCGTCGCAATCAGCAGGCTGTCGCCGATCGGTCGCATCAGCCGATCGCGGCCTTCTGGGCGGCCACAAGCTCGGCCACGCCCTTGTCCGTCAGATCAAGAAGGGCCGTCATCTCGTCACGGGAGAAGGTCGCACCCTCGGCGGACATCTGCACTTCGATCAGGCGGCCCGAACCAAGCACCACGAAATTGCCATCCACCCCGGCCTCGCTGTCCTCGGGATAATCCAGATCCAGAAGCGGTTGACCCGCATAGATGCCGCAGCTGACCGCCGCCACATGGTCGATCATCGGGTCGGACACGACTTCGCCAGCCTTCATGAGCTTGTTCATCGCCAGGCGCAGGGCGATCCAGCCACCGGTGATCGACGCGCAGCGCGTCCCGCCGTCGGCCTGGATCACGTCGCAATCAACCGTGATCTGACGCTCTCCCAATGCGGAGCGATCCACGCCGGCTCTCAGCGCGCGCCCTATAAGCCGTTGAATTTCCTGAGTTCTTCCCGATTGTCCCTCCTTGGCCTCCCGGCGCATACGGGTATGAGTGGCGCGGGGAAGCATTCCGTATTCGGCCGTGACCCACCCCAGACCGCTGTTCTTCATCCATGGCGGCACGCGCCCGTCGACACTGGCGGTGCACAGCACATGCGTGTCGCCGCACTTGATCAGGCACGACCCCTCTGCGTGGCGGGTCACGTCGACCTCGATCGTGATGGGGCGCATTTCGTCAAGCTGACGGCCGGAAGGGCGCATGGCAAAATCCTTTGTGTGGAACGCCGGTCTGATACGCGGGTGATGGATGCCAACGCAACCCCGATTGACGAAGGCCACCCATTCACTTCTAGTGGTCCGGCCCCAGATAAAGCCGTGATGACCGACGCAAAAAACCTTCTTGCCGAGATGAACGACCGCAGCCGTGAGGTGTTCCGCCGGGTCGTCGAAGGCTATCTGAGCACGGGGGAGCCTGTGGGCTCGCGCACGCTGACCCGGACGCTGTCCGAAGGTGTCAGCGCGGCGACCATTCGAAACGTCATGCAGGACCTCGAATATCTGGGCCTTCTGAACAGCCCGCATATCTCGGCCGGTCGGATTCCCACCGAACTTGGCCTGCGGCTTTTCGTGGACGGGTTGCTGGAAGTCACGGATCTGAATGAACAGGACCGGGACGCCATCGAACAGGGCGTCAAGAGCAACGAATCAGACGTTCCCGCGATGCTGAACCGTGTCGGGACGCTTCTCAGCGGGATCACCCAGGGCGCCAGCCTTGTCCTTGCGCCGAAGCACGAGGCAGCGATCCGGCATATCGAGTTCGTCAGCCTCGCCCAGGACCGCGCCCTCGTGGTGCTGGTATTCGAGGACGGGCATGTCGAGAATCGAATCTTCACGCCGCCGATCGGCCAGACGCCGTCGTCCATGCGCGAGGCGGCCAACTTCCTGAACGCGATCGCGGCGGGAAAGACGCTGAGAGAGCTTCGCCAGTCGATCGCCCGGGAAGTCGCGGCGCACCGTCAGGAACTGGACGGCCTTGCCCGCACGCTTGTGGAGGACGGGCTGGCATTCTGGGACAACGCCGGTGAGCCGACGGAGCGTCTGGTGGTCAAGGGCCGGGCGAATCTGCTGGACGGGTCGGTGCCTGCCGAGGATCTTGAACGCATCCGGACGCTGTTCGACGACCTGGAACGCAAGCGCGACATCGCGGAATTCCTCGAGCTTGCCGAGGATGCGGATGGTGTGCGCATTTTTATCGGCTCCGAGAACAAGCTTTTCTCACTTTCGGGTTCATCTTTGGTGGTCTCTCCATATATGAACGCGGACCGACGGCTGATTGGAGCGGTCGGAGTGATCGGGCCCAAGCGTCTGAACTACGGACGGATCGTGCCTATCGTGGATTATACAGCGCAGTTGATGGGCAGGCTTCTGTCCGACCGCGGGTGACAGGTGGAACATGGCGAAGGCGAAGAAAGAAGACATCGTCGAAGAGATGAGCAACCTTGATGAGGTGCCCGGATTTGCCGAGGACGAAGCCGGGTTCGATCAGGACCCGATCGACGACATTCCCTCCTACGAGGATGAGATCGCGACCCTGAAGTCCGAACGCGATGACATGCGCGACCGCTTCATGCGCGCCCTGGCCGATGCCGAGAACACGCGCAAGCGCAGCGAACGCGATCGCCGCGAAGCCGAGATGTACGGCGGCACCAAGCTGGCCCGCGACATGCTTCCGGTCTTCGACAATCTCAGGCGCGCGCTCGATGCCGCTTCGGACGAACAGAAGGAACAGGGCAAGGCGCTGTTCGAGGGTGTCGAATTGACGATGCGGGAGCTTCTGAGCGTGTTCAAGAAGCACGGGATCGAGGCGATCATGCCCGAGGTCGGTGACGCCTTCGATCCGCAGCATCACCAGGCGATGTTCGAGGCGCCCCTGCCCGGCACCAAGGCCGGCGAGATCATCCAGGTCGCCACCGTGGGCTTCATGATCCACGACCGGCTTCTGCGTCCCGCGCAGGTCGGCGTGAGCTCGATGCCGGCGTCCTAATCCTTCAAGAGACCACGCAGATCATAGATCAGAGACAACGCGTCGAGCGGCGTCAGCTGGTCGGGTTGAACGGCCTTCAGGCGCGATTCGACCTCGGATACCGAAGGCGGGGCTGAGGCCGCAGCGGGCTTGACCGCGAAGAGGGGCAGGTCGTCGACAATTGCGGCGTGGCCCCTGCGCCCCTCCCGGTCGCCCTTCTCCAGGGCATCCAGAACGACGCGCGCCCGCGCCACGACACCTTCGGGCAGGCCCGCCAGGCGCGCCACCTGAACACCATAGCTCCTGTCGGCGGAACCGGGCCGCACCTCGTGCAGGAAGATGACATCGCCATCCCACTCCTTGACCGCGACGGTCGCGTTTCCCACGCCCGCCAGTGTGTCGGCCAGCGTCGTGAGTTCGTGGTAATGCGTGGCGAAAAGGGCGCGGCAGGCATTGACCTCGTGCAGGTGCTCCAAAGTCGCCCAGGCGATCGCCAGGCCGTCATAGGTCGCGGTTCCGCGACCGATCTCGTCCAGGATCACCAGCGCGCGATCATCGGCCTGGTTCAGGATAGCGGCGGTCTCCACCATCTCGACCATGAAGGTCGACCGTCCCCGGGCCAGGTCGTCGGACGCTCCGACCCGGCTGAAGATCTGGCTGACGCGACCGATATGGGCGGACTGCGCCGGAACAAAGGACCCGGCCTGCGCCAGAAGTGCGATCAGGGCGTTCTGCCGAAGGAAGGTCGATTTCCCTGCCATGTTCGGGCCGGTCAACAGCCAGATCCGCCCGCCGTCGGCGTTATCCGACAGATCGCAGTCATTCGCGATGAAGGACCGGTCGTTGGAGACCGCAAGGGCGGCTTCCACCACCGGATGCCGTCCGCCGATGATGCGAAAGGCCCGGCTGTCATCCACCACCGGCCTGCACCACCCGCCCCGGTCCGCGAGATGGGCGAACCCAGCGGTCAGATCGACCTCTGCCAATGCCCGCGCGGCCCCGGACACCGCCGCCGCCTGGGCCAGGACTTCACCTTTCAGGCTGTCATAGAGACGTTTTTCGATCTCAAGCGCCCGCTGCCCTGCATTGAGGATCCGTGTCTCGAGTCCCGAAAGATCGACGGTCGTGAAGCGCACGGCATTCGCCGTCGTCTGCCGGTGGATGAACATCTCCGACAGGGGAGCGGACAGCATCTTCTCGGCGTGGGTCGCGGTCGTCTCGATGAAGTAGCCCAGGACGTTGTTGTGCTTGATCTTGAGGGAGGAGACACCGGCGATCCGCGCATAATCGGATTGAAGCCCCGCCACGACAGACCGGCCCTCGTCGCGCAGGGCCCGCGCTTCGTCCAGTTCGGTGTCGTAGCCTGCCGCAATGAACCCGCCATCCCGCACCAGAAGCGGAGGCTCATCCGCCAGCGCCGCCTCAAGCAATGCGATCAGCGCCTCATGGCCCGACAACGCATCCACACAATGAGCCAGGGATCGGGGGAGGTCCGCGTCTTGCAGATGCGCTGCGATCTGGCGCGCCTGCCGCAAACCATCGCGAATCGCCGCCAGATCCCGTGGTCCGCCGCGATCCAGCCCGAGCCGGGACAGTGCCCGGTCCATGTCGGGGACCTCGCGCAGCGCGGATCTGAGGGTATCGCGCAGCCCTGACCCTTCGACCAGCGCGGCGACGGCGGCCAGACGCTCCCCGAACTCGTCAATCCGGGCAGAGGGGCTGGACAGCCGATGCTCCAGAAGGCGACCGCCACCGGCGGTCAGCGTTCGGTCCACCGTATCCAGAAGCGAGCCCTTTCGCCCGCCATCCGCGCCCCGGGCGATCTCGAGGTTTCGGCGGGTGGCGGCGTCGATCTGGACAGCGTGCCCCGGGGTCTCCTTGACCGGCGATCGCAGCAGGGGAAGCTGACCCTTCTGCGTGGCGTCGAGATAATCCACAAGCGCGCCCATCGCACCCAGTTCCGGTCGGGTGAAGGCGCCGTAGCTGTCCAGGGAGGCGACATTGAACAGGCGACAGAGCTTGTCGGATGCGCCCGAACTGTCAAAGACCGCAGACGGCAGAAGCGTAGGGGCGGATCCCAGGTCAGTCACTATTTCAGCCCAATTCGCCTCCATGCCGTCGGAAAGCAGCACTTCACGCGGGGCCAGGCGCGCCAGTTCCGGTCCGACCCTCGCAGGCGTCAGCGGAGCGACACGGAAGTCACCGGTCGAGATATCGGCCCAGGCCAGGGCCACCTCTCCCCGGACGTCGGAAATGGCGGCAAGATAATTGTGCCGACGGGCGTCCAGAAGACTGTCTTCGGTCAGGGTGCCGGGCGTCACCAGCCGGACGACCCCGCGCTCGACGACGGCTTTCGACCCGCGCTTCTTCGCCTCGGCCGGGTCTTCGAGCTGTTCGCAGACAGCAACGCGGAACCCCTTGCGGATCAGGGTCAGGAGGTATCCTTCGGACGCGTGCACCGGGACGCCGCACATCGGGATGTCTTCGCCAAGATGCTTGCCACGCTTGGTCAGCGCGATGTCGAGCGCGGCGGCGGCGGCCACGGCGTCGTCGAAGAACAGCTCGTAGAAATCGCCCATGCGATAGAACAGCAGCGCATCCGGATAGCCCGACTTGATGTCGAGGATACTGCGCCATCATCGGCGTTACGGCGGCATTGGCGACGGTCACGGCATCCCCCCGAAGGACGTGTTTGACCTGAATACGTCTCCCTCCGCCGGGACGAAAGACCAAAGCGGCAGTTGCAGGGCAGGGATGCCCGCCGTAATCAGGGCGGACCGCAATCGGGGGGGAGATCCGGAATGGCCAAGGGGAAGATCAGCCGCGAGGACGCTCTTGCGTTCCACATGGAGCCGCGCCCGGGGAAGTTCGAGATCCAGGCCAGCGTTCCGATGTCGACGCAGCGCGACCTGAGCCTGGCCTACAGCCCGGGTGTCGCCATTCCCTGCGAAGAGATCGTTGCCAAGCCCGGAGACGGCCTATGACTATACCAACAAGGGCAACCTTGTGGCGGTGATCTCCAACGGCACCGCGGTTCTGGGGCTCGGCAACCTCGGCGCGCTGGCCTCGAAGCCGGTGATGGAGGGCAAGGCGGTGCTGTTCAAGCGGTTCGCCGACGTCAACTCGATCGACATCGAACTGGACACCGAGGACCCGGATGAATTCTGTCAGCGCGGTGCGGGCTGATGGGGCCGACCTTCGGCGGCATCAACCTTGAAGACATCAAGGCGCCCGAATGCTTCATCATCGAACAGCGCCTGAAGGAAGAGATGGACATCCCGGTCTTCCACGACGACCAGCACGGCACGGCTGTGATCTGCGCGGCGGGGCTGATGAACGCGCTTCATCTGACCGGCAAGAAGATCGAAGAGGTGCGGATCGTGCTGAACGGGGCAGGGGCCGCCGGCATCGCCTGCATCGAGCTGCTCAAGTCGATGGGCGCACGGCATGACAACTGCATCGTCTGCGACACCAAGGGGGTCATCTACCAGGGCCGGACCGAAGGCATGAACCAGTGGAAGTCGGCCCATGCGGTCAAGACCGACCTGCGCACCCTGGAAGAGGCGATGAAGGGCGCGGACGTGTTTCTGGGCGTGTCGGTGAAGGGTGCCGTGACGGCGCAGATGGTGGCCGACATGGCCGACAATCCGGTGATCTTCGCGATGGCGAATCCCGATCCCGAGATCACGCCGGAGGAAGCGCAGGAAGTCCGGGTGGATGCCATCGTCGCGACCGGACGGTCCGACTATCCCAACCAGGTCAACAACGTGCTTGGCTTTCCCTATCTGTTTCGCGGCGCGCTCGACATCCATGCCCGCGCGATCAATGACGAGATGAAGATCGCCTGTGCCCGCGCACTTGCGGAACTGGCGCGCGAGGATGTGCCCGACGAGGTGGCGATGGCCTATGGGCGCAAGCTGACCTTCGGGCGCGACTACATCATTCCGACACCCTTCGATCCGCGCCTGATCTACAGGATCCCGCCGGCCGTGGCGCGGGCCGGCATGGATACCGGCGCGGCCCGGCGGCCGATCGTCGACATGGATGGCTATGTGCAAAGCCTGAAGGCGCGCATGGACCCCACGGCCAACATCCTTCAGGGCATCAACGCCCGCGCCCGTGCCGCGCAATCGCGGATGATCTTCGCCGAAGGCGACGATGTCCGCGTGTTGCGTGCGGCCGTCGCCTATCAACGGGCGGGTCTGGGCAAGGCGCTGGTGGTCGGGCGCGAGGCGGACGTGCAAGGAAAAGCTGGAAAGCGTCGGACTTGCCGATGCCGTGCGGGAACTCACGGTCGTGAACGCCGCCAACACCAAGCATCTCGAGACCTACAAGGCGTTCCTCTACAAGCGCCTTCAGCGACAGGGCTTCGACCATCAGGACGTTCATCGCCTCGCGGCCCGGGACAGGCACGTGTTTTCCGCCCTGATGCTTGCCCACGGACAGGGGGATGCGCTGGTGACGGGCGCCACGCGGAAGTCGGCGCATATCCTGGACCTGATCAACCACGTCTTCGACGCCAAGGCGGAGGACGGGGCCGTCGGTGTCACCGTCCTTCTGACGCAGGGAAAGATCGTCCTGATCGCGGACACGCTGGTGCATGAGTGGCCGGACGAGAACGACCTGGCGAACATCGCGGTGGCCGGGGCGGGGGTCGCCCGATCCTTGGGCCTGGAGCCGCGGGTGGCCTTCCTGTCCTTCTCGACCTTCGGTTATCCGGTCAGCGAACGGGCGACCAAGATGCATATGGCGCCACGCGTCCTTGATGCGCGCGACGTGGATTTCGAATACGAAGGGGAAATGACCGTGGATGTGGCGCTGAATGCCGCAGGTCCGGGCGCAGTATCCGTTTTCCCGCCTCACCGGCCCCGCCAATGTCCTGGTGGTTCCGGCCCGGCATTCGGCGTCGATCTCGGTCAAGCTGATGCAGGAGATGGGCGGCGCCACGGTGATCGGGCCGATCCTGACGGGCGCAAACAAGCCCATCCAGATCTGCTCGACCGTCAGCACGGTCAACGACATCCTGAACATGGCGAAACTGGCGGCCTGCGGGATCGGTGCGAGGGACTGACCCCTAGTTGGTGAAGACGGCGTCGCTTCCCCAGAGCTCCTTGACGCGGGCATCGCGTCCGCAGGCGGTGCGATAGAACTTGTAGGCCTCGGCCTTCGATTTCGGGCCGCGGCGGGTCAGCACGATCTCGTCCTTCTTGTAGTAGTCCTGGTGATACTCCTCGGCCACATAGAAGGTGCTGACATCTAGGATGGGTGTCGCGATGGTCCGGCCCAGATCCGCTTCGGCCCTCGCTTTCGCGCGTTCGGCCTCTTGCCGTTCGCTGGCGTCCGAGACGAAGATCGCCGTGCGGTAGCTGTCGCCGCGATCACAGAACTGGCCGCCTGCGTCGGTCGGATCGACGGACCGGAAGAAGGCATAGAGGAGGTTGGAGTAGCTGACCGTGGCCGGATCATACTGGATCTCGACCGCTTCATAGTGCCCGGTTCCGCCCGCCACGACCTGCTTGTAGGTCGGGTTCGCGAGGGATCCGCCGGTATATCCTGACAGGACTTCCCGAACGCCCGCCACCTTCTCGAAATCCGCCTCGATGCACCAGAAGCAGCCGCCGGCAAAATAGGCGCTCTCGGTCGATGCTGCGTGAGCCTGGTTGCACTCGGCGGCCAGACCCAGAAGGATCATCACACCCAGCGCCAGCGGCTTCAACTGTCCCAGTGCAGAGGTTACGGCGTAATTCATCGGAAAACTCCTTTGACGCCCACTCTGTCGATGGTCCCGGCACACGACAACTCAACGGCCCGTGATGTCACGCGCTCTTGAGGGTTGTTTCAGCCTCGAAAGGACACCCCGCCATCCGCCTCAGCGCTTCAACCGCCTGTCCCGTGCGGCAAGCAGCTTGAGGCGGAGCGCGTTCAGCTGGATGAAGCCTGCCGCATCCTTCTGGTCATAGGCTCCTGCATCATCCTCGAAGGTCACATGCGCTTCGGAATAGAGGCAGTGATCTGACCAGCGACCGACGGTGCGCGCAAGTCCCTTGTAGAGCTTCAGCCGGACGGTGCCGGTGACATGTGTCCTGGCTGGGTCGATGGCCGCCTGCAGCATCTCGCGTTCCGGGCTGAACCAGAAGCCGTTGTAGATCAGTTCGGCATAGCGCGGCATCAGCTCGTCCTTCAGGTGCGCCGCGCCGCGGTCCAGCGTGATCTGCTCGATCCCGCGATGCGCTTCCAGCAGCAGCGTGCCGCCCGGCGTCTCGTACATGCCGCGCGACTTCATGCCGACAAAGCGGCCCTCGACCAGGTCGAGCCGCCCGATGCCGTGCTTGCCGCCCGAGCTCGTTGAGCGGGGTCAGCAGGGTGGCGGGGGACAGCGCCTCGCCGTTGATTGACACGCCATCTCCCCGTTCGAACTCGATCTCGATGTATTCGGGCACGTCGGGCGCATCTTCGGGGTTGACGGTGCGCTGATAGACGTAGTCGGGCGCATCCTCCGCCGGGTTCTCCAGCACCTTGCCTTCGGACGAGGTGTGCAGCAGGTTCGCATCACGCTGAAACGGGCCTCGCCGCGCTTGTCCTTGGCGATCGGGATCTGGTTCTTCTCGGCAAAGTCGATCAGCCGGGTCCGGCTGGTCAGGTCCCATAGCCGCCACGGAGCGATCACCTTGATGTCGGGGTTCAGCGCATAGGCGCTGAGTTCGAACCGCACCTGATCGTTGCCCTTGCCGGTCGCGCCATGCGCCACTGCATCCGCACCGGTTTCCTCGGCGATTTCGACCAGGCGCTTGGAGATCAGCGGGCGCGCAATGGACGTGCCCAGAAGGTAGAGACCCTCGTAGAGCGCGTTCGCGCGAAACATCGGGAAGACGAAATCGCGCACGAATTCCTCGCGCAGATCCTCGATGTAGATGTCCTTGACACCCATCATCTCGGCCTTCTTTCGCGCCGGCTCAAGCTCTTCGCCCTGACCGAGATCGGCGGTGAAGGTGACAACCTCGCAGCCGTATTCGATCTGAAGCCACTTGAGGATGATCGACGTGTCGAGCCCCCCGGAATAGGCAAGCACAACTTTCTTCGGCGCGGGCATCCTCGACCTCCATCGGGCGTATCGAGCGCGCGGTCTATTGCCTTTTGTCCATGGCGGCAAGGCGGATCGGACCGCCAGACCGCTCCTAGTGCGTTCGAGCCCTCAGATCCGATGCCAGGAATTCCGCCCTCGACGCCTCGTAGGTCGCGAAGAGGTCGACGAGATCGGGCGCACTGCCCGGATCCGCCGCCATCCGCCGCTCCCGATCATGGCACAGGGCACCCAGCGCGCGGAACCCAAGGTTCATCGCGCTGCCTTTCAGGAAGTGCAGATCGGCCTCGTAGCTGGCCAGATCACGCGCCCCGCGCAATCGCGCCATGACGGCGTCGACCTCTTCAAGAAACAACTCGACGACTTCGGCAAAGTCGTCATCCCCAACTTCATCGCGCAATTCGTGAACGCGCTCCCAACTTATCATGTCTCACCTCACCATCTTCGAAACCCCGGGAACATTCCTAGGGATCTGCGATTAACGGAGGCTTTCCGTCGGGCGGCGAAAGCAGACAATTCTTGGCTTCATTCCATCTTAACGCAGGTATCGCGATCACGAAGGCACGCACCGGGGGACGGGTCATGAATGCTGTCGACACCATCGGACAACGGGTGGCCGGGAAGACCCTCGGGCCATCGCCCGATGCCGTGCGCCATGTGCTTGTCGTCGATGACAGCCGGGTGCAGCGCAAGATCCTGACCGCGCTTCTGCGTCGCTGGGGCTATGACGTCAGCGAGGCCGGGTCCGGAGAGGACGCGTTGGAGATCTGTCGCGACCGCAACCCGGATCTCATCCTCAGCGACTGGATGATGCCGGGGATGACCGGGCTCGAATTCTGCGCGGCCTACCGGGCGCTGGATCATGAGAGCTACGGCTATTTCATATTGCTGACATCCCGCACCGAAAAACATGATGTCGCCATGGGTCTGGAAGAAGGGGCCGATGACTTCCTGACCAAACCGGTGAACGCGGCGGAACTTCGGGCAAGGCTGGCCGCGGGTGAACGTATCCTGACGATGCAACGGGTGGTCACCGACCGGAACCGCAAGCTGGCCGAGACGCTGGATGAGCTTCGGGCGGTCTATCGCGCCCTTGATCGCGATCTGGACGAGGCGCGACGCCTTCAACAGTCCCTTGTGCCCGAGAGGCATCGGAAACTGCCCGGAGCGGAGGTGTCGCTTCTTCTCAGGCCCAGCGGGCATATCGGCGGCGATCTGGTCGGCCTGTTCCGGGTCAGCGAAACGCGTGTCGGGATCTACGGCATCGATGTTGCGGGTCACGGCATCGCCTCTGCGCTCATGACGGCGCGGCTTGCAGGATATCTCACCGGGTCGTCGCCCGAACAGAACGTGGCCCTGACGATCGACGACATGGGGATCTACTCCATGCGCCCGCCGGAAGAGGTTTGCGGGATACTCAACCGCCTGATCTCTGAAGACATGGAGACGGAACATTACCTGACCATGCTTCTGGCGGATTGCGACCTGCGCACCGGGCGGATCCGCATAGCCCAGGCGGGGCACCCGAACCCGCTGATCCTGCGTGCCGATGGCCGGATCGAATTCGTGGGCAGCGGCGGCATGCCGGTGGGCCTGTTGCAGGACGCCGAGTATTCGGCATTCGACGCCATCCTGCATCCCGGAGACCGGTTCCTGATCTATTCCGATGGCGTCACGGAATGCCCGAACCGCGAAAACACGCTGCTGGACGACGACGGCCTTACCGCGATGCTCAGGCGCAACGCCCGGTTTCGGGGGCCCAGGCTGCTTGAGGCGATCGTCAGCGATCTGGTCGACTACGCCGGAGGAGAGGATTTTCCGGATGACGTGTCGGCTGTCTTGCTTGAGCGGTGATCAGGTTCGGTCCCGCAGGAAGGATGACAGGACGCGCCTGTCACCCTCGCTTGCGAGGATCCGCCTTGCGGTTCCAAGGTCTGTCCAGACGGCCGTATGTCCGGCTTCGGTCGGCTCGCTGATCCGAAGCGTTGGACGACCCGTGAAGATGTGGCACAGCTTTTCTGCCCAGAGGTCGTATTCGGGCATGTAGGTAAAGCGCCGGTAGCTGCGCAGGTATCGCAGGTTCGCGACGTGCCAGCCGGTCTCTTCCATCACTTCCCGATGGAGAGAGGTGATCGGCGGCTCACCGGGATCGATGCCGCCCCCCGGAAGCTGGTGTTCGGGCGACGGTTCCGCCTGGTGCGTCAGCAGGATCTCGGCCCCGCGCACAAGGATCGCGTAGGCACCCGGCCGACGACGGTAGCGCGTCTGTCCGCGCACGGGTTCGCCGTAGCGGGGGATCATGGGGGGTTGGACCTCGTGTTGCGGCACCTATATGGACGCGGTATGCCAAGGGCCAGGCCCGAAGGAAACCCCATGACACTCGGATCACGTATCGCCTGGGACGACACCGTCCTGCCGTTCCAGCTTGACCGCGCGGATGTCCGCGGACGGGTGGCGAGGCTTGACGGTGTCCTCGATCAGGTTCTGGCCCAGCACAGCTATCCCCCGGCGATCGAGGCGTTGGTCGCCGAGGCCGCGCTGATCACGGCGCTTATCGGGCAAACGATCAAGCTGCGCTGGAAACTGTCGCTCCAGATCCGCGGCGACGGGCCGGTGCGCCTGATCGCGACGGACTATTTCGGGCCCGGCGAAGACGGTGAGCCGGCGCGCATCCGCGCTTTCGCGAGCTTCGATGCCGACGCGCTTGATCCACACGTGACACCGTTCCAGCAGATCGGTCGCGGGTTCTTCGGGATCCTGATCGACCAGGGTCGGGACATGGTTCCCTATCAGGGCATCACGCCGATTGCCGGAGGCTCCCTGTCCAACTGTGCAGAGACCTATTTCGCCCAGTCCGAACAGCTGCCGACACGCTTCGCGCTCAGCTATGGACGGTCGCAGGAACCGGGCCAGGATGCGGGCTGGCGCGCGGGGGGCGTGATGCTGCAGCACATGCCGAAGTCGCAGCTGGAAGCCCGGGACGGCGGCAGCGGTGAGGATGGCCTGCTGGAAGCGGGCGATGTCCTTCAGGGGGAGGCGGAGGAGAACTGGAACCGCGCCACGACCCTTCTGCAAACGGTCGAGGAGTTCGAACTTGTCGGCCCCCGGGTCCAGCCCACGGATCTTCTGGTCCGCCTGTTCCACGAGGAGGGACCGCGTGTCTTCGATGCGCAGCCCGTGGCGTTCGGTTGCACCTGCTCTGCGGACCGCGTGCGAAACAGCCTGTCGGCAACCTCCCGCGAGGATATCGCCGAGATGACCACAGAGGGCGGCGTTGTCACCGCCGATTGCCAGTTCTGCGGAGCGCATTACGAGTTCGACCCCGCGGACCTAGGGTCGGGCGCAGGGGGCGCGCCCACGAATGACGACTGACACCCTGCGCGCGCGCTTGGTCGCAGCCCTCGCGCAAGCGGGGCGGCCGTCGTCCGACTTTGATCTGAATCCGCCGGTTGCGCTGGCGCCGAACCGCAAGCTCAGACCGGCCGGGGTCATTGTGGCTGTGTCGGTGTCGGGTGAAGTCACGCTGACCAAGCGGTCTTCGGCCCTCAAGCATCACCCCGGCCAGGTCGCCTTTCCCGGGGGCAAGGTCGATCCCGGGGACGCAGGGGCAGTCGGTGCGGCCTTGCGCGAGGCGCGTGAGGAAGTCGGTCTGCCGCTGGATATCGTCGAGGTCCTGGGGACCATGCCGTCGCACGAGACGGTCACGGGCTTCGAGGTCACGCCCGTCCTGGCGCTGGTCCACGCCCCGTTCGATCCGGTGCCCGAAGCCGGCGAGGTGGCGGAGGTGTTCCGGGTGCCGCTGGCGCATGTGACCGACCTGTCCCGTTTCAGTGTCCAGAGCCGGATCTGGCGCGGGACAGAGCGCAGATACTACACCGTTCCTTGGGGCCCCTATTACATCTGGGGAGCGACGGCCCGGATCCTCAGGGCGCTGGCTGAGCGATTGGGGGACTGATGCGTATCGACGCGGCGTGGCTGATGGATCCTGCGGCCCGGAAGGTGCTGAAGGCGCTGGAGAGCAGGGGCCACACCGCCTTCTATGTCGGTGGATGCGTGCGCAATGCGCTGCTGGGCGAGCCCGTTTCCGACATCGACGTGGCGACCGATGCAACGCCGGATCAGGTGATCGGGTCCGCGCAGGCTGCGGGGCTTGCGGCAATCCCGACAGGTGTCGAGCATGGGACGGTGACCCTTCTCAGCGGCGGCCGCCCGTTCGAAGTCACGACCTTTCGCCGGGATGTCGCCACCGATGGCCGGCACGCCGAAGTCTCGTTCGGGACAGATGTCGCCGGGGATGCGGCGCGGCGGGACTTCACGATCAACGCGCTCTATGCCGATCGCGACGGCGCGGTGGTCGATCCGCTGGGCGGCTTGCCGGACCTTGAGGCGCGGCGTGTGCGCTTCATCGGCGACGCCGATGCGCGCATCCGGGAAGATTACCTGCGCATCCTGCGCTACTTCCGCTTCCACGCCTGGTATGCCGACACCACGCTGGGTTTCGATCCCGAGGCGCTTGCGGCGATAGCCGCCAATCTTGACGGGCTGGACCAGTTGTCCCGCGAGCGGGTCGGGTCCGAGGTTCGGAAGCTTTTGTCCGCCGTCGATCCCGCGCCCGAGGTCGCAGTCATGGAGCAGACCGGGGTTCTGGCGCGTGTGCTTTCCGGTGCCGGGACCACCGCCCTGGCGCCCCTGGTCCACCTGGAAGGCGTCACGGGGACCCTTCCGGACGCCATGCGCCGATTGGCGGTTCTGGGTGGCGAGGATCCTCAGGACGCATTGCGTTTGTCGAAGTCCGACGCGCGGCGGCATCGCATCATCCGGGACGGCATCGGCGCCGCGGCGGGTCTGGGCGAGGTCGCCTTCAGGAGTGGCGCCGAACTGGCGCGCGACACCGCCCTGGCGCGGGCGGCAGTCCTGGGCTCGCCCCTGCCGACGATGTGGCGGGAGGAAATCGCCGATGGTGCGGCGGCGGTTTTTCCCGTGTCTTCCGCCGACCTGATGCCCAGGCTTTCGGGCCCGGCGCTGGGCCAGGAACTGTCGCGGCTGGAAGCGCGCTGGATCGCATCGGGCTTTGCGCTGTCGCGCGACGCCCTGCTTGCGGATCGGGACGGCGCGTGATCGACCCGCTTTATGCTTTCGTCTTCTTCGGGACTGTTCACGCCGGGGCCGAACGTCATCTTGCTGACCGCAACCGGCGCGCGCTTCGGCTTCGGCGGACCGTGCCACATATCCTCGGCGTCGCGGTCGGCGTCGGGATCACCTCGGGTCTTACCGGCCTGGGCATCGGCGCCCTGCTGGCCGCGCGTCCGGGACTTGAGATCCTGCTCAAGATCCTCGCCGCGACGTGGATCTTGTGGATGGCGTGGAAGCTCTATACCGCCGACCGTCGCCCCCGGGCCGAGGAGCGTGACCGCCCCTTCAGCTTTCTCGAGGCGGTGCTGTTCCAGTGGGTCAACCCCAAGGTCTGGGCCATCGCGCTGGCCGCATCTTCGGGCTATGCGATCGGGCTTCCACCGATCCAGGAAGCGCAGCGGCTGGCTTCGGCCTTTTCCGGCCTCAACCTGTTCGTCTGCCTGTTCTGGACGATGGCCGGCAGCCTGCTGGCCTACCTGCTGACCACTCCTCTGGCGTGGCGCGTCTTCACGCGGATCATGGCCGCTCGTCCTGGCGCTGTCGGCCGTGATGGTTTTTCTTTGATCCGTTTGCCGCTATATGCCGGTGGTAAGCAGAGGCATTGCCCCCATGTTCCGCTTTTTCGAAAATCTGGTCGATCCGTATACGCCCTATACGGAATCGGACACGCCCGCCGACGCGGCTGTGGCCGTTCCTGCGGGAGTATTCGCAGTCCTTTCACAAAGGTTTACGCGGCAACAGCCGCGATGTCCGTTGTCGTGGCGACGGTGGAGATCTGGCTGATCTGGTATATGGGCCGGGTCGTCGACTTTCTGTCGGACGATGCGCCCGACGAGGTCTGGTCGAACCACGGGACCGGAACTGATTCTGGTCGCCGTCTTCATCTTGCTGATCCGGCCAGCCCTTCAGGGACTCGACGTTCTGCTTCTGAACAATGCCATCATGCCGAACTTCGGAACGCTGATCCGCTGGCGCGCCCATCGCCAGGTGCTGCGTCAGTCGGTGGGCTGGTTCGAGAACGACTTTGCCGGTCGCATCGCCAACCGGATCATGCAGACGCCACCGGCCGCGGGCGACGCGATCTTTCAGCTGTTCGACGCGATCACCTTTGCGCTGGCCTACCTGATCGGCGCGGCGATCCTGCTGTCGGACGCGGATCCGCGCCTGGCCATCCCGCTGCTTGCTGTGGCTGGTGCTTTACGGCGCCCTCGTGCGCTGGACGCTGATCCGGGTCGGTCCGGCGTCGAAGGCGACCTCGGATGCGCGCGTCGGTGACCGGGCCGGGTGGTGGACAGCTACACCAACATCCATTCCGTCAAGCTGTTCGCCCATCACGACCGCGAACTCGAACTATGCCAAGGAGGCGATCGAGAAGACCGCGCACGACCTTCCAGACCGAAATGCGGATCTACACGATCATGGACGTCAGCGCTGGTGTTCGCTGAACGGCATCCTGATCGTCGGCGTCGTCGGCTGGGCGATCTGGCTCTGGTCGGCAGGCTCCGCGACGGTCGGCGTGGTGGCGGCGGCGACCGCGCTGACGCTGCGGCTCAACGCGATGACGGGCTGGATCATGTGGGCGCTGTCCGTCGTTCTTTCGCAACCTCGGCGTTGTGGCCGAAGGGATGGAGACGATCGCACAGCCGATCACGCTGGTCGACGCACCCGGTGCGCAGGACCTGCGGATGCGCGACGGGCGGATCGAAATGCGAGCGGCTTTCGCACCACTACGGTCGCGGATCGGGCGGCCTCGACCGGATCGACCTGACGATCGCACCGGGCGAGAAGGTGGGCCTGATCGGCCGGTCGGGTGCCGGCAAGTCCACCTTGGTCAAGCTGCTCTTGCGGTTCTACGACGTCGATGGCGGGCGCATCCTGATCGACGGGCAGGACATCGCGGAGGTGACCCAGGACAGCCTGCGGCGGCGAAATCGGGATGGTCCAGCAGGACAGCTCGCTCCTGCACCGGTCGGTGCGCGACAACATCCTCTACGGTCGCCCCGATGCGACCGAGGCAGAGGTGATCGCCGCCGCCAACCGGGCGCGAGGCGCATGAGTTCATCCTCGATCTGAAGGACCCGGAGGGCCGCGCAGGCTATGATGCGCAGGTCGGCGAGCGCGGCGTGAAGCTGTCGGGCGGGCAGCGTCAGCGGATCGCGCTGGCGCGGGTGATCCTCAAGGACGCGCCGATCCTGATCCTGGACGAGGCGACCAGCGCGCTCGACAGTGAGGTCGAGGCTGCGATCCAGGACACGCTGTACGGCATGATGGAGGGCAAGACGGTGATCGCCATCGCCCACCGGCTGTCCACCATCGCGCAGGATGGACCGGATCCTGGTCCTGGACGATGGCCATATCGTCGAGGAGGGCAGCCATGACGAGCTTCTGGCCATGAGCGGGCTTTATGCCGGGTTCTGGGCGCGCCAGTCGGGCGGGTTCATCGGTGCGTCGGAGGCGGCGGAATGAGGTTTTCGGACACCATCGACGCGTTCCGGCAGGCAGACGGCCCGCCGCCGTCGACCCTGCTGGCCTTCTTTCGCTGGGCGTTGTCGGGATCCATGCCCGTCTTGCTGATCGCGGGCGCGATCTCGGCGGCCTCGGGCACGCTCGAGGTCGTCACGGCCCTGCTTCTGGGCGTTGTCATCGACGCTGCGCTGGGCAGCGGTCCGGGGGCCTTCTTCGGCGAGAACCTGTGGGTGATCGTGGCGGTGACGGGTTCTTCCTGATCCTGCGGCCCATCGCCTTCGGCGCGTCGGCCTATGCGAACTCGGTCGTGGTGCAGCCCAACGTCATGCCGCTTGTGCTGACCCGTCTGAACCGCTGGACGCTGGGCCAGTCGGTGACCTTCTTCGACAACGACTTCGCCGGACGCATCGCGCAAAAGCAGATGCAGACGGCCCGCGCCCTGACGGATGTGGCCAACGAGGTCATCAACGTCGTCTTCTTCGCGCTCGCCTCGATCATCGGGTCGGTGCTGCTGCTGACCACGATCAATATCTGGGTCGCGCTGTCGCTGGCGGTCTGGCTGGTCGCCTACCTGTTGCTGATCCGCTGGTTCATGCCGCGCATCCGGGCGCTGGCCAAGGCGCGGGCCGGCGGCGCGGACGATGGTGACGGGTCAGATCGTGGATACGGTGACGAACATCAAGACGGTCAAGCTGTTCGCCCATGACGGATTCGAGGATACGGCCGCCACGGACGCGATGCCGCACCTTTCGTGCACGCGCGCTGGATTTCGGCGGCGTGGCGGCTGTGTTCCGCTTTGCGCTGATGGCGCTGGCGGGAGTTCTGCCGGTCCTGCTGATCGGCGGCACGCTGGTCCTGTGGACGAACGGCAACGCCACCGCCGGGGATATCGCGGCGGCGGGCGCGATTTCGATCCGGATCGCGCAGATGACCGGCTGGGTCAGCTTCACGCTGATGGGCATCTACTGCCAGCGTGGGCGAGGTCGAGGACGGAATGCGTACGCTGACCCCGCTCACACCGGCTCTCGGATCGGGACGGCGCGCCCGCCCTGAACGTTCCCGACGGGCGGGTGACCTATGACACGGTGAGTTTCGCCTATGGGCGGGACACGGGCGGCGTGGACCGCATTCACCTTGACATAGCCCCAGGCGAGAAACTCGGGATCGTGGGTGCGTCGGGGGCCGGGAAATCCACGCTGGTGGCGCTTCTGCTTGCGCCTTTATGACCCCGAGAAGGGCGCGATCCTGATCGATGGACAGGACATCCGTGGCGTGACCCAGGACAGCCTGCGGCAACGGATCGGCATGGTCACGCAGGAAACCGCGATGTTCAACCGCTCGGCGCGGGACAACATCCTGTATGGCCGACCCGGCGCCAGCATGGAGGACGTGATCTGCGGCCGCAAAACGGGCAGAGGCGCATGAGTTCATCGAAGGCCTTGAGGACCACAAGGGCCGGAAGGGATATGACGCGCATCTGGGCGAGCGCGGGGTCAAGCTGTCGGGTGGGCAGCGTCAGCGGATCGCCCTGGCGCGGGCGATCCTGAAGGATGCGCCGATCCTCGTCCTGGACGAGGCGACCAGCGCGCTGGACAGCGAGGTCGAGGCGCTGATCCAGGACGCCCTGGAGAACGTGATGGAGGGCAAGACGGTGCTTGCCATCGCGCACAGGCTGTCCACCATCGCGCGGATGGACCGGATCGTGGTGCTGGAAGAAGGACGCATCGTCGAAGACGGCACGCATGACGAGTTGCTGGCGTCGGGCGGGCTCTATGCCCGGTTCTGGGATCGGCAGTCGGGCGGTTTCATCGGCGTCGCCGAGGCCGCCGAATAGCCTGACGTTCCGGTGGTGGGGGGTTGAGGGAGCCATGGATCTGGAAACAGCGGATGCGGCGGAGTTCGGGCGAAGCCTGACCGGCGTCGGGGTGAACCTTCTCAGTCCGGATGTGATCCGTCTGGCCGAGTTTCTCGAGGCGACCTTCGGGTTGGCGATCCACCGCCTGTCCCGGGACTTTGCCATCGTCCGGCATGGCGCCACGATGTTCCAGATCCATTCCGATGGCACATTCGGCGCGCATCCGCTTCTGGGGCTGGTGCCCGAGACTCCGCCGCGTGGGGCAGGGGCGCAGTTCTACCTGTTCGGGATCGACCCCGATGCGGCGGTGGCGCGGGCGGAAGACGCAGGCGGCACTGTCATCGAAAAGCCCAGAGACAAGCCGCATGGACTTCGGGAGGCGACCATTCTCAGTCCCGAAGGCTTCGCCTTCAGCCCCGCCGTTCACTCTGGCGGCTAGACCGCCCGGCTGCGGCACGATATGGCGCGAGCCATGCACCAGACCGTCACGATCGAACGCCTTGGCCACAAAGGGGACGGCATCGCCGCCGGGCCCATCCGCGTGCCGCGCACCCTGCCCGGCGAGGTCGTGGAGGGCGCGGTCGAGGCGGGCCGGATCATCGCCCCCCGGATCGTCACCCCGTCCCCGGACCGGGTGCGCCCGCCATGCGCGCGCTACAAGACCTGCGGTGGCTGCGCGGTCCAGCATGCGGCCGACGCATTCGTGGCGACCTGGAAGGCGGGGCTGGTCGAAAGCGCACTGGCGGCACGCGGGATTTCCGCGGTGGTTCGCCAGGTTCACACCTCTCCGCCCCGCACCCGGCGGCGGGCCGCCCTGTCCGGTGTCCGCACCAAGTCGGGGGCTCTGGTCGGGTTCCACACCCGTGCCAGCGGAACCGTCGTCCAAGTGGAGGGCTGCGAGGTTCTGCATCCCGAGATCCTATCGGCCTTTCCCGCGCTGGAAGCTCTGACACGCCTTGGAGCGTCCCGGAAGACCGAGATCCGCCTGACCGTGACCCGCACGGAGGCGGGCATCGACGTCGCGGTGGGGGACGCCAAGCCGATGGACCGGCCGCTCTGGAGCGACCTTGTGGCGGCCGCCGAGTGTTTCGATCTGCCCCGGCTGACGTGGAACGGCGAAGTCGTGGTGGAACGGAGGCCGCCGATCCTGACCCTTGGCCCCGCCCAGGTCATTCCCCCACCCGGCGCCTTCCTGCAGGCCACGCAGGAAGGGGAGCAGGCCTTGCTGGCTAGCGTGGCCGAGGCTGTGGGCGATGCCGCCGCGATCGTGGACCTTTTCGCGGGTCTGGGAACATTCGCCTTGCCTCTTGCGCGGACGGCCCGCGTCCATGCCGTCGAAAGCGATGCAGCCATGTTGAGCGCGCTGGATCGGGGATGGCGGTTTGCATCCGGGCTGCGGCAGGTGACGACCGAAACTCGCGATCTGTTTCGCCGCCCGCTTGAAGCCTCCGAGCTTGGGTCATTCGCGGCAGCGGTCATGGACCCGCCGCGCGCGGGGGCCGAGGCGCAGACCGAAAGGCTGGCGGCGGCCGGGCCGGGAAGGCTTGCGCTGGTGTCGTGCAACCCCATCACCTTTGCGCGGGATGCTGAAATCCTTGTTTCTGGCGGATATACTCTTGAATGGGTGGATGTTATCGACCAGTTCCGCTGGAGCAGCCATGTCGAGCTTGTCGCTGCTCTCACGCGCTGAGCGCATTGCAGGAGCCACATCTTGAGCCAACGCATCGTCGACTTTCTTGAACGGCCAATTGTCCGGAACGGGATCATCGCGGTGATCCTCTTCAACGCGGTTCTGCTGGGGCTTGAGACATCGGCTTCGATCATGGCTGACTGGGGGCCGTTGATCCGGGCCCTGGACATGACCTGCCTTGCGATCTTCGTGGTCGAGATCGCGCTGAAGCTTGTGGCCTACCGGCTGTCCTTCTTCAGGAACGGCTGGAACATCTTCGATTTCGTCATCGTCGGAAGCTCGCTCCTGCCGGGGGCCCAGACGCTTCAGCGTCCTGCGGGCGCTGCGAATTCTCAGGCTGCTGCGGGTGATCTCGGTCGCGCCGCGACTGCGCCGTGTGGTTGAGGGGTTCATCACCGCCCTGCCCGGGATGGGCTCGGTGTTCCTGCTGATGGCGCTTATCTTCTACATCGGTGCGGTGATGGCGACCAAGCTGTTCGGCGCAAGCTTTCCCGACTGGTTCGGAACCTCTGGGCCTGTCGGCCTATTCGCTGTTCCAGATCATGACGCTGGAATCCTGGTCCATGGGGATCGTTCGCCCGGTGATGGAGATCTACCCCTATGCCTGGGCGTTCTTCGTGCCCTTCATCATGGTGACGACCTTTGCGGTGGTGAACCTGCTTGTCGGTCTGATCGTCAATTCGATGCAGGACGCCCATAACGCGGAGGAGGGCGAGCGCACGGATGCCTATCGCGACGAGGTCCTTGCCCGGCTTACGGCGATCGAGGAGCGACTGCACGATGCCCCCTCTGCCAAAGAGAAGTGATCTTGCAAACGAAAGTGTATTCCGGTGAGCCGCTTTGTTTGGTTATAAGGGCCTCAACCGAAATCAGAATTCGGAACGGGCAGGCAGTATGAAACTACTGCAGGTTGTTCGCGACTCTCGTCGCATGCGCACTGTTCCTGACGGGCTGCGCGCCCTCCAAGTTCGTGAAGTACGACGGTCCCGAGGTGACTCGCGTTCTCGTCTACAAGGACTCGCGCAAGATGTACCTTCTTCACCATGACGTGGCGCTCGAAGGTCTACGACATCGACCTTGGCTTCGCGCCCACCGGCCACAAGGAGCAGGAGGGCGACGGGCGGACGCCCGTGGGGGACTACATCATCGACCGCCGCAACCCGGAAAGCCGGTTTCACCTGTCGATCGGGATCTCGTATCCGAACGCGGTCGACATGGCGAGGGCGCAGGCGATGGGCGTATCGCCGGGTGGAGACATCTTCATCCACGGACAGCCGAATGGCCTGCGAGTCAGCACGAAGGACTGGACCTGGGGCTGCATCGCCGTCGACGAACGACGAGATGGAAGAGATTTATTCGATGGTGCGCACCGGCACCCCGATTTCGATCTACGACTGACCGAAGGTCTGCGACTGGCGCGCGCCGGTGATCAGCGTCCACCAGATCTTTCCGTTCGGTTCCTGAAACCAGGAGAATCCCATGTCGGTTGCGCGCGGGTCCAGGAGGACGCCGCGTGTGGCCGGATCTTCCATCCAGGCGCTCAGCGTCTCGAGCTCCGTCTCATAGGTCTCCGAGATGTTCTCTCCAAGAAGCATTCCCTGAAACCCGGCCCGCTGCACGCGGTCGATCGGGGACGAGCCATCCGACCCGAAGTGCCACGGCCGGTTCTGGACGGACATGTCGCGGGAATGGGTCGCCGCTGCCGCGTTCAGGCGCGAGTCGAGCTCAAGCGGTCGCGCGCCCTGTACGCTTCTGAGCGCATTCACCGAATCCAGCATCCGGAACTGAATCTTGTCGGTATCGCGGGACGTGATCGTATAGGCCTGAGGCAAGGGACGACCGTCCGGCCCGATACGCGGTGCCGGAGCAGCGCAGGCCGAGAGAATCACAAGGGCGGTGAGCGAGACGATTAGCTTCTTCATGACGGACTCTGTTACAGATTTCCGTGACGGCTTACAGCCTTGCCGCCCCCGGTTCAAATGCAACCGTTGCCGGAAAGGCATACTGACAGTTGTTTGATTTGCGGAACGTCGCGCAAGGGCATATGTTCTCCTGTGCAGAATCGCGCGTTCTGATGGAGACCCCGATGAAGACACCACCGAAAACACCGCTGACGCGTCGCGGATTCCTTGTGACCACGGCCGCTGCAACAAGCGTGCTGGCCGCGCCCGCGATCGCTCAAGACATCGAATTCCGGGATGAACCGGGAGAGGCCGTTCGCCGGAATGCCTCTAGCTTCCGCACGCTTGAATGGCAGCCCTATTTCGACACGCTTCGCGGCGGCGCGATTCTTGTCGACATCTCGTCGCGGGCGCTCCACTTCTGGTCGGCCGATCAATCGGTCTACAAGCTCTATCCGACCAGCGTTCCGATGTCGGACGACCTCACGCGACGCGGCCGCACCAGCGTGATCCGCAAGGTCGAAGGACCAAGCTGGTCGCCCACCCCCGCCATGCGAATCCGCAATCCGGAGTGGCCGGAGTTCGTGCCGCCGGGGCCGGACAATCCCATGGGGACGCACGCGCTTTACCTCGGCTGGACCTACTACCGCATTCACGGAACGCATGACACGCGCAAGATCGGGCGGCGGTCGTCGAACGGCTGCATCGGTTTGTTCAACGAGAATATCGCGGAACTCTACTCGCTGACGGGACCGGGCACGCAGGTCCTGCTGATCTGACTGTTCTCACCTCAAGTCACGGACCAAGCGCCCCGCCATGCCGGGGCGCTTTTGGTTTCAGGGGTCGAAATCCGGGAACTCAGCCCAGCCAGCCCGTGAGGTTTTCCTGGATGGCCTCGCTCAAGGCCGAGATGTGCGCGTCATCGTCGTTCAGGCAGGGAATATAGGTGAAGCTCTCGCCGCCTGCGTGCTCGAAGCTTTCGCGGATCTCTTCGTTGATCTCTTCCAGCGTCTCGATGCAATCGGCGGAAAATGCCGGGGCGATCACCGCGATGCGCTTCTTGCCTGCCTTGGCCAGCGCTGCGACCTCTTCCACGGTGTAGGGCTGCAACCATTCCTCGGGACCGAAGCGCGACTGGAACGTCGTGATGATCTTCTGGTCGTCCCAGCCAAGGCGTTCCTTGAGCAACCGCGTCGTCTTCTGGCACTGGCAATGGTAGGGATCACCCTCCATCAGATACCGTTTCGGCACGCCGTGGTAGGAGCAGACCAGGATGTCGGGACTTGTTTCCATGTCGGCATAGGCACGTTCGACCGATTGCGCCAGCGCGTCGATGTAGGATGGCCGGTCGAAATAAGGTGGAACGGTGCGGACCTGCGGTTGCCACTTCTCGGTGATCAGGGACCGGAAGAACTGGTCGTTCGCGGTGGCTGTCGTGGCGCCGGAATACTGCGGATAGAGCGGGAAGAACAGGATGCGCCGGCACCCTTTCTCGGTCATCTCACGCACCTTCGACGGCGTCGACGGGTTGCCGTAGCGCATGCAGAAGTCGACTTCCACATCCTCCCCGAACCGCTCCTTCATCGCATTGCGGAGCTTTTCGGTCTGGGCCTTGGTGATCGTCATGAGCGGGCTTTCCCCCGCCTCTTCGTTCCAGATCGACTTGTAGGCCGCCCCGGACGAGAACGGTCGCTTGGTCAGGATGATGCCCTGAAGCAGCGGTTGCCAGATCCAGGGGCTGTAGTCGATCACGCGGCGATCCGACAGGAATTCGTTCAGGTAGCGCCGCATCGACCAGTAGTCATAGCCATCCGGCGTGCCGAGGTTGGCCAGCAGAATGCCCGTTTTCGGACGTTTGACTGGCGGGTGATCCACAGGAAAGTGGCTCACGGGCTTGTTCTGATCGTCTTTCAACGTGATCTCGGTCCGCTGGGCATTCGCGTCTAGCATCATCACCACTTCGGTCTCGGATGGAAAGGGTTGGACGGGCAGATAACCGGATTTCGCCCAAGGTCAAACCGGATCGTTACCCGTCTTGTCCCCGGCAGGCGCCTCGACCGTGCCCAGGGCGTCGGCCAGGCGCGTCGTCGCCGACCCGGGCCGCAAGGGTTGCGGTTGCGAGTCCGAGGGCGCCCAACCAGTGAGGAACACGACCTCGAACGTGGCCGGAACCCGGCCATTGGGTCGCCTGAAGGCGTCCGTGTAGATCTCGCAGGCCTGGGACAACAGACCACGCGGCATGAAGGACCGGGCGCGCGCCCAAAGCGCATTCCCCTCGCCCATGGCGCGCAGGTCGCGCATCAGATGCAGGGGGGTCTGATACTCTACCGTGAGGGTCAGGCTGTCGGCCACGGGAAGCGCGAGGCCCGCGCGCTGGAGAAGGCCACCTAGATCCCGGATCTCGCCCATGGGGGCCACGCGGGGCGACAGACCGCCGCGGAGCCGTGCTTCGGCCTCGGCCAGGGACACGCGCAGTTCGTGGAGGGTCTGTCCGCCGAAGGTCGCGCCAAGGAACAGCCCGTCAGGCGCCAGGGCGCGCCGGGATTGGACAAGCTGCCCCACGGGGTCGTTCGCCCAGTGAAGCGCCAGGAGGTGGAGCACGAGGTCGTGCGCGCCCGGCTCAAGCGAAAGGACCTCCGCGTCCTCAGCCAGAACCGCTCCCGGAACGATCCCCGTGAAGGTCTCGGGGAACGGAGCAATCAGGGCGGGACGCGTAAACGTCCTGTTAACCTCCATCAGCCTTTCCTGCACCAGGTCGGCGATGTGCCGGTGCAGGAACAGCGCAGGTTCGGTCATCGCCGCCGCGCGGGCGCGGTTGCGCAGCAGGGCTGCGTGATCGGTCAGGGGAACGGGATTGCTCATGGATACGCCGTGGCTTCCAGACATAGGTAGCCGGACGTGATGGGGATGCAAAGCGTCCTGCGCATTCTTTATCCCGATCAATGCGTTGCCTGCGGCGCGCTGGTCGATGGCGCGCATGGTCTCTGCGCCTCATGCTGGCGCGAGACCCCCTTCATCCGCGGCATCGTCTGCGATCTGTGCGGGGCGCCCCTGATCGGTGAGGGGTCGGGCCATACCGACTTGTGCGACGATTGCCTGGCAACCCCGAGGCCCTGGGTGAAGGGCAGGGCGGCCCTTCTCTATGCGGGAAGCGCGCGCCGGATCGTCCTTGGCCTAAAGCATGGCGACCGGACCGATCTTGTGAGGCCTGCCGCAAGATGGATGGTCGAGGCGGGATCATCCGTGCTGTCGCCGGAGGCCTTGCTTCTGCCCGTGCCCGCGCATTGGCTGAGGCTCTTGCAGCGACGCTACAACCAGGCGGCGGAGCTGGCGCGCGAGATCGGGCGGCTGGCGTCCCTGGAGGTGCGGCCCGACGGTTTGGTCCGCGTGCGCAGGACCCGCGTGCAGGACGGCATGACGGTCGAGGAGCGTCAGGCCAACACCGACGGGGCGATCCGGGCGCGGCGGTCGCTGGCCGGTCGGAAGGTCGTGATCGTGGATGACGTGATGACCTCCGGATCGACGCTGGCGGCTGCCACCGGGGCCTGCATCGACGCGGGAGCCGCGCAAGTGTCGGTTCTGGTGCTGGCGCGCGTGGGCAAGACCCCTTAAGTATCGGCTGAAACCGATAACTGGTGATTGTCCATGCAAACCGTCGAAATCTACACTTCGCCCACCTGCGGCTTTTGTCATGCCGCCAAGCGGCTTCTCGCGCAGAAGGGCGTGAGCTTCACCGAGATCGACGTCTCCCGCGATCCCGGGCAGCGGCAGAAGATGATGGCCCGTGCCCGTGGTCGCCACACCGTTCCGCAGATCTTCATCGGAAGCGCCCATGTCGGAGGCTGCGACGATCTCTACGCGCTCGACCGGTCTGGCAAGCTCGACCCGTTGTTGGCCGGATGACGATCCGGGCCGGACTTGTTCAGCTGTGTTCCGGGGACGATCCGGCGGCGAACCTGCCGGTCACCCAGAGCCTGATTGCCGAGGCGTCGGCGAGGGGCGCGCGCTTCATCCTGACGCCTGAGGTGACGAACTGCGTGTCCTCGAGCCGGAAGAGGCAGCAGGAGGTGCTTCAGCCGGAAGTCCTGGATATCACGCTTGCCGCCCTCCGGGAGCAGGCCAGCGCGCTGGGCGTCTGGCTCCTGATCGGCTCGCTTGCCCTGAACGACGGCGGCGAGGACAGGCGTTTCGTCAACCGGTCTTTCCTGATCTCGCCGGAGGGCCGGATCGCGGCCCGATATGACAAGATCCACATGTTCGACGTCGATGTGTCGGAGACGGAGAGCTATCGTGAAAGCGCGGGATACAAGCCGGGCGACCGCGCGGTGATCTGCGATCTGGGCGACATCGTCCTGGGACTGACGGTCTGTTACGATCTGCGCTTTCCCGCGCTGTTTCGTCGGTTGGCGCAGCATGGGGCCGGCGTCATTTCGGTGCCTTCGGCATTCTCTCCGACAACGGGCGCTGCCCATTGGGAGGTACTGCTCAGGGCCCGCGCGATCGAGACGGGAAGCTATATCCTTGCACCGGCGCAGACGGGCACGCATCCGGCGGGGACCGACGCCCGACCGCGCCGGACGCATGGCCACAGCCTTGCCGTCGCCCCCTGGGGAGAGGTCATGGCGGATGGCGGCACCGATCCCTGCGTCACGCTGATCGACCTCGATCCCGCGGCGGTGGCCTCCGCGCGGTCGCGGGTCCCGAGCTTAAGCCATGACCGGCCGTTCACGGGACCCGAATGAGCGATCCGAACGAACCCCTGGCTGTCGCGCTGTTCAGCGAATTGGTGATGGCCGACCAGCTTGTCCGCATCCGCCTGTCCCGCGCGTTGCCCAAGGGGATGGAACTCAGCCACTTTTCGGTCCTGAACCATCTGGCCCGCGTCGGGGGCGAACGGACGCCCGCGCAGCTTGCCAAGGCCTTTCACCTGACGCGGGGGGCGATGACCAACACGCTCAACAAGCTGGAATGGGCGGGCCACATCCATATCCGCCCGGACTGGGACGATGCGCGGCGCAAGTTCGTGTCGATCAGCCCGTCGGGTCGTGCGGCGCGCGATGCGGCGCTTGCATCCATCACGCCGATCATCGGTCAGGCCGTCGATGCCATCGGCGCGGACAAGGTGCGCGTCGCCCTGCCTGTCCTGCGGGAGATCCGCGCCCGAATTCGACGGCGATGCCTAGGCGCGCCGGACCGAGGCCGTCACGTAGTTCACCGACAGATCGCGGGCAGACAGGCTCCATGACCAGGTCACCGGATTGAAGACGAAGCC